>NZ_JAMDJO010000001.1:0-1730984 GCF_023475885.1 Shewanella sp. 10B
TCATTTACTGCCTGCGACAATAAGACAGGTAGTGAATAACAAATTTGCTTGGTGACAATAGCATTGTGGTCCCACCTGATCCCATCCCGAACTCAGAAGTGAAACGCAATCGCGCCGATGGTAGTGTGGGGTCTCCCCATGTGAGAGTAGGTCATCGCCAAGCGCCTAATTTTCTCGATAAGAGAGCAGAAAGCCAGCTGAATAAGCTGGCTTTTTTGCATTTGGCATTTTCAATTTCAACATTCTATTCCTCAGAATACTTCTTTAATTACTGACTTTTTAATTTATCGCCTCATATGCAATGTTAATAGAGAGCGACTTATTACTCCGTTTTCTTCATTCTCCAGCCTTTAGCATCATTTCTTTAAATGGCATCTTAGTCCAAATACTGCAGCGTACCGTATTGAGGTTCCTTTGATTTTTGTCCTTATAGGACCAATCGTTAAATTCAAAGCACGTACTCTTTGTATGCTTGTTTAAGGAAGATTTAGAACCTTGTTGTCAGTTCATTTTGCCTTTAGTTGCATCTTGCCTCGTATCTTTATCCCGTTCTCACTCCTCAACAAAAGTCTCTGCTTTACTGTTTCATTAACGAATATTCATTTTATCGCTCGTTCACTAAGGATCCCTCAGACACTTGTTGCTGATCTTATGTAAATTGGTCTTACCAATTTACATTCGGCGATTGAGTTTGCTATCAATGGAGATGTTGTGTAGTTGTAAATTTAACACTTGATGCGGGTTGAGAAGCTGGAGGAGGTACTGACGTGAAAGGGGAGCTAACACAACAGCTTTTAGATGCTGTTGGCATCATGTTATTGGGCATGGGGCTGGTCTATTTATTTTTAAGTGTATTGATATTAGGTGTACATCTGGTTGCTAAGTGGTGCCGTGAAGAGCCCAAAGCAGCAGAGCCGGTAAAGGTTAATAATGCGGGCTCGACCGGAACTGCAAACACCTTAGATCCTAAATTGGTGGCTGCGATCAGCTTAGCCGTCCAGCAGTATCGTTCTCAGGCTAGATAATGGAGCGCCATATGAACCGAGTAAATTCGATTGTGGCGTCTAAGCCATTACAGTTAACCGATGTCGTCTTGAGGGATGCACATCAGTCTATTTTAGCGACGCGTTTACGCATCGATGACATGCTTCCGATTGCACCTCTGCTTGATAAAGTTGGTTTTTGGTCGCTCGAGTCTTGGGGCGGAGCGACCTTCGATGCCTGCATTCGTTATTTGGGGGAAGATCCTTGGGATAGGATCCGTGAGCTGAAAAAGTTAATGCCTAATACGCCTCAGCAAATGTTACTGCGCGGACAAAACCTTTTGGGTTATCGCCATTATGCCGATGATTTAGTGACACGTTTTGTCGAACGTGCCCATGCCAATGGGGTCGATGTGTTCCGTATCTTTGATGCGATGAATGATGTGCGTAACCTTGAGATGGCGGTAAAGGCGGTGCGTGATGTCGGTGGGCACGTGCAGGGCACAATTTCTTATACGACCAGCCCCGTTCATACGGTTAATACATGGGTCGATATGGCAAAGCGTCTTGAGGACATGGGCTGCCATTCGCTGTGCATTAAAGATATGGCGGGTCTACTCAAGCCGATGGAAGCCTTTGAGCTTATCAGTCGCTTAAAATCACAAACTCAACTCATGCTCTCATTGCATTGCCACGCCACCACAGGCCTGAGTACCGCAACCTATCAAAAGGCGATAGAGGCGGGAATCGATGTGCTTGATACCGCGATTTCATCCATGAGCCAAACCTATGGCCATACGGCAACTGAAACTGTGGTTGCCATGGTAGCTGAGACTGAGCGTGAAACTCACTATGACCTTGCCTTGCTTGAAGAGATTGCCGCCTATTTCCGTGAGGTGCGGAAAAAGTACGCCAAGTTTGAAGGGGCGTTAAAGGGCATTGATTCGCGCATTCTTCGTGCCCAAGTACCCGGTGGCATGTTGACGAATATGGAGAGTCAGCTCAAAGAACAAGGCGCGGCTGATAAGCTCGATGCTGTGCTGGAGGAGATCCCTAGGGTACGTCAGGATTTAGGTTTTCTGCCTTTGGTTACCCCAACCTCGCAAATTGTTGGCTCACAGGCGGTTATCAACGTACTGATGGGGCAAAGATATCAATCGTTGACGAAAGAGACTGAAGGCGTGTTAAGGGGCGAATATGGCGCCACTCCAGCCCCGGTTAATCCCGAGTTGCAGGCCAGAGTGCTAAACGGCGCGGCGGCGATAACCTGCCGTCCTGCGGATTTACTCGCACCAGAGTTGGACAAACTGCGTGCGGAGTTATTATCAAAGGCGCAGGAGCAGGGTATTAGTCTCGTCTCTGAGAGTAATGAAAAGTCTCTGGACGATGATTTACTCATCTACGCGCTCTTCCCGCAGATTGGCTTACAGTTTTTAAAGCACCGTCACGATCCAACCGCCTTTGAGCCAAAACCTGAACTTGCGCCAGTATCACCTGCTACGCCGCGAGAGGCCGAAACCTATACCGTCACGGTTGAGGGGCAAACTTATGTGGTTGAAGTCGCCGAGGGTGGCGAAATCAGTCAAATCCAAGCTCAAGGGCAAGCAGCACTGCAGCTTGGTCAAGCTAATCCTTCTCAGTCGAGTGCTGCGTCAGTACCTCAAACCAGTGAAGTGAAACTTAAGATGAGTGCGCCCCTATCGGGCAATATCTTCAAAGTGCATGTCGGTATTGGTGACAAGGTGTGTGCTGGCGATGTCGTTATCATCCTAGAGGCCATGAAAATGGAGACCGAAATCCGCGCACAGGGGGATGGCATTATTACTCATCTCTTTGTGAAAGAAGGGGATTCGGTTGCAGTGGGTTCTCAATTATTGGCCTTAGCCTAGGAGTCGTTATGGATGGTTTACTGGCTTTCTGGGCCGAAACGGGCATAGCCCATTTTACTGCAGGGCAAGCACTCATGATGGCTGTAGGCGCCTTGCTGTTATACCTTGCGATAGTGCGTGGCTTTGAGCCTCTACTGCTGTTACCCATTGGTTTTGGCGCCGTACTGGCAAATATTCCCAACGCGGGTTTTACCGATGAGGGCGGTATGCTGTATTACGCCTACCATGTTGGGATTGAAACCGGGGTGTTTCCACTGCTGATCTTTATGGGGGTCGGAGCGCTAACAGATTTTAGTGCACTGATTGCCAATCCAAAGACCTTGCTACTCGGCGCAGCGGCGCAGTTTGGGATTTTTGCAACCTTAATTGGGGCGATAGCGCTGAATCTGGTGCCAGGCTTTGAATTTACCATGCAGGACGCCGCAGCCATTGCCATTATTGGCGGCGCGGATGGACCTACGGCGATTTTCCTTGCCTCTAAGCTCGCGCCTGAACTGTTGGGAGCGATTGCCGTGGCAGCCTATTCCTATATGGCGTTGGTGCCGATTATTCAGCCGCCCATCATGCGCTTACTTACCACACAAGCCGAGCGTGAGATAAAGATGGAGCAGCTCAGGGAGGTGAGTAAAAAGGAGAAGATCATTTTCCCGCTGATGGTATTGGGCTTAACGATTCTATTTTTACCCGCAGCGACTCCTCTGGTTGGCATGTTTTGCCTTGGCAACCTAATGCGTGAGTCGGGTGTGGTAGATAGATTATCGAAAACGGCGCAAAACGAGCTGATTAATATCGTCACCATTTTCTTAGGTTTGGCCGTCGGTTCTAAACTTTCTGCGGAGCAATTCTTGCGCGTCGAAACCTTGGGGATCTTGGTTCTGGGCGCGTTGGCATTCGGGATTGGTACCGCAGCAGGGGTGCTGATGGCAAAACTGATGTGTAAATTAACCGGCGGTAAGGTCAACCCGTTAATTGGCGCGGCGGGCGTATCGGCAGTGCCAATGGCGGCAAGGGTGGTGAATAAGGTGGGGTTAGAGGCTAATCACCATAACTTTTTGCTGATGCACGCCATGGGGCCAAACGTTGCAGGGGTATTAGGCTCTGCGGTGGCGGCGGGGATTTTACTGGCTGTGCTTGGCTAGGCTGCGAGTTGGGAGGCTAGAGCAAAGCCTATTGTGAGCCAATAGGCTTTTAAGCCGTTAACCATAGGAGCAGCATAAGCAGCAAAATCACCGTGCCGCTGATGGCGATGATGTAGATAAAGCCACGTTTTCCTTGAGCCAGCGGTAAACCGTTGGCTTTTAAAAACAGTATCCACAGCAAGCAAAGGATAAGTGGGAATAAAAATAGTTTAGTCATGCTTCATTCTACTTTTAGTCAATAAGTGAAGAGTTTAACAGCTTGCTTAGCCGAAAGTCATGGACGTTTTATTCGCAATAAATGAAATACGGATAATAAAAAAGACCGCATCGAAGCGGTCTTTTTTAGTGGATAACTCTTAATGATTTATCGTGATTAATTATCGGCAACCGCAGCCGTTTGAGTCTCGTTGCTGTAGAACTGCTCAACATCAAGCTCATTTTCAGATTTGCCAATCACCACGGCGGTCATCATGTCGCCTGTGACGTTGGTCGCGGTGCGGATCATATCGATAATACGGTCGATGGCGGCAATAAAGGCGATACCTTCTAGGGGCAAACCAATCACACCTAAGGTAACGGTTAACATCACCATAGCGCTGCCTGGCACGCCTGCGGTACCGACTGAGGCAACAGTGGCTGTGACGGCAATCATCACATAATCTAAGGTATCGAGTGGAATGCCGTAAATTTGAGCGATAAAAATCGCGGCAATTGCAGGGTAGATACCACCACAACCATCCATGTTCATGGTGGCGCCGAGTGGCATAACGAAGGCGCTATAACGCTTTGAAACACCCATGGTTTCAACCGCTCTGGTACTTGCTGGTAGGGTGCCGAAACTTGAAGAGGTACTAAAAGCCACTAATTGCGCTGGCATAGCCTTACGGAAAAATTGTACAGGGCTTAAGCCCGCGGCAAATTTAACCAGTCCGCCGTAGACAAAAATCATATGGATAAGGGCGGCAATATAGATGGCGGCAATAAATTTGCCTAGAGGTAATAGGGTCGATAAACCATATTCACCGACCACCCAAGCCATTAAACCAAATACGCCAATTGGGGTGAGTTTAAGCACCATGCGTGTCAGTTGGAACATGACCTCGGCACCCGCTTCTATGGTGCGTTTTAGTGGTTCGGCTTTCTCGCCAACCTTGTTGATGGCGATCCCGACTAATGCAGCAAATACAATGATCTGTAGTACTTTTCCATCCGCCAGTGAGGCAAAGGGATTGACTGGGATCATATCGAGCAGCACCTGCGCAAAGCCTGGAATATTGCGCTCACGCACTTCCGTGGTGGCCAGTTGCATTGTGCCGCCCATATCGATAAGCGAGCCAACCGCTAAACCAATCAGTGAGGCGACAGTGCCTGTCAGCATGAACATGCCTAAGGTCTTAAGACTTAAGCGTTTGAGATTTGTTTGAGAGCCGAGCGAGGTGATACTGACTACAATCGCACAAAAGACCAGTGGCGCAACCAGCATCTTAATGGCGCTGATAAACAAATCACCAAGGGGTTTAAGCACGGTAGCGGTTTCGCCTAACAGTACGCCAACGAGCGCACCTAAAATAAAGCCTGCGAGGACTTTTTGCCAAAAAGGAATGCGGCTAATGGTTTGAAGGATCATGCGTTTTCCAAAAATATATCATTACAAGCCCATGGACCTGAGATGCTAGTATGAGTATCCACTTGAAGTGAATGAACTTATACCAAGCGACGAGTCAGGTACAGGACATTTTTTGCCATTAAAAGCATTGTATCGGCTGTGGTAGGGTTATAACAAACCGATTTTCTTATAACTTATTGTGATAAATGAGTTTGTTGTGAAATGGTTAGTCGCTACATCCTTTTAACGCTGTGGTAGTTCACTGTTTGATAGTGTGAAAGAGCAGTAATTTCATAGAGTAAGCTTTTATGTCTGAATTAAGCATGATGTTTTCTGGGGCTTTTTTAGCCGCAACCTTGTTACCGGGAGGATCAGAAGTTTTACTGATTGCATTGCTGAATAAAGCGCCGCAAGCTTGGGCCGCATTAGTGGTGGTGGCCAGTGTGGGCAATACCTTAGGGGCGATGACGAGTTTTTATCTAGGGCGCATCGGCCGGTTTGCAAAGTCCCCCGAGGCCCTAAGTGAAGGAAAACATGCCAAAGCCTTAGCCCTTATTGAGCGTTACGGTGTTTGGTCGTTATTGTTGTCGTGGGCGCCAGTGATTGGCGATCTATTATGTTTATTGGCGGGGTGGTTAAAGCTTAGGGTGCTTCCCGCATTAGTGATTATTTTGATCGGCAAAACCCTGCGTTACCTTATCGTGGCGGCCGTCACATTGCATTGGTTTAGTTAGTTTTTAAACGTGTTGTTCGGTTAAAGGATGATAAGACTGCAAAGGAAGTCCTTGTATTACTTGGAACTTTGCAGGGCTTAATGAGTCTGAACTCATTATTGATACCGAGCATTCTACAGGGGCTAATTTTTTAGCCTATTGATGTATAAGGGGAATACCTTGAAAAAATGGATATTAGCGGTTGCGATCTCCGCCGCTCTTGCAGGTTGTGCCACTCAAACCTCAACTCAATTACCCGTGGGTGTAAAGTTAATTGAAAATGTGCAACTGAAGGACTCTGAAGTCGGTATTCCCTTTAAAAAATATCAGCTTGCCAATGGTCTAACGGTTATTTTGCATCAAGATCATTCCGATCCCTTAGTGCATGTCGATGTGACTTATCACGTTGGCTCGGCCAGAGAGCTTGCTGGCCGTTCAGGCTTCGCCCATTTATTCGAACATATGATGTTCCAGGGCTCTGAGCACGTCGCCGATGAGCAACATTTTGAGGTGGTGACCGAGGCGGGGGGCACGCTGAATGGCTCAACCAATACCGACAGAACCAACTACTTTGAGACAGTCCCTAGCAACCAGCTCGAAAAAATGCTGTGGCTCGAGTCTGACCGTATGGGCTTTTTGTTGCCGGCGCTGACCAGCGAAAAGTTTGAAGTGCAGCGCGAGACAGTGAAAAACGAGCGCGCTCAACGCATTGATAATCAACCCTATGGCAGAATGAGCGAGCGCTTTAATCAGGCGATGTTCCCGGTTGGTCATCCCTATTCTTGGCCTGTGATCGGTTGGCCAGAGGATCTTAACCGCGCCACAGTGGATGATGTGAAACACTTTTTCCAGCGTTGGTACGGCCCGAATAACGCCACTCTGACCATTGGCGGCGATTTTGATGAACTACAAGCCTTAGCCTGGGTAAACAAATACTTTGGCGAAATTCCCCGTGGCCCCGAGGTTCAGCCAGAGCCTAAGACCTTAGTTACGCTCGATAAGACGCGCTATATCTCGATGGAAGATAACGTGCATTTACCGCTGATCCGCATCGGCTTTCCGACTGTGTATGCCAGCCATCCCGATGAAGCCGCGCTGGACTTATTAGCCAATATCCTCGGTGGCGGTAAAACCTCACTCGTTTACAAAAACTTGGTTAAGGACGGTTATGCTGTACAGGCAAGTGTGAGCCAACCCTGCCAAGAGTTAGCCTGTCAGATGTCGATTTATGCCTTAGCCAATCCGCAAAAAGGTGCGACCCTAGCCGAACTTAAACAGCGTATTCTCGACTCGATTAATGAGTTTGAGCAGCGCGGCGTCACCGACGATGACCTGCAAAAAGTGAAAGTGCAGTTTGAGGCCGATACCATTTTTGGCCTGCAGAGCGTAAAGGGCAAAGTGTCTATGCTTGCCTTGAATCAAAACATGTTTGGTGAGCCGAATAAGATTGCAGTAGACCTTGCGCGCTACGCCAATGTGACCAAAGACGATGTGATGCGGGTATTTAAAAAGTACATCAAAGACAAGCCCATGGTGGTGATGAGTGTGGTGCCGCAGGGAATGACGGCTTTAGTCGCTCATCCGGATAACTTCACCCCTCAAACCTTGCCCGTGGCGAATACGGCTGTAGAGGGCGATTTACCCGCTGCCAAGTTAGTGTCAAGTTTCGACCGCTCCCAAATGCCAGCCTCTGGCGCGGCGCCCGTGCTTAAAGTCCCGACGATTTGGACCACTAAGTTAGCCAATGGCATCGAAGTGATGGGCACTCAAAGCAGTGAAACCCCGACTGTGGAGTTAGTGATTTATCTTAACGGCGGGCACAGATTAGTGCCCGTTGAAAAGGCGGGCCTAGCAAGCTTAACCGCTGAGATGCTGAATGAGTCGACGCAAAAGCGCTCAACCGAGCAATTGTCGCAGGCGCTTGAGATGCTCGGCAGTACGGTGGACTTTAGTGCCTCCGAATCCCAAAGCACCATTAAGGTGTCGGCGCTCACCGAGCACTTGGATGAAACCTTAGCCATTTTAGAAGAAAAGCTGTTCCAGCCTGCGTTTAACGATGCCGACTTTGCGCGGGTGAAGCAACAACAATTGCAGCAAATTCAGCATATGCAGTCAGACCCCGGCTATGTCGCTAACTCTGCGCTGTATAGCTTGCTCTATGGTAAGAATAACGCTCAAGGCGTCAGCGATGCAGGGACCTTAGATTCCGTTGCCGCGCTGACACTTGCGGATGTGAAGGCGTTTTACGCTGAGCAGTACCGTGGTGCAAACGCTAAGATCATTACGGTAGCGAATCTCCCTGAAAGTGCATTGCTACCTAAGCTCGCGGGATTGAGTCAATGGCAAGGGGAGGCGAGTAGGTTGCCGCCACTCAAGTCATTCCCAGCTCTGAAGGGCGGGACTATCTATCTTATCGATAAACCTGGCGCCGCTCAGTCGGTGATTAACATTGCGAAACGTGCCTTACCCTATGATGCAACAGGTAATTATTTTAAATCTTACCTGATGAACTATCCGCTTGGTGGCGCCTTCAATAGCCGTATTAACCTCAACTTACGTGAGAACAAGGGGTATACCTATGGGGCTCGTAGTTCATTTACCGGTGGCATCGAAGTCGGTGACTTTGTGGCCTCGAGTGATGTGCGCACCGATGTTACAGCCAAGGCGGTAAATGAATTTATCAAAGAGATCAAAGCGTATCAGCAGAATGGGATGACAGATACTGAGCTCGGCTTTATGCGTAACTCGGTTTCCCAAGGGCAAGCATTGGATTATGAGACGCCTTATCAGAAGGCCGGCTTTATGCGGATGATCCAGCGTTACCAGCTGAGCCAAGATTTTACTACCGAGCAGGACAAAATTATAAATACTGTAACAAAAGATGAACTCAATGCCCTCGCGGCTTCCGAGCTAGATATCTCGAAAATGATCATCTTAGTGGTGGGAGATAAGGCGAAAATTGAAGCGGATTTAGCAACTTTAGGCTATCCAATTGAAACTTTAGTATTGTAAATTAGCTTTTCGACCCAATATAAATTGCAGACAAGCTAATTGTGCAGCACAACCTCGCTGTCAGTCTAAAGTATTAACGAGTAAGACGGTGACAGCATTAGCTGTCACCGTCTGCGTTTTATCGCAGAAGAATGTAATTAGGCTTGCTCCACGGACAGGTTTAGATTTATTTTGAGGCGTATTTTGAAAGATAAGCCTCAAAATAAAGGTCTGACTGTTAACCTTGTCGCGATAGCGAATCACCAATCAGAGAAGCGCAAATTGAAGCCATTCAATGAATTAGTACAACATTTCTCGGACGCTCAAGGGCGTGCCGCACTCCTTGGCATGTTACGTGGAATTGAGCGTGAAGCGCTGCGTATCGACGAGTCAGGCTACCTTGCGTTAGATGGTCATCCATTAGAGCTTGGCTCTGCATTAACGCATTCGCGTATTACGACAGATTACAGTGAAGCACTGCTTGAATTTATCACGCCAGTAAACAATCAAGTTGGCCCCCTATTGCAAGGATTGACCGAGACCCATGCCTTTAGCGTGCGTCATTTGCATGGTCAGCGTCTGTGGCCCGTGAGCATGCCATGTTATGTGAAGGATGAGCAGAATATTCCAGTCGCCCGTTATGGCACTTCGAACACAGGTAAGATGAAAACCTTGTATCGCAAGGGTTTAACCTACCGTTATGGCGCCCTGATGCAGATTATCTCTGGGGTGCATTTTAACTTCTCGGTATCGCAGGAGCTGTGGCAAAGCCTCTATGAGCTGAGTGATAAAAGCGTGAGCTTTGGGGATTTTATCTCCAAATCTTACTTTGGCCTCATTCGCAATTACCGCCGTTTAGTCTGGGTATTACCTTATCTGTTTGGGGCATCACCTGCGCTGTGTAGCTCGTTTATCAAGGGGCAGAAGACCGATTTACGCTTTGAAAAATCGGGTCGCGGCACCTTGTATTTACCCTATGCGACTTCGCTGCGAATGAGCGACCTGGGTTACACCAATAAAGAGCAGGAAGATCTCAACATCAGCTATAACTCCCTGCCCGAGTATCTGGCTGGGGTGAGAGCCGCGATTAAGATGCCTTCGGCCAACTTTGCCAATATCGGCGTGAAGGTGGATGGTGAATATCGCCAGCTCAATGCCAATGTGCTGCAAATTGAAAACGAATTTTACTCGCCAATCCGTGCGAAGCGCGTCACCAAAAGCGGTGAGAAACCCTCAGAAGCCCTTGCCCGTGCGGGGGTTGAATATATTGAGGTGCGTGCATTAGATGTAAACCCCTTCAGCCCGATTGGGATTGAAGAGAACCAAGTGCGTTTCCTCGACTTGTTCTTACTCTATTGCTTACTAACCGAATCGCCTAAGTCCGATGCGGCAGAAGAAGCCCGTTTAAGTGCTAACTTAAAATCTGTCGTGCTTGAAGGCCGTAAGCCTGGGCTCGAGTTATTAACCGAGACAGGTACACGCTCACTGCAAACGTGGCTTTTGGATCTGTTTGAGCATTTGGATGCATTGGCCAAATTACTCGATGGTGATAAACAGGATTACCAAGCGGCCTTAGCCCATTGGCGCGAAGCCGTGAATGACCCACAAAAGACCTTGTCAGGGCAGGTCATCCAACAATTAATCACTAACGGCCAAGACCATGGACAATGGGTGATGTCACTGGCGCAGCAGTATCACCAATACTTTATGGATTACCCCTTATCAGCCGAAGTTATCAGCGATTATCAAGTCGAGGCGCAAGCATCGCTTAACAAGCAAGCGGACATCGAAGCGGCGCAAAGTGCGGTATCCTTTGATGATTATCTGACTGACTATTTCGGGACTTCATCCTAATGAGTCACTATTTAACTGGGCACAAACTTACACTGGCCGCCAGTCTACTCGGACTCACGGCATTGTTGTCTGGTTGTGCCTCTTCGCCTGAAGATGACTTAAGTTGCGGCACTGTGTCCGGGTATTTACAGCCCGATGCCAGCACCCATTGGTATCGCGTAGTGGTGACTCATCTCAATGGTAAGCCCGTGGTGTCTAAACCTAACTATCAGTTGGCGCCGGGGGAATATGAGTTCACTGTCGCCGAGCTGATTGATGATCCTTCCCTTGGGGTTTCCCTCAGTGCGCGTACTCCTAAAACCTTCAAGTTAATGGTGGAAGGACATCAGCGTTACCATATTGGCGCCTTATTCCATACGGATAAGCGCTATATGGGTAAAGATACCAACTACTGGGAGCCTGGTGTGTGGCAACAAGAAAACCATGAATGCCAGTTTGATCTCAGCCCTGAAACAAAATAGTCCGATTTAACAATGGATTGTCATTTCTGTTAATGAGTTTGGCCTGATAATAGGCGCTAAGGTGATCTTAGCGCCAAAAACAGGATTGGCGCTTTGCCTCACCCTGTGACTGTGCGATGATGAGCCAGTTTTATTTCTTGGGAGAACAAGCGCTGAATGAAATGGCTTTCGACAACTCTGCTATGTGCATCCATAGGTTTACTCTCTGGCTGCGCCACTTCTCCGCCTAAATCTCCCGATAACCTTTGCGATATTTTTCAAGAGCATCGTTCATGGTATGAAGCCGCTAAGGACACCCGTGATAAATGGGGCGTGCCTGTGCATGTGCCGCTGGCGATGATGTATCAAGAAAGCTCCTTCAAGCATAATGCCGCGCCACCCATGGAGTACTTCTTAGGGTTTATTCCCATCGGTCGAGCCAGTGATGCCTATGGCTATGCGCAGGCCAAAACCATGACCTGGGATGATTATGTTCGCGAGACGGGAAACAGCTGGTCTTCGCGGAGTAATTTTGATGATGCCATGGATTTTATGGGCTGGTTTATTTACAAGACCAATAAAATCAATGGCGTTTCCAAGTGGGATGCGAGGGCGCAATACCTCAACTATCACGAAGGCTGGGGAGGTTATCGCCGTGGGACTTATAAGTCTAAGGCGTGGCTGGTTAAAGTCGCGGCTAAGGTGGATGACAGGGCTAAGCGCTATGCGGCCCAGTATAAAACCTGTCAGGAGGATCTAGATTCTTCTTGGTTGTGGCGCTTATTCTTCGGCTAGTAACATTCATGTGTTTAGGAGCTTATAGTTGATAAGCTCCTAATGTCACTACTGCGCCAATTGGTTATTGGCCGCAATCGCTTCGAGTGCTTTTACTGCTTTCTTCTTACCGCGTTTTTGCTCATACATGGCTTGGTCTGCCAGTTTAAATGATTTTGCCCAATCATTGTCGTATGTGGCTATACCCACGCTGAAGTTAAGATTTAAGGATGACTCTTGGTGTAACTTGACGCGCATAGCATCCAAATCGCTTTCAAGCAGCTCTAATGGACCATGGCAGAGAGCGACAAACTCATCCCCCCCGAAGCGCGAGATAATGCCTTTATTATGCCAAAAGCCGAGAATAGTCTTGGCTACTTGTTTGATGGCCATATCGCCGGCCTGATGCCCATGCTGATCATTAATGGTCTTGAGATTATCCATATCGATAATCACCAAAAAGCTGCCTAGATGAGCCTTAGGTTGCCAATGTTGCAGAGCATCTTCGAAGTTTTTACGGTTATACAGTCCGGTCAGATTGTCGAAATTCGCCAATTTGGTGATTTGCAGTGACTTTTGATACAGGGCAATCGCATTGCTGGCTTCATGGGTGAGAATAGAGACCAGATTGCGGTCGTAATCACTAAAGGCACCGACACTACTGCTGTCGAGATTGAGCATGCCATAGAGTTTGCCATCGATGCGTATTGGGCTTGAGAGTGTAGAACGTATCGGTTGCTTAGCAGCGGTGAGCAAGATGTGCTGCTCTTCGCCGGTGAGCGTGCTGGCGGCATTGATGTTCTTCATATCATCCACTACTACCACGCGATCGCATTTGCCCTTAGTGAGTCGATATTCGAAGGACTGCTCGAGGGAAAAATTCAATTGCTTGAGCATGTTAAGATCGAGCCCAACAACGGATTCGAAATGCAGTTTATGGGTCTCTTCGTTGACTTTGATGATGCTACCCATTTCGGCTCCGTTAATGATGCAAACGGCTTTATTCAGCAGTGCATCGAGAAACGCATGTTCATTTTTATACTGGCTCGACAGATGGGCAAGTTCATAAATAGCATCGTTAATGCTCACCACTTGCTCTAAGTGTTGCCATAGACGGGTTAAGCGCCCTTGGTGCAGGTAGTAAATAAGGCTGTAGGCAATCACATAGATAAGACAGACAAACAGCAGCGGCAGGATAGTCCAGCCTTCGGTGGGAGCATTAAACACAAACAGTAAGACGAATAATACTATTGGCACTATCAGCAGCAATAGATGATAGCGATAGTCCAGGCGGTCTATGGTTTTACGTTTAAAATTATCCCTTAATTTCACTCGGCAGTTCCTTTGTTCGTGCTCCGGTTAGTCTGCTTTAATCACTACATCACTAACTCATTCACGCTGAGTATGGATAAGTATATAACGAAGATAAAAAAATGACTGATAAGGGAACAAAATTGCTCCCTTATCAGTGGTCTGCGGCTCGGTTAGGCTTTAGCGAACTCAGCTAAAATCCACGCGAGTGGCGCTTGGTATTGGCTTGGCATCCAAGTTTGCAGCGCGCTAATACTGTCTTTTAACACGGCTGTATTCGGCACAGAAAGGTTTAAGTGTCCGACTTTGCGGCCAGGACGAACCTCTTTGTTGTACCAATACAGCTCGGCATTGGGCAGGCTTAGCCAGCGGGGGTCGTTTTCGATACCAATCAAATTGACCATCACGCATTGAAAGTTCACCTGTGGCTGCGGAATCGCAATACCGCACAGGGCTCTTAAATGCAGTTGGAATTGATCCATATGGGTGCCTGCTTGGGTCCAATGGCCTGAGTTGTGTACCCGCGGGGCTAACTCGTTAACCAGCAGATTATCGCCAACACGGAAACACTCCATCGCCATCACGCCGACATATTCCAGCTCATGCATAATGGCGCTGAGCATGCCTTCCGCTTGCGCTTGCAGGTGGTTCAGACGAGTCAGTGGCGAAATTGAGGCCATCAAAATACCGTCTTGGTGCAGGTTGAGTGTTAATGGATAAAACACACATTGACCTTCACGGGTACGTACGCCGACTAAGGAGACTTCTTCATCGAAGTTGATTGCTTGTTCGGCAATGGCCAAGTTACGCCAATCTTGGGGTATCTCTCCCGCTTCGGCTTGTTTTAGCCAATGTTGACCCTTACCGTCGTAACCACCTGTGCGGCGCTTCATTAGCACTCGAGGGCCAAAGGCTTGATATAGATTTTCGACGTCGGTTTTATCATCGACAAGTGTCCAAGGCGCCGTTGGGACTTGGATCTGATCGAGTAAGCTTTTTTGGCTGTAACGATCGGCCAAACGGCTAAATACTGGGCCGTTAACAAAATGCGGATGGGTGCTGAGTTGTAAGCTTAAGGCGGATTCGGGCCACTGCTCGCGTTCGGCTGTGATGATATCGTGAGGTGCCAGCGGCAGGATTTCATCGGTTGGCGTCATGATATCGACGGCGCGAACATCGATAGCCAGAGGTTCGCCCGCGTGAGTCAGCATGGCGCCAAGTTGGCCATTACCTAATACCCAAATCTTAGGTTTTGCGCTTGCTTGAGTCATTAGGCTTCCCTCGGATCGGGATTGTCCAGCACTGCGCGGGTTTGTTCTTCCCTAAAGGCTTCTAAACGTGCGGCAAGTTCGGCATCGTTATTGGCTAAGATTTGACAGGCGAGTAGTCCGGCGTTAAAGGCTCCAGCGGTTCCGATGGCCAGTGTGCCTACGGCAATGCCTTTTGGCATCTGTACGATAGACAGTAAGCTATCCATACCCGACAGCGCTTTGCTTTGTACTGGTACACCTAATACGGGTAAGCGAGTTTTTGAGGCAATCATACCGGGTAAGTGAGCAGCACCGCCCGCACCACCTATAATAATTTTAAAACCACGGTCAGCGGCACCGGCTGCAAACTCCATCAGTTTATCTGGCGTTCTATGGGCAGATACGACTTCAACATGGTAAGGCACTTGTAGTTTATCCATGATCTCAGCGGCGGCTTCCATTGTGGGCCAATCACTCTTAGAACCCATAACAACAGCAACAAGGGCTTGCATGATAACTCCTTAACTCACTAATTTTAATTATATTTCGACCTTGTATTAGGTCTGGGTACAGTCGATGTCCGCAACCCCTATCAGAGCCGGGAGCATCATGGCGCAGAATAATAGCATGTAAAGCCTGATTTCTGACGTTTTTGCGCGTAAAAATAGCGCTTTTAGCGTGGATAAAGTGTTCGCTGAATGGGCTTAAATCCCCTGAGACCATTAAAGGTTTCAGGGGACAGGTATAAGAAGGGTTAACTTGAGGGTGACTGAGTGACAGTCGTACTTGATTCGATAATCTGTTCTGGCACAGGCGCTTCTGCCAAGGCTTCACGCAGAGTGGGATAAAACTTCAGTACGCCTTCAATCGGTTGCACTTTAGCTCTCGCTAGGGTGCGAATGGGTTGGAACTGCAAATCGGCAATGATCAGCTTAGTGTGGTTAAGTTTACATTTATCTATGAGCTTATTGAGTGCCGCAAGACCCCCCGCATCGAGGATGGATACCCCATCTAAGTAAAGGACGATGACTTGTTTGTCTTGAGTAAGGCTCGCTATCTCGGCAAAAATTCGATCTGCCGCGGCAAAAAACAATGGGCCGTTAATTTTTATCACCGCCCAGTCAGCGGGGAGGGGTTGATCGACATAGCGCTTATTGGTGCTGATATCATAGAGCTTGGTCATCTCAGCAATTTCTTTCATAAACAGTAGCGCGGCTAAGATAATCCCCACGCTGATGGCGATCACCATATCGAAAATGACTGTGAGTGAAAAACAGGTTAGAAACACCAAAATATCGCTGGTGGGCGCCGTTTTCAGTAAATGCACCGCTTTGGGGGCTTCACTCATATTCCAAGCCACCACCAATAATAATGCGGCCATGGCTGACATGGGTAAGTAGGCTAATACTCCCGCGAGCGCGACTAAACCCACCAAGACCACTATGGCGTGGATCATCGATGCTATTGGGCTCTGGGCTCCCGCCTTAACGTTTGCCGCGCTGCGCGCAATGGCCGCCGTTGCTGGGATACCGCCAAAGAACGGGGTAATGATGTTACCTATACCTTGGCCGAGGAGCTCACTGTTTGCGCTGTGGCGTTTTCCTGTCATGCCATCGAGCACTACGGCACACAGCAGCGATTCAATCGCACCTAACATGGCAATCGCAAAGGCGGCGGGCAGTAAGGCTTGAAAGGTGGCAAGATTAAATTCAAAGGTTTGACCGTTTGCGCCCGTTTGTAACCAAGGCCATTCAAAGTGGGGGAGTACAGCGGGAATACCTGTGCCGACACTGCCGTCGCTTAATTGATAATGAAAGCGTGTTCCTATGGTTTCAATATCGGCGCCCATGGCATTTAACACTAGGGCAAGAATACTGCCTAAGGCAATTGCGGGCAGATGGGCTGGTACTGGGATCTTCAATTTAGGCCAGAGTAACATAGTGGCTAAGGTGGCCGCGGCGACTAATAAGCTCGGCAAGTGAAGGTTGGGTAATGCCTGACCTAAAGCCATGATTTTGGCAAAATATTGCTCCGGCATGTGCTCTATATGCAGGCCAAAGAAGTCTTTTAGCTGCAAGGTTGCAATCACTACCCCAATCCCTGCAGTAAAGCCTAAGGTGACGGATTCTGGGATGTAGAGGATCAATCTGCCGAGCCTTAACATCGCCATGGCGACTAACATCATGCCTGACATCACAGTCGCAATGAGCAGCCCCGCTAAACCAAATTGCTGGGCGATGGGATAGAGTAATACGACGAAGGCGGCCGTTGGCCCTGACACGCTATAACGGGAGCCGCCCGTCATCGCTATGATAAAACCACCGACAATGGCGGTATATAGGCCATATTGTGGGGCAACACCGCTGGCAATCGCCAGTGCCATCGCCAACGGAATGGCAATAATCCCGACGGTCAGTCCCGCCAGCAGATCTTGTCCAAAACGTTTAACCGAATACTTATCTTTTACGCACGCCTCGCTAAGGGCGTGGGCAATTCTTAATGAAAACAAATGAGCAGAGTGTGACACGTGTGGGTCCATAAACGCGGCTTGTTACAAGGCTCTATTTTAGAGTCCAGAAAAATGTCCTTGTGTGATCATAGTTGCAAAAGACGGTTAAATGTCTTTGTTTTTGATAAATACTGTGCTTGGTAAAACGGATGTGACAATTTCTCTCATCAAATAACCCTTTTGTGCCGAAGCTGCGTTTATAGAGATATCCACCATTGAGAACACTTTGATTAGGTCACTATCATGAGATATCCATCTTCAGTCTTTCGCCATAAAGCGCATTTAAGTTTTGTTGTTTCGGGATTAACACTCGCTATTTTGCTTGGTTTGAGTGCTTGCAGTGATAAAACTGCGGAACAGCAAAACCCTGCTGAATTAGCCGCTCAAGCAAAACTTGCCGCCGAGCAACAGGCGGCGCTTAAACAAAGTGCAGAGCTTGATGAAAGTGTAGAGCTTAATGAAAGTGCCGAGCGTCAGGCCAATAGGCAAAGAGAGGCCGCAATCGCCATGCATGAACAAGCCTCGTCAGCAAAACTGCGGATAATGAGTGCTGAGCATCGAGCCTATATGTCGCAACCTGCTGCCAGTATCAGTGCTGCGCCCACGTTAAATGGCGATTGGCCGGAGGCTGTGGCACCCGAGCGCAATCGCTTCGAGAAACAAGTGCAAAACGGCATCATGGTTGCGGGGGAAATCCCGGTCTCCACCTTTGCTATCGATGTCGATACTGGTAGTTACACGACCTTAAGGCGAATGTTGAAGGAAGGGCGATTACCACAGAAGGACACTCTGCGAGTTGAGGAAATGCTGAATTATTTTTCCTATGACTATCCACTGCCAGGAAAAAATGATGCGCCCTTTAGTGTCACGACTGAGCTTGCGCCATCACCCTATAACGATGACATGATGTTACTTCGCATCGGTTTGAAGGGATATGAACAGAGTAAGGCTGAACTGGGTGCCAGTAACTTAGTGTTTCTGCTGGATGTGTCTGGGTCGATGGCATCGCCCGATAAGTTACCTCTGCTGAAAACTGCCTTGAAAATGCTGACTCAGCAACTGGATGC
Source organism: Shewanella sp. 10B (assembly GCF_023475885.1). Lineage (NCBI taxonomy): Bacteria > Pseudomonadati > Pseudomonadota > Gammaproteobacteria > Alteromonadales > Shewanellaceae > Shewanella > Shewanella sp. 10B. Next base: position 18,527 of record NZ_JAMDJO010000001.1, read on the forward strand.
TCAGGATAAGGTTTCGATTGTCGTCTATGCCGGCGCCGTTGGCGTAGTGTTAGATGGCGCAGCTGGTAACGATACTCAAACCCTTAACTATGCGTTAGAGCAGCTCAGTGCCGGCGGTTCAACCAATGGGGCACAGGGGATTCAGCTCGCCTATCAATTAGCGCAGAAACATTTTGTTGAAGGCGGTATCAATCGAGTCATTCTCGCGACCGACGGTGACTTTAATGTCGGCACGACCAACCTCGATGAGTTAATCGATTTAGTTAGCATGCAGAAACAACAGGGCATTGGGCTCACGACACTCGGCTTTGGTATGGGCGACTACAATGACCATTTGATGGAGCAATTAGCCGATAAGGGCAATGGGCAATACGCCTATATTGATTCTCTCAATGAGGCGAGAAAAGTGCTGGTGGAACAGTTAAGTGCAACCTTACTCACCATAGCGAAAGAAGTGAAAGTGCAGGTCGAGTTTAATCCCGCTCTTGTGGCCGAGTATCGCTTGATTGGCTATGAGAACCGCGCTCTCGCGCGGGAGGATTTTAATAACGATAAGGTGGATGCCGGTGAAATTGGCGCAGGGCATACAGTCACAGCACTTTACGAGTTGCGTTATGTGGATGCGGGCAATTTGGCCAATGATAAACTTCGCTATGGCTATAATCCCAAAACGGGCAATGAAAAATATAGCCGCGACGAAATCGCCTACCTTAAATTACGTTATCAGCTACCGGATGCGACTCAAAGCCAGCTACTGAGTTATCCGATTCGAGCAGACCAAAGGGTAAAATCATTAGCGCAGGCGAGTGATGATTTTCGTTTTGCCGCTGCGGTGGCAGGATTAGGACAGTTGCTGAATCAGAGCCACTATTTGCATCAATTTGATTATAATAAGCTTAGTGCGCTTACACGTTCTGCGCTGGGGGAAGATACCAGCGGCTATCGACATGAATTTATGCAACTTGTCGATACCGCTGCGGCACTCGCACAAACACAGCGAGCGCCAATCAAAAAATCCTTTGATGCCGGAGATAAACCTTTCCCGCCCGAGGACAAACCGCATCAGCAATGAGTCAAATTATTATGTTTCAGTTAGTTAACCATTAGGGAGCTGCCATGGCCCTAGCGATACCGCAAATGCATGCCCATGAGCATACCGATGAACAGTTAATGCTGCGCTATGCCAAGGGCGATGGCAAAGCGTTTGAGCAGCTTTATCTTAAACACAAAGGCGCTTTGTACCGTTACTTTGTACGCCAACTCGGTGACAAACAGTTAGCCGAAGATTTATATCAAGAAACCTGGGGACGGGTGATCCGTGCCGCCGCAAACTATGAGCCGAGCGCTAAGTTTAATACTTGGCTCTATCGGATTGCCCATAATCTGTTGATTGACCATGTCAGAGCGGTTAAGCCAGTAGATCTAGTCAGCCACGATAACGAGGAAGGGCTAGATACTTTTGTGGGAGCGGAGCAGGAACAACCCGATGTGCATTGGCAGGAAACGCAAAAGAGTCTGTTGCTGAAAACCTGTATAGCTCTGTTACCCCAAGTGCAGAAAGAGGCCTTTATTCTCAATATCGAAATGGGCTTTACCGCCGCAGTGATCAGCGATATTGCCGGGGTGACACTCGAGGCGACTAAGAGCCGCATTCGCTACGCGTATCAAAGCTTAAAAGATTGTGTCAATGCTAAATGGCAGGAGGTTGGTCATGAGTAATTCCATTCTGTCATCGGAAGAAGAGGCACTACGTCAGGAAGTCTCGGCTTGGTATCACAAACAAGCACTTGAAATGCCACCCGAGAGGCTCGATCAAGATATTTTGCGCCTATCACAGGCCCATTTGGCTGACATCAACGTTAACCAGTTAAAGCCAGCAGCAACGCCTATTTGGCGCCGTTTCCCATGGGCGTTATCGAGCGCCGCCTCCTTAATGCTTGTCGTTGGTTTAGTGACCCTTAACCGAGGCTATTTTGAAGAGGAGTTAGTCGCGCCTGCCGCTTTGACTATGAGTGCGCCAATGCCCGCTCAAACTCAGTTAGATAACGCTGCGCAGCAAGCCGAGATGGCGCATCAAGCCAAAGTGGAAGAGGCCGCCACACAAAATCGGCAAAGGGAAGCTATGAGGGCACAGGCTAAGATGTCTGCGCAGGAAAATCAGCAAGCTGAGTCTCGTGCAGCACCACAAATTGCGCGGGCACTGCCGCAGCCAGATCAAGCTGTAATACCTCGTGATGAGGCTTTGATGGCGTCTTTAACACGCTTACAAGCCTTGATTGAAGCCAAACAAAGCCAGGAGGCATCTGCCTTAGCGCAAACGCTGCTGAAGCAATACCCTGAGTTGGCAAAAAGCGAAACTGAGCCTGTGTCGGTTGATGCTAAGATAATTGCCAAATTTAAAGAATTGCAACAACAGCTTAGTGAATTAAATCCATAATCATCAAGTTGCAGTGGGTTAGAGATAGTTGTCCTAACTCACTGTCCATGCTCACTATTGTGACATAAAGATGTTTTGCCTATTAATATTGCCTTTTTTACAGACTCTCGTGTTAATTACTTGATCATGGTCATAAAGTGAACAGGAATTCGCCTGTTATATTGGAGATCGATAGACGACTTGACTAGTATCAATAGTCAGAGCCCAATTTCAGGAGGCGATATGCTTAAAAGACTCATGCATGATCATAAACATATAGCAGTTTTATTGAATGTCTTGAAAAACAAGCAGATGAAATTAGCTGAAGGCGAGGCGATTAATTTTATCGTGGTTCGGGACATAGTAGAGTATATGCAAGGATATGCTGAGCGTAGCCATCATCCTGTTGAAGACATTATCTATGCTTATTATTTGGCAAATAAGGCAAATGATGAAATCGATAAGCTTAGCGCCGAGCACCAAGTGGTAACCGCAGCCTCCTCGGCATTAATGAATACCTTGAATTTGATCCTGAGTGACATAGTGGTCGCGAGGGATAAATTAGTCGCTGATTTTGCCGAATATGTGGAGCTGCAAGAAAAGCATATGCAGATGGAAGAGCGGGATATTTTCCCTCTGCTGGCTAAAACCTTAACCGATAAGGATTGGCACCTTATTGAGCAGCAATGCCAAGCTTCGTTAATCGATGATCCGTTATTCCTCGACCGTGAGCAACAAGCCTTTGATGAGCTGCGTTCTTACCTCAGGACAGCTGAGTAGATGAGTGTAGAAACAGAAAAAGCGCCATTGGCGCTTTTTCTTTATATGCTGTTTATCAAACAATGGGTTACAACTGGATAGCGTCTATATCGTAATCAAAGTTGTTATCAATCTCTTGAAGTTCCTTGAGTAAACGATGTTTGTCCTTTAACGCTTCAATTTCTCGCCACTTACGCTTTTTATTGGAGCCTCGCGAGCGATCGGGTCTTTCTACGACTTCATCTAGCGCACAACCATAATCTAAACGATCCATGGTAACCTCCTGTTGTTGTATGTTTTGTCAGCGATTAAATAACATATTTTCAAAACAGGGTGCAAGAATTATGTTTCATTTGTGTTAACTTGAAATGAAGTTTGAATGATATGTTATTGATCTTCGCGAGAGCGCTAGAGGAAGTTGTGAGTGAATATTTTAGGTTTATTAATAAGATAGAATAAAAAAGCCAGCAATTGCTGGCTTTTTGTTCGATCAGATTTTACCCTGTCGATATAGGTTAATTAACCCATTGCTTGAGGCGTCTAAGGCGGTGGCGTCTTGCTCAGCGCCGATGCGGGCGAGGACGTCATTACCTAAGCTTTTCCCGAGTTCAACACCCCATTGGTCGAAGGAGTTGATGTCCCAAATAGCGCCTTGGACAAAGGTTCTGTGCTCATAGAGCGCAATCAGTGCGCCTAAGGTTTCAGGAGTCAGCTTATCCATTAACAGAGTGTTGCTTGGCTTATTGCCTGGCATGACTTTGTGTTTGGCGATAAGTAACTTCTCTTCATCACTTAAGCTGCTCTTGCTCAATTCGGCCAGCGCTTCATCCAAGGTTCGGCCTTGCATGAGTGCTTGGGTTTGTCCGAAGCAGTTAGAGGCTAACTGATCATGGTGCTCTCCGATAGGATTATGGCTTTGCAGCGGCATAATGAAATCGGCAGGGATTAATGCGGTACCTTGATGCAGCAGCTGGTGGTAAGCGTGCTGACCATTTGTGCCTTCGCCGCCCCAAATCACAGGACCCGTGCTGTAATCCACATGAGTACCGTTGAGCGTGACTGACTTACCATTACTTTCCATATCGAGTTGTTGGAAGTAAGCGGGAAGTCCACGTAGGTAATGATCGTAGGTCAGTACCACATGGCTCTGGGCATTAAAGAAATTGCCATACCACAGCGAGAATAAGCCCATGATGACGGGCATATTTTCGGCCAGAGGCGCATTGGCAAAATGGGTATCCATTTGGTGCGCGCCCTTTAATAGGGAGCGGAAGTTATCCATGCCGATAAGTAAAGCGATGGGTAAGCCAATAGCTGACCAAAGTGAATAACGACCACCAACCCAATCCCACATCGGGAAGATATTGTCTGCATCGATACCAAAGTCAGTCGCTTTTGCCACGTTAGAGGTCACGGCAACGAAGTGCTTCGCCACATCTGACTGTGAACCACCTTTGGCTAAGAACCACGCCTTGGCCGTTAAGGTGTTGGTCAGTGTCTCTTGTGTACCAAAAGACTTAGACGACATGATAAACAGGGTGGTTTCTGGATCGAGCAGCTTAAGTTTTTCACTGATCGAGGTGCCATCGACGTTGGCAACAAAATGGCAATTGAGGCCTGTCATCCAATATGGGCGTAATGCTTGGGAAACAATTTTAGGGCCAAGGAACGAACCACCGATACCGATACTGACGATATCGGTAATGGTTTTGCCAGTGAAACCTTTCCATTGTCCTGAGGTAACTGAAGTGACAAATTGCTGCATTTTGTTCAGCGTTTGCTGTACTTCAGGAACGATATCTTGACCTTCGGCAATAATGGTTTGCTCGGCGGTGCTGCGCAGTGCGGTATGCAGCACGGCACGTTTTTCGGTGGTGTTAATAATATCACCAGCAAACATCGCCTTGATTTTAGCGTCAAGCTTTGCCTCTTGCGCCAGTGTCAGCAGCAAGTTGAGTGTCTCTGGTGTCGCTCTATTTTTTGAATAATCTAAAAATAAGCCACAGGTAGAAAGCGACATATTGCTAAAGCGTGCAGGATCGCCTGCAAAGAGTTCCCGCATATGCGGGATCTGCTGGCTATGCGCGGCTAACGCTTGCCAAGTTGTGCTTTGGGTCAAGATAGTCATCGAATCGTCTCCGAAGATACTTAGTTTGCCAGTTTTGCCTTGAGCATGACTTCGAGTTTGCCTTGGTCGATGGCGAAGTTACGGATACCTTCTGCTAACTTGTCGACCGCCATAGGGTCTTGGTTGAAGTCCCAGCGGAATTGCGCTTCGGTTAAAGGCTCACCCGCTGCAACCGTGGTGCTGGCAGGAAGCAGTTTAGGTTGAATAGCAACTTGAGAGTTTGCCAGCTCTTCGAGTAATGAAGGGCCAATAGTCAGGCGGTCGCAACCCGCTAATTCGATGATTTCACCGATATTACGGAAACTTGCGCCCATGACGACCGTGTTATAGCCATGCTGTTTGTAGTAGTTGTAAATTTCAGTCACAGAAACGACACCTGGGTCATTTACTGCATCATAGTCTTTACCTGTATCTTTTTTGTACCAGTCGAGGATGCGGCCAACGAATGGAGAAATTAAGTACACGCCGGCTTCAGCACAGGCACGTGCTTGAGCGAAGCTAAATAGTAGAGTTAAGTTACAGTTGATGCCTTCTTGCTCTAACTCTTTGGCGGCACAAATGCCTTCCCAAGTTGAGGCTAATTTGATCAGAATGCGAGATTTATCCACGCCCGCTTCTTGGTACAGACGCACTAGCTTATGCGCTTTGGCAATGGATTTTTCTTTATCGAAGGATAAGCGGGCATCGACTTCAGTTGAAATACGGCCTGGAACCAGTTTCAGAATTTCCACGCCAATGTTCACGGCAAGTTTGTCGCTGGCATCATCAATCTGTTGCTCAATATCAGCACTTTGTAATTTAGCCCATGCGATAGCATTGTCAATTAGAGCGCTATACTCGGGGATTTGAGCCGCTTTTAAGATGAGTGATGGGTTGGTCGTTGCGTCTTCTGGCTGATAGCGTTTGATCGCTTCAATATCGCCAGTATCGGCCACAATCGTAGTGTATGACTTGAGTTGCTCTAATGTATTTGCCATGAAAAACATCCTTCTCAGATAGCGGTCTAAACTCAGAAATGAACTGATGACTATTAGAAGCGATTTTGCCAACTTTTCCAACCATCAATGTAAAAAAATTACAAAAATGGTAAAACTATATCGTATTAGCGCGAAAAGCTGTGATTGCATAACAACGATTAGCTAAGCATCATCAGATTGCATAGTGTAGATGTTATAAAAATAAAAAGTCGCTGCAAGCAGCGACTTTTTTATTCTTAAGAGTGCAATTACTTCAGAACAGGTTGTTTTTCAGTAGTTGTCACGATAGCTTCGATACGGCGGTTAGCTGCATGAGCTTCTTTAGAGTCACCAGCCACTAATGGCTTAGTGATACCGTAACCGTTAGAAGTTACACGGCTTTGGCTGATGCCATATTTTTCAACAAGGATCTTAGCAACAGCGTCAGCACGCTTGTCAGACAGAACCATGTTGTATTCTGGTTTACCTACGTTAGAAGCGTGACCCGCAATTTCAACTGTGAATTCTGGGTTCTTGTTCATGTAGTTAGCCAGTCTTTCGATGTCTTTGTAGTACTCTTTCTTCACTACTGCAGAATCGTTAGCAAACTGGATAGAACCTACATCTTCTTGCTTCTTAATGTTTTCGTAGATAGTACAGCCAACAGAGTCAACTTTGTGAGTTGCTGGAGTTGCTGGGCACTGATCTTTATCGTCGTAAACACCATCGTTGTCAGAATCAACTGGAGTAGCTGCAACAACAGCTGCAGCTACTGGAGCCGCTGGAGAACCGAAACGGTAGCTTAATTCTAAGCCCCAGTAGTTGCTGTCTGCATTTACTGGAACGATAGCGTTAGCGCCAGCGTTATCATCTAAGTTTTCATAGCGACGGTATTTAGCTTGTAACTTCAGGTTATCAGTGAAGTTATAGCCAACACCCGCACCGAAGTAAGGTGCGAAGTCGTTTTCGCTGTAAGAACTAGAACCGGTAACAGAACGTTGGTTGTTTTCTAGGGTGTAGTACATTGCGCCAGCTTCAGCAGATAGGCTCCAACGGTTACCTAGTGGCCATACACCAACTAAGCCAAGAGTTGCACCTTTTACATCTGCATCATTGCCAATGCCTGCATAGGTCCAATCTGCACTACCTAGATCACGATAGCCGATTTCAGCACCAAAGTAGTCATTAAACATATAGCCTGCGAAGATGTCCCATGCGTATGGGTTGTCATCGCCGTTGTCAGTTGCAATGTGTTCATAGTTATTAACGCCTAAACCTGCACCAACATACCAAGGTGTTAGCTCTTGAGATGCACTGGCAGCAAGTGGAAGCATTGATGTAAGCAAAACTACTTTTAATGTATTCTTCATCATTTTCTCTAAGTCCATTGTTTATGATTCTCCACCAATATGCTTTGCAGGTTTTATGCAAAACATTGCTAGCACTTAGTGTGGGGATCCTTTGGTATTGTAGCCAGCGATTAATTATCACTGCATTTGTTAAATTTTTCCAGTGCTTACTCTGAAGTTTTTTTATCGAATAGAATATTGTTACTTTTGATTGATGTTAAAAAGGCATCCCGAAGGATGCCTTTTAATTGTATTCAATTTGTTAATTAAATTTGAGATTAACGGGTCCAAACCCAATTTTCAATTTCAACAGGATCAACACCGTTTGCCTTAATATAGTTGCGATGATCAACCAGTCGTTGCAGCATATCGGTCGTGATTGAAACGTGCTTAGTTTCATCAATGACGCCTTGTTGGAATAGTTTATAAGCCATATCAATAACAAGGTGATAGCGAGAAGTGCCATTGCGAACACCCATATCAAATGGTGTTGTTGTTGAACCTTCTTCCTCATAACCTTTAATTCTGAAACGGCGACTTCCTTTGTAGTCAAAAATTAACTTTTTGATCGTATTTGGATAACCGTGATAGTTAAATACTACACCTTTATCTTGGGTAAATATTTCATCCATCATCCATGGTTTTTCTTTAAATTTACGGCTACCTAAGCCATCACTGCTTAATTCGGTCACGCTGACAAAACGAATTCTGACCCTTGGTAACAGTTCACGAATAATCACTAAAGAGGCCATACATTCTTGAGTGACATAATCACCACAACCAGCAAGCACGATATCTGGATTTTCATCTGAAGCAAAATCCCACACCATCACACCGTCTTTCGCTTGTTTACGTGCTTCTTCTAAGCTCAACCATTGTGGTAGTTCTTTTTTACCGGCAACTAGGATGTTTAGTTTGTCACGATCCGCAAAAGCGCGTTCGGTATAAACTAAGGTGCTGTTTGCATCAGCAGGTAAATAAGCAGAGATAATCTTTGGATGTTTTTCTAACATCGCACCGAGGAACGATGGGTTTTGATGTGAGTAACCGTTGTGATCCTGACGCTCTAATAATGAAGAAAGTACTACGTTGCACGCCGGTAAAGGTTTACGGAAATGCACCCCTTGGCTGGCGTAAACATATTTACAGTATTGGTCGGCCATTGAAGATACGACCTGTGAGAAAGACTCATAGGTTGGGAACATGCCGTGGCGACCCGTTACTGTGTAGCCATGTAACATACCAAATAGCAAGTTCTCAGAGAGTAACTCGAGCACGCGGCCATCACGAGTCATATCCTCGTCCCAGCTTTCAATTGGCCATTGCCATGCACGGTCGGTTTCTTCAAATACTGCTTGCAGTTGGTTTGAATAGGTTTCGTCTGGGCTAAAGATACGTAAGTTGCGTTGGTCACGGTTCAGTTTGAATGCATCACGCATCCATTGACCCATTTTCAGCATAGAGTAACCACGGTGTCCGCGTGGTACTTCTGGGCCGTAGCTGAGTTTTTCGAGATCTGGATTGGATAACGCTCTAACGACTTCACCACCATAAGTGAGATGTTGGCGACCACAAGCTAAATGTTTTGGTGGGATCAAGGAGCTAATATCCGCATCAAAAATCAGTTCACCCTGGGCATTGATTTGGTAAAGCTCTTGGAACTGATAGCTAGCCAACCAGCTATCCAATGCGCTGAGGTGGCCTTTATCGGTCGCACATTTGTTGACGATAACTTGGTGCGATTCGCAGTTACCTTCTAATTTTGTACCATTATATTCGCTTACACCTGTCCAGCCTTTGGCGGTGCGCATTAAGATCACTGGCCAGCGAGGTTTGACAATATCTTCACCCTTACGTGCGCGGGTTTGGATATCGTTAATCATGCTATAAGCAGTATCCATCGCGGTTGTCATTTGGACGTAGATATCTTCTTCCGCTTCGCTGTCGACAATAATTGGGTGATAACCAAGACCACGGAATTCAAGATCTAGCTCTTCATGGCTCATGCGTCCCATACGGGTTGGGCCTGAAATCTTATAGCCGTTGATATGCACGATTGGTAACACTGCGCCGTTGGTGGCAGGGGAGACTAAACGGTTCGCATACCAGGAGGCTGCAAGAGGACCGGTTTCTGATTCACCGTCGCCCACTAATACGGTTGCGATAAGATCTGGGTTGTCTAATACCGCGCCCCAACCTACAGCTAACGAGTAACCTAATTCGCCCCCTTCAAGGATTTGACCGGGTGCTTCTGGGTTTGCGTGAGAAGGGTAACCATAGGCTGCAGAAAACTTCTTACAGATATCTTCGATACCGGTTTCATTATAAGGAATGGTTTCTGGATAAAAGTGGCTGAGTGAGCCTTCGATGAATAGGTTAGCTTGTACTGCGGGGAAACCATGGCCTGGGCCGACTAAGTAAATAAAAGGACGATTATGTTTTACAATGAGTCGGTTGACGTTGGCATAAACGAAGTTAATCCCCGGACAAGTCCCCCAGTGCCCTAACAGGCGAGGTTTAATGTCCGAATGCGCAAGTGGGCGCTTATGTAATACGTTTTGCTTTAGGTAAATCTGAGAGGTGGCGAGGAAGTTAGTGGCTCTTACATATTTTTTAAGAGCATTTATCTCATGTGTAGTCGTCATATTAAGCCTCACTAGAGCAGACGGAATTGAACTGTGTTGTGTTGGGATTACTATATTTGTAATTTTCTTACAAAAATGTGCCCTGCATCCAAATTTTAAAACTTGTGTTCGTCGTTAACGCATGTGGATTAAGTTTGTTAAATTGTTAATTTAATATTAACAGTGACTTATCTAAGCTTTACGAGTGTGAGGTTGTAGCTATTTAACGATGCAAACCTAGGCTTGATCACATGAGTAATTTCGAATACTGTGCTATTTTGCTGCGTTGAATTCGGTAGCCGTGATGTTGTAAATTCACGGAAGGATAATTTGAAAGAATAAATCTACCGATATTCTTACCTTTATTTGGAAGGATTCATTCACCACAAATGTTGCACCTCGCTAAGTATAGGTGGAGGCGGGCATTTGCTACGGGAAGAAGTAAAATAATATGTTAGAAACGATTGTAAACTTTTTGAACGCACTGCTCTGGGGCAAATTGCTCGTTTACGGATTGGTGGGTGCGGGGCTTTATTTCACCTTACGACTTGTATTTATTCAACTTACACACTTCAAGCACTCTCTAAAAGTCATGACCATGAGCCGCCAAGGTTGTGAAAGTGGTCTGTCTTCATTCCAAGTATTCTGTACCAGTATGGCTGCTCGGGTTGGCGCCGGAAACATGGCCGGTGTTGCTGTGGCGATTGGCGCAGCTGGACCTGGCGCTGTGTTCTGGATGTGGCTTATCGCCATGTTGGGTATGGCGACGGCTATGGTGGAGTCGACGCTTGCACAAGTATATAAGGTACGAGACACCAACGGTCAGTTTCGCGGCGGTCCTTCTTATTATATGGAGAAGGGACTTGGTCAAAGATGGATGGGGGTGTTGTTCGCTTTCTTCCTGATCATCGCCTTTGGTTTGGTGTTTAACGCGGTGCAAGCCAATACCATTACGGGTGCAATGGAGCGGGTGTTTGGCTTCAACCCGACCTATGTGGGTATCGGCTTAGTGTTAGCCAGTGGTTTTGTGATTGTCGGTGGCTTACGTAAAGTTGCGCGAGTGTCTGAGTTTATCGTGCCTATTATGGCACTGGCTTATATTCTGATCGCCTTTATTATCGTGCTGTTCAATTTAGAGCAACTGCCAGCCATCATCAGCTTGATCGTAAAGAGTGCTTTCGGTTGGCAAGAAGCCGCCGCAGGTGGTGTTGCTTATACGGTCGCTCAGGCCATGCAAGCGGGAATCGCCCGTGGTTTGTTCTCAAACGAGGCAGGGATGGGCAGTGCGGCAAACGTGGCGGCGAGTGCCTCACCTAATCCTAATCATCCTGCATCCCAAGGTTTTGTGCAGATGATGGGAGTGTTTGTCGATACCATCGTTATCTGTACAGCAACCGCGGCGATTATTTTGCTTTCAGGCGATATCGGTTCTAGCGAAGATGGTATTCGTCTCACCATCAATGCGATGTCAAACCACGTAGGAGATTGGGGTGGCGCCTTTATTGCGATAGCCATTTTCCTATTCTGCTTTACCTCTATCATTGCTAACTATTCCTACGCCGAAACCAATGTGATGTTTTTAACGGGTAACAGCACTAAGGCGTTACCACTATTTCGTCTGTGTGTATTAGGCATGGTGATGTTTGGTGCTGTAGCCAAAATCAGCTTAGTGTGGAACTTAGCGGACGTGTCTATGGGACTGATGGCCACGGTCAATATCATTGCATTGCTGCTGTTATCTGGTTTGGCAATACGGGTTATCAACGATTACTGTGAACAATTGAAGAGTGGCAAAATGCCTGAGTTCGATCGCAGTAAGTTCCCCGAATTGATGGAACAACTCGATGACGGTATTTGGCAGGATAATAGTGCCAACGAGCAGGCGAAAACGCGTACAGAATCTGCGCTTAGTCGCTAAACTCAAGTTCACTGATTAGCGCTATCGGAAAAACCACGTCATCCGTACGTGGTTTTTTTATGCTTGTTCAGTATCATAGTGGCGTATTTTATTTGTTGGAGCGTGTTAATGTTGATTTTGGTTTCACCGGCGAAAACCCTAGATTTTGAGCAACCTCCCTTGACTCAAACCCACACTCGGCCCGATTTTTTAGCTTATAGCCAAGAGCTTATTCAAGTCTGCCAACGGTTAACCCCCAGTGACATAGCAACATTAATGAAGGTGAGCGATAACATCGCAGGTTTAAATGCCGCGCGTTTTGGGGAGTGGGCACCCGATTACAGCATTGATAATGCTAAGCAGGCGATTTTTGCTTTTAGAGGCGATGTTTACACGGGGTTTGATGCTGATACGTTGACACCCGAACAGCTCGAACGCAGCCAGTCACAGTTGCGTATTTTATCTGGGCTCTACGGTTTACTGCGCCCCTTGGATTTGATTTTACCTTACCGCTTAGAAATGGGGACGGCGCTTGCCAATCCTAAAGGTAAGAATCTCTACGATTTTTGGGGTAATACACTCACCGAAGCGGTCAATAATGCGGTCGCTGCGCAGGGGGATGACATCATTATCAACCTCGCATCCAATGAATATTTCAAGGCGATAAAACCAAAACAATTAGCAGGTCAATTAATCACCCCTGTCTTTAAAGATTTTAAAAATGGCCAATATAAAGTCATCAGTTTTTTTGCTAAAAAGGCAAGGGGAATGATGGCAAGATATATCATTGACCAGCAAGTGAGTTCGATTGAGGAATTAAAGGCGTTTGATGTGGCAGGTTATTACTACAGTGAAGAATTGAGTAAACCGAATGAGCCAACATTCTTGCGTGAAGCGCAGTAACTCATAATGCGTTAAATAAAAAGAGCAGCCTAGGCTGCTCTTTTTATTTACGAAGGATGTGCTGGCGGAAGATTATTTCGACTCAGTACTAATCGGTGTTAACACTAAATTCGAGTTCGCCATGATATAGGCAAATTGTGCATATGCCGCCACATTTTGCGCGAGCGCCTTAGGATCGATTTTATCTAAGGTATCGTTAGGGGTATGGTGATAATCGAAGTAATCGTGGCCATCCTGTCTTAATGACGCAACAGGCACGCCTAATGCGGGCAACATGGAAACATCAGGGCCACCAGAGGCTTGATTATTACCAAGGGCAACACCATTATATGTCATTGGTTTTATGCTCTCTTGGACTTGTGCAAAAACACTATCATTTACCTTAGTGTCGATTTGATAAATTGGGCCAGCGCCAAAATCCGATTCGGCAGCAATGTAATGCAGAGGTAGCTCGGCTTTATGTGCTTCAGCATAAGCCTTACCTCCCACTAAGCCAATTTCTTCGGCAGCATAAAGTACCACTCGTACAGTACGCGCAGGCTTTTGCGGAAGATCTTGAATATGTTTCGCCGCTGCAGTCACAATCGCAACGCCAGCGCCATCATCAATCGCACCCGTCCCCTCATCCCAAGAATCTAAATGGGCGCCAATCAGCACGATTTCATTGGGTTTACTACTGCCAGTGACTTCTGCAATCACGTTATAAGAGGTATTCGTACCTAAATCCTTCGGTGACATATGCAGCTCGAGCACCGCATTCGGATCGCGTTTTAACAGGGCATCGATTAAATCGGCATCGGGATTTGACATCGCAGCTGCAGGGATTTTAGCCACACCATCTTGATAACGCATCACGCCAGTGTGTGCCATGCGGTCATGGTCGGTGCCAATGGAGCGAATGACGATTGCAACGGCTCCCTTTTGTGCCGCCGCGACTGCGCCTTTTGAGCGGCCGCCGACACTTTTGCCATAACCTTCACCCGTGATGTGACGTTCAGTTTTTTGATCGATAAAGGCAATCTTGCCTTTTACATCTTCAGGATTTGCCGCTTGTAGTGCCGCAAGGCTATCAAAACGTGCAATTTTAGCCTTAATGCCTTCTACTGGTGTTGCAACACTACCACCGAGGGCCGTGATCACTAAGGGCTGTTCTACCGGCGAGATAATCTTGGCTTTGGCTTCTCCACGTTCCCAAATAGGAACCTGTACAGGCTCTTTATAGACCTTATCAAACCCGAGACTGGTTAACTTATTCATTGCCCAGTTCACGGCAATAATGTCTTTTGGACTACCAGCAAGGCGCGGTCCAACTTCAACCGTAAGGGATTCGACGATGTCATATCCCAAGGATGAAGCTAATGCGGTTTGCTGTAATTGCGCGGGAATATCGTTTTTCTCGGGTGTTTCTACGTGGGTTTGACAAGCGCTCAAACCGCCAATAAATAGACCAGTTATCAATGTTGTTTGGTAGGATTTCATAGGTTTCCTTTATTTTTATTAAGCATGTCCCATTTTTGAAAACAATCTAGCAAAAAGTGTGCTTTATGTCCCGACTATATCTGTAAGGCAACGCTATATTAGCGCAGGGGTTAGTTTTAGGAGAAAAAGTGCGTAATGAATATTGAATTGATGCAGGAGCGAGCCGACCATGCCGTAGTGCTATTAAAAGCACTCGCAAACGAACGCCGTTTATTTATCCTTTGTTATTTATTGAACGAAGGTGAAATGTGCGTTGGCGAAATGAATAAAAAATTAGGCTTAAGTCAATCGGCACTATCACAACACCTTGCTTGGTTACGCAAAGATAATTTAGTAACCACACGCAAAGAAGCGCAAACCGTATTTTATTCGCTTAAGAGTGATGAAGTGCGTGAGATGATCCATTTACTGAACAATATTTATTGTCATTAATGGTAATCATCAGATATAAAAAAACCGGCAATTGCCGGTTTTTTTTATTCACTAAGAAAATTAAGCAGCCAGTGCTTTGATCTTAGCGTTCAAACGAGCCTTATGACGGGCAGCTTTATTCTTGTGAATAAGGCCTTTAGTCGCCATACGGTCAACGATTGGTTGTGCAGCAGCGAAAGCTTCAGTTGCTGTTTTGTGATCGCCAGCTTTGATAGCAGCGATTACTTTTTTAACGTATGTACGTAACATTGAGCGACGGCTGGCGTTGTGCTGACGACGCTTTTCAGATTGAAGCGCGCGCTTCTTTGCAGACTTGCTATTAGCCAAGGTGCAACTCCTAAAAACTGGATTTGATACTTTTAAAGGCCGAGGAATATGCCTGCATTTAGTCACTTTGTCAATGACTATGATTGAATAATCATCATAAAGATAAATTAATTCAACCCGCCTTGGCTATCTTCAACCCAACTCGTGTAATATGTGGCGCAATTCTAACAGCTATTGCCGCAGTGTGACAGAGCCTGAGTCGATTTTTTGAGATGAATCACCTAATCCATTCGATGTAGGTCTGGGGGACGTTTGAGTAAAAAATTATTGAAATCTGGCATGATTGTTAGTGCTATGACGTTGATTTCTCGTGTTTTAGGTTTGGTTCGAGATGTAGTTGTTGCCAATTTAATGGGGGCAGGGACAAGCGCCGACGTTTTTTTCTTCGCTAATAAAATTCCTAACTTTTTACGCCGATTATTTGCTGAGGGTGCTTTTGCTCAAGCATTTGTTCCCGTCCTGACCGAATATCAAGAAAAACATACTTCGGACGAGACTCGAGAGTTACTCAGTAAAGTGGCGGGAACTTTAGGGCTGTTGGTGACCATTGTGACGCTTGTCGGTGTCATCGCATCCCCCGTATTGTCGGCCTTATTTGGTGGCGGCTGGTTTGTGGCTTGGCTTAACAATGAGCCCGATGGCGCCAAGTTTGAGCTGGCAACCGTTGTGCTTAAAATCACCTTTCCGTATTTATGGTTTATCACCTTTACCGCGTTAGCTGGGTCCATCCTAAATACTCGTGGGCGTTTTGCCGTATCAGCCTTTACCCCTGTATTCTTAAACGTGGCTATTATTGCGGCTGCAATGTTTTTTGCGCCGACGTCTTCTCAGCCTGAAATTACCTTGGCATGGGGGGTGTTCTGTGGCGGTTTAATTCAGTTTTTATTCCAGATTCCCTTCTTACTTAGAGAAAAGGCCTTAGTTAAACCGTCATGGGGTTGGAAGCATCCTGGTGTGGTGAAGATCAGAACCTTGATGATCCCAGCGCTGTTTGGTGTGTCAGTCTCACAAATCAATCTATTATTCGATACCTTCATTGCCAGCTTCCTAATGACGGGCTCCATCAGCTGGCTTTACTATTCAGACCGCTTATTAGAATTTCCACTCGGTTTATTCGGTATCGCCATTGGCACCGTGATTTTACCTGCTTTATCGCGTAATCATGTGAATGCCGAAGGGGATGGCTTTGGTAAAACCATGGATTGGGGCATTAAGGCGATTCTTTTATTAGGATTACCCGCCATGATGGGGTTGATTGTGCTCGCCCAGCCCATGTTGATGGTGCTGTTTATGCGCGGCGCCTTCTCTATCCAAGACGTCGAGATGGCATCCTACAGCTTGATGGCTTATGGCAGTGGTTTACTCAGTTTTATGCTTATCAAAGTGTTAGCGCCTGGATATTACTCACGCCAAGACACAAAGACTCCTGTGCGTTACGGCATTATCGCCATGATTACCAACATGGGCTTTAACTTGATCTTTGCGATTCCCTTTGGTTATGTCGGCTTAGCGATTGCGACATCGATGTCGGCTTTACTGAATGCGACCCTTTTATATCGCGGCCTACACAAAGCGGGTGTTTACCGAATTTCTAAGCCAACAATGGTGTTTTTCCTTAAAGCCGTGGTTTCAACGGCCTTGATGGTGGTAGTCTTGTACTATTTCTTACCCACGCAATCCCAATGGTTGGAATGGCAGTTAGTTGGGCGTGCTAAGGCTTTGATTGGTTTGATTGCTGTTGGCGCTATTACGTATTTACTTGGCTTATTGGCGTTAGGAATTCGTCCTTGGTCAATGAAACGGGGAGTTTGATTGCTGATTCTTATCGTTAGCTGTTATATAATCAGCCGATTTGCGCTTGGCAGTTGTCTAAAGTTATGGAATTAATCCGCGGTATACATAACATTTTGTCATCTCACCATGGCTGTGTGCTGACGATAGGTAATTTTGATGGCGTGCATCGCGGCCATGCACAGGTGATTGCTAATCTGGTGCAAAAGGCCAAACAGCTCTCGCTACCGCCGACTGTGATGACATTTGAACCTCAACCACAGGAGTTATTCCGGGGGGAGAATGCGCCCGCGCGTCTGAGCCTATTGCGGGACAAAATCATCCTGCTCGATGAGTTAGGCGTTGAACGGTTAGTGTGTGTTAACTTCAACCGTGCCTTTGCCGATCAACCGGCGGAGCATTTCATCGAAGAACTGCTGGTGCGTAAACTCGGAGTGAAATACCTCGTCGTTGGCGATGACTTTTGCTTCGGTCAAGGCCGAAAAGGCAATTTTGAAATGCTGATGCAGGCGGGAGCCCGTTACGGCTTTACCGTAGTAAGCACCCAGAGTTTTATGGTGGGCTCGCAACGAGTGAGTTCGACCGCGGTAAGAGAACAATTGGCTAAAGGAAACCTAGAGCAGGCAAGACGCCTACTCGGTCATCCTTTTACCTTAAGCGGCCGCGTGGCCCATGGCCAAAAAATTGGCCGAACCATAGGTTTTCCTACCGCTAATATCGCCCTCAAGCGCAATGTTGTGCCGGTGCGCGGGGTGTTTGCGGTGAAACTCTATTGGGATGATAGCGATATTTATGAAGGGGTTGCCAATATTGGCTTCCGCCCGACCGTAAATGGTCAAGTTTGTCAGCTTGAGGTGCATCTTTTTGATTTTGAAGGTGACATTTATGGCAAGCATGTTGAGGTTGAGTTAGTGGCAAAACTTCGCGATGAACAACCCTTTGATTCATTGGATGCACTAAAACAACAGATTTTGAATGATGCAAATGAGGCCAGAGCTTTATTTGGTAACGATGCAGGCTGATATTTATCAGTTTAATTAACGGTATAGGATCAATGAGCGACTATAAATTTACTTTGAATTTGCCGGAAACTGAGTTTCCGATGCGTGGTAATTTGGCAAATCGCGAGCCAGAGATGTTAGAGCGCTGGACGAAAGACGGTCTGTATCAGCAGATCCGTGATAGCCGAATTGGCCGCACACCTTTTATTTTGCATGACGGCCCACCGTATGCGAACGGCAGCATTCATATTGGTCACTCAGTAAACAAAATTCTTAAGGACATTATTGTTAAGTCAAAAACCATGTCTGGTTTTGACGCGCCTTATGTGCCTGGTTGGGATTGCCACGGTCTGCCCATTGAACTGAAAGTTGAGCAAAAAGTCGGTAAGCCTGGTCAAAAAATTTCTGCGGCCGAATTCCGTGAAGAATGCCGTAAATATGCGGCTGAGCAAGTCGAAGGTCAACGTGCTGACTTTATTCGTTTAGGCGTGCTGGGCGATTGGCAAAAGCCTTATTTAACGATGGACTTTGCTACCGAAGCCAATATCGTACGCTCTCTATCAAAAGTGATTGAAAATGGTCACTTACATAAAGGTGTTAAACCAGTTCATTGGTGTACAGACTGTGGTTCTGCATTGGCTGAAGCCGAAGTGGAATACGAGGATAAAACCTCTCCCGCTATCGATGTGGCCTTTACTGCGACAGATAGCAAAGCTGTTGCCGATCAGTTTGGTGTAAGCGATTACTCACATGCTGTGGCTATGGTGATTTGGACGACCACACCTTGGACGCTGCCTGCTAACCGCGCGTTATCTATCAGCCCAGAGCTGGATTACAGCTTGGTTGAATTTGTGAAAGAGGGTGCGACTCACGCGGTTATTCTGGCCGATGTGTTAGTTGAAGCCTGTATGACGCGTTACGGCGCCGAGAGCCACAGCGTGTTAGGTAAAGTTAAAGGCGCAGCACTTGAGCTGGTTCGCTTTAAGCATCCATTCTTAGCCTTTGACGTTCCTGCGATTTTAGGCGACCACGTGACGACTGACGCGGGGACGGGTGTGGTTCACACGGCACCTGGCCATGGTCAAGACGACTTCGTGGTAGGTCAAAAATACGGTTTAGAAGTGGCAAACCCAGTTGGTGATAACGGTGTTTACAAACCAGATACTGAGTTCTTTGCCGGTCAACATGTATTTAAAGCAAACGACAATGTGGTTGCACTGCTGAAAGAAAAAGGCGCGCTATTACACCATGTTGCATACCGTCACAGCTATCCACACTGCTGGCGCCATAAAACGCCTATTATCTTCCGTGCTACGCCGCAATGGTTTATCTCAATGGATAACCAAAACCTGCGCAAGCAAGCATTAAGCGAAATTGAGCAGACTCAGTGGATCCCTGACTGGGGTCAAAGCCGTATCGAAAAGATGGTTGAGAATCGCCCTGATTGGTGTATCTCTCGTCAACGTACTTGGGGCGTGCCAATTACATTATTCGTACACCGCGAAACCGAAGAGCTGCACCCTGACAGCGTGTCGTTAATGGCGCGTGTAGCCAACCGCATTGAGCAGGAAGGCATTCAAGCTTGGTGGGATCTCGATGCTGCCGAATTACTGGGCGAAGAAGCCGAACAATACCGCAAAGTGACCGATACCTTAGACGTATGGTATGACTCAGGTTCAACCTTTGCTTCTGTGGTTGGGGCGCGTCCAGAGTTTCATGGTCATGGCGTCGATTTGTACCTCGAAGGTAGCGACCAACACCGCGGCTGGTTTATGTCATCACTGATGATTTCTACCGCCATGACTGGCAAAGCACCTTACAAGCAAGTGCTGACCCACGGCTTTACCGTTGATGGTAAAGGTCGCAAGATGTCGAAATCTATCGGTAACGTTATTGCGCCGCAGCAAGTCACTAACAAGTTAGGTGCAGACATTCTGCGTCTTTGGGTTGCTGCAACCGACTACAGCGGTGAAATGACGGTATCGGATGAAATCTTAAACCGTAGCGCCGATGCTTATCGCCGTATTCGTAACACCGCTCGTTTCTTACTGGCGAACCTTAATGGTTTCGATCCTGCTAAGGATTTAGTGGCTGTAGAAGATATGGTGGCGTTAGACCGCTGGGCAGTGCGCCGCGCGGCAGCTCTGCAGCAAGAAATTATCGAAGCTTACGAGCAATATAACTTCCATATTGTGACGCAAAAGCTGATGCAGTTCTGCTCTGTTGAGCTAGGTAGTTTCTACTTAGACATCATCAAAGATCGTCAGTACACCGCGAAGCAAGAGGGCCATGCCCGCCGTAGCTGTCAGTCGGCACTGTTCCACATTGCTGAGGCCATGGTGCGTTGGATTGCGCCAATCCTGAGCTTTACTGCCGATGAAGTGTGGCAATTACTGCCAGGTCAGCGTGATGCTTACGTGTTTACCCAAGAATGGTATCAAGGACTGCAATCTATTACTTTAGATACAGATCTCAGCGATGCGTACTGGGAAAATCTGCTGACTGTGCGTAACGAAGTCAACAAGGTCATTGAGCAAGCGCGCCGCGATAAACGTATTGGTGGCTCCTTAGAAGCAGAAGTCACACTGTTTGCTGATGCGGCTTTAACTGAACAGTTAACGCACATTGGTGATGAGCTGCGCTTCGTCCTGTTGACCTCAGAAGCCAAAGTAATGCCATTGGCGGATGCGACAAGCGATGCCGTTGAAACCGAACTGGCGTCATTGAAGTTAGTGGTCGGTGCGACAACCGCTGAAAAATGCGAACGTTGTTGGCACCACAGGGAAGAAGTGGGCACGATTGAGGCTCATCCAACGCTGTGCCATCGCTGCGTAACCAATATTGAAGGTGACGGCGAAGTTCGTCTGTTTGCGTAAAGGATCTGTATGCCATTAACTTGGAAAGACAGTGGCTTACGTTGGTATTGGGTAGTTGTATTGGTGTTTTTGGCCGATCAACTATCCAAACAATGGGTCTTAGCCAATTTTGATTTGTTCGAATCGGTGAAGTTATTACCTTTTTTTAATTTCACCTATGTGCGTAACTATGGTGCCGCATTTAGCTTTTTAAGTGAAGCGGGCGGTTGGCAACGTTGGTTATTTACCCTAGTGGCCGTTGGTTTCAGTACCTTGTTGACTGTGTGGTTGCGCAAGCAATCGGCATCCCTGTGGAAGTTAAATTTGGCTTACACCTTAGTGATTGGTGGCGCCCTAGGTAACTTAATCGATCGATTGATGCATGGTTTTGTGGTGGATTTTATCGATTTTTATTGGGGTAAGAGCCATTATCCTGCCTTTAATATCGCTGATTCCGCGATCTTTATCGGCGCAGTGCTGATCATTTGGGATTCGTTTTTTAACAGCAAATCCGAACAAGATAAAACCGAAGAGGTGAAGTAGTGACTGTGACACGTTCGTTATTGTGCCATATGAATATTGTGCTTGAAGATGGTTCGACCGCCGATAGCACTAAAGCCTCGGGTAAGCCTGCACGTTTAAATATCGGTGATGGTACTTTAAGCCCTGCATTTGAAGCGCAGCTTGCCTCCTTAAATGAAGGCGATAAGCACAACTTTACGCTTGAAGCCGTCGATGCCTTTGGTGAGTCAAATCCCGATGCGATTCACTATATGGATAGAACCCGTTTTCCAGCCGATATGGAGCTAGAAGTGGGTGTTATCGTGAGTTTCGCCGGTCCTGGCGGAAGTGAGATCCCCGGAATTGTGCGTGAGGTTGCGGGCGATTCGATTACGGTCGATCTCAACCACCCTCTTGCGGGACGAAAAGTCACATTTGAACTCGACGTGGTGAAGGTACTGTAAGATGAAATTAGATCCTACCAGCCCAAGTTTAAATATTATGCTGGCCAATCCTCGCGGCTTTTGTGCTGGTGTGGACAGAGCCATTAGTATTGTTGAGCGCGCGCTCGAGTTATTTTCGCCGCCAATTTATGTTCGTCACGAAGTCGTGCATAACCGCTATGTGGTGCAAAATCTGAAGGACCGCGGTGCCGTTTTCGTTGAAGAGTTAGACCAAGTACCGGATAACAATATTGTTATCTTCAGTGCGCATGGGGTTTCTCAGGCGGTACGTGCAGAGGCTAAGGCTCGTGGTTTGCGAGTATTCGATGCGACTTGTCCGTTAGTCACCAAAGTGCATTTGCAGGTCACCCGCGCCAGTCGCAAGGGGATTGAATGTATTTTGATTGGCCATGCGGGGCATCCTGAAGTTGAAGGCACCATGGGACAATATGATAACCCCAATGGTGGTGTTTATCTGATTGAGTCCCCTGCAGATGTCGAGACTTTAGAAGTTCGCGATCCTAATAACCTCTGCTTCGTGACTCAAACGACGCTTTCGGTGGATGATACTCTCGATATCATCAGC
Source organism: Shewanella sp. 10B (assembly GCF_023475885.1). Classification (NCBI taxonomy): domain Bacteria; kingdom Pseudomonadati; phylum Pseudomonadota; class Gammaproteobacteria; order Alteromonadales; family Shewanellaceae; genus Shewanella; species Shewanella sp. 10B. The sequence goes on from NZ_JAMDJO010000001.1 coordinate 40,974, forward strand.
GCCTTATTAAAGCGCTTCCCGTCCATTGAAGGCCCGCGTAAGGATGATATTTGTTACGCGACGCAAAACCGTCAGGATGCAGTGCGTAACTTATCGGCCGATGTGGATCTGTTAATTGTGGTTGGTTCGAAAAACAGTTCTAACTCTAACCGCTTGCGTGAATTGGCATTAAAAACCGGAACTCAATCTTATCTGGTTGATACCGCTGATGATATCGATTCATCTTGGTTCGAAAATGTGACAAAAGTTGCAGTGACCGCTGGCGCATCGGCGCCAGAAGTGTTGGTTCAACAAGTAGTTCAAGCGATTGCAAAATTAGCACCGAGTGTCGTCACCGAAGTTGAAGGGCGTAAAGAAGATACCGTCTTTGCCGTACCTGCGGAATTACGCTAGTTCATTCAAATCAATGTGATGAATAAAAAAGAGGCCAATGGCCTCTTTTTTATTATCAAAACTCACCAAATACAAACAAGGCATAATGGAATTAACGCTTATATGCTATTGTTACTGGCTACTTACATTTTACTCATCTATTATTAACTGCTAGCAATGTTTTTATCGTAAGATTAAGATTTAAAAGGGTAAATGGCTGAAAAGCTTGTCAAAAATATGACTAAATTCGAACGATTGACGCATAACAGAATTCAACGGGGCTTCTCTTTAATTGAAGTGCTTGTCGCATTGGTGATTCTAGTCATTGGCTTGATCGGTATTTTTAATTTACACATTGTAGCCAAACGCGGCAGCTTTGAATCTTTTCAGCAAACACAAGCCTCCTATTACGCCAATGATATTATTAACCGCATGAAGCTAAATCGAACGCAGCTTGCTAGCTATGATGGTGATTACGTTGGCTCTCAAACTGCTATTACGCCTGTATCGCCAGCGTGTGAAGGTGGGACTCTATGCACCCCAGCTCAATTGGTTGCTTGGGATTTATATGAGTGGCGCTCCGCATTTTCTGGGGAGAATGAAATTGTTGGTACTCAAAATGTGGGGGGATTGGATACGCCTACAGCATGCATAAAAGTTAATGGCAATTCAGTTTCAGTAACAATGACATGGCGTGGAATTAGTGAAACTAGCGATAATATAGGAAGCATCGAGTGTGGCACCTCGAGTAACAGACGACGTGTGTTTACTATTCAAACGGTGATTTAGATGATTTTTAGTGCAACAAAATTTGTTGTTTTGACTAGACAAGCAGGTATGTCGCTCGTTGAATTGATGGTCGCTATGGTAATAGGACTATTTTTAACAGCGGGTGTATTCACCATGTTCAGTATGTCGTCATCAAATGTCACTACAACGAGTCAATTTAACCAGTTGCAGGAAAATGGACGTATTGCATTAGCCATTATGGAGAGGGATTTAAGCCAGTTAGCTTTTATGGGGGATATGACGGGAACGGATTTTGTTCTTGGAGCTAATGCGTTTATTTCACCAGGAACGGTTGTTAATAATGATTGTAGTGGCGGAGGTGTCAACAACGCATCACTTCCTAATAATCAACCTGCCCATTTTCGTCGTTTATGGGGTTATGAAGAAGGGGTTAGTGGCCCGTCGTTCTCCTGCCTCAATTCGGTAAAATCTAATACGGATGTTTTACAAATCAAGCGCTTTATTGGGCCTAATTTACTTCCTGCGGCACTTTCTTCTTCTAGTTATTATGCTGCAGCTACTTCGAGCCAAGTGGTTTTTTTTAATGGTGGTGGTGCAGTCCCCATACTTGATAATGCAAGGTTTTGGGAGTATCAACATCATATTTATTATATTCGAGATGATGCAGATGGCATTCCTATTTTAAGACGTAGAACGCTTACGACTGGTAATGGAATGAATAATGAAGAGCAGCTAGTCGAGGGTATTGAGAATATTCGAGTTTCATATGGATTTGACAACGACGGTGATGATGTTCCCGATAGTTTTTTACCTGCGGAAGATGTGACAAATATGATGTGGGATAATGAGTTATTTCAACGTTTAGTGGCATTGAAGATCTATGTACTAGTTCGCTCAATACAAGAGGATATGACCTACACTAACGAGACAACTTATCAATTAGGTGATAAAGAAATAGCGAAACCCAGTGATCATTTTAGGCGTAAAGTTATGTCGACTACAGTTGTTTTAGAAAACCCTGTATTAATTCGGAGTTGATAGAATGACATTCAGCAAACAAAAAGGAGTGGTGTTATTTTTTGCTCTTATCGTATTGATACTTATGACTCTCATTGGTGTTGCTCTGGCTGTTAATTCTACACAATCACTGCGTATGTCTGGGGCCGGTTCAGAGAGGATAGAAGCAAAAGCGTTAGCTGATGGCGGCATAGCTGCAGTTTTGGATGCAAAGACTAAAGCATTTTTAGCCACTATGACCGCGATTGATACAGGTAATAATTATTCAGGTGGACATCAAGTGTTAACACCGCTACCACTTGTGGATGATGGTTCTGGTGCTTTGGTTGTTCAACCAAAGAATGTGTCGTGCCAACGAAGGGGTGACGCTAGCGGTACCGATTTATTCAAATGTCGCCGAGTTGAGATAGCTAGTCAGGTAGATTTTGGTCGCGACAATTTGGGACAAATAACGGTCGTTACAGGTGTTGAGCAAGAAGTGCTTAACGGGAGCGGGATATGAAGATTAATAAACTCATTTGTATACTTTTATTTTCAATGTTAGGTATACCTAGTCAAGGTTGGACTGATGACACAGATCTTTATTTGCTTCCCCCGCCAAACCAAGGCCGGAGTAAGGTATTAATTATATTTGATAACTCTGGCAGTATGGACACTATTGTAGAAGGAGCACCCGGTGGATATAACCCCAATACAGAATATCCGCCAGTGGGAAGTTCCCATTCATATTCTGGACGAATGATCTATTTCACTATTGGGACTGGAATGGATGAAAGTTCTTTACCTGTTCCTGATAGTCCGTCCGAATCTCGTCGATTTAATGAATTGATTAATGGTTGTGCCGCTGCTACAGCTGCGCTTAATACCTACGGACGTTTTACTGGGTATATTAGGGAATATAAAACAACTGGGCAGGACAAGGGAACTTGGCAACAAATTAAGGAAAACAGTGGTGCTGAGAAAAATAATCCAGTTGATTGTTGGGAGGATATAGAGGCTGAAAATACTTCTAATAATAGCAGTGTGACAGGTTACGCAACTGGTTATCCCCAAAACAGTGTTAAATCTGGGAATAATTATGTGCCCTTCGGAGGTACGTTAGCAAATGCTAAAGCAATGGGGTTTAATTCTGGAGAGTTGGTCACTCTTTATACCGATAATTACCTCAGATGGTACACCTTATACAAAGAGGGTCGACTACCTGCTGATGATGAACCACAATCGCGTTTAGAAATGGCTAAAGATGCAATAAGTGGGGTAATTAGCTCAATAGGCTCTGTTGATTTTGGTATGGCAGTGTTTAATATGAATTATCCTAATGAAGGAAACAGAGATGGTGGCCGAATTATTGCTGGAATTCGAAGCCGTACCTCGGCTGAAAAAGATAATTTAATTAGTACAGTGACAAATCTTTCCGCACAAACTAATACTCCATTATGCGAAACAATGTTTGAAGCATATCGATATTTTAGCGGTGGCCCTATTACCTTTGGGCATTCGGATGAGAACTATAATAGTGGTGGGATACACTACACCAAAAATAATCCTCCGTATGATTTGACTATTGAAAATTCAGGTAATTATATTTCTCCAATGGATGTCTGTAGTGATGTTGCCTTTGTTATTTACATTACTGACGGCGCCCCAGTTTTAGATGAAAGCGCCAATTCATATATCACATCCTTAACAGCAAATGGTGTACCAGCTGGTAATTATTCTCGCTATCAATACAAAGCTGCACAAGGTAGTACTCCAGCGAAGTCAAGTTATTTGCCTGCGTTAGCGAGTTATATGTATGAGAATGATTTATTGCCTAATACAGAGAAATATCAACGGGTAATAACTCATACTATTGGCTTTAGTTTAGGTGATGATTCTGAGGCTGAGCCTCTTTTAATCGAAACAGCAGCACGTGGGCATGGTCAGTATTTTAGTGCCGATAATACAATTAATTTACAGGCAGCAATCGCTAATATAGTAGACACCATAACTAATGTGGGACAGCGATTTTCAGCACCAGGGGTTGCATTTAGTAATGCGGATCCAACACGAACACTTGATTCTGCTTATTACGCGTTATTTCGTCCATCTCAAGGCCCTAAATGGGCGGGAAACTTGAAAAAGCTTAAAATCAATTCAGCTGGCACTCTCATTGACGCAAATAATGCTCCAGCTATTAGTCGTACAGGAGGAATAGTGGATACCGCCTGTAGTTTTTGGAGTGATTGCTCGACTGCTCCTGACGGCAATAATGTACAGGAAGGAGGTGCTGCAAGGGCAATTACTCCGAATACGAGGAAGTTATTAAGTAATATTCAGAGCGATGGTGGAATTACAAATCTTACACTGAGTAACGCTTCTTTACATGCTGGAGGTGATACCCTATTAGCTAGCTATCTAGGTTTGCCGACCGATCCAACTGAAGTGCAAGCACAACTGACAAATGCATTTGAATGGATAAAAGGAAATAATGTCGACCGTGATGATACTGGAGCACTTACTTCAGATGATTATTCAGGAACTAGAGGCGATATCATGGGGGACCCAATGCATTCTCAGCCGCTAGCAATTGATTTTGGCGGTGATGGCTCGAATGTTAGAATTTTTGTAGGAACCAATCATGGGGTACTTCATTCTTTTAGGGATTCAGGTAGTACCATCAGTGAAAGTTGGGCATTTTTACCCTATGAATTATTACCCAACACAACGACTCTTAGAGCAAATAGTTATGCCAATGGCCATAGTGTATATGGTATTGACGGCTCGCCAGTTGCGTATTTAGAGCGTTCTGCTTCAGGTTCTATCACCAAAGCATGGTTATTTATTGGAATGAGACGAGGGGGGCATTCTTATTATGCCTTTGATGTAACAAGCCCTGATGAACCTATACTTATGTGGAAAATATCCAATGAGACTTCTGGATTTACAGACATGGGGCAAACTTGGTCTACACCTGTAGTAACTAAAGTTCCTGGGGTTGATGTACCGGTTGTTATTTTTGGTGGTGGATATAATTTAGGCTATGACGCTTCGACAGGAACTAATTCAGACGGGCGTAATGTATACATCGTAAATGCTACATCCGGAGCTTTAATCCATAGTTTTGGCGCTAGTGGAACGACTAGTTTGCCAGGTATTGAGGATAGTATTCCAGGTTCTATTGCTACTCTCGATAGCAACGGTGATGGGGTAACAGATCGATTATATGCTGCAGATCTAGGTGGTAACGTGTGGCGGATGGACATGCCTTCTGCTAACCCTAGTGAATGGAGTGGGTTTAAGTTTGCATCATTAGGTGGGAGCTTAAGTTCGGATGATAGACGTTTTTTCTATGAGCCTGTCGTAGCACAAACATCTTTTACTAATCTTACAGAAGTGACTACAACCACAGATACTGGTACTACTACAACTGTTACTCATCAGAATGTACCTTATGATGCAGTTACTTTAGGCTCAGGCAATCGAGCTGCACCACTTGGCAGCGCAGTAAGCGATATGTTTTTTGTGTTACAGGATAGGAATGTTGTTACTAAAACATTTGGAGGGAGTGGTGAGACTATTCCATCACCGTTAACATTAACAAATCTTTATAATGTAACGTCAGCAGCTCCGAATACTCAAGCAGAAAATATTGAGTTTGGTACCAAGCGTGGTTGGTATTACGACTTTTCATTATTAGGTGAAAAAAGTTTATCTCCTTCTGCGATAATTAAAGGTAAGGTTTACTTTACATCTTTTATTCCCGCTCAATCTAGCGGATCATCAGGCACAAGTTGTTTAATAACATCAAATGGACGCTTGTACACTTTAGATTTACATAAAGGTGGACGATATTCTGCTGAATACATTGATGTATGCCAAGATTGTATACCTCAACCTCCGAAAATTATTACCCCACCTCCGCCTGAAGATAAACCAATATGTGATCCAAGTGCAGAGACGTGTGAACCGGATCCGGACCTTCCTCCTAAACCAGTCCTAGATCCTGATTGTGAAACATCTGCGGTGTTAATTATTGGTAGCGGCACGTGCGATGCTACGGGTCTGAATTGCACAGGAACGGTAAATTTAGGGGCCTGCTTAAGCACCAACAAAATTTATTATCATATTGATGAGTAAGAACATTAATGAAAAAGAATAGACTGCAAGGGTTCACGTTAATTGAAGTAATGATCGCTGTTGTTATTGTGGGGATTTTGGCTTCGATAGCCTATCCCTCATACATTGATTACGTGGTTAAGAGTGGGCGGTCTGAAGGTGTTGCGGCGGTGATGAAGGTTGCGAATCTTCAAGAGCAGTATTATTTGGATAACCGAGCCTATGCGACTGATATGACCAAGCTGGGGTTAGCCGCTAGTCCTTTTGTTACAGAGCATGGGCGTTATAGCTTAGCGTCAAGTGGTACCAGTTCATTCACTATCACTGCGACTGCACAAGGTTCGCAGGCTAGTCGAGACTCAACGTGTGCGTCTATTACGATGACATCTGCTGGTGTAAAGGGGCCTTCTGCGGAGTGTTGGAAATGATAAGATATTGTATTGCTTTAGCATTAGCTTTGCCTACATTTGTGTTTGCTGCGGAACCTACTGTTATGCAGGATTACAAATGCCATGTCACAACGACAAATGGTGATAAAGTACTGTTTTATCGATGGAGGATTAAAGATGTCAATTTGAATATGGCTAGTCTTCCTAGTAAGCAAAAAGTAGGTGGAGATAAAAAGAAATTCTTTATTAAAGAGGTAGTCGAGTGTGTTGAGCTTAGCCAAGAGTTCACTAATGAAAACAGTAAAAAAATTGATGAGCTAACCTTGAGATAAGCTTATGTGTGCGGACATATCTTCTGGCTTACGAACAGCTTTTACCCTCTGCTCCGTAGGAGATTAGCCCACTAGAGCTTATGTTTACACTCTTGGAGTTTGTCGCGGAGCCGCCTGGGCAGTAGATGATTTCTACAGCACTGTTTGCTGATAACATGCCTTCAGAGCTAAAGGTAAAACTCGCCGAATTGCTTTTTACACTGTCATTTGTATTGAATGCGTCAATAACACGAATATCTTTATTATCAGGGCTGATAACTTTAATCCCATTTCCCCAATTCGTACCACATGCACTTCCGTTTGATGCACAAACTTTAATTGTTGCGCCATAACTGACCGCTTGATTTCTGGCAAAAACCATAATGTCATGAATTTTGGCGATATTATTATTAACGCGCACACCTTCATAGACGGATATTAAAGATGGTACACCGATGGATAATAATATTGCGGCCACAGCAATCGTAACCATCAGTTCAATTAGTGTGAAACCAAGCAATTTATTTAGCATGCACTCAACCCTCACTTATACAAACTAAAGTATAAGCGAGAATAGGCGGGATTTCAGTATCTAAGTTGTATCCTTTGTGCTGTTTAGTTTCTAAAAGGTAGTCTTAATCCTTTTATGTTGTTAGTCGATAATGCCTTCAATCAATACGCGTCATTTATCCGCAGCGGATATTGGAATCAGTCGATAGTCTTGCCCTGCCAGCTTGATTTACCACAATCCCTCGCGAGTAAGGGCTCGTGGGACTTGATGGACAATACTTCAATGTTCCATTAGTACCAGAGGCAAGACCATCTGGTTGAAAACGAATTAAGGTTCGATTGTAGATAACTGTATCTCTTGCATTAAAAGCGTTAGTGGTAAAAATAGTCGTTTCATTGCTATCGAGTTGACTATTGCTGTTAACATCGATAAATACCGTCAAACCAAGCTGCCAGTTAGATATGCACTGATTGTTGCTTAAGGCGCAGACTGTCACTTTTCGGTTGAAGGAAATGGCATGATTTCGGGCTAGCATAAGTGTTTGCTGGATGACTTTGATATTACTATCAGCTCTAAATCTCGTGTTGAAATCGCTTAACGAGGGAGCACCAATCGATAACAGAATGGTAGAAATGGATACCGTAGTGATGAGTTCAATCAAGCTAAAACCATGTGGTAGAGTTTTCATAACAGATCCTTTGTTATAAATGTCGCTCGCATCCTACGAGCCTTTGAAGCAAAACTGCAGCTGTTTAAGTATAGAAGGGTACCAATGAGCCTTTTAGATTTTTACGGACTAAGAATTGTTTTATAGAAACTGTGTTTTATGAGGAAAGCGCTGCCTATACTTCAATAATCGCCTAACCCCGTGTAAGCTAATGGCATTCTATTTGATTATCTGTCAGCAAGTGCCGAGGAATGTTTGATGAAAAAAGTTGAAGCGATTATTAAGCCTTTTAAATTGGATGATGTACGCGAGTCACTTGCTGAGATAGGTATCACCGGGATGACAGTGCTTGAGGTAAAAGGTTTTGGCCGTCAAAAAGGGCATACTGAGCTTTACCGCGGCGCTGAGTATATGGTCGACTTTTTGCCTAAAGTTAAAATTGAACTCGTCATTCAAGATGATTTAGTCGATCAAGCGATTGATGTTATTGTAGAAACAGCACGCACGGGTAAGATCGGCGATGGCAAAATTTTTGTGACTGATGTGGAACGTGTTATCCGCATTCGAACTGGTGAAGAAAACGAAGAAGCGGTGTGATTTATCCGTTTCAAGAGGGGGCCATTAGGCCCCTTTTTGTTGCTTAAAATTTATGAATGATGGGACTAAGTCTTTCTGTTCCTGAAATATCTTTAATGCAAAATAGCCTGTTTAGTTAGACTAAAGTAGTTATCTCTTATCTGTTCCATGGTATAACTTAGCCACTTAAATAGGCTTGTTGAGGTTGTTATTTTGGCTACGAAACGAATCGTGATAGTAGGTGGTGGGGCGGCAGGTTTAGCGCTAGCCTCTAAATTAGGCCGCAAGATGGGCGGTAGTGATGTCGTCGATGTTTGCTTAATTGATAAAAGCCCAATCCATATTTGGAAGCCAAAATTACACGAAGTCGCAGTCGGGGTTATTGACCAGTCAATAGAGGGATTATTGTATCGAGATCATGGCCTTAAGAATGGTTATCGATATATTCGTGGTGAAATTGAGCAATGTGAGCCCGATGCCAAAACAATCCAACTTGCTGCGGTTTATAGTGACTCGGGTGAATTGCTGCTTGAGCCCCGTCAAATTGAATACGATTACTTAGTGCTGGCCTTAGGTGGGGTCTCTAATAGCTTTAATACCCTAGGTGCTGAGAAACATTGTATTTTCCTTGATAGTTTAGATAACGCTAACTTATTCCATCAAAAATTATTAGATGCATTACTGCAACTCAATGAAACACAAGAGAAAGTCAGCATAGGTATTGTTGGTGCTGGCGCCACAGGTGTCGAATTAGCCGCAGAGCTTCACCATGTCATTGAATCGGTGAAAGAGTATGGCTACCTCAATATCTCTAAGCATCATCTAGATGTGCATCTTATTGAAGCATCACCAAAAATTCTCCCGCAATTACCCGAACGTGTGAGCGCAAGAGCCCAAGCGGTATTGGATAAAATTGGCATCCGTTTGCATATCGGGGTGCAGGTTAAAGAAGTCACCCGCGATGGCTTTATTACACAGGATGGTGATGTTATCGAAGCGGGGCTTAAAGTGTGGGCGGCTGGTGTAAAAGGGCCAAAAGCGTTTCAAAACTTTTCTAAGTTGCCGATTACGCCGCGCAATCAAGTGGAAGTTGATGCTTGTATGCGAGTAAAAGGTGATCAAGATATTTATGCGCTTGGGGATTGCGCTCTATTAATACAGGAGTCCGGTCAACCTGTGCCACCGCGCGCTCAAGCGGCAGCACAAATGGCGGATACCCTGTATGAGAATATTGTGAATCGTTTACAAGGGAAGGCGGAAAAACCTTTTGTGTATAAAGACTATGGTTCTCTGGTGTCTTTAAGTCGTTTTTCTGCAGTTGGTAATCTAATGGGGAATTTGCGTTCAGGGACTTTCTTCGTGGAAGGACATATCGCAAGGATCATGTATATCTCGTTATACCAAAGACACTTAGCGAGCCTATATGGCTGGTTCTCCGCGATTATTTATCGCATTGCGCAAAAACTACTGAAATGGCAAAGGCCAAAGCTGAAATTGCATTAACTCATTAATTGAAAAACAAAACAGAGAGCCAAGGCTCTCTGTTTTGTTTTGGTCTTACTGGGCTGGAGATTAATGTTTAGGAGAGGCTGAAGAGTCTCGGATCACAGGCTCTGGCGTAAATGTTTTTGCAAACTTGGCATCTTGTTCGCGGCGTTTCGCGATTAACAATTCTGTTGCCACTTGGGCAATTTCAGCGTTAGGTTGATGCACTGTTGTCAGTTTCGGCCAGGTTTGGCGTGAGAATGGACTGTCTTCGAAGCCGACAATGGATAGATCGCCCGGGATATCTAGCCCTGCTAAACGAGCAGCAAAAAGTGCCCCTGCTGCAATTTCGTCGTTACAGGCAACAATTGCTGTTGGACGGTTCTTTTGTTTGATCAGAGTGTTAGCGCCTTCAACGCCCGACTCAAATGAGTATTTTCCTTCAATTATGTAATCTTCATTCAGAAGCAGGCGATTTTTTGTTAATGCTTGTTTATAACCAAGTAACCGCTCTTTGGTGGACTCATGGTGTAGATCGCCGCTTAAAAAGGCAATTTCTTTATGGCCTAAGTCGATTAGATGTTGAGTAATTTCAACCGCACCAAATTTGTCATTGACTAAAATCGTCAGTCCATCCTGCTCTTTATCACCTTCACCGGCAATAATTCGCACATAGTTGGCATCAATATCACTTAAGGCTTTAAGGACTTTAGGATCTTCAGAAAGAGGTGGGGTTAACACTAAACCAGCCAGTCGCGAATGTTTCACGAGTTGAGTCAGCTCATCGCAAATGGTGTCAGACTTGGCGTTACAAGGATGAATAACCAGCTCATAGCCTTTATCTTTACAGGCCGACAAAATCCCGTTTTGCATATCAATAATGTAATAAGCGTTGGGGTTATCATAAATAAAACCAATGGCATAGGATTTTGTGCCAGCAAGGTTTCTGGCTGCGAGATTGGGTTGGTAGTTTAATGCCTTGATGGCCTCGTTCACTTTATCAACCGTGGCTTGTTTTACCGAAGGTTCGTTATTGGTTACGCGGGAAACTGTCTTGATTGACACTCCAGCATATTTAGCGACGTCGTTGATAGTGACTTTCATTGATCTACAAACTCTTTATTCAAATGTGCGAAGGGCTAGCTAATTGATGAACCTAAATCCTTTAGGTGCAATTTACAAGCCGACAGCGTTGTCAGCTTACTTTTTATTATGCTTCTTATAGTGCGAGCATTTACCGCGTATAGCAATGCTGAATTGTTACAAACTGAGGCATTTTTCAACTGTTAACACTCGGTTATAAGTTGTAATTTTACATCAAAATATCTAAGTGATTATTTTTACTTGATTATATTGATTTTTCTCTTCTCAATACTTCGCTTTATGACATTTTTTTTCGTCCAGAGTTATTTTGTTGTGGCAAGGCTGTTAATTATTGTGTAATGTTTGCACTAGACATGACAGCGTTGTCATTCCATCGGAATGGTTATGAATACTAAAACGATAATAAAGTTATGGAAGGGAAACGAGATGCGACCATCATCCTTTAAGAAAAGTGTACTAGCTACAAACATTGCTATCCTACTCGGCAGCGCTGTTTCAATCGGAGCTGTTGCTGCAGAGGCTGAAGCAGCCGCTGCGGCAGTGCCAGAAAACATTGAGAAAATTGAAGTTCGCGGTATGAGAGCTTCGATGAAAGCTTCTGTTAACGACAAACGTTTTTCTGACTCAGTCGTTGATGCTGTGACTGCTGAAGATATCGGTAAATTCCCTGATGGTGACGTAGGGGAGTCTTTAGGTCGTATTCCTGGCGTTGCAGTAAACCGTCAGTTTGGTCAAGGACAGCAAGTTTCTATCCGTGGCGCTTCAAGCCAATTAACGAGCACCTTACTGAACGGCCATTCAGTTGCTTCTACTGGTTGGTTTGACCAGCAAGCGATCGACCGTAGCTTTAACTACAGTTTACTGCCTCCAGAAATGGTTGGTGGTATTCAAGTTTACAAATCATCTCAAGCAGATATCGCTGAAGGTGGTATCGGCGGTACAGTAATTGTTAAAACTCGTAAACCTTTAGATTTAGAAGCAAACTCAGTATTCCTGAGTGCGAAAGGGGATTACGGAACCGTTTCAGAAGAAATTGATCCACAAACTTCAGGTTTGTACAGCTGGAAAACGGAAGATGAGAAGTTTGGTTTCCTAGTGGCTGGTTCTTTGGATCAAACACAATATCAACGTAACGGTATTGAAACTCTGTTAGGTTGGGGGGAAATTGTTCCCACGACTTTCCAGCAAGACCGTGAGCGCACTGCTTTAAATGCCGCGTTCCAATACAGACCAACTGATAATCTCGAATTCGGTCTGAATTTAATGAGCTTACAGCTCGATGCTAACAACGCTAACACATCAATTTTCTTATTCCCAACCCAGCAAGGTGAGAATACTTGTCTTAAGAAAAATGCTGCAGGCGTATGTACTTTAGTTGAACACACTGGTAACGGCGGATTTGCTTGGGCACAAACATGGGCTCGTAAAGCAAGTATGTCATCAGATACTGTGGATTTAGATTTCGCGTATCAGGCAGATAACTTCAAATTAGAAGGCCGTATCGGTAAAACTAAAGCTGAAGGTGGTACCGATCTTACTTCTAACTACGGTCAATCAATTGGTAAACCAGAAGATTTCGCAGGGACTTACGATGCAACTGGTGATGTTATTGACATCAACATTGCAAACAACTCATTTGATGCTGGTGACTTCAACGGTCAATTAGAAACGGCTGGTTGGGCACTGAAAAAACAACCTAACACAGACGAAGAATCATTTGCGACCTTCGATATTACAGTTCCGGTTGAATTTGGCGTTATTACCTCAATTAAATCAGGTATTAGCTATGCGGACCACGACGTAACCCAAACGACGGAAGCTGCACAATCATCTAATATCGTCGCAAAAGATGCCTCAGAATATTACTCTGGCACTATGTCATCTGGCGCAGGTTTTACCTTACCTAAGCCAATATTTGACAATATGATCAGAGATGCTTATGGCGCGATCGATGGCTTTACTTTAGATAAGTCTGGTTACGGTACTCTGCAAGAGAAAAATTTAGCCCTGTACACTATGGCTACTTTTGCTGGTGAAGGCGTACGCGGTAACTTCGGTTTAAGATATATCTCTACCGATGTTGAGTCTGACTACTACGCGTTTAGCCAAACTGGTACTTATGCTGATGATTTAAGTACTGATAAAGCAAGCTATCACGATGTCTTACCAAGCATGAACATTGCGTTTGACTTGGCAAGTGACTTAATTTTAAGAGCATCAGCTGCGCAAGTTATTTCTCGTCCTAACTATGCAGATCTCTTCGCCACGTCTAAGTTACCAGGTTTCAACGATGGTACGCCTGGTAACGAGAAGAAAGTGACTGGTAGCGTGAATCTGCAGCCGTTCAAAGCCTCTCAGGCGGATCTGAGCTTAGAATGGTACTTCAGCGGTGAAGGCTTATTTGCTGTTACTTACTTCATTAAAGATGTTAACTCCTTCATTTCTACTAGAGAAAAGCTGAACCAACAAATTGGGATTGATGATCCTAACTTAGTTGCTCAAGGTGGCAGTTCTTGTGGTGCTGGTATCTACGACTGCTGGACCGTCAGTGAAAACTACAATGCTAACGGTGGCTCTATCGATGGTATTGAGTTGCAGTTGCAAGACTCATTTGACAATGGTTTTGGTTACTCAGCTAACTACACCTTTGCAGATGCTTCATCTCCAGCTGAAAACTATGCGGACCGTGTAGGTGTGTTCTCTGACTCATCTAAGCATACCGTTAACTTAGTGGGTTACTATGAAATTGATGATTTCTCTGCTCGTGTAGCTTATAACTGGCGTTCTGAGTACATGATGCGTGAATTACCAGGCTTCTATGGTAACCGCGAGCACCAAGCTTACGGCACGCTAGATTTAAGTGCTAACTACGATGTAACTGATTACTTATCTGTGACATTTGAAGTGGTTAACTTACTTGAAGAAGATAGCATTCAGAAAGGTGTATCACCTGTTGATGCTGAAGGCGTTATCAGTGAGTTTAAAGATAACTACCCAGTGTGGAGCTTCGATGGTGAGGCTCGCTACAAACTTGGTGTAGCACTGCGCTTCTAATTCAATTCAGTGACGAAAAAGCCTAGCAATCGCTAGGCTTTTTATTATCAAAAACACCAACAATAAACTCAGCTTACGCAATTTTAGAGGCGCGTTATGACAATCAGAAAAATAGCCATCATAGGGGGCGGGACTTCAGGTTGGTTAGCGGCGAATCATTTAGGGCGAGTGTTGCAGGGGCGCTCTGAGCTATCTATCACGCTGATTGAATCTCCTGATATTCCTATCATCGGCGTTGGTGAAGGTACTGTGCCGTCTATTCGGAAATCACTACAGAGTTTTGGGATCAGTGAATCAGAGTTAATTCGCTCATGCGATGTGACGTTTAAGCAGTCAATTAAATTTGTAAATTGGTTAGATAAAGCGCGACATGGTAAGGATAATTTCTACCACCATCTATTTGATATCATTAATTTACAAGGCATAGATACTGTTTCTGCTTGGTTGGCCGAGAAACAAGGCGATTTTGCTGATTATGTTTCTCCCCAGCATCTTGTTTGTGAGGCCGCAAAAGCGCCAAAGCTGATCACTACACCTGAATATGCCGGGGTGTTAGGCTATGCCTATCATCTTAATGCGGCGAAGTTTGCTAAATTACTGGCGAAAAACGCGATTGAGAAATTCAACGTTGAGCACATTTTTGCCACGGTGCAGGATGTTCGTTTAGGCGATGATGGTGCAATTTCATCTTTGCTGACTGAGCAAGGGACTCTCTCTTTCGATTTTTATATTGATTGCAGTGGCTTTGAATCTGTTTTATTAGCTAAGGCATTAAAAGTGCCATTTATCAGTAAAGCGCATCAACTGTTTATTGATACTGCGTTAGTCGCGCAAATCCCAACGCAAACTACGGATATCATCCCTCCTTATACTCAAGCGACGGCCCATCAAGCGGGTTGGATTTGGGATATTGCATTGACCCAGCGCCGAGGCACGGGATTTGTCTATTCGTCCGCTCATATGACGCAGTCTGAGGCTGAGCGAAAGTTTGACCATTATCTCGGTGGCAAACTTGCCGATGTTCCCCATCGTAAAATTCCAATGACAGTGGGCCATCGTCAACAGTTCTGGGTAAAAAACTGTGTAGCTTTAGGGTTAGCTCAAGGCTTTTTAGAGCCGATTGAAGCGACATCCATATTATTAACGGATTTCTCCGCGCGTTTTCTGGCAGAACGTTTCCCTATACATACAGATGATGTTGATTATTTAGCAAAGCGGTTTAATGATGCCGTGGGCTACGCATGGGAGCGGGTCGTAGAATTTGCCAAACTGCATTACTGTTTATCGAATAGAACTGACTCATCATTTTGGCTCGATAATCAGGCTTCGGAGACTATTCCCGAAGGATTAAAGCAACGACTCGAACTATGGAAATCCTATAGTCCTATTGCTGAAGATTTTCCATCTAAGTTTGAAGTGTTTAACTTAGACAATTATTTATACGTGCTTTATGGCATGAAATATCAGACTAATTTGCGTGGCGGCTCATCGGCAACACCGGCCTCTTTGGACATGTATATGAACAAAATGTCGAAGATAAAACAACAGATGCTAGATGGTTTGCCTGAGCATAGGGAATTGCTCGATAAAATCTGTACCTATGGTTTGCAATCTATTTAATCGTTTTAAATTTAATGGGTAAAAAGGAAAAATATAATGAAAACACAATTTGTACCTTTAAATGACTCGAGTCATAAGAATTTGGCTATTGGTGATAAGGTCGATTACAGCTACTTTGAAACTGTGCATATGCTACCACTGCAAGTGCAAGAGTTTATGTCGGCTGCGACAAGCTTTCCTATTGTTTTTACAAAGAATAACCAAACTGGCGAGTTTGTCTCTATAGCGATTACCGCGCTAAAACCGAATACCAATAAGCTGCTAAAAAATGGGCAATGGCAATCACGATACTTACCTATTCAAGTCCAGTTGTATCCATTAGGCATGACCCATGTCGATGAGGAAAAGATTATCTTAGGCATCGACATTAATAATTCATCCGTGGCTGAAAATGAAACTCACCGGTTATTTACTGAGACAGGAGAGAAAACGGACTACTTGTCCAAGAAACTCGAACTCGCGGGGTTACAGGCTAGCTATCAAGATATGACCAAGTACTTTATCAAAGTATTGTTGGAGCACGAGTTATTACAACCAAGAACACTTACAGTTACGGCGCTCGATGGCACAAAAACGAATATCGACGGTATCTATACGATTGATGAGCCTAAGCTGCAACAGCTTGATGATGCGACTTTATTGAATTTTGCGAAACGGGGCTTCTATTCGGCCATTTATGCGCATCTTTGTTCATTAAGTTTAATTGATTTAGTAATGGATAGATAAGATAGCGAGCTTTCAATTTTAGTTTGCGAGCATGACGCTCCCAGTCAAGATAATCCAACTTGAGAAAAGCAGTTTTAAGGTTTTGACTGGGAGAAATAGCGCCAGTTTGCGCGCTAACAAACCGCCGATAATTGCACCTGGGCCTGCAAACAGCACCAGCTCGAATAGGGCATGACTGTCACTTGAAAACACATGTATTGGACTTGCCGACCAGACGGTAATCGCCGATACCACCACTCCGATGGCAACGGCCATCTTGGCACACACTCCCCGTAACATCAGATAGATCACTAAGAGTTCGCCCACGCCAACTGATAACCAAGCGGTGATAATCCCGCTCAAATAGCCAATTATTGCTAGCCAGCAACAGTCTAGGGCGTTGAGGCGATGGCTTTGAAGGGTACGGCGCTGGCTGCTGATAATGATCGCTATCCCTAATATGATAGAGAAAAGGCTAAAGCTAGTATGTAGTGAGGAAGGGGAGTTCAATTGCCATAACTGACTGCTCCAAAGGCCAAGTATTGAGCAGGTCGCCGCTAATAAAATGCTTGGAATAAAACCAGACCAAGTTTTGTCTTGAGGATGGTGTCGTCGATAGTAGCCTGACCATGAAATCGCCCCTGCCGTCATACCAAAACATTGGATCATAAATGAGGTGGAGACACTCTGAGCTTCACTGAAATTTAAGCTGGAAAACACCGGAATAAAGATCACGCCACCTCCCGCTCCCGTAGCGTTTGCAAAGATGGCTCCCGTTATCCCCAAAAACAGAAACTGACCGTATTGTTTTATTAACTCAACGGGTTGATGAAATTGAACTAACCAACATAGCCATGCACTCAATAGCACAAGGACGCTTGCCATCGGTCGATAATATTGGCTGAGGTTAATCTTTCTGCGTTTGAAGATAAGGCCATATGACAGCATTTTGAGTGATTACGCGGGATGAGTGAGTTGTTGCATGCATGTTATCAGTCGAAGACAGCGTTGTCACACTGATGTGGAAATAAAAAGTTAAAACATAATCTATTGATATTTAATGGTTAAAAGTGTTTAGGCTAAAAAAATAACAATAAATGTCAAAAAAATGTAGAAAACCTGTTCTTTCTTGTGTAATTTAATCAATGACAACGCTGTCATCTGCTTGTGTGATTCGTTGTTTTGTAAGGTCTGCATGAAGAGGATGAGGTCTCCTTATTCATGTACTTGGCAGAAGTATTGCTGGTCGGGCGGCGATACGTTTGTCTTTAATATTTTGATAGTCTCTCCCCAGAAACTAGCGTTGGCTGGGTACTGTAAGCAGTGCCCAGCCATTTTTTTAGGTAGAGCGACCTTGCTTAGGATAAGCAGACAAGTTAGCGGCATTAAAAAATAAAACTCGCTGGATATTCCAGTCATAAAAAAGAGGCTGCGATTCATGGTTATTCATATTGCTACACTGCTTGGCAGCGTAGTAACTACTTTTGCTAAACGTTTGTTGATGCCCATCCTTGGACTCTGGGCGAGCGCTATGGTTTGCACTTTCAGTTTCACCGCGATAGCCGCAGTAGCGTCCACATCGTTGACGCTTGCAAATGCCGCCTATGCGGCTGGCACTTCTTCGGCAAACAATGCAGCTCCCATCAAGATAGTGACTACCATTCAACAGCAATGGCAGTTTAATCTCCTTAAAGAGGCACTGCGCCGCTCTGGTCAGCCCTATCAGGTCGAGCAAATGTCGACGCAGATGAACCAAAAACGTAAGGTCGAAGAGGCGCTGGCCGGCACAGTCGATGTTTTTTGGAGCATGACTTCCAAGGAGCTTGAGGAAACCGTGCTCCCGGTTCGTATCCCCTTGTTTAAGGGATTACTCGGTAACCGCCTGTTAATTATCCGCAAAACGGATGAGGCCAGATTCGCCAAGGTAAAAACGCTGGCGGATTTTAAGCAACTAAAAGCGGGGCAAAACCGCTATTGGCCCGATGCCAGCATCCTCGAAGCCAATGGTTTGCCTGTCGTGACTAGCTATCAATACACCAATCTCTATCCGATGTTAGAGGGCGGCCGATTCGATTACCTTGCCCTCGGCGCACAGGAAATTGGCGATGAGCTCGCAAGTCACTCCGATCCCGCGCTGAAAATCGATACTCACATCCTGCTGCAATATCGCTCGCCAGCATATTTTTTTGTGTCCCCAAAACGTCCCGAGTTAGCGGCGGCGATCTTAGCGGGGCTCGAAAATATGATAAGCGACGGCAGCTTTGATGAGATGTTTAATCGTGAGCTTAAAATAGACAAGCTCTACCGTGATGCCCTGTTTGAGCAGCGCGTCATTATTCGTCTCGATACACCTGATTTAAGTCCCTTAACCCCCATTGAACGCCAAGAGTTGTGGTTAGATCTATTTAGTATGCAAGGTGCAAAATAATGAAAACATTAGCCTTAAAAGTACAAATTGGGTTAGCAGCTGCGATATTTATGATAGTCAGTGTGCTATTTGGGGTGTCCTATTGGTTGGCGAGCGATACCTTGGCCAGCAACGAAATGGCCTTTGAAGACAATACCGTTGCTAATCTTCAAGTCACCATGGCGCAGCCGATTTTTACCTATGACTACGAGCAGATCCGTGCCGTGTTGTCTGTCATGTTAAAGTCCGAGCAAATCTATCAAATCACCGTTGTGGATCATCGGGGTAAATTGCTCGCCGAAGACAAACAAGCCGAGGCCGTTGCCGCAAGCGACCTACAAACAAGAGAGTTACAGTTCAGCGACCAAGGGAATCCCACTGGGCGTTTAACCATTGCCTTCTCTACTTTGCCGGTTAAGGCGCAACTATCCGACTTACTACTGGGGTACTTTTTACAGGCACTGCTGATTTTAGCGGGCAGTCTGTTAGTGATTTTCATCATTCTCAAACGCTTAGTGATTAGTCCCTTAGATAAGGTTGTCGCCGCATTAGAAGAAATCGCCAATGGTGATGGTGATTTAAGCCACAGATTACCAGTCGAGAGCGAAGATGAAATCGGTAAACTCGCTAATGCTTTCAACGGTTTTGTCGAGCAAATTCATGGCACTATTACCAGAGTGCATGAAACCTCGGGCCTGCTATTGGGCGATGCTAAGGCGCTGGGCACGCTGTCGCAAAGCAACAATCAAAGGGTGCAAGCTCAGCTTAAAGAAACTGAAGCCGCGGTCACGGCCGTGACTCAATTGAGTGCCAGTGCCAACGAAGTGGCCATCAATGCTAAACGTACCGCCGATGCGGCAACCCAAGCCGATAGAGCGGTCGACGATGGTCAGCGTCAGTTTGACTCTGGCTTAGCCATTACCCGTCAATTGGCGGGGGAATTAGCGCGTTCTGCCCAATCGGTATCGCAGTTACAACAGGAAACCCAACGCATCGATGAAGTCGTGGTGGTGATCAGCAGCATTGCCGAGCAGACTAATCTACTCGCCCTTAATGCCGCCATTGAAGCCGCCAGAGCGGGTGAGCAGGGGCGTGGTTTTGCCGTTGTTGCCGATGAAGTGCGCTCTTTAGCGAGCCGTACCCAACAGGCGACGGGAGAAATCCAAAAAATGATCCAACAGGTGCAGAGCCGAGTTGTCGAAACCGTGAATGTGATGCAATCGAGCCAGACCCTCTCCAATCAAGGGGTCAACCGTTCGGAAGAAATTAAGCTAGTGTTGTCTAAAGTGACTGATTTAGTTTCCAATATCAGTAATATGAATATCGAAGTTTCCCATGCGGCGCAGGAGCAGACCTGCGTCACCGAAGCGATTTCTCGTACATTAAATGATCTTGCCAATGTCTCAGGTTCAGCCTCCCTCGATAGTGAGCACTTAGCACAATCGAGTGAGCGACTGTTTCACCAAGGGGAAAGACTGCGGACGTTAGTAACTTCCTTCAGATTGTAGCCATTTCTGAAGCTAGAAAAGGAATATCATGAATAAAACGATTGCCACCACCGCGATTTTATTGGCTCTGGGCTTAACGGCCTGTAGTGATGCGCCTAAAACCGAGGCAGTGCCTAGCTCAAGTTCTGTTGAGCAAGCTAAGTCCAGCCAATTAACCCAAGCGCAATTGCAGCAGTTTGGGGATACCTTGGGCGTGAGTTATCGCGTGCTCACTAACAGGCCTGATGATAACTGCGACAAAGCCGCCGCCGAAGGACGTTGTTTTGTTGCTGAAATCAATTTTGTCCCAGAGGTTGAGCTTAAGAGCCGTGATTGGGCGATTTATTTTAGCCAAATGCGCCCAGTTCAAGCCGTTGAAAGCAAAGAGTTTAGTATTACGCATATCAAGGGCGATCTGTATCGCATCGCGCCCACCGAGGCATTTAGCGGTTTTAGTAAGGGCGAGAAAAAGACCCTAAGGTTCCGTGGTGAGTTGTGGCAGCTGTCAGAAACCGATGCCATGCCCAACTATTACATAGTTGCTGGCGATTTATCGCCAGTGGTGATCGCCAGCACGCAAGTGCAGCAAGATCCTGAAACTGGGATGGAAGTGCGCCCCTATGTTGAGGCGTACACCGATATGGTGAAGCAGTATCGCCGTACCGATGCGGATAAATTAGCGCCTGCGACACCTGCACAGTTATTTAGCAATAATCAACAGGTCAGTGAAGATGCCAGCTTAGCGGTCAATACCATTATTCCTACGCCGCAAAAAGTCGCTATCCACAGCCAAGATAAAGCCGTGTCACTGACCTCTGGTATTAAACTGGATTTTGGCTCGGTCACCAACGCATCTGCCGCACAACAAGCTTTGGAGCCTGAACAATTGGCGGCGGCACTTTCCCGTTTAGCACGCTTAGGTGTTAACGAGTCTGAACAAGGCTTGGCGGTAAAGCTGAACTGGCGCCAAGGCGCTGAGGGCAGTTATCTGCTGGATATTAAAGCGGATGCGATTGAGATTGCTGCTGCCGATGCTGCAGGGTTTTCCTATGCGTTATCGTCACTTGCCAGTTTGATTGATGTGCAGGATCTGCGCGTAAATACCATGACGATTGAGGATAGCCCAAGGTATCCATTCCGTGGTATGCATATCGATGTGTCCCGTAACTTCCATAGCAAGGCGTTGATCTTTGACCTGCTGGATCAAATGGCTGCATACAAGCTCAACAAATTGCATCTACATATGGCCGACGATGAAGGTTGGCGCCTAGAGATTGATGGCCTGCCTGAATTGACTGACATCGGCAGTAAGCGTTGCCACGATCTTGAGGAAAATACCTGTTTGTTACCGCAGCTTGGCAGTGGGCCTTTTGCGGATGTTCC
The DNA here is from genome assembly GCF_023475885.1 of Shewanella sp. 10B. NCBI lineage: Bacteria > Pseudomonadati > Pseudomonadota > Gammaproteobacteria > Alteromonadales > Shewanellaceae > Shewanella > Shewanella sp. 10B. The sequence continues at coordinate 62,910 of NZ_JAMDJO010000001.1, forward strand.
CGTTAACGGTTTTTATAGCAAACAAGACTATATCGACATAGTCAAATATGCCGATGCGCGCCAGATTCAAGTAATCCCTTCGATGGATATGCCTGGCCATAGCCGTGCGGCGATTAAAGCGATGGAGGCGCGTTACCGTCGATTACAGGCGGAAGACGCAGAGCTTCAAAACACGGGCAAAGTACAGGTTGTCCCTGTGCAGGAAACGACAAATCAAGCTAACACAGCGGTAAAAGCTTTAGATGCGGGCGCTCGTCATTTGCAAGCTGAAGGGAAAACCACTGCAGCTGAGCAATATTTGTTATCCGATGCAAACGACAAAACGGTTTATTCTTCGGTGCAGTATTACAACGATAACACCCTGAATGTCTGTATGGAGTCGACCTATCAATTTGTCAATAAAGTCATTGATGAAATTGCCAAGTTACACCAAGCAGCGGGTCAGCCATTAACTCGCTACCATATCGGTGCTGATGAAACGGCAGGGGCGTGGAAACAATCACCCGCCTGTTTGGAGTTTGTGGCCAATAACGATAAAGGCGTTAAGTCGATAGATGATTTAGGTGCTTATTTTATCGAACGAATTTCGACTATGTTAGCGGCAAAAGGCATTGAAGCGGCTGGTTGGAGCGATGGTATGAGCCATGTTCGCCCAAGCAATATGCCTGCAAAAGTTCAATCCAATATTTGGGATGTGATTGCCTACAAAGGCTATGAGCATGCCAATCAGCAAGTCAACAACGGTTGGGATGTGGTGCTGTCAAACCCTGAGGTGCTGTACTTCGACTTCCCTTACGAAGCGGATCCTAAGGAGCATGGCTATTACTGGGCAAGCCGTGCAACCAACGCACACAAAGTGTTTAGCTTTATGCCGGATAACTTAGTGGCAAACGCAGAGCAATGGACCGACATTCAAAATCTGCCTTTTGAGGCCGACGATAGGGCCAGAACCGATGAGAAGGGCAAACAATCTGGCCCAAGGGAACAAGGTAAAGCCTTTGCCGGATTGCAGGGCCAGCTCTGGAGTGAAACCATCCGCAGCGATAACACTGTGGAATATATGATTTTCCCGCGTTTACTGATGCTGGCGGAGCGTGCTTGGTATCAGGCCGCGTGGGAAGTGCCATATCAATATCAAGGCGCTTTGTATAATCAAACGACGGGGCATTTCACCGCCTCGATGCGTGAGGCTCAGGCGCAATCTTGGCAGCAAATGGCTAACACCTTAGGGCATAAGGAGTTTATCAAGCTCGATAAAGCGGGTATCGATTACCGAGTGCCGACCGTCGGCGCCGAGATCCGTGACGGTAAACTGTTTGCCAACGTGGCCTATCCGGGACTTAAGATTGAATGGCGACAAGCGAGTGGGCAGTGGCAATCCTATCAAGCTGGGCAGGCAGTAACTGCGCCCGTTGAGATCCGCGCGATCGCGGCCGATGGGAAACGTAAAGGCCGCAGCTTAGTCGTTAATTAATAAAGGTTATATCTGGCTGTATTTTAAAATAAAAATACAGCCTTTTTCTTTTTCACTTTCAGCCATTTCTTCCGTCTGACATTTGATTAGAAATTGCTTCAAAAAGTAAATGACAGCGCTGTCATTTTTGCTGTAACATTGAGTTAACTAAAGTTGAGTGTCGTATTAACGGCATAAGTATAAGCAACGGTAGCGCTGCATTAAGAGATGAAGAGGGGTGTCATGGGGTTAGTCCAGACAAAAGATCAACAACTGTTTATCGGTGTTGATGGAGGCGGCAGTAAGTGCCGAGCCACTATCTATACTGCGGACGGTACCGTTTTAGGGACAGGTGTTGCTGGGCGCGCTAATCCGCTGCATGGTCTTGCACAAACATTTGCATCTATTGAAGCATCGACTCGCCAAGCTCTGCTGGATGCGGGCATGAAGGAAACCGATAGCCATTTACTCGTCGCGGGCTTAGGGCTGGCGGGAGTCAATGTGCCGCGCCTGTATCAGGATGTGATTAGCTGGCAGCATCCGTTTGCCGCCATGTATGTCACTACGGATCTTCATACCGCTTGTATCGGGGCACACCGTGGCGCGGATGGTGCGGTGATCATTACGGGCACAGGTTCTTGCGGTTACGCCCATGTAGGCGATGACAGCTTAAGCATCGGTGGTCACGGTTTTGCACTGGGCGATAAGGGCAGTGGTGCTTGGCTTGGCTTAAAAGCCGCCGAGCATGTGTTACTTGCCCTCGATGGTTTTGCCACACCGACCGCCTTAACCGAGATGTTGTTAAAGCATTTTGGGGTAAGTGATGCCTTGGGCATCGTTGAGCATCTCGCTGGTAAGTCTTCGAGTTGCTATGCCGAATTAGCCAGAAGTGTGCTCGATTGCGCCAACGCGGGAGATGAAGTCGCTCGCGGGATTGTGCAGGAAGGGGCCGATTACATCAGTGAAATGGCACGCAAGCTGTTTAGCCTCAATCCGGTGCGTTTCTCGATGATCGGCGGCCTTGCTGAACCGCTACAGGCATGGCTTGGCAGCGATGTTGTGGCCAAGATTTCTGAAACCTTAGCACCGCCAGAATTGGGGGCCATGTACTTCGCTCAGCAGCAATTTAACTCAATCAACATTAATGAATAAGCCGTTTTAGCGCAGTAGTGCTAAAGCAATACCCGTATTGATTTGTAAGGTAAATAACATGACAAACACTATTATGGAGCAAGAAGCTCGCACCGCGCCGCAGAAGATTGCGGGTCAGTTAGCCGCTAACGCCGATTTAATGCAGCAGTTAGGTGAAAAACTGCGTGCTTTCGATCCCCGTTTTGTGATGATTGTGGGCCGTGGTTCATCCGACCATGCGGGTGTATTTGCTAAATATCTTTTTGAAATCGAAGCGGGTGTACCGACCTTTGCTGCCGCGCCATCTGTGGCCAGTGTTTACGGTAAAACCTTGAAGTTAGAAGGCGGATTAGTGATTGTGATTTCGCAATCTGGCCGCAGCCCTGATATTTTAGCCCAAGCGCGTATGGCGAAAAACGCAGGCGCGTTTTGTGTGGCGTTAGTAAACGATGAAACCGCGCCAATCAAGGATATCGTCGATGTGGTAGTGCCATTACGTGCAGGCGAAGAGAAAGCCGTTGCCGCAACAAAGAGCTACCTTGCAACTCTGTCGGCGATTTTACAATTAGCCTCGGCATGGACGCAGAGCGAATCCCTCGCCGCCGCAGTTAACTCGTTACCTCAAGCATTGCAAACTGCGGTTGATGCTGAGCCACAATTGACCCCTGCATCGGTTGAAAACGTGAAAAACTTAGTCGTATTAGGCCGTGGTTTAGGTTATGCCGTGTCTAAGGAAATCGCACTTAAGTTAAAAGAAGTGTGTTCTATCCATGCCGAAGCCTTTAGTAGTGCTGAATTCCTCCATGGTCCAGTGACCTTAGTGGAGAAAAAACTCACGATTGTGGATGTCTGCATTGGCGATGAGTCCTACGCTAGCCATATCGAACAGATTGAAAATGTGAGCCAACGTGGCGCAGATTTAGTGCATTTAAATCAAACGTCGACGGATATTCACCCACGTGTTGCGCCGTTAGCCTTGTTACAACGTTTTTATATCGACGTGGCCGCAGTCGCGATTGCCCGTGGTATTGACCCAGACCAACCCGCTGGGCTGAAAAAAGTCACTCAAACGCTGTAATGGATGGCCGTTGTGCCACGTTAATTTGAAAAGAGGTTTGGGATGAAATTCACCTTAATTGCCGAGCAACTGTTTGATGGTGAAGCCTTCCATCGGGATGTGCCTGTCACCATTGAAGATGGTCTGATAGCCAGCTTAGACACCGCATCGGGTGCTAAGGAAATTCGCTACCCAGGCACCCTAGTGCCAGGTTTTATCGATGTGCAAGTTAACGGCGGTGGCGGCGCGTTATTCAATAGCAGCCCAACGGTTGCTTGCATTGAAACCATAGGCAAGGCGCATGCTCGCTTTGGTACCACAGGTTTTTTACCCACGCTTATCACAGATGATGTGCTGGTGATGGCCAAGGCTGCCGATGCGGTTGCCAGTGCGGTTGCGCAAAAGAGCGCTGGCGTATTAGGCGTACATTTTGAAGGCCCGCATCTTTCGGTACCTAAAAAAGGCGTGCATCCACAAGGTTTTATCCGTGAGATCACCGAGGCTGAATTGGCGATTTTTTGTCGTCAAGATTTAGGTATTCGAGTAGTGACTTTAGCGCCTGAAAATGTCTCGCCTGAGGTGATCCGCCTGTTGGTGGAGTCGGGCGTTAAAGTGTGTTTAGGCCACTCCAATGCGGACTACGATACCGTTGTCGCAGCATTAGCGGCGGGGGCGACAGGCTTCACTCACCTCTACAATGCCATGTCACCCTTAGGTTCCCGTGAGCCTGGCGTGGTGGGCGCGGCGATTGAGAGCGAAACCGCTTGGTGTGGTTTGATTGTCGATGGCCACCATGTGCATCCAGCGGCCGCAAGAGTCGCCCTCCGCGCTAAACCCCGTGGCAAAGTGATGTTGGTGACCGATGCCATGCCGCCAGTAGGCATGGATGATGAAACCAGTTTTGAGCTGTTTGGTACTCAGGTACTGCGTGTTGGCGATAGATTAAATGCGGTGACGGGTGAACTGGCGGGCTGTGTGTTAGACATGGCGACCGCAGTTGAGAACAGTGTGAAGATGCTCGGTTTACCGCTCGGTGAGGCCTTGAGAATGGCGTCTTTGTATCCTGCCGAGTTCCTTGGCATTGCCGAGAGCGTTGGTCGATTAGCCGTAGGGCAGCGTGCCGATCTAGTGCTGCTAGATAATCAACAAAAAGTGCTGGCCAACTATATTGCTGGAAATGCGGTTTATGTTCGCCCTTAGTGTGGGTTGAGTCAGTAAAGCGTTAACCTTGGCCCTTGTCGTATTTTGATGACAGGGGCTAAGTTTTTTTATTGTACAGTCTGCATTTTGCTCAAAAGTTATAAAATAATTTAAATAACAATAATAAAGGATAATGGTATGAGTACGACTGCGCCGGAATCTATCACCAATACGGGCGTGAATGCTCAGGAGGCTGCCGCGAAAAAGAGTCAGTCAAAACCGCGGTTGATGTCCCTCGATGCCCTGCGTGGCTTCGATATGTTTTGGATTCTAGGTGGCGAAGCCCTATTTGGTGCCTTGCTTATGTTGACGGGCTGGGGGGGCTGGCAATGGGGTGATACCCAAATGCACCATAGTGAGTGGAATGGGTTTCGCTTCTATGATTTGATTTTTCCGCTGTTTATATTCCTCTCAGGTGTTGCCCTTGGATTATCGCCAAAACGCTTAGATAAACTGCCGATGCAGGAGCGTATGCCTGTGTATCGCCACGGGATTAAGCGGCTGTTTCTTTTGTTGTTGCTTGGCATTCTTTATAACCATGGTTGGGGAACGGGGGCGCCTGCCGATCCTGACAAAGTCCGTTATGCCAGCGTATTAGGTAGAATTGCCTTTGCGTGGTTTTTTGCCGCCTTGCTGGTATGGCATACCAGTTTACGGACCCAAGTGCTGGTGGCCTTGGGCATCTTAGTGGCCTATGGCGCGGTGCAACTCTGGTTGCCGTTTCCTGGTGGACAGGCTGGTGTGTTATCACCGACTGAGTCAATCAATGCTTATGTAGACAGCCTGTTACTGCCGGGTGTGAGCTATCAAGGACGAACGCCCGATCCTGAAGGCGTGTTATCGACACTGCCCGCCGTAGTCAACGCTTTAGCGGGGGTGTTTGTCGGTCACTTTATTGTGAAATCTCATCCAAAAGGGGAGTGGGCTAAGGTTGGCCTATCGAGCGTTGCCGGTGGTGTTTGTTTGGCCCTAGGCTGGTTGCTGGATGGGGTTATTCCCGTCAATAAAGAACTTTGGACCAGCTCTTTTGTGTTGGTCACTAGCGGTTGGAGCATGCTGCTGTTAGCACTATTTTATGCACTTGTGGATGTGTTGAAATGGCAAAAGCTCGCCTTTATTTTTGTGGTGATAGGCACTAACGCCATCATTATTTATCTGGCCTCCAGCATAGTGGATTGGAAGTATATCGCCCAGAGTGTGTTCGGTGGCGTTATCGCGGCATTGCCAGAAAATGCTCAGCCCTTAGGAGCCGTGATTGGTTTGCTCACCGTTCAATGGTTAGTGCTGTACTGGATGTATCGTCGCAACATTTTTGTGCGGATCTAACGTCGATATCTGATTTTCCCTCAAGCCACAGACTCACCACCTCTGTGGCTTTTTTATTTCTAGCAACCAAAGGGCGCAGAGCATCTTTGGTTGTAAATCAGCGGTTAACTCAGTGTTTATGGCTCATTCTGGGGCAAATAGGGCCATTTTGCGGACTAAATCGCAAAATGACAGCGTTGTCTTTTTGCGTTGTTTGTTTTAACATCACTGAAACAATGGTGCGTTTGGATGATAACATTAGCCATTGCAGACGAGTTGCGATACGGATGTGCGGAATACTCAGCGGTTTTTAGTCCCGCCATCACCTTAAAAATTAATTACTATAAGAAGCAGGTTTATGGAAATGACACTCGATAAAAGCCAGCAGAAAAGCAGTTTTCTCCCCATGGCGATAGTGGCAGCACTCTTTTTCATCCTCGGATTCGCAACTTGGTTGAATGGATCTTTGATGCCCTATTTAAAACAAATTTTGCAACTCAATCCCTTCCAGGCCTCATTAATCCTGTTCTCTTTCTACATTGCGGTGACTTTTACCGCGTTGCCCTCGGCGTGGGTTATTCGTAAAGTCGGTTATAAAAATGGTATGGCACTGGGGATGGGCATCATGATGCTCGCCGGCCTATTATTTATTCCTGCGGCTAAGACCCAAATATTCGGCCTGTTTTTATGTGCACAATTAGTGATGGGCACAGGCCAAACCCTGCTACAAACGGCAGTAAACCCCTACGTGGTTCGCCTTGGGCCTGAAGAGTCTGCCGCGGCCCGCGTCAGCGTGATGGGCATTTTGAATAAAGGTGCGGGAGTGATAGCGCCGTTAGTTTTCTCTGCTTTGATTCTAGATAGCTTTAAAGACCGCATTGGCACTACGTTAACCCAAGTGCAAATTGATGAAATGGCAAACAGCTTGGTTTTCCCTTACCTCGGTATGGCAATCTTTATTGGGGTGTTGGCGCTTGCTGTTAAAAAATCACCTCTGCCAGAATTATCCAATGAAGATGAAGTGGCCGAGCACACAGATAAAGGACAAATCAAGGCTGCCTTGTCCCATCCTAACCTCGCATTTGGCGTTATCGCGCTATTTGTCTACGTGGCGGTTGAGGTGATTGCTGGCGATACTATCGGTACCTTCGCCTTATCGCTAGGGGTTGAGCATTACGGCGTGATGACCTCCTACACTATGGTGTGTATGGTTCTGGGTTATACCTTAGGCATTATCTTGATCCCTCGCTTTATCTCTCAGCCCACGGCACTGATGATTTCGGCGATTCTTGGCCTATTACTGACCTTAGCCATACTGTTTGGGGATAATAATTCCTACGCGATTGCCAATGCGCTGTTAGTGCCTTTTGGCGGTGTGGCCTTGCCTGATACCTTACTCTTCATTGCCTTCTTAGGATTAGCCAATGCGATTGTTTGGCCTGCGGTGTGGCCTCTGGCGCTGTCGGGTTTAGGTAAGCTCACCAGCACAGGTTCGGCATTACTCATCATGGGGATTGCGGGTGGTGCTTTCGGGCCACTGTTTTGGGGACTCACGAGTTCGGCTACCGATATGGGGCAGCAGGGCGGTTATATGGTGATGTTACCTTGCTACCTGTTTATTCTCTTCTATGCCGTAAAAGGCCATAAGATGCGTCACTGGTAATCGGCTATCACGCGATGTAAAAAAGCCCTCAACAGAGGGCTTTTTGCTATTTGCTGGGGATTAATTAGAAGGCGTAGCTGACTGTTGCTAATACGGTATCGTCGTTTTTCCACACGCCGTCAGAGACTTTCTGATCGCCGCTCAAGTCGGTTCCAAGCCAAGCGAGGGATAGGCCAAATCCCATAAATTCGGTGGATACGCCAACGGAATAATCCGAATAGCTATCAAAGCCTTCACCATCGTCTAAGGCATCGCCTACGTTGTAGCCGTAATGCAGTTCGAGGTTCCAGTTTTCAACAAACTCATAGGAGTAATTGATTTCGCCGTAGTGATAATCTAAATCGCTGCCACCGTAATCATTGGTGTACCAATAGGCTACGCGAAAGCCGCTAAACTCGACGCCAGCTGTGACTTCGAAATAGCCGAGGTCACTCTCACCCGAATAGTTATAGCGGTTGAGTGTCACGTCGTAGCTAACGTTATCATTGATGTCACCGCCGTAGGCAACATAGAAGTCGTACTCGATATCTGGACCGTTATAACCAGGCTCATCAAAGTCGACATTACTGGCCCAGGCACCGACCGAGAAGCCCGACTCAAAACTCCAATCGACACCGCCTTGAACCGCAGGGTCGCCCGCGGTTTGCGAGATGCCACGGAAGCGATAATCATTGGTTACGCTAATTTCCCCCGACACTTCTGCGGCGGCAATGCCGGAGAATAAGCTGGTCGTCAGCGCGAGCCCAACAACTTGTGCCAGCCGTTTTTTATTTAGGTTGTTATTCACGGTATTTCTCCCATTTTCTTGATTGACACGGATGTACTAAGTTCTTTTAGCTTTTAAAACAGGCTAGTACATTCGTTGCTTTGCCAAACAACAACCCAGGAAACCCCGTAGCTGTGACCTCATGGCGAGTTAAGCTAAATTGCTTTAGCTTGGTTAATCGAGGCAAAAAGCACCCCCTATGAAACTCACTTTTGTTCGAAGATGACATAAACCTTGCGGCAGGGCTCTACAACTTGCCACTGCCCTTGGAACCCCGCAGGAATAATAAATCGGTCGCCGACAGTGAAGGTTTGTGACTGCCCCTCAAGATCTGTGATGACGCTGGTCCCTTCGAGGATCTCGCAATACTCGTATTCAGTGTAGTTGATTTTCCAAGCACCTGATTCGCTTTGCCAAATTCCACTGTGGAATTGATTACAGGGACTAGAGTAATGATTCTGTAATTGCTGGGTGGGATTACCAGAGATGCGCTTTTCTGGGGCAACTTGGTAACTTTCCATCGGCGACTGTGCGCTAGCAAAGCGAATGATCGACGTGATGCTCATTGTTATATTGGCTCCAGTCGAAGTTATTTCATGGTGGGCATAACAAACTCAGCTTGAGTCTGTTTGCCTACGGGCCAGCGTGCCGTGATGGCTTTACGTTTGGTATAAAAACGTACCCCGTCAGGGCCATGCATATGCAGGGGACCAAAGAGCGAACGTTTCCAGCCACCGAAGGAGTGGAAGGCCATAGGCACAGGGATGGGCACGTTAACGCCCACCATACCCACCTGCACATGGTGGCAAAAATGTCTGGCGGCCTCACCGCTTTGGGTAAAGATGGCGGTGCCATTGCCAAATTCATGTTGGTTGATAAGCGCCAGTGCGCTGGCATAGTCTTTAACCCGCACAATCGACAGCACTGGGCCGAAGATTTCTTCGCGATAAATACGCATCTCGGGGGTGACGTTATCGAATAAACAGGCACCTAAGAAGTACCCCTGCTGATGGTCGGCAACGGTTAACTGGCGACCGTCCACCACTAAGGTCGCACCTTCTTTAACGCCAGCGTCGACAAATTCCGTGACTTTGGCGAGGTGTTGGCGGGAGATCAACGGCCCCATTTCCATCTCTGGGGTGAGGCCATTGCCCACTTTTAACTGTTGAATTTGCGGTAATAATTTATCGACTAGCTTGTCGCCCACATCCCCTACGGCCAATACCACTGAAATGGCCATACAACGCTCGCCCGCGCTGCCATAGGCGGCGCCCATGAGGGCACTTACTGCTTGATCTAAATCTGCATCCGGCATCAGTAGCATATGGTTTTTCGCGCCGCCGAGGGCTTGCACCCGTTTACCGTGTTTAGATGCGGTGCTGTAGATATACTCGGCGATTGGCGTTGAACCGACAAAGCTGACGGCTTGAATATCTTCATGGCTGAGCAGGGTATCGACGGCCTCTTTATCACCGTTGACTACGTTAAATACCCCAGCGGGAAGCCCTGCCTGCGTGAGTAATTCCGCAATGCGCATGACTGCGCTTGGGTCTTTCTCCGACGGCTTCATAATAAAGGTGTTACCGCAGGCAATCGCGATTGGGAACATCCACATGGGAACCATCACGGGGAAGTTAAAGGGCGCTATGCCTGCGACAACACCTAAAGCTTGATTGACCGACCAAGCGTCGACGCCACCGCCGACCTGCTCCGTATGTTCCCCTTTGAGCAAGTGTGGGATACCACAGGCAAATTCGACGACTTCGAGACCACGGATGAGTTCTCCTCGGGCGTCATCGAGCACTTTGCCGTGCTCTAAGGTAATCAGCTGCGCCAGCTCATCCATATGTTGCTCGACCAGCGCCTTAAACTTAAATAGCACACGAGCACGATTGAGGGGCGTTACCTGTGACCAAGTGTCGAAGGCCGATTTGGCGATAGCAATGGCGGCAGAGACTTCGTCGCGACTCGCGAGGGAGACCTGACCTCGGCATTCTCCCGTCGCAGGTTCGAAAATCTCTTGGCTTCTTGTACTGGCGGCGGTGTGTTCGCCATTCACATAATGAGTCATTGTCAGCATAGGTAACCTTTCAATTGCCCCAATTTGGGCATTAGATAAAAAATTGTGCATCATCCTACGGCGTGAATTGCATCGCTTAGGCTGTTAACTATTTGGTCTATTTGATGTTTCTCTACGATTAACGGTGGGGATATGGCGATAATATCGCCCGTCGCCCGCACGAGCGTGCCTTGATGGAAACAATGCTCGAACACGCTGTAACCGCGTTTGCCCGCGCCTTGGCTATTCGGCGCGAGTTGGAACCCTGCGACCAATCCAGTGTTGCGGATATCAATCACATTCGGCAAACCTTTGAGACTATGAACGGCATCCTCGAAATAACGCTCAAGTTCGAAGCTGCGTTCAAATAGCTGTTCGTTTTCATAGATGGACAGCGTGGCGAGCGCAGCAGCTGCTGCTACTGGATGGCCTGAATAGGTATAGCCGTGGAAAAACTCGATGAGTTCGGTAGGGCCTTGCATACAGGTATCGTGAATAAAATCCTGCACAAACACGGCGCCCATTGGAATTGCGCCATTATTGATGGCCTTGGCCGTAGTGATTATGTCGGGGATAACGCCCCAGCGCTGGCTGGCAAAGGCGGCACCTACGCGGCCAAAAGCGGTAATTACTTCATCAAAAATCAACAGGATGCCGTATTTTTTGGTGATTTCCCGTAGACGCTTTAAGTAACCTTGTGGTGGTAAAATCACCCCCGCCGAACCCGACATAGGTTCAACGATGACGGCGGCAATATTCTCGGCGCCGTGGAGTGTGACGAGTTGTTCTAATACTTCGGCTTTTTCCGCACCAAGGCTAGGCAAGCCACGGCTAAAGGCTGAATTTTGAATATCTAAGGTGTGGGGCAGGTGATCCACGCCTTGTAGCAGTTGGCCACTAAAGGCTTTACGGTTATTGCTCAAGCCCCCCACTGAAATGCCGCCAAATCCTACGCCATGGTAGCCCAGCTCACGGCCAATAAAGCGAGTGCGTGACGCTTGGCCATTAGCTCTGTGGTAACAGAGTGCCATTTTAAGCGCGGTATCGACGGACTCTGATCCCGAGTTGGTAAAGAAGACTTTATTGAGTCCTTCAGGACTGAGTTCAGTTAACCGTTCGGCGAGTTCGAAGGCGAGGGGATGACCCATTTGGAAGGACGGTGCGTAATCCATCTCGCGAATTTGCTTGCTGACGGCTTCGCTGATCTCACGGCGTCCATGGCCGGCGTTACAACACCACAAGCCAGCCGTTGAGTCTAATACCTTGTTGCCATTGATATCCGTGTAGTACATGCCTTCTGCTTGGGCGAGCAGGCGAGGGCTGGCTTTAAACTGGCGGTTGGCGGTAAAGGGCATCCAATAATGTTCGAGGGAAGGATGCTCATGCGTTGTGTTGTAGGGTGAATCGGCCATAGTGTTTACCTTGTCCTTTTCCTTGTTAAATGAGGTCAGGTCTTCGTTAAGAGTGGCTAATATTTGCTATGCTATGTTAGAAATAATGAACATGGAAGAGGTGTGTGCAGTTATTTGTGGCAAAAATGCTATTTTTGTAAAAAATATTGAATATTAATGATTGAACAGCGTAATCTAAGCAGCAGTTAACGACTTAGGTCATCTTTGGCATTTGGCCGTCGAGATAGCCCTCATCCCAATAAAGCTAAAATAAACAAATACAAACGATTAAGAGGTCATCATGAGTACACCTAAAAAACGGAGTGATTGGGAAAGCCTCGCTGCTAGCCTAGCAATCAATGGCAAGGCTTATATCAATGGCGAATACCGCGATGCGGCAGCGGGCAGTACCTTTGACTGTGTCAGCCCGATCGACGGACGCGTATTAGCCAAGGTCGCCAGTTGCGATCAAATGGACGCCAATATTGCCGTCGCTAATGCCCGTGAGGTGTTTGAATCAGGCGTGTGGTCAAAGACTGCCCCCGTTAAACGTAAGCAAGTGATGATCCGTTTTGCCGAGTTATTGGAGGAAAATGCCAATGAACTCGCCCTGTTAGAAACCTTGGACATGGGTAAGCCTATCCGTTTTTCAAAGGCGGTAGATATTGCCGGTGCCGCCCGTGCTATCCGTTGGTCGGGTGAAGCCGTTGATAAACTCTACGACGAGCTGGCGCCGACGGCACATAATGAAATCGGTATGATCACCCGCGAACCCGTAGGTGTGGTGGCGGCGATTGTGCCTTGGAACTTCCCGTTATTGATGGCCTGTTGGAAGCTGGGGCCAGCACTGGCGACGGGTAACAGTGTTATTCTAAAACCCTCAGAGAAATCCCCCTTAACGGCCATTCGTATCGCCGAGCTTGCGGTGCAGGCAGGGATCCCTAAGGGCGTGCTAAACGTATTGCCGGGTTATGGGCATACGGTCGGTAAGGCGCTGGCGTTGCATATGGATGTGGATACTTTAGTCTTTACTGGCTCAACAAAAATCGCTAAGCAATTAATGATTTATGCGGGCGAATCGAATATGAAGCGGGTGTGGCTTGAGGCTGGCGGTAAGAGCCCGAACATTGTATTTAACGATGCGCCCGATCTTAAAGCTGCGGCGGTGGCGGCGGCCGAAGCCATTGCTTTTAACCAAGGTGAAGTCTGTACCGCGGGCTCGCGTTTGCTGGTGGAGTCTGGGGTTAAAGACCAATTGATTTCACTGATCGCCGAAGAACTGGCCTCATGGCAGCCTGGGCATCCGCTGGATCCCGCTACCGTCAGCGGCGCTGTGGTCGATAAGCAGCAATTAGATACCATCTTAAGCTATATCAAGGTGGGCCAAGACGAAGGCGCGAGTTTAGTCCATGGTGGACAGCAAGTACTGGCCGAAACGGGCGGCGTATATGTACAGCCCACTATCTTTAGCCAAGTACACAACAAGATGAAAATCGCCAGCGAGGAAATCTTTGGCCCTGTGTTATCTGTCATTGAATTCAATGGCATGGAAGAGGCGATTGCGATCGCCAATGACACCATTTACGGCTTAGCGGCAGGGGTGTGGACGGCGGATATCAGCAAGGCACACAAAACCGCCAAGGCGCTGCGCTCGGGAATGGTGTGGATTAATCATTATGATGGCGGCGATATGACGGCGCCTTTCGGTGGTTATAAACAGTCGGGCAATGGCCGTGATAAATCCATGCACTCCTTCGACAAGTACACTGAAATCAAGGCGACTTGGATAGCCCTCTAAGTCGTTCTGACTCCCTCTCAAGCCTCTTTACGCCGATGCGAAAGAGGCTTTCTTTTTTCTGGTTAACCCTCTAATTAAATGGATAAAGTGGCGCAAGGGTGCCTCTTGGGGATTTTTGCTGTACATTGCTCGGATGATGAACTCATTTGCTAAGGGATGTTCTGTGAGTCTCAAATACTTATCTTTGACCTTAATGCTGCTAGCCACCTTGGCCTTGTCGGGGTGTTCTTCTACCCATTCGGGAAGCTGGCAGGGGTTTACTGAGTCTGGCCAAGCCTCTTTCTACGGCGATAAACATCAAAATAAGAAAACCGCCAGCGGTGAGCGTTATAACCATAAATTAAAAACGGCCGCCCATAAGGAAATTCCTTTTGGTTCAGTGGTTAAAGTCACCAATCTTAAGAATGGTAAAACGGTTGTGGTTAAGGTCAACGACAGGGGGCCTTTCGTGCGGGGCCGAATTATAGATTTGTCCAAATCCGCATTTAGCAGCATAGGCAATACTTCGGCGGGTTTACTGGATGTCAAAATTGAAGTGATTCAAGCCACGAGTCAGTAATCGACTCTCTATGAGCTTGCCATGTGTGCTTTACCAAAACAGTATCGGTTTGAATGGTTTGAATAGTGCTTGGGTTTTAGCATGTGCAGCAAAACCTAGGCTGATAAGTCATTATCCCAGTTAGAAATCAGAATAAGGACAGCCAATGGAATATCCTCTCGTGAGTACTCAATGGCTCGAAGAGCAGCTCACCTCGCCAGATCTCGTGTTACTCGATGCCAGCATGGCCGTGGTGTTGGGCAAAGAGCCTATCCTCTATTCCGAACCTGTGTGCATTCCGCGCTCGAGGCGCTTTGATGTCGAAACGGATTTTTGCGATAAAACCTCTTCTCAAATCCACGCCTTACCAAGGTTTGAACAGTTTGTAGAAGGCATTGCTAAGCTCGGAATAGACCCGCAAAGCGTGGTGGTTATCTATGATAATCAAGGGATTTATTCTTCTCCGCGCGCTTGGTGGATATTCAAGGTGATGGGATTTCACCGTGTGTATGTGCTCGACGGTGGTTTACCCCAATGGATGGCTGAAGACAGGGTCACCTCATCACGCTATCAGGAAGAAGGAATAGATTATGGTGCAAGCGATAGTGAGGAACTCACTGCCGTTTTGGAATATCAGCCTGCCAAGGTGATGGATGCCGAGGCCGTGTTCGCCAAGCTTGATGATAGCGGCAGCGCGATTATCGATGCCCGCGGCGCCGCGCGCTTTTTAGGTCAAGTGAGTGAGCCACGCCCAGGTGTGCGTAGTGGACATATTCCCCATTCGGTTAATTTACCTTTTACAGAGGTGCTCGATGGCTTCAAAATCAAAAGTTCGGCCGAATTACAAACCCTGTTTCAAGAGCTTGCTGGCGATAAACCGTTAAGGATTTTCAGCTGTGGCTCGGGCATTACCGCCTGTATCTTAATCTTAGCGTCGATTGCTTCTGGTCATGCCGATGCTGTGCTTTACGATGGCTCGTGGGCAGACTGGGGCAGTCGCAGCGATTTACCCATAGCGCAATAAGCGCTGATAGCAGGAGTGCTAAGCAGGATAACCAGCAGCACTCCATTGGCAGTGATATATCCTTTGACTTATCAAGGAGTTTGCCATGTTAACTCGATTGTTTGATAAGCTGATCTTCGGCTTTATCTTAGTGATGGCGCTGCAACTTCCCCAATTAGCCGATCATTATCAGCAATTTTTGGCGGGGCTCTATACCTCGACTCAATGGCAAGTTGAGGGCTACGAGGCCACAGCGAAGGAATATCACTACGGCGATGTAGAAACCATGATTGCCCGCCATTTGCAAAACGAGGAGCCTAGCGTCAGGGCGGATGCCGAGCAAAAGCGCCAGACGCTAGACTTGTATCAAGCTCTGCAGCAGGGAATGCAGACCTTTGCGCAGGGGAATCTCTTCGAGAAAACCGCCTATATGTTCAATCCTGCTCGTTTTGAATATTTACAGCAAACCATAGTTAACTTTAAGCCTGGCATCCCGTTAACCACCAGTGGGATTGGCTTTGGCGTGCTGGTGGCGCTAATAGTCCATTATTTTGGCTCACTGCCCTTTATTCTGTGGGCAAGGCGCCGTAGGCGGATTAAATTAGCCCGCGCCATTTAGTGTCGTTGGATAGCTTGCTCGCTTATCCAACGGCAGGGCAAATCTCAGAATAAGTCCTTAAACCTGTGGTACAACATACCCGCCGCCAGCATAGGCGAGCGGAATGTGGGGCCGCCGGGGAAGGTCATATGCTTGATTTTGGCAAACACATCAAAGTATCCCGCCTGCTGACATATGGCTTCGGCGAGCAGTTTGGCCGCCATATGGGTGGCATTTACGCCGTGGCCTGCGTAGGCTTGGGCGTAAAAAATATTGCTCGCATCGGGTAGGCGACCGATTTGCGGCATACGGTTGGCACCAATGCCTATCATGCCGCCCCATTCGTAATCTATGCGTACGCCTTTTAACTGTGGGAATACCGTCTCAAGGTTCGGCCTGAGCGCTGCTTCAATATCCTTAGGATCTTTGCCTGAATAAGTACAAAGTCCGCCGAAGAGTAAGCGTCTATCCGCCGATAAGTGGAAGTAATCTAAGGCGATTCGCATATCTGCAAAGGCCATATTTTGCGGGATAATGCTTTGGCATTGCGCTTCTGTCAGTGGCTCTGTTGCAAGCAAGTAGCTCCCCGCGGGCAGCACTTTACCGCCGATGTAGCTATTCAGTTTATGGCCTATATAAGCGTTGCCCGCCAGCACGACATATTGGCAAGTCACTTCGCCTTTTGCCGTTAATACTCGCGGTTTATCCCCAGGAATAATCTTTTCTGCGGCGCTGTATTCAAATAATTGAGCGCCCAATTCTCGGGCAACACGAGCCTCGCCCAAGGCCAAATTCAGCGGATGTAAATGGCCGCTGCCCATGTCGACTAGGGCGCCTTGGTAAAAGTCTGAGCCGATAACGTCTCCGAGCTGAGACTGAGTTAATAGTTTGATTTCATGCTGATATCCAAGGCGTTTAAGGTGGTCGAACTCTTGTTCTAGTTCGAGCATATGCCGAGGTTTAACCGCCAAATCGCAATAGCCCATTTGTAAGTCGCAATCGATGTGATGGGTCTGTATCCGATTTCGTACAATCTCTACCGCTTCAAACCCCATCTGTTCAATGGCGCTCACGCCTTCTTGGCCTATCTCATTGATAAATTGCGCAGGATCATGGCCAATACCGCGGATCAGCTCGCCACCATTACGCCCTGAGGCGCCCCAGCCAATGCGCTTGGCCTCGAGTAGCACAACGTTTAGGCCCTTTTGCCGCAGTTCGATAGCCGTGTTAATACCGCTGAAACCACCGCCGATAATGCAAACGTCGGTGCTTACCTGGCCCTCAAGTTGGGGATGGTCGTAAATTTCTTTTGCAGTATCAACATAATAAGACTGGGGATATTGTTCACTATGGACAGGAGGTTTGGTGGTCATTTGAGCTCCAAAAAATTGTTTTTATTGTAAATTGGGCTTGTCCCAGTATACTCATCACACTTTTGTGATACTGCTAAAAAGTGTGCATTTTATTTAACACACTTTTTAGATAGAATACAATGGAAGCGATTAAACTCACGCTTTTAGGGCTAAAATGTGTTTGGGATGATGTTTATCCTGAACAACCTGTTCTTCATCTATCGGGACAACCGATCCTTTGGGGAGATGCGAAATTTGGATATTGGAGCCAGTCTCAGAACTGTTCGAAAAATGAAGGGCTTATCCCAGCGTGAGCTGGCTAAGCGTGCTGGTGTGACTAACAGTACGATTTCAATGATCGAAAAAAACAGTGTTAGCCCATCCGTCAGTTCTTTGAAAAAGGTACTGTCGGGTATCCCTCTGTCTTTAGTGGATTTTTTCTCGATTGAAGCCTCGATTGAGAGTGAGCAAAAAGTGGTTTATCGCTCCGATGAACTCCTCGATATAGGTACTGGGCCGTTAGAATTTAAGTTGATTGGCCGTGACTTTCCCAATCGTGCCATGTCGGTGATGAGTGAAACCTATCCACCGGGTTCGGATACGGGCGAGGAAATGCTGAAACACGAAGGTGAAGAGGCGGCCATGGTGATCGAAGGTAAATTCGAACTGACCGTTGGCGACGAGGTATATATCTTAGAAGCGGGTGATAGTTACTACTTTAACAGTGAGTTACCCCATAGATTTCGTAACCCTTTCGATGAACCCTGTCGACTGGTCAGTGCAACAACGCCAGCGAATTTCTAATTGCATAGCCAGTCACATAGCTAATCCTATAGCGCTGTCCTAGGTTGTCTAGGATGGCGCAATCCTGACATTTCCCCTTATCAACCTCATCTCAAATTGGCTTTGGATTACAAAATATTATTCAAAGTGTAAATAATATTATTCAAATGAACCTAAATCAGCGCTGTTTATCTTTGCCTGATTTTCATCCAAAACAACCGCTATAAGCCGATTCTGTTACCCTTAGGCAACACAATACCCCCTAATTTCCTGTATTACATCCCAAAATGCTGTCTTGCAACTAAACGATCATTAACAAGTGTTTAACCTCTTGCCTGAGGTTAAATTTCGGTGTACTGTGTGAAAAAATGAACATTAAAACTTAACATGTTCATTATGCAGTCATTCAAGGTGAAGGTGAGTTATGTCTGTCGAGTTGCCCCTTATTGGTGTTATTGCGTGTAATCAACAATTGGGATCACATCCCTTTAATATTGTTGGTGAAAAATACCTCTTAGGTGTAGTGAATGGTGCTAAGGGCTGGCCCTTAGTGATCCCCTCATTAGGTGCTGAACAACCTATAGAGGCGATTCTGGCAAGTCTCGATGGCATTCTCTTTACCGGTTCGCCTTCGAATGTTGAACCCCATCTCTATGCGGGTGAACCGAGTGAAGTCGGTACTCACCACGATCCCAAACGCGATGCCACCACTTTACCGCTCATCCGTGCGGCCATTGCGGCGGGTGTGCCTGTGCTTGGGATTTGTCGTGGCTTTCAAGAGATGAACGTGGCGTTTGGTGGCAGTTTGCATCAGAAGTTGCACGAAGTGGGCGGTTTTATTGAACACAGAGAAGATAAAGAGGCCTCGTTAGAGGTGCAATATGGGCCATCCCACAGTATCACTGTGGAGCCTGGGGGGGTCATTTACGAGGCCTGGGGCCGTAACTCGGCAGAGGTAAACTCTGTACATACTCAGGGCGTGGAGCGTCTTGGGATTGGGTTGCGGCCAGAAGCTTATGCTCCAGATGGTCTAGTGGAGGCCTTCTCCGTTATAGACGCAAATGAATTTGCCCTAGGTGTGCAATGGCATCCTGAATGGAAGGTGAGTGAAAACCCATTTTTCCTCTCTATATTCAATGCTTTTGGTGATGCGTGCCGTCGTAGGGCTACAACTCGAGTGAAATAAAATGAATAAGCTAATCGCTTTTTTAAAAGAACGAAAAATCACAGAAGTCGAATGTGTTATCAGCGATATGACAGGTATCGCCCGCGGAAAAATTGCCCCAGTGGATAAGTTCCTCGACGAAAAAGGCATGCGCTTACCCGAAAGCGTGTTGCTGCAAACCGTAACAGGTGACTTTGTCGACGATGATATTTATTACAGCTTACTCGACGATGCGGATATCGATTTTGTCTGTGTTCCCGATGAAAATGCGGTGTTTATGTTGCCTTGGACCATTGAAGCGACGGCGCAAGTGATCCACGATTGCTACGACAGAATGGGCAATCCCATCGAATTATCGCCACGTAACGTATTGAAGAAAGTGCTTTCGCTCTACGAGCAAAAAGGCTGGGAGCCAGTCATTGCACCTGAGATGGAGTTTTATCTCACCAGCCGTAGCGATGACCACGATTTACCCCTTAAGCCACCTATTGGTCGCTCAGGCAGGCCAGAAGCAGGGCGTCAGTCTTTCTCGATTGATGCGGCTAACGAATACGATCCGCTTTTCGAAGATATGTATGACTGGTGCGAGCTGCAAGGGTTAGATATCGATACGCTGATCCACGAAGACGGCCCTGCGCAAATGGAGATTAATTTCAGCCACGGTAATCCATTATCTCTTGCGGATCAGGTGTTTGTATTTAAGCGTACCCTGCGTGAGGCGGCATTAAAGCATAATGTGTGCGCCACCTTTATGGCCAAACCTGTCACCGATGAGCCAGGCAGTGCGATGCACATTCATCAAAGCGTGATTAATAAGGAGACGGGCAAAAACATCTTCACCAATGAAGACGGAACTCAAAGCCCATTATTCCTAAGCTATATCGCTGGTTTACAAAAATTTATTCCTGAACTCTTGCCATTAATGGCGCCCAATGCCAACTCGTTCCGCCGTTTCTTACCGGGCACCTCTGCGCCAGTTAACTTGGAATGGGGCGTTGAGAACAGAACCTGCGGTCTGCGTATTCCTGAATCTTCACCGCAAAACCGCCGCATTGAAAACCGTATTCCAGGGGCTGATGCAAACTGCTATTTAGCCATAGCTGCGAGCTTACTCTGCGGTTACATCGGTATGGTGGAAGGGTTAAAACCTTCAACACCAGTGCAGGGTAAATCGAACGAAAGCCGTAGCAACAATCCACATTGTCTGCCGTTAACCTTAGAGGAAGCGTTAGCGGCGATGGAAGAGAGTGATGCCTGTAAGGAATATTTAGGTGAAGCCTTTACCACCGGCTTTGTGGCGGTTAAACAGGCCGAGCTTGAAAACTTCCGCCGTGTTGTGAGTTCGTGGGAGCGTGAGTTCCTGTTACTCAGTGTGTAATTTGCACTGTTTTTGTTCAAAACTGTCACGGCCTTAACGGATTTAGGGTCAAGATAGCGGGAATATTTGAACAATCAGCAAAAATGCTCTGCACTAATTTGGTGAGTTTGCTTAACTTTGGTGCAGAGCGCTTTTAAATTGAAATGCTTACGTATGCTTTACGGTTACTGAGTTGCGGTGTGAAATCCCATTCAATGAACTCAAAGTGATGATGATTTTGTACCTTGGTAGCGTGTGCATAAATTTGATTGAAATAAGCGTTTTATAACTTACTGTTAGTTAAGCTTAAAAAGAGTTTTTCCTGAGATGGTTTCAGCGGTTTTTCTAGGGGCTTGAGGCATTTGTCTTAATGTTGCAAGATGTAGGGCGTACAAATATCTAGTCTGTTTTATTGCTTGTTAATGCAAGTGTGTAAATCGACAAATTTGGCATGAAATCTGATACTCCCATCAATTGCAGCCACCTAGAGATGAAGGCATTATGGTGCTGTAGAGACTGCCGATGCGGTTTTTAAGGTGTAGCATTGGTCGAGAATAACAACAATAACCGAGCAGATGGTCGGTGACACAATTTCAGAATTGTTAAAGGCAATTCTGCTACCCGAGAAAGGAGAAAGCATGAAGCTATTTAATAAGATGACGACTTTGGCTTTAGTAACCGCGGGCGCCCTCGCAAGCGTTGCTGCCCAAGCTGAAGAAGTAGTGCGCGTATATAACTGGTCTGATTATATCGCGGAAGATACCTTAGAAAACTTCAAGAAAGAAACGGGCATTCGGGTGATTTACGATGTGTTTGATAGTAACGAAGTGCTGGAAGCCAAGTTACTGTCTGGCCGCAGTGGTTACGACATCGTGGTTCCATCAAACCATTTCCTCGCTAAACAAATTAAGGCTGGCGCATTCAAGCCGCTAGACCGCTCTAAACTCAGCAACTTTAAAAACCTCAATGCCGATCTGATGAAACAGTTAGAGAAGGCTGATCCTGGTAACCAATATGCCGTACCTTACCTCTGGGGTACCAATGGTATCGGTTACAACATCGATAAAGTGAAAGCCGCAGTGGGTGAAGATGCGCCATTTGATTCAATGGAGCTGATCTTTAACCCAAAATATGCTGAAAAAATCTCTAAGTGTGGCTTTGCTATGCTGGATTCGGCTGATGATATGGTGCCACAGGCGATGATCTACTTAGGTCTTGACCCTAACAGCACGAAAGCCGAAGACTATGAAAAAGCAGGTGAATTACTCGAAAAAATTCGCCCTTACGTGACTTATTTCCACTCATCACGCTATATCTCTGATCTCGCAAACGGCGATATCTGTGTGGCATTCGGCTTCTCTGGTGACGTATTCCAGGCTGCGGCCCGTGCCGATGAAGCGGGTAACGGTAACAAGATTGGTTACTCGATTCCAAAAGAAGGCGCGAACCTGTGGTTCGATATGTTAGCTATCCCTGCGGATGCGGCTAACGTTGAAAATGCTCACAAACTTATCAACTACTTACTTCGCCCTGAAGTGATTGCGCCTATCTCTAACTATGTGGCTTATGCGAACCCTAACGACCCAGCACAGCCTTTAGTAGATGAAGCTATTCGCAATGACCCTGCGATTTATCCGCCAAAAGAAGTGTTGGATAAATTGTATATTGGCGAAATCCGTCCATTGAAAATCCAACGCGTATTAACCCGCGTCTGGACCAAAGTGAAGTCTGGCCAATAATCGAGATGGGGCAAGCATTGCTTGCCCCTTTTAATCGCACAGACATTGCCTTGCTCCTTGAGCATTCGGCCTACAGATTTTATCTCTATTCATTAATTCATTGTGTAAATCTCAAGTATTGAACGCATTATCGCATCAATACTCGGGTGGAGAAGTACTATGGCAAGCACCTCGGGCGTCACCAACAAACCCACTACAAAGACGCAAGAAAAAGTCCTGCTTAAGATTGAGCGGGTCAGTAAATTGTTCGACGATGTACGCGCGGTTGACGACGTATCATTGACGATTAATAAAGGTGAGATTTTTGCTTTACTTGGGGGCTCTGGCTCGGGTAAGTCGACCTTATTGCGTATGCTCGCGGGGTTTGAGAGACCGACCTCTGGGCGGATTTTTCTCGACGGTGAAGACATTACCGATTTGCCACCTTACGAACGTCCCATCAACATGATGTTCCAGTCTTATGCGCTCTTTCCCCATATGACTGTCGCGCAAAATATCGCCTTCGGTTTAAAGCAAGATAAGTTACCCAAAGCGGAAATTGAGCAAAGGGTGCAAGAAATGCTCAAGTTGGTGCATATGGAGCAATATGGCAAACGTAAGCCGCATCAGCTTTCCGGTGGTCAGCGTCAGCGGGTGGCGTTAGCCCGCTCCCTCGCGAAACGTCCTAAATTATTGCTACTCGATGAGCCTATGGGTGCACTGGATAAAAAGCTGCGTACTCAGATGCAGTTAGAAGTGGTTGAAATTCTTGAGCGTGTTGGCGTGACCTGTGTAATGGTGACCCATGATCAGGAAGAAGCCATGACCATGGCGGGCCGCATTTCGATTATGAGCGACGGTTGGATTGCTCAAACTGGCTCACCTATGGACATTTACGAGAGTCCAAACAGCCGCATGATTGCTGAATTTATCGGTTCAGTGAATCTCTTTGGCGGCGAGATTGAAGTGGACGAAGTCGACCATCTCATCATTAAACCCAATGACTTAGCTCAATCTTTCTATGTGGGTTACGGGGTAACGACCAGCGCCGAAGAAAAGCATGTGTGGTTAGCGGTACGCCCCGAAAAAACCATTATCAGCCGTGAGCAACCCGAGGGCGAGTACAACTGGGCCAAGGGTATAGTGCACGACATCGCCTACTTAGGTGGCATTTCGGTGTACTACATTCGCCTCGAGAATGGCCAAATAGTGCAATGCAGTATGACCAACCGTGAACGCCGTGCCGACCATGCGACATGGGACGATGAAGTGTTCATCAGCTGGGAGGACACCAGTGGCGTGGTGTTAAGATCATGAAGATGAAGTCAAAACTAAAATGGCTTAAGGGACGTTTCTGGACGATTAGCTTCCCCTATGCTTGGCTGTTGTTGTTCTTCGCCTTGCCCTTTGCCATTGTTCTTAAGATCAGTTTTTCGACGGCGGCGATTTCGATTCCGCCCTACGAGGCGACCTTCCAATATGCGGATGATGTATTAAACATCTTTCTGCATTTAGGTAACTATTTGATGTTACTCGATGATTCGCTGTATTACACCGCGTATCTCAGTTCATTAAAAATGGCGCTCATTTCGACCATTGGCTGTTTGATCATTGGTTATCCCATGGCCTATGCCATTGCCCGGGCGCCAGCAAGGTTGCAAACCGTGTTGTTGTTATTGGTGATGTTACCTTCTTGGACCTCGTTCTTAATCCGCGTTTATGCCTGGATGGGGATCTTAAGTAACACGGGGATTATCAATAACACATTGATGTGGTTAGGAGTCATTTCTGAGCCATTGCAAATCTTAAACACTAACATCGCCGTCTATATCGGGATTATCTACGCCTATTTGCCCTTTATGATTTTGCCGCTGTACGCGACCTTAGTGAAGTTAGATATGAGCCTGATTGAGGCTGCATCTGACTTAGGGTCGAGCCGTTTAAATACCTTCTGGAAAATCACTTTCCCATTATCTAAGAGCGGGGTGATTGCAGGTTCTATGCTGGTGTTTATTCCTGCGGTAGGGGAGTTTGTGATCCCTGAGCTGCTCGGCGGCCCAGATTCTCTGATGATAGGTAAAGTGCTGTGGCAGGAATTCTTCAATAACCGTGACTGGCCTGTGGCCTCATCACTGGCGATTGTGATGCTGGCACTCTTGATTATTCCTATTACCTTATTCCATCGCTATCAGGCGCGTAGTTTGGAGAAAGACCTATGAAAAAGCTGAGTTTTTCTTCGGTGATGCTGTGGTTCGGCTTGTTCTTCTTGTACGCACCTATGTTGATCCTAGTGATTTATTCTTTTAACGAATCTAAGTTAGTGACAGTGTGGGGCGGGTTTTCACCTAAATGGTACGGTGAGTTATTTGCCGATCAGCAAATTCTCGATGCGGTGTGGACCAGCCTTCGGATTGCGTTTTACAGCTCAACCATGGCGGTGATTATCGGCACTATGGCCGCCTTTGTGATGACGCGGTTTAAGCGCTCTTGGGCCAAGCTCACCCTGTCGAACATGATCACTGCGCCTTTGGTTATGCCTGAGGTGATCACGGGTCTGTCATTGCTACTGTTATTTGTGCATATGGCGGATCTCTTAGGTTGGCCGAAAGAGCGCGGCATGGTGACCGTTTGGATTGCCCACTCGACCTTTTGCGCGGCCTATGTGGCTGTGGTGGTGTCGTCAAGATTGCGTGAGTTAGACATGTCAATCGAAGAGGCGGCAATGGATTTAGGCGCAACGCCGCTTAAGACCTTCTTCCTGATCACTGTGCCCATGATTTCACCGGCATTAGTGGCGGGTTGGTTGTTATCCTTTAGTCTGTCACTCGATGACTTAGTGATCGCAAGCTTTGCCTCAGGCCCTGGCGCGACCACCTTACCTATGGTGGTGTTCTCCTCGGTGCGCTTGGGGGTATCGCCTAAGATCAACGCCTTGGCGACACTTATTATTCTATGTGTGTCGTTAATCGCCTTCTTGTCATGGTATATGGCAAGACGCGCCGAAAAACGTGAGCGTATGCCACTGAACTAATAAGTGGTGCTATAACACAGAGTGAACAAACACAGAGCGAACACACACTGAGTTGTCTTTTCTCGCTAAAAGGATGGCCTTGATTGCTAAGGCCATCCTTATCTCAGCCCTCCAAGTCTTCTTATCTGTGCCTCCACAGTAATTTTCAAATCCGTTTAAGGCATCAAGGATACTTTGTTTGAAATATCAAACATTGTGTAAATTATTGTGCTTTTATGGCTAGTGTTTCCCGATTTGAAGGTGTAGGATGTGATAGTTGTTTAAAATAATGAACATAAAAATCAAGGGAACATCATGTCAGCCATACCTCACACTGGATCATATTATGCGGCTTCGTCCAACGATAAGGTTGAGCGCGCGCGTTTACAGGAATCGATTGAAGCCGATGTTTGTGTGATTGGCGCGGGGTACACAGGCCTGTCTGCCGCACTGCATTTACTCGAATCGGGTTTTAGTGTGGTGGTGCTCGAAGCGGCGCGAATTGGCTGGGGCGCCTCGGGGCGTAATGGCGGACAAATCGTCAACAGCTATAGCCGTGACATTGATACCATTGAAAAAACCGTCGGCAAAGAACAAGCCAAGCTCTTTGGACAAATGGCCTTCGAGGGCGGACGCATCATCCGTGAACGTATCGCTAAGTACAACATAGACTGCGATCTAAAGGATGGCGGCGTATTTGCGGCGATGAACGAAAAGCAAATGGGCCATTTACGCCATCAAAAGCAGTTATGGGAAAGCCATGGCCACGTGGGCAAGCTAGAGCTGCTCGATGCAAACAGCATTCGTTCTGTGGTAAATACTGAGCGCTATGTCGGCGGTATGTTAGATAAGAGCGGCGGCCATATTCATCCGCTGAATTTAGCCTTGGGTGAAGCCCGTGCGGTAGAATCCCTCGGCGGAAAAATTTTTGAAGACTCAGCAGTGCTGCGGGTCGACGAAGGCGAAAGTCCTGTAGTGCACACCGCAAAGGGCAGCGTAAAAGCCAAGTTTGTGGTGGTGGCGGGTAACGCTTACCTCGGTAAACTTATGCCTGAATTGCAAGCTAAATCCATGCCCTGCGGCACCCAAGTGATCACCACAGAGCCCTTGGACGAAGAGTTGGCCGCAAGTCTGTTACCTCAAGACTACTGCGTCGAAGATTGTAACTATCTGCTCGATTATTTTAGGCTGTCTGGCGACAAGCGCCTGATCTACGGCGGTGGTGTTGTGTATGGTGCCCGCGATCCCGCGGATATCGAATCTCTGATTATTCCGAATATGCTCAAAACCTTCCCACAGTTAAAAGGAGTTAAGGTTGATTATGCGTGGACGGGTAACTTTTTATTGACCTTATCGCGTTTACCACAGGTCGGCCGTATTGGTAAAAATATCTATTATTCACAGGGTTGTAGTGGCCATGGCGTCACGTATACCCACTTGGCAGGTAAGTTAATTGCCGAAATGCTCAATGGTCAAGCCACGCGTTTCGATGCTTTTGCGGCGCTGCCCCATTATCCCTTCCCAGGCGGTCACGCCTTACGTGTGCCTTTTAGTGCGCTGGGGGCATGGTATTACAGTCTAAGAGATAAATTAGGTATCTAATTTATTTAATTTTTTATACGAGGTAAGGCATTACCTCGCAGCGAGAGGAATTTCCTGTGTTGTTAAAAGACCCGAGTCTGCTGCGTCAGCAATGTTATATCAATGGTCAGTGGTGCGATGCGCAGTCAAAAGAAACAGTCGCTATCGCCAATCCCGCAACGGGCGCGGTTATCGCAAGTGTCCCTGTGATGGGGCAAGCCGAAACTCAAGCGGCGATTGCGGCAGCCGAGGCGGCCTTGCCTGCATGGCGAGCACTTACCGCAAAAGAGCGTGGTGCCAAGCTGCGTCGTTGGTTTGAATTACTCAATGAAAACAGCGATGACTTAGCGCTAATGATGACCACTGAGCAGGGCAAGCCCCTCGCCGAAGCTAAGGGTGAAGTCACCTACGCCGCCTCCTTTATCGAATGGTTCGCCGAAGAGGCGAAACGCGTCTATGGCGATACGATTCCTGGGCATCAGGGTGATAAACGCATCATGGTGATTAAGCAGCCCGTGGGCGTGACTGCGGCCATTACTCCCTGGAACTTCCCTGCGGCGATGATCACCCGTAAAGCCGCGCCAGCACTGGCTGCTGGTTGTACTATGGTGGTGAAACCAGCACCGCAAACGCCATTTACCGCATTAGCCTTGGCCGTGCTTGCCGAGCGCGCCGGGATCCCCGCTGGGGTGTTCAGCGTGATCACTGGCGATGCTATCGGTATTGGTAATGAGATGTGCAGCAACCCAGTCGTGCGTAAGTTGTCTTTCACCGGCTCGACCCAGGTGGGCATTAAGTTAATGGAGCAATGCGCGCCGACGCTGAAGAAATTATCTTTAGAATTAGGTGGCAACGCGCCATTTATCGTATTCGACGATGCCAATATCGATGCGGCGGTTGAAGGCGCCATGATCGCTAAGTATCGCAATGCGGGGCAAACCTGTGTCTGCGCTAACCGCATTTATGTTCAGGCGGGCGTGTATGACGAATTTGCCCGTAAGCTCAGCATTGCCGTGGGTAAATTAAAGGTGGGTGAGGGCATTGGCGAGGGCGTAACTACGGGACCGCTTATCAATCGCGCGGCGGTCGAAAAAGTCCAGAGCCATCTTGAGGATGCCCTCAGCAAAGGGGCGACTGTGGTTGCGGGCGGTAAGCCCCATAGCTTAGGTGGCAACTTCTTCGAGCCAACGGTACTGACGCATGTTGATAGCAGTATGCGTGTCGCCCGTGAAGAAACCTTTGGCCCACTGGCGCCGCTGTTTAAGTTTACCGATGTGGACGATGTGATTAAGCAAGCCAATGATACCGAGTTTGGGTTAGCGGCTTATTTTTATGGTCGTGATATCTCACTCGTGTGGAAAGTGGCCGAGGCATTGGAATACGGCATGGTGGGCGTCAACACAGGGTTGATTTCCACCGAAGTCGCGCCGTTTGGCGGAATGAAATCCTCAGGGCTCGGTCGAGAAGGTTCTAAGTTCGGCATCGAAGAATATTTAGAAATCAAATATATCTGTATGTCTGTTTAAGCATCAGTTTGGGATAGACCGCCAGTGGTAGCCCTTTGGGCATAGGCATTGTTATCGACATTTGTGTATAGCCAAGTTAGGCACGCGAGCAAGGAATACTAAATGAGCACAACCAATGATTCATTGATGGCACGTCGCCAAGCCGCAGTCGCAGGCGGTGTTGGTCAAATTCATCCTGTTTTTACTGCTCGCGCCGAAAACGCGACCGTGTGGGATGTTGAAGGTCGAGAGTTTATCGATTTTGCGGGTGGTATTGCGGTGCTTAACACTGGGCATTTACATCCTAAGGTGAAGGCGGCCGTTGCGGCGCAGCTTGAGGACTTCTCCCACACCTGTTTTATGGTGCTTGGCTACGAAAGTTATATTCAAGTCTGTGAAAAACTGAATCAGTTAGTGCCGGGGGATTTTGCCAAGAAGACGGCCTTATTCACCAGCGGCTCAGAGGCGGTTGAAAACGCGGTTAAAGTGGCTCGGGCATACACTAAGCGGGCGGGCGTGATTGCCTTTACCTCGGGTTACCATGGTCGCACTATGGCGGCGCTGGCATTAACGGGAAAGGTCGCGCCTTACAGTAAAGGTATGGGATTAATGTCGGCTAATGTGTTCCGCGCCGAGTTCCCCTGTGCGCTGCACGGCGTGTCAGATGATGATGCGATGGCCTCTATCGAACGTATCTTTAAAAATGATGCCGAGCCGAGCGATATTGCGGCCATCATCCTCGAGCCTGTGCAGGGTGAAGGTGGATTCTATGCGGCATCGCCAGCCTTTATGCAGCGTTTACGCGCGCTTTGCGACCGTGAAGGTATTATGTTGATCGCCGATGAAGTGCAAACGGGTGCGGGTCGTACCGGGACCTTCTTCGCCATGGAGCAAATGGGTGTGAGCGCCGATATCACCACCTTTGCTAAATCCATTGCCGGTGGTTTCCCTCTTTCTGGTATTACGGGTAAAGCTGAAGTCATGGATGCCATCGGCCCCGGTGGCCTTGGCGGTACCTACGGCGGTAATCCGCTGGCCTGTGCGGCGGCGCTCGCCGTACTTGAGGTGTTTGAAGAGGAAAAGCTGCTTGAACGTGCCAATGCAATTGGCGAACGGATTAAGTCGGCGCTAAACACTATGCAGGTTGAACATCCTCAAATCGCCGATGTACGTGGTCTAGGGGCGATGATAGCCATTGAGTTGATGGAGGATGGTAAACCCGCGCCTCAGTACTGTGCCCAAATCTTAGCCGAGGCCAGAAACCGAGGATTGATTCTCCTTTCCTGTGGCACTTACGGAAACGTGCTGCGTATTTTGGTGCCATTGACAGTGCCAGACGAGCAGCTCGCTGCGGGGCTGGGCATTCTTAAAGCCTGCTTCGATGCCGTGTTAAAAGGTTAATAGAGATAAAAAAATCCCGCTTAGGCGGGATTTTTTATGGCGTGGGTTAACGCTTAAGTTCTTTTAATTTCCATCAGGATTTGTAGCGCGCGCTCACGTTTGTCCTGATCATACAAATCGTTAGTAAAGATAAACTCATCGACACCTAACTCCTTCACTATCATCTCTAAGCGGTGCTTGATGCTGGTGGGGCCACCGGTGACGGATAAGCCTAAGAAGTTATCGACATAGGTTTTTTCCTGCTCGCTCCACAAGCCATTCATACTGTTCACGGGCGGTTTTAACCACAGCGCTTCACCACGGATCAGCGCAAGTACCCGTTGCTTGGAGGTGGTACTCAAGTATTCGGCTTCGGCGTCCGTCTCGGCGGCGATAAGCGGCAGGCCAAGCATGACATAGGGCTTATCCAACACCTTGGATGGCTTAAAGTCGCGGCGGTAAATCTCAATCGCATCGTAGAGGAATCTTGGCGCAAAATGCCCTGCAAAGACATAGGGTAAGCCGCGCTGTGCCGCAAGCTGGGCGCTAAACAGGCTCGAACCAAGTAGCCAAATCGGTACATGGGTGCCTTCGCCGGGAATCGCTCTTACGGGATGATGGCCACTGTAGTCGCCGAGCAAAGTTTGTAACTCGCTCACCTCGGCGGGAAATTGCTCCGCGCGGCTCATATCGCGGTTAAGGGCGCGGCTGGTGATTTGATCGCTCCCAGGGGCGCGGCCAAGCCCTAAATCGATACGTCCAGGATAAAGACTTTCGAGCGTACCAAACTGCTCGGCAACCACTAGGGGCGCATGGTTGGGCAGCATAATCCCGCCCGCACCGACGCGAATGCGTTTAGTATTCTCGGCAATATAGCCAATTAATACCGATGTTGCGGCGCTGGCGATACCGGGCATATTGTGGTGCTCGGCAAACCAGAATCGATTAAAACCTAAGTCATCGGCAACCTTAGCGTATTGCAGGCTGGCGCGTAGCGTGTCTCCGATGCTGGCGCCTTGACGTACGGGGGCGAGTTCTAACAGTGAAAAGGGTATATCCGCCAGGGGAGATTTAGCCGCTGGAACGGCCTGCGATGGGGCGGCGGATGAGGTTGATGTGGATGATGTAGCCATAAATTAAGCGCCTCTTTGCGTGAGTCAGCTCTTTGGCAGCGGCTTTATTTGGCCTCCCACGGATGAATGTGGTGGGTGCTAAAGCGATTGTTCTGTCAGTGCTGATGGAGTCTTACCCTAGGATATGGTGACGTATCAATGATAAACAAGCTCAAGGCTTGAGCTTAACACTGAGTTAAAATTGGAACCGAACATCTTAGTTTTGCAAACAGGGGTGAAAGCCTTATCCCAAGCCGATATATGAAAAGTCGGCACTGAAAGTTCAGATTGTTTGGTGATGAGCAGTAACCTAAAGGTATAAAAAAACTGCCGCAAGCGATTCTTGTCGGCAGTTTTTATCGCTCACATATGGCTTATGTGAGTGAAGGATTATTGCTCGGCTTTCACATCACGTAGTGAGGCCGCCGCGTTATCTTCAATACTGTTATGAGCGTGATGACTTTCGGTCAAGCGGCGCATCAGCGGTAATACGGCTAAGGCGATAAAAGTACATACCACGGCCGCAATACCTAATTTATTGAATAGATTAGTATAAACTGGCAGAGTTTGCAGTGGGTCGACTAAGTCCTGTGGCACGCTGGCAAAGTTAGCCACAACGCCGCCCAAGTACTGGGAAATACCCGATGCCACGAAATAGGCGCCCATCATAAAGCCGCCCATGCGAGCCGGTACATAGCGGGCGATCATGGCTAAACCAAGACCACTCACCAGCAGTTCACCGAGTGAGTAAGAGGCGTAACCCCAAATCATCACCCAAGAAGAGGTTTTACCCTCAACGGCAAATTGGCCAGCAAAACCGTAGATAAAGAAGCCAATTGCGACAACCGCAAACCCTAAGGCGAACTTAGCGGCAATCGAAAAGTCTTTATTGTTGCGACCTGCCCATGAATAACTCCAAGCCAACACTGGGCTTAACACCATGATCCAGATTGGATTCAATGCTTGGAACTGTGCCGGAGACCAAGTCCACAAATGGGTACCAAAGACTTGGAAATCCCAATCGACGTTACGCAGCGCAAATAGGGCCAGTGAGGTCGACATTTGTTGATAGAAGATAAAGAAGAATACCGTCTGCACTGTGAGGATTAGCGCCGCGATAAGGCCGGCCCGCTCGCTTGGCTCACTGGTACGAATTAAGTGGAAGAAAATCCCTAATACCGCCACACCCGCGGCATACACGAACACTCGAGCAACATCTTCATATTCAAGAATAATGGCAGAAGCCACAACGGAAAGCGCCGCTAATACTAAAACGATAGCCAAGTTCTTCTTATTGACTGGGCGAGTATCAGGCTCTGAACCATAGTTGGCGAGGCTCTTGTGCATCAGGGCATAGTTACCTAAGCCGACGATTAAGCCCACACAGCACACGGCAAAGGCAGCATGCCAGCCAAATTCATTACCGTATTGCGCGTTAACATAATCCTTAATCCAAGGCGTTAACAGCATAGAGAAGGTCGAACCTACGTTTACCGCCATATAGTAGATGGTAAAGGCGCTATCGATTTTAGAATCATCACCTTCGTAGATCTTACGGACTAAGTTACCCGCATTGGGTTTAAATAGGCCGTTACCGACCACAATCACCCCAAGTGCGGAGAACATAAACCAAGTGTTTTCGGTCGGCACTGTCATCAATGCATAACCTACAGACAAAATCCCCGCACCGAGTAGCATAGTGCGTTTGGTGCCGAGAATTTTATCCCCAACCCAACCACCGATGGCAGGTGACACGTAAATTAGCGCCGCACAGGCACTCCAAACTAAGTTTGCACGGGAGTCATCAAAGCCAAGACGCTGCACCATAAAGTACACGATCAGCGCCTGCATGCCGTAATAACCAAAACGTTCCCATAATTCGATAAGTGACACAGTCATAAACGAATGTGTCTTGCTTACCTGATTGGTACCAAGAGTCATAAAGCTTGCTTCCGTTATTGTTGTTTTGTGTTAGAGGCCAAGAGTATAAGGCGATAGTCTGTGCAAACCAATGCCACAACGCTACAGAATAGACTTTGTTACAAATGAAATGGTCATTTTTAATCTGGAATTAATTTTTGTAAAAAAATAGTGCTCAACTCGCGGCGCTTATTGTGAGTTGAGTCATGTCAGAGCATGTCGTTTCACGATAAATATCAAACTCTCAGCTAACCGAAATAATTCCACGATTTGCCGAAAAGGAGTCAGTTAAAAGTTTTACTTACGCTTAACAATTCACTATCTTAAAGGCTGGTAATCTCGTGACTGAGTGCTATTTTTTAAACTGAGAAGCAAAAATAAAAATGAACTAGATCAAAATAATTAGGCTCTTGACCTTCTATCTTTTGGAGTTTACTCGATGAAGCATTTGTCCATCAGTACTAAGTTGTTGTGGATCACTTCCGCCTTATTCCTCTCAATTGTCGCCATTCTCTCCATCAGCCTCTGGTGGACCCTTTCGGACCAAAACACAGAGCTGTCTAATCAGGTACAAGAGACACTACAAACGGAAACCCGTGACAAACTCGAAGCCCGTGCGGGCGAATATGGCGAGATGGTGGCGGGCTTTATCAATGAAGCCTATCGGATCCCGTTTTCCTTTTCCGGCATGTTGGAGAGCACGGCGGAAGATCTGCCATTAAAGCGTGACCGTTTAGAGCTGGCCGTGGCGGCGGTATTAAAGAAAAACAACCAGATATCCTCCATGTATGCGCAGTTTGAGCCCAATGGTTACGACGGGCTCGACAGTGAATTTTTAAATGTTGAGGTTAGCCACAGCGTCGCATCATCGGGGGCATTGGAGGTGTATTACACTCGCAACGATGATGGTACAGTCGAACATCATCAAGTGGATGACTCTGCTGAAAAATATGTCTCGACCTTAAACGAGTTTGGGATCCGTGAAGCCGAATGGTATCTCTGTGCCAAGGAAACTCTAAAACCTTGTTTAATGGAACCTTATCTCTATGAAATCAGCCCTGGTAATACGGCTTTGATGACATCCTTAACCGTCCCAGTGGTGAAACATAAACAGTTCATCGGGGTGGTGGGCGTTGATGTGAACTTGCCCGTGTTTCAAGCGCTGATTGATAAGCTCTCCAAGAGCCTCTATGGCGGTCAAGCTAAAGTGACCCTACTGAGTACCCGTGGTTTAGTGGTCGCCGCGAGCCATTACAGCAAAAAAGCGCGTCCTCTGAGTGAATCTATCGATCCTAAGCTTGCGTCACAGATAGTCGCGTTACATAAAAATGGCGGTTACATGGCGAGCGATGATGAGATTATCGTGGCCTATCCGATAAAAATCCCATTGGCGAAAGCGGAATGGTCACTGGCCATCCAAGTCCCTAAAGCTCAAGCCTTTAAGAGCTCCATTGAGTTGAATGACAAAATGGATGAAATGGCCACATCCCTTGGCAGCATCTTGTTGATGGTCGGTTTAGCCGTGTCTATTCTGGCCGTGGTTACCATCAGCATAGTGATCCGCAGCATTATTGCACCGCTGAGGATGATCCAAGGCCGTGTGGAACACTTGGCCAGTGCCGATGGTGATTTAACCCAATCCATTGTGGTCGATGCCCATGCAGAATTGATTGCACTGGGTAAAGGCTTTAACTCCTTTATCCATAAGTTAAAAGACTTGATCAGCGAGTTAAAAACGCTCGCGGGACGCACCCAGGAGGAAAGTCTCTCCTCGGCGCAAATTGCCGAGTTGACTCGCGATAGTGTCCATCGTCAGTATGGCGAAATCGAGAGCGTGGTAACCGCGGTCAATGAGATGAGTGCTACGGCGCTTGAAGTGGCTAAAGCCTCTGAGCAAACGGCTGCGGAAACCGAAGCCATGTCCCGCAATGTACGTCTCAGTGAAGAGAGCCTGACTAAGGCCATGGAATACGTAACCACAATGTCGCAGGAGTCGATGCAGGCAAAAGTAGCCGTGAGCAAAGTGGCTGAAAGCAGCACCAATATCAGCCGTATTCTCGAGGTGATTAGCTCTATTGCCGCGCAAACCAACTTGCTGGCGTTGAACGCCGCGATTGAGGCGGCGCGGGCCGGCGAACAAGGGCGGGGATTTGCCGTGGTGGCCGATGAGGTGAGGGCGCTTGCCTCTAAAACCCAAAGTTCGACCGATGATATCAGTGTGCTAATTGATGCCCTGCAGCAAGAAGTGAATAGTGCCTCTGGCATTATTGATAAAGGTGCTGAGCGTGCGCAAATGGCCGTGTCGCAAACCGAGCAAGCACTCACCTTGCTTAACTCTATGGTCAGTCAGATAGAAGAAATCTCTTCTCAGGTGACGCATATTGCCGCCGCAGCGGAAGAACAAAGCGCGGTCACTGAAGAAGTTAACCGTAATATCACCGGCATTTCCGATTCGGCCTCGGAGCTGGCGCGCCT
This sequence comes from Shewanella sp. 10B, assembly GCF_023475885.1. Classification (NCBI taxonomy): domain Bacteria; kingdom Pseudomonadati; phylum Pseudomonadota; class Gammaproteobacteria; order Alteromonadales; family Shewanellaceae; genus Shewanella; species Shewanella sp. 10B. Next base: position 98,230 of record NZ_JAMDJO010000001.1, read on the forward strand.
TGCGGGTGAAGCGCAGCAAAGCAGTGTGGTCCTCGCCGAACTGGTGAAACAGCAGCATCAACAATTAGGTAAGTTAAAGACCTAAATCGAGGAGCCTTGCACAATGTGCGCAAGGGAAATGTATCAAGGCGCTTAAGTGGATTTCACTCAGCGCCTTTATTTTTAATCTTATTCTAGCAATAGCCTAAAGAGACAAATCGAAATCGCGTTTGAGTTGGTTATCGGAAATGACGCGCGTGGGGACGAGTGAGTATCGACTGATGACAGACACAAAAAAGCCCATTATCAAATGGGCTTTTTTGTTGAATTGGGTGGTGGCCCCTCACGGACTTGAACCGTGGACCTAACGATTATGAGTCGTGTGCTCTAACCAACTGAGCTAAGGGGCCGACTAAAGGCAATCGTCATTACCTAAAGCGAGTGGCAGTATACTAAGCTTGTTTGCGCTTGTCACCCGTGTTTTTTGATGAAATTCACCGAATTGATTCAAGTGGTTATCTGTTAATCAACTGTGGTTTTTGCTTAGGGATTTTATATCGTCTGAATGGGAAAGAAATTTTTAACCATTTGATTTTGAAAGAGAGCTTAACGATTGAAATTCAGCGGGGATTTTCGGGGATGTTAATAGGGGCAATAAAAAGCCCCGCTAGGCGGGGCTTAGAATCGATGCTTCGGTTGACTATTCGTCTAAGAACGACTTTAAGATTTCCGAACGTGAAGGGTGGCGCAGTTTACGCAGGGCTTTCGCCTCGATTTGACGGATACGCTCACGGGTTACGTCAAATTGTTTACCCACTTCTTCCAGCGTGTGGTCGGTATTCATGTCGATACCAAAACGCATACGCAGTACTTTCGCTTCACGGGCCGTTAAGCCTGCTAATACCTCATGAGTAGCGCTCTTCAGGCTTTCGCTGGTGGCGCTGTCCAGTGGTAATTCGAGGGTAGTATCCTCGATAAAATCACCTAAATGCGAATCTTCATCGTCACCGATTGGGGTTTCCATGGAGATAGGTTCTTTAGCGATTTTCAGTACCTTACGGATCTTATCTTCCGGCATCATCATACGCTCTGCCAGTTCTTCAGGTGAGGGCTCACGGCCCATTTCCTGCAGCATTTGGCGAGAGATACGGTTCAGCTTGTTGATGGTTTCGATCATATGTACTGGAATACGGATCGTACGGGCTTGGTCCGCGATTGAGCGGGTGATTGCCTGACGGATCCACCAAGTTGCATAGGTCGAGAACTTGTAACCACGACGGTATTCGAACTTATCAACGGCCTTCATCAGACCGATGTTACCTTCTTGGATAAGATCCAAGAATTGTAGACCACGGTTGGTGTATTTCTTCGCGATAGAAATTACCAAACGTAAGTTTGCCTCAACCATTTCTTTCTTCGCACGGCGAGCCTTGGCTTCACCGATTGACATACGACGGTTGATATCTTTAATGGCGGCAATCACTAAGCCAGTTTCTTCTTCGATGGCGGCCAGCTTGCTACGGCAACGCTGTACGTCTTCTTCAACCATTCTTAAGCCTTCGGCATAAGGCTTGTTTGAGTTCTTTTCTGCATCGAACCAATCAAGATTGGTTTCGTTACCGGTGAAGAATTTTACAAAGTTCTTCTTAGGCATTTTGGCCTGTTCGACACAGAGCTTCATCAGTAAACGCTCTTGAACGCGCACTCGGTCCATCATAGAGCGCATGCTTTTCACTAAGCGGTCGAATTGCTTAGGTACGAGGCGGAACTCTTTGAAAATCTCGCCGATTTCAAACAGTGCTTGAATCGATTCTGGGTGTTCACGACCTTTGGCATCGATGATTTTAAGCGCGTTTTCGTAGGCGGTTCTTAATTGGCTAAAGCGTTCACGCGCTTCTTCAGGGTCGGGACCCTTGTTGCCATCGTCATCGCCTTCGCCATCACCGTCTTCGTCTTCGTCGTCTTCATCGTCATCTTCATCATCGAGATCTTCTTCCGATAATTCAGAACCGATATGAGTCGCTGTTGGACCTAGGTCTTCTTCGTCCGGGTTAACAAATCCAGAGATAATATCAGACAGGCGCAGTTCGTCGGCTTCGTACTGGTCGTACTGCTCAAGGATCATGGCGATCGCTTGTGGGTATTCGGCGACAGAGCTTTGAACTGTGTTAATGCCTTCTTCGATGCGTTTGGCGATAACGATTTCGCCTTCACGGGTCAGCAGTTCAACGGTACCCATTTCGCGCATGTACATACGCACTGGGTCTGTGGTGCGGCCTAGCTCACTTTCTACTGTGGCAAGGGCGGCTGCGGCTTCTTCCGCTGCATCTTCGTCTGTGTTGTCTTCCGACATCATCATGTCATCGGCATCTGGTGCTTCTTCGAACACCCGAATACCCATGTCATTTATCATCTGGATAATATCTTCGATCTGGTCAGAATCGACCATGTCTGCAGGTAAGTGATCGTTCACTTCTGCATAGGTTAAGTAACCTTGCTCTTTACCTTTGGCAAGCAACAGCTTGAGTTGCGACTGCGGAGTATGATCCATAGATATCATCCAAGTTGGGAAACTGTTACAACGACGGACAGTTAGCTTGTGCTAAGTGCCGCGCAAATCGTCAATTATAGCCATGTGCACTTACCTGTGCTAGTCACTGGGATACTGATTGAGGACATTTTTGCCTCAGTTTAGTCCTTTCATGACTGAGATCAGCTTCTGCAGCTGGATCTTCTCTTCCTTAGTATGGGTCTGTTTTAGACTCAATTCCTGATATCGTTGTTCAATATATTGATTGTTCAACCAAACCAGGGTCTGTTTAAACTTTTCGAGCAGGTTTTCATCCGCCACTTGATGGTCCCATTGGGCTAATTTATGCAGCGTCCCGCTGTGGGGGCTGTCTCTGAATTGCTCAAGTAGTTGTGCGCTGTTTAACCTATGCTCTCGTGTTAATTCCAACAGCAATGGCAGCAAGTCGATGCCTGGCATTTGCAGATGGTTTAATGCCGGTTGTGGGGATAATCCCACGCCCAGCTCGGGATGCTGTACTAACAAGGCGATGGCAAGTCGCAATGGTGTACCGCGTCCTTTGAGTCCCGTTGATGCTGTGGGCTTAGTTTGTTTGACACTAAAACCCAGTTTTTTCTTCATATCGTCTGAGCTGTTCATGCCTAACTTGTGAGCTAAGTTCTCAAGCAGTAGGTTTTGCAGCACAGTATCTTGAATTTTTTCAATTAGGCCAAAGGCTTGTTTGGCTAAGTTACCTTTATCGGTACCAAATTTTGTCGCTAATGTATCAAACAAAAATTCGGGCAGCGTGATGGCACTTTCCATCATTTGCTCGAAGGCGTCTTTACCAATCTTACGAACCATTGAATCCGGATCTTCAGATTGAGGTAAAAACATAAAACGCACTTTGTCCCCAGGTTTGAGTAGGGGTAAAGCAGTTTCTAAGGCGCGCCAGGCGGCCTCATTACCGGCTCTATCGCCGTCATAACAACAAATCACTTCCTTAGCACTACGCAGCAACAATTGGAATTGTTCAGCCGTCGTCGATGTGCCAAGGGAGGCGACCGCGTAATCCACGCCATATTGGGCGAGGGCGACCACATCCATATAGCCTTCGACAATCAGTACCTTATCGGGATCGCGATGACGTTGTTTTAGCTCGTATAGTCCGTAGAGTTCATTGCCCTTATGAAATATGGGCGTTTCTGGCGAATTCAAGTACTTGGGGGTGCCATCTCCCAATACTCTGCCACCAAATCCAATCACACGACCACGGCGGTCGCGAATAGGAAACATCAGGCGGTCACGGAATCTGTCGTATCTTTTACCGCTGTCATTGCTGATCAGCATGCCTGCGGTCAGGAGTTTATCCTGTGCATCTTGACTATGTCGGTAGCGGCTTAATAAGCCATCCCAACCGTCGGGCGCAAAACCAATCCCAAAATGCTCAACAATATCATCGGATAATCCGCGATAGGCGAGGTAGTCGATGACTTTTTGCTTGTCTTGGTGTTGTCTTAACTGAGTTTGAAAAAAGCGGCTCGCTTCTTCCATTAATTGGTATAGATCACGGCTTAGGCCATCGTCTTGGCGTTTACCCGTGCCTTGTTCCCTTGGGACTTCTAAGCCCAGTTGTCCGGCAAGATCTTCTATGGCATCGACAAAGTCGAGTCTGTCGTACTCCATCACAAAATCGATGGCGTTGCCGTGGGCACCGCAGCCAAAACAATGATAAAACTGTTTATCGCGGCTAACGGTAAACGAAGGTGATTTTTCGCTATGAAAAGGACAACAGGCCGAGTAGTTTTTACCCGCCTTTTTCAAGGGCACCTTGCGGTCGATAAGTTCGACAATGTCGGTGCGAGCGATTAGCTCATTGATAAAATCACGAGGTATTGCCATTGAGTGCTTAAAATCTCGCCTTGCGCGAATTTAAACAAACAAGCCGCGCATAGGCACGGCTTGTTCATACATTGAAACGCTAATTATTGCAATTTTGCACGGATCATAGCGCCGATAGCGCCCATGTCTGCACGTCCTTGAACTTTAGGTTTTAATGCTCCCATTACTTTGCCCATATCCGCCATGGAGGATGCGCCTATTTCAGCAATAGCGGCATCGATGAACGCAGCAATTTCCGCCTCAGAGAGGGGAGTCGGCAGGAAAGTTTCAATAACTTGAATCTCTTCTGCTTCTGCTGCGGCCAACTCGCTACGACCCGCTGCTTCATATTGAGCAATCGAATCGCGACGTTGTTTCACCATTTTGGTTAAGACAGCTATAACCTGCTCATCATTCAGGGTTTCGCGGGTATCCACTTCAATCTGTTTGATGGCTGCAAGTGCCATACGAATAGTACTCAATCTCGCCTTCTCTTTGGCGATCATGGCCTGTTTCATATGGTCTTTTAGCTGATCAATTAGGCTCATAAGAGATTAGTATAAACGTACGCGACGTGCGTTTTCGCGAGAAAGCTTTTTAGCTAAACGTTTAACTGCAGCTGCTTTAGCGCGCTTACGTGCAGTAGTTGGCTTCTCGTAGAATTCACGAGCACGCACGTCAGCTAAAATACCAGCTTTTTCACAAGAGCGCTTGAAACGACGCAGAGCTACGTCGAATGGTTCGTTTTCACGTACTTTAATAATTGGCATACGCCATCACCCCTTAGGTGTAGGTTGTGTGGTTCAATTGCTTGAACCAAGTGTATTTAAAATGGTGCGGAATTTTATACCGAGACAACTAGGCTTGTAAAGCCCTAATCCTGTGTGGCGGGTTTGGCTACGGGAATATGATGATCGGCGACTGGAGTAATTGTCATCATACAGGTAGAATTAGCGCCCTTTGGTAATTTGGATATGAGGCACCATGCGGGTTCTAGGTATTGAGACATCTTGTGACGAGACAGGTATTGCCGTCTATGACGATAAGCTGGGTTTACTTTCCCATGCTTTATATAGTCAGGTTAAGTTGCATGCGGATTATGGTGGGGTTGTGCCTGAACTGGCTTCCCGCGACCATGTGCGCAAAATTGTCCCGCTGATCCGCCAAGCGTTGAAAAATGCCAATACCGAGATTGCCGATTTAGATGGTATTGCCTACACCAAAGGCCCAGGCCTTATCGGTGCTTTATTAGTGGGCGCCTGTGTTGGCCGCTCACTTGCCTTTGCTTGGAACAAACCCGCCATCGGCGTGCACCATATGGAAGGGCATTTGCTGGCGCCAATGCTGGAAGACGATGCGCCTGAGTTTCCCTTTGTGGCACTGTTAGTGTCTGGCGGTCACTCAATGTTAGTAAAGGTTGATGGTATCGGCCTTTATGAAGTCTTAGGTGAGTCGGTGGATGACGCCGCCGGTGAAGCCTTCGATAAAACCGCTAAGTTAATGGGGTTGGATTATCCTGGCGGTCCACGGCTTGCGAAACTGGCTGCCAAAGGTGAGCCCGCAGGTTATCAATTTCCGCGCCCAATGACCGACAAACCCGGACTCGATTTTAGCTTCTCAGGGCTTAAAACCTTTACCGCCAATACCATTGCCGCCGAGCCCGATGATGAGCAAACCCGCGCGAACATCGCCCGCGCCTTTGAAGAAGCGGTCGTCGATACGCTCGCGATAAAATGTCGCCGCGCGTTAAAACAAACAGGCTATAACCGTTTAGTTATAGCAGGTGGCGTGAGTGCCAATACGCGTTTACGAGAAACCTTGGCCGAGATGATGACCTCTATCGGTGGCCGAGTTTATTATCCTCGTGGTGAGTTTTGTACTGACAATGGCGCCATGATCGCCTTCGCTGGCCTGCAGCGTTTAAAGGCAGGCCAACAGGAAGACTTAGCGGTTAAAGGTCAGCCGAGATGGCCACTCGATACCTTACCGCCTGTTGCATAAGTTATTGCAGGCTAAGTCAGCAAAATAAAAAACAGCGCATGATGCGCTGTTTTTTATGGTTCTCTTGGATTGTTCTCTTGGATTAGTCACTTGCATATTGTTTCTAGAATGAACTACCAAGCCATTTCTCGGCGTGAGTATTTTTAGTGTAGCTATGGTGTTGAGTAACTAGAGTGTTACATAACTAAGGTGCTTTAGGACGCTTTTTACGTGACACCTTAGACTCTTCACCTTTCAGTAACCGCTGAATATTTTCTTTATGGCGGATGATAATCAGGGTTGAGAGCATAGCGACGGGGATCGTAAATCTGTCATCCAGCCACCAAGTATAAAGTGGTGCCAGTAGGGCGGTGATAATAGCAGCGAGGGAAGAGTAGCGGCTGATCAGGACTAAGACGACCCAAGATGCCATCAAGCAGATGGCCAAGTCATCGCCAATCGGCGCCATAGCACCAAAAGCGGTCGCCACGCCTTTGCCACCTTTAAAACCAAAAAATATCGGATAGATATGACCAAGACAGGCGGCGATGGCGATCAAACCAAGGGAAATGGCGTCGATTCCCATCAAATAGGCAAGATAAGTGGGTAAGGCGCCCTTAAGCATATCGAAAAATAACACCATGGCAGCCGAGCTTGCGCCGCCAATGCGCAGCACGTTGGTGGCTCCGGGGTTGCCTGAGCCTTGCAATCTGGGGTCGGGTAGGCCTCTCATCCTACACACTAGCACAGCACTTGAGACAGAACCGGCTAAATAGGCGGCCACAATCATCAAAAGTGTCAGTGTTAATTGACTCACATTGGTTTCCTTACACGTCTTAAGGTATTATCGCGCCACAATTAAACAGCCTCTTGGCAAGCATTCAGTCATAAGCGATAGCGATAACGCGACTTATCAAGTTGCGATAGTTTCTGAACGAACAAATCCATTTGGGCGTTATCCTACTTCGGATTGGTCCGAGTAGAAAGTAAATTAGTCGTTCCATCGAACGGCGGATTATACAGACACTATCGCGTTTAGCTTATCAGACCTCATTGGCATGAGTTAGTAGGAATTAGTATGGATAAAGTGCTTATTCGACAATTACGTATTGATACTGTGATTGGCGTCTATGAATGGGAAAAGAAAATCCAGCAGAGCCTGTTTTTGGATCTCGACATGGCTTGGGATAATAAGGCCGCCGCGGCAAGCGACGACTATCAATACGCGCTCTGCTACGAGACGGTGTCGAACCGCCTGACTCAGCTCGTCACCGAAAAGCCCATCGAGTTAATCGAAACCGTTGCCGAGCGAGTGGCCGAATGTGTGCTCAACGAGTTTAAGGTCAATTGGGTGAAAGTCGTGGTGATGAAACCCGGTGCAGTACCTTCGGCTGCTGCCGTTGGGGTTGAGATTGAACGCTCACGCTAATCGTTACTGTAGATTCGGGTTTTAGCTTAGTTAGGCAGACGGTTCGGACATGGGTATGGCACGTATATACATTAGTTTAGGCAGTAATATAGAACCTTCTCGCTATCTGAAGGCGGGCTTACAGTCATTACGAGAGCACTTTGGTCCACTGCAGCTTTCCTCTATGTATGAGAGTGAAGCCGTAGGGTTCGATGGCACTAACTTTTTAAACATGGTGGCCTGTGCACAAACGAGCCTGAATATTGCTGAGGTAGTTGCGCAGTTTAAGCAAATCGAGCAGAATCACGGCCGGTTGGTGGGGGCCAAAAAGTTTAGTCCAAGAACCTTAGATATTGACCTATTGCTATATGATGATGTCGTTTGTCAGACCCCAGTGGTTCTGCCCCGCGCCGAAATTGTCACTAATGCTTTTGTGCTTTGGCCTTTAGCGGAAATCGCCCCCGATTTGGTTCACCCATTGCAGCAGAAAACCTATGCCGTAATGTGGGATGAATATGATAAAGCGTCGCAAAAGCTGTGGCCAGTAGCCTTTGAATGGCCTCATGGGCTCACTTTTTAATTGATTGATAGGATTGTCATGGATACGTTTCAGGTAATTATTTTAGCGTTAATTCAAGGATTAACAGAGTTCCTCCCCATTTCTAGTTCGGCGCACCTTATCCTACCCGCACAGCTTTTAGGCTGGGAAGACCAAGGCTTATCCTTCGACGTTGCCGTGAACACGGGCTCATTATTCGCCGTGGTGATTTATTTTCGCAATGAACTCTGGGCCATGTTCAAGGCTTGGATTGCCAGTATGGTAAAAGGTCAGCATTCCGATGACAGTAAGTTAGCCTGGTGGATCATTCTTGCCACTTTACCCGCAGTGTTTTTTGGCTTTATGGCCAAAGACTTTATCGAAACCCATTTGCGCAGCGCTGGTGTGATCGCCGTGACGACTGTGGTCTTTGGTTTGCTGCTCTGGTGGGCAGATAAGATGTCGCGCCGTGACTTGACGGTTTATCAAACGGGTTGGCGCAAGGCGTTATTAATTGGTTTTGCTCAGGCGCTGGCGTTAATCCCAGGTACTTCACGCTCGGGCGCGACGATGACGGCCGCGCTGATGTTAGGTCTTAGCCGTGATGCCGCTGCGCGTTTCTCGTTCTTGATGTCTGTGCCTGTCAGCTTAGGCGCGGCGATTTTAGTGGGTAAAGATTTGGCTGAAAGCCCGCTTCCCATTGATTATCAAGCACTGACACTCGGCACTGTGATTTCATTTGTGGCCGCCTATCTGTGTATTCACTATTTCTTAAAAATCATCAGCCGTATGGGTATGACGCCATTTGTGATTTATCGCCTCATCCTCGGTGCTGTGTTATGTGGATTTATCTTCCTATAATACAGGGGCGTCATGGCTAAAAAATCGGGTCTAGTACCCGATTTTTGTGTTTTTAGGCGCGGATTTTCGTTAACGGAGTAAGTTATGGGCCTTCAATTTCAATGTCCTACCTGTGGTTCGGCACTGATGCAGCATCAGGCATCCCAAGGTTTTTACTGTGCGAATAAGCACCATTTTGATAAAAACGAAGCGGGTTATTGGATTTTTACTAAACCGGCACGGCAAAAGCCAACTGGCGACTCCCGTCAGCAAGTGCGGGCAAAGCGTTTCTTGCTTGAGTCGGGGATTTTTTCACCTTTAGTTGAAAAGATGGCGGCGATGATCGCCCCACATCTGAAAGCCGATGATTGCCTATTGGACTACGAGTGCGCTGACGGCTTCTATTTGCGTGCTTTAGCTTCTGCGCTACCTAATCTCACAAACGAGCTAAACGTCCAGTACAGCGGCGTAGCGGACGCAGAAAATACTATTTTTGCTGCGGCCAAAGCGCAAACCCCTGCAACACTGTGCTTAAGCACCTCAAAAGTGCTGCCTTTTGCCGACAATTGCATTGACCTTATCACTGTGGTCGATAAGCCGTTGAAGGGGAAGGAATGCGTTCGAGTCCTTAAAGATCAGGGCTTGATATTACAGGTGATCCCGGGGGCGCGGCATTTGTGGCAAATCAGAGAGTGTATTTATCCGGAACTGACTGAAAAAACGCCCCAAATTAACTTACCTTCGGGTTTAATTGTCAAAGAACAGCAGCAATTGCAATTTAGTTTGTCCGTTACGGGTGAACAAGCGCTGGTCTTGCTGGATATGACACCCTATGCGTGGCGAGCTTCTGAACAAGTTAAACACCTTATTCGGACGAAAGCCTTCGATACGCTGGAAATTGATTTTGTTTTGGTCTTAGCGCAAAAGTCTTTAATTGAGTCCTAATAGGCCAAAATACCTAATTAAACAGGATGTTTTTTAATCTATTCATTAGCTTAGAGAATGCGTTTCTGGGTGCTTGAATAGGGCGAATTATGCAAGTCTATGATACTAATCGAGCTTTTTATGTTGTTTTAATGTAAATGCGAAACGGCGTCCCTTAAACTTTATCTTTATTACACTTTTGTCTCTCACAATTATTACCAGTTTATTGCCTTTGTTTCCCTAATAGCCTCAGTTTGTCGCGTTGCAGTTTCTTTAAAATGCCGACGATAACACTGGGGCAAAAATAAAGTTTTAAGCAAAAAGATTCGTGGAGATTAAGAAAACTTAAAATCTCAGTTTATGGATGAGATTAAAAATCAAATCCACTTAAAACAAATGAGCGATGAACTTCGGTTTTGAACTGGTATTGCCGTTAAGCCGAATGAGTTTTAAAGAGATGGTGAGTGTAAAGGGCTAGGGAGCTGAGAAAGTGTAGGTTTAAATTGGAGATGATTTTTAGAGATAAGATGGGTGCTTGGATTAACTTAGGCCATAAAAAAAGGCTTGGATGGATGTGCTATTCGCTTTCATCTCTCTCAAGCCTTTTATGCTAACCTGCTGAATTACAGGTTAATTACTTACCATTACTTCTTGTAACGAGAAGCAACGTTGTCTAGACGGTCGTTAGCGCGCTTAGCTTCTGCTTGTGCGTCCATAGCTGCTGCTTTAGCATCTTTAACGTCTGCAGACAGTTTGCTTTGCTCTGATTTCAGAGAGCTAACATCAGCTGACAATTGATCAACTTTGTTGCCCAGAGTTGCAACGCTTTCTTCCAGAGCAGTAGTGTTTGCACAACCACCTAGTAGGGCAGTCATTGCTAAACCAGCAATCATCAGTACTTTTTTGTTCATTGTAAAAAATCCCTTAAAATAGGTTGGATTTGAATGTTTCGTCACTTTGGAATCGAAACTGCCTAATTATGACATAGCTATTTTAATTTGCTACGAATATTAATGCGTTTAACCACTATAGACATATAAATTTTTTTTAAAAGCGTTTTTTCGCGGTTATATCGGCCTTTTTCATCGAAAAATGGCACTGTATTTACCAGAAAGTGTGGTCGCATTTACAAAAATATTACAATTTTATGGCGTTTGTTTGGCTTGGGATTGCTGCCAGTTGAGTTTCACTTGCTCAACAACCTCTATCCGCTTCGAATTGAGCGCCTGTTTTATCTGTGCACCTTGAAAACCTGCCGCAATAATAGCCTTCACATCGACCGTATTGGCGGCTAAAAAACAAGCAGAAAGATAATCGCCTTGTGGATAGGCGTGATGCTCGAATCCGGTTCGGCCACGCATATCGGCGAGACAGGCTAATAGAAGTTGCTCCAGCCGTTCCGGTTTACGCCAAAAATCGGCTTTATCGAAGAGTTTGATGATGGTTTCGCTTCTTAACTCAAAAGCTTGGTGTACATTCTGATGTTGGTCGCTCACCAAGAGCGCTAGATCGCGATACTCGTTGGGGATCCGCAAGCGTTCACACAGACTTTTAATGACGGGTAAGCCCTTTTGTCCATGACCATGGTGTTTAGGCCAATGCTCTTTAGGGCTTAATGCTTTACCCAAGTCATGCACTAGGGCGGCAAAACGCACGGCACTTTCCTCTGTCAGAGCGGACGCTTGAGCTAACACCAACATAGTGTGCAAACCTGTGTCTATCTCTGGGTGCCATTTTTCTGGTTGTGGCACACCAAAAAGCGCCTCAATCTCAGGGAAAAGAATATTCAAGGCGCCACATTGGCGTAGCACCTCGAAAAAGACTTCTGGGTGAGGGCCGCTAAGACTCTTATCGACTTCTTGCCAGACGCGCTCTGGGGTAAGGGCGGTTAACTCCTCGGTTTGGCTCATGTGCTGCATTAACGCCATGGTTTCATCGGCAATCTCGAAGCCTAAGTCATGAAAACGTGCGGCAAAACGGGCAACCCTTAATACTCGCAGCGGATCTTCAGCAAAGGCGTCCGACACATGTCTCAGCTTACGCGCGTTGATATCGGCGATGCCATGGTAAGGATCGTACAAGTTACCCGCCTCATCTTGGGCGATGGCATTAATGGTTAAATCGCGTCTCAGCAGGTCTTGCTCTAGGGTGACATCCGGACTGGCGTAACAGCTGAAACCGCCATAGCCGAGGCCGACTTTGCGCTCTGTGCGTGCTAATGCATATTCTTGTTGGGTTTTAGGGTGCAAAAAGACTGGGAAGTCTTTACCTACCTGGCGATAACCTAACTGCTGCATTTGCTCCGGAGTCGCGCCGACAACCATAAAATCTTTATCTTTTATAGGGAGATTGAGCAGGCTGTCTCGTACAGCTCCGCCCACTAAATAAATTTTCACAGGAATACTTTAGCTAGTGTGTCATAAAGCTAGCTTAACATGATGAGGTGATGGCGAGTCGAATTTGGGTGCAGATATTTATTGGGATGTCACATCCATGTTGCGGATGTTTTGACAATATCATTGGGACGTTTTAACGTGGGGCGTTATTTTTAGCTTAGGATGATTGGTGGTATGTACAAGGCCTTTTATGGACTCAGTGATAACCCTTTTTCGATTGCACCCAATCCCCATTATTTATTTTTGAGTGACAGGCACAGAGAGGCCTTAGCCCATTTGACCTATGGACTGGGTGAAACTGGGGGCTTTGTGTTGTTGACGGGGGAGGTCGGCACGGGGAAAACGACAGTATCTCGTTGTTTACTTGGGCAATTGCCTGATAATACCGACACTGCATTTATTTTAAATCCTTCGCTGACGGAGCTGGAGTTACTCGCCACGCTCTGTGATGAATTGAAGATTAGCTATGGTGAAAAACCAACCCTGAAACAACTCACTGACCATTTGAGTCGTTTTTTACTGGCTAATCATGAGAAAGGCCGCAATACCGTACTCATCATCGATGAGGCGCAGCATCTGCGTGCCGAAGTATTAGAGCAATTAAGGCTGCTCACCAATCTTGAGACCGACACCAAAAAACTGCTGCAGGTGATCTTAATTGGTCAGCCAGAGCTGCAATTGCTGCTTAAACGGCAAGAGCTTAGACAGTTAGCCCAGCGTATTACTGCCCGTTATCATCTATTGCCTCTGAATGAAGATGAAATCGCACTCTATGTGTTGCACCGTTTACAGGTGGCAGGTCGTTTCGAACCGCTTTTTACTCGCAAAGCCATTAAAGTGCTGCACAAATACAGTGGCGGCATTCCGCGGTTAATTAACTTGCTGTGCGAACGTGCCTTGATGGCGGGTTATGCACAATCTAAGGTGCCTATCGATCACCATATGGTGAGACAAGCTGCGGCTGAGGTATTAGGCGAAGAAGAACCACAGCAAAATAAACTCTTGTGGCCGAGCGCTATTGCGGCGGCATTGGTTGTGGCTTTCGGCGTGTCTTATTGGTTATTTACCGAAAGCCCTGCAGTTGCCAATGTGGCTAACTCGCCTGTGACACAAGTGAGCCAAACGACACCTGCTGCAACTCAAGTATCAACTCAAGCTAATAGTATTCAGCCGGAGCAAACACAAGCAGCAACCCAGAGTGCACCAGTGGCTAGCGAGCCGCAAACACTTGCGGCGCCAGATCCGAGTGTGCGGGTGTTGCAGGAGGCCATCAAACAAAGCCGCAGTATCGATACCGCCTTTGCAGGCCTCTTTAATGTGTGGGGTAAAGTCCCCTTTAAAGGCTTAACCGCGTGCCAGTCGGCGCTGGAGCAGGGGCTTTCCTGCTATCAACAGCAGGGCAATTGGATGTCGCTCACACGGCTCAATTATCCCGCGGTTGTGTATTTAGTGGATGATAACCAACAAGATTTTTATGGCGCTGTGATAGCCGTCGATGCTGATCAGCTATTGATGCAGTTGGGCGAGCAGCAGCTTTGGGTCGATAGAGCCTGGTTCAATCAACATTTTAGTGGCACCTTTGAAATTCTCTGGCAGGCGCCTAACTTGCCTATGCTGGAAATCAGTCAGAAGTCGAGTCCTGGACAATTACAATGGCTTGAAAACGCCCTTGCCCATGTGGCTAACCGACCTTCGCGCCGGGTGTCTCAATTTGATCTGAAATTAGAGAACGATCTGAAAGCTTTCCAAAGCCAACATGGTTTAAAGGCCGACGGGATTGCAGGTAATCAAACCTTAGTGAGACTGAATTTGTATTTAAGTGATCAGGGACCGCGCCTCACGGATAAGGGAGCGCAGAGTTAATGTCCATTTTACTCGATGCGGTAACCCGTAATAAGCAGCAACAAACTTCACCCTTACCCGATGCGGTATTAACGCCGAGGGCAAGTTATCCTACGGCGCGTAAATCTGCATTCCCCGTGGCAAAATTATCCCTACTCGCCGTCGCGGTGGCGCTTGGTGTGGGTGTGGCGTGGGGCGTGGCGAATTGGCAACAGCAAAATGCGATGTCGATAGTGAATGTGGCGCCTAGCACTATCAATCCAAGCATGGCTGATACAAAGGCTGAATACACGCCACAGACAGCCTCTACTGTGCAGCCATCTGCCGAAGGTGTTCGCGCCTCTGCAGGTGTAGTTACTCGCGCTGCGTTGCAAACTGGTGGAGCAGGGCAAACCTCAGCAGAATCATCAGGGTTTCGATTAGCGGGCAAAGTGGCACTGCCAAGGGAGCAGGTATTAAATGAGGTGCCTGCAAACGTGCAGCCTTATCAGAACCTCAACATGAGTTCGACACAGGCTACCACGGCATCCGCTTCAGCCAGTGCGGACCCGAGCTATGACGACTATCTGGCAACTTCTGCCGCCTTAGATGAAACGACCCGAACGCAGCAACCCTCAATCGAAAACGTTGCGCCACAGGATACGAGCGAGTCAGAGCCTATTATGTTGGGCGCTAATGCGAATCGTCAGGGCTTAGCGACACTCGAGGCACTACGTGAGCAAGTTAATGCGGCGGCGGCCGATGTGGGCTTAGAAACGGCGCAGAGCCGCAAAGAGGATGAGTTAGTCGCGAATTTTCAGGATGCGCTCAAGGATGTGGAATATGTGAAAGCGGCTAAAACGCCGGTAACAGAGCCCAAGCTTGATCCTATTCCTAAGGTCGAAAACGACGATATTCCTAAATATGGGCAACTGCCCGCGGGGTTACAGCTTCAAGTGCCTGAATTTAATATTGTTGCCCACGTTTATTCGACGGATGCGAGTCAGCGTTGGTTGAATGTCGATGGCGCCGAGTTACAGGAAGGCGACCAGATTGGGGGCAAGTTAAAGATTATTGCGATTCGCCCACGGGATGTAGTGCTCGAAATCCAAGGCACGCAGTTTAGGGTGCCTGCGATTTAACTTGTTATATTACAAACAAAAAAGGCGCCGATGGGCGCCTTTTTTATCGCTTAAAATCAAAACTTAAGCGAAGAAGTTGTAAGCCAAGAATAAGGTCAGGGCGTAACCCACGCTGTAGCATAGGAACAGGGCTGGCACATATTTCAGGTAGCTTACGAAAGTCAGCTCTTTTACTTTGCTCATGGCGACGATACCCGCAGCCGAACCAATCACTAATAGTGAACCACCCACGCCCACACTGTAGGTTAAGCCTAACCATTCTGGGGTGTTGAGCACAGGCTCTGCTTTAAGAAGCGCAGCCGTCAATGGCACGTTATCGATAAGGGCTGAACCCATACCTGTAACGAAGTTAGAGATGTTTGGATTAAACAGGCTGTAAGCTTCGGTCAGCATATCTAAGGTGCCGATTTCTTTAAGCATACCCACCAGCAGTAAAATTCCTAAGAAGAACAACAGAGTGTCGTATTCGACTTGGCGAATATATTCGAGGATCTTGATTTCTTCTTTATCACTGCGGGTGGTGTGGCCGATAAGGAACATAATCGACAGACCGGTTAAGAAGGTCAGTACCGGTGGAATACCGAAGAGAATGTTCAGCAGCATGGTCATCAGGATCGTGCAGAAGAACACTAAGGCAATTAGCAGATCCACGGTTTGATAGCTGTGCTTAATCGGGGTGGTGGACACCACGCCTTCAGCCTTCAATGAGAACAGCGTCGCCAGTAAAATCACACTCACGGCAGATGGGATAAACAGCATCAACAGTTCGGAGATGTGTACGTGGCCGCCTAAGAAGATCATCAGGGTGGTAACGTCACCGGTGATCAGAGCCACACCGCCGGAGTTCACGGCGAAAATAATCAACACCGCCATTCTGCGGCGCATTTGCTTCTCGAGCTTAAAGGTTGTTAACAAGCCTAAAGACACTAAGGTCGCGGTGACGTTATCACAGAAAGCCGACAGGATAAGCGCGAATAAGGCCACTTGGATCATTAACAAGCGTACAGATACCTTCTGCGGGAACAACTTCTGCACCATGATTTGGATCATACCTTTGGCGTTAAGATAGGCCACAAAGGTCATTGTCGACATCAAAAACAGCCACAATGTGGCAATTTCGAGCAAGTTTTCATTGAGTTGATGGGCAACCAATTTCTCATGGTTGGCGTCTCCGGCAGCCATAAACAGTGCTACCCAGGAAATACAGCCAAAGAATAAGGTGGTTTTTGCTTTATTAAGGTGGGTGACTTCTTCGAAAATAATACTGAGCAATGCAAGCACCGCCAGTATGATCAGAAAGGTATATAACATAACTGCAATTCCAACTGCTGTTTTAATGTCGTGGCAAGCCAAAGGCGAGCTATTGAGTGGCATTATCAAGGCTAAATTAAGCTTGCCGTGTTAATGCGTGCGGATCAGAACATAATGGGGTGAATAACGCAACTGTTAGCTGTAACTCGGTTTTGTGTCATTTTGTGATATTGGTCTCAGTGAAAATGATTGGTTTTTAGTGTTAAACACTGTTTGGTTTTTAATGTGTAGTTTTTTATCTTGTTTAGTTGAGATTGCCAAAGGACTGTAAAGTAAGATCTACGATTAAAGTCTAAGCAGTTATTTTGCCGATCCCGCAATTAATTTTTCTTTATGAAGGAAATATTGCACGAAAATGCAGTCACACAGCTGAAGGATCGGATTTTGTGCTGTTTACGGTGCTGAGTGCGGGATTCTTTAGCTGTGTCACAAAAATGACCAAGTCAAAATATTGACTGGATAGAAAGTGAGCTGTATCTTGTGCCACTTTAGTAGTTAAGACACTGGATGTTGTATCTTAAGGATAACGCAAAATGACATTTGTGCTCCGCAGTCTGATGTTATTAGGCTCATTAGTGTGGTTAACATATAGTGGCAAGCAGCTGATAGCATTAGGAATATTACATAATCCTAGCCTGATGGTTGACCATATCACTTTGACTTTACAGGTCTTAGTCGCGGCGGTGGTATTTAAATCGGCTTTAGGCTCGAAACGATCCGATAGCTATTGATGGGTCAAGGCTCGCGCAATAGCCTGTTCAAACGCCAAGCAATAAAAAGGGACGCTACTGCGTCCCTTAGTGTTTTAAGCTATCGCTTACATTGCCGCTTTCATACGACCTAATACACGGTCCGCCGCTTCTAGCGTGAGGCGCAGTTCTTCTTCGCCATGGGCCATCGACAGGAAGCCTGCTTCATAGGCGCTCGGTGCTAAGTAAACCCCTTCATCTAACATACCGTGATAGAAAGTGCGGAAGTGTTCGATATTGCACTTAGTCACTTGGTCGAAGCGCGTGATCTGCTCTTGCTCGGTAAAGAAGAAGCCGAACATGCCACCGACATAGTTGATGGCCATTGGAATACCGTGTTTGTCGGCCGCAGCTTTAAAGCCTTCGGCGATACGCTTGGTTTTCGCGCTTAGCGCTTCGTACAGACCTTCTTCACACAGGGCTTCCATTTGCGCTAGACCCGCTGACATCGCAATGGGGTTACCAGACAGGGTACCCGCTTGGTACACAGGACCCGTTGGAGCGATAAACTGCATCACTTCTTTACGACCGCCAAATGCACCCACAGGCATGCCGCCGCCGATGACTTTACCCAGTGTGGTTAAGTCAGGAGTAACGCCATAGTGGCCTTGAGCGCCGCTTCTTGATACTCGGAAACCTGTCATCACTTCGTCGATGATGAGCAGCGCACCAAACTCATCACACATAGCACGCAGACCTTCGAGGAAGCCTGGGATAGGTGGGATACAGTTCATGTTGCCAGCCACTGGCTCGATGATGATACAAGAGATTTCAGTCGGATATTGCTCGAACAGGCTACGAACTGAATCGAGATCGTTATACACAGCGGTTAAAGTGTGCTTGGCGAAATCTTCAGGGATACCTGGAGAGCTTGGTTGGCCTAAGGTCAAAGCACCAGAACCTGCTTTAACTAGTAGGCAGTCAGCGTGACCATGGTAGCAGCCCTCAAACTTTAAGATCTTGTCACGATTGGTAAAACCGCGCGCTAAACGAATTGCACTCATGGTGGCTTCAGTGCCTGAACTCACCATACGTACTTGTTCGATAGAAGGTACCATGGCGATGACTTTCTCTGCCATTTGCACTTCAAGCTCGGTTGGTGCACCAAAAGACAGACCATTGTGCACCGCAGCTAATACGGCTTCACGGATCTTCGGATGGTTGTGGCCTAAAATCATCGGGCCCCAAGAGCCAACATAGTCGATATAAGCTTTGCCATCGGCATCGTAAATATAAGCGCCATCAGCTTTTTCAATAAACAGCGGCGAACCACCTACACCGTTAAATGCACGAACCGGAGAGTTAACACCGCCGGGGATGGTTTTTTTAGCCTGTTCAAATAGCGCTTCGGAACGGGTCATGTTAAGTCCTTAAAGTAAGTAGCCGATTAGCGATCGGCTTTACGTGAATACCAATTAACGGGACACTCATATTTTTCGAGTTGCGAGTCAACCCCGAGTGTCAATGCAAACAGTGCCATACGAATTAGCAGTCCATTGTCCGCCTGTCTGAAGATAGCGAGATTAGGATGGCTGTTCAAATCATTATCTAACTCATTAGCTTGCGCACGCGAATCCCGTGGCAGCGGGTGCATGATCACAGTGTTAGATTTGCAATGTTGGGTATAAATACTGCGATTCAAACGGAATTTACCGCGGTATTTGTTCGCTTCTTCCTGGGATGGGAAGCGCTCTTCTTGAATGCGGGTCAGATAAAGAATGTCGGCTTTATCTAAGTGGCCTTCAAGCTGGTCTGTTATTTTGATGCTATGGCCAGCATTTTCAATGTCGGAGATCACATAGTCAGGCATTGCTAATTCAGTTGGCGAAATCAGTGTGAAGCTGATGTTCTTATACATGCACAACAGGCGCGACAGGGAATGAACGGTACGACCAAATTTTAAGTCGCCGACCATAGCGATATGCATGCCATCGATACCGCGGCCAGCATGGCCTAACTCTTTTTGAATGGTGAACAAATCGAGCAGGGCTTGGGTCGGGTGCTCGTTCGAACCATCACCACCGTTGATTACTGGAACGCGGCTACCTTCAGCAAACTCTTTCACCGAATAAGAGTCGGGGTGGCGCATCGCAATCACATCGGAATAGGTCGAGAGTACACGTGCGGTATCGTACAGTGACTCGCCCTTAGATAAGGACGAAGAGGCCATGCCTGTGGTTTCACGCACATGGCCGCCGAGTAAGTTAAAGGCACAGCCAAAACTCACGCGGGTACGGGTACTAGGCTCGAAAAACAGGTTACCTAAAATGGCGCCTTCGAGCACCTTAGTGCGCTTCTCACGAAGTGCATAGGGCATCATACGATGGGCAACATTAAAAATAGTTTGGATTGAATCAAGATCTAACTGGTTTACGGAGAGGATATGAGATCCTTCGAACTGGTTCATCAGCCTGTTTTCCAATTGCTAGGGGGCGTTAAAGTGCAATGTCGCGCTTTGTGCCCTGGTGTATATGTAGGGTGGCTGAGGCGCGATTGTAACAGATGCACTGGGGCAGCGAAATAGTCGCCGCGCCCTCCCATGGATTTTTTAGGCAGCTAATACAGGATTTTGTGAATCTAAGCCCATCTTTGCAGAACTTAGACTTGGCCGGAGCGAATTTCCTGCTGTAGGTTCGACCAACTGACCACTCCCACCACATTGTCTGGGGTGTCTTGGTAGATAAATACCTCACCACTGCGTTTGGGCGACAACAAGTTATACACCTCATCGAGGGTTTTAGTGTCACTCAGCCCCTGCATAGGATGGCGTGAGAGGGTGATGTTGTCATCGTAGGATTGCATCTCAAGGCTGAGCATTTCGATCACCCCATCGGCGTTACGCACTAGCACTGGGCGACCTTCGGCGCGCTTTAACACTTCGAGCAGCAGCTCGTCGTTGTTGTTGACGATAACAAATCGTTTATCCATCAGGGCGCGCACGCCTTTTTTCTGTAGCGCCAGATTCACCGGGGCGACTTTATAGCCTAAGCCCATAATCTCTAACTGCTTGAAGAAAATAGAGTTGGTTTTAAACCCTTGATAGGCAATCAAGAAGGCGGGAATGGTCACAAACATTGCCGGCAGAATGATACTGGCATCGTTGGTCATCTCCAGCAGCGCCACTAGGGCGGCGAGCGGCGCACTGAGGCAAACGCCCATCATCGCTGTCATGCCGATAACCGTATAGAGGCCGACGTAAGGCGCAATCGAAGGGAATAGAATGGCGCTGACTAAAGCTAAGATGGCACCTATTAAGGCGCCGATACCATAGAGTGGACCAATCAAACCACCAGGGATCCCAAGTCCGATTGCCGCTATGGTGGCGATAATCTTGGCTGCAAGTAGGGCAATTAACAACAATAAACTGGGATGCTCGCTAATGGCTTCACTGATAGCCAAATCCCCAGTGCCGAGGGCTTGTGGCAAGATTAAGCCAATCAGCGTAGTGATACTGCCCGCAAGTAATAGCCGATAAATCAGTGGCCAGTTTTGCCCAGTGGCGGTGACTTTAAGGAGTGCGTAGTTGAAGAAGGCTGCCGCGCAGCCCAGTGCAATGCCGCCCAAGGCTAAAATCGGATAATGATCCAATGGAATATGGATAACCTGAATACGGTCAAACTCGTGCACATTACCAAAAACCAGCTGGCTGGAAACCGCACCACAAATGGCGGACAGCATTATGGGGAAGAAGTAGTGTACCTTGTACTCGCGCACTATCACTTCGAGTACAAATATTACTGCTGCTAGCGGGGCGTTAAAGGTGGCGGCAATCCCTGCGGCAATGCCGCTGGCGCACATTATCCGCACACTATTATCGGGAAGATTAAATTTTTCGGCTAAAACACTGGCACTTACGGCGCCAAGGTGAATGGCGGGACCTTCGCGTCCTACCGAGAAATTGGTGCCTAAGGCAAACAGGGCCTGAAAAAATTGCCCCGCAGCAGATTGCAGCGGAATTTTGCCATAGTGCAATTTAACCCTATGTAATACATAGGCAATCCCCATACGCTTGTAACGTTTGGAGCCGAGTTTAGCGACAATCCAGATCAACAAGGCGCCAAAAAGTGGCAACAGGGCTCGCCAGTCGGCGATGTTACCCGTAAAATCCAGCGTCTCGATTTGGGTGTAATGGTTCGCCCACAGGAGCAAGAGTCGAAACAACAGGATCACGCAGGAGGCGAAGATGGCGAATAGCAAGGCCAGTAAGCACAACTGCGCACTGATCTTGGCTTGGGATAAATGATCACGCAGCTCGTTAGTTAAGTACTTTTTAGCTGTGCTGATGGCGTCTTGAATCGCGGCTTTATTTATCGTTAATTGCACTGCATTGGCCTGAGTTGTATTGTATCGAACTCGTTCTTGAGTTGATTGTATTTTATATAAGGGGCTGTTACCTAATGCCAAATTATCATCGTTGGCTAGATCGGCTGCAAGTCATGGATCTAAAGTATCGTCCATCGACCAAGTATTTATTGTCCTTAGTCTTAGTGGCATTTCTGTTAGGGGCGTGGGTGAGCTTTATTGTGCTCAACAGTGACGAGCCCGTCGTAAAGCATATTGGCGGCGGTAAACTGCAACGTGTCACCGCCGAACTTGAGGCGCAAACCCAGGAGCTCGCGACCCGCAATTTAGAATTATCTGTCGAGCGCGAAGCCAATGCGCAAATGCAAGATATGTTTGCGCAGCAGATGAAGAAACAAAAAGAGCTAGAGCACGAATTAGCCTTTTATCGCAGTATTATGTCGCCGGATGACAATGCCGAAGGGGTGGCCATTCACGGCTTAGAAATGACGCCGGGCGCCCTGGCGGATGAATACAATTTCAAACTGATTTTGACTCAGCTGCAAAAACGTAAGCAGGCGATTCAAGGTCGTACCGAAATCACCCTCATTGGAGTGCAAGACGGAAAATCCGTTGAGTTAAGTGTGAACAAACTCACGGGTTCTAAGCTTGAGTTTGATTTTCGCTATTTTCAGGTCATAGATACCAAAGTTACAGTGCCTGCAGGGTTTAATGTGGTGCAGGTCAAAGTCAAAGTGGTGGTGCCTTCGAGCCGCTGGACCAAAAATTCGCAGACAGAACATGTCTATAGTGTCCCTGAGTTATTACAGGGTGAAAAAGAACCGCGGGTAATACTTGAACAAAATAGTCAGGTAACGGATAATTTGCCCCAGAAAACTGATGTAAGAGGTAGTAATGACTGATCAAGCTGACGCAGCAATGCCTATCAAATTTACCGATGCGGCAGCCGCTAAGGTAAAGGGCTTGTTGGAAGAAGAGCAAAATCCTGCACTTAAACTACGTGTGTACGTGACGGGTGGTGGTTGTTCTGGATTTCAGTACGGCTTTACCTTTGATGAAAAGGTCAACGAAGGCGACTTCACCGTTGAGAAGCAAGGCGTCCAATTGGTCGTCGATCCCATGAGCTTACAATACCTCGTTGGCGGTGAAGTGGATTACACTTCTGGCCTCGAAGGTTCGCGTTTCTTTGTGAAGAACCCGAATGCGACAACGACTTGTGGTTGTGGCGCAAGTTTCTCTGTGTAAGTTTGTTCTACGAATGTAGTGAACTGATATAGAAGATAAAAAAGCCGTCGAGATGACGGCTTTTTTGTTGGTCTTTCCTGTATTGCTAGGATTGGCAAAGCAAGGCGTAAGCGCGTTGCTTTGGAGTTAATTCATAATATTCAGATTAAGCTTAGGTTTAAACCAAGCCTTCACTTTCTTATCGAATGCCACCCACACCTGCAATAAAGATAAGACAATCAACACGATAAAAATTACGTAATCGGGTAGCTTTTCTTGCCACTCGCCAAGGTGCACTGTGGTTGGCCCTGCGACTAGGTTATCAGGATCATAAAGGATCACAGGTAACATACTGACTAGCGCCAATT
The DNA here is from genome assembly GCF_023475885.1 of Shewanella sp. 10B. Classification (NCBI taxonomy): domain Bacteria; kingdom Pseudomonadati; phylum Pseudomonadota; class Gammaproteobacteria; order Alteromonadales; family Shewanellaceae; genus Shewanella; species Shewanella sp. 10B. Next base: position 121,602 of record NZ_JAMDJO010000001.1, read on the forward strand.
GCACTAAGGTGTAACCCCTTAACATAATCAACCCAGCCTTTTGGCGACCGATAATCCCGAGCACCATCAATAGGGTTAACAGGCAGAAAAGTACCCCTTGTTTGGCGATTAAGCCGCTTACCGATGCTGCGACATAGAGTAGCAGTAAGGCAATTAAGCGTTTAGGTAAACGGGCTTTTGCCAAGGGCGGTGTAGCCTGTGTTGCCAAAGAGGATTCTTGCTCGTTCAGCGACATTGTGGTTTGCCCTTATGGATTAGTGGCTTTGTTTAGTGACTAAACGTTGATCTAATTCATAGGGTGGAATGACCACACCTAAGTCATCCTGTACTGGGAATACGGCAACGAACAGATCGTCTTCTTCCATGCCAGGCACCCATCTTTCATGCCATTCATCATAGGGAATCGCTAAGGTTTGGCAGTCACTCCAGTCATCGACTGCCCATGACTCGGCCGCTTCTTCGGTTGGCCACATTGGGATGCAATCTTCATCTTCTGTGGTCAGCATGACGCAACCATCTTGGTCCTGTAGCGTCCATAACACTTTGTGTTGTTTAACTTGTTCAACGAGGTAATCGTAACGACCTTCTGGAGTCATGCCAGCGGCTTCTGCAAAGGTTTTAACAGTCTTGCTCATGAAAATATCTCTTATGCGTGAATAGGGCGAAACCTGTTGTGCTACTCATGTATAGCGTCAGCACAGCAAAACTCACCAGTTGGCAAGATGGTAACATTAGAGCGGGGTTTGAAAAAGCACAACAGCGCCGCGAAGGCGCTGTTGCTAGTGGGAATTACTCAGCAGCGTTGAAATAACGGTAAATCATACCGGCGAGAATAGCTCCTACGATAGGAGCGACCCAGAATATCCGCAGTTGTGATACAGCCCAATCGCCAACAAAAAGCGCAGGGCCAGTACTGCGAGCCGGATTGACCGAGGTGTTTGATACGGGAATGCTGATCAGGTGAATAAGGGTTAAACATAGACCAATCGCAATCGGCGCAAAGCCTTTAGGTGCACGCTCATCGGTCGCCCCTAAAATCACCAATAAGAAGAACAAAGTCATCACGATTTCGCAGATTAACACCGACATCATGCTGTAACCGCCGGGGGAATGTTCGCCAAAGCCGTTAGAAGCAAAGCCCGCCGCGAGACTAAAGCCTTCTTGCCCTGAGGCGATGGCGTACAATACACCCGCGCCGACAATACCGCCTGCCACTTGGGCAATGATGTAAGGCAGCAGTTCGGAGGCGGGAAAACGTCCGCCTGCCCAGAGTCCAAAGGATACCGCTGGGTTTAAGTGGCAACCCGAAATATGGCCAATGGCAAACGCCATGGTCAGAACCGTTAAACCAAAGGCTAACGCCACCCCGAGTAAGCCTATCCCGACTTCCGGAAAGGCTGCCGCCAGCACAGCGCTGCCGCAGCCGCCGAGAACGAGCCACAGAGTGCCCAAAAATTCTGCCGCCATTTTTTGTGACATATTCATTGATTGATTTCCTATTCAGTCGATTTATGCCGACATACGTATCGCGTTCTTTGCATAAACCTTTGTTTATCTTGCTGGTTAAGTTGAGCTAGATAAATAACCATTCCCTTAATTGATATGTTTGCGCGCCCAAAGTGTGCAGGCACGAGTTGGCCTTCACAGTGAGTGAGGTTGTGTATTTACTGCTTAGTTAACAATCACTTTAGCGAGTTTAGATGACACAACTGTGATCAAGCATAGATGGGTTTTTATATTGTGCATTTTTGAACGACCGTCATTGGTGCTATTTAAAGCATTTTTAGGCATCGTCTCCGCTGTTTTGTTACGCCTTATCTTGTCGTTGTTCGGTAAAAATGCAGTAGAACGCTAACTGCTACACCAAGATTTTTAGCATTTTCAATAGTCGATTTATTCTCTTTGCTTGTCTTTAATATATTGAAAATAAATGAATAGATATTTAATAGATATAAAACGGGGAAAGAAACGAGGGACAGATGATTGCCGCTCTTCACTCGGCCAAGTACAAGGTTTTGGTTGCTGAAATGTTAATTGTGTTTTTGTGGTGTTGCTACCTCATATTCAAAGAACTTGATGAACATGAATAAGAAAACACGGTTAGCCGGATGAAGTAACAGCTCCAAATAACAACAAGAATGGCTTGCGCTGTAAAAGTGAAGGTGGGAAGGATGAAGAAGAAATTATTGACCTTGGCAATCCAAGCTTCGATGTTTGGTATTGCTCCTTCGGTAGCTTGGGCTGCCGATCCAATTGAAGTGAATGCGGTGAATGAGAGCGCTAATCGGGTTGAAGTCGAGGTAGCGGATAAGCAAGAAAGCATCGAAAAAGTCACAGTCACGGGCTCGCGGATTAAACGTGACAGCTTTTCCCTGAGCACTCCATTGCAGGGGTTAGATGCGAAAGATATCGCCGATAGCGGGATTGGCTCATTGGCGGACATTTTAGTTGATCAAATTCCAGCGTTATCGGAAGGCGTTAGCAGTACAAATAGCCAATCGAGCGTGCAAAATACGGGTCTTTCAACCATTGATTTACGTGACTTAGGAACGGATCGCACCCTGACCTTGATCGATGGTCGCCGCGTAGTATCAAACAGTTATAGCGGTAACTATGTCAGCTTAAGCACTATTCCTGCCGCTATGGTCGATAAGGTCGAAATCATTACCGGCGGGGCGTCGGCTGTCTATGGTTCAGATGCGATTGCCGGGGTGGTGAATATTATTACCCAGCAGAATAAGACTGGCTTTGAGATTAACGCCCGTGGCGGTGAAACCACCGAAGGTGGTGGTCGTGAAACTACAGTCGATGTAGGTTATGGCACTGATTTTAATGGCGATAAAGGTTATATCTTCGCCAGTGCGACTTATGATAAACAACATGGGTTATTTGCGACCGACAGGGAAAGAGCCCTGTATGAGTCAAGTTTTGCCTATGATGCAAAGCAAATGTGTAATGCCATGAACACGGTCGATGGCGACCAGTGTATGCGTGATATTACCCGAGACGACTGGCGCGAGCGCAGTAATGACATCGTCGGTGGCCGCTTTAAATCAAACTCTTGGTGGTACGATGGCACAGAGCTTAAAACCGACTTTAAAGAAGAGCGTGATGGTTATAACGGTTACACCACAGGTTTATTAAAGGTCCCCGAGGATACCTTGGCCGCTGCGGTCAAAATGAATTATGACCTCAGCGACGATGTGCGCGCGAATGTGCAAGTGCAGTTTAGCCGCAATAATGCGTTTCGTCGTACCGATGCCGAAGGCCAAGACTATAACGACGCTGAACTCTATATCGACCCTGTGACGGGTCTCCCTGGCACTATTGCTGCGGGCAGTATTTCACCAAACAATCCTTATGTGCCAGCCGAAATTGCCGCGACAGCTGGCAAGAGCATCACTTGGGATCGCCGCTTCCAAGAAGTAGGTCCCGTTGAGAGCGATAACGAGCGCACCACTTTGCGGACTTGGGCGGGATTGCAGGGCAACCTATTTGAAACTTGGACCTGGGATGCCTCACTGGGTTACGGTAAGTTTGAACAGCGTCAGCGCCGCAGCAATGAAATCAGTATTCGTCGTCTGCAATATGCCTTGGATGCTGAATACGCCGCCGATGGTGTGACTATCCAATGTGCCAGTGAAGAGGCTAGAGCCGAGGGCTGTGTTCCCGTTAATATCTTTGGTGAAGGTTCAATCAGCAAGGAAGGGGCGGACTATATCCGCGCCAATCCCTATATCAACACGGATATCACGCAATTCAATGCCCTAGGATTTATCTCGGGTGAATTGTTTGAATTACCCGCGGGTGGCGTGCAGTCAGCATTCGGGGTCGAATATCGCCGTGATACTCAAGCCGTCGATACCGATAAAGCGATGCGTGGCGATGCGATTACCTTTAACGACGTGCCGCCATTCGAAGGGGATGTCACCGTATGGGAAGCCTTTGGTGAAGCGAATCTTCCTTTGTTAAGGGATGAGGCTTTTGCTAATAAGCTCGACCTAGACGTGTCATTGCGTCTTGCGGATTACAGCCAGAAAAACATCGACTTAATGTCGAGCTATCGCGCGGGGATCCTGTGGGAGCCTATTGCCAACTATGCCCTACGTGCTAACTACTCTCGCTCGCAACGTGCGCCGAATATTACTGAGCTTATCTCTCCACCCCGTGGAGATTACGACAGTATCCGCGATATTTGTGATGGGGTAACAGCAACCTCAACTGGGGCTGGGCATGATAGTTGCCGCCAAGATCCAGGGATTGCAGCCGCAATTGCGACTAACGGTGTCTTTGAGGATGAGGGCGGTTCTAAATATTCGCCGAACGCTGGTAACGAAAACCTCACCGAGGAAACCGCGGATACCTACACCTTAGGCTTTACCATGGCGCCAGCCTTCCTCGAAGGCTTTAATTTGGCGGTCGATTATTACGATATTAAAGTCACCGATGCCATTGGTTCATTAAGCAACGAGGATATTCTGGCCGAATGTTATAACTCGAGTAATCCCTATGGTGCCGATAACGAGTACTGTCAGGTCATCAGCCGTGATACTGAAGGGCAAATCACTCAGGTTATCCAACAGGAACAGAACCTGAATGACATTGTTACCCGTGGTGTTGATATCGCCATGGCCTACGAGTGGCAGTTAGACGGATACGGTGAACTTAGCTTAAAAACTAACTGGACCCATGTGTTGGAATTTAGCACTAGCTACTACGGCGCCGATGGTTTAGTTGAAGATGACTATGTGGGTGAGCTTGCCAGCGGGATTTTTGAGGACAGAGGCGCAATTTCATTAACCTGGAGCAATGATGATTGGCGTGTTCGTTGGAGCGCTAAGTACAAGAGCGCCATGGTCGATAGCCACGATAGAGTTGAAGAGTGGAACGTGCTGAAAGCCGAAAACCAAGCCAAACTCGATGCGGGTGATGCCAGTGCGGTCGCTAATCCAGAAACTCCCGCATTCCTATTCTATAGCTCGTATATCACCCACGATTTGTCGGTGTCTTACACTATGGACGTGAGTCAGGCTGAATTACGTTTATACGGCGGTGTGCGCAATATTTTCGACAATCAGGGTCCTTGGGTGGCCGATACTGGTGATTTAGTCGAAACGGGTAACGGTAACTACAGCAGCGCCTATGGCGGTGGTGTTGGTCGCTATGCCTACCTAGGTGCAGAGCTTAAGTTCTAATATCGTTGCACTGATACTAACCACTTAAGTTTGCTCAACCGCATGTGGCTCCCTGCATGCGGTTTTTTATTGCCAATAACCGCAAGATATTCACATCAATAGGTTTGTCGCAATAGGTTCGTCGTAATAGTTTCGGCACAAGCATCAAGCCTTCAATGGGATAGGCTGACACAGACCTTTGAAACTTCCTCTGTAGAGAAGCGCTTAACGTTAACTCTTTCAGCCAGATCTTGAATTTCAGCCAGAGCTTGAATGAGTGCTGACTTGAAGTAAGTCGGCTAACGGGGAATCGTAAAAAGGCCAAAGAGACAAAGGCTAAAGAGGTAAAGCTTCGGCTTATAAGTGAGGGGGAGAGATAGAGAGATACTCGCTTAAATACTGAATAAACACAGCGTTTAGGGATAAGTGATAGCAGTAACTTGTTAAGCGATTGGCGGCTTATTGTGCCGCCAATCATCTGATGGGTGTGTTCTTGTGGAATGCAAAGCGCTGATTTTTACAGGTTCGTGGACGGCAGATTTGCCTTTAAGAACTGGCTTTGTTCCCAGAGCAAGTGTTCTAGGGATTCCTTAGCCGCATAACCGTGCCCTTCAAAGGGTAGGATAACTAATCTTGCTTTACCGCCAAGGCCTTGAATGGCATCAAATAGTCGCTCCGATTGCAGCGGGAAAGTGCCTGAGTTTTGATCCATCTCTCCGTGAACTAATAGCAAGGGTGATTTGATGTTATCAGCATAATTAAATGGTGACATTTGCTGATAAATATCATTGGCTTGCCAGTAGTAACGCTCCTCATTTTGAAAGCCAAAAGGCGTTAGACTGCGATTATAAGCACCGCTACGGGCAATACCTGCATAGAATAAATCCGTATGGGCGAGCAAGTTCGCCACCATAAAGGCCCCGTAGGAGTGTCCGCCCACGGCGATTTGTTTGCGATCGGCAATGCCTAAATCCACCAAGGTATCGACAGCCGCCTGCGCGTTGGCGACGAGTTGTTCGCGAAAGCTGTCATTGGGCGCTTTATCCCCTTGAGCGATGATAGGCATAGAGACTTTATCAAACACCGCAAAGCCTTCAGCAACTAATGGGATCGGGCCCCTTGGGCTGATGCTGGGATATTGGTTGGCGCTAAAGCTGATTTGGCCCGCGACATCGGGATCGTTAAATTCCCGCGGATAAGCCCACATCAACACGGGTAAGGTGCCTTGCTCCTTGGTGTAATTAGCGGGTAAGTAGAGGGTGCCTGACAGGGGCACGCCATCGGCTCTTTTGTAGGTGATCAGCTGCTTCTGCATCCCCCGATACGCACTCAGTTCATCGGCCTGTTGGTAGAGCACACGTTCTTTGGCGCCATCGATTAAGACGAGGCTTGGGGCTTCAGTCGGACTTTCACGGTTGATAATCAGTTGTAAGGGCTCAAGATTGAGCACATAGCGCACCGACTCTAATTGGTTGGTTGCAGATTGCCATAACAGTGAGGATTCTCCGGTAGCGAGTGAGGTGCGTTTTAAAAATGGCTTATCGCCTTGAGGCGATGCCCCTTGGCCGTAGTGAATAACCCCAGCGGTTTGTGCCTGTTGCACGCGGATCACTAGCCCTTTGCCTTGGGTATATTCTCTGGGGAATTTTCCAAGTTCTTGATATTTATCGCGCAGATTACGCTCGTTCAAGGTATACAACGAACTTTCCCCAAGGTGGGTGTCTAGGCGACTCAGTCGCAGTAACTGTGCTTTGCTATTGCGCTGGCTCATTAAGGCGATGTTATTTTCCGCCCAGTCGATATCGATGATCCGCCAAGGGGTTTTGGCGATGAGTTTGGCCTTTTGGGTAAAGGGGGCATCGAGTTGCCATAGACTATCCCGTAGCTGCGCCTCTTGCTGGCTATTGCCCTGATCTAAAGCCTCGGTAAAGGCTAAGGTTGCGCCTTGCCCTTGAACCCAATGGAACATGCGAGGGCCGGGTAAAACTGAGTCTCTTCCTTGGGGCTTAGATTCTCCACTCTGGCTTTGGTGCAGTTGCGTAATGCGTTGACCATCAAGATTATAAATCTCTGTTAAGGTTGGAAAATCATAATACTTTACTTGGGTTGAGAAGGGCGTGGTGAGCTGACTGGTTAAGATATATTGACCATCTGGCGACAGCGAAAAATCCTCAAAAATGCCCGGCGCGGCGATATTTGTCAGCTTGCTATCCATATCCACAAGGGCCAGTTGACTGGTCGTCAGTTGGCTAAAGCGTTGTTTGTCAGCGCTGGTTTTCAATAAGTCTTGATAGGTGCGCTGCGGGCTTTGTTTGCCCGAGGTTTCCTTGGTTTTCGGTGCGTAAACGGCCTGAGCCATGCTTGTGTTGGCATTGGAGGCTATGACAAAGCGAGCGAGCAGACTTTTATTGTTAGCCCATTGATAATCAAGGCTAATCGTGCCATTTAATCGGTTGTCTGACAGGCGCTTGTGGCGGTCTTGTGCGATGTCGTAAACATATAAGTAACCGCCCTCTGGCGTTAGGCTGACATAGGAGAGGTAGCGACTGTCGGGGGAAAATTGCAGCTCGGTGATATCGTGACCACCGGGCAAGCTTATCAGCCGTTGCTGATTGTCCTGAATATTAATCAGCCTAAGTTGGTGGTAGCGCTGGGTGATACGGCTCGGTAAATATTGCTCGGCGGCGATACGTAATCCTGCCAACTTCTGCTCTGGCTGGGCCTGCGTGGCAATGCTCGGCGCGGCAATTGGGCTAAGTAATGCCAGCCACTGATGATCGTTTGAGAGTCGAGTCGTGAGATCCGCGTTATGCGCAATGGTTTGTTGCAGTGCGGGGGAAGGTTTCTGGTAGTCCTGCGCTAAGGTGTTGGGGATAAAAATTAGGCATAGCATAGTCCAGATGCCGGTCAAGGTTAAGCGAAGCATACTTGGGTTCCTAGCAAAGTAAATTACCCCAGCTGAGATGAGTTAACCGCAGGAGTAAGGCTTTGACTCTTATGTTGTTATTGGTCAATCAGTTGTAAGTAATCTGTTGCTGTATCGCAATCTATCCCGGCTCGTTTCTATATTGTTTAAATCTCTATTTTAGATTTTTAATTAGCTAATATTTTGAATTTTATATAGTTAGTATAAAACATTGGATTGCCATCTTTGTTAAGTCTTAGGTAGTATCTAGCCACACGATGTACTCATTACCCTAACCATAAAAAGACGAATAGCGAAGGTGTGAGAAAAATGAAGGATAAGAGTAAGTTGGGTTTTTGCTTAGGGAGCTGTCGTATTGACCCTTCCGATAACTCAATTTTATTTCAAACGCAGGGGGATGAAACCTCCTCACATGAATCCGCTAAAGTGTCGCTTCAACCTAAGTTTATTGAAGTGCTTAGCTATCTTGCCCTGCGTTATCCTAATGTAGTTACCCGCGATGAGTTGATTACTCAAGTGTGGGAAGGCAATGCCTACGTCGGCACTAAGGCGCTCACGAATGCCATTTGGCATTTACGGCAGCAACTATCACCTCTAGACGTGGATGGTGGCGTGATTGAGACAGTGCGTAAGGCTGGCTATCGCTTGTTGTTACCACCTATCTACGATCAACTCGACGATACCGAAGAAGATTTACGGCAGACTACTGAGACTAAATTGCAATATGCCAATCATCGTCTGCGTTTAATGGCGATGGTGCTGGGGGCCGTGGCTGTTGTCAGTAGTTTATTTATTGGTATGCATTTATATCAAGATAAACAGCGGATGACGGATACCCAAATGACAGTGCTGACTCGAGATCCGGGTTCGGAGCGTTATCCAAGGTTATCCCACGATAGGCGTTGGCTTGTGTATGGCGCGAGTCGTCCTGGGGTGACATCTAGTCTGTATCTTAAAGATTTTAAACGTGAAGATGTTCCCGCCCGACAGTTAACCCCTTCAACATCGGTTGAGCTGCGTGCAGTGTGGAGCTTAGATGATACCAAGCTGTTTTTTGCCTCTCGCAGCCACGCGACGGGAAAGTGCACTATTACTCAATTGACTTTAGCGACCAATGAGATGCTAGCCCTAGCGCCCTGTAGCACGGATATGGCTGCGATAGATATTTCCCCCGATGGTCAATATCTTGCTTATATCTCCTCCCACGAGGCGGATAAAGTGGGTGGTATTTACCGCTTATCTTTGGCAAAAGCGGACGCTACGGCTGAAAGATTATCCTGCGAAAGCCAGTGTAATTATGAAGATAGAGATTTAGCCTTTAGCCCCGATGGTAAATGGCTCGCGATAGCGAGGCGCTTTAGTAATATCTCTGAGGATATTTTTATTCGCGACTTAGCCAATGCCAATGAAAAACGCTTAACCCAAGGACTAGAAGATATTCGCGGCTTGAGCTGGACGCCCAACAGTCAGGCGTTAGTGTTTGCCACGGAAGACTCTGGTAGTCGCAACGGTTTTACTATCGATATCGAAACGGCCCATATTCGGCCACTCGATGTCGAAGGTATGAGTTATCCCAGTAGCGTATCCGATGAGGGCTAGTTGGTTTATCACCAGTATCGCCGGCAATTCCAAATGGCGTATTTTTCCCTCGGGGATAAAGTGCCGGGCAGTTTGTTTCCGCTGCTGTATTCCGGCATTAGCCACCGCAATCCCCATTATTCACCTGAGGCGGGGCGAATCGTGTTTGTCTCTAGCGATACTGGCTATAACGAGATTTGGACCTCGGATATCAAGGGGCAAAAACTAGAGCAACACACTCAGCTTAAGTCGCGTGTCGCTTATCCGCGTTGGTCACCCGACGGTTCTAAAATTGCTTTTATCGCCCCCGATGATCGCAATGAAGGCAATCGCATTTTTATTTTAGATTTAACCAATAAGAACATCACCGCCTTAGCCTCGAGTTATCACAACCATGGTCGCCCCAGCTGGAATTGGCAGGGTACTGCGGTATTCGCATCGACCAGCGACGGTATCACCGAGTTTTATTTAGATAACAGTGCGCCCAAGGTGATAAGCCCTCTGAGTATGGCGGTGGGATTTGCCAAGTCGGCAACCGAGTTGGTGTTTAGTCGCTATGGAGTGAATGGACTCTGGTTGATTAATCTCGCGCAGCCTGAAGAGGTAACACAGCTCATTTCCAGCAAAGTGTTTCGATCTGGTAATAATTGGGCAATGACGGCGGACGGGGTGTATTTCAAATCCAGTAATGGCAATGAGCAGAGATTAAATTACTGGGAGGCGAGCAGCCAGCAAGTCACGCCACTCCTCAGGGTGCCCCGCTCGAGCCTAAGCGGGTTTGGCTCCATGACTTATATTCCGGAGTCAAACCGCTTAGTGATGACGCTCGATGGCTTTCCGCAGCGGGACATCATACTGCTTAAACACAAACTACTTAAGTAGGTTTGAGTTTTACTTAGCGCTAAAGCGTCCGCCTAATACAGCTTCGCGCGAGGCGCCTGTCACCGCAGGTAGGTTAGCGGGTAAACCTAAATGGTGGCGCATTGCGAGCCACGCAAAGGCGATGCCTTCGGCCCATTTAGGGTCGACGCCTAGTGCAGAGGTAGTATCGATATGATAATCCGGTAATAGCGCCGCTAAGCGCTGCATTAACTCGCTATTAAAGGCGCCGCCACCGCAGACAAATAGTTCTCCTACAGGGGCGAGTTTAAGGATATCGCGGGCGATGCTGTGGCAGGTTAAATCGAGTAACGTCGATTGAATATCTTCTTCATCCAGTTGATTAAACTCTGATAATTGCTGCTCTAACCAGGCCTGATTAAATAATTCGCGCCCCGTGCTCTTGGGATAGGCGAGGGAGAAATAAGGGTGCGACAGCAACTGCGCCAGTAGCTGTGGGTCGGTTTTGCCCGAGGCGGCCCATTCACCGTCTTTGTCATAGGGCTCATTTTTCACTTGCTGGATCCAGGCATCAATCAGCGTATTGCCAGGCCCAGTATCGAAGCCTAAGACCTCTTCACGGTTCCCGGTCAGATAGGTGATATTGGCAATGCCGCCAATATTGAGGATCACGCGCTTTTTACCGACTTGGGCAAAGGTTTGCTGGTGGAAGGCGGGTACTAAGGGCGCGCCTTGGCCACCTAAGGCGATGTCTTTACGTCGAAAATCGGCAATCACATCGATGCCTGTCTCGGTTGCTATGGTGTTGGGATCGCCAATTTGCAGGGTAAAACCCACCTCAAGGTTTGGCATGTGGCGCACGGTTTGGCCATGACTACCAATGGCAATGATATCTTCTTTGGCTATTTGGGCTTTGGAGAGCAAGTTATTGACAGCGAGGGCAAATAATTTACCGACACTGCGGTCAAGGCGGCCGAGGCGGTTGATTTCATCATTGCCAGGCAGGCATAAACGTTGCAATCCCTTAAGCAAATGGCTGGGGATCGACTCGGTATGCGTTGCGATAAGCTGCGGTTGCTCACCCGCAAAGTCGACTAACACCGCATCGACGCCGTCCATGCTGGTGCCAGACATCAGTCCAATATAATAAGCCTTGTTCATTTGAGGGGATCCGTCCGTCGTTATTGCATCGCCAATTGGGTTTGCTTGTTCAGTGAAATGCTGGCCATCAACTGTTTGCTGAGCGCATCGAATTGTGGCTTTTCTTTACGGGCAATCGATTCGGCCTTAGGTAAATCTACCGTTCTTGGATTACGGTGTACGCCATTGACGATAAATTCATAGTGTAGGTGAGCGCCAGTGACGCGTCCTGTCTTACCTAAGGTGCCGATAATTTGCCCCTGCTTAACGCTGGCCCCTTTACTGACGTTGCGTTTGGTCAAATGCAAATACTTAGTCGTGTAGGTATCGTTGTGCTTAATGAACACATAGTTACCGTTAAATTGATTGTAGCCGGATTCGACAACTCGGCCATTTCCCGCCGCCTTAATGGGGGTGCCGATGGCGGCAACATAATCAACGCCGCGGTGAGCCTTAACTTGCCCCGTAACTGGATGTAGGCGTTTGGGGTTGAAGTTTGAGCTGACGTATTTAAAGTCAACCGGTGAGCGCAGGAAGGCCTTACGCATGCTAGTGCCGTTTTCGGAGTAATAGTTGCCGTCGGTATAGCGAATCGCTGTGTAACGCTCATCTTGGTTGATAAACTCGGCGGCGAGGATATTGCCGTTACGTAAAAACTCGCCTTCAGCATACTCCTGCTCATAGATAATCGCGAAGCTGTCGCCTTCACGTAAATCCAAGGCAAAGTCGATATCCCAACCAAACACGGTCGAGAGTTGCATAATTTGGTTCGCGTTTAAACCCGCATCGACGGCGGCATTCCAGAAGTTACTCTTGATTTTCGCACTGGTGAATTGGGTGCGGATTTCAATGTCTTTTTCAGAGATTTTCTCGGAATACTTATCCTGATCCTTAGTGATCACTAAGGTCGATACCGCATCGACACGGTAGCGCACTTCGGTTAAATCGCCCTTGGCATCCTTCGAAATCACAATTTCTTCGCCGGGGATGATTTTTAATAGATTCTGTTTGGCGAGCGGCAACTGGGTAATTTCATACACATCTTTGCTGGTGAGCCCCGCGCGCTCAAATACCGCGGCTAAGGTATCGCCATTTTTCACATTAAAATGTTCAACGTCCCTATGGTGGGCGCTCTCTAAGGTTTCGCTGGCGGGCACATTGCCTGCGGCTAATGCCTCGGCCGAAGATAACGGCGTGGCGTTGGTGGATGCATCTTGCGGTTGGCCCTCAACCCCTTCAGGACGCTCTGGTGAGCGAAAGGCTAAGGGGACATCGTAACGGGTATTGACTTGAGCTTGGTCTGCGACACCTTGAGTTTGTCTTGAAGCTTGCGCTTCTTCAGAGGGAAAGAGCAGGGTTATCGTAGTGATAACAGAAAGAATGCTGAGGAGAATTTGATGCTTTTTAGGCAACAATTTAAATAACGTTATAACCTTTCCCATGTGACGCCGATACCGATTACCTAAGGCTTGAATAATCCCGTTAGTGTACACACTTTCAATTGTGGTGGCTAACAAGTAACATAAGTCTCCTCATTTTATGATCATGGCCTTAGGAGTCCCCGCCGAGATGGCTGATTTAGACCAAGTATTAGCAGAAATTAGACGTGGTACCGATGAGATCCTACTCGAATCGGATCTGCTGGAAAAACTCAAAGAAGGACGTCCACTTCGTATCAAGTTAGGCGCTGATCCTACCGCACCGGATATCCATCTTGGACACACAGTAATTTTAAATAAATTAAGATTATTCCAAGAGTTAGGTCATGAAGTCATTTTCTTAATTGGTGACTTTACCGGTATGGTGGGTGATCCAAGTGGTAAAAACAGCACGCGTCCACCACTCACCCGTGAGCAAGTATTAGCCAACGCCGAGACCTACAAAGAGCAGGTCTATAAAATTCTGGATCCTGCAAAAACCCGTATCGAGTTCAACTCGAGCTGGTTAGAGCCATTAGGCGCGGCGGGGATGATCCGTTTAGCCTCGCAGCAAACCGTTGCCCGTATGATGGAACGTGATGACTTTAAGAAGCGTTATGCTTCGGGTCAGTCGATCGCTATCCACGAATTTATGTACCCACTTTTACAGGGTTATGACTCAGTAGCCCTGAAGGCCGACGTTGAATTAGGCGGAACCGACCAGAAGTTCAACCTGTTGATGGGCCGTGAGTTACAAAAAGCCGAAGGCCAAAAGCCACAAGCCGTGATTATGATGCCACTGCTTGAAGGTTTAGACGGCGTGAAGAAAATGTCTAAATCGGCGCATAACTACATTGGTGTGAGTGAGCCCGCCAATGAAATGTTTGGCAAGATCATGTCGATTTCTGACGAATTAATGTGGCGTTACTTTGAGTTGCTGTCATTCCGTCCTTTGGCCGAGATTGAACAGTTCAAACAAGATATCGCCAACGGTGCTAACCCCCGTGATACCAAGATTGCCCTTGCGAAGGAAATCATCGCGCGCTTCCACGACCAAGCGGCGGCCGAGAGTGCCCATCAAGCCTTTATCGACCGTTTCCAAAAGGGCGCTATCCCTGATGATATCCCTGAGGTTGAATTAGCGGCGGGTGAAGGCTTAGCGATTGCTAACTTACTTAAAGATGCCGACTTAGTGGGGTCGACTTCCGATGCGATGCGTATGATCAAGCAAGGCGCGGTGAAGATGGACGGTGAGAAGGTTGATGATAGCCGTATGACCTTAAGCGCTGGCACGGTTGCCGTATTCCAAGTCGGTAAGCGTAAGTTCGCGAAAGTGACTCTGGTTTAAGCCGAACCATGTTAGTGCCGCTTGTGAGTGCTTATGAGGGTTAATAAGTACTTACCAAGCAAGTAAAAAAGAGCGCCTAAGAGCGCTCTTTTTATTTCTGCCTTTTATCTAGGCAATCGTTTAAGGTGCTGTGCTGGCCTCATGCTCGCCGATATTACATCTGTCGGTACCGAAATGCTGACCATCGCGACACTTCCAAGCCAGCTGGGCGGAATCCACTTGCCAGCGCTGGGCACTTTTCTTAAGCGACAGGATTAACAGCATTTGTGGGTGCTGCTGCGATAACTCACTCACTTGATAGGTAAACACGCCATTTTTGGTGGGCTGAGTACGAACAAGGGTAAATTTTTTACCCGCATATTGGCTGCTGATGGCGGTGGGATCTTCGCTCCAGGCTTGATGTTGTTCCTGGGCGGCCCGCAGTTGCTGGTTGAAATGGCTTACGGGTTGCACCGCGTAGGACACAATAATGGGCTGCTGCGCCTGTGCATGGGGCGCGAGCATTAGGCCATTCAGGGCGAGTAGGGCAATCAGTCCAAACAACTTCATACAAACCTCATTGAAACGAAACGACCCGTGGGCAAAGGATGCCGCACCTCAGTCGTATTGACTCATTGCAGGTTTCGACTCGTTTTGAGGGCTCAAGTTTCAACAAAAGCTAAATTTTGTGACTACTGCATCGCTAATTGGTCTGACATGGTCTGGTAATCAATCAGATCCACATGCTCTGTGACCCTGTGATTACGCATATCGAGCTTAAGACTGGTGACCCCAGGAATGGCGACATCAATAATTTTTCCGGGTTTGCCAAATTGCTCGCCGGGTCCCTTAAAGTGATAGTTACCAATCATCACCACGAGGGAGCCGGCGTTATACATATGCTC
Organism: Shewanella sp. 10B; assembly: GCF_023475885.1. Lineage (NCBI taxonomy): Bacteria > Pseudomonadati > Pseudomonadota > Gammaproteobacteria > Alteromonadales > Shewanellaceae > Shewanella > Shewanella sp. 10B. The sequence goes on from NZ_JAMDJO010000001.1 coordinate 136,910, forward strand.
GATATTAAAATCATATTCGAGCACACCCTCGTGGGCGCGCTCGAGGAAGTCGATAATAAACCGCCCACCCGTGTATTTACGATTGGCGGTTTTATCGAAGAAGACGGTATCACGGTTATAGAATTTGCCGAGTGTTTGATAGTCGTGCTCGGTTAGCGCGTTCATGTATTTTACGGCTAACTGCTGTTCTGCTGGCATTTCCCCTGAGTTAGCGTGTACAGACGCAGGAAATAAGGCCGGAACCCAAATAAGACAGACTAAAAGACACAATATTCGCAAACTATTCCCTCTTGGTTTTGAGATCAAAGGCGGGTAACGACAAATGCCATTTGATGGCGCATAGACGAATGATTAAGGCACTGGTCATGGCTAAAAATAGTGCCGTTTTTTCGCCCATCCCGTAGGCAAGGCTTACGGTATAACCTATGCCGCCAACAATCGACGCCGTGGCATAGATTTCTGTGCGTAACACCATAGGGATTTGTCTGCACAGTAAGTCTCGAATAATGCCTCCTCCTACGCCCGTGATCAAGCCCATCACGACGGCAATCATGCCGCTGAGTCCCATATTGAGGGCTTTTTCAGCACCAATCACAGTGAACAGGGCCAAACCTAAGGCGTCGGCGACGGGCAAGGTATATTGCGGCATCTTGCGGGGACGGCGCACTAACAGCAAACAAGCTAGGACTGTGGCGAGTATCACAATGATGTAGTTTGGGTCGCGGATCCAAAACACCGGCGTGGCGCCTATCAGCGCATCGCGAATACTGCCACCGCCGACCGCAGTCACCGAGGCCAGTACGATAACGCCAAAGGGGTCCATACGGTGACGCCCTGCGGCTAAGGCGCCAGAAAGGGCAAATACCGCCGTACCACATAAATCGAAGAAGTAAATCCAGTGGCTCATTTACTCATCTCTTTGATGTGGATATTCAACGCGTCCACAGAGATACGAATTTCTATCACAGATAAAATCAGTGAATAGAGCAGCAGTAACAAGCTGGCACCGAAGATCACCGAGCCCGTCTTATTAAAACCGATATAGATAAAAATCATACAGAGTACGCACAGGGCAAAGCTGGATACGCCTGCCTCCTGCATGCGGCGAATAATCCGGATCCGCTGGCTTAAGTTTTTAATCTGATCCTTATGCACGGGTTTGTCGCCGTTACTGAGCTGACGGATCAGCGCCGCCAGCGCAAAGAAGCGGTTGGTATAGGCGAGTAATAGCAGTGAGATTGCCGGAAATAGCAAGGCGGGAGTTGTTAATGAAACATGCATGTTTTCGAACAAGATAGTCAGCCTTTAACCTAATGTTAAGATTAAAGGCATCATATCACAGGGTTTGTAGCCAGCGTAAACCCGCCCAAATGATCGGAAGTAAGGTGATAAAACTAAACCAGATAGCGCAGGCCCGTGAGGCGAGTTTTACCGCGGGGGCTATCATCTCTTGGTGCGGCTGCGGGCCATAGACTATCTTAGCCACATCAATGCGTTGCCCCGAAAACTTCTGTGGTCCACCCAATTCAATGCGTAAAATATTTGCCACTAAGGACACGCTCATCACATAACCCCGCAGGGCTGGATGATTTTTAGAGGTGCGAAACAGCAATGCTAAGGCCTTGGGGCCGCCCTGAATCGCAATCGACAGGCTCCATAACCAAGCGGGGATTGCCAGCAGCGCCGTAGAAATAACGTGTACCGAACTGCAAAAGTGCTGGTACTTAGGTTGAATGGGCGGCCAACTGAGTTCGAGCTGTTTAATCATTCTCACCGCCAGCACCATAGGGGCGCCTGCGATCGCAAAGAAGAAGATAGTCGATGCCGTGCCATAAATCGGCGCGGTAGCGAGCTTTTCTATCGTGGCCTTGGTTAAGCCGACTTCCGATAGATTATCCGTATCACGGACAATCCACGGCTGTAATAGCTTTTTTGCGCTGGCATTGTCCTCGCGCTTCAATGCTTTAGCAATTTCGTCGGCGACTTGGCTAAAGCCTGCATCCGTTAAACACAGATACAGAACTAAAAATTCGAAGAACCAAGGGAAGGCGGCGAGCTCGAGTAAGAAAGTGATAATCGCCCAAAAGGGGAACACCAGCAGCAACATGGCTAAAAAGCCGGCGGTTGCCTGTTGACTGGGGGCGCGCTCGGGGCGATTGACTTTAGCGGCGAGCTGTTTGGCTAAGTGACTAAACCAAATCAGTGGCTGCATTTCCCTTGGTAATGGCGCTAAACGCGCCAGCAATAAAGCAAAGAAAAGTACCAAGAAGCCCTCAAACAAAGCGCCATCAATTTCGACAAGTTGTTGATAAAAAGAACTGTGCATCAGGTACTTTCCGCAATCATGCTTTAGTCAATTACTTTACTGAGTTTGGATCTAATTGCTCAAGCAGCAACATCACCATCAGTGCCGAATGGTAACCAGCCTTCACAATGTAAGAATCGAAGTCGACCGGAGAGTCGTTGTTGGCATTGTCAGAGAGCGAGCGGATCACCACGAATGGCACGCCAAATTGGTGACACACTTGGGCAATTGCCGCGCCTTCCATCTCACAGGCCGCCATGGTTGGGAAGTGCTCCAACATGGTCTTAGTGCGTACAGGGTCGCAGATAAAACTATCGCCCGTACAGATTAAGCCTTCAATCGCTTTTACTTCGCCTAATTGTGCGATGGCCTTATTGGCGGCTTCGACTAAGTATGGCGCTGGGATAAACGCCGCAGGTTGCTGCGCCATTTGGCCAATTTCGTAACCAAATGCGGTCACATCCACATCGTGGTGGCGCACTTCGGATGAAATCACGATATCGCCAATCGACAGTGTATCGACAAAACCGCCCGCAGAACCTGTGTTGATTACCGCATCGGGGGCGTATTTTTCAATCAGCAGTGTGGTGGCGATACTGGCGGCGACTTTGCCAATACCTGAGCGTGTCACTACAACGTCTTTGCCCGCTAAGGTGCCTGCGATAAATTCAATGCCCGCAATCGTTTGTGAAGAGGCGTTTGTCATAGCCGTAATAAGATGGGCAACTTCTGGCTCCATTGCGCCAATAATACCAATTTTCATGGGAGACCCTTTTGATTCAACTGAATGTGTGATGCCACTAAAGCGTGGGATAACAGAATGGCGGCTAATATACCACAGTTATGCTTTGGCGTTATTGTGGGATTGCGATTGCTTGATTGGGATAGGATTAAACGCGCGGAAGATAAAAAAATGCGCACCCTAAGGTGCGCCAAAATTCACAAGCAAATGGTGGACTCGTGGGTACGAGTCCGAGACTCACAGGTACAGCGGTACAACAAAAAACAATTAATCTAAGTAGTTAAGAATGCCTTGCGCGGCATCACGTCCTTCGGCAATCGCGGTCACAACCAGATCCGAGCCACGGACCATATCGCCGCCAGCAAATACCTTTGGATTGGTGGTTTGGAATGGGTTATCGGCTTGTTTACTGGCTTTTACTCGGCCCCATTGGTCGAGTTCAATGCCGTAATCGGCAAACCAAGGCGCAGGGCTAGGTTGGAAACCGAAGGCGATAATCACCGCATCGGCGTCGAGTAACTGCTCGCTGCCTTCAATTGCTTCAGCACGTTGACGGCCACTCGCATCGGCTTTACCCATTTGGGTTTCAACGCATTCCACGCCCACCACTTTGCCATCCTGAGTTTTAATCGCCACGGGTTGACGGTTAAACAGGAAGTTCACTCCCTCTTCACGGGCGTTTTGCACTTCGCGGCGTGAACCCGGCATGTTGGCTTCGTCACGGCGATAGGCACAAATCACACTGCTGGCCCCTTGGCGAACTGCGGTACGAACACAGTCCATGGCGGTATCACCGCCACCTAAGACCACCACGCGCTTACCGGCAAGGTTTAGGTAAGGCGTATCAGGGCTTGTGCTGCCCATCAGGTGATGGGTATTACCAATCAAGTAGGGCAGAGCTTGGTACACGCCTTGGGCATCTTCGCCCTCAAGGCCCGCTTTCATGGCGGTGTAGGTGCCCATGCCAAGGAAGACGGCATCGTATTCCTCAAGCAGTTGGTTAAAGGCGATGTCTTTACCGACAGTTACGCCCAGCTTGAACTCGATGCCCATGCCTTCTAACACAGTGCGGCGAGTCGCCATCACGGCTTTATCCAGTTTAAAAGAAGGAATACCGTAGGTCAGCAGGCCACCAATCTGGGGATACTTATCAAACACGACAGCCTTAACCCCATTACGGGCAAGAATATCGGCGCAGCCTAAACCAGCAGGGCCAGCGCCCACAATCGCGACCTTTTCCTTGCGTGGCGTGACCTTGCTCATATCCGGACGCCAGCCTTGGGCGATGGCGGTATCGGTAATATATTTCTCCACATTACCGATAGTCACGGCGCCAAAGTCGGCGTTTAGGGTACAAGCCCCTTCGCAGAGTCTGTCCTGTGGGCAGACGCGGCCGCAAATCTCGGGCAGGGTATTGGTCTCATGGACTAAATCCGCCGCTTCCATGATCCGACCCTGCTGCGCCAGTTTCAGCCAGTTGGGAATATAGTTGTGTAGCGGGCATTTCCACTCACAATAAGGGTTACCGCAATCGAGACAACGGTCCGCTTGTTCAGTCACCTGAGCTTGAGCAAAGGGCTGATAAATCTCAATAAACTGAGTCGAACGCTTTGCTGCAGGGTGTTTAGTTGGGTCTTTACGACCCACTTCAATAAATTGAAAATCGTTACTCATCTGCTATTACCCCGCTTTAACTGCTAGTTCCGGGCTCGATTGCTCTAATTTGAGCAGATCTGCAACGGCGATATTTTTCGGTTTCACTAAAACAAAGCAATCTAACCAGTTGGCAAAGTCGCTTAAGATCATCTTCGCGTGCTCACTGCCAGTCTCGGCCACATGCTCTTCAATCAAGCCTTTCAAATGCTGTTGATGAATCGGTGACTCGAGTTTTTGGGTATCGACAAGCTCGTTATTCACGCGGCGGTTAAAGCGGCCAAATTGGTCGAAGATATAGGCAAAGCCGCCGGTCATCCCTGCGCCGAAGTTCACCCCAGTTTTTCCGAGTACGACTACGATACCGCTGGTCATGTATTCGCAGCCGTTATCGCCTAAGCCTTCAACTACGGCAATGGCGCCCGAGTTACGTACCGCAAAGCGTTCACCCGCTTGGCCCGCGGCGAAGAAGCGTCCGCCAGTTGCGCCATACAAACAAGTGTTACCGACAATCGCGCTGCGCTCGCTCTGGAATGGGCTACCCAGCGGTGGATAAATCACAATCTTGCCGCCCGACATGCCCTTACCGACGTAGTCGTTGGCATCGCCGCAGAGCTTAAGTTCGAGGCCAGGACTGTTCCATACCCCAAAACTTTGGCCTGCACTACCATTAAAGCTGAGTTTAATCGGTGCCTTAGTGCCTTTAACGCCAAGGGTGGTCGCGATATAGCCCGACAGGCGTGCGCCCACTGAGCGGTCAGTGTTGTTGATACAGTAAGCGGCATCGAAACACTCGCCCTTATCGACCGCACTCTGGCACTCATTGAGCAGATGTTGATTGAGTAAGCCTAAATCCGCAGGTGGATTGGTTTCCTGCCAAGTGCGCGAGGTGCTGGCTTTGACCTTAGGCTGATACAGAATTGGCGCTAAATCGAGTCCACGTTGTTTATCGGTCTGGCCTTCTAAGGTATGTAGCCACTCACTGCGGCCTACTAAGTCTTCGAACTTGCTGACCCCTAGGGTTGCCATCCACTCGCGCACTTCCTCGGCGACAAACTCAAAGTAAGTCATTACTCGCTCTGGTAAGCCGTGGTAGTGGTTATCGCGCAGTTTCTTGTCCTGAGTTGCGACACCGGTAGCGCAGTTGTTCAGGTGGCAAATACGCAGGTACTTACAACCTAAGGCAATCATAGGCACAGTTCCGAAGCCAAAGCTTTCGGCGCCGAGTAAGGCCGCCTTGATGACGTCGGTTCCGGTTTTTAGGCCGCCATCGACCTGCAAGCGGATCTTATGGCGTAGGCCATTTTCCACCAGAGATTGATGTACTTCAGCAAGGCCGAGTTCCCATGGGCTGCCAGCGTATTTTACCGAGGTGATAGGGCTCGCGCCGGTGCCTCCATCGTAGCCAGAAATAGTGATCATATCGGCGTAGGCTTTTGCTACACCTGTGGCGATCGTACCGACACCTGGCTCAGACACTAACTTCACGGAGATCAGTGCCTTGGTATTGATTTGTTTTAAATCGAAAATCAGCTGGGCTAAGTCTTCGATAGAGTAAATATCATGGTGCGGTGGTGGTGAAATCAAGGTTACACCTGGGCGCGCGTGGCGTAGCCCTGCAATTTCCACACTCACCTTATGGCCTGGCAGTTGTCCGCCTTCACCGGGTTTCGCGCCCTGTGCGACTTTAATCTGCAACACATCGGCATTGACTAGGTAATGGGCGGTTACCCCAAAACGTGCCGACGCAATTTGTTTAATCGCCGAGTTACGCTCGGTGTTAAAGCGGCGAGCATCCTCACCACCTTCGCCCGAGTTGGAGCGGCCGCCTAAACGGTTCATGGCGATGGCTAATGCCTCATGGGCCTCGGGGCTTAGGGCGCCGATACTCATGGCCGCACTGTCAAAGCGTGGGAACAATTGGCTGGCTGCTTCAACTTTATCCAGTTCAATTGCAGCTTGGTCAGCTCTAATGCCAATCAAATCCCTTAGGGTGGCAACTGGGCGGTTATCCACTAATTCGGCGAACTTCTTGTAGGTCGCAAAATTCTTGTCGATTAATGACGCCTGCAGCGTGTTGACCACATCTGGGTTGAAGCAGTGGTACTCACCGCCATCCACGTATTTGAGTAAACCGCCTTGTGGCAGTGGCACATGGGCACGGTAAGCGGCTTTATGCAGCAGCGCTTGATCTTGAGCGATATCCTCAAAGCTGGCGCCTTCGATACGGCTCACCACGCCTTTAAAGCAGAGTTCAATTACATCGCTGGCAATACCAATGGCCTCAAACTGTTGGCTACAACGGTAGGAGCCGACGGTGCTGATCCCCATCTTCGACATGATCTTACGCAGGCCCTTCTCGATGCCGTAGCGGAAGTTCAGCATCAACGCCGTGGTATCGGTCAATTGATGGCGTTTCGCCAGATCTGAGATTGATTCATACACTAGATACGGATAAATCGCGGTAGCACCAAAGCCGAGCAGCACCGCAAAGTGGTGCGGATCCCGTGCCGAGGCGGTCTCAACAATGATGTTGGTATCGCAGCGTAGGCTCTTGCTCACCAGCATTTGTTGTACAGCGCCAACCGCCATGGCTGCCGGAATGACCTGCGCCGATTTATCAATCGCGCGGTCGGATAAAATCAGCAGCGTGGTGCCACTGCGGGCTAAACGCTCGGCTTCCGAGGTGATGCGGCGAATCGCGTGTTCTAAGCCTTCCTTCGGATCGTAGTTTAAGTCGACGATATTGGCGCGATAGTAAGTACTATCTAATCCGAGTAATTGATTGAAATCACTGAATAATAATATCGGTGAGTTGAACATCACTCGATAGGCATGACCAGTGGTTTCGTTGAAGAGGTTTTGCTCGCGGCCGATACAGGTCGCCAGAGACATCACGTGCTTTTCACGCAGCGGATCGATAGGCGGGTTTGTAACTTGAGCGAATTTCTGTCGGAAATAGTCATAGAGCGAGCGTGACTTTTTCGACAATACGGCCATTGGCGTATCGTCGCCCATGGAGCCTGTCGCTTCTTCGCCTTGTTTTGCCAGCACCCAAATCACTTGTTCAAGCTCTTCGCGGGTGTAACCAAATTGCTTTTGGTATTGCAGCAGTTGCTCTGGGCTTAGTTCGCTGGCGCCATGTTGCTCCGTTGCTAACTGTTCGGCAGGGATCAGAGTACGACTGTTTTTGGCCATCCACTCTTTATAGGGGTGGCGACGCTTAAGGTCGTTATCGATTTCGAATGACTGATACAGACGGCCATTGAGTGTATCTAACACTAACAGCTCACCCGGGCCGACGCGGCCTTTTTCAATCACTTCATCGGCGGCGTAGTCCCAAATGCCCACTTCGGAGGCGAGGGTTAAGATACGATCTTTAGTGATCACATAACGTGATGGGCGCAGACCGTTACGATCCACCGCGCAAGCGGCGTGGCGACCGTTGGTCATGACGATACCCGCTGGGCCATCCCAAGGTTCCATATGCATGGAGTTAAAGTCATAGAAGGCTTTTAGCTCATCATCCATTTCTGGGTTACTCTGCCATGCTGGCGGAATAAGCAAACGCATGGCGCGGTATAAGTCCATGCCGCCTGAGAGCAGCATTTCGAGCATATTATCGAGGGATGAGGAGTCAGAGCCTGTTTCATTCACAAAGGGCGCCGCCTGTTGTAAGTCGGGCAGCAGTGGTGAATTAAACTTGTAGGCACGGGCACGGGCCCATTGGCGGTTACCAGTAATAGTGTTGATCTCGCCGTTATGGGCAAGATATCTAAAGGGCTGAGCGAGTGGCCATTTAGGTGAAGTATTGGTTGAAAAGCGTTGATGGAATAAACAAATAGAGCTCTTCAAACGGATGTCAGCAAGGTCGGGATAGAATGCGGGCAAGTCGGCAGGCATCATCAAGCCTTTGTAGACTATGACTTGGCCTGAAAGACTCGCGACATAAAAGTCTTTATCATCAGTAATTTGTTGCTCTAATCGGCGGCGAGCCATGTAGAGGCGACGCTCAAGATCTTTCTCACGCCAGCCAATAGGGGCGTTGATCAGTACTTGATAGATTTGTGGCAGGCTCGATTTACCAATCTCACCTAATACCTCAGGATTGACGGGGACTTTACGCCAGCCGGCAATGCTTAAGGTTTCACGCTCGAGTTCGCGTTCGAGAATAAACTTGGCTTGGTCGGCCAGTTCTTCATCTTGGCTTAAAAACAACATGCCCACGGCGAATTTGCGGCTCAGGTGCCAGTCATTTTCCGCGGCAATGGCTTCAAAGAATTGCAATGGTAGCTGCATTAATAAACCACAGCCGTCCCCAGTTCGACCGTCAGAGGCGATACCGCCACGGTGTTTCATGCGATCGAGGCCATGGATGGCGGTACGCACGATACGATGGCTGGCTTCGCCATCCATTTGTGCAATCAAGCCAAAACCACAATTGTCCCGCTCAAAACTGGGATGATATAAGCTCATACAAAAACCTCCCTTGACCTCAACGAAATTACTACTCGGGGAGAAATGTAAAGACTTTCTATAGATATGCACCCGAACCACCCAAATTATCCTGAGATTAACCAAAGGTCAAACCAAAAATTTGCATAAAATATGGGTATTCATTCATGTTTCATACACAAAATACAATTACTTGACGTTAACGTTAACTGATTAAAGTGCTGTATAACATTATGAATAAAAAGAATTTTAAAAAATGAAAAACGATAGGGTTACTAAAATGTAACATTGAAATCGATTGTTTTTGATTTAGAAATAGTGATTTTTATTGCAAATACAGTGGCTGTATAAAAATTTATAATAAATGAATTGTTATTCTATTTGCTTGTGAGTGAAATCACGGAGTGTAAAGACACTGTGAGCAATGACTCAGGTTTTAAGCTTTGCCGCTGTGAATCTAACCGGAGTTTGATTTACCACCAAGAAAACGATGCTCGCTTTGTTTATCATGAGTTTTTTCATCTAAACACACGTCTTTATTTCTTCTTATTTGTGATTTTATCTTGGTTATTTTTAATGAAACGACATGAAATTTGGCAGGCGAGCTAATGGGGCTCGATGCATACGTAAACACATTCGGTGCCGTGTGTAAGGCGAAATACGGCGAGCGCTTACGCAAGCTGACTATCGATGCCAAATTCACTTGCCCTAACCGCGATGGCACTCTAGGACGGGGTGGTTGCACCTTTTGCAATGTGGCCTCCTTTAGTTATCAGCAGGCGGAAACGCTCAGCATTAGTGAGCAGCTAGAACAAGGGAAAGCCCGTTATAAACAGGCTAAACCTAAGCTGAATGCGGATAAGTTTATCGCGTATTTTCAGGCCTATACGAGCACCTATGATGAGTATCAGGTGTTGATGGCTAAATACGATGAAGCGGTCAAAGACAGTGAGATTGTGGGTTTATGTGTCGGTACGCGTCCCGACTGTGTGCCAGACAAGGTTCTCGATTTATTAGCCAGTTATCAGCGAAAGGGGGTCGATGTCTGGCTGGAGCTTGGATTGCAAACCGCCAACGATAGAACCTTGCATAAGATTAACCGCGGGCACGATTTTGCCTGTTATTGCGATACGGTTGCACGGGCCAGAAGCCGAGGCCTAAAAGTCTGTACTCACCTTATCTTAGGCTTACCCGGTGAAACTCACCTCGATTATATGGCGACACTGCAGGCGGTGCTGGCGCAGGGCGTCGATGGCTTAAAGCTACATCCATTACATGTCGTTGAGGGCAGTACGATGGCGAAGGCTTGGCGCGCAGGACGCTTGCCATTGCTCAGTATCGAAGAGTATGCGGCTTGTGTCGGCGAGCTGGTTCGGCATACACCTAAAGAAGTGATTTTTCATCGGGTGACCGCCTATGCGAAAAAACCGATACTACTCGCGCCCGACTGGTGTGGTTATCGTTGGAATGGTTTAGTGGCAATTGTTGAGGATCTTGCGCGTAAGGGTGGACAAGGCGCGGCATTAGCGCGACCATAATGACCATATCGCTTGAAGGGATTCAGTTGAAACCGATTTATCGCTGAGAGTGTTTGAAATAGTTGATTTTTTGTTAAATAAAACATCATTTGACCACAAATGCTGCTATAAGTTGCACTGACAATTTTAGTGGGTATCATGTCATAAACGTGTTTTAAGCATTGGACTACTTAAGGGAGGCCTAGATGGCCACAGTTGAATTAGAAACAATCCTAGATCTCAATACGTTAGAACAGTATTGCAGTGCGATTGGTGCCGGAACTCTGCTAAAGAGTGTGGTCTTGTTTGAGCAATTAATGCCTGAGTATGTAGGGAATCTAGTCAAGGCTAACGAAGCTGCCGATAAGGACACTTTATGCGCCGAAGCCCATAAATTTAAAGGTGCGGCGGGCTCAGTGGGGTTAAAACGTATTCAGCAAATTGCCCAGTTACTCCAACATGGTGAAGAAACACGTTGGGAAGCTGAACATGGAACCTGGGTCGCGCAAATTGTTGAATTTGCAAGTGCCGATCTCCAGCAGTTAAAGCAATTCCTGCAGGCTAAAGCCTAGTCTGTACTATGGAGGTGCAGCTGCAGGTTGCACCTCAATAACCTCTATTCCAGTCTTTATCCCTTCCGTTTGTTCTTAATAAGCGCTCTCTTAGGTTTTCCTTTGATTGAAAATCGATTTTGCTCACAGTATTGAGCAATTCAGCCGCGTTTTAGTTGATAACTTATGCTAGAGTTGATTAAATTTATTAATTCATAACCTTAGTGGCAATCGATTAAATGAAAAATTTACCTAGCCTTAAGAATTTATTCTATTTGGTGAACCTTCACCAAGAGCAGAATTTTAACCGCGCCGCTAAGGTGTGTTTTGTCAGTCAATCAACGCTGTCGAGCGGGATCCAGAATCTTGAAGAACAGCTTGGCCATCAATTGATTGAACGTGATCATAAATCCTTTATGTTCACCGCTATAGGTGAAGAAGTGGTGCAGCGTTCCCGCAAAATCCTGACAGATGTGGATGATTTAGTCGAACTGGTGAAAAACCAGGGCGAACCTATGACTGGGGATATCCGCTTAGGTTGTATTCCAACCATTGCGCCATTTTTATTAAGCCGCGTGGTTAAGCAATGCCAGCAAGCCTATCCGGCGATGAGTTTATTACTCAAAGAGGATACTACTGAGCGTTTGCTCGATGCCTTAGGTAAAGGAGAGTTGGACTTACTCATCCTCGCCTTGCCCGTGGATACCAGTGGTTACCACAGCATGAAAGTCGGGATAGACCCTTTTAAGATGGTGATCCATAAAGACTTAGTGGGTGGCATTCATCAACCTATCGATTATCAGACCTTGCCCGATGAGAGTATCTTCCTGCTGCAAAGTGAACACTGTATTACAGGGCATGCGATTACCGCTTGTCAGTTAGGTGATAGCGCTAAGGTGAATCCCTTTGCCGCAACCAGTCTGCACACTTTAGTGCAAATGGTGGATAGTAAGCTGGGTACCACCTTCTTACCGCAAATGGCGATCGATGCTGGCATCTTAAACGATACCGATCTTGTGGTGATGACACCGCCCGGTGAAGCGCCTTACCGCGATATCGGCTTAGTTTGGCGACAAACAACCAGCCGGATTTTGACCTTCCGTACCTTAGGTTTACTTATTCAAAAGCTGTTAACCAAAGAAATGGAATAATTGCTGTAAGTTAAAATAGCTAGGATATTAGAGAGGGGAAACACCAAACACTTCAATCGAGTGTTGTTTCCCCTTTAATTTGACTGGACCCAAATTGGTTAAGCGGTATTCGCTATTGGGATTGTCGAGTCGGCCCGCGAGCGCACCAGAAATCAACATGCGTTGCCCCAGTGGATTACACTGATCTTGAAGTCTGGCTAAGGTATTTAGCACATCACTAAAGAAGCTAATTTCTTGTTTTTGCACACCAACCACTGCAGCAACCACTTGGCCACAGTGGGCCGCCGCCTTAAATTTAGGCACAAAGCCATAGTGCTCTTCAAAGTAACGTCGCTGCCAATTTAACTGCTGGCTAAATTCAAAATAGATATTCATGCAGCGGTCGTGCACCACGCCTTCTTCTAACGGCCAGTGGATCAATACGGCATCGCCCATATAACGGTAAATTTCGGCTTCGTTATTGGTCACAGTATCGGATAGCAGGCTAAAGCTGTCTTGAATGAGACGGCTAAAACGGTAATCCCCGAGGGATTCGGCGTGGGTTGTCGAAGCAACCATATCTAAATAAAGGAATAAACGCTGCTCGTATCGTGGTTTATGGTATTTACCTAAACCAATATTGAGCAGAATACGCGGCCCAACTAAGAGTGCCATTTGTTCGACAAAGGCTAAGCTGACCCGTACGACCACTAAATAGACGATGAGCGCTTGGAAGGACGGACTATAGAGAATATGCGCCGTAAGCATTTGCCTTAGGGTCGACATATGATTTTCAATGGCCCACATATTCAAGAACTGGGTCATATAGGCTAAGGTCGTCGCCCCGAGTAACAGGAACAAACCTTTAAAAATCACTGAGAAAACATAGGGAAGACGATTGATGGCGCTGAAGTCGGCGATCAGGTTCGACATCCAATGTAGGCTGCCAAAAATGATGCCCATGTAGACGGCAAGCGTCGCGAGATCGGCCGAACCGACAGCCCATTGTGGTAACTCTGGCGACTGCGCATATCGGAAAAACACGAACGCAGCCATGGCTATCGCCCAAGCTAATATCGCAAAAAGAAGTTTTTTCGCTTGTCTACGTGCTCTCACAACGGGTTTTGTATCCGAATACGACCATATATTTCAGGATGCCGTAGTTTATAGAAAATCATCACTAGAGTGCCAGTGATATTTGTGATCTGGATCAATCCAACGCTATATAGCTACGAAAATTTAACCAAATACCTTATTTAATAGCATGGCGGTAAAAGCGGTCTTTAAATAGAAACCCCGTGGATTGGTCATTTTCAGGCTACCGTCCTCGGCAATGCTCTGGGTCAGCGCCTTACTGTTGGCAGCTTTGGGGCGCAGTTGCAACACTTCGCCATGCCTTGCGGTGAGTTTTTCCACTTTACCTAAGGCGATAAGTTCCATTATCTCCTCCCAATCCTGTTGCAGTAACCTTTGCTCTTGGAGATCGGGTTCCCACAATATGGGGGTGCCGACTCTACGATCTCCCACAGGAATATGCCGCTCGCCCTCAACGGGTACCCAGAGCACACGCTGTAACTTGTGACACACTAAGCTGTCTTGCCAAGTTAAGCCTTCGATATTGGTTAGCGGGGCCACACACACATAGGTGGTTTCCAGTGGTTTGCCTTTGCTATCGATGGGAATGGTTTTTAGCTCAACGCCGAGGTGGAGAAAATCCTGCTCGGGTTTTGAGCCGGCAGTTGCACCTAACTCCATTTCAATGAGTTGTCCGACCCAGCCCTTATCTCGCTTCAGATCCTTAGGCACAGTAATCCCGCGGTGGGCTGCAATTTGAGCCAAAGAGATGCCGGCCATCATATTGGCACGTTCGAGCAGTTCGCTCAGATTTTGAGGAGGGATTATCGGTTTCATAGGGCGAATTTTACTGAAAAATAGGTGCTTAGCAACAGAGGTTAAAAATTAAGCACTCAAAAAGGGATAAGATTGTACTCACAGAGAAATCTGTAAGTGCATGATTTTAATGTTAGTTGTCTGTTTGCATTCCAATACCTGCGAAAGTGTTCAAAGTTACTCTCGGTTTTCCCTTGCGTTTCTCACATATTTATCCACAGATATTATGGATAACTCACAATGCAGTGGGCTTTAACCGATTAAAAATCGAGAGTCAATGGCTAAAAGGGGCATTTTTCCACGGGAGTGTGGGTAATTTTGGGTGAGCTCTGTGTATAACATTTAGGTGTTACTCGGATGAAATCGCATAATTTGCATTAGGTTAAAAAGTGAGCTTCTTAGCTTTTTAGTCACATATCTTTACACTGAAAATTTATAACTTCATGATTTTTAGTTTTTTATTTTATTTAAACAAGTTGGCTGCCATGAATGATATTTGATGTTTTTTGAACGATATACCTAGTTTACCCTAGTTTCAAACAGAGATATCCACAGAAAATGTGGATATCCCCAAGGTTGAAACCCTTGTATTGTTGATAAAGTAGTAAGTTGAGGGTATTTATCCAAAAAATAGCTGTAAATAGAGGTTTGCTGAGAGACTGGCTTTGTGAAACAATCGGTTTATTAAAAGTTATCCTTATTTGGAGTCCATGTGATTGATAGCGACGGCTTTCGCGCAAATGTGGGCATAATAATTTGTAATAGATACGGCCAAGTCATGTGGGCCAGACGATTCGGACAACATTCATGGCAATTTCCTCAGGGCGGCGTCGATGATGGTGAGACGGCCGAAGAGGCGATGTACCGTGAATTGTATGAGGAAGTAGGCTTAAGACCTGAGCATGTCACTATATTAACCTCGACCCGTTCTTGGTTGAGATATCGTTTACCTAAACGTTTAGTGAGGCAGGACAGTAAGCCTGTGTGTATCGGCCAAAAACAAAAATGGTTTCTGTTACAACTCAAAAGCCAAGATAGTGCGATTAATTTAAGTTCTTCAGGCCACCCTGAGTTTGACGATTGGCGTTGGGTCAGTTATTGGTATCCTGTGCGGCAAGTTGTCTCATTTAAGCGTGATGTTTATCGTAAGGTCATGAAAGAATTTGCGGTAACGGCATTGTCATTCCAAACCCAGGAAATTCCGAGGAAGCGGGTAAGACAAAGAACAACGGGCTGATTTTCAAAAGAGGATTGAAAACAGTGTTAAATACGCTCAGGGATATTACTCAAGCTGTGGCGTCCGCCCACAGCTTAGAAACCGCATTAGAAGTCCTAGTTTCATCGACCAAAGCGGCGATGGAAACCCAATGTTGCTCGGTCTACATCCTAGACCAGCAAGAACTCGTATTATCAGCCACCGATGGCCTCGAAAAGAGTGCCGTTGGGCGCGTGCGCATGCCGTTAACCCAAGGCTTGGTTGGCTTGGCTGCTGAACGCGAAGAAGCCGTAAACCTCGCCGATGCCCGTTTGCATCCACGCTTTAAACTCTTCCCCGAAGTCGCTGAAGAAGAATACCGTGCCTTTTTAGCCGTCCCCATTATTTATCAAAAAGCCGTAGTCGGCGTAATTGTGGTGCAGCAGGCCAGCGCGCGGCAATTTAGCGAAGGGGAAGAAGCCTTCTTAATGACCTTGGCCGCGCAGCTCGCGATGGCGATTAGAGGATTAAAGCAAAAGGCGCAGGTCAGTTCGCTGCATCAACAGATTTTATTCCAGGGTACCTCCGCATCTAGCGGAATCGCCATTGCCCATGCGTTAGTGCTTGGTGGCGAAATCTCCCTCGAGCAGCCCGATGTGCGCTGCGAGGATGTCGCTCTCGAATCCAGCCGATTAGTGGCGGCGATGGGGCGTTGTAAAGAGGCAATCGGCGCCTTATCTCAGCGTTTCGACCGTGAGCAGGATGAAGAAGTAGCCTCAATATTCAATGCCTTGCAGCTGCTGCTCGATGATGCCAGCCTAGGTGGTGAATATGCCCGTGAAGTGCAGCAGGGCTGGGAAGCCGAATCGGCGGTTAGCCGAGTTTCGCTGCGTTATATTCAACAGTTTTTGGCGATGGAAGATCCTTACCTCAAGGAGCGGGCGAGCGATATTCGGGATCTGGGGCAAAAGGTATTAAGGCAGTTAATCGAACCCGAACGTTTAGAGCTTGAACCCGATAAGCCGGTGATTCTAGTGACCCGGGAAGCGGATGCCACTATGCTCGCCGAGTTCCCTCGACAAAAATTGGCCGGTATTGTCACTGAATTAGGGGGCGTTAACTCCCATGCGGCCATTTTAGCGCGCGCACTGGGCGTACCTGCGATTACTGGCGTCGAGCAGTTATTGTCGGCCGATATTGACCAGAAGCTGTTAGTGGTCAATGCCAGTCGCGGGCAATTAATGGTGTCGCCATCGCCTGCGATTGTTAGCGAATACCGCAGTTTGATTTCGGCGCAAAAGGCGTTGCAACGTCAATACGCGCAGGAGTTAGCCCTGCCGTCGGTGATGCTCGATGGCACACGGATCCGTTTGTACCTTAACGCTGGGTTACTCAGTGGTGTCGCCTCTGAAATCGCCGAAGGTGCCGATGGTATCGGACTGTATCGCACCGAAATTCCCTTTATGTTGCAGCAGCGTTTTCCGAGTGAGTCCGAGCAGGTAAAAGTCTATCAGCAGGTGTTATCGGCGGCATCGGGTCGTCCTGTGGTGATGCGTACCTTAGATGTGGGGGGCGATAAGCCGCTGCCTTATTTCCCGATTAAAGAAGATAACCCCTTCTTAGGCTGGCGCGGTATCCGCTTATCATTGGATCACCCTGAGCTATTCCTCGTGCAGTTAAGGGCGATGTTGCAAGCGGGCGGAGAGGGCAAGCAGCTCAGTATTTTACTGCCTATGGTCAGTAACTTAGATGAAATTGATCAATCCTTGGCCTATCTAGAGCAGGCCTATGTTGAGCTCAAAAACGATGTGAACAGCCAGATTGAAATGCCGCGTATTGGCATTATGCTCGAAGTTCCAGCGCTGTTATATCAGTTAGATGAAGTGGCAAAACGCGTCGATTTTGTGTCGGTCGGCAGTAACGATTTGACCCAATATTTACTCGCGGTGGACCGTAACAACCCAAGGGTGAGTTCCCTGTTTGATAGTTATCATCCAGGCATTCTCCGGGCACTGCATCAAGCAAGGCTTGATTGTGACTACCATGAACTCGATATCAGTATCTGTGGCGAGCTGGCGGGGGAGCCCATGGGGGCGATTCTGTTGGTGGCGATGGGATACCAGCATTTGAGTATGAACCAAGGCAGTTTAGCGCGGATTAATTACCTGCTGCGCCGAGTCTCCCGCGCCGATTTGACGCAACTCTTGTCGCAGGCCTTGAGCCTATCAAACGGTTTCCAAGTGCGTGAGTTGGTTAAAGAATATTTAACACAGCAGGGATTAGCCACAATTCTTAATTAACTAATCGTGCCTTTTGCTTTAAGCTAAGGCTTCACTTAATCACGCTGTAGGTACCCGTGTGGATAGTTTGCTGTCGGTGTTCTTTATTTGCTTGGCTTTAGGCGCGTTTGTCGGTTTTATGGCGGGGTTATTGGGCATCGGTGGTGGCTTAATTGTCGTGCCCGCACTGCTTTATATCTTACCTTCGGTTGGCATCACTTCGGCTCAGTTACCCCATATTGCGATTGCCACATCCCTTGCGGCGATTATTTTAACCTCAATTTCTTCAGCCAGAGCCCACCATAAACGCGGTAATGTGCCCTGGGGATTGTTTCGAACCATGTTTCCGGGGATTATTCTCGGCGCCCTAATGTCCGGCTTTATTGCCGAGCAAATCCCTGCTGCGACGCTTAGACAAGGGTTTGCGGTGTTTGTGATGTTAATGGCTATTCAAATGGCTTATCCCTTTAAAACCGAATCGAATCGAGAACTGCCAAACTCGATGATTCTGTTTGTAGTGGCCGTGATTGTTGCCGCGATTGCAGGATTGATGGGGATCGGCGGCGGCGTCTTGTTAGTGCCGTTTTTAACCTATTTTGGTTTACAGATGCGCCTAGCTGTAGGATTTTCCGCCGCGACCGGATTATTAATCTCCTTGTCGGGCAGCTTAGGGTATATAATCGCGGGCTTTAACGCGCCGGATCTCCCTGAAGGTACCTTAGGGTATATCTATTTACCTGCGCTGTTTGGCTTAATAATAACCTCAATTTTAATGGCTCCAGTGGGCGTTAAGGCGGCAAGTACTTGGCCTACCTCGGTCCTTAAAAAAATATTTGCACTTTTACTCTTGTGTGTCGGTCTCAAATTAATTCTGAGCTGATGTTTAGTGTTTAGCCCTCGATTTGAGGCTGTTGATGGATAAGTTATGGCATTGAATTTTCCCAATATCGATCCCGTGATCGTGAAGTTTGGTCCCTTTGATATTTTTGGACAAACCTTTGAACCCGCCCTGCGTTGGTATGGATTTACTTATTTAGTTGGTTTTGTCGCCGCTATGTGGTTACTCAATCGTCAGGCCGACCGCTCCAATGGTTTATGGTCGAGAGAACAGGTTTCCGATCTGCTGTTTTATGGCTTTTTAGGGGTGATTTTAGGTGGACGTATCGGCTATGTGCTCTTTTATCATTTCGATTACTTCCTTGCTAGCCCAATGTATTTGTTTAAGATTTCAGAAGGTGGTATGTCTTTCCATGGCGGCTTGATGGGGGTGATTACCGCCATGATTTATATCGCCTGGAATCAAAAGCGTACCTTCTTTGCGGTTGCAGATATGGTGGCACCGGTTGTACCTATTGGCTTAGGGGCGGGTCGTATCGGTAACTTTATCAATGGTGAGTTGTGGGGCCGTGTCACGGATGTCCCTTGGGCCATGGTGTTCCCAAGTGGTGGACCTGAACCTCGTCACCCATCACAACTCTATCAATTCGCCCTTGAAGGGGTGGCCTTATTCCTGCTCCTCTATTGGTTCAGTAAACGAACGAAGAAAGTCGGCGCCGTATCGGGCATGTTCTTACTCGGATACGGGATTTTCCGTGTGATTGTTGAAACCGTAAGACAACCTGATGCGCAGTTAGGTCTCTACTGGGGCTTTCTGACGATGGGGCAGATCCTCTCTGTGCCGATGATCCTCTTCGGTTTATATTTAATTCTTCGTCCAGAGGGTAAGCAGTAATGCAACAGTATTTAGACTTGATGAAGCACATCTTAGCCGAAGGTGTGGATAAATCAGACCGCACAGGTACCGGCACTCGCTCGGTGTTTGGTTATCAAATGCGTTTCGATTTAAGTAAGGGCTTTCCCTTAGTCACTACCAAGAAGTGCCATATGCGCTCGATTATTCATGAGCTATTGTGGTTCCTGAAGGGCGATACCAATATTGCTTATCTGCGTGAGAATAAAGTTAGTATTTGGGACGAATGGGCCGATGAAAACGGCGATTTAGGCCCTGTTTATGGTTCGCAGTGGCGCAGCTGGCCGACCCAAAGTGGCGATGCTATCGACCAAATCGCTCAGGTGATTGCACAAATCAAATCTCAACCCGATTCACGTCGTTTAATTGTGTCGGCGTGGAACGTGGGTGAACTGGATAAAATGGCGCTGGCACCTTGCCATGCCTTTTTCCAATTCTATGTTGCCGATGGCAAATTATCCTGTCAGCTGTACCAGCGTAGCTGTGATGTGTTCTTAGGCTTACCTTTCAATATCGCTAGTTATGCGCTGCTGACCATGATGGTGGCACAGCAATGTGATTTAGCTTTGGGTGACTTTGTGTGGACGGGCGGCGATACCCATTTGTACTCCAACCATATGGAACAAACGGCGTTACAGTTAAGCCGTGAGCCAAGACCGTTACCCACCATGACAATCCTGCGTAAACCCGCTTCAATCTTTGATTATCAATTCGAAGATTTCGAGCTAACTCACTACGATCCACACCCGCATATCAAAGCCCCTGTCGCCGTTTAATGGCGAATTAATCGACTAACACCTCGGAATTACCGAGGTGTTTTGTCGAAACTATCGATTATACTTGTTTTTTTTCTTCGTCTACACTCAGTTCATTATGATTTTTTGGAGTGCAAGATGGAAAAAGCAATTAGAAATTTTCTGAGCCAGGAATCGGCTGGCGGCATCCTGTTATTGGTTGCTGTTGTCTTAGCCATGCTCATGGCCAATTCTCCTCTAGCGGGACTCTATCAAGGTTTTCTCGGTACTGAAGTACAAGTGCGTGTCGGCGCGCTCGATCTGCATAAGCCGCTGTTGCTGTGGATTAACGATGGCCTGATGGCATTGTTTTTCTTACTGATTGGCTTAGAGGTAAAGCGTGAACTGTTAGAAGGCGCCTTATCCAGTGTCGCTCAGGCTTCACTGCCAACCTTCGCGGCGATTGGTGGTATGTTAGTGCCAGCAGGCATTTATCTGCTATTTAACTATGGCGATCCTGTGACCCAAGCGGGCTGGGCCATTCCTGCGGCTACCGATATTGCGTTTGCACTCGGCATCATGGCGTTGCTGGGTAGCCGCGTGCCTGTGGCATTGAAGGTCTTCCTGCTCGCGCTTGCCATCATCGATGACTTAGGCGTGATTGTGATTATTGCGCTCTTCTACAGCAGCGATCTATCAACCATTAGCTTAATTGTTGCCAGCATTGCGATTGTCGGTTTAGTCGCCTTAAACCGTAAAGGTGTGACCGCGTTAGCGCCCTATGGCGTATTGGGACTCGTCCTGTGGGTCGCGGTATTAAAGTCTGGCGTCCACGCGACTTTGGCTGGTGTGATTATTGCCTTCTGTATCCCTCTGCGGGCAAAGGATGGAAGTTCACCCTCTGAGCATTTAGAGCATAGCCTGCACCCTTGGAGCACTTTCCTTATCCTGCCAGTCTTTGCCTTTGCGAATGCGGGTGTGGCCATAGGTAACATGAGTTTAGATACCTTGATTTCCCCTGTGCCAGTCGGGATAGCATTGGGACTTATGTTAGGTAAGCCGATTGGTGTGATGCTGTTTAGTTATGTAGCCGTCAAACTGAAGTTGGCGCAATTACCCGATGGGATTGGTTGGAAGCAGATTGCACCAGTGGCGGCAATGTGTGGTATTGGTTTTACCATGTCGATGTTTATTGCTTCGCTGGCATTTGAGCAAGCAGACCCTATGTACGGCGACTTAGCGCGCCTTGGCACCTTGATAGGCTCAATTCTGGCGGCCTTGATCGGGTATTTCTGGTTATCAAAAGTGTTACCTAAAAAAGGAGTATAACTATGATAAATATGAAATTAGTAGGAATGGCAGCACTGTTAACACTTTCTTCAAGCGCAATGGCTTCGCAGATTGATGCCTGTAACAAGGATGTCGCATCACAAACCTGTCAAAGCTACCTTGAGGGCATAGTCGATGGCGCGTTAATGTTTAAGTCTGAGGCATTAGGCGCAAGGCTTGAAACCAATGGCTATGAGTCTAGAGCGCTCAAGTACCGCGGTGGTAAACGTTTCCAAGAGGCGAATCGCACTTATTGCGCTAACCGTATTCCGGATAGAGACAGCTTAGTCTCTGGTGTAACGGAAGCGGTTAGTACGGGTACGGCAGCCGATTTAGAACAACTGCAGGGAATAGTGGTTAACTTATTGGATTGTCAGCGTTTAAAATAGCACTATCGACTCATCATTTGTTAAGCTGAGTCACTGCGATCCGACATGCCGCAGCCCTTGAGGCTGCGGTGTTCATCAGAGGAAGCTTATTGGCGATGCTGCATCTTAATTACAACCATCTTTATTATTTCTGGATGATCAAGAAGAAGGGCTCTGTGGCCAAGGCGGCCGAAGCCCTTTGTCTGACACCTCAAACCATCACGGGGCAAATTCGCGCCCTTGAAGATCGCCTTAACGGTAGTCTATTCAAACGTGTCGGACGCAATTTAGAGGCGACGGAACTCGGTGAGCTGGTATTTCGTTACGCCGATAAGATGTTTTCCCTCAGTTATGAGATGCTCGATTTACTCAACTATCAAAAAGATGATGCCATTTTATTTGAAGTGGGGATTGCCGATGCCTTGTCTAAAGCCCTAGCTAGTAGGGTGTTGCTTTCTGTGGTGCCTAATGATGGTTCCATGCACCTTGCTTGTTATGAAGCGACCCACGAAAGTTTAATGACTCGTTTACGCGAGCATAAACTGGATATGATCCTCTCGGACTGTGCGGGTGAGTCATTGAAATATCCTGAGATTTTATCGAAAAAACTGGGTGAGTGTGGCGTGAGCTTTTTTTCCGCCGAAACCTATAGCGCCGATTTTCCCGCTTGTTTAGAGCAAGGGCAGCTGCTGATCCCTGGCCGAAGAACATCGCTTGGGCAACAATTATACCGTTGGTTTGATGAGCAAAATCTTAAGGTCAGCATCTTAGGCGAGTTTGATGATGCGGCGATGATGAAGGCCTTTGGCTACCTTAAACGCGGGATCTTCGTCACGCCGTCGGTCTATCCGCAAGAAGTTATTTCCCACGGCATGCATTTGCTCGGCGAAACCTTAGATGTGAAGGAAGAGTACCATGTGATGTTTGCCGAGCGGATGATCCAACATCCCGCGGTGAAACGTTTATTAGAGACGGATTTCAGTGATTTATTTGCCGGATTAGACAGCCAAGTTCAGCGGTGTTAAACCGAGTTTCAATACGGCTTGCATCGACACTCAACGGCGTGAACTGATAAACTAAGGCGAAATTTGTTTTGGGAGAATTAACTTGGAGTTAATGAACATTGCACGGGTCCGCTGGGCATGTCGCCGCGGAATGCTCGAATTGGACGTCTTGTTCCAGCCTTTCGTCGAAAATGTTTATCAGGATTTGTCGGATGACGACAAGGCCCTGTTTATTCGTTTACTCGAGTGTGAAGACCCTGAATTATTTGCCTGGTTTATGGGTCATGAAGCCTGTCCCGATGCAGAGCTTGCCCGCATGGTAGTGCAAGTCCGTGGCAGAGCGGCGCCATAGTTTTAGCGTAAAAGCCTCTCGCGACCAACGACTCTCGTTGGTCGTTTTTGTTTGTGTCTGCAGTACCTCGTTATTTATCTGGCCTGAAACGGATGTCGTATTTTGGCTTGTGCTTAAGTTGGTGTTCGCCGTTTTAATCCTCGGATTCTTGGGATATCAGTTATGGCGACTGAGGACCTGGCAGTGTCGTTTTGAACTCAATGGAAAAGGGGAAGGCTGGCTCTCGACGGGGGAGGCGTTTCATGTGCTCCCGAGAACTTGGGTAACGCCTTTTATTTGCTTGGTTTATTATCAGTCCGCCGATAAGTTGCATCTGTTGCCCCTGTGGGCCGATATGTTTAGCGATACGGATTACCGCCACTTATGCCGACTATTACTTAAGGTTAAAACTCAAGCGACGAGTCAAGGTGAGTCCCTTTAATTCATATCTAACATGGTTCCTTCAGCCTAAATAAAACGGGCTAAATCTGAGTAGATTTAGCCCGTTAAAAGTGTCCCTTAAGCAACTCGGTTATTTTTCAGGTTGCAGAATCGTTGGTTGTGGAGAGTCAACTTTCTCTGGATGGTCGATATTATAGTGCAGACCACGGCTCTCTTTACGATCCATAGCGCAGCGGATAATCAGTTCCGCCACTTGCACTAAGTTACGCAGTTCCAGCAGGTTATTGCTGACTCTGAAGTTGCTGTAATACTCTTGGATTTCCTGCTGCAACATCAGGCAGCGACGCAGCGCGCGCTCCAAGCGTTTATCTGAGCGGACGATCCCCACATAGTCCCACATAAAGAGGCGCAGTTCGTGCCAGTTGTGGGCAATCACCACTTCTTCATCGGAGTTGGATACTTTACTCTCGTCCCACGCCGGAATTTGCCCCGGTAATGGAATTTTGTGCATTTGGCTCTCAATATCCTGCGATGCAGCGCGGGCAAATACCAAGCACTCGAGCAGCGAGTTACTCGCCAAGCGGTTCGCACCATGTAAGCCGGTATAGGCGACTTCGCCGATGGCGTAGAGGCCGTTGAGGTCGGTTTGGCCGTGTAAGTCAGTCATTACACCACCACAGGTATAGTGGGCGGCAGGCACCACAGGAATGGCATCCTTGGTGATATCAATGCCCAGTTCCAAGCAGCGACTATAAATTGTTGGGAAGTGCTTGATGATAAAGTCGCTGTCTTTATGGCTGATGTCTAAGTAGACACAATCGGCACCTAAACGTTTCATCTCGTAGTCGATGGCGCGGGCCACGATATCGCGGGGCGCGAGTTCGGCACGCTCGTCAAAGTCAGGCATAAAGCGGCTGCCATCGGGGCGACGTAAATAAGCTCCTTCACCGCGCAGGGCTTCGGTCAGTAGGAAGTTACGCGCATCAGCATGGTAAAGGCAGGTTGGATGGAATTGATTAAATTCCATATTGGCCACACGGCAACCTGCGCGCCACGCCATGGCAATACCATCACCACTCGCCACATCGGGGTTTGAGGTGTATTGGTAGACCTTAGAGCTACCGCCCGTGGCTAATGCGACAAATTTTGCCTTAATGGTTTCGACCTGCTCGGCATTACGGTTCCACACATAAGCGCCTAGCACGCGATTGCCAGGGCGATTTAATTTACGGGTGGTGATGAGGTCGATGGCGTTGTAACGTTCTAAAACTTGAATATTGGGGTGGGCGAGGGCGCGTTCTTGTAGCGTGGTTTGCACTTCTTTGCCCGTCGCATCGGCGGCATGCAGAATGCGTCTATGGCTGTGACCGCCTTCGCGGGTCAAATGATAAGGTGCGTCTTTGGCATTATCGCCAGCAGTTTCTTCTTTATCGAATGCCACGCCACATTCAATTAACCATTGCATGGCGCTCTTGGCGTTTTCTGCGGTAAAAGTTACCACTTCTTTATCGCACAAGCCGGCACCGGCCACTAACGTATCGGCCACATGGGATTCGATGGTGTCACTTTCATCGAACACGGAGGCGATACCGCCTTGGGCGTAGTATGTCGACCCTTCCGAGAGTGGGCCTTTTGAGAGCAGAATTACGTTTGCTTTTTCAGCAAGATGCAAAGCTAGTGTCAGACCTGCGGCACCGCTACCTATGACTAATATGTCAGATTGGTGTTCAACTACTTGTTTCATCGGGTATCATGCTATGACTGAGAGTGCCATCTATGGTAAACCAACTCACCGATTATGGGTACTTTCCTTTTAACCTTACTTTTTTTGTATAATTCTTAGAACTTTTTCAAAGCACGCTAGTCTACATAAGTGAATATGATTCGAGCGACTGAGAAATCAGCATTTTAGATTTGGGAGAAGTCGGCTCGGATGAGTGGACAAATAAGTGATCAACAATTAGTTGAGCGCGTACAACGGGGAGATAAAAACGCTTTTAACCTGTTGGTGCTTAAATATCAGAGTAAAGTGGTGAGCTTGATTTCACGCTATGTGCGTAACCAAGCCGACGTTACCGATGTGGCACAGGAAGCGTTTATCAAAGCTTATCGAGCTTTGCCAAACTTTCGCGGAGAAAGTGCGTTTTATACCTGGTTGTACCGCATAGCCGTAAACACGGCTAAGAATTACCTCGTGTCACAGGGGCGCAGAGCACCTGCAAATGATGTGGATGCAGAGGATGCCGAATACTACGAAGGCAGTGATGCGCTAAAGGAGTTTGCCTCCCCAGAGCGACTAATGTTATCGGACGAAATCAAAAAAGTGGTTTTCGAGACATTAGAAACCTTGCCGGAAGAATTACGTATGGCGATTTCGCTACGTGAACTCGACGGGATGAGTTACGAGGATATTGCCATCATCATGGATTGCCCTGTGGGTACTGTAAGATCTCGTATCTTCCGCGCCCGTGAAGCAATCGATAAAAAACTCCAGCCATTACTGGAAGAGTAACACCCTTAAATTTAGACAGGTGAACAATGGATAAATTAGGTCAAGAATGGGTATCTGCCGCTGTCGATGGAGAGACAGATCTGCAGACTATGGCAGAACTTGCTGCCGATACGCATTCACATAATAAATGGCGTAACTATCATGTGATAGGTGATGCTATGCGGGGTGAATTGCTCCAGACTATGGCGTTAGACCTTTCCGCCAGTATTGCGGCTGCAATCGAACTTGAGCCTGCCATTGTCTCGCCTCAAGTGAGCGCGCCTGAAGTCACAGCGGCTCCACAGCAAGTGGCTGTAAATGCTGGTCAAAGCCGTGTTGTGCCCTTATTCAAGCAGTTTGGTCAGTATGCGATTGCCGCTACTGTTGCCATGTTCGCCATCGTTGGCGTACAGAACTTTAACCAAACCGCTGATGATGCCGCGTCGCCATCGCCTGTGCTCATCACCCGTCCCCTAGTCGGTAGTGCATCGCCAGTGAGTTTACAGACAGGTCCAGTCCAGCAAAATCAGAGCTACACTAATGACCAAATGAACGAGCAACGTCGCCGAATTAATACTTATATTCAGGACCATATGTTGCAACAACGATTGAATACGGGTGCCGTTGTAGAAGACAATAGCGAGGTTATTCCCGTTCCTGTCAATCAGTAGTAAGGAGTTAGCTTGCGTCTAATCCTGTTGGCTTTGTTAGCCTTGGTATTCCCTGCAGTGGCGCAGGAAGATATGCCTGCCAAAGTCTGGCTTGAGAAAATGAGCCAGGCTTTAAAAGAGAAAGAGTTTAAAGCATCGATTATACAACTTCAGGCCGACCATATTCGGCCTTTGGTTTATCTTCACGGTAAAGTGAATAATCAAGAAGTTGCGTTTCTTGAGTACCTCAATGGCCCGCCAAAAAATGCGGTCAGAGTGGGAAACCGAGTCACCTTTATCGAACACGATCAACCCGCCTATAGCATCCTTTCTAATCATATTCAGGGCGTGTGGCCTGCGGCTTTCTCGTCAAAGATGAGTGACTTAGAAGTGGGGTATCAGTTTGTGCTCGGTGGTCGTACGCGCATTGCGGGACGTCCAGGTCAAATGATCCGTTTACTGCCAAATGATGAGTACCGTTACGGTTTCCAAATTTGGCTGGATATGGACACTTATCTGCCGCTGAGATACGACATGCTAACTCAAGATAAACAATTACTTGAACAGCTGATGGTGATTGAGCTGATTGAGTTAAATGAGCCGCCATCGATTCTGCAGGAAGCCTATAAACAAGAATGGCCAGCGGTTATCGATCAGGCCGAACGCCAAGATGGACAAAACTGGCAGTTCTCTTGGTTACCAGCAGGATTTAGTGTGGTAGTGCGTGACCATCACCGTTTAATTGGCAGTCACGAGGCGGTTGAATATATTGCCTTAACCGATGGCTTAGCCAGCATTTCTGTCTATGTCGCGCGAGCTGGCTCGACGCCATTACCTGAAGAGTTAATCACTCGTAATGGCTTGTCTTTGGTGTCTGAAAAAGTGGGTAATGCCGAAGTAGTTGCCGTGGGTAAAGTGCCTACCGAAACCTTGGCCCGTATCGCGAAAAGTCTGATGTTAGAATAAGGCCCCTTATCATGATGGAAGAAGTGGCGCGGGTTGTCGCCTGCGATAATCAAGGTTGGCTGACCGTCGAGGTAGAGCTCAAAAGTACCTGTAAGAGCTGCAGCAGTAGCGAGTCTTGTGGTACGTCGGCGGTGGCTCAGGCTTTTTCGGCAAAGACACAACAATTCTCCATTCAAAGTGAACGAACCTGCGAGGTTGGTGAACTGCTAAAACTCGGTTTACCAGAGAGCGTGATCCTGAAAGCGGCGGCTTTGGTTTATTTGACGCCGCTGCTCGGATTATTTGCTGGCGCCGTATTTGGCCAGTTTTTCGCAGGTTTGTTGGAAATCAATTCGGATCTCAGTGCGATAGCTTTTGCTGTCTTAGGCGCTATAGCCGCTTGGTTCTTTGGAAAGCACAAGGCAAAACAACTCGAAGTTGATTCGCAACCTGTCATTTTGGCTTATTTAGGCTCAGGGATCAGTTTAGAAAAATTACCCTTTTAATTTCATGTTGTTATTGATTTTAATCTGGCAATAAACTTCCGCTGAGAGCCACATTTTCCGACTTAAAGAGAAGGATGAGTGAATCTGATTGGTATTGAAACCGCAATCAGGTACAATTTCGCACCTTTGAACCGTATCCATTTTTCAGTATTAGTCATAGCAGCATAATGAAACACATTAGAAACTTCTCAATTATTGCCCATATCGACCATGGTAAATCGACGCTATCAGATCGTCTGATTCAGGTTTGTGGCGGGTTAAGCGACCGTGAAATGGATGCGCAAGTTCTTGATTCTATGGATCTAGAGCGTGAGCGCGGTATCACGATTAAGGCCCAGAGCGTCACGTTGGAATACAAAGCCAAAAATGGCGAGACTTACCAACTTAACTTTATTGATACCCCAGGCCACGTTGACTTTTCCTATGAAGTATCTCGTTCATTAGCCGCCTGTGAGGGTGCGTTGCTCGTGGTGGATGCGGGTCAAGGCGTTGAAGCGCAGACGCTCGCTAACTGTTACACCGCGCTGGATATGAATCTGGACGTGGTACCTATCCTGAACAAAATCGACTTACCCCAAGCCGATCCTGAGCGCGTAGCCGCTGAGATTGAAGACATCGTGGGTATCGATGCGATGAACGCTGTGCGTTGCTCGGCCAAAACTGGCGTGGGTATTGACGAAGTATTAGAAGTCATCGTTGATCAAATTCCGCCGCCAGAAGGCGACCCAGAGGCGCCACTACAAGCGCTGATCATCGACTCTTGGTTTGATAGCTATTTAGGCGTTGTTTCTCTTGTACGTATTAAAAACGGCGTGCTGAAGAAAGGCGACAAGTTTAAGGTAATGTCTACCGGACAAAACCACACCGCTGACCGCGTGGGTATTTTCACGCCTAAACAAACCGATAAAACCGAGCTGAAAACTGGTGAAGTAGGTTTCGTTATCGCGGGTATTAAAGAGATTCATGGTGCGCCTGTGGGTGATACCTTGACACTGGCTAAGCATGGCGCCGAGAAGCCATTACCCGGCTTTAAGAAAGTGAAGCCTCAGGTTTACGCTGGTGTGTTCCCCATTTCGACCGACGAATATGAAAACTTCCGTGATGCGCTGAACAAACTCAGCCTCAACGATGCGTCATTGTTCTTCGAGCCTGAAAGTTCATCAGCCCTGGGTTTTGGTTTCCGTATTGGCTATTTAGGCCTGCTCCACATGGAAATCATTCAAGAGCGTTTAGAGCGTGAATACGATCTTGACCTTATCACGACGGCGCCTACCGTAGTGTATGAGGTGCTGTTGACCAGTGGTGAAACCATCTATGTTGATAACCCAGCAGACTTGCCGGCGATTAACAACATCGAAGAGATGCGTGAGCCAATCGTTGAAGCTAACATTCTGGTGCCAAAAGAATACTTAGGTAACGTGATTACCCTGTGTATCGAAAAACGCGGTACCCAAGTGAACATGGTTTACCACGGCAATCAAGTGGCCGTGACTTACCATCTGCCGATGGCAGAAGTGGTAATGGACTTCTTCGACCGCTTAAAATCGACCAGCCGTGGTTATGCATCGTTAGAATATAACTTCATCCGCTTCGATCCTGCGGACATGGTGCGCTTAGACATCTTAATCAACGGCGACCGTGTAGACGCATTGGCGATGATTATTCACCGTTCAAACATTCGTCACCGTGGTTTGGCGTTGGTTGAGAAGATGAAAGAGCTGATCCCACGTCAGATGTTTGATATCGCGATTCAAGCCGCTGTTGGCAGCCAAATTATTGCCCGTTCTACCGTAAAAGCCCTACGTAAAGACGTAACGGCTAAGTGTTACGGTGGTGACGTTTCCCGTAAGAAGAAACTCTTGAATAAACAAAAAGAGGGTAAGAAACGGATGAAACAAGTGGGTAACGTTGAGGTGCCGCAAGAGGCGTTCTTAGCGGTACTTAAGCTAAACGAGTAACACTCGAGATAACACAATTTAGCTATTATTGCGCCGCAGTTTGCGGCGCTTTACTTAGCTTATCGTATGTTTTGTGGTGTTTTTTTAGAAATACGGTAAGTTAACTAAAGTTCGCGAGTCGAAATACAATAGTCGCTGAGTTTGGATCTTTACATTTCAAGGCAGGAGTTCAATAAGCAATGGCAGCCTATTTTTCCATTATTTTAGTGCTAGTCACCCTGATTTCTGGGTTGATCTGGTTAATCGATGTGCTGGTATTTGCGCCTAAACGCCGCGAAAGCTTAGCCTTAGCCAAGGCTTCGCAGGCTAATTTAACCGAGGAAGCCGAATATAACATCATCCGCGAGCCCACTGTGGTTGAAACCGCGCACTCCATCTTCCCTGTGATTGCCTTCGTGTTGATCCTGCGCTCGTTTATTTATGAACCATTCCAAATTCCCTCAGGTTCTATGATGCCAACCCTGTTAGTGGGTGACTTTATTCTGGTGGAAAAGTTTAGCTATGGCCTAAAAGATCCCGTATGGCGCACTAAACTGATTGAAACGGGCGAGCCGAAACGTGGCGATGTGATTGTGTTTAAATATCCTGAGAACCCTCAGATTGATTACATTAAGCGCGTGGTGGGTTTACCGGGCGATAGAATTATCTACCGCAACAAGCAGCTGATGATCCAAAAGGCCTGTGGCGCCGAGCAAACCCATTGCCCTGAGCCAGAACTGGTGGCGCGTACCGAAATCAGCCGTGGTGATTTCAGCCAAGATGGTGTGCCACTAATTCGTTTTAAAGAGCAACTCGGTGAAGTGGCCCACGATATTTTAATCAATCCAAGCCGCCCCGATATGCTGGGATACTTCAAGCGTGAAGGAAATTTACCAGCGGGTGAGTTTCTTGTACCCGAAGGCCATTATTTTGCGATGGGTGACAACCGCGATAACAGTACCGACAGCCGTTTCTGGGGCTTTGTCCCTGAAGAGAATCTTGTGGGTAAAGCGGTCGCTATCTGGATTAGTTTTGAGTTTGACCGTTCTAAAGCCGACTTCCTGCCAACTTGGGTGCCAAGTGGAGTACGTTTTGAACGAGTAGGTGGAATTCACTAGTATGGAACCGATTAAAAATTTGCCACGTTTGTGTCGTACTTTGGGCTATGAGTTCAAGAATATTGATCTCCTCACCCAAGCATTGACCCACAGAAGTGCGGCAAATAAGCACAACGAGCGTTTAGAGTTTTTAGGCGATTCGATTTTATCGATTGTGATTTCTGATGCCTTATACCATCAGTTTCCTAAGGCGACTGAGGGTGACTTGAGCCGGATGCGCGCGACCTTAGTGCGTGGTGATACGCTCACCTTGATTGCTAAGGCCTTTAAGCTTGGGGATTATTTATTCTTAGGCCCCGGCGAGTTAAAGAGCGGTGGTTTTAGACGTGAGTCCATCTTGGCCGATGCGGTCGAGGCGATTATTGGCGCAATCTACTTAGATTCCGATCTCGAAGTGTGCCGTAAGTTATTACTGCATTGGTACGCAGAACGTTTGGCCGAGATCCAACCTGGCGTGAATCAAAAAGACGCGAAAACCTTACTGCAAGAATATTTACAAGGGTTAAAGAAGCCGCTACCCGATTACCAAGTAATCAACATAGAAGGCGATGCCCACGATCAAACATTCACTGTTGAATGTCGTATAGATGACTTGAGCGAAAGCGTGATTGGCGTAGCGAGTTCGCGCCGTAAAGCCGAGCAGATTGCCGCGGCTCAAGTATTGGAGTTACTGAAGAAATGACCAAAAAAACAGACTTGCCAGCTGTCGATGCCGCTAACGCGAGCAATGAGCCGAGCTTAGATGAATTACTGGCAAGGATGAATGCAGCGAGCGCGGCGGCGCCGTCTGTTCACTATGATGTGACCTACTGTGGCATGGTGGCCATTATTGGGCGCCCTAACGTGGGGAAATCGACCCTGCTGAACCGTTTGCTTGGGCAAAAGATCAGTATTACCTCGAAAAAGCCGCAAACGACGCGTCATCGCATCATGGGTATCCATACCGATGGTCCACGCCAAATCGTGTTTATCGACACGCCTGGTCTGCATATTGAAGAGCAGCGTGCGATTAACCGTCTGATGAACCGCGCGGCAGCGAGCTCGCTTGCCGATGTGTCTATGGTAATTTTTGTGGTCGATGGTATGACATGGACCGCCGATGATGAGATGGTATTAAGCAAACTTCGCCGTGGCGGTGAAGAGCGTAAAACCGTTTTAGCCATCAACAAAGTTGATAATATCAAAGACAAAGAAGCCCTTTTCCCTTATTTGGAAGAAGTGGCCAAGAAGTACCCCTTCGATGAGATCCTGCCGATTTCGGCCAGTAAGGGCACCAACGTTAAGCGCATTTTAGATATGGCGGCAGAGTCTCTGCCCGAGAATCCCTTCTTCTTTCCAGAAGATTATGTGACCGACCGTTCGCAGCGTTTTATGGCTTCTGAAATTGTCCGCGAAAAACTGATGCGCTTTTTAGGTGATGAATTGCCCTACGATGCGACGGTTGAAATCGAGCAGTTTAAGATGATGGAAAACGGCGTTTATCAAATCAACGCCCTGATCTTGGTCGAGCGCGAAGGCCAAAAGCGGATGGTGATTGGTAGCAAAGGTGAGCGCATTCGTACCATAGCCACGCAAGCGCGCCTCGATATGGAAACCTTGTTTGATAACAAAGTGTTCCTCGAGGTGTGGGTGAAGGTCAAATCCGGTTGGGCCGATGATGAACGCGCCCTGCGAAGCTTAGGTTACGGTGACGATTAATCGTTACTGATAATAGGCCGAGCCTAACCATGAACGAGCGCGCAGACCGATGAAACGAGGGTATGTTTTGCATCATCGCCCTTACCGGGAGTCTAGCGCACTGGTGAATCTCTTGGTTGACGGTATCGGTCGTGTCGATGCCGTCGCGCGCGTTGGGAGCGGTAAACGCTCCATCAAAAGTATCCTCCAACCCTTTCAGCCGCTGATTTTTGAATTTAGCGGCAAGTCTGAACTCAAAAACATCAGCCAAATTGAAGCGGCCGCGCCAGCCGTGCCTTTATCGGGCTATAGTCTGTATGCCGGCATGTATATCAATGAGTTGCTGATGCGCACCCTGTCGGTTCACCATAATGCCGAGGCGTTATTCCTCATCTACCATCAAGCCTTGGTCGGGCTCGCGGCGCAGTTTTGTGAGTCGAAGCTGCGCTACCTTGAGCTGGCGCTCTTGCGGGAACTAGGAGCCATGCCATCCCTTATCCGCGATACTCAGGGCGAACCGCTGATCCCTGAACATTACTATCAGCTTGTGCCAGAACTGGGTTTTCAATTTGTGTTGAACAGCAGGGCAAAGCATACCTATCAAGGCGCGATGTTAACCGCACTTAACGATAATCAATTGTTGCAAGAGCAGTTTTTAGAGGCCAAACGATTGATGCGCTCTATGCTGCAACCCTTGCTCGGAAAAAAGCCGCTGGTGAGTCGGCAGTTGTTTATTCAAGCGACAGCCTCTAACAGAGATGGGAATAATTAGCCCTAGCTCCTGTTTTTTACTG
This sequence comes from Shewanella sp. 10B, assembly GCF_023475885.1. Taxonomy (NCBI): domain Bacteria; kingdom Pseudomonadati; phylum Pseudomonadota; class Gammaproteobacteria; order Alteromonadales; family Shewanellaceae; genus Shewanella; species Shewanella sp. 10B. Next base: position 170,663 of record NZ_JAMDJO010000001.1, read on the forward strand.
TCTGTCCCAGTACAATAGGGCGCAAATCAGCGTTAATTCTAGCCTTACAAACATAAAGGAGTTCCCGATGAGCCGTATCTTATTGGGTGTTAATATCGACCATATTGCGACCCTGCGTCAGGCTCGCGGCACCAGTTATCCTGATCCTGTTCATGCGGCGGCGGTTGCCGAGCATGCGGGTGCCGACGGTATCACGATTCATTTACGGGAAGACAGACGTCATATTATCGACCGCGATGTATATCTGCTGGCGAAAACCTTAAAGACGCGGATGAACTTTGAGTGTGCCGTGACAGAAGAAATGCTCAACATCGCCTGCGAAGTCAAACCGACCTATGTTTGCTTAGTCCCTGAAAAACGCCAAGAAGTGACGACTGAAGGTGGTTTAGACGTGGCTGGTCAACTAGATAAAATCACTGCCGCTGTAAGCCGCTTAGCCGCCAATGGCATTCAAGTGTCACTGTTTATCGATGCCGATAAGACGCAAATCGATGCCGCCGTCGCCTCTGGCGCGCCACTTATCGAAATCCACACTGGTTGCTATGCCGACGCTAAAACAGCTGAAGAAGAAGCCAAAGAGCTTGCGCGTATCAGCGAAATGGCGAAATACGCCCACGGCAAAGGCTTAGTGGTGAATGCGGGCCATGGGTTGCATTATCACAATGTTAAGCCGATTGCGGCGATCCCAGAGCTGTATGAACTCAACATTGGCCATGCCATTGTCGCGCGTGCGGCCATTGATGGCTTAGCGACAGCGGTTACAGACATGAAAGCGCTGATGTTAGAAGGTCGTCGAGGCGAATAATGGCAATCGTTGGGCTTGGCACTGATATAGTTGAAATCGAGCGTATCACCGCCCATGTGGCACGTTCCGGCGATAAGCTGGCAAAACGTGTACTGACAGAGGCTGAGTTCGATATCTATCAACAGCATAGCCAACCGAGCCGCTATTTGGCTAAACGCTTTGCCGCCAAAGAGGCCGCAGCTAAAGCCTTGGGGACGGGGATTGGTCGAGGGGTATCTTTTCAGCATATCCACATTGGGAATACGCCCGATGGCGCGCCGACGATTGATTTTACAGAAGGGGCGCAGCAGCGGTTAGCTTTGCTCAACGGCGTGATCGGGCACATTTCAATCGCGGATGAAAAATCCTACGCTATTGCTACGGTTATCCTCGAATCTCGCTAGTCTCTAACCCATTAGTACGAAGGGAGCCTTAAGCTCCCTTTTTTATTGCCTCAACAAAATGAATAGCAATATTTTTGTTACTTTTTACTGTTCAGTCTTGCATTTTTGGGCTAGGTTAGGTCAAAAGTGGTATCTAGATAATTTGCAGGGACACAGCAAAAGGAGCCCCAGATGAAATCCGCCGTAGAGCAGCTATCAACCTATAAGAGTGTGCATTTGAATCAGCGCAATATACTTACCCATTTCGTTGGTATCCCATTGATTATATGGTCTGCTTTCCTATTACTAGCGACTATCCGTATTCCACTTGGCAGCGCGGGTGATGTGAGTTTAGGTGTGATTTTAGGGGCTGGTGTGCTGGTTTATTACTTTCGCTTACATGCAAAGTTAGCGATTGGCCTAGCTTTATTTATCGCCCCCGTCGTATATACCACTGAGCTAATGGCAGATTCTCCCAACGCCTTCTGGTTGGCTATATCGGTATTTATCGTGGGATGGATTTTTCAGTTGATTGGCCATCAATACGAGAAGGCCAAACCCGCTTTTGTGGACGATTTAAACCAACTATTAATTGGCCCGTTCTTCTTAATGGCCGAAGTGTATTTTATCTTGGGGCTAGAAAAGGAGTTAGATGCCGAGATTACACCTATCGCTATCGAGAAGCGCCGGGCACTCGATAGCAAAAAAGTGTAGTTTGGGGTTTTATTGCCTTTTTTATGTGCTCTGCACGGCTAGTCATTTACAACTCAATAAGTAAATCAATTAGTTGTGCATTCATATCTTCCGACTCGAATGTTGCTGTGAGTGAGACACTATCTTTTCGATAAAATACTTGTTCGAAATTATCTTCCGACTCTTGGTTTTTTGATAAGAAATCAGATTTAGTGATGGGAATGTTGTAGTTTTTCAACGTTTGTATAAATTCGTCTTTTTTTTGATTTCTAGTTAGTGACTCTGTAAACCGAATCTTACTGACTTTTCTTGTCTCAATATCATTAATGCCGAGGAGAATGTTTTCATTGGCGATAACCCATTGTTCATTACGTAAGGAGTCAACTTGATTGGGTATTTTTATAATGTTGGAAAGTTGAGAGGGGCTTAAGATAAATTCATCCTTATTTTTATTTTCGATAAATTGTTTTATTTTATTGTTGTCAAACTCATTGAATTTTATCGAAGTGAACTTGCCGCTATTTTCTCGTGGAACAAACGAAAATCCAGTTAGCATCTCTGCTGTTTCATGTTTATTGTTTAAACTGAAGGTTTCGAAGTGCAATATTAGTTTATTGTTTTTTCCATCGAGGTGATAATTGTTGCTTTCTTGCACTATTTTCTCATGCGACTGTATTTGCGCTAACTTATCTTTAAATTGTATATTGCCATCAATAATCCAGTTATCTTGGTCATAATTATCACTAGGCTCAATCATATTACCACCATGATTATTTAGAATGCTCTGGTTTTTATCAATCCTAACGATCTGGCTATTTTTTGCATAAATCCACAGCGTTCTACCGTAAACATACGCTGTTGAACCGTCCAGCATAGACAATTTTACGCTCTCTGGCCCCATCAATTGGTTTATAGATGACTCCGGCTCACCATTACTTAAGCCATAAGCATGATTTAATGTAATATTCGCTGCTGGAGCAAGGTGGTTTTCAGCTTGTTTATATTGACTGACGTTGTTTGCGAATTCTACATTAACCTCTTCGGTTTTTTGTATTATCTGCTGACCTTTGCTGTTATACGGCGTAGGTTTCGTTGTTAAACTTCGATCTTGGCATAGCTTGATATTTTTCACTGTGGTGAGAATTTTAAATTTCTTAACATATACTTTATTCTTGATGGGTTTACTCTCAAAAATACCTAGGTTAATTTTTTCAATAATAATAGCGTCGGCGCCTTGTGATAGTGCATCTTGTTGAATGCTTGAAAGCATATTTTCTAGATATCTTCCATCAAATGACGTTATGTTAGCGTCTTTACTTTCTAAGAGTTCATTTTCATTTAATTCATACGTGTAGTTGTTATTTTTTTTAGCTATTACTGTGTATTCACATTTGGGATAATAATCCAGGATTTGCGGAAGTCCGTCTGCTGCCAAAGTAAAGGAGGGCGAAAATAGAATGAATGAGAAAACTAAGTATTTAAACATGTTTCATCCTTGAGAGTTTAATCGTATCGTGGAAGCAGCATTAAGACTATGCAGTTAAGTTTATTTACTATCAAAGATTTAATCTTGTTGCAAGCTTGTTATGTCTAATGGGGTATTCCTACGATTAGATAAGGATGGCCTTTAGAAAAAATTAACGCGTAAACAAAAGGCAAATTAAAAAGTGAATAGAAGGTAGTTAGAGCTTTCTCTTGAAAATCCATAAGGCGTTGAAAATGCTGAAGATTTTTCCTAAGGCTTAGATGGTATTATAACTAATGGTATCTAAGTCGTACGTGGTATTGCGGGCTATTTGCTAAGGGTTAAATCAACCACGCATTTGCCGTAGGGAGGTAATCTAGTTACTTTTGAGACTGATAATGCTGTGGAATGATCCGCACTGTTTTGACCATATTATCCGCGACTTCAATCACTTCTAATGGGTAACCCGCTAGGCGCAGGCTAGTGTTCTCGGCGGGGATATCCTCTAAATACTCTAAGATCAGGCCATTGAGGGTTTTAGGGCCATCGGTTGGGAAATCCCATTTCATTTCTTTATTCAAATCACGGATAGTGATACTGGCATCGACTAAGTAGCTTCCATCCTGTTGGGCAGTAATATCTTCACTCGGTGTGGCCAACATGGAGGTAGTGAAGTCGCCGACAATTTCTTCGAGAATATCCTCGAGTGTCACCAATCCTTGGATGTCACCGTATTCATCAACCACTAGGCCGATGCGCTCTTTATTGTGCTGAAAGTTGGCTAATTGCACATTGAGCGGTGTTCCTTCGGGAATAAAGTAGAGTTCTTTTACCGCACGTAGCAATGAGGACTTACTGAACTGCTCTTTTGATTGCAGACGCAGCGCGTCACGCAGATGAATAAAACCAACGGCATCGTCAATGGTATCGCGGTATACCAACACTCGAGTATGTGGGCTTTGGATCACTTGGCGATTGATAAACTTAAAGTCATCGTTGACGTTAATCGCATAGATATCCGAGCGCGGCACCATGATGTCTTCAACGGTCACTTTTTCTAAATCGAGAATCGATAACAGCATCTCTTGGTGGCGTTGGGGGATCAAGGCGCCAGCCTCATGTACAACCGTCCGTAACTCTTCTTGGCTTAGTGCATCGCTGCTGCTGATGGTTTTGATACCAAAGAGACGCAGTATGCCCGTGGTTATCCAGTTAACGCTGGTGACGACATAGGCGAAAATCGTTGATAGCCCAATGAGTAAAATACTCGATGGGAAGGCAATGCGTTCAGGGTTCAAGGCGGCGATAGTTTTTGGGGTGACTTCGGCAAAGACTAATACGACTAAGGTCAGCACCCCTGTGGCGACCGCGACGCCTAAATCGCCCCAAAGGCGCATCCCAATAATGGTCGCTATGGCGGAGGCGAGAATATTAACGAGGTTATTACCTATCAGAATCAAGCCAATTAAGCGGTCAGGACGTTCGAGCAACTTGAGGGCGCGAATGGCACCTTTATGGCCGTTTGAGGCGAGATGTCTTAACCGATAACGGTTAAGGGTCATCATGGCGGTTTCAGAACCTGAAAAGTAGGCAGAACAAAGGATAAGCACTAGTAAGAAAATGAGGAGTGCGCTTGTCGATATAGCGTCCAAAAATAGGCTCCAATCAGGCCGATAAGGTTAAGTTGATACCGAGAAATAAACGGGGTGTCAAGTCAGCTCAGGGAATAAGCGCCTAAGCTGACTTGGAATTATTAACTAAGAATTAACTCTTTGACAATCCGTGCGCCAAAATAAGCTAAGGATAACAAGGTCGCGCCCGTTAAGGTGTAAATGACCGCTGTGCGAATTTTACAGCCAACCCAATACTGCTGCCATAACATGGCGATATACACAAACCACGCGATGATAGACAGAATCGCCTTATGGCCTTTGCCATCGGCAAACATATCATCGAGGAAGATAAAACCAGTGGCGAGGGATAAACTCAGTAAAATCACCCCAATAATCACAAGATGATAGAGCTGTTTTTCTACTGTCATCAGCGGCGGAATGCCAGGGCTTAGCATTAATTGTTTCTTCTTGAGTTTATTTTGGATCATCGCCAGCTGAATCGCGTACAGGGCGGCGATCATCAGGGCGCTGTATGCCATAAGAGAGAGCACTACGTGGGCCAAAACCTCAGGATACAGCTCAAAGTGAGTAATAAACTTAGGCGGCAATAACCAGAGTAGGGCCACAGAGAGCACAGAACAGGCGTAAACCACGGGCACAACCACAATCACTTTTAGCCTAAACATCATCACAGTAAAGGTGAAGGCGATGATCCAGTTCACTAAGGAGATCACATTAGTGAGGCTGAAGTTTTGTCCATCGGTCGTAAAAATCGCTTGAGAAAGGGCGGCAGCGTGCAAAATCACGGCGATGGCCGCGACACCGGCAACGGCCTTGCGATTAGGGCCTTCAGGATGGAACAGTCGACTTGTCACTAATACCAATGCGATGCAATAAAAAAACATGGCTGAGGCAGAAAAAATGACCATGGGTAATTAACCTATTCGTGTTGTTAATGGTGCCTTGAAAACGGGGCATACAGATCAATATTTTGCCTAGAATAACATGAGCCGTCGGCAAATGGGCAGTGACATAAGTTGCAAAATTTAGCAGATTCTTATTGTTAGACGTAAATAGTCGTAGGCGAATCGCAAAATATGACCTAAAGCAGGTTAGTTGCCGAAGTTAACGCAAGTAGGGCATAGCAGTAGCATAATGCGCCCGCATCGTTATAATACAGCCCATTAATCGAGATCCTAAAGGTATAGAGCAGGACGATGTTTGAGAATCTAACCGACAGACTGTCACGCACGCTGAAAAATATCAGTGGCCGTGGTCGCTTAACCGAAGAAAACGTTAAGGAAACCCTGCGCGAAGTGCGTATGGCGCTGCTGGAGGCCGATGTTGCCCTGCCTGTGGTGCGTGAATTCGTTAACAATGTAAAAGAACGTGCCGTTGGTCAGGAAGTGGCGAAGAGCTTAAGTCCTGGTCAAGCCTTTATTAAGATTGTTCAAAGTGAACTTGAAAAATCCATGGGCGAGGCCAACCAAGCGCTGGATTTAGCCACTCAGCCGCCAGCTGTGGTGATGATGGCGGGCCTTCAAGGTGCGGGTAAAACGACCAGCGTTGCCAAATTAGGTAAGCTGCTGCGTACGCGCCATAAAAAATCGGTTCTGGTCGTCAGTGCCGACGTTTACCGCCCAGCGGCGATTAAACAGCTAGAAACCTTAGCGACCGAAGTCGATGTGGAGTTTTTCCCATCGGATGTGAGCCAAAAGCCAATCGATATCGCCAAGGCCGCCATTGCCCACGCTAAGCTTAAATTTATCGATGTGGTGATCCTCGACACCGCGGGTCGCCTGCACGTCGATGAAGCCATGATGGATGAAATCAAGGCGCTGCACGCGGCGGTTAAACCGATTGAGACACTGTTTGTGGTCGATGCCATGACGGGTCAAGACGCGGCAAACACGGCCAAAGCCTTTAACGAAGCGCTGCCGCTCACTGGTGTGATTTTAACTAAGGTCGACGGTGATGCGCGCGGCGGTGCGGCATTATCGATTCGCCACATTACCGGCAAGCCGATTAAATTCCTCGGTGTCGGCGAGAAGACCGATGCCCTAGAGCCTTTCCATCCAGACCGTATCGCCTCACGTATTCTCGGCATGGGCGACGTATTATCGCTTATCGAAGAAGTTGAGCGCGGTGTCGATAAAGACAAGGCGATGAAGCTGGCTTCTAAAGTGAAGCAGGGCGGCAGTTTTGATCTTGAAGATTTCCGCGAGCAGCTACAGCAGATGAAAAACATGGGCGGCATGATGAGCATGATTGAAAAGCTGCCCGGTGTGGGTCAATTGCCACCCGATGCCCTAGCGCAAATCCAAGACGGTAAAATGACCCGTCAAATGGAAGCCATCATTAACTCAATGACGGCAAAAGAGCGCAAAAACCCCGATTTAATCAAGGGCTCACGTAAGCGCCGTATTGCTGCGGGTTCTGGTACGCAAATTCAAGACGTGAACCGTTTATTGAAACAGTTTACCCAAATGCAAAAGATGATGAAAAAGATGTCGGCCAAGGGCGGCATCCAGAAGATGATGCGCGGAATGCGTGGCATGATGCCAGGCGGCATGAAATTTCCTGGCCGTTAATTCTGGCGATTTTCATCAAAGTTGATGTTTTATCAGTTGGTTGATTCTATTTGAAATGAGGCGGGCAATCCTAAGGCAGGTTTAATAATCGCCAGATTTGGTTGCATTCGTTGAAAAGTCAGGTAAAATCTTCCGGCTTTCTATCTGGGACTCTTCGCGAACACGGGGTTCCAGTTTTTATTTTTGCTTCAAGCAAATCATTAGAGGATTGAAAACGCATGGTTACCATTCGTTTAGCTCGTGGTGGCGCTAAAAAGCGTCCATTTTACAACATCGTTGTTGCTGACAGCCGTAACGCTCGTGACGGTCGTTTCATTGAGCGTGTTGGTTTCTTCAACCCATTGGCTCGTGGCCAAGAAGAAACTTTACGTTTAGACCTAGCTCGCGTTGAGCACTGGGTTGCGAACGGCGCTGCGACAACTGATCGCGTAGCAAAATTGATCAAAGACGCTAAAGCAGCTGCTTAATAGCGTTAAGGTATAGATTGATGAGCAGTAACCAACAGCCAGTCGTACTGGGGAAATTAGGCTCCTGTCATGGCATTAAAGGTTGGCTGAAAATCACCGCCTATACCGATTCTGTTGAAGGTATCTTTGACTATTCACCTTGGCTTATTAAAGAAAATGGTGAATGGCGTGAAGTAAAAGTCATTCAGTGGCGTTACCAAGGCAAGGCGGTTGTCGCCGAGCTTGAAGGTGTCACCACGCGGGAGCGAGCACAAATGCTCACCAATTGCGAAATTGGGATCCTGCCAGAGCAGATGAACGATTTGCCAGAAGACGAGTTCTATTGGCGTGACCTCATCGGTTGTGAAGTGATTAATACCAATGGCTATAACATGGGTGTTGTTGATCAAATCGTGGAAACTGGTTCGAACGACGTGCTTTTAGTGAAAGCCAACGCGAAAGATAGCTTCGGCAAAGTGGAACGTATGCTTCCCTTTGTCCCTGGGCAATTCATCTTAAAGGTGGATGTCCAAGGTAAACAGATTTTAGTGGATTGGGATCCTGACTTTTAAGTCGAGGTACAACATATGTGGTTAGGGGTAATAACCCTGTTCCCAGAAATGTTTCGTGCCGTAACAGACTTTGGGGTTACGGGTCGTGCCGTGAAGAACGGTCTGCTTGAGTTGCACACGTGGAATCCTCGCGATTTCACCCATGATAGACACAGTACGGTAGATGACAGGCCTTACGGCGGTGGTCCCGGAATGTTGATGATGGTGCAACCCTTACGCGATGCCATCCATGCTGCGAAAGCGGCGGCAGGCGAAGAGGCAAAGGTGATTTACTTGTCACCTCAAGGACGCAAGCTGGATCAGCAAGGCGTTACTGAGTTGGCTGAATCATCCCGGTTGATTCTGGTGTGTGGTCGGTACGAAGGTATTGATGAACGCATCATTCAAACGGAAGTGGATGAAGAATGGTCGGTTGGGGATTACGTGCTTTCGGGCGGCGAATTACCTGCAATGACCTTGATAGATGCAGTATCGAGATTGGTTCCTGGCGTGCTAGGAAAACAAGCTTCGGCGGAGCAAGATTCTTTCTCCGACGGTTTACTGGACTGTCCTCATTACACGCGCCCTGAAAGTCTGGATGGACTCGATGTACCCGCAGTACTGCTAAGTGGCAACCACGAACAAATTAGACTCTGGCGTTTGCAGCAAAGCCTTGGTAGGACTTTTCTAAGACGGCCAGAATTATTTGAAAATCTAGCTCTGACTGACGAACAATCGACTCTTTTAGCGCAGTTCGTTGAAGCAATGGACAAGAATGCTTAGTCGTAGCTCAGTTAATTCTAGAACGGAGTAAGTTATGAACAACATCATTAAAATGCTCAACGATGAGCAAATGAAACAAGACGTACCTGCGTTTGGTGCTGGTGATACAGTAGTAGTTCAGGTTCGTGTTAAAGAAGGTGATAAAGAGCGTTTACAGGCTTTCGAAGGCGTTGTAATTGCTAAACGTAACCGTGGTCTGCACTCTGCATTCACAGTACGTAAAATCTCTAATGGCGAAGGTGTTGAGCGTGCATTCCAAACGCACAGCCCTCTGATCGCTAGCATTGAAGTTAAGCGTCGTGGCCGCGTTCGTCGCGCCAAACTGTACTACTTACGTGATCGTTCAGGTAAATCTGCACGTATCCGTGAAAAGCTGGCTACTAAGTAATAGTACCCGCTACAGAAAACAAGACGTAGTGTTCGCACAGAAAACCGCCCTCGTGGCGGTTTTTTGTTACCTGCAGTTTGTCTTTTTAGCCATTTCGAGTGTGTTTCGAGTTAAGTGCCGATTTTATTAAATTCTTCCTTGATCTTCTGCCAATTAATAGGCATATTGGTCGCTCATTGTAATGGCGTATCATTACGATATTACATGGTGGCCTCGGCTATTTATTCTTCCCCGCAGCGGTTTGAGATCCAGACTCCTGATAGCGTGGGGATATGACTTCAGTTTTAGGTGGTAAGCATGCAACAGGATACGATCAATAACGTACACATCAGTTCAGAGAAAGTTCTTATTACACCGCTGGAGCTAAAAGCGGCTCTGCCACTCTCTGAGCACGCGTATCGTTATATCCTCAATGCACGTAAAACCGTGGCGGATATTGTCCATAAGCGCGATAACCGTGTGCTTATCGTCACCGGACCTTGTTCTATCCATGATATCGATGCCGCCAAGGAATACGCCTTAAAGCTTAAACAACTCCACGATGAACTCAGCGATGAGTTTTACATCTTGATGCGAGTCTACTTTGAGAAGCCACGTACCACAGTGGGTTGGAAGGGGATGATTAACGATCCTGATATGGACGAGTCCTTCGATGTCGAGAAGGGTTTAAAGATGGCCCGTGAGCTGATGATTTGGCTGGCAGAACTCGAACTGCCTGTGGCAACCGAAGCGCTCGATCCTATCAGCCCGCAGTACATCTCAGAATTAGTGACTTGGTCAGCCATTGGTGCCCGTACGACTGAGTCGCAAACCCACAGGGAAATGGCGTCGGGTTTATCTATGCCAGTCGGCTTTAAAAATGGCACAGACGGAAAGCTCGATGTAGCCATTAACGCGCTGAAATCGGCGGCCAGCAGCCACAGATTTATGGGGATTAACCAACAGGGCCAAGTGGCGTTATTGCAAACCGCGGGAAACCCAGATGGGCATGTGATCCTCCGTGGCGGCGCAACGCCAAACTACGATGCTGCAAGTGTGGCTGAATGTGAGGCGCAGCTTCATAAGGCCAAACTCAATGCGCGCCTTATCATCGATTGCAGCCATGGTAATTCCTCTAAGGATTACACAAGGCAAGTCCCCGTGTGTGAAGATGTATTTAACCAAATCTACAACGGCAATAAGTCCATCATTGGCGTGATGTTAGAAAGCCATTTAAATGAAGGTAATCAAAGTTGTGATAAACCATTGAGCGAATTGGCCTATGGGGTTTCTGTGACAGACTCCTGTATTAATTGGGAAAAAACCGAAAGCGTTTTACGTGAGGGCGCATCGAAGTTATCTTCGGTATTAGCAACGCGTTTCGATATGCTCAAAGTGGCCAATGCTTAAGAGTCAATCTTAAGAGCCGAATGTTTAAACACCTGACTTTAGGTGTGTAGTGGACTGATAAGATGAACGAAAAAACCACAACTGAATTAGAACACCTTCGCGGCCTCATCGATGGTGTCGACCAGCAATTGCTGCATTTACTGCGTAAACGCTTAGATTTAGTCGCGCAGGTGGGCACGGTTAAACACGCCGCAGGACTGCCGATTTATGCGCCGCAACGCGAAGCGGCAATGCTGGCAAAACGCCGCGAAGAAGCCAAGACCATGGGGATTGCGCCGCAACTGATTGAAGATATTTTGCGCCGCTTGATGCGTGAGTCCTATCTCAACGAGAAGGATGTCGGCTTTAAGCAAGTGAAAAACGATCTCGGTTCGGTCGTGATTGTTGGTGGTAAGGGCCAGCTTGGTGGATTGTTTCAACAAATGCTGTCGCTCTCGGGCTACCAGGTCAAAGTGCTGGATAAAGACGACTGGCAGCAAGCCCAAACCTTATTTGCCGACGCCGGATTGGTATTGGTGACTGTGCCTATCGCCATCACCTGCGACATTATCCGTGAAAAACTGACCCAATTACCGCAGGAATGTATCTTAGCCGACTTAACCTCGATCAAGACTGAACCCATGAATGCCATGTTGGCTGCTCATAAGGGGCCTGTTGTCGGGTTTCATCCCATGTTTGGCCCCGATGTCGGCAGTTTGGCTAAACAGGTGGTGGTGGTGTGCCATGGCCGCGAAGCCGATAAATACCAATGGTTGCTCGAGCAAATTGGGATTTGGGGCGCGCGGATTGTCGAAGCTGAGCCTGAGCGTCACGATAATGCGATGCAGCTGGTACAGGCGATGCGCCACTTCTCGACCTTTGTGTATGGCTTGAATCTTTGCAAAGAAGAGGCGGATATTGAAACCCTGCTGCAATTTAGCTCACCTATCTATCGCTTAGAGCTCGCCATGGTTGGCCGTTTGTTTGCCCAAAGCCCAGAACTCTATGCCGATATTATTTTTGCCCAGCAGGATAGTCAGCATGCGATTGGCGATTATTTGGATAACTACCGCGAGGCATTAGAGCTGCTGAAGCGGGGCGATAGAGACGCGTTTATTAGCCAGTTCCAAACGGTGGCAAAATGGTTTGGTGATTTTGCACCTCAGTTTCAGCGTGAAAGCCGCATGATGCTGCAATCGGTCAGTGATATGAAAACAAACTGATAATGAATGAGTTAGCCATAAAATGCCCATCTTTGATGGGCATTTTTTTTAGTTGTTTCAGGCGGGCATCACTGTGTTAATTAGCAATTGCTGAAGGTGATCTCTCTCTAAGATCTCACATTCGAGCCAAGAAAAGGCTATCGCTTATTTACGGTTTCGGTAGACTTATTTTAAACATGTAAAAATAAAGCATGAATTTAAATTAGGAGTCTATCCATGTTTTGTATTCAGTGTGAGCAAACTATTCGTACCCCAGCTGGCAACGGTTGTAGCTATGCCCAGGGCATGTGCGGCAAATTGGCCGCGACCTCGGATCTGCAAGACTTGTTAATCTATATGCTGCAGGGTGTTTCAGTGTATGCGACTAAGGCGCGTGAACTGGGCGTTATTAACCCTGAGGTGGATACCTTTGTTCCTAAAGCTTTTTTCTCGACCTTAACCAACGTCAACTTCGATGATGAACGCATCATCGCCTACGCCCAGCAGGCGGCTGAGTACCGTGAGAGTTTAAAAAATGCCTATGAAGCGGCGTGTGAAGCTGCGGGTAAACAGGCTGAATCGCTCCCCCCTGTGGCGCAATTTGTATTGGGCACCAACAAGCCTGAAATGTTGTCTCAAGCACCAGTCGCCTTACTCAATAAAGATAAAAATGAGGTCCACGAAGATATCCTTGGGCTGAGACTGCTGTGCTTATATGGCCTTAAAGGGGCGGCGGCTTACATGGAGCACGCCCGTGTTTTAGGTAAAACCGATGCTGAGATTGCTGGTCGCTTCCATGAGATTATGGCGTTTCTCGGTGAGCCGAGTGTCGATGCTGACAAACTGTTCACCACAGCTATGGATATTGGTCAACTGAACTACCGCATCATGGCCATGCTCGATGCGGGCGAGACCGAAGCCTTTGGTCATCCTGAACCGACTGTCGTCAATACTAAAGCCGTTAAGGGAAAAGCGATTCTGGTTTCTGGCCATGATATGAAGGACTTGGAGCTTATCCTCGAGCAAACCGTGGGCAAGGGCATTAATGTTTATACCCATGGAGAAATGCTCCCCGCGCTTGCGTATCCTGCCTTTAAAAAATATGCCCACTTAGTAGGTAACTACGGCAGTGCCTGGCAGAACCAGCAAAAAGAATTCGCTAATTTCCCCGGCGCCGTAGTGATGACCTCAAACTGTATTATTGACCCGAATGTGGGCCAATACAGCGACCGTATCTTTACCCGCAGTATCGTGGGTTGGCCTGGTGTGACCCATGTAATTGGGGATGATTTTTCAGTTGTGATCGACAAGGCGCTCGCACTCGATGGCTTCCAATACGATGAAATCCCTCACAATATCACTATCGGTTTTGCCCGAAATGCCTTAATGGCCGCAGCCCCGACTGTGGTGGAAAACGTGAAAAACGGTTCTATCAAACACTTCTTCTTAGTCGGTGGTTGTGATGGTGATAAGTCGGAGCGGAGTTATTTCACCGATTTAGCGAAATCGGCGCCAAAGGATTCCGTCATCCTGACCTTAGGTTGTGGTAAGTACAAATTCAACAAGTTGGAATTTGGTGATATCAACGGTATTCCGCGCTTACTCGATATTGGCCAATGTAACGATGCCTATTCGGCTATCCAGTTGGCTATCGCGTTATCACAAATCTTTGAATGCGATATCAATGAATTACCATTGAATCTCGTGCTTTCATGGTTTGAGCAAAAAGCCATTGTCGTGCTGCTGACGCTGTTATCGCTCGGGGTGAAAAACATCCGCACCGGCCCAACGCCGCCAGCGTTTTTAACGGCCAATCTTGCCAAAATTTTGGAAGAAAAATTTGGTTTGCGTAACACCACCACAGTTGAAGCCGATCTGAAGACCATGCTGAACGTGGCCTAGGCCGATTGATGCATGGAGTCACTGCGGCTTTGCGCTAAAGCCGCAGTGTTATGGATACAAAGACGATGAATATCAGTACTATGCAAAATATCATGCCAAGTCCCGTTTTATCTTCTGCGCCTGCAAGTGTTGTGGGCTTTAGCCAGTTAGTGTGTGTGGAGCGCTGGAACGAAACCGCCGATGTTGTGAGTTTTCGCTTTCAAGCGGGTGAGCCGATGAAGTTTGATTATAAGCCGGGGCAATTTATGACCTTAGTGCTAGAGATCAACGGTGAGCAGGCTTGCCGCAGTTACACCTTGTCCTCAACCCCTTCGAGACCCTATTCCTTAATGTTAACCATTAAGCGAGTCGATGGCGGACTGGTGTCGAATTACTTGATTGATCATTTACAACCGGGGCAAACGGTACGAGTCCTGCCGCCAACGGGGCAGTTTAATCTGTTTGATATTCCTGCCAAAAAATACCTATTTTTGAGTGCTGGCTGTGGGATTACGCCCATGTATTCGATGTCGCGTTATTTAACCGACAGCCAAATGAATGCCGACATTGCCTTTGTGCATAGCGCTCGCACCCAGGCCGATATTATTTTTAAAACCTCATTAGAGACCATGGCTACGCGCCATCGAGATTTTAACCTGCGTTATATTGTGGAGGATGTCACCGCTGACACGGCTTGGCATCCCGAGGCGGTATTGCATGATGTCGGCCGTTTAAGTGCCGATAATCTACGAGATTTAGTCCCCGATTTTGCCGAGCGAACCGTGTTTTTGTGCGGGCCAGAGCCTTATATGCAGGCGGTCAAAACGATTCTAGCTGAGCTTAACTTCGATATGACTCAGCTGTATCACGAGAGTTTTGCCACTGCGGTGAAAGAGGCGCAATCCCGCGTAAAACAGGCTGAAATGCAGACTGAGGCTCCTGTGAGTGGCAGTAACAGCTTTATGTTATCCATTGGCGATAAAAAGCGGGCTTTAACGGCCGAGCAAACCTTGCTTGAGGGGATTGAAGCCGAAGGCTTACCGATTATTGCGGCCTGCCGTTCGGGCGTATGCGGCGCGTGCAAATGCAAGGTGCTCGAAGGGGAGACCGAGTCCACAAGTAGCATGACCTTAACACCTAGCGAAATCGAAGCCGGATATGTGTTAGCTTGCTCGACTAAACTCAAATCGGATGTAACGCTGTCTCTGACCTGACATTAGGGCGTGTTGACGTTTCAGGGTTATTTTTGCGGCAATTTGGCTAGCTTTTATGCAAGGCAAAGTCCGTGCAGTGTAGTTATTCTACATAAACGGACGATAACGCGGCAGAAAAGCCAGCCAAATGCTGCCCGAAGGGTTAGTCTGGCAAGCCCTTACTCTTTGTCACTCGTCATTTGAGTAGAATAACTACACATCATTCCTCGTTTCGCGAGCACGTGCTTGCCAGAACGAACAAAATCTAATCTCGAAGCGTCAACACGCCCTAGCCTTTGAAGGGCATAGGTTGATTCAAAACATCGGTGGTTTAAAAGACCTAGCGTGGAAATATTTTTGCGCCTTAGTTGCGATTATGTCTGCGAGAACGTAAGGTTAAAGACGAGGGCGGAGTAACGCCCAGTCCCATCGTCTGGCTGGAGTCTCTCAATGACAACGACAACCACTTATGCCGCAAAAATTGAAGATCGCAGCTTAGGCCATTTACTTTACGCCTTAATGTCCGGCTTTCCGTTGTTACTGCTTCCTGTGCTGCTGAGCTTGTTTATTAACTTGTCTCAGCGACACTCTCAAGGCAATGCGGTGCTAGCTTCGCACCTGCGTTGGCAACGCCATTCTAATATGATTTTTTTAGGACTCTTAATATTAGGTTATTGCTTGCCGATTACTTGGCTTAGTCTTTCGATTTATCTCTTTGGTATTATTTGGTTTTGTCATCGGATAATTAAAGGCTGGTTAAGTCTATTGGATGGTTTAGAAGTCTAAAACTTATGCTAGAGTCTTTTCATCTTAACGAGATAAGAGGCTCTAATGTCTAGTTATCAAATTCTGTGTATTCTCTGTGCGTTAGCCTTAGTCACCTCAGTGGCATCTTCACGTTTACATAAGCTGCAAGAAACCGTCGCCATTACCGCATTAGCCTTGGGCATGAGTCTGTTGCTATTGTTGGGGGGTAAAGCACTTGGCGGTAATGTTTATGGTTACTTTGTGGCAGGGCTGGAGAAACTCGACTTTCAAGCCTTATTGCTCAATGGCATGTTAGGTTTTCTCTTGTTTGCTGGGGCATTACAGATCCGCTTAAAAATCTTAAGGCATCAGAAATGGGAAATCCTCATCCTTGCCTTTGTCAGTACCTTGCTCTCGACTTTTATCGTCGGTGGTTTGCTTTACTACATAGCTCCCATGTTGGGATTGCCCTTGGTCTTAAGCCATTGTTTGCTCTTTGGCGCCTTAATTTCACCCACAGATCCGATTGCCGTATTAGCCATTTTGAAGAAGATGGGCGCGCCCGAAGATATTGCGATTCAGGTGGAAGGGGAGTCGCTCTTTAACGATGGCATTGGGCTGGTGATTTTTGTTGCCATCTCCCATCTAGCCTTTTCAACTGAGCCGCTGACCTTCTCGCAAATCTCGTTATTGTTTGTTCAAGAGGCGCTAGGGGGCATCGTTTATGGTGCAGCGCTGGGTGTATTGTTGCACCATTTCTTTCGCTACTGTGAGGAAGAAACTCAGCTGATGTTGGTTACTTTACTGATCCCGACGGCGGGTTATGTTATCGCCGAAGTATTAGGGGTGTCGGGGCCACTGGCGATGGTGAGTGCGGGGATGATTATCGGCAACTACAGCGTGCCTAAGTATTTTGTGCGCCATGAGCGGGTGAAACTCTACACTTTTTGGTCACTGATAGAGTCCTTCTTTAATGCGTTGCTGTTCCTTCTGCTGGGATTATTACTCCTGCTCGTCACCTTTAAGGCGCCATTATGGTGGTTTATGTTAGTGGCTATTCCATTGGTGTTAACGGCGCGGGCGGTGAGTGTATATTTGCCGTATATCGGATTTAGGTTGGTTAAGTCTTACAATCCCTATGCCGAGTCGATACTTATCTGGGTGGGCTCAGAGGCGGTTTAGCCTTGGCCATGGCGATGAGTTTACCCGAGGGCGTTATTATCGATTCACAAAGCGGTGTCGAGCTGCGAGAGCTACTGCTCGTGATGACCTATGCCGTGGTGGTGTTTTCAATCCTAGTGCAGGGCTCGAGTATGACGGGGTTAATTCGCCGCAGTAATGCGGTGGCAACAGATACCAATAGCCAGATTGCGCTTTAGCGAACCTAGCCCTGCTGCGTTTAAGCTTGAGGCCTAAAATCCTAAAAGCCTAAAAGCCCTAAACAAGACAGCCACGATATTCGTGGCTGTATGTTCTTTGGTATCGTTATTCGCGCAAATTAGCGATATAACTCCCTGACGACCTCGGCCATCAGCGCCAGTGTGTTATGTGCTTTATCTTCTTCGAGGGAGCAATTCAGCACTAGACCATCGGCTTTGAGCTGTTTAATCCCTTGAGTTTGCAGTAGCAGCGCATCTTCGCTGATGGCATAACAAGGATTAATCACTATAGGGAGATGACTATTGGCCTTGATTTGGATAAGGCTTGCTAAATCCAAAGTGGGTAAGTTGGCATTGTTATAGGTACGAATGCCCGAGTCACATAGGATAAGCTGTTGGTTACCTTGACTTAAAATCGTCTCCGTTGCCGCCATAAACTCCTCATAACTTGCCATATCGTTACGTTCGAGGAATAGCGGAATCGGCAGGGTGCCTGCCTGAGTCAGCAAGGATTGATTAAACATTTGTTTGCCCGTTAAGAACAGCATGTCGGCATGACTAGTCGCCAATGGCATATCCGTCGCCTGTTCTATGGCGATGACACAGAGCAAATCATACTGATGTAGGGTTTGGCGCAGCTTAGGGATGATGGCTTTGGCCGAGGCGAGTGAGTGACATCCATCTAAAATCACCGCTTGGAAACCCGCTTCTTTTAGCTGTTTTACTCTACGCTCAAAGGCGGATAAGGCGGCCTGTGACGACTCTTGCTGCAGTAGGCTTTTGCTCAACGTGATTTTGGCTATAGCACCAATATAGCCTGCGCCAATGGTAAAGGGGCCGCAGTGAATTTCACTCGCCTGCGCCTTGTACGCTTTACTGAAGCGATAGGGCGACGGGTCAAGGCTCACCGTGCTTATCACCTCAGCTTTTGAGGTGTTCGGCTCAATGAGTAATTGGCTATTACTGAGTTGCGTCGGTTTGACGGTTTCGCAGGGATAACATCCTAATACTTTGATAAAGCGCGTGATCCTCTCGAGCTGCTTTAGCCCTTGCTGCATGGCTTCGCTGGAGATATTGGCATCGATATCCAGATAGAACATTTCTTCCCACGGCGTGCCTGGAATAGGGCGAGATTCGAGTTTGCTCATATTCAATTGATGCGCCTTGAGCACCAACAGGGCTTCTACCAACGCCCCTGCCTTTTGGCCTGTGGCCATGATCAGGGTGGTTTTAGCGGGCAATTGCTCGGGTACGGCTACGGCTTTTCGAGCCACCACGATAAAGCGGCTCTGGTTAATCTTTTGGTTTGCAAGGCCTGACTCAATCGACTCGAGTTGGTACAGCGCGCCACCTTCGGTGCTACCAATCGCAGCGGCGCTATTGTCGGCAGATTGATTGACCTTCTCCATCGCTTCGGCGCTGCTTGAGCAATATTCCAGTCTTAAGTCCTTGTGCTGGCTCAGATAACGGCTGCACTGACTAATTGGCTGCGGATGGGCATAAACAGTTTTGATATCGCTCAGTTTGCTGCCCGGTTTACCCAACAGGCAATGGCTGACTTCGATAGTCGTCTCGCCTACGATGGACAGACTCGTATGTTGTAGCACGTCATACACTTCGTTGATTGAGCCGGACGAAGTGTTTTCAATCGGCAAAAAGCCATAGTCGGCGTGGCCTGACTCAACGGCTTGGACAATCTCATCGAAACTTTGGCAGCCTAAATCGAGCATCTCAACCTGACGACGTTGACAATAGCGAGAGGCGGCCAAGTAAGAGTAGGAGCCGCGGGCGCCAAGGTAAGCGATACAGTATTGTTGTTTTTGCGTTTCAGGATTCGCGCGGCCGTGGAGATAAGCCTGCTGGTTGAGGACTGAGTCTTCGATAATGCTTTGATAAAGTGAAATCACGTAATGGGCATCTAAGCCTTTTTCTCGGCCAGCGGTGACTAATCTTGTCAGCAGTTCTTTTTCCCTTTGGGTGTCGCGAATGGGTCTCACATCTACTTCTTTACTGCGGGCCACTTCAAGGCTTAGGCGTCGACGTTCGGCGAGTAACGAGAGAAGCTCATTGTCGAGGTGAGTAATTTGTTCTCGCGTTTGATTTAAAGGCTGTGGTTTTTGCATTCTGACCTCATTTGCCACCGTATTATCGAGCGTTTAAGACGAAAAAGCCTCCCAGTGGGAGGCTTTGGATTTTTACTTTCGTTTTTACACAGTAAATCCGCCTCCTAGAGTGGGGGTGTAAAAAAGAAAGTAAAAAAAGCTGCGGTATTTGTTTTCATAGGGAGTAAAACTAAAGGGCGAGGGCGTGGCTGTCAATCAAAAATTATTCAATCGCGATTTTCTTTCATCTTCTCGTTGCTAGGTTGCAATTATTCCTGAGCCAATCGTCATTTCGCCTTCGAGCCCAATAAAAAAGGCGAAGAAATTCTTCGCCTTTTCAGTGCTATTAGCGATTACTCGCCTAATTCTACGCCAGCTCGATTGATCAGGAACTGAGTCAAAATTGGCACAGGGCGACCGGTTGAACCTTTATTCGCGCCGCTGTTCCAGGCAGTACCGGCCACATCTAAGTGAGCCCAGTTGTACTTCTTGGCGAAACGAGACAGGAAACAAGCCGCAGTAATCGCGCCCGCTGGACGACCACCTAAGTTGGTCATATCGGCAAATGGGCTATCGAGCATATCTTGGTACTCATCCCACAGAGGCATGCGCCATGCGCGGTCACCACTCTGCTCACCTGCATTGAGTAGCTCGTGTGCCAGAGGGTTGTGTGATGAGAACAGGCCTGAGGCATGTTTGCCTAAGGCAATCACACAGGCGCCCGTCAGTGTTGCCGTGTCGATCACTAGCTCTGGGTCGAAACGCTCAACATAGGTTAATACGTCACACAGTACCAGACGGCCTTCGGCGTCGGTGTTGAGGACTTCAACGGTCTGACCCGACATTGTGGTTAAAATGTCACCTGGGCGATAAGCATTGCCCGATGGCATGTTTTCACAACCCGCGAGAATACCGACGACGTTGATGGGCAGCTTCATATCACAGATGGCTTTCATGGTGCCGATAACACCAGCTGCGCCTCCCATGTCGTATTTCATTTCATCCATGGCTTCGCCCGGTTTTAATGAAATACCGCCTGAGTCGAAGGTTAATCCTTTACCAATCAATACGATAGGTTTCTCTGTGCTATCGACTGCACCCTTGTATTCCATCACTGTCATAATGGATTCATTGGCACTGGCACGGCCAACGGCAAGGTAAGAGTTCATGCCGAGTTTCGCCATTTGCTCTTCGCCCACAGTCGTGACATGCAGGTTTTCGTGAACTTCGGCCAATTGGCGAGCTTGAGAGGCTAAATAGGCTGGATTACAGATATTTGGTGGCATGTTAGCCACATCGCGGCATAAATGCATACCGGCAGAAACGGCCATGCCGTGCTCAATCGCACGCTCACCTAAGGTCAGTTCGCGACGAGTTGGGACATTAAACACTAACTTGCGCAGCGGACGACGGGTCTCACCTTTACGGGTTTTGAGCGCATCGAAGCTATATAAACTGCTATTGGTTGTCTCGACCGCTTGGCGAACTTTCCAATAGGTATCACGACCTTTCACGTGTAACTCTGTCAAGAAGCACACGGCCTCCATTGAACCCGTTTCATTTAAGGTGTTGATGGTTTTAGTGATGATCTGCTTGTACTGGCGCTCGTCTAGTTCTCGTTCTTTGCCGCAACCGACTAACAGCACTCGTTCACTCAATACGTTAGGAACGTGGTGCAGTAATAACATTTGGCCAGGCTTACCTTCTAAATCGCCGCGACGCAGTAGATTACTGATATAACCTTCGCTAATCTTGTCTAATTGCTCGGCGATGCCGGATAGACGGCGGGGTTCATAAACACCGACAACGATGCAGGCTGAGCGTTGTTTTTCGGGGCTACCGCTCTTTACGCTAAACTCCATGAGCACTCCTAGATTCTTAAAGACAAATTTTTATATTTATTGGATAATGTCTGCTTGTCCCGAAAAGGGCCTAAGTTATTACTCCAAAGGTGATTTATTCTCGGCACTTGAGTCACGTTTTTGTGAAATATCCGTGACATTTATCGTTTGCCAGGAACCCCTGAAGCTGGTCAGAAAACTACCAAAAGTAAACAGTTTACATGAAAGTTAGTCTGTTACCAGCAAAAAGATAAGTTTAGAGACCGGATCCTACCTGTGATTGTATTTAGATACCTTATTCGAGAAGTTTTAAAGGCGCAAATTGCAGTACTTTTCGTACTGTTAACTATTTTTATTAGCCAGCATTTCGTGCGCATATTGGCCGACGCCTCAGACGGTGAATTTCCTGCTTCTCTTATCGCCACCTTGATAGGCCTCAACTTACCCTATCTTGTTGTTCTCGTTTTACCTTTAAGTTTGTTCCTTGGGATCCTCATGGCCCACGGTCGCATGTATGCCGAGAATGAAATGGTCATTCTCCACGGTGTTGGCGTAAGTGAATGGTATGTTACCCGAGTAACGTTGATCCTCGCCGTTATCAACATGTTGTTTACTGGCTATTTATCCCTCTATGTCGCGCCTTGGGCCGAGGAGCAACAAAACCAAGTGCTCGAGAAAGCCCAATCCGAAGCGGGTCTTGCCGCATTAGTGCAAGGGCGTTTTCAGGCGAGTCCTAACGGCCGTGCTGTGTTGTTTGTCGAGCGTATCGGCAAGGATAACGACTTGGATAAAGTGTTTGTGGCCCAGTTACCCGACCCAAATGACGAAATTGGTTTAACCAACGTGGTGGTGGCTAAAGGCGGGCGGGTACTGGAAGATCAGAACGGCTCGCAGCAGTTACAGCTCAATGATGGGGTGCGCTATCAGGGCAGCCCACAACAGAAAGACTACCAAATGATTGAGTTTGGTGGCTATAAGATGCAAATCAAAGAGCAACAGGTCGATGAGCGTCGCCGTAAACTCTCTGCATTACCGCTGACTGAATTGATGAAAGTCGAAGGACCTGAAGCCGTGGCTGAGTTCCATTGGCGTTTAGCGATTCCGCTGGCGATTCCTATCATGACACTTATTGCCGTGCCGCTGGCGCGAGTCAATGTGCGCCAAGGTAAATTTGCCAAAATGCTCCCCGCGGTGCTGTTATACCTTGGCTACTTTGGCCTGATGGTCGCGGGACGTAAAGCCTTGCAGGATGGGGTGATCCCACAATATTTAGGCATGTGGTGGATCCATTTGTCGGCACTCATTATGGGGATTTTACTCCTAGGAAAAGACAGACCCTTATTTGCTCGTTTATCGACGGCAATGGCGCGTAAAAAGGTGGCCGCATGAAGATTTTAGACCTTTATATCGCCAGAGTTTTATTAAGCACTTCGGCGCTGTGTTTGCTGGTGCTGACGGGCTTGTCGGGCATCATTAAGTGGGTTGACCAGCTGCGTTTAGTGGGGCGTGGTTCCTACACTATGATGGATGCGGGCATTTATGTGTTATTCCTCGTGCCTCGCGATATTGAAATGTTTTTCCCTATGGCGGTGCTGCTAGGCGCGCTGATCGGCATGGGGATGCTGGCCTCGAACTCTGAGCTAGTAGTGATGCAAGCCTCAGGGATGTCGCGGTTGCAGATCACCTTATCTGCGATGAAAACCGCAGTGCCATTGATGTTGATGGTGATGGCATTGGGTGAGTGGGGCGCGCCAGTGGCCGAGCAAAAGGCCAATGAACTCCAAGCCATTAAACTGTCCGGCGGTAGTTTGATTAAATCCCACCGAGGCATTTGGGCTAAAGACGGCGATTTGTTCGTGAATATTGGTGAAGTCGCCGATATTGATAAGCTGAATAATATTACTTTGTATAAGTTTAACAGTGAGTTAAAGCTTACAAATGTGGTGCATGCCAAGAGCGCTTTGTTCAGTAAGGACAGCTGGCATCTTATGGATGTAAAGCGTACTGACTTAAGCTATGACGAAGTGAAGCTCGAACACTTAGACGAAGATATTTGGCGCTCAAGCCTCACGCCCGACAAACTCAGCGTAGTATCGGTCAAGCCTGAGGCGTTATCGATTCGCGGCTTAATGGGGTACTTAGATTACCTTAAAAATAACAGCCAAGATCCAAGCCGTTACGAATTAGCCCTCTGGCGTAAGGTGATGCAGCCTGTCACTGTTGGGGTGATGATGCTGGTGGCCTTATCCTTTGTGTTTGGGCCGCTGCGGACCGTGACTATGGGGGCGCGGGTGTTGCTTGGGGTGGTTGCTGGGTTTAGCTTCTATATCAGTAACGAGATCTTTGGTCCCATGAGTATGGTGTATGAGTTGCCGGCCTACGTGGGGGCCATCGCGCCGAGTCTGTTATTTACCGGCATTGCCTTCTACTTTATCCGGCGGTGATACACACGGGTAATAAAAAACGACGCCATGGCGTCGTTTTTTATTGGGGCAATGTTAGCTCAATCACGGTTGTGAGGCTTAGGTGCTAGGTTTAAGCGCTATGATTTAACCGCCTGTAGTTTATGCACCATGCCAATTGCGCATTTGGTTGGCTTCCTTAGAAAGAACAACCACTTCAGAGCGGGTCATCATATCCTGTAGTGCGAGTTTATCGTCGTTTATCAGCACCCACAGATTACCAATCCCGAGTAATGACCAGACGATGCGTGCATAGGCGGTGATAAGGCTTAGATTTTGGCCATTAGGATGTTGGATCTTAAGGCGCCAGGCGCGCATCCCGAGAGTTTGACCACCCTTACTCCAAAAAAGCGCATAGAAAGTGCCTACGCAGAGCACTAACCAGAGTTGATAAATCCCATGGTAAATCGGCGTGCCATTGAGGGCGTCGGACACATGTTCAAAGCCATTCATGCTAATCAGGCCCGAGGCTGTGAGTCCGAAGAAAATACCAAAGCCGATGGCGCCAGCAAACATATACACGGCTACTGCGAGCAGCAGATCATAGATCATTGCCCCTAAGCGGCGGAAGAATCCTGCACGGGGAAAGTTAGCATGTTCAGCATTTAACATCTGCAATCCTAATTCTAAATGGATAAATGACGATAAGGCTTAGGCCTCGGGTTCTTCATCACGTACAAAGTGGATATTGCTAAAACCAAAGCGCGCAAATTCGACCTTGCGATAGTCTTTTTCAGCCTTGGCACCTTTGCGTGAGGTCATGGCAATTTGTTGTTCCATCGCGAGAAACTTGGTTAAGTCAATGCCTTCGGCCTCGGCCACAGCTTCGTATAAATCGCGGTGTTTATCATAACTAAAGGCGATGGTTTTCGTCTCACCTTTGAAGGTGTAAGTCACTTGACGCGCCATGATTCTCTCCTGAAAAAGTCCTGAAATAAGTCTGGAATTAGTTAAATTCGCTTCTAAAAATAAAATACACCGCACCGAGGATACACAGGCCAGCCCAGAGATAGTCGAGTTTGAGTGGCTCCTTCATATAGAAATAGGCGAAGGGTACAAACAAGCTTAAGGTGATGACTTCCTGCAGGATTTTTAATTGGCCAACATTCATCACTGTGTAGCCGATGCGGTTAGCGGGCACTTGCAGTAGGTATTCAAATAGGGCGATGCCCCAACTGACTAAGGCGGCAATAATCCAAGGCTTTGAACCTAAGGATTTTAAATGTCCATACCATGCAAAGGTCATAAAAATATTGCTAAGACAGAGTAAACCAATAGTCGTTAGGGTGGGGTTCATCATTCTTCTCGATGATTAAGCTTATAAATCATATACATTGCATCGTCGGTATAGCTGCCAAGGCATTTCTCAATCGCTTTAGGTTTAAAGCCCATTTTACGCCAGTAGCTATCGGCGCCTTGCACCGCAACCAGAGAGAGGGAGCTCAAGTTAAAACGATCCGCGAGCTGCTTTAAGCGCATTAGGGCCTTGGAGCCAGCGCCTAAACCCTGGGCCTTTACCGAGATGGCAATATCGTGCAGATACAAGGTATCGGCTTTAGGTAACTCAGTGATGGGCTCATACAGTGCGGGAGGCATATTGGTGGTCCAAGGATGGGCGAGGCAATAGCCCACCACCGCCTCATTCACCTCAAACACAAAGCAGGATTGAGGTGAGACGTGCCACTTGCTTTGCAATACATGCAGGGGTTCAGGATCCAGTTGGGAGTAACATTCTTCCTGGATCTGTAAAATAGCATCCCAATCCTCTGGGGTGATTGCACGCAGTAACATGGTCGACCTTTTTCCGTCCAAAACAGTGTGAATAAATAAGTTGGGGATTATATACCCAAATCGCAGCAAAAGCTTTGAAACTCGGCAGTGCTGCGATTATCTAGACTGCTTACCACGCTTAGCCCAAATAACGTTGCTTCAAATGTTTAGCAAGATATTGGCTATTGAGCGGTTCGCCAGTGGCTTGAATGATGAGCTCATCCGTTGTCAGTAATGATCCTTTGGACCAAATGTGGCTGCCAAGCCAGTCAAATACTTGGGATAACTGCCCATTATCGATGAGGTTTTCAATCGGGCCTAAGTTTCGCTCCAGCGCAAAACGGCATTGGGCGGCATACATGGCGCCTAAGGTATAACTTGGGAAATATCCCAATTCACCCACGGCCCAATGGATATCCTGCATACAACCATCGCGATAGTTACCATCGGTATTGATCCCAAGCAGTTGTTGCATCTGGCTTGACCAAAAATCGGGAAGGTCATCCACACTCAGGCTACCGTCGATAAAGGCTTTTTCGGCTTCAAAGCGCAATAGAATGTGGCAAGGGTAAGTGACTTCATCGGCATCGACACGGATAAGCCCGGGATTGACTCGGGTATAGTGTCTTGCTAAGTCTTGGGCGCTGAACTCGCAGCCCAAATGCTGTTTAATCAGTGGTTGCAGTTGGCGTAAAAACGCGGGATTGGCACCGAGCTGCATTTCACAAAATAAGCTTTGGCTCTCATGGACGCCCATGGAGCGAGCCAATCCTGCGGGCTGACCACGCCATGGTTTCGGTAAGCCCTGTTCATAACGGGCGTGACCAGTTTCATGCACTATGCCCATGATAGCGCTGCTAAAATCGGCTTCATTATAACGCGTCGTGATGCGCACATCGCTAGGCACTCCACCACAAAATGGGTGGCTGCTGATATCGAGCCTGCCATGGTTAAAATCAAACCCTAAATAGGCCATCACGGCTTGGCCAAGGGCTTGCTGGGCCTTGATTTCGAAGGGGCCATTAAGGGTAAGCTTGGGTTCACTGGCTTGTTTTGCCAGCACATCTTGAATAAGAGAGGGTAACCAAGTTTTTAAGTCGCCAAAGGTTTGTTCGAGCTTTGCCGTGCTCATGCCGGGCTCAAATTTATCGAGCAGGGCATCGTAGGGGGAAATGTTAAGCGCCTGCGCGCGAATTAAGGCTTCTTCCCTCGCGAGGGAGATCACTGCTTTTAGATTCGGTTTAAAACCTTGCCAATCATTGTTTTTGCGTTGCTCGCGCCACGCATTTTCACACTGGTAGGCCATTTTGGTTTTGGCCTGTACTAGCTCGCCGGGTACTAAGGTCGCCTGTTGATACTGATATTGCATTTCCCTCAGATTGGCCTGTTGCTCTGGGCTCAGCGCCTCTTGTGAGGCTCGAGCGAGGTTATCGCCAAGCTCTGGGGCCGTTTTAAGGCTATGGATATGTAATGCCAGTTCTGCCATCGCATCACCACGTTCACTGCCGCCACCGAGGGGCATCATGGCGGCCTGATCCCAATCACCAAGCGCACTAAAATGTTCAAAATGTGAAATTTTCTGGAAATGCGCCGTGAGTTTGTCGTAACTTGGCGTAGGTTCTTTGGTGTTCATAGCGGTATCCATAGACTCAATCTTAAGGTGCTGTCGTTATCTATTAGCACGAAAAAATAACAATAACAGGATGATAATATCATGCAGCCAAAATCACATCACACTAAAACCCTTAAAGCCATGACCATAGCGCTGTTGGTCGGGTTATCCAGTGCCGCCCATGCCGGAGCCGACAGCTTTGCGCCTGGAACCGCCATCCCCGAGTTTGGCCAAGTGGCTAAGGTCGAAAGTACTCTTGCTATCCCCGCTGGGATGAAGTTTAAGGTGGCATTTGATATGAGTAAGGCGGCCGATGTCGGCCAAGTGAATCGTCAGCTCGATAGCCTTGCCCGTTTTATCAATATGCACGTGGCTGCTGGCGTGAAAGAAAGCGATATTGAGCTAGCGATGGTGGTGCATGGCAGTGCCGTTGGCGATTTAGCCGACGATAGTTTTTATGCCAAGCAGCATAACGGGGCGCCAAACCCCAATAAAGCCTTAGTGAAAACCTTAGTAGCCCATGGGGTAAAATTTTATATCTGTGGTCAGAGCGCCGCTTATTTTGACTTACACAACGCCTCTTTGTTACCGGGTGTCGATATGGCCCTGTCCGCGATGACGGCCCATGCGATTCTAGCGCAGCAGGGATTTAGTCAAAATCCGTTTTAGGGTAAATTTTTGTTTGGAAACTAGGCTCGCCTTGCTATTCTGTCACTCGTAAGTTGATAATTACAGTGAAATAAATGGAATGCTGTATCGTTCAAGGAGATGACTATGTGGGCGTTTTTAGTTGAACAGCCTAACCTACCTTACACTATTGCCTTCGCCTGCGTGCTTGTCCTTGGTGTGTTTGAAGCCTTAGCCCTAGTGATAGGGTTAAGCATGATGAGTGCGCTCGACCAATGGGTACCCGCCGATGTGGATTATGATGCCGAGATTGGCGGTACTGGCCTGACGGGGATTGCGGGCTGGTTGTGTCTAAATCGATTACCCTTACTTATCTGGTTTGTGCTGGCACTGACCAGCTTTGCGATTGTCGGTTATATTGCAAATTACCTGAGCCTGCTTTTCACGGGCGTCTTGTTACCCCAACTCTTTACCTTACCAATTGCCGTGGTTGGTAGTGCGTTTGCCTGTCGCTATCTCGGGCGGATCTTGGCCGATCTGCTCCCTAAGAATGAGTCAACCGCCATATCCCTTGATGATTTAAGCGGTTATGTCGGCACTATCACCTTAGGCTGTGCCATGAAGGGCATGCCATCGGAAGCCGTGGTGCGCGATAAACATCAACAAAAACATTATGTATTAGTCGAACCCGAAACCTCGGGTATCGAGTTTGCCAGCGGCACGCAAGTGGTGCTGCTAAAACGAGAAGGAAGAGTCTGGTCTGCGACTCGCTTTGATAATTAATTTTCCAAAGCCATTAACGAAAAAGGAAAGCAAATGGATGTGTTAAACGATGTAACCAGTTCGAGCAACTTCGTGTTGTTAGTTGCCGGAATGGTATTGATTGGCCTGATTGTGATTGGTCTGATTTTCGCCAAGTTATATAAACGTGCGACGAAGGAAATGGCCTTTGTACGTACGGGTTTTGGTGGTGAAAAAATTATTAAGGACGGCGGCGCAATCGTCTTACCCGTGCTGCATGAAACCATCGCAGTAAATATGAATACCCTGCGTATCGAAGTGGAGAAAACCCAAAAAGATGCGCTGATCACTAAGGATAGAATGCGCGTCGATGTGAAGGCCGACTTCTATCTGCGTGTGGCGCCCAATGCTGAAGGCATTTCAATGGCGGCACAAACCTTAGGTACCCGTACCACGCGTGTGGAAGAGCTGAAAAAGCTGATGGAATCTAAGTTTGTTGACGTGTTACGTGCGGTCGCGGCGGAAATGACCATGACAGAAATGCACGAGCAGCGCGCCGATTTTGTGCAGCGGGTACAGAATAACGTCGCCAACGATCTCGAGAAAAACGGGCTAGAACTCGAATCCGTTTCGTTGACGGGGTTTGACCAGACTGATCTGCAATTCTTTAATGAAAACAATGCATTCGACGCCGAAGGCCGTGCGCGTTTAGCCAAGATCATCGAAGAAAAACGTAAAGAGACCAACGATATCCAGCAGGAAAACCGCATCAAGATCGAGCAGCGTAACCTAGAGGCTGAAAAAGAATCGCTGGAGATTGAAAAGGCCGAAGAAGAAGCGCGTTTGGTGCAGCAACAGTCACTCGAATTTAAGCGTGCCGAGCAAAAAGCGGAAATTATTAAGCAAAAAGAAAACAAGTCCCGTGAAGAACGCGAAGCCGAGATTGCCAAAGAGCGCGCAATCGAAACTGCGGAAATCGAAAAGACTAAAGACATCGAAACCCGTGAGATTGAAAAGCGCAAATCTATCGAACAGGCCCGTATTCAGCAGCAACGTGATATCGAAGTCGCCGAGCAGGAAAAACACATCGCGGTAGCCGCGAAGTCGGAAGAAGAGTCTGCCGCCCGTGCCCGCGCCGCTGAAGCGGAAAAAACCAAGGTAGAGAAAGAAGAAGCGGTTATTACGGTGCGCCAAGTGGCTGAGGCGAATCGTCGTAAAGAGATTGAAGTAATCGATGCGCGCAAAGAAGCGGAGCGCGATGCGGTGGGCGTGACTGTGCAAGCCGAGGCGGAAAAACGTGCCGCCGAAGATAGATCGAGCGCGATTCTGATTGAAGCCCGTGCCAGTGCCGATGCCAAAAAACTGCAAGCCGAGGCCGACGAGAAGGTCTATGCGGTAGAAGCGGCGGGTAAACAAGCTCTGTACGAAGCCGAAAACGTGCTGCGTGATGAGCAAATTGCGCTGCAAAAATCCCTCGCTATATTAAAAGCACTGCCTGAAATTGTCGCGCAGGCGGTTAAACCATTAGAAAACATTGAAGGTATTAAAATTCTTCAAGGTTATGGCACAGGTAATCAATTGGCATCGGGAGCTGATGGCGCTATCGCGCATCAAGGCGGTATCGCCGAGCAAGTGACCAGCGCCGCGTTAAACTACCGCGCCAATGCACCTGTGGTGGATGCCATGCTGCGGGAGTTGGGCTTAGTGCAATCTGAGTCTGGCACCTTAAACGACCTGCTCAATGGTAATAATGCCTTAACTACCGAAGCCTTAAATGTAGTGAAGTCGGCGAATAGCGGATTAAATGGTTATAGCCAGCAACATACTGTGATAGAGCCAAAGATAAGTAATTGATATTAATGGTTTAGATTAAAGCGCCTGCGGGCGCTTTTTTAATGCCTGAAACTGCTGCGCCAATTTGTAGTATTCCACTATTACCCTAAATTTAATGGTCGGAGTAGAGTGAAATCCGATGTTGCGTTTTCCCTTATCGAATAAAAGGAGTTTCTCATGGCCAATATTTTGATCATCGCCGGTGATTTTGTGGAAGATTATGAGCTAATGGTGCCGTTCCAAGCCCTGCAAATGGTGGGTCACAGCGTAACGGTTGTCTGCCCTGATAAAGTGGCGGGGCAAACCATTAAAACGGCTATCCATGACTTTGAAGGCGACCAAACCTATACCGAAAAACCAGGGCACTTATTTGCCTTAAATGGCAACTTTGCCGGTACCAACGCCAGTGATTACGATGCGCTGCTGCTTCCCGGTGGCCGTGCGCCTGAGTATTTACGCCTAAACCCAGCGGTGATTGACTTAGTGGCGGGATTTGCTGCCCAAGATAAACCCATAGCGGCCATTTGCCATGGCGCGCAGTTACTGACGGCGGCCGATGTGGTACGCGGTAAGAAAGTGTCTGCCTATCCAGCTTGTGCGCCTGAGGTGAAACAAGCGGGCGCCGAGTATTGCGAGATTGAGGTGACGGCGGCAATCACCGATGGCAAGTTAGTCACGGCCCCCGCCTGGCCTGCGCATCCTGCATGGTTGGCGCAGTTTAACAAGTTATTGAATTAACGATATTCATCTAGCGTTATTTATGGCATAACAGTTCGGGTAGGGCTTAATACCAATCGTATTAAATATCTGTTCATTCAGCGGGAGTAAAACGGGCTTTAGACAAGGCGAAGGCTTGAAGGCATAGTTGCGCTCTGTCGAAAGCCTTAAACGCAGTATAAAGCACGTTCAACCCCGCCCTTCGGGAGCCTCACAGGCATCTCACTCCGGTGTTACATTGACTTAAAAGGGAATAACCATTTCTTCGTCAATGCGCCTTGGATTGAGATGCCTGTGAGGCTCTGAACTGATTAGATATTTAATGTGATTGGTATAAGTTGAGTATTCGCTGGGGACTTAAGCTAAGCGCAATGCGAGAGCTTAGCGCAATCGCCGCTTGGGGAGTGATATAGTGTGTGAAATCTATTCCGGTGCAGAACCCGAACTGTTTGAACTCAAAACCCGCTCCATTCGAATCGATGGGGTCGTGACGAGCGTGCGGCTCGAGGCGATTTTTTGGCAGATTATTGAAGAGATTGCCGAAGATGCCGAGCTGAGTGTGGCGGTGTTTTTAACCCGAATTTACCGTGAAGTGTTAACTCGCCACGGAGAAGTGGCAAACTTTGCCTCTTTATTGCGGGTTGCCTGCACCACCCATCTTAATCAGGGGCAGCGTTTGGTGTTAAAACCTAAGGTTGCGCTAAACGCAAAATCCTCTTAAATACCCATCTCATCTTTATGATTTACAAAAACTAAGCTTGTCACGTTATTGCAGAGCTAGTTTCTTGTGAGCACCTAAAAACATGAGCTTTTATCGGTTTAGCTCGCAAAGGCTTGGGTGTATTTTTGGATAATCTGTTCCACTTTTCCATCGGCTTTTAGCTGTGCGATCGCCTGATTGAGGGCTGGCAGTAGATCGGCATGCTCCTTACGTAGCCTTAGCACCAATACACCATCGGAATGCACCGCGGCCAATCCTACGGGGATCTTAAGCTTGTTCGACCAATATAAGGCGGGATAGTTACCCGAGATAATGGCCGTGATGCGGTGTTTATCCAATGCCTTAATCAGCTCTTGCTCCGAGGTAAAATCGACACGGATAAACTCCTTGTCATCGTGGTACAAATATCCCCTGACGGTACCGATTTGCTTACCTTTAATTTCAGTGACTTCCTTAAAGGATTCGACATTCTCGGGTCTGGTCACCACGTATTCTGTGATGGGCATAATGGGATCGGATTTAACAAATAAGGGGCCAAAGTCTTGATCCGTAAACCAACTTGGGCTGACCACATCAAAGTCTAACTGGCCGGTTTCAAGGGCGTTGTTCGTCCGTTTGGGTGGTAAGGACAGGTTTTCACCCTCGATATTGGCTAAGGATAAAATCAGTGGAATTAACTCAGATACCATGCCGGGAGCTTCGGGCTGATTCGCAATAAAATAGGGATACCAAGAATAGGAGCCGGTGATGTTGTACTTGAGTAGTTGGGCAAAGGAAGGCGGTGTAAACAACAGAAGTAATAAAACGGCGTGAGCTCGCCAACGATAGAGAATACGTCCTTTACCCATCTTATCCTTCACTCCTTGGTTGAACGAGCTTCGCGGTGACTGCGCTATATCTTACCTAGTCATTGTGAAAAATTTGTTATCTATAGCGCAGTTTCCCTATTCAAGCAGCTTTTTGGGCTTAAGCCAAGAGTAGGCACAAGGCGGGCAGCTGATTGTGCGGGTAAATTTGAAATGTCTTATGATGCTTAATCAGGCTAGTTTTCTTATTGCCTTGGCTTATCAGCAAACCATGGGAGAGGGCGATTTGAGTCAACAGCTGCTCATCGGCACGAACATATAAGTTGATAGGCTTGATAAGCTGATTCTCTTGAATATGTTGAGTAAATTCTTTTACATCAATAACTAAGCTCGATTGTCCATCGGCGTCCAGCTTAAGCTTAGTGTTAATTTCAGTGTCGGTAAACACTAGCCATTCGAGTTGGGTTAACTCGGCAATCATAGCGTTTAATGCCGTACCTAACTCCACGTGTGAGTTTTCAACGCTCTGATATTGATGAACAATTCTCTCTAATAACCGCTTAAGTTCGGCGCCAGCACCTTGACTACGTGCCATACGGATCCATACCGCGAGATCGTCTGCCACCAGTTTCGAGAAACGCTTCTCTTTGAGCGCCTCAACCATCCAGTTACACAGAAAATGACTCTCCTGCGCGGCAGTTCGTTGGGCTTTTTTAGCTTGGGCTGAGGCGGTTAAATCGGCAAGACCTGCGCGGGCGAGTTCGAGTACGGCTTGGTTATAGGTTTGAGAATTCATTGTGGCTCCGCCGCGGGCTAAAGGATTGATCTAATGGAACGTGTGGTATCGATTGCGGCCAAGCTAGTTTAGCAAAGCAGCCGCTAAATCGATAACGATTCTTAGCGGCTGCTTAGATGAGGGATAGATTATTCTGGCGAACCCACGAGGCTGGCGGCTGTCAGAATCAACTTAGGCGTGGGTCTCACCTTATAGTTGGGATTCACATATTGGAAATGGATTAATCCTTGAGTGTCGGCGATATAAATTGCCGGAACAGGCAGAACTAAGCGCTTATCGCCTTCGGGCGTTGTCCACAGTGGGTTATCCAGTTTTAAGCGACTCAAATAAGTATCAGTGACTTGTTTGCTAGTGTAAAAGGCAAGACCAAAGGCTTGCGATGCCTGCATTTTTTCATCGGAAAGTAGCTGGTATTTAAGCTCGTTTTTAGCGGCCGATGCCTTTAACTGTGCGGGCGTATCAGGGGAAATCCCCACCAGTTGAAAGCCCATGTCGATAAGTTTAGGTTCGATGGCTTTGAGCTGACCCATTTGGTTGTTGCAAAACGGACACCAGCCGCCACGGTAAAAGAAGAAAATGGTTGGCTTTTGTGCTGTTAATTTCGCTAAATCAACACTTTGGCCATTCATGTCTTGCAAAGTGATTGTGGGGATGTGCTCGCCATTGAGCAATGGGCTAACCGAATATTCATCCTTGGCGATAGGTTGAGCTAACGTGGTAAAACTGCCGAGCAATAGGCTGGTGGTCAGTAAAAAGCGCTGTAGTAGGGACTGCATCAGTCATCTCTCCGTATTATTTGGTTATTCTTTTTAATCAAGCGATTGAGCCAGGCTTGAGTCTTTGAGCCGGTCTAGGTTGTGGTGATACAGATAAGAACGGCTAATGGGCCAATTTATTGCAGTTTTAGTGGCATCTTTTATTAAGGAGTATGAATTAATCGTTAGCGTGGTGGTGCGCTGTGGTGTGACTCAAGGGTGTGGTGGAGAAGCATGTAGTGATACTATTGCTTGCATGTTCATAGGTTACAGAGCAATTCACTCAATTTTTCAATAGGAAGCAGTAAATGGATAAGGGATTATTTAACGCATTAAAGAAAGTCTATTATAAAAAGTCCTACCGCAAAGATGAGCATGGCTATCAGCAAAGAATCGATAATGGCGATGTGTTCGATGTCGATACGGGAACCTCTATCTACTCCTATCAAGGCCTATCTGATACCGAAATCGCATTGATTGAACAGAATGGCTATCCGGTTAACGACAGGGTTAAGCTGAGTCATGATGATGTGGTGCTTGGCTATAAAGCGATACTAAAGCAGCCTAATCTTTCCCTCGAAAATTTACTGGCGGCCTATTTATGTGGTTTTTCGAGTTTCCCCCGCGGTCGTCAACCAATTCTCAGCTATCTGTTTGCTAAGGCGCTACCAGAACATTCGATGGCAACCGATAGTGACATTTGTCCTGTGTGTTCCATCAAGCGCGTTAACTGGATTGAGCAGGGGCAAGAAATCTTTTCCTGTTACGCTGGCAGTGTGTGGAACGAGCGCTGGGCGCACAAACTCATAGAATTACAAGAATTTTGTACGCTATCGCCTTGTAAACCAAGCGCTGAGGATGTGGCCATCTTCAGTGCTTTAATTGAGGCAATTCGTCAGGCTCCTGCGGATGAAACACCTGGAAAACTCGAGCAAAGAGTGAAGAAAGCCAAGATTATCCCTAAATTTAATAAGTACAGTTTCCGTGGTCAGCTGATGGTATTGGCAGAGCTTGGCATTATGCCGAATCCCTATGTTGCACCGCTCTACGAGACTTTTACGCCATTTGAGGATATCTGCAATATCAAATATCCCGGCAGTATTCGCTCCGATATCATCTTACCGCTTGCGGGCTGGCGCGGCGAAAATCCCATTGATGAGGCTCGACTTAAGCAATTGTTTGCAAAGTATCTCTAAGTTTGTTGTCTCTTCGGCGTTAGGGGGGCTGTTTACCTTTAATCGGCGCAGTTTGAGGGGAAGTAGGCTTGAGTACTTGTACAATGGATAAAACGTGAGTTAGAACCGACGGGGTTAATGAGGGAACTCATGTTGAATTTGATAGTAGATTGAACAACTTATATAGGCTTGTGATTGAACTTAAACGGGTCTAGGATAAATCTCGAGTAGCGTGACTCGCATTTGTTGGCATCTGGATAGATAAGCTATTGGCTGTTGATAGATGAGCTCGGATTTTTACATTATTTCAAGTCTATACAAGGAGTTGTTGATGAAGAAAGTACTGTTTTCCCTCGCTGCAATCATGACGAGCCAAGTCGTTTTTGCACAATCTATTTCGGATAAAAATGCTCAGGATGCATTTATCTATGGTTACTCGATAGATGAAGCCTATAAATTTTTCTACGAAACTGCAGTTAAAACCGATACTCCGCTGAACCGCTTCCAAAATATTCGTCATATTGCCGACGATACCTACACAGCTCACCCCACCATTAACAACGATACCCTGCACTTAATGGGATGGTTGGACGTGGCTGCTGAGCCTGTGATCGTGAGCGTGCCCGATATGGATAAAGGACGTTATTGGATCCTCCATACTATGGATATGGGCCATTACACCACCTCCATGATTGGCTCTCGTTTAAGGGGCAACGAGGGCGGCCACTTTATGTTTGCCGCCCGTTCATGGAAAGGCGATGTGCCAGCCAGCGTGGACGAAGTGATTTATGTGGATTCGAATCTGATCAAGCTGATGGGCCGCATTATGGCTGTTGGCAAGGAAGATGAGAAAGTCGCGTTAAATTATATGGATGACTGGAATATCCGCACTTTGTCTGCCTATCTTGGTGTGGCTGGCCCTAAACCTAAGGAGCGCACTTACCCCGATCCCGAGAAGACCAATTGGCTGCAACGGGTCAACTATATGCTCTGCGATGGTGATATGGGCACGGCCGATAAGCAATGGTTAGATCAGTTTAAGGATATTGGTCTGGTCCCCTGTAAGGAGGATTTAACGACCGCCCAAATCGCTGCCGCTAAGGTCGGTGAAACGTTAGGGATGAAACATATCATCGACTTAGCGCCAAAAATGACCAATGCGGGTAAGTTATTAGGTACCCGTGAGCAATTGAGTGACGGTGCGCGCGATCTCTTCGCCGAAGGCACTTATCTTGGTCAGTGGGGATTGCCACCCGATGAGTCGGTTTATCTGAAGGAGGAAAAGGGCGATGACGGTAAAAATCTCAACGGTTCAAATGGCAAAAAATACCTGATGCACTTTAAGGCGCCCGAGGTGAGTCAATTCTGGTCGTTTACTGTGTATGGATCGGATAATCGTTTAATGGCGCACAATGAGATTAACCGCCACAGCCGCGGCGATCGTACTCTTAAACCCGGCGCCGATGGCATGTATACCATCGAATTGAGCGCTAAAGGGGATGAGAGCAACAGCAATTGGCTGCCGATTCCTGAAAAGGATGCCTATATTATTATGCGCATGTACGGCCCTAATAAGGAAATCCAAGAGGGCAAGTATCCTTTCCCTAAAATTCAAGTGGTTAAGTGATATAAAGACCATAATTGGCTCAATAAAAAAGCGTCCACTAGGACGCTTTTTTATTGGATAGGTGATAGTTCACTCTATTTACTTAAGCTTTTTCGCCTTACTTGGGGCTTGGCCAACCTTCATCTTCACGCGGCGGCCCTGCATGCTTTTCTCGGCGATGATCTGCTCGCTAACGTTGTCGAGTCTCTGTTGTTTCTTAGCAAAACTACGACGGGTTTGTAGCTGCTTTAACAGCAAGTCGCGGCTACCGACTTCGTATCCAGGCACGGTAATGCGGCGAATTTTTTGGCCGATTAGCTTTTCAATATCAGCGAGTGTGCGCTCTTCTTCACGGCTCACAAATGAAATCGCAACCCCAGATTTACCCGCGCGGCCAGTGCGACCAATACGGTGCACATAGTCTTCGGCAAGGAAAGGTAAGTCGAAGTTGACCACATACTCAAGGCTTGGAATGTCTAAGCCACGGGCGGCGACTTCGGTGGCGACTAATACGCGCACTTTGCCTGAGACAAACTCACGCAGCGCGCGGCGACGGCTACCTTGTGCCTTTTCACCGTGGACGACTTCAGAGGGAATACCATCTAAATTCAATTCTTTCACTAAGGTGTCGGCCGCATCGCGCGTCGCGGTAAAGACCAACACTTGTTGCCAGTTCTTCTTACCAATCAGTTCGGATAAGAGTTCGCGCTTACGGCGCTGCTCAACCGGATACACTACTTGGCTCACGGTATCTGCGGTGGTGTTTTGCTTATCGGCGCTGATCACCTGAGGCTTGACCATCATGTCGTTAGCCAGTTTTTTCACCGCACTCGAGAAGGTGGCTGAGAATAATAGGTTTTGACGCTTCTTATTCACCGCTTGAAGGATTTTTTGAATATCTGCATTAAAGCCCATGTCTAACATACGGTCGGCTTCATCGAGCACTAAAAAGTCGATGCTAGAGAGGCTTAAATTACAGGCGGTCAGGTGTTCGAGTAAGCGTCCTGGCGTGGCGACAATAATATCGGCACCGCGTTTTAGTTTTTGCGCCTGAGTCTCAACCTTTACACCACCGTAAATGGTTAATACGCTGAAATTTAAATACTTGCTGTAGGCTTCAACGTTGTCGGCGACTTGAGCTGTGAGCTCACGAGTCGGCGTGAGGATTAATACCCGCGCGTTCGATTTTAGGGTCTCGCTAGGGTTTTCTACCATCTTTTGCAGTATCGGCAGGGCGAATGCCGCCGTTTTGCCCGTACCTGTTTGCGCACTAGCCAGCACATCTTGCCCGCGGCGGATGGCGGGGATCGCTTGCTGCTGAATAGGTGTCATTTTTTGATAACCGCAATCTGAGATAGCGCGTAAAATCTCGGGGCAAAAACTAAAAGATTCAAATCTCATTTTGGATTCCTGTCAGTCACTTATTCAATCATTCAAGCGCATCTTCTATTGTTGAAAGCGCACTCTGCTGCACTTTATTCATTACAACAGCGCTTCACTACAAGAGTGCTTCAAACCTATGCACTTGCTTACGCATTTCCGCCACACAGTATTTTGCACTTTGTAGCAGAAAAATGGCGGGCGCGGAGTATAGCAAAATTTTCGGTTAAAACCTGTACTTTTTAACCCTTTGGGATTTTATAACAATCTGTAAGCGGTTTTAGATGTGGTTGAAATTGTTGAGGGGCAAACCTAGAGGGAGAGTATCGCGCCATCATCTTAGCTGATAATGGCGCGACGGGAGTACTAACCAAAGGCGCGGCGTAGACCGAGGGCCTTTTCGGCATTGTGTTTTAAATGATTCGCGGCATCACCAATTTGATGGGTGGCGGCGAGGTTTTCGCTGCTGGTTTGGGTGATGGAGTGAATGTTGTTAGTGATTTCATGCACCACTTGGCGCTGCTGATCGGCGGCCACCGCGTTTTGCTGGGCAAAGGTGTGGATCTCACTCACCTCTTGGTAAATGGTGTTCACGTTCTCAGCAGAAGTTTGAATATCGTTAGCACATAGCTCGGCATGCTGACGGCTCTGCTCCATCTCCTTCGCCCAGGCATTTAGCATGCTGAACATCTTGTCGACGCTCTGGGAAATACTGTTAGTCGACAATTGGGTACGGCTCGATAGCGCGCGTACTTCGTCGGCGACAACCGCAAACCCACGGCCTTGCTCGCCTGCGCGAGCCGCCTCAATCGCGGCGTTGAGCGCGAGCAAGTTAGTCTGCTCGGCAATCGAGTCAATCTCACCCATGGCGCTGGCCACCCGTTCGGCTTCCTTATTGAGTTGATGGGCATTATTGGCGGCATCGGCCACGGATTTGGCTAATTGCTCAACCTTTTGGGTGTTGGCCTTCATATTGGCGCTGCTTTTGAGGCAGAGATCGTAGGCGGTGTTGATACTGGTCGAGGTCAGTTGAGTATTTTGTGCAACCTCGGCAATGGTTGAGCTCATTTCTTCCATCGCACTGGCGAGTTGTTCTAGCTGGTTTTTCTCTTGATCTAGGCTGACATAGGTTTGTTCTGTCGTCACCACCAGCTGATCGGCAATCGCATGTAAGTGGTGGGCCTGATCTTGGGTGCGACCAAGTACGCCGTTCATCTTGGCTTGCAATAGGATCAATTGGAAATCGAGAATCGATGAGGTATCGGCGCCCGAGTAGATATAGCGGCTGATAGAGTCATATTTCTCCTGCATTTCAACAAGTTTGGCTGGAATGCGAAAGGCCTCATCATAGAAGATCGCCAGATTGAGGCTCATCAGAATCGCCCCTGCGAAAATCACTCCCCAACCCCAAAAGTAACCCGCAATCAGTAAACCTGTTGTCGCGACGACGGCAGAGACAAAACGTTTTTGCATTAAGCTGAGTGGTTTAGGGATGGGTTTATTTTGTATTAGCCTGCGATAGATATCCGTGGCTTTGCTGACATAGGCCGCCTGCGGCTGAATACGCACCGACTGATAACCAATGATAGTCCCATTCTCAAACAGGGGAGAAACAAAGGCATCGACCCAATAGAAACCGCCATTCTTACAGCGGTTTTTGACTATGCCTCGCCAGGATTGGCCGGATTTAAGCTTTTCCCACATCTCTTTAAAGGCGGCACTGGGCATATCTGGGTGACGCACCTTGTTATGAGGCTGGCCGATCAATTCTTCGGGCTTATAACCCGAGACTTCGGCAAAGCGTTGATTAACGTAGGTAATAATCCCACGGGTATCTGTGGTAGAAATCAATTCGTCTTGCGGTGTGAGGCGGACTTCCTGTGCGTTACTGTGGAGTTGGCTGGTTTTACTGCGGCTAGGGTTACTCTGGCTCATTTAGTGTGTCCATTCAGGGCCGATACGACTTTTTGGGTAAATGTAACTGGTAAAACGGGTGCCAGCTCTCATTGGAGTCGGCTTATTATGTGATAATGGTATCATTTTTGTGTGGGTATTGGAGAGCGGTTTTTAGCTTTACCCGCAACAAAAGTAATGATTTTTAAATTTTGTAAGTTTCTGCAAATATTGCATTTTTAATTCGCTTTCAAACGAGTGTTTATCCTGTTTAAAAGCAAATTTCAGAGTTTTGTATAAGGTCTGTTTTTAGCTTATGCCGGGCTAAAGCGGTTATAAGTTCATTTGCCTAAATAGTGGTAGGAGCTTAGGTGAAAAACACCAGCCTGACTATTGGACTAATGTCGTGATTTAGCTTGTCAGAACAGTAACATCATAGGTGGAACGGGTCTTGACGCGACTCTCAATAAAAAGCCCAAGCATTGGCTTGGGCTTTAGTTTTGTGCCACTTAACGTTAGATGGCTTTTGTGACCTTTGTCAGCCACTCAAGCTCACTGCCCGACATTAAGGGCGATAAGGTGTTAAACACTTTCTGATGGTAAGCATTAAACCAGTCGATTTCGCCTTGGGTTAACAGGCTCTTATCGATAAGGCGAGCATCCATTGGGATCAGCGTTAAGGCATCGAATTCATACATTTCACGCTCGGCGCCCTTTAAGGCTTCACAGTGTTGCACTACCACTAGGTTTTCTAAGCGGATCCCAAAACTGTCGGCGCGGTAATAACCTGGCTCGTTGGATAACACCATGCCAGGCATTAGGGCGATGGCATTGAGGTTTTTACCGATGCGCTGCGGGCCTTCGTGCACGCTGAGGAAATGACCTACGCCGTGGCCTGTGCCGTGGTCGTAATCAAACCCATGTTGCCACAGATATTGGCGGGCGAAGGCATCGAGTTGTTGCCCCGTAGTGCCTTTCGGATAGCGAGCCTGATCTAAGGCGATATGGCCTTTTAATACCAAGGTGACCATTTTCTTCTGTTCATCGGTCACTTTACCAATGGCGATGGTGCGAGTGACATCCGTGGTGCCGTCCAGATACTGAGCGCCAGAATCTACAAGGTAGATGCTGTCCATCGTCATCATGGCTGGCGTGCCATTGTTATGGTTGTAGTGGCACATGGCCGCATTGGCGCCAGCGGCGGAAATGGTATCGAAACTTGGCTCGCGATACAGTGGATCTTCGAGACGGAAGCTCTCTAACTTGTCGGCAAGGGTTGCTTCATCATGCAGACGATTGGCGGCGACTTCGGCATCGAGCCAAGCGAGGAAACGACTCACGGCCACACCATCACGGATATGGCTGGCGCGCATGCCTGCTAATTCTGCGGCATTCTTCTGTGCCTTAGGCAGGGAGACGGGATCAATACCGGCAATTAACTTGGCGCCTGCATCGCGGGCGAGATTTTGTGCCCAAGCGTTGGCAGAGTTCGGATCGGCGAGCAGTTTCACGCCCTGTAAGCTTGCCAAGGTATCGGCAAGTGCAGCTTCGCTCTTAAAGCTCACACCTGTACCAACGTGTTCCTCAATGCCTTCAGGGAGTTTGTTCAAATCCGTAAATAGCTGCATATCGCCATTGGCGTGAAGTAGCGCGCAGCCGAGCACGACCGGCAGTCGCGGCACGTCATTACCACGGATATTGAGTAGCCAACAGAAGGAGTCTAAAGCGGCGATCAGCGCGACATCGGCGCCCGCTTTTTTGACTAGTGCGCCAATCTCGGTTCGTTTTTGCAGGCTAGTTTTACCCGCACTCTCATTACTAAATAGCGTGATAGCTGCGCTCGATGGTGCAGGTCGATTTTGCCAGTGCTTATCAATCGGATTCTGTTCGACGGCAACCAGTTCAATTTGAGCTTTCGCTAAGGTCGCTTTGGCGTTTTCAAACCACGCTAAGGTGTGTAAACGGGCATCGAAGCCCACACGTGAACCAGCGGCAAGCGTATCGCATAGCCATTCGATTTGTGGTGTGTCGGTCAGGCTTTCATAACTAAAGAGATTTGCATCAACCTGCAGACGCACTTGCACCGTATAACGACCATCGGTAAAGATGGCGGCTTTGTCTTTTAAGACAATGGCCATGCCCGCTGAGCCAGTAAAATCCGTTGCCCAGTACAGACGCTCGTTATGCTCAGGCACATATTCGCCCAAGTATTCATCCGCGCGCGGGATGATAAAGGCATCTAAATTGGCATTGGCGAGTTCACTACGAATGGCGGCAAGACGGTTAGCAATCTTATTAGGTTGTTGGGATGATGACGATTCTAACGACATAGGGGCTCCAAATATTGGCATTGGCGGCTGACGTAGGCGACCAAATTATAATGCGTAATGCTGGCGAAAAGGATGCGAATTGGCGGCGATTATCGCAAGCTCAATGGCTAAGATGCAAGGGGATGGAATAAAGGATTTTGTATACAATTTTGTTTTTGAAGCATCACTTTGCAGTAACAAGGGCTGTGATCTTAGGCGAATTCTCAAATTGAAATGTTATCTTTATCACTCAGTCCTTCCGACTAATTCTTACAAATTAGCTACTTAAGTTTTATTCAATCGCTAATATTGGCCCATTATGCTAACATTCGCCATCTCCGCTCGGGGTCAGAGGGGAGCACATGTATCAGTGGAGTTGGCGATGCAAACATTAACAATAGACGTGGGCGGTAGCAAAGCCCTGTTCGAACTTCAACTCAAGGGGCATACAGAACAATATAAAATCCCCACGGGTGAAGGCTTTAAAATTGAAGATTTAAATGATCAAATCGCGGCGCTGGAACGGGATTATGATTTACAGAATTACCATTTAGCGATCGCTGTACCTGGACTCGTACAACAGAATCGTTTGGTGTCCTGTAAATCTTTGCCCGGTCTCAATGGGC
Source organism: Shewanella sp. 10B (assembly GCF_023475885.1). Classification (NCBI taxonomy): domain Bacteria; kingdom Pseudomonadati; phylum Pseudomonadota; class Gammaproteobacteria; order Alteromonadales; family Shewanellaceae; genus Shewanella; species Shewanella sp. 10B. The sequence continues at coordinate 213,902 of NZ_JAMDJO010000001.1, forward strand.
TAAGCTTTGAAACCTTGAAAACCCAAGGCGAACTTAAGTTTATCTGCAATGATATCGACGCCGGTATGCAGGCAACCTGTGATGAAAAATATGCCTGTGAGTTGTTAGTCATGTGCGGCACTGGGATTGGCATGTCGATCGCGTTGAGTGGCAAGGCTTTTACGGGGGCCACGGGAGTCGCGGGGGAGCTTGGGCATTGCCGGGTGATGACGGAGGCGGGGGAGTTTAGTCTTGAGCAGCTCGCCAGCGGCGATTCTATCCGCAGCCGTAAGATTGCTACCGCCGATGATTTATATCTCGCCGGTACTTATCTGGGGATGGGGCTCGCGTGGGCGGTCAATCTGTTTAATCCTAATCGGATCTGGTTAGCGGGTGGCATGATGAACAGCGCGCCGTACTACAAGGGTTGTCTCGATAGTTTAAGACGCATGGCCCTCAGTGCACCGTTAGCCGAAATGAAGATTAATCGTGTCGATGATATGGAGACCTTAGTCTGCCGTGGCTTATCGGTGATCTTGGCAAGGGATTACTCGAAGGACGCCGCCTAACGGCATTCGATTGAGGTGCGAATAGGCCAAGATTGAGGCGTGATAGGTTCGTTCCGGCTATCAATCTTGGCTTGCTGACGCTGATATTGATTCAGATATTGGCTCAGATATTGGCTCAGATATTGATTCTGATTGGGTCGAGAACAACAGCATGCGGCCATCGGATTTGTGTGTTTGCAGCGCACTCTGCATATCACCTTGTTCGATGACCGCATTTTTGTTTGCACGAGTTATCGAGCGGCGTCCTGCATAACCGCTTTCTTAAGACTTTCGATTTATTTTTATTGTCTCTCCTATTGGCTAGGTGAGTCGATGATACGACTCTATGGTTTAAGCAATCCTTTTAAATACAATTTATTGCTTATTTTTTGTACTCAATGGTTCTACTTTTCTTTAAAGCCAATCCTGCGTTGATAATCGGTACAACGGCCCGTTTGTTAATATTTAGTTGCAATTTAACACTATCGCGGCATATGCTAATTAACGTAATGACAACGTTGTCATTAGTGTGAAAGGCAAACCAATCGAAAGATTGGGACGCAAAGCCTCCGGTCTAAGGGTTCGTTTGTACCTATGATAGCGGGGATACCACAGGTTGTTTCTTCATGCTGCCGTTGTACGCACATGGTTTTAAGAGTGTTGTTTCCTGTCTACGCTTTGTTTGCCTTATTGATGCATAACTTACTCAATAGGGAAATCTCATGTTTAAGACTCAAATCTCCACCTCGGCGATGCTGGTGGCCTCGGTGCTGGCCTCTGCTGCCAGTTTTCAAGCCTTTGCAGCGCTCCCCGGTAAACCGACATTAGGTTGGGGGGAAACCAAGTTTGCCATTATCGAGGTGAATCAAGCCGCCTCAGCCTATAACCAATTAGTGACGGTTAAAGATGCCGCCGATGTGTCCGTGACGTGGAACTTGTATAACGGCGACATCGGCAATAAGGCGCAGGTGTTACTCGATGGAAATGTGGCATGGGAAGGTCCATCGAGTGCGGCGGGGACGGCCAATTTCAAGGTCAATAAGGGCGGGCGCTATCAAATGCGCGTGCAGCTTTGTAATAACGAAGGTTGTAGTGCCAGTGATGCGAGGGAAATCTTAGTCGCCGATACCGATGGCAGCCATTTACTGCCACTCAATGCGCCTTTGAAGGAAAACAATCGTCCCTATGCGAATAAATCCGGCAAAGTGGTGGGAAGTTACTTTGTGGAGTGGGGTGTTTATGGACGTAAATTCCCCGTCGATAAGATCCCAGCACAAAACTTAACCCATATTTTATATGGCTTTACCCCGATTTGTGGCGGCAATGGCATCAACGACAGCTTAAAGGAAATCGAAGGTAGCTTTGAGGCATTGCAGCGCGCCTGTGCTGGCCGTGCCGATTTTAAAGTAGCGATTCACGACCCTTGGGCGGCGGTACAAATGCCGCAGGCGGGGGTGAGTGAGTATTCCGATCCCTACAAAGGCAACTTTGGCCAATTGATGGCGTTAAAACAAGCCTATCCCGATTTGAAGATCCTCCCCTCCGTTGGTGGCTGGACGCTCTCGGATCCCTTCTACTTTTTAGGAGATAAAACCAAGCGCGATACCTTTGTCGCCTCAGTGAAGGAGTTTTTACAAACCTGGAAGTTCTTCGATGGTGTCGATATCGACTGGGAATTCCCCGGAGGCAGTGGCGCTAACCCAAGTTTAGGGAATGCCAATGATGGGGAAACCTATGTCACCCTGATGCGTGAACTGCGGGCGATGCTCGATGAACTCAGCGCCGAAACCGGACGCAGCTATGAGTTGACCTCGGCCATCAGTGCGGGCGGCGATAAGATTGCTAAGGTCGATTATCAGGCGGCGCAGCAATATATGGATTACATCTTCCTGATGAGTTACGACTTTAATGGTGGCTGGACCAATACTGAGCTTGGACATCAAACCAATCTCTATGAGGCGAGCTGGGATCCTAATACCCGTTACACCACGGACAAAGGCGTAAAAGCGTTGCTCTCTCAAGGGGTGACGCCGGGTAAGATTGTGGTCGGCGCCGCTATGTACGGCCGCGGCTGGACTGGGGTGAATGGTTATAGCGGTAACAATCCTTTCACGGGCACCGCCACGGGCAAAGTGAAGGGCACTTGGGAAGCGGGCCTGGTGGATTATCGCCAGATTGCTAAGGATTATATGGGGGCAGGTTGGAGCTATGCCTATGATGAAACCGCCGAAGCGCCATCGGTCTTTAATGCATCAACGGGCGATTTAATTACCTTCGACGATGCGCGCTCTGTTAAAGCCAAGGGCCAATACGTGCTGGCCAATCAGCTCGGTGGTCTGTTCGCCTGGGAAATTGACGCCGATAATGGCGACATACTCAATGCCATGCACGAAGGCCTAGGCCATGGTGAGGGCACCACGCCACCTGCGAACAAAGCGCCGATAGCCAATGCGGGAGCAGATATCACGGTAACGGGCACTGCGGATGTCACGCTAAATGGTAGCGCGTCGCGGGATCCTGAAAATGGTGCCTTGAGTTATCAATGGAGCCAAGTCTCGGGCCCAAGCTTAAGTATCAGAAATGCGGATATGGCCAATGCTCTGGTGCAACTGAGTGAGGCGGCGTCGGATGTGGTGTATGTGTTTAGTCTGCAAGTCACAGATCCCGAAGGATTATCTTCAACCGATACAGTGACTTTAACCCATAAGGCCGAGACGACAAACCAAGCGCCTGTGGTAACTGTACCAGCGAGTGTGACGGTTGAAGCGGGGCAATCGGTGAGCATCAATGCGACGGCGACTGACGCCGATGGCGACAGCCTCACCTACGTATGGACAGTGCCCAGCGGCGTGGCGGCGAGTGGACAAAACAGTGCCACACTGGTGGTGACGGCGCCGACGGTTACTCAGTCGACCCAATACAGTTTGAGTGTATTGGTCTCCGATGGCGCCTTAGATGCCAGTGCTGCCTTGACCTTAACCGTGACGCCTAAGGCGACGGGCGGTCAATGTGATGCAACTGACCCCAATGCGGCCAACTATCCTGCCTGGAATGCGACAAGCATTTACAACACGGGTGATACCGTGAGTTATAACCAACTGGTTTGGAAGGCAAAATACTGGACTCAAGGTAACACACCATCAAGAACCGCCGACCAATGGCAATTGCTGAGTCAGGTTGAGTTAGGCTGGGATGCGGGCGTTGCCTATAACGGCGGTGCAACCACCAGCTATAACGGTCGTCAGTGGCAAGCCAAATACTGGACCAAGGGAGATGTCCCTGGGGTTGCTGCGGTATGGACGGATATTGGCGCGGCGTCTTGCCCTTAGTCGATAGGGATTAAAGACATTAAAAAAGCCCTGCAATGCAGGGCTTTTTATTAAGAATTACAGCGTCAGATTAATTAATCTTTAGCAGCTCAACATCAAAAATCAGTACCGAACCGCCGCCAATTTTGCCAGTGCTGCGGTTGCCATAGGCCAGTTCGCTTGGAATAAAGAAGCGATACTTGTCGCCCTCGACCATCAGTTGCACGCCTTCAGTCCAGCCTTTAATCACGCGATTAAGTGGGAAAGCAATGGGTTCACCGCGCTCGACTGAGCTATCGAACACAGTGCCACCAATTAAGGTGCTGCTAAAAACACAACTACAGTTTTTTATATGACTTATTCTGCAATGTTAAATCTTCTGTAAAAATATGATTAGAATCCAAAAACTAATTCTTCTAATATTGGTTTTTGTATGTCTGGGTCAACTTGTTGTAACGCTTCAAACGCTAATTGGATTTCACGGAAAATAGGATCGTCTTTCTTTGAGTCAAGTTTAGGTCCAAGTTCAATATAAGTATTTGCTTTATCATGTAAGTAATAAGTTTCTATACCATTTTTAACATCAGTAGTAGTAACGAAATCATTTGTTGCAAGCAAAAATTCATACCAATATTTGTGTTCTTTGGGGTCAGGAAGTTCGTCAGCACTCCATGCTGATATGATATTTGAGTCGAACAAAGTTGCTAGCCAATTTGGGAAACTTCTAGCTTTAGCTATTAACTCAATCTTGCTAATTTTATCCTCTACTTGTTCGGTATCAGTTGTTCTAAGTAATACCTTGATTAACTCTTCAGATTTCTTCGCAGCTATTGTCAGATCATCAATTAACCTATTGGTTATTTTGGCATTACCGTTTCTGGTTCTTTCCGCGAGCAAGTCATACATCATACCTGCCCACTGTTTCTTCAAATATGTTTCCATATCAGAAAAATCGTTGAATGAAACTATTGCATTGTTAAGGCTATTTTTTCTAACTTCGTCAATGAAACCAAAGATTTTGATGTTATCTATGCTTGGATAGGTGATTTTTTCGTAGAAATCAGGGTTGCTTATTTTGTTGGATAAGTATGTGTAATGGTCGGAATACACTGCACTTTCAACCAATGCAAAAATTGGCGTTTTATTTTTAACCGCTTCACGATATTCGTTGTTAGTGATAGAGCCTTCTTTATCTTTATGTTCACCACCATAACGCCCACCTATGATTAAGATAAACAGTTGGCAAGTTGAGACTTCCGCAAGGCAAGCATCATGTGTGTTCTTATCGACACTGTAGTAAACATCACCATCATCGGATAGAACAGGCTCGTAACCTATAGTTTTAACAAAGTATTTCAGATTTTCTCTGATGTGCTTTAAGTCGTAACAGGTGGAGCTGATGAATACTCTGGGAATGGCCAATGTGCAATCCTTTACAACTGAAGTCTAAAAATATCGAGGTGAATAGGGTTATGTTTAAACTATTGGCGAGAGGTGTCAACAATTGTTTGAAGTGAATAAGAGCTAAGTGGCTTATAGTACAGGCTAAATTGATAAATTATCCGTTCGGATTAACTTATTAAGTCAAATAAAAAGGCCCCCGTTGAGATTGGAGGCCTCCATTTGTAGAGCATACATTTAGTTAATCTTGATTAGCTCAACATCAAAAATCAGTACCGAACCGCCGCCAATTTTGCCAGTGCTGCGGTTGCCATATGCCAGTTCGCTTGGAATAAAGAAGCGGTACTTATCGCCTTCGACCATCAGTTGCACGCCTTCAGTCCAGCCTTTAATCACGCGATTGAGTGGGAAAGCAATGGGTTCACCGCGCTCGACCGAGCTATCGAACACAGTGCCATCAATTAAGGTGCCGTGGTAATGCACAGTCACTGTATCACTCGCCTTAGGATGAACCGTGCCAGTGCCTTGCTGTAACACTTGATATTGCAATCCCGAGGCGGTGGTTTTCACCCCTTCTTGGTTTTTGTTTTGCGCTAAAAACTCATTACCTAAACGGATATTTTCTTGGGCCGCTTTTTGGTTATTCATCGAGGTAAAGAAGTAAAAAATCACCCCAGCAATCACAACAACGGCAAGTAACATTTTCATTTTAAGGAGCACCTCAGTCAATTTTGGCCATGTTATCAGTTTTTTAGCCGAAGTGGCTAGCGCCTCGGTTTGGCGCGGTACTGGATGATCCGCGTTACATTTTCTCACTTTTTAAAATGGCTAAAGGCTTTATCCCGTTTTAGAGATCGCTTAACCTGTGGCATTAGACTCTACAAAAACTCAATAAAAACAGATAAGAAGAATAAACAAGGACAGTCTTATGTTAACCAAAGCGGCAAAACCTCTGGTCAAACTCGTCGACCGTTATTTACCCGACCCTTATATCTTTGTCTTGCTCTTAACCTTAGTGGTGTTGATTTCGGCCGTGGTGGCTGAGCAGAAAACCCCACTCGAAGTCATCAATTACTGGGGCGATGGCTTTTGGGCACTGCTGAGTTTTTCGATGCAGATGCTATTAGTGCTGGTGGCGGGATTTATGCTCGCCAGCTCGCCACCGATTAAGAAATTACTCGATGGCATCGCTGGATTCGCTAAGTCGGCGCCACAGGCGATTATCTTAGTAACACTGGTTTCACTCGCCGCCAGTTGGATTAACTGGGGATTTGGTTTAGTGGTCGGCGCCTTATTCGCGAAGGCCTTAGCGCGTAAAGTTCGTGTGGATTACCGTTTATTGGTCGCCAGTGCTTACTCGGGATTTGTGGTTTGGCATGGCGGCTTAGCGGGCTCGATTCCGCTAACCATTGCCACGGCGGGGCATTTCTCTGAATCACAAATCGGTATTATCCCCACCAGCGAGACCATCTTCGCGAGCTTTAACCTGCTGTTAGTGCTGATTTTGTTTGTGGTGATGCCTCTGGTAAACCGCTTTATGCTGCCCGAAGAGAAAGACGGTGTCTATGTCGATCCTAAGGCTCTTGAGGATGGGGCCGCAGACGATAACGCGGCGCAGTTAACGGCCAATACGACGACTCGCCCTGCGGATAAATTAGAAAACAGTCGCTTGCTCGGTTGGAGCGTGGGCGGCGCGGGACTCGTTTACTTAGGCTACTACTTTGCTGTGCAGGGCGGCAGCTTAAACCTTAACCTAGTCAACTTCTTATTTTTATTTCTCGCCATCGTGCTGCATCAAACGCCACGCAGTTTATTGCTGAGTCTCAACGAAGCCATCAAAGGCGGCGCGGGTATCGTTATCCAGTTTCCTTTTTACGCTGGCATTATGGCGGTGATGGTGCAATCGGGATTAGCCCAGAGTATTTCCGAAGGTTTTGTGGCCATCGCCAGCGCCGAAAGCCTGCCATTTTGGAGCTTTATCAGTGCCGGGATTGTGAATATTTTCGTACCTTCGGGGGGCGGACAATGGGCGGTGCAGGCGCCGATAATGTTGCCCGCCGCCGAAGCCTTGGGTGCCGATGTGGCACGTGTTGCTATGGCCGTGGCTTGGGGTGATGCGTGGACCAATCTTATCCAGCCTTTCTGGGCGTTGCCAGTGCTAGCGATCGCCGGATTAAAGGCGAGGGATATCATGGGGTTCTGTTTAATGCAGTTGCTGATCACCGGGGTGATTATCAGTATCGCCCTAAGCTGGTTTTAAGCGAATACTTACGGTTTTTGATAAAGGGCAATCTCACTTGCCCTTTATTTTTATCCTCTTCTTTATTCTCTTCTGTATCCAGTTCATGCCCAAATATGTAAAACGCTTAGGTTTTAATGTTTTGACACAGTTTAAAACCATTTCTGCGGATAGGGGCGTCGACACAGCAGATTATGATACAGCCAGCCAAAGGACAGGATCAGCACTAGACCACTGGCGACTGGCGAATATAAAAAATCCCACCCTTGCGCGGTCAGCATAATAACCAGCGGATTTGCTCCTGCAGGAGGATGCACTGTGTGGGTCAGCATCATCAATGCGATTCCCGCCCCTACGGCTAATCCTAAGCTTAGCGGTGAGACGCCTACACTGTGGAGGATGATAAGTCCCATCAGACTGGTCAGTAAGTGGCCGCAGACAATGTTTCTTGGCTGCGCCAATGGGCTATCGGGAAGGGCAAATAAAATCACCATAGTGGCACCAAAGGGGGCCATCAGCCACAACAGCTGCGAACTCATTTGCTCCAAGCTTGCTAGGGCACTGATACATAACATGGCGCCTATGCCGGCGAGCAGTGCTGGTTTTAATTGTTGTTGGCTTATCACTTTCATTGTGTGTCCTTTGAGCCCAACTTGGCTATCGCGCAAGGGCTGTGGTTTATATGGTGAATATCAATGGCTGCGGCTTGGGGAGGACAGTGTTGGGTTGCCCGTTGACTCCATCCAGGTGGCCGCGTTGCACTTAATTGTGTTGAATCTTCAATAGGTAGACCAATCTGTCTACTTGTTATCATTGCACAGGTAGACTGAGTTGTCTACCTGTGAGAAGATACGCTTAAATCCTAATTGCAGAGGAAGGCGATATGCCACAACTGGAAGTCTTGTCAGATATGCCCTTAGATAAACGTCAACAGCTCATCAGCACGGCATTTAAACTGTTTTATTTTCAGAGCGTACATGGGGTGGGTATTAACCAGATTTTGCAGGAGTCGGCGATTGCCAAAAAAACCTTGTACCATCATTTTGCGAGTAAGGATGAGTTGGTCGAAGCCGTGGTCCTGTACCGCGATCAAGTGTTTTATCAATGGTTAAGCGAGCGAGTACAGGCGGCCGAGGTGGGTAAGGCGGGGATCCGCGCGTTATTTATGGCGCTCGATGATTGGTTTAATCAAAGAGTGCCGCAGTTGTGTGAGTTTCGGGGCTGTTTTTTTATCAATGTGAGTGCCGAATTTACCGATGCTAGCCATCCAGTGCATCGTTTATGTGCCGAGCATAAACAGCGGGTGGCAGATTTAATCGGTCGGCAAGTGGCGGCCTTGGGCTTGTCCGAGGCAAAAGCGGCTTATCTTGTCGATACCCTATGCCTATTGAAGGAAGGCGCTATAGTATCGGCGCAGCTACGCGGTGACACAGGTGCCGCTATGCAGGCATTAAAAGTTGTCGAGCAATTGATTGAAATAGAAACACATTAGCGTGACGGTTAAATCAATCTATCCATGAAACCCGTTTGGATCCCATAACCCAGCAGGGCTAAGTTGGTCACGACCGTGAGCCAAAACAATTGACGAAAGGCGGCTTTGACCGATTTATGCCGTAGTAAATGCTGGGCAAACAGTGCGCCGGGCCAACCACCGAGGAGAGACATTAGATGCAGGGTGCTTTCCTTGGTGCGCCAGCGACCTTTTCGCGCCGCCGATTTGTCGAAGGCGTAGGCGATAAAGGTGCATAAACTCAGCAGCAGGTATAAACCCACAATCGCGAGTGGCAGCATATGCCACCAAGCGGCGCCGATTAACATCGCCAGAAAAACCAGTGCTAATAATAAAGGCATCGAACTCTGATGCGAGCGCGCGGCTCTGGGTTTTGCCACTTTTGATTTCGTGACTCTTGGTTCTGTGGCTCTTGGTTTTGCCACTTTTGATTTCGCAACTCTTGGTTCTGTGGCTCTAGATTGAGTCACTCTTCGCTGATTCACTCTTTGTTGAGTCGCTCTTCGTTCATGTACTGGAGCGGACGGCGTTTTACTGGCTCTTTTGTTGTTCATTGTTTGGGTTCAAATGGCTACTAGCGTTGATGGACTTAAAGGCAAGCTGGCGCCAGAGTTTTTCGAGCGGTCCTTGGTGAAAGTAGCGTAAATACAAGCTTGCGAGTAGCAATTGCAGCAGCGAGTAACCCAGCGCTATCGCCATATAACCGCCCCTATCGAGGGTTAATAGTAACTCGGGAGCAAAGTGGCGAAAGATAAACACACCGACAATGGATTGCAATATATACAGGCTAAAGGCGAGTTTGCCGACATTTTGCAAAGGCCTTAACACTGTCGAGCGATTTTGGCAGATTTTAACCAATATATGGACATAAATCAGTGCGGTAGGGATAGCACTTAGCATGACTATGATGTCCGAAAACATCACCAATGTTGGGTTTTGAGTTAAGCTCAGCAGGGTATCTAGGGCGGAGAGCGCTAAGCTGGCTAAAACCAGCTTGATTAAGGTGTTTTGCTCAAATCCCTGCTCGAAGCTACCTTGGCGATAGAGCGCCATTCCGAGCAGCATCAGTCCGCCCGTAAACCACATTAAGGTGAAGGGAATGACCAGCGCCATGTAACCGACCTGCATGACATGCAGAAGCAGTTGATTGGCATAACCCGATGTCCAAGCGCTGTATTGTTCGGTGAATAAGGGCGATTCGCGGGTAAAGAGTTCGTCACTGCCCATGATGCTGATTAAGCAGATAACCACTAACGAGCTGAAAATAAAAATATTGGCCTTACGTTTTAACTCGGCGATGCTGGCATCTCGATAGCAGAGTGCTAAAAAGCCGCTGATCCCATAGGTCAGTAAAATATCACCGGGCCAGATAATGATGCCGTGGATCAGGCCAAAGACAATCAACCATTTCAAGCGTGAGCGCAGCAGTGAATAGGCCGCTAAGCCTTTATCGCTAAATCGTTGGTACTGAATATAAAGCCCAACGCCAAATAAGATGGAAAACAAGCTGATAAAGCGCCCTTCAATAAAGAAATTGCTAAAGGCTTCGAGCACTTGGTCTGTGAGCAATGGGATTTGATGGGGCGCATAGCCATAAAAGCTTATCCCCATAAAATAGATATTCATAAAAAATATCCCCAATACTGCTAGCCCGCGTATGGCATCGAGGTTGGCATTACGTTCAGTTGGGATAGGCTGATGGGGCGTGTGAGTCGAATCGACGGGATTTCCCCAAGGATCCTGGGCAGCTTGAGTGATAGATTTGATAGCAGGCATCCTTTTGCTATTGGGGATAATTAACCGAGTCAGCTCGGCGAGATTGAGTTAATAATACAAGGCGCTAGCTTAACAGGCGCTCAAACCAATGAACACTCAACTAATTAAAGCGTTGGGCGCGTGAACCGCTTTGAAAGATATTGGCTATTCGCCAATATCTTCGTTCCACAGTTGTGGCTTGGCGGCGATAAAATCGCGCATTAACTGTTTGCACTCATGATTGTCTACCACAGTCACCTCAACTCCGCGGGACTGCACATAGGCTTCAGGCCCTTGAAAGGTGACATTTTCACCGACCACCACCTTAGGGATGCCGTAGAGTAATATTGCCCCACTACACATATCGCAGGGGGAGAGAGTCGAATAAAGTGTGGCCTTTTGATAATCGGCGGCGGTTAGTCTGCCGGCATTTTCGAGGCAATCCATTTCGGCGTGCAGCACGGCGCTGCCTTGTTGCACGCGTTTGTTATGGCCGCGGGCGACAATTTTCCCGTCGATCACTAATACTGAACCAATGGGGATACCGCCTTCGGCTAATCCTTGTTTGGCCTCATCAATCGCGGCCTGTAAAAATTCATCCATTTTGAACCCCTGTCTTAGGTTGTTTGGCTTAGCATAGCAGCCTGCAAGCGTTGAGCAAGACAACCTAAGTGGTGATTTCGATTGATGATTAAGTTTGGGTTGATGTGCCTTGGCTTATTTCTGCGGCTTTTCTGAAATCCATAACTTGATATGCCCTTTTACGACCACCACGCCTTGGGTATCGTAGGCGGTAACTGGCACCAGCATATCGCCGGGCGTCCACTGCTCTGGGGTGACTTCGGCAACACATAAAATATCACTGCCCGCCTTGGCGGTGTAATCTAGGCTCATGCCCTTGGGGATCCAACGCAGGTGCGCTGGAATCGATGCTTCGGCCATCACGCCCATCGCCATTTCTAAGCCGTTACAGATGGCAATAACATGCACGGTTTTTATATGGTTATGAACGGCATGACGTTTTTTTATCAGGCAAGCACAGTGGTTAAGGCGCAATTCAGTGATCAGTGGTTTGATGGTGCCAAAATAAGGCGCCATGCGTGATACCATGATAGAGAAGATTTTTTGGCCAAAGGGCCAGCCTTGGGTTTTATGGTAAAGCGCGAGAACCTTATTGGGCTTAGCGTTTGGGGTTTGTGCGTTAGGGCTCATGGTTATCCTTCATCGGAGTGCAAACTTAAGGTGTTAGTCTTGGGCCGCTGATATTTTTAATGCTTAGCGACGTGCCTGTTTCTTTCTGGTCGGATGAGTGTAACATTGGGATAACATTAAATGCCAGTCGGCCGAATTAAGTAAACTTCATTTCGCGGTTTTTACGCTAACACCGTATAATCACGACAAATTTGTCATCAATGACACGTCATAATGATTTAACTACAAGGACTCACAGTGAAATATTTGCTGACCTATTTTAAGGGAATGGCCATGGGTGCCGCCGATGTGGTGCCTGGGGTTTCGGGTGGCACTATCGCCTTTATCACCGGGATTCTCGATACCCTGCTCGAAAGCGTTAAACGTATTAATCCGTCCCTTTGGAGCGTGATTAAATCGAAGGGGATTAAAGGCGCCTTTGAACATATCAATGGCGGATTTTTACTGAGCCTATTAGCGGGCATCCTAACCAGTATTTTTACCTTCGCTAAACTGATTTCTTGGTTGCTGGTGGCCCATCCCATTCCGATTTGGTCATTCTTCTTTGGCCTCATCATCATCTCTGTGGTGCACATGCTTAAGCAGGTGAGTGGTTTTACGCTGGCGCGTTTGGGATTATTCGCCTTAGGAGTTTTGGCTGCTTGGGTGATCACAGTGCTGAACCCTGTGTCGGTCGAGGCCAGCTATTTAAATATTTTCTTCGGCGGTGCGATTGCCATTTGTGCCATGGTATTACCGGGGATTTCGGGCAGTTTTATCTTATTATTGCTCGGCTTATATCCAGTGGTACTCGCGGCGGCAAAAAATATCCAAATCGATATCTTGGCCTGTTTTGCCGTTGGCGCTTTGCTGGGGATTTTAAGCTTTAGCCATTTACTCTCGGCCTTGCTGCGTAAATACCATGATGCGACCGTAGTGTTTCTCACGGGCTTGATGCTCGGCACCTTAGGTAAAATTTGGCCTTGGAAACAAACCTTAACTTGGCGTACTAACTCCCACGGTGAACAAGTGCCGCTATTGGAGCAAAATATTTCGCCGCTGAATTTTGAACAAGTGACGGGCCAACCTTCACAGCTGATGTTAGCTGTTGTGTGTATGTTGGCGGCCATTGCCTTAGTTTGGGGTTTAGAGAAGGTCGGCAAACGGGATTAAGCCAATCCTGTGGATGATATGAATAAAAGCAGCGATATTCGCTGCTTTTATGTTTTAAGGCCAATGGAATGTCCTCGACTTTTGGGCAATGTTATTTTGCTGGTCCGTTAAGTTACAATCGCGCCTCAGAGTGCACGCAGTCGATGTTGTGCATCCGTTTAAACTCAGTGAGAGTTTGCAGTTACGATAAGGATATAGTTGTGGAAAAAAAACAGGTCCCCTGGGTTGGCGTGGCGCTAGCCATTTTTGCCTTAGGTCATGTGGTTAACTTAATCATAGATAAACAAGATTCTGAAATATCCCCAGAGTTAAAGTAGCAAATTTCTGACACTATTCAGGCTCACAGAACACCCGCTTCAGCGAATAATGTCTTGATTCATGAGCCAAACACCCCTGAGATTGCTGAGACTTCGCCCAAAATCCCTATGCCTGCAGAATTAGCCGATGTGAGTCAAATCTACAGCAATCTCAATGCATTTGCGGCGCTCAAACGAGACGGCACTGTCGTCACATGGGGGGATGGCGAGTGTGGTGGCGATAGCAATAACGCCGCCGAGCCTCTACTTAATGTAAAACAACTGTATGCGGCAGAGGATACCTGCGGCTTTGCAGCATTAACCCATGACCACAAACTGATCCCTTGGGGAATGGGGGATGAAACTATGCCTTGGACTCGAGGAGTGAGACCTGTATTGCATGATGTGCGCGAATTTGTTGTGGCTAAGGGGCTCTATGCTGCCATTAAGCAAGATGGAAGTGTCGTCAGTTGGTCTTTTGAAGATGCATCAACTGCCGAGCTAGGCTCTGGTCAATACGCCGCGCCTGCGATGACGGGCGTCGTGTCTGTGTCTGTTAACCATGGCGCTTTTGCCGCCTTAAAACGGGATGAGACAGTAGTGACATGGGGGCAGGCGGATTACGGTGGCGATAGTCGCGAAGTCGCCTCAGCGCTTAACAATGTGAAACTCCTCTATGCTAACGATAATGCTTTTACCGCTATGACAGCGACGGGCAGATTGGTGTCGTGGGGTAAGGTCAGAGCGGAGCAAAAAGGTCGTGAGCAAGTGGCAAAGCTTAACCAGCTTGCGCCTGCCGTGAAAGTTGTTGCTTCCAAAAATGGTTTTGCAGCGCTGCTGGCTGACGGTAGTGTTTATGCGTGGGGGGAAGGGGAGTTAACTGAGTATGATGTGCCATTCCCTGCTCGTTTATCTCGCCCAAATCGCGCCAATAAAGTGATTGATATTTTTGCCAATAATGATGCGTTTGCCGCCTTAACCATCAGCCGTCAACTTATCGTTTGGGGCAGTAAATATGATGGTGCTGATACGACAGTCCTTAAAGATAAATTACAAAGCGTGCTTAAGGTTTATCCCTTTGATGAAGGATTTGTCGCGTTACGTAGGGATAATACGGCTATCGCTTGGGAAGGATGGGAATTGGCAGAAAACCAGCCGCGTTATCAAGAGGTCACTCAGGTGAGCAAAGTGGTGACCTATGAACGAGAGTTTGCCTTTTTAAAGCAAGATGGCACTGTGGTTGATGGCCACTCTGGTCCCAAAACTGACATTACTCAAGCAACGGATATTTTCCCTACGGGGTTAGGCTTTACGGTTAAACGCCAAGATGGCTCGATTGCAGTATGGATGCGGGAAGAGCCAGCAGTGACGCTAGATAAGCAAGCCGTTGATTTGAGCCACATGCGGGATATTCGCAGTAATTTACTGGATGTAATTGCCCTAATGGACGATGGCACGGTACAGGCTTGGGATGTAACAGGTAGAACGAGCAATGTGCTCTAAGCCAATGAGCAATCCCATTTGACGCTAGCAAGCTGATAAAAACAAAGGGCTAAGATGAACATCTTAGCCCTTTGTTTTTAAGCGAGGCTTTTCTCGCTTTCCGCCTGATTGGCTTTAATTTCACGCAAATAGCGGTAAATGGAATGCACTGAAATCCCCAATCGCGTGGCGGCCACTTGGGCGCTATCCTTGAGTTCGAAAATCCCTAACTCATGGAGTTGATTGACAATTTCGCGACTCTTTTGTGAAGGGGAAATCGCAGGATTGGCACGCACCTCGTGGTTAACACTATCGATAGTGCTGTGCAGCGCCTCATCAATATTGCGCGCAAACACCTCGGGCGAACTGGTCAATTCGCTGCCGAGGAGCTGCTCTGGCATCATAGTGCGCAGCACAGATTGCAGCGGCGCATCCATATCGGTATTGATACACAGCAACCCAATTGGCAGGTTTTTAGGATTACGGATCACTGTGGTTATCGAACGTAAGGTCTTACCGTTGGCACACTTGGTAAGGTAAGAGTTGGATATATCCTGACCCGTTTTGAGCTTAAGCAAGGCTAGGTTCGTGATGGGCGCACCGACCTCACGGCCAGTGACATGACCATTGGCAATTTTGATCACCGAAGGGTGCTTAGCATCTAAGCTGTGCAGCACGACTTCTGTATGTTGGCCATACATGGCGGCAATCCCATCGACGATATTTTCGATGGACTTGAGTATATCCAGATCGCTTTGGGTTAAGTCTTGCAATTTCACAATATTCTTACCTTTTCAGCTGCTTCTCAGGAATAACCATCTTATTCAGACATGATGTTAATGATAGTGACATCCGTAGATGACATGCCATTGAGTACCATCTTGCCTATGTTCTTAATGGTTTTCTCAACATCTTTGGCGATGATGCCTTGGCCTGAAACGTTTTGGCTGTTGAGCGCCATTAAGAAGGAGCGCACCGCCGCACTCGATGAGGTACTGACCTTCATGGCGCAGGAGGCTTTGGCACCATCACAAACCATGCCCGAGCTGTCGCTGATGACGTTTTGAATCGCAAAGCAAGATTGCTCGAAACTGCCGCCCGCTAAATACACCATGGCCATAGAGGCTGCGGCGCTGGTGACCGTATTGCCACAGAATGCCGATAACGGCGGATAGTGGGACTTGATATAAATCGCCCCGAGGTGGCTCATGATCAGCGCGCGAGCCAGTTTCTCTTCGCTGACTTTATAACACTGGGCGGTGATCACTACTGGAATCGTCGCTGCAATTCCTTGGTTACCACTGCCTAAATTGCTCATGGCGGGCAGATTGGCACCGCCCATGCGCGCATCCGAAGCCGCCGCGGTGAGCATCACAATCTTATTGAGTAAGTCCTCACCGATGATCCCCGCAGCAATGCCGTTTTTCATGGTGCGGCCGACTTCCAAGCCATAGGGTTTAGACATGCCTTCATCGGATAATTTACTGTTTAATTCCGAGGCTTTAAGAATAAATTGGATTTCTTCGAAGGGCACTTCTTGGGCAAAGCGGTAAATCGATTCAATATTGATATCGACGCCGTCGCAGATTGAGCCTGTGGCCTTGGCTTGGGCGCTATCGGCGGTAAATACTAACTCACCATTTAAGCGCTTCTCGGCAATCAAGGTATGGCCGCCACAGATTTTCACCATGGCCTCTTGCTCGCCGGCGGTTAAGCTGACGCAGCAATAGATAAATTCGTCGGTCTCGGTACGCTCTACCTTCACTTTACCCTCATCGATAAGGGTTTGCGCCTGTGTCACTTGTTCAGGCGTCACGTTGGCTAAGACTTCTAATCCCGCATCGGCATTGCCTGCAAGCGCGCCAGCGGCTGCGGCGATAGCGAGGCCGATTTTACCCGTGCCGGGCACATATACGCCCATCGAGTTTTTATACAAGTTATCAGAAACTTGCACCGCAATTGACTCGGGTTCTACCGGCAATAAGGTACGGGCCACGGCCGCCGCATAGGCCGCGGCAATCGGCTCGGTACAGCCTAAGGCGGGTTTAACCACTTGGTTAATAATCTGAATGTATTGCTGCCATAAAGGTTTCATCGGGCTACAACCTTACCAATTTATGCGTGAACGTGGGCGATGGCTTCGACTTCCACTTTGACACCCAGTGGAAGATCTTTTACCGCAAAACAGCTGCGGGCAGGGCAGTCGGTTTTGAAATAAGTTTTA
The DNA here is from genome assembly GCF_023475885.1 of Shewanella sp. 10B. Classification (NCBI taxonomy): domain Bacteria; kingdom Pseudomonadati; phylum Pseudomonadota; class Gammaproteobacteria; order Alteromonadales; family Shewanellaceae; genus Shewanella; species Shewanella sp. 10B. Next base: position 231,008 of record NZ_JAMDJO010000001.1, read on the forward strand.
TAGACTTCATTAAAGGCGGCAAAGTCACTGATCTCACTCAAGTAACAGGTGGTTTTAAGCACGGTTTCAAGGCTGCCACCACCGGCTTCAATCACATATTTCAGATTCTCAAGGCATTGCACAGATTGTTCGCTGATCCCACCCTCGACAACGCCACCTTTCTCTTTACATACAGGCAGTTGTCCAGAGGTAAAAATCAGGTTGCCATAACTCGTGCCGTGGGAATAAGGGCCAATCGCGGCTGGGGCACGTTCTGCATGAATGATGCTTTTCATTATCTCTCCAATCTGCAAATAAAATTGAATGCTGTCGAATTTCTATGTGCAATATTATTTGCATATTTTGGTTTGGTTGCAATTATTTTTTAATGTTTCATGCCGTAAAGACGAGTTTATGCGTCTTTCAGCGGGTTTTGGACCGAATTGTGAGCGACGGCACTTTGTTCAACAAAAGTTGAGTATTTTGTTTGTTGAGTTTGTTTTGTTCAAATATATTTGCAAAAAAATAACATCAACTCGGTTAGGATGAGATATGGATGCAAGGCTAACGGCGGCACAATGGAAAGAGGATACCCGCTTCGACAGTACGGATTGGGGCTGGATCATTATGAGTATTGGCATGGCGATTGGCGCCGGGATCGTATTTTTGCCAGTGCAGGTGGGCTTGATGGGCTTGTGGGTATTCTTGCTCTCCAGCGTGATTGGTTATCCCGCCATGTATTTGTTTCAACGTTTATTTATCAATACTTTGGCCGAGTCGCCCGAATGTAAGGATTACCCGAGTGTGATTTCGGGGTATCTGGGCAAAAACTGGGGCATCTTACTCGGCGGCTTGTACTTCATTATGTTGGTGATTTGGGTGTTTGTGTATTCCACGGCCATCACCAATGATAGTGCCTCCTTTTTACAAAGCTTTGGCGCGACTACTTCATTGTTGTCTGAAAATCCCTTCTATGGCCTAGCGCTGATCTGCGGTTTAGTCGCATTGGCCTCCCGTGGTGAAAACCTATTATTTAAGATCTCCACCTTTATGGTGCTCACTAAGCTTGGGGTGGTGGCGGTACTCGGGCTGATGATGGTCGATAAGTGGGATATCAATAATATCGGTAGCGTACCCAGCACGGGCGATTGGCTAAAGGATGCGATTGTGATGTTGCCCTTTACGCTGACATCGATTCTATTTATCCAAAGTTTAAGCCCTATGGTGATTTCCTATCGTTCGCGGGAGAAATCCCTTGCTGTTGCCCGCTTTAAGGCGATGCGCGCGATGAACATTGCCTTTGGGGTGCTGTTTGTGGTGGTGTTTTTCTACGCTGTGTCTTTTACCCTTGCCATGGGGCATGAGCAGGCGGTGCGCGCCTCCCATGAAAATATCTCCGCCTTAGCCATGGTGGCCCAGGGGATGCCTGGGCAAACCTTAAAGCTGCTTAGTCTGACCTTAAATATCTTTGCGGTGATGACGGCGTATTTTGGTGTGTATTTAGGGTTTAGGGAGGCGTGTCAGGGATTGACCATGAATATGCTGCGCCGAGTGATGCCCGAGGAGCGGATCAATAAGTCGTTAGTGGGTTACGGCATCATGATCTTTACCATTTTGCTGTCCTGGGGTGCGATTGTATTAAATGCCCCTGTGCTGAGTTTTACCTCTATATGCAGTCCTATCTTCGGTTTAGTGGGTTGTTTGATCCCTGCCTATTTGGTCTATCAAGTGCCTGCGCTGCATAAATATAAAGGGGTGTCGCTGTATATCATTATCGTCACTGGCTTATTGCTATGTATTTCGCCTCTGCTTGCCTTTAGTTAATGCTTTACCTCCTTTACAAACAGGTATAGCAGTCGTGCTGTACCTGTTTTTTTGGCTTCTATTGAGACAAATTGTCTTAATTTCCCCGCTATTTACTAGGCTGATTGTGCGCTAGTAGTGGTTTTTGTCATGCTGTTCGCGCTGGATGAAATTTGGTGATTGTGCCGGATCGATAACTTTCTATAATCCTTGGCAACTACTTTAGTGGTCTCTTTTTTTCTAATGCTTATCAAACTAAGGAATGCCTAATGCAAAGACGTGATTTTTTGAAGGGGGCAGCCATTCTGTCGGCGGCGGGAACCGTGATGCCAGTGTTAGCGGCGTCGACGCAAACCCATGCGATGACCGATAAAACCTGTGGTCGTCGCCGATTTACCTTAACCAATACCTATCAGCTCGTCGCGCCAGAAGGCTCTGCGGGCGTGGTGAAGTTATGGGTGCCACTTCCTGAAAACACAGCTTTCCAGCAGGTTGAAAAACTTAACTTTAGCGGGACTTATCAAGACGCCTATATCAGTGCCAATAACCACTATGGCGCTAAAACCCTGTTTGCCACTTGGCCCGATGCCAAGGGCAAGATGACCCTAACACTAGAATTAGTGATTGAAACCCAAGATTGGGAACCTGTTAAAAGTGGCGAGTTAAGCCATTACCGCGCGCCAGCTAAACCTGAGTATCCCGCCGATGTCGCCATTTACCTTAAACCAACCAAGCATATGCCTGTGGATGGTATCGTGAAGCAAACCGCGGATAAGATCGTGGGTAAAGAAACCGAGCCGCTCAAGCAAGCACAGTTGATTTACAACTGGGTGAGCGCCAACATGTACCGCGATAACGATGTTATCGGTTGTGGCAGTGGCGATGTGGCCGCCATTCTTGAAAGTGGCAAACTCGGCGGTAAGTGTACCGATATCAACTCAGTATTTGTGGCGCTGATGCGCGCTGTGGGTGTGCCTGCCCGTGAAATGTTTGGTATTCGTCTAGGGCAAGCCATCAAGATGGGCCATTATTCCAAAAAGGCCTTTGGCAGCGCCGATGATAAGGGCTTTGCCGATGTGACGGGTGGTCAACACTGCCGTGCCATGTTCTATCTTGCGGGTTATGGTTGGTTACCTGCCGATCCTGCGGATGTCACTAAAATGCGCCTCACCGAGAAGAAGGAACATAGCGATCCTGCGGTACAAGCGGTGAATGATTACCTATTTGGTAACTGGGAAATGAATTGGGTTGGCTTTAACTATGGCCGCGACTTTGACTTATTCCCCGTGGCAGAGCAGACTCCACTGAACAATTTTGGTTATCCCTATGCCGAAGTGGACGGCGATCCTGTGAATTACTATGAGCCAAAAGTCTTTGCCTATGACTACAAGTCAAGCGAGCAGCGCTAAACCGCTGCTTGCCACCATGGCCGCTGCCGTTGTTGCGGCGGTTGCCTCTAGCCTTTGCTGCATTGCGCCCTTAATTTATTTAGTGTTTGGCGTGTCTGCGGCGGGGCTGTCGGGGTTATCGAGCTTAGTTTGGTTGCAAGTGCCCATGTTACTTCTATCAACAGGGTTGATTTTGCTGGGCTTTTGGCGCTTGTACTTTGCGAAAAAGCCGCTTTGCACTGGTACATTTAGCCGAGGACAAATGCTATTCGCCTATTGGCTGACCGTGCCTATTGTGCTGGCGTTCCAACTGTATCCCTTTGTTTTACCTTGGCTACTTGAGGTGTTCGAATGAAGCCACTATTACGCACTACTCTCATACTCATAGTATCGCTGGGGTTTGCGCCATTCACTTGGGCGGATAACGTGCAGGTAACACTCGATGTGAAAGGCATGACCTGTCCACTGTGCGTCACTGTCGTCAATCAGGCGCTGCGCAAAACCGATGGAGTGATCAAAGCCAAGGCAAACTTGAAAACCGAGCAGGCCGTGGTCACAGTCGCCGATGATTTTAACCTCGATAAGTTGATTACCGCCGTCGACGCCACTGGCTATAAAGGCACTATCAATAAGGTCGAAAAGCAGAGCTGATATTGATTAAGTACAATTTCGGTATTTAATCAAAAAAGCACAACCTAATTGGGTTGTGCTTTTTTGTTTGCGACTCTTAGGTGCTGGATTCTATTAAGCAGAACAATATTAATATTGAGTTTTTCATTCACTCACTCTGCCATGGTTAATGCTGACCAAATTACTACTTTTGACTGAATAAAGTCTCTAGGTCGCCATACTGGTAATTTCACTGCCAGCAGTAATATGCGATGTAGACCTTGCTCTATTATTGGCACAAATAAAACCAGTAATTAATTATGAGGGCCTGAATCTTATCGATACCTTTGTGTTAACGCGTTTGAATAAGGAAAGAATCTAATGGCATGCTTACAAGATGAATATTTGTGCTTAAAGGTATCGCTATGATTTTAAGTATTTAATTTTCAGATGGATAACTGCGATTTGAGCTTGTAATGGGTATTCTTAGTACTATTAATGAATATATGTGATTATTATTTTGTTAACATCTGAGTTACTTTATTGAGGTGAGTTAGTCGTTACAGTCGTCATCGAATGTTATCCATTTTAAGCCGTTGTAATCCTATTTTGGGATACTTCGAAGAGCTATTTTTACCGTCGAATTCCTACCGCAGAACAGCGAAAATTTAATTCGAAATCGCGCTCATTTTCCATCAATAATATGCTTAGCTCAAATAGAGATCCCGATAAAATCGCCTCAAAAATGTATTTATGTTGGATTAACAGGCATAATGCGGCGTTTTAATATTCAGTTACAGGGAATAACCATGAAGTATTTGGTTAGCGTAGTTACATGTTTTCTCTTATCAGCCTGCTCATTTGGCGATGCCGATGTGGAGTTTAAGCCACAAAAAGGCGATGAGCGCGCGTATCAAGTCTATAGCACTGCCCGCATCTCGGTCGAGGCAGGTGGTCGTAATGAAACGGTGGACACCACATCCCATCAATTACTGCGTTATAAGGTGCTCGAGGCAGGTAAAAATAGCCGCTTCGAAGTGCATGTCGATTATATGAAAATGCAAGATGGCCAAGGGAGTGGCGTGAGCAGCGGCGAACGGGTTGAGCGAAATCCCGAAATGCATGCCATTTTCTCTCAGGGCTTTGAATTTTCATTAAATTTAGACGATGGCAGCGTTAAAGAATTTAGCGCATTAAATAAACCCGCCTGGCAAGCCATGCTCGCAGAGCGCGGCCTTGAGCTCGAGCAGGAACTTAAAAAGCTCTTTAGCTCATCGGTTTTTATTAATGCGATACCCGCTGAAGTGGGGGCTGTGGTGATGCTTCCGGCCTATCAAGGCCATGCTAATTCAAAGCTTACCGTGTTAAAGGTCACTGACACCCATGTTCTGGCTCAGGTGGAAAGCGAAGGTGAGCAAGCCAAAATATATGGCCAACTGATGCTCGAGCGTGACAGAGGATGGCTAATGCAGATGGGGCTAGTGGCAGAGGTGCCCTTTGAGCGTTACGGCTTTAAGGGAACGATGCGCAGCAATGTGATTATGGTGCCTAAGGAGCGTGAGCTGGGCGACCTGTCGCAGCGAGTGGCTTTTGATTACGATTTTCCACCGGGTGAATATGAAAAACAGCCCGAATTATCACTTGAAGAGGCCAATAAACCCTTAAGCCAAGAGGCGGTTTTTGCCTACGATGCGGGTTACTTTGACCTTATTGATGACCAACTCAGCCTTACCTATCAGCATGATTTTTCAGGTTTAAAAGCATCAGGAGAGTTTCGTTTAACCGATATTACGGCGCACAGTGCCGATGGCAGCGTTTTACCGCTACAACTCAGTAAAATTTATCGCTTTAATTTCGCTGAAAAGGATGGTTTTTATAAATCCGTAGAGCAACATTTACTCGTCGGTTGGAATGAACCCTCCGAGCTGTTTTCCCAAGTGACTGAGTTTCGTGCTAAGGCCCACTATCAGGGCGCTAAGCTGGTTAAACTGGCATTAACACCCGATCCAAACAAAACGGTGTCTTTGCAGTATAAAGATTTACAGCTGGAATTTGCCCCCATCCCCGATAAGCCTTTTTCGTATGTGCTGACATCACGCGATCCAACCCATAAATCTTGGTTAGCGGGTCGATTTGACGGTGCCGAAGGTGCCATGATGAAGTACCAATCGCCGTCGGTAGAAGGGCCTGCTTGGTTAACCTCAGCCGAACGGAATATGTTGGGGTTAGCTGCCTCGATGCAATTTGAACCCACCACCTTCTTTAGTTTTCCGGCCGAGCCACAGGCGCTAACCATCTATGTGAATACGCCGGATGAGAGTAGCGAGCTGACTAAAAATGTTCGTTTTATTCCGATGATGGATTACATGAAGAACCTCGCTTATCCCCCAGTGGATCAGCGCACGCTTTACCGTGATGATATGTATGCGCGCTACAATGAAGCGCCGCAAGAGGCATTAGCTACGGATCCCGCCTTGCTCGAACCCCAAATGGTGGCTAAATATGGCGTAAGCCTACAGTTAAGCGCCGAGCAAGCCGCCGTGTGCTCGCTAACTGTGGTGGATGCGCCCCAAGTTGACGGCCACAGCTTGCAATGGACGCAGATCAAATCCGAAAACAGTATGGCGGAACATCTTGAGAAGACTGTCCTATATCAACTCACCAGTGCCGATGGGATCCGTCGTAATTTTTACGATATTAAAGTCAGCAGTGCCTTGAGTTGTAGCGGTACACCCGAATGGCAAGCTATTGCGTATCAACCTAAGCAAGGTTGGCTGATTGATACCACTCAATTACCTGAACTCGATACCACGCAAACCGTGGGCGAGGTGATGCGCCGTTATCGTTTTTTAAATGCGCAGAACATTCCACTCGCGCCTTTTATGCCTGAGGATCGCGACGATTTTTATCAACGGCCGTTACAGCAAGTGCTTCATCAAGACCGTTGGTTTGAGCTGCAAGGGCGAGTGCAGGCGATTGAATACCTGAAGGTTAGTGGCGAGCCCATTAATAAACAGTGGGTTACTACATTCCCAGCCTTGCCTTAAGGAACTGATATGAGAGCCTTATTACTATTATCTGCCCTATTTCTGTCGTGTAATGTGTTGGCTGATCGCATCTTACTCGACGAACAATGGCAGCCTAGCGAGGTGCCAGGTGAAGCGATTTATTACCAGAAACAGCTAGCGACTGAGCAAGAGGGCGTGTGGCCAGTAGCGCTTTTTTATGTAGGGACAGATAAACCCGTTTTTAAAGGGACAGTTAACGGCCCCAATTTAGCGGAGAGTGCTATTGTCGGTGATTTCGAATTTTATCACCCTAATGGTCAACTCTCTCGCAAGGGACGTAGCGATGCACAAGGGCGTTATCAGGGAACGCATCTGTATTACTGGGAAGATGGAACACGCTCGGGTGAGTATCAATATCTGAATGGCAGGCTCCATGGTGAGCAAAAACGTTATCACACCAATGGTCAATTACGCGACCTTCAACATTATGCGAATGGTGTGGAGTCCGGATTAGCGCAAAGTTATTTCGACAATGGCCAGCTACAAACACGGGTAACCTATGGCGCTAAGGGGATGGAAGGCTTATATGAAAGCTTCCATAGCAATGGTCAGCCGGAGCAAACCGTAAATATGGTGGCGGGGAAAAGAGAAGGCGAGCGACTATATTGGACAAAAGAAGGCTGGTTATTCACTAAGGAGTTTTATCTTAAGGGGAAATTACACGGTGAAGTGTTGGTTTATCATGCCGCTGATGTACCTCGAGAGATTAAACATTATCAGCATGATAAGCAGGTGGGTATCCAGCAACGTTTTGATCAGCAAGGGCGATTAACGCAGCAGCAGAAATACGATACTCATGGCCGTGAAATTCAGGATATGACCTATGCGAGTGCGGGCCATGTAACCTCCCAACTTGACACCCAATATCTTGCTAAAGGTCATATTACCAACGAGCAGCGCTTCGATGAGAGTGGAAAGTTAACCTATCAATATCAGCGCGATACCGTAAAAGATTGGAGTCTGCGTCAGCGCTTTGATGCCGCAGGCTCGCTGCTTGAACGAGAAGAGCGAGTTAAGGGGAGCTACGAAGGGGTATATGTTGACGCAGGCTGGAATGGCTCTGTCAGGCGGGTAAATTACAGTAAAGGCAAAATGCACGGCGCATATCGTGAAGATAACGCTGAAAATGGCAGTTTTGTCACTGGGCAATATCAATCGGATCTAAAGGTCGGAAAGTGGGTAAGCCAAAATCCCGATTCGACGCGTATCGAACAGTTTAATTCACAAGGGCAGCTCAACGGCGAGCAGAGCGATATCGCCGCCGACGGCACGGTAATGTATCGAGCGTTTTATAAAAACGATAAGTTGCATGGCGCTTTTGTACAGCGAGGCTTCGATAAACAACTGCAAGCCCAAGGTCAGTATGTTAACGGCCAGCGTGAAGGTAAATGGTTAGTGCAAGACGAGAGCAGTTACAGCGAGGTGAAGTTATGGCACGGCCAGTACCAAGCGGGGCATGAAGTGGGACCGTGGCGAGCCATGTCCGCTAACGGCCACTTATTAGGCACGATGCAATACGATAACAAGGGCCTTTTACAAGGGAAAAGCTACAGCTTCAATGAAGACGGCAGCCTGCAACGAAGCGAAGAGTATGTCGATAACCAGTTACACGGCAAGTTGGTTTACTACTTCAACGGCGAAGCCTCATCCGAATACCATTATCAAAATGGTGTCGATGTGGGCCAATAATGTAGGTACTCGCTCAGCTCTAAACTGGCCGAGCCCATTTTTGTGGGCCGCGGTCAGTTTGGATTTGAGCTACACTCTTTCTGCCCAAACCGCTTTCCAATCGAAATTCTCTCTTGAGTAGTCCCATGTGCGGCTATGTGACCACATCTAAATCAGCTCGGGTTTAATTCGCAGTGAGGAACTGAACCTGCGTCCATAAAAACCACACAGACAAAACACTGCTCAACCACAGTAAGGTACGTAGACCAGCGCAATAGAGAAACTAAGCCACGAAATCCGCACTCTTGCTCCCCCTTCTGCACGGTTTGTATCTTAAATTTTTTTCAGTTTTGGTTTATTGCAGTTCGTAGGCGCAACCAGCGTCATTCCTAGGGGGAGTTAAAGGAGCAAAGATCTGAAATGATTTCGTTGTTGCGCTGTTCGTAGATTTTAAGCAATTGGCAACAGCAATTGTGGACATTGGTAAATCTGTGTGGGCAATCGGTGGACACTGAAAAGAAAAAGGACTTAGCATTTCTGCTAAGTCCTTGTTTTATTTGGTGGAGGCGGCGGGACTTGAACCCGCGTCCAGAAAACCTACATCCAAGGCGCTACATGCTTAGTCTTTCTATTGTTTAACCGTTTGAACTCCGAAAGACAGGATCCCACACGGTGAGTCCGGTACTGTTTCGCGGTTCACCCCCGGACAGGGTTCCCTCGCTAGCACGATGTGAGATGACCATCAAATCCACTGCCCATGTGCGAAACGTGTGGTAGATGGCTAGCGGCATTAAGCGGCTAGAGCGTAGTTATCGTCGTTTGCAACTATAACTTTGCGGCTTTTAACGAGGCCAACCGCCCCTCGGCATGCTCCCAGGGTTTCGTGAATCCTGTCGAATCCAGAATCGCCCCCCAAGAAAGTTGATTGTAACTCGTAGCGTGGCGATAACCTAGTATCATTTGCTGCAAGTTCAATCGTTTGTTCATTATCCGCGCGTTTTTTCCTTTTTCATTACGCGGGCTTTTTCCACTTCCCACTCGCGTGCTTTGGTATCTTCACGCTTGTCGTGGTCTTTTTTACCTTTACCTAGGCCGATTTCTACTTTGACCCAAGCCCCTTTACGCCAGTACATGGAGATAGGGATAATCGAGTAGCCTTGACGCTCAACAAGACCGGCTAATTTGTCTAACTCTTTACGACTTAACAGTAATTTCTTCAGTCGAATCGGGTCGCACACCACATGGGTCGATGCGGTATTGAGCGGAATAATGGTACAGCCATGCATAAAGGCTTCGCCATTTTTTAAGAAGACGTAGCAGTCCGATAGGTTTACTTTACCCATGCGGATAGACTTCACTTCCCATCCCATGAGGGAAATGCCAGCTTCCATTTTTTCTTCGAAACGGTATTCGAAGGTTGCGCGCTTATTGCGTGCGATCGTCGCAGGCGCGGCTTTTTTTGAGTTTTTCTTTACCATAGTGGCGCCATTATACGCACGGTGAATCAATTTGAAATGGATATAAGGGTTTATTTGAGCTATTTCAAGCCCTCATCAATTCATTGCTGGTTTTTTATGCGGTTTTGCTTAGTCATCATAGGGATATGTGAGGGGTGCGTTTTTTAAGTATCGTGGTAGAATCCAAACCAATTTTGTTAGCTTCCCTAGAGAGTAGGGCGCGCGGAGTTCGCTTGAGACAGCGTGTTTACTTAGATTGAGAGTGCCAAGCCCTATGCCGCAAATTTCTCGAAGTGTGTTAGTTCGTTTTAGTGCGATGCAAATGTATGATTTAGTCAATGATGTTGAGTCGTACAAAGAGTTTTTACCCGGTTGTGTTGGCGGTAAAGTGCTTGAGTTTGATGGTAAAACCATGGTGGCTTCGGTCGATGTGAGTAAGGCGGGGATCCGTAAGACCTTCACCACGCGCAATCAGGTGGTGCCGGGAAAGAGTATCGAGTTAAGACTTGAAAATGGGCCTTTTAAACACTTATTCGGCCAGTGGCGTTTTACCGAGTTGACGGAAGATGCCTGTAAGGTGGAGTTTGACTTAAATTTCGAGTTTTCCAGCTCATTGGTCGATATGGCTTTTGGTAAAGTGTTTAATGATCTTATGGTGTCAATGGTGACGGCATTTACCAGCCGCGCTAAGGTAATTTACAGTGACAAATGAAGCAGATAAGTTCGTCGTCGATGTTATTTATGCACTGCCGACTCAGCAAAAGGTGATTTCGGTTAGCGTATTGCCCGGCACGAGCGCGATTGACATAGTGCGTCAGAGCAATATGGTAAGTTTTTTCCCTGAGATTGATTTAGAAACGGTAAAGCTTGGGGTGTTTAGCAATGTGGTTAAGCATGACCAAGTGATTCTACCGGGGCAGCGTGTGGAGATTTATCGCCCGCTGATCGCCGATCCTAAGGATGTGCGCCGTCGCCGTGCTGATAAGGCCAAGGATGAAGGTCGTGCCAATAAAGTGACCGGTGGGCGAGTGTCTTAATCTGTCCGCAACACGAACAAACAAAAAGCGCCATGAGCGCTTTTTGTGTTTAAGGCAAGTGTTAAACCAGTGTGCTTACTTGATTGGCTTTTGAACTTGCGCTTCGGTTTGATTTTCTTTCACTAATGGCTTTTCATCCGGGCGCTGTGCTGGCACGAGCGGCGCAGATTCAGCGGTGTTGGCCATAGGTAACTTACTCTGCTCAAGCGGCGTATTAAACTCTGGGCTTAATTCATAGTCGCCCTTCACTAAGCTTAATTTGTTACCGGTAAAGTGCAGGATCAGTTCTTTGTGGGTAATGCTCGCATCACGGCCACTCTTATAGTGGTACACATAATACCAAGTGTCATCGGCAAAGCTGTCACGCAATACTGGGCGACCAAGAATGTATTCGGCCTGCTCTTTGGTCATGTCGATACGCAACTTTTCAACCTGTTGCGGCTCCATGTAGTTGCCTTGCGGAATATCGGGCTTATAGATCAGCCAATCAAACACGCTACAGGCACTGAGCGAAACTGAGAGCGCAACGGCGCTCAGCAGGGTAAGACTTTGCTTTTTATTGATCATTGTATGCGCTACTTCTGAAAATCTGGCGGCCATCATACCCAAGCACTCCCCCTTATGACAAGGGTAATTGGGCGTTGCGGCGCTTATCGTTGCAATTGTGTGAGTTTTCGACCTAAGCGGCGCGTTTTAGTTCGCGATGAGTGAAGATTTTTATGCTGATGATTGCGCTTAAATAAGCTGCCCCGCGGTAAATTGCGCTGAAAAACCGTAAAGTTAAGCAAAGTCGAAATAGTCATGTAGCAATGTTGTGAAAACATGGGTAGAGTTGTGAAAGTGTTTTACTTTGATGGTGTTAGCATTTTTTCGCGACTTTAGGGAGTAGCATAGGGTTTAGCGGTTGCTATCAAGGTTATGGCTTGAGTTCATGGATCAGCCTGCGGTAGTGCATTTTTAGGAGAGACCATTGGGATCACTCGTCTGTGTGGGTACGGGATTGCAGCTCGCGGGGCAAATTAGCGTATTAAGCCGCAGCTATATTGAACATGCCGATATTGTATTTTCACTCTTACCCGACGGTTTCTCGCAGCGTTGGTTGACGAAGCTCAACCCCAATGTCATCAATTTGCAGCAGTTTTATGCGCAAAATGGTGAAGTTAAAAATCGCCGAGACACCTACGAGCAAATGGTCAATGCCATTCTAGATGCGGTGAGAGCGGGTAAAAAAACCGTGTGTGCACTCTATGGCCATCCGGGTGTGTTTGCCTGTGTATCCCATATGGCTATAACTCGCGCCAAGGCAGAAGGGTTTTCAGCCAAGATGGAGCCGGGGATTTCGGCCGAAGCTTGCCTGTGGGCCGACTTAGGGATTGACCCTGGCAACTCCGGGCATCAAAGCTTTGAAGCCAGCCAGTTTATGTTTTTCAACCATGTGCCGGATCCCACCACTCACTTATTACTCTGGCAAATCGCGATTGCGGGCGAACATACCCTAACCCAATTTCATACCTCGAGTGACAGGTTGCAGATCCTCGTGGAGCAGTTGAATCAATGGTACCCGCTCGAGCATGAGGTGGTCATCTACGAAGCGGCCAATTTGCCAATCCAATCCCCGCGTATCGAGCGTTTACCTTTAGCGAATTTACCCCAAGCACACTTAACACCGATTAGTACGTTGTTAATTCCGCCAGCAAAAAAGCTAGAGTACAACTATGCTATTTTGGCTAAGTTAGGGATCAGTCCCGAAGATTTGGGCTAAATTGAAGTGTGATATTGAGTCATTATTAACAATAAGGAATAAGTATGTCTGCATTATCGGATTTTTTTACCCAGTTAGGCCAAGATGCGCAGTTAATGGAAGATTATAAACAGAATCCTGAGGCGGTGATGCGTGCCCATGGGTTAACTGATGAAGAAATTAACGCTGTAATGACTGGGAATATGGAAAAGCTCAAAACGTTAAGTGGTGATAGTAGCTATCAATCCTACCTTATTATTTCACATGGTAACCTTTTAGGTTCGGATTTAGTGACCAATGTTAGAGCTTTTGGCTGTGCAGCCTAACTAGTAATCGCAAGGAGAAAACATGTCTGCATTATCGGATTTTTTTACCCAGTTAGGCCAAGATGCGCAGTTAATGGAAGACTATAAACAGAATCCCGAGGCGGTGATGCGTGCCCACGGATTAACTGATGAAGAAATTAACGCTGTAATGACTGGGGATATGGAAAAGCTCAAAACGTTAAGTGGCGACCAAGACTATCAAGCCTTCTTATTAGTGAATCATGGTAATAATTAACTTATCTTGAAACGGTTGCGTTGCGCCCTATTAGCCATCTTTGCTTTGTGTTCGACAGCGTTGATGGCTAAGTCTATCGATTTTGATCAGGCACTCAATGAGCTTGATGTATTACTGCAATCTGATCTCAGCGCTGCGCAGAAAAAACTGGCCGAATATGAGACCGCATTTAGCGGATTAACCCCGACACAAAAAGGCAGACTAAGAATTGACAGAGCCATTAGTTATATTTTTGTCAGTGAATATGCCAAAGCGTTAGACGATCTGCATCAGGCCGAAACCTTAATCACAAGTTCTGAATTATTAGCATCGGTTTATAGCTATCAAGCCACTGTCTATATAGGGATGCGCGACTATGATAAAGCCTTATCGGCTGTCGCCAAAGCATTAGCCCTAGTGGTGAATATCGATGATATTACGATTAAACGTCACTCTTATCTAAGAATTGCCAATATTTATTCTGAAATGGACGCTTATAGCGATATGGGCCTCTATGCCAATAAGGTGTTACAACTCGCTCAGGAAACCGATGTTCGCGATATTTGCCATGCCAAATTGCTGCGGGCGATTTACTTGCTCGGTGTGAAAAGTCCCGACGCCTTCGATGCCTTCGAAGATAGCCGTCAATATTGTGATGCGAAGCAATTTCCCCTTTTGGCGACTATGTCGATGAAAGGCAAAGGGATAGTTTTGCAGGAGCGAGGTGACTATTTAGACGCGAGAGCGATTTTGCTATTAGCGTTAAAAGGGTATGAAGATTTTCAATTTCAATTAGAAATCAGCCATGTGCATGCATTACTTGCCGAAAATTACTTTGCAACGGGTGAGCTGGTTCAAGCAAAAAGTCACGCTGTTAAGGTGCTCACATTTCCCGATGATAATAGTTATATCGAACATAAGCATATTGCCTATAAAGTGTTTGCCGAGTTGATGGCGGCGGACAAACAATTTGAACAAGCCTATGAATACTCCAGAAAAGAGCAACATTATAATCAACTAATTTTTGACCAATCTAAGATGAAAACCCTTGCTTATCAGGCGGCTAAGTTTAATGCCGATGAGCAGGCGCGTGAAATCAACTTGCTAAATAAAGAGCGCGAACTTTACATCGCTCAGCAAACGGTAAAAGAACGTGAATACACTAATATGCTGATGTTTATCACGATATTAGTGGGCGGGCTGTTTTTCCTCGCGATTTTGTTAGTCGTGGGCAATTTGCAAAAACGGCGTTTTATGCGCATGGCCAGAATGGATGCTTTGACGGGCGTGTTTAACCGTGGTGCAGGGCAAGATCTTGGGGAAAATCTGTTTGTGCAAGCCGCTGCCCGAGGGGGCGATTTTTGCGTGATTTTATTCGACTTAGACCATTTTAAACGGATTAATGATTCCTACGGCCATGGTACGGGTGACTGGGCGCTGAAAAAAGTCGTTGAGGCGTTAAAACCCCATGTCCGCAATGGCGATGTATTTGCCCGGATTGGCGGTGAGGAATTTGCACTATTCTTGCCTTACGCCAATGAATCTAAGGGGATGGAAGTTGCCGAACAATGCCGAAGCCGAATTGAAGCCATTGATACGCATCTGTCGGGGCATAAATTTACTATCACCGCGAGCTTTGGGGTCAGCGGTATGACAAAAGAAGACTTAAGCCTAGACCCTCTGCTGCACCGTGCCGATATGGCATTGTATGCCGCAAAATCGAATGGTCGTAACAGTGTATTTTGTTATGAGGACGCTTTAGCCTCCGATAAACGCGCTACCAATATTACCAGCCAGTTGGCAAGGCAGTAGGGTACGAGTTGTATTGTCTGTGTAACTGACTGTTTAGGTTAATGTAACGCGGTTTTCTTCTTTCGCTTTTTCGCTTATTTCTTGCGTTTTCTCGATGATTTTTAGGTCAATTTTTCACACTCCCTGCATAACTAGAGTATGATTGCCAGCGGTAGCCGAAGCTTTTTTCGCTTAAGGTCATACCCCTATTTTTGCCTTTCGCTAACGTTGTGGAGCCCTAATGGAAGAGTCGAGTCTGCTCACTTCTGTACTGTTATTTTTATTGGCCGCGGTGATTTTTGTACCCTTGGGCAAACGTTTTGGCGCAGGACCGATTCTGTCTTACCTCGCTGCAGGGGTGATTTTAGGGCCTGGCGGTATGGCGCTGGTGTCTGATCCCGCAGCCGTGTTGCATTTTGCCGAGCTGGGTGTGGTATTGATGCTGTTTGTGCTCGGGCTTGAACTCAATCCGAGCAAGTTATGGGAGCTGCGCAGCGCCATCTTTGGTCTCGGCAGTGGTCAGTTACTCCTTTCTTGGGCGGCAATTGGCGGTTTAGCTTGGGGATTTGGCTTATCCATTGAGGCTGCATTAGTGGTTGGCGCAGCGTTATCCTTGTCATCGACGGCTTTTGCGGTGCAGTTGATGAGCGAACATCGACTGCTGACCACCCCGCTGGGCCGCGATGCCTTTGGGGTGTTGTTAATGCAAGATCTCGCCGTGATCCCCATGTTGCTATTAACCGCTTACCTTGCGCCTAATTCGGCCCAGATTGAGCACCATGCGGTGCCTTGGTATTGGACCTGTGTGGCATTAGTGGGCTTTGTGTTGGTGGGCAAATATCTGTTGCCGCGGTTACTTAAACTCGTTGCCAGCAGCGGGGTTCGTGAAGTGTTAACCGCCTTTGCACTATTGCTGGTGATGGGCAGCGCCGAATTGATGGAATGGCTAGGGCTATCGGCGGGTATGGGGGCGTTTTTAGCCGGAATTATGCTGGCGAACTCCAGCTACCGACATCAGCTCGAAACCGATATCGAACCATTTAAGGGCTTACTGCTCGGGCTGTTTTTTATGGCGGTCGGCATGAGTATGGATCTCAAGCTGTTTTTAACCGATCCCTTACTTATCCTCGCGATTTTGCTGGGCATGTTACTGATTAAGACCCTAGTGCTGATGCTGCTTGGTCGAGTACGCCACCATACATGGCGCCCGAGTATTGCCCTAGGACTTATCTTGGCAGAGGGTGGTGAGTTTGCCTTTGTGCTGCTGTCGCAGGCGCAATTATCCAGCATAGTGGATGATAAAATCGCTCAAATCTTAGTGCTCGCCATTGGTTTATCCATGGCTGTCACACCGATGATTTTCACACTATTTAGAGCCACTAAACCTAAGGTGGTGGATACACGTTTGCCCGATACCATTAATGTGACTGAGTCTGAGGTGGTGATCGCTGGATTTGGGCGGGTAGGGCAGATCACTGGGCGGATTTTAGCGTCATCGGGCATTCCGTTTGTGGCCTTAGATAAGGATGCCAGCCATGTAGATGTGATCCGCAAATACGGCGGTGAGGTCTATTTTGGCGATGCCAGACGCTTAGATATGTTGATGTCGGCCGGGATTGCGCGCTCGCGCTTGTTGCTGCTGGCCGTTGATAATGTTGAGGATTCGATTGAAATTGCCCAGCAGGTGAAAACCCATTTCCCCCATATCAATATTGTCGCTCGGGCACGTGACCGTAACCACGCCTATCGATTAATGAGCCTTGGGGTGACCGATGTGTTCCGTGAAACCTTTGGTTCGGCTTTGTCTGCCAGTGAGAAGATTTTGCAGGGCTTAGGCTTATCACAGGTACAAGCCAATGAAAGGGTGAAGATTTTTGCCGAGCACGATAAAAAGCTGGTGATCGCCAGTGCTGCCCATCAGCATGATTTAGCCAAGCTGATTGATTTATCCACTAAGGGGAAAGCCGAGTTGGAGTCGCTGATGCGTGGCGACCGGGAAAACGTCAGTTAAGTCAGCCAGTTAAAACAAACAAGAGAGCCAATGGGCTCTCTTGTTGTTTATGGGCTTAAGGAAAACGCTTAGAAACTGTAGCTATATTGCAGCTTCACATTACGCTCTTCGCCCGGCATGCCACCGAGGAACATCGCCTTGCTGTAATAGTCTTTATTGAATAGGTTGTTGATATTCAATTGTAACTTCCAAGAGTCGGTGGTGTAGCTGATGGCAGAATCCACTAAGGTGTAGCTCGGCACATAACCATCTGGGATGCCAAATGAGCTTGAGTGTGTGCTTCTATCATCCACATACTTGGCGCCTAAACTCAGCTCAATAGGGCTTGTTAAGGCAAACCAGTCTGCACCATAGGTTATCCAAGCACTGGCGGTCACATAGGGCACACCTTTTTGACGGCTGTCGTAGTTGGCTTTGTCATTCGGGTTTTGTTTATCCCTAGCGTCTTGATACATGCCGTTAAGGTTGATGCGCCAGTTATCGTTTAAGTGGGCATTGAGATCCAACTCGACCCCTTGGGTATCTTCACTGCCATCGTAAAAGTACACGGGCACCTCGGCACCTGACACACCAGCGTTATAGTCTGGGTTGTTGTAAGGCACATTAGTGCGTGAGCTTTTAAAGAACACCAGCGATGCTAGCATCTGATCGTCAAAGGCTTTAAAGCGCATACCGAGATCGTTACTAACGGATTCTGAGTCTTCGCGGTCGGTATTTTCCCCCGTGATTGAACCTAAAATGCTATAGGCGGTGCGACCCTTTGAGTGATTGACGAAAAATGATAAATCATCAATGGGCATATAGGTTAAGCCCAAGTTGTAGGTGACACCGTTATCTTTGCTATCTTCCTCTGGAGTGGGGCTCGCTTGACTCGCGCTGTAGCGCTCATCCACACCTAGGTGTTCATAGCTCTGTTTGATTTCGTTAAAGGCCACACCAATACGGGTGGTAAAGCCATAACCTAGATAACCCACATGTTGCATGCCTAGGCCCCAAGCGCTGACTTTTTTATTGTAGTTGGCGGTTTTGAGCGGATCGTAGTCGGCAAATTTACCCGTTCCCCAATTTGGATTGCGGATATCGTAAATGTACGGTAGCGAACCACGGTAAATCACATCACCTTGTTTGTTTTTAATGACTTGATCCGCATCGTAAATCGAGAATTGCTCGAGGCGAATGTTGCGGTCTTCGTAGTTAGCGTTCACCAGTAATTCGTTGTCGATATTGCCGATTTGGAAGTCGTAACGTAGATCGGCAAAATACTGCCATGAGGTTTCTTCAGCATCGAGTTGGCGGTATTCCTGACGTCTGGCGGCAAACGGATAGAGCACACCATTTTCAACCAGTGGCGCGCGGGGATCTTCGTTAATCACATCAGTCGGTACGCCGCCAACCTTGATTTTGCGCTTCCAATACACATAGTTGTAAGCCCCTGTTTGACGAGCAAAACCTGTAGTGTAGTCGCGATATTGCAACTGCTGGTTGAGGAACAGATTATCGGTAAAGTAGATATTGTGGGTCAGCTTGAATCTTAATTCTTCACCTTCATTATCCTTTGCCATGGGAGAAATTAATCCCGCGTCACCGAAGGAATAGGGAGTTAAGCCATCACCGCTGGCGAGTGATGCCGCCAATTGCTGACGCTGCTCGTCGGTTAGCTGTATGCCTTGGCCCTTAGGATCGTTAATCAAATCTTGCCAAGTGACTTCGCCCGCGGTTTTGCCACCGACAGAATCGGCATTGTAGATACGGATTGGATGGCCGATGGAGTCAACGGCAATGGCGTCTTTGATATACGCACCTGACAGCATGAGATCTTGGCTATCACTTAATACCCACTTGAGTGAGCCGAACACTTCATCACGGTCGGCGCCTAAATCACGGTAGCCTTCACTGCGGGCGGTTTTGGCGACTAAACGATAAGCAAGATCATCGGTGATCCCACCCGTGCTATCGATGGCGAAAGAGTAGGTATCCCATTGGCCAACTTCAGTGGTGATTTTGTGTTTGGATTCAAATTGCGGTTTCTTCTCAATCAGGTTGATCACGCCGCCCGCGCTGCCCATGCCGTAGAGTCCAGTAGCAGGCCCTTTTAAAACCTCAACGGATTCCACATTGGTTAGGGAGCGAGTGGGGTTAAAGGTATTGCCAAGGCCGGCACCGCCATACATGCCGTCATAGGTGTAGTTTGCGCCAAGACCGCGAATAACCAAGTTATCCCCAATGCCGTAGTTATTGCCTGCTTGAGTTACCCCGCTGATATTGCGGATCAAGTCCTGCAGATTATCGACTCCTTGGCTGTTAATCAGCTCCTGGTCAACGATAACAACCGCCGCAGGAGTTTCCATTAAGGACATATCTGACTTAGTTGCAAGTCCTGAGTTTTTCACCACAGAGTTTTGTCTGCCGTATACCGTTATACGCTCGACGTTTTCATCGCGAGCTGAAGGTGTGTCATCGGCGTTGGCTGTGTGTGGTAAAGCACTGAGGCAGGCGAGTGCAATAAGTGATAAGCGAAATACAGGCTGTAATACTGGCATTGAAAGTCCCCCAATCAGAAAGGTCGCGAATGATAATGATTTTCATCTACTTTGCAACCCCTTGTTTGGCGCTTAAAAGACCATGAACCTTGGTTATCTTTACATACGAAATACGGTTAACTGCGTTGGGGATAAAGACCTTCACTATCACCTGTTGCCCTCATTTGAAGCAACACAAGGTCAGAATTCTAATTTGTTTCATTTTTTTTATAAAAAAGTGATTTATTTTTTGGGTTAACCATATCGACTCGGGTTTTTGATCGAGAAACATAACCCGTGCTCCCTGTCACTCTCCCTCTATTTACTTGGCCGTTTACGTAAACGTAACAGTTAAACGAGTGTTTAAATTTTTAATCTGTTTCTATTTTGTTAATTTATTGGTTTTGTTGATTTTTACCGCTTTCCTCCGGGTGGAGTTCAAAACGCGCACTGCTTTCTACTTAGGTCGAATAGGTCAAAAATGCTGTATATTTAAATTTTCAATTGGTAATTAAGTTACGTATAAAATTACATCGAGCTTTGAGTGGTAAAGTTGTCTGACAAATTTCACGATAAGAAAAATCTTATTTAGCTTTAAATTTTAAAATTGTTATTTATTAATTGCTTATGCTGCAATTATTATCTTGGTCAGACCAATTTTGAGCAGCTTTTTGGTCAAATTCTTGAGCGGTTATGGCACTTTTGGATAGTTGCAAATACAAATGTTTGTCTGTAAGTTTTGGTTCTAAACGAACATTTGAATGTTTTGTGGTGAATGTTTGTACATGTTACTCATGTCTTTGCTGGTAACGGGTCGTAAACGAGCAAAAGGTTAGCCTCTTGGGAGGGCGAGAAGATGACGGAACACACTTTAGGTGAACAGCAATTGAATTCGACACAGAATAAGGCCACTGCGAATGGCACTCTGGCCTTAGTGGGAAATACCATACCAGGGCAGGAGGTGATTTTTACCGAAGGCGCGCTGGCGTTGCTTGAGTCACTTTGCCGTGAATTTGCGACAGAAGTGCCCACCTTACTCGCCAAACGTAAAGATAGACAAGCGCGTATTGATAAAGGGGCTTTGCCTGACTTTTTAGCCGAGACTCGCGCTATTCGTGACGGGGCATGGAAGATCCGTGGCATTCCGAATGACTTACTCGATCGCCGTGTTGAAATCACCGGTCCAGTTGAACGTAAGATGGTGATCAATGCACTCAATGCCAATGCCAAAGTGTTTATGGCGGATTTTGAAGACTCCTTAGCACCGAGCTGGCAGAAAGTGGTTGAAGGTCAGATTAACCTGCGTGATGCCGTGCGCGGTGAGATTGAATACACAGCGCCTGAAACTGGTAAACATTACAAGCTAGGCCCAAATCCTGCGGTATTAATCTGCCGTGTGCGTGGCCTGCACTTAAAAGAGAAGCACGTTGAATTTAACCAGCAGTCCATCCCCGGCGCGTTATTCGACTTTGCGATGTACTTTTACCATAACTATCGCCAATTGCTGGCGAAGGGCAGTGGTCCTTATTTCTATATTCCTAAACTCGAGAGCCATATCGAAGCGCGTTGGTGGGCAAAAGTGTTTGCTTTTGTTGAAGAAAGATTCTGCCTACAGCCTGGCACAATCAAATGTACTTGTTTGATTGAGACCTTACCCGCAGTGTTTGAAATGGACGAAATTCTCTATGAATTACGCTCAAACATTGTCGCGCTCAACTGTGGTCGCTGGGACTATATCTTCAGCTATATCAAAACATTAAAGCGTCATAGCGACCGCGTTTTACCGGATCGCCAAGCGGTGACCATGGATACGCCTTTCTTAAGCGCCTATTCAAGACTGCTGATCAAAACCTGCCATAAACGTGGCGCACTGGCGATGGGTGGCATGGCGGCCTTTATTCCAGCGAAGGATCCTGCTCAGAACGAAACCGTGTTGCAACGAGTGCGTAAGGACAAAGAGCTTGAGGCGCGTAATGGCCACGATGGGACTTGGGTCGCTCACCCGGGTCTTGCGGATACGGCGATGGGGATCTTTAACGAATACATAGGCCAAGATCATCAAAACCAATTGCATATCACCCGTGATGTGGATGCACCGATTCTCGCCGCAGAGTTATTAAAACCCTGCGATGGCGAGCGTACTGAGCAAGGGATGCGCCTGAATATTCGCATCGCTCTGCAATACCTTGAGGCGTGGATCAGTGGCAATGGTTGTGTGCCGATCTACGGATTAATGGAAGATGCGGCAACGGCTGAAATCTCCCGCGCCTCGATTTGGCAATGGATCCAACATGGCAAGTCACTCTCTAACGGCAAACCCGTCACTAAACAATTGTTTAAGGACATGCTGGTGGAAGAGTTAGCGAATGTGAAAAAAGAAGTGGGCGGTGACAGATTCACCCACGGCAAATTTACCCAAGCAGCGGTATTGCTTGAGGATATTACCACTTCGGATGAGTTGGTCGATTTCTTAACCTTACCCGGTTACGAGATGCTAACGGCTTAATGATTAGCGTTTTAATGCTGTAACACTGAATGCGTTTACATGGAATGCGTTATGGCGGTCAAGCCGCCAATTAAACCAATGGGCAGGGTGAGGCTGTGGGGCAGCTTCACTTGCTACAACATCACAGAGAAAGGAGTGACACTATGACTAAGGCAACACAGACTTCACGTCAGGCACAGATTGACGCGATCAAAAAAGATTGGGCTGAAAATCCACGTTGGAAAAACGTGCGTCGCCCATACACTGCAGAGGAAGTTGTGGCTCTTCGTGGTTCTATCGTACCCGAAAACACCATTGCCAAACGCGGTGCCGCTAAACTGTGGGATTTAGTCAACGGTGGCGCAAAAAAAGGTTATGTGAACTCGTTAGGTGCACTGACTGGCGGCCAAGCGGTACAGCAGGCTAAAGCCGGTATCGAAGCAATTTACCTGTCTGGTTGGCAAGTGGCGGCCGACGCTAACTTAGCGGGCACTATGTACCCAGACCAATCTTTATACCCAGCAAACTCAGTACCTGCTGTCGTTGCACGTATTAACAACTCTTTCCGCCGTGCAGACCAAATTCAGTGGAGCAATGGTGTTAATCCGGAAGAAGAAAACTTTGTCGATTACTTCCTGCCGATTATTGCCGATGCGGAAGCGGGTTTTGGTGGCGTACTGAATGCGTTCGAGTTGATGAAGTCGATGATCGACGCTGGCGCCGCCGGTGTGCATTTTGAAGACCAATTGGCCTCAGTGAAAAAGTGCGGCCACATGGGCGGTAAAGTATTAGTACCGACCCAAGAAGCGGTACAAAAGTTAGTTGCAGCGCGCCTTGCAGCCGACGTGAGCGGTGTTGAAACCTTAGTTATCGCTCGTACCGATGCGAACGCAGCGGATTTATTGACCTCTGATTGCGACCCATACGATCGTGACTTCGTGACTGGCGAGCGCACCAGTGAAGGTTTCTACCGCGTGAAAGCGGGTCTAGACCAAGCGATTTCTCGCGGTCTTGCCTACGCACCTTATGCGGATTTAATTTGGTGTGAAACCGCTAAGCCTGACTTAGAAGAAGCACGCCGCTTTGCTGAGGCAATCCATGCTCAGTACCCAGACCAATTACTGGCCTACAACTGTTCACCTTCGTTCAATTGGAAGAAAAACTTGGATGACGCGACGATTGCGCGCTTCCAACAAGAGCTGTCGGACATGGGCTACAAGTACCAGTTCATCACTTTAGCGGGTATCCATAACATGTGGTACAACATGTTTGACCTGGCTTACGACTACGCTCGTGGTGAAGGTATGAAGCATTACGTTGAGAAAGTTCAAGAAGTTGAGTTTGCAGCAGCGAAGAAAGGCTACACCTTCGTCGCGCATCAACAGGAAGTGGGTACAGGTTACTTCGACCAAGTCACCACAGTGATCCAAGGCGGTCATTCATCGGTGACTGCACTGACTGGCTCGACCGAAGAAGAGCAGTTTTAAGCGAAGTCTGTTGTATCGCGAATAGGTTCTACCCGTAAGATGTTGTACCCGTAAACCCTGTGTTTAGCTGCATTGCAGCTGTTGTCCCCCGTGCAGTTCGCCTACATGTGCTGCACGGGTT
Source organism: Shewanella sp. 10B (assembly GCF_023475885.1). Classification (NCBI taxonomy): domain Bacteria; kingdom Pseudomonadati; phylum Pseudomonadota; class Gammaproteobacteria; order Alteromonadales; family Shewanellaceae; genus Shewanella; species Shewanella sp. 10B. The sequence goes on from NZ_JAMDJO010000001.1 coordinate 254,712, forward strand.
TTTAAGTCAAACCTTGTGACTTAACTTCCTACCCAGTCAATACATTGCTTGCCTGAGCTTGGCGACTCTTTGAGTCGCTATTTTTTTATCTAATTGATTATTCTGGTGCAACTCTGACTCGAGTTGGTGCAAATTTTTAACCGTTTTACAATAGCTTAATACTATCTCATTGTTATTCAATGGCTATTTATCTTGGCCTAAATAATGCTGTGAATTGACGGTAAAACTTGGCATTCACAGTGAGGTCACCGTCATGAAATATTACAGTCGTCGTTTAGTCAAACCTGAACATTTAAATCCTGCAAATACCCTATTTGGCGGCCAGTTATTGAGTTGGATTGACGAGGAGGCGGCTATCTTTGCTGCGTGCCAGATGAAGAGCAGCAGCCATGTGACTAAGCTGATTTCTGAAATCAATTTTATGACGCCAGCGCGCCAAGGGGATGTATTGGAGTTTGGCTTGGAGCTTGTCAGCCTTGGCCACAGTTCCATTACGGTTAGTTGCCAAGTGCGTAATAAGATGACGCAAGCGCCTGTGGTTAGTATCGATAAGATGGTGTTTGTAAACGTGAATGCCCAGGGCTTACCCGTGCCCCATGGTATTCGAGCCAATGCGGCCTAAGGATTGAGCCCCGATAAAGCAGAGTGACGCATGGGCGTCACTCTGAATCTTTAGTGAGATCTTCTTTGACCGATTTCACCGCATCCCGTGAGGCATGACCAATGGCTTTGGTGGTGTCGCGGGTGGCGTGACCAATCTCTTTTGTGGTGTCACGAGTGGCGTGACCAATCTCTTTCGTCACATCTTTAGTGGTGGTGCCTATGGCGCGACCCGCATCCTTTAAATCGGCGCAGGCCGTGGTGGCCAGTAGCAGTGGTAATATTATGAGCGCGGCTTTTTTCATTGTACTCATCCTGAAAACTAACGGTTGTTAAGCAAGATACCAAATACTGCTGTACCGCGCCTTAATAATCTGAAAATCCAATCATTGGAGCCTAATCTTTTGAGTCCAACTTTTGGAGTAGGGATAATGCATAAGTTTGCTTGAGTGAAGCTTAAATGTCTCTGGCTCAAGATAACGAGGCGGCGGATTAACGACGGTTTAAGAATGAATTGATTAACAAGGTGAGTAAAACAAAATGCCAGAGTATTAACTCTGGCATTGTTGCTATTTCACTTAGCGATTAATCGCTTGTGTGATACGTCACTCTCAAGCAAAGCACTATGAGGCTTGATCGAGTTTCGCTAAACGCTGCTGATAATCATCAATCAGGTGCTGCATAATTTCTTCTGGCGCAGCCTCGTCACAGCAGGTATCGAGGAAGATTTTAAAGGTGACGAGCGCGTGACCATCATTTTTAAGCCTATCGCTCTGCATGGAGAAGTAGGCTTCTTCATTATCGGCTTTGCGGACTACAAACTTACTGGTTTCGAAGGATTTACTGCCTGAGAGTTCGTGCCATTTGGTGATACGGTTTAAGGCAATTTCACTGGATTGGTTTAATTCGATGTGGTTTAACCAACTCACTGGATGTTCGGGATCTTTGTAATGCGGACATCTAACTGTGTAGTTATATACATGAGTAATTGCTGTCATAGCGTACCTACCTGTTGAGGATGTTGCTGCCATCATAGGCATCGTTTTTGAATTCGGTCAATCATTAATTGCGCTGATATCGCCCGAGTTAAATCACAGTTTTTACAAGTATTTTTGTTTAAAAATGAGTCAGTTAATTCATTTCCATTCAGTGTTATTTAGCATGAGTTTTTAACGAATATCTATGTGCTATCTCTCAGTTTTGCACTCAAATTCGTTTTTGCTTAATTACTGCGCAATAAAGCAGCAAATAAGCGACAGGATCTGAATGGCGCAGTCAGCCATTAAACAGTAGCAAATTATTGGGGAGGTGTAGGGGCGGGCGCTAAAAGGGACAGAGGCCCATTCCTTAGAATGGGCCTCTGAGCTGGCTTCATCTTTTGCAGGGAAAAAGCGAACTAAAGCCAGTCTAGCGGATTTGTAACAGCATGTAACCCACCAAGATCACGTTTTTACGCTATTGGGACGATTTTTCGATCTATGGGATCCCAACTGCCGAAGATTACGGCGCTACGGCGGTGTTTTACATTATGGCGTAGTGCAAAATTGGCTGAGTCAGCCCAAAAGAAAGGCCCAAACAAGCTCCCTTGTTTGGGCCGATTCTCATGTCGTTAGCTTGCGCTAGCCGAACAACATCCTGTCAATTGGCGCGCGACAGACGGCGTTAATGCGTATGCTCTAGAGCGCGTTTTGGCTTATAACGCGTTAGTGAAGATCTGGCAGATCTCTTCATGGGTTGCCTGTTTAGGGTTAGTGAAACCACAGGCATCTTTTAAGGCGTTTTCGGCCAGGGTTGGAATATCTTCCGCTTTAACCCCGAGTAATGTCAGGTTTTCTGGAATGTTTACCGCAACGGATAGGGCCTTAATCGCGGCGATCGCCGCCGCTGCACCTTGTTCATCCGTCATATTGGTTACATCGACACCCATCGCCTTAGCAATATCTTTTAAGCGATCTGGTACCACTTTGGCGTTGTATTCTTGCACATGGGGTAATAATAGGGCGTTACACACACCATGGGGCAGGTCGTAGAAACCGCCTAATTGGTGCGCCATCGCATGTACATAACCTAAGCTGGCGTTGTTGAAGGCCATACCCGCCAAGAATTGCGCATAGGCCATCTGCTCACGGGCCTCAATATCTTGGCCTTGCTTGACCGCATTCACTAAGTTGCCTTGGATAAGTTCAATGGCCTTAATGGCGCAGGCATCGGTAATTGGGTTAGCAGCGATAGACACATAGGCTTCAACCGCATGGGTCAGCGCGTCCATGCCTGTTGCGGCGGTGAGGCTCGCTGGTTTTTTCAGCATCAGCTCAGGGTCATTCACAGACAGTAATGGGGTGGTGTGTTTATCGACAATCGCCATTTTGATATGGCGAGCTTCGTCAGTGATGATACAAAAACGGGTCATTTCACTGGCGGTACCAGCGGTGGTGTTAATAGCCACTAATGGCAGTTGTGGTTTAGCGGATTGGTCTAACCCTTCATAGTCTTTGATGCTGCCGCCGTTGGTGGCAACTAGGGCGATACCCTTAGCGCAATCGTGGGGGGAACCACCGCCTAATGAAATCACAAAATCACATTGATTGGCTTTTAATAGTGCAAGACCGGCTTCGACGTTACCGACGGTTGGGTTGGGTTGTACGCCATCAAACACGGTTGAAGTAATGCCGTTTTGACCGAGCTTTTCGGCCACTTCACCGACCAGACCAATCTTGACTAAAGGTTTATCCGTCACGATTAACGCGCGTTTAAAGCCTAAGGTTTTGATATCTCCGATAGCGTCATCGACGGCGCCTTTGCCTAATACGTTGACGGAAGGGATAAAAAATTTAGCAGCCATAAGTCCACCTATTTGCTTGTAAATTAAATTTGTTTCTTTCTGGTGACCAAGCTACCAATTAAGGGGTATTCAAGATGTGATCTAGATCGGCTTAGGCAGTTTATTGAGGTGAAATTCCCACTAAAGTTGGAACTAGATAACTAAATAATGAACTTTTATGACAGGGATCAGGCTCGATATACGCTATGTTTTTAAAAGCTTTTTTCAGATGATGCTTGTTTAGTTAAACTCAGATTGTTACGCGATAAATTGCCCGCCGAGGTGAGTTGTGGCTGAGTTTCTGGTAAGGTGCGGCCGTTGGGTTGATGAGGAGCACGCGAAGCACGATGGAAAAATACGAACAACTGCTGATTTCACTGCGCAGGGTGATCCGCGCTATCGACATTCATTCCCGGCAACTCAATAAACATTCAGGCCTGACGGGACCGCAGTTGATGGTGATGCAGAAAATAGCCCAACTTGGTGCACCCTTAGCCAAGCAGGTGGCCGAAGAAATCACCCTCAGCCCTGCCACTGTGACGACAATTATTGATAGGCTCGAAGGGCGGGGATTAGTGATCCGCAAACGCAGTGAGTCGGATAAGCGCAAGGTGCATCTACATTTAAGTGAGGCGGGGCGGGCATTATTGCAAGAGTCACCTAAACCGCTTCAAGAGCACTTTATAAAGCAATATCAAAACCTTGAAGAGTGGGAGCAGAGTCAGTTGCTGTCATCGGTGGAGCGTATTGCCGCCATGATGGATGCCGATAAAATTGATGCTGCACCTATGCTGTTGGTGGGTAAAATTCAAGGGGACGAATAATCCCCTCGGCCACAAATGATAAAAAGCACTGTGCATACAGTGCGTTGTTGTTTTGGCTAGGCGGCGGGGCAGTTCGTTTCCGTTACACTATTAATCAAAATCTCATTCACTGGCGTGTCGCTAAAACCGTTGCTGGTTTTGGTTGGCACAATGCTTATCTGATCGACCACATCCATCCCTTCGACGACTTTACCAAACACGGCATAGCCATAGCTGCTCGCCGAAGCATCGAGCTGCGGATTATCTAACACATTGATAAAGAACTGTGATGTCGCTGAGTCTGGCACTGTGGTACGCGCCATTGCGATAGTGCCACGTTTGTTACTGATACCGACGGCGGCCTCGTTTTTAATCGGTGCGCTGGTCGGTTTGCTTTGTAATCCCGTAGTGAAACCGCCGCCTTGGATCACAAAGTTATTGATGGTTCTGTGGAATAAAGTGCCGTTATAGAAGGACTTATCGACATATTGTTTAAAGTTCTTGCCCGTGATAGGCATATTGGTGAGGTCGATGGCTAAGGTCAAATCCCCTTTAGTCGTACTCATTAAATAGCAGACATCGGCACTTAGACTCGGTGGTGTTGGATCGGGAGTCGGTATGCTCGGCGTTAACTCATCATCGCCACCGCCGCAGGCGCTGAGGGCCAAACTCAAACCGCCTGCGAAGATAAACCCTGTGATACTTCTCATGTCAATTTCCTTATTTTTGCGTCGTTCGCTACTTACGCCCTGTCAGCTTGGATGATGTAAGCGTGCATGGGTAAATGTTGCGATTAAGTGTTGTTTTTGTTTTGAACGCGCATAGTGACAGAGCGATGAAGGTGAGTTCAAGATGAAAAATGCAATTGATACAAAGTGTTGCAGCTAGTTATTAATGCGGGCATTGCAGTTTGAGCGGGTGAGTTAACCGCTGCGATACTTCTTGAAATGCTGCTCTAAGATAAGACGCTGTTTTGCTTGCGCCATTTAAGCGCGTTGCACCTTTTTTAACCACTCCCTGCTTCAAACTAGTGCGTTAGCGAGATGGCCCCGTGGGTAAAGGCTTGAGCGATAAAGGCACGCATTTTATTCAAGATGCTGATTTATAAGTTTTCTTTGTTGTCACTTGGCTGACACAAATCTGTCTTCATGCTGTTATTTTGCGCTGGCATGGTTACTGCCTAACTAAGGCTATGGATGAGCAGTCGCGGGGGCGACAAATATGGGGCTGGAGAAGTTGCTGTATTTGCGGGGCGTGGGAGCAGATTTTACCGACTGCTTCGGCCAGTACATCCGCATTCCCGAGGCTGACAGGCAAGGGATTTTGACCTGTATGTTGCAGGAGAAAAACACTCAGGCCTGCGAGGCAAAGGATGAGCCATTAACGAGTTTACCCAGTGGCGATGAGCTTGACGCTCAGGTATATCAACTCGATGCACAGCATTGGACACAAGTGTTGCCGGCGTTTCATTGGTGCTATGTCGACGAACCTTGGGTCTGTCTGTATTTACCTCAATCTTACCGTGGCGATCTGCTGCTCACCTTTACCTGTGAGCAAGGGGAGAGGGTTATCCTCGAGGTGCTGTTTTCGGCGCTAAAACCGATTGGGGATTATCGGATTCAGGCGCAGGAGTTGGCACAGTTTGGCAATAGCCACTTTGCCAATGAGTGTCAGTTCCTGCAATACCGCCTCGACCTTTTAGGTCATGAGTTTCATTGCCGTGATGCGGGCGATGCTGCTGAGCAAGATAGCAAGGCTGAGCCGCGCCGTTCATGGGAAAATGTCAGCGCCGCGCTAAACACATCTAACAATAAAGACAACTTAAGTGATTTATCTTGCTTGGGATTGGGGTACCACACACTGAGCGTCAGTTTGCTTGGGCTGGCAGATGCTCAGCAAGGCCTTGCATCGGCAAGCACCTCAGCAGCAAGCAACTCATCAGCAAGCATTTCGGCAGCAAGTAAGGCGACTGAGTTCCATGGCACTTTTATGGTGGCACCGAGAACCGCCTATCAAGGGGTGATGAGCGCTGTAGCTCAAGGAAAGCGCCATAAACCGTGGGGCGTGAGTCTTCAGCTCTATAGTCTGCGCAGCGAAAGCCAATGGGGCATGGGCGACTTTGGCGATTTAGAGCAACTTATCGGTTTAGTGGCCGAATATGGCGCCGATTTCATTCAACTTAATCCATTACATGCCTTAGATATTGCCGCGCCGGAACATCCGAGTCCTTATAGTCCCTGCGACCGTCGAAGGCTGAATCCGCTGTATATTCATTTACCTAGCGTGCCTGAATTTGAGCCATTAAAAACGGAGTTTGCGGCGAAGGAGTGGCAAGAAGCCATTGCCCTACTCAACGCGGAGAACTGGCTCGATTATCCCAAAGTCAGCGAGCTTAAGTACCGCGCCTTTGCACGTTTATACACTGTCTTTTGCGAACACCATTTACAGCCCAACACCCCAAGAGCGCAGCGTTTTGAGGATTTTGTGGCAGAGCAGGGGGCGCCGCTCAGGGAATTTGCCCAAGCCGAATCGCTACGCAGCCCACGGGCCATAGCACAGGATGAAGGCTTTTATTTGTACTTGCAGTTTGTGGCTGAAGATCAACTGCAATTGTGCCAGCTCAAAGCCAAAGAAGCGGGGATGGGCATAGGGCTTATTCGCGATTTGGCCGTAGGCGCCGCGTTGCAAGGCGTTGAAGTTCAAGCCAATTCGCAGCAGTTTTGCTTAAACGCCAGCATAGGCGCACCGCCGGATCCATTCGCGCCGCAGGGACAAAACTGGGGCCTCACACCCCTCGATCCCGTCAAGCTAAAACAGCATCAATATCGCCATTTTATTGAACTGACTCGCGCCAACATGACCCACTGCGGTGCGCTGCGAATCGACCATGTGATGGGGCTGCTGCGACTCTGGTGGTGGCCTCTGGACAAGCGCCTCGGCCATGGCGCCTATGTGTATTACCCGGTCGAAACTCTGTTGGCGATTCTCTGCCTTGAGAGTCAACGCGCCCGCTGTGTGGTGATTGGTGAAGATTTGGGCCTAGTGCCGCCTGATATTATTCATCGCCTGTATCAGGCGGGGGTTTACTCCAACGAGTTGTTCTACTTCTGCAAAGACCATCAAGGCTTTAAGCCGCCGAGCCACTATAAGTTCCAGAGTTTGATGATGCTGGCAAACCACGATGTGCCGACGTTAGTCGCCTGGTGGACGGGCAGCGATTTGCACCTGAGGCGACAACTCGAACTGTTCAATACCGACGAGCAATTAGGTGAGGCCTTAGCCGGACGTGAGCAGGAAAAACACCAGCTGGCGCAGTGCTTAATCTCCCAGGGCCTATTGCCGGAGACAGATATTCAACAGATTGATATTGAAGATTTATTAACGGCGTGGATGCCATTTGGCGCCTCGGGCAACAGCGCTCTTTACAGCGTGCAGTGGTGCGATCTGCTCGGGGACCGCCATGCGGTGAATATCCCCGGCACTTGGCTCGAGTACCCGAATTGGCAGCGGCGATTGCCCATCAGCCTAAGTGAAGCTGCAGCTAGGCCTGCGCTGGTTGAGCGTTTGCAACGCATTGCTGCGGCAAGGCATTTGCCAGAAACGGCTGCGCATACAGATACCCTTTGACTAAAAATGGAAGCCAAATGATGACTCAAGCCCAGACTTACTTCTATGACGGTAGCGATGTCGCACTGTTAAATGGTCAATATACGGATGTGTTTTCCCTGCTCGGTATGCACAGCATCAACGAGGGTAAGGCCTTGGTGGTGCGCTGTTTTTTACGCAATGCCCAAAAGGTTGATGTGATAAGTCTTAAGGATGGCCGTAAGGTGGCGAGCCTTGAGCGCGTCAATGAGGCGGGGCTGTTTGCGGGCACGCTTGGCAGACGGGTTAAGCCTTTTTTGTATGCGCTACGGGTGACTTATCCCCTCTGCGAGCAGGATATTATCGATCCCTATCAGTTTGGCTCCCTCCTCGATAGTCAAGACTTATACCTCTTCGGCGAAGGAAGCTCTGAACAGGCCTATCGCTTTTTAGGTGCGAATTGGCGCCACGTCGATAACGTCGAAGGCGTGCATTTTTGCGTATGGGCGCCCAATGCTAAGCGGGTTTCTGTGGTGGGGGATTTTAACCACTGGGACGAGACTCGCCATGTGATGCGCCAACATTTGGCCAACGGCTTATGGGAGATTTTTCTGCCTGATGTTGCCGAAGGCGCGCACTATAAGTTTGATTTGGTATATCAAAATGGCGAGCGCCACGCCAAATCCGACCCTATGGCGACCCAAATGGAATGTGCACCGCACAATGCCTCCATAGTGCCGAAAAAACATCAACACCCTTGGGCGGATACACAATGGATGCACAAACGGGCGACCACGGCTTGGCATCGCGCCGCTATGTCTATCTACGAAGTGCAGCTAGGCTCTTGGCGCCGAAAAGGTGAGTTTGGTGAGCAATATTTTGATTATCAAGACTTAATCGAGCAATTGATCCCCTATGTGAAGGAGCAAGGTTTTACCCATATCGAGTTGATGCCTGTCAGCGAGTATCCCTTCGACGGCTCTTGGGGGTATCAACCCGTTGGCCTGTACGCGCCGACCCATCGTTTTGGCGATGCCAATGTCTTAAAGGCCTTTATCGATGCCTGCCATCAGGCCGAGATTGGCGTGTTACTCGATTGGGTCGCAGCGCATTTCCCTAAGGATCCCCACGGCCTTGTGCGTTTCGATGGCACTTGTCTCTACGAACATGAAGATCCGCGCAAAGGCACGCACCCCGATTGGGATACGCTGATCTATAACTACGACCGTGGTGAGGTGCGCAGCTTTCTGCTCAGCAATGCCTGCTATTGGCTGCGGGAGTTTCACCTCGATGGGCTCAGGCTCGATGCGGTGTCATCCATGTTGTACCTCGACTACAGCCGCGAACCCGGGCAATGGCTGCCCAATGCCTATGGCGGACGGGAGAATTTAGAGGCGATTCATTTTCTGCAAATGTTGAATCAACGTTTGTATCAAGCCTTCCCTGGCATTTGCATGATAGCCGAAGAGTCGACCGCCTTTGCGGGGGTGACTAAGCCGACGGATAGCGGCGGGCTGGGGTTTGGTTTTAAGTGGAATATGGGCTGGATGAACGACAGCCTAAACTACTTAGGCCGCGATCCCATCTATCGCCAGTATCACCATAACCAGCTGACCTTTAGCCTGATGTATGCCTATTCGGAGCAATTTATGCTGTCGATAAGCCACGATGAAGTGGTGCACGGCAAGGGCTCTTTGCTGCATAAAATTCCCGGCGATGATTGGCAAAAATTCGCTACCCTCAGGGCCTATTACGGCTTTATGTGGGGACATCCGGGCAAAAAACTGCTGTTTATGGGCAGCGAGTTCGCCCAGCGTGACGAATGGAACCATAACCATAGCCTCGATTGGCATTTGCTCGCCTTCGAGCCTCACCAAGGCGTGCAGCACTGGCTTCGCGATCTGAATCAGCTTTATCGCCAATTCCCCGCCTTATCCGTGCTCGACTATGAGTCGCAAGGTTTTCGCTGGCTCGATTGTGACAATGGTCGCGACAGTATTTTTAGCTTTGTTCGCTATGGCGAGAGCAGTGATGTGCCCTTAGTGTTTGTGGTGAACATGACGCCAACCCTGCACCAAGGATTTCGTATCGGCTTGCCCCAAGGCGGGGATTTCTGTGAGTACCTCAATAGCGACAGCCATCTCTATGGTGGCAGCAATCAGGGGAATGCGGGCAAGGTGGTTGCCGAAGATTTACCTTGGCAGGGCATGGCATCGAGCGCGTTGATCACTGTGCCTCCCCTGGGGTGCTTAATTCTCGGGCCTGCGACGGATACGCCAAGAGACACTAACCTATGACGAATACTGTGCCTGTAAATGCTGATGGCTCAACCGCCTATAACCTAAGTGCGGGGCAGCCCTTTCCCTTAGGGGCGACGGTCGATGATGGCGGAGTGAATTTCGCCCTGTTTTCGGCCCATGCCACTGGGGTGGAGTTATGTCTGTTTGATGCCCAAGGCGAGGTAGAAATTCAGCGCATCGCCTTGACGGAGCAGACCCAGCAAATCTGGCATTTATATGTGCATGGGCTCAGTGCCGGCCAGCTTTATGGCTACCGTGTCTATGGTCCCTACGAGCCGCAATTAGGCCACAGATTTAATCCGCATAAGTTGCTGTTAGACCCTTACGCTCGCCAGCTCGTGGGGCGTTATCACCACCATATCGCCAACTTTGGTTATGAGATTGATAACCCTAATGAAGACTTATCTTTCAGCACCTTAGATAACGCGGATTTTGTACCTAAGTGCAAAGTGGTCGATACTCGGCCTCTTTTTAATGCCGCTAAGGCCCATACTATTCGGCCACTCTCAAGCAAGCGTGAGCCATTGCCACTTGAGCAGTGCATTATCTATGAGATGCACTTAAAGGGATTTACCGCGCTGCACCCTGAGATAGATGCGCCGCTGCGTGGTACCTTTGCCGGGCTGGCATCGAATGCTGCGATAGATTACTTAGTTAATCTCGGCGTGAATTGTGTCGAGTTACTGCCGGTACAGGCATTCTTCTCCGAGCCCTTTCTACTTGAAAAACAGCTCTCTAACTATTGGGGTTATAACAGCGTAGGCTTTTTTGCGCCTGAGCCGAGTTATCTCTCGAGTGAAGATATTGGTGAGTTTCGCACTATGGTGGATGCGTTACACGGTGCGGGTATCGAAGTCATTCTCGATGTGGTCTATAACCACAGCGCCGAGGGCAGTCGCCTCGGGCCGACCTTTAGCTTTCGCGGTATCGACAATCTGAGCTATTACCGCCTGCATCCAAACGATAAACGCTTTTATATCAACGATACCGGCTGCGGCAATACCTTAAACCTCAATCACCCACGCATGTTGCAGTTGGTGTTAGATTCGCTGCGTTACTGGGTCGAAGTGATGGGGGTCGATGGCTTTCGTTTCGATTTAGCCGCCTGCCTTGGCCGTGAAGCCTATGGATTCGACCCAGGTAGTGGTTTTTTCGATGCGTTGCTGCAAGACCCAGTACTTTGCCGGGTGAAGCTGATTGCCGAGCCTTGGGATATTGGTCCGGGTGGGTATCAGCTGGGTAATTTCCCGGTGGCCTTTAGCGAGTGGAATGACAGATACCGTGACACTATGCGGCGTTTTTGGCGCGGCGATCACGCCATGTTGCCCGAGTTTGCGCGGCGTTTTCATGGCTCGGGGGATTTCTTTGAGCATAGCGGCCGTCCTCCTGCCGCCAGTATCAACTTTTTAACCAGTCACGATGGTTTTACTCTCAAAGATTTAGTGAGTTATTGCGAGCGGCACAATTGGGCCAACGGTGAAGAAAACCGCGACGGCCACCATGAGAACTTCAGCCATCACTACGGAGTAGAAGGCGACACCGATGACGCCACCATTCTCGCGCTGCGCGCTCGCCAGCAACGCAATCTATTGACCACATTATTCCTCTCCCAAGGGGTGCCTATGTTACTCAGCGGCGATGAGACTGGCCGCACCCAAGGCGGGAATAATAACGCCTATTGTCAAGATAACCCATTGAATTGGTTCGATTGGTCAGCGGAGGGCATGGATAGCTCATTACTGAGTTTCACCTCACAGTTGATTGCCTTGCGTAAACGCTTTCCGCTCTTGTGTTCCAAACGTTTTATCCATGAGCAGCTAGTGGCCAATGCCTTCGATTGGTCGTCTGAGTCATCTTCAAGCCAAGCTGTAAGTCCTGTCTCAACCCCATCGGGGGCGAGGCTGGATTGGTTTAGTCGCCAAGGTGAACCTATGAGCAAAAGCCTGTGGAGTGAGTCCATGGGGCGCAGCCTCTGCGTGGTGTTATCGGGCAATTTAACTGCCAGTCAACCACAAACTCAGGCTGACACACTCCAAGCGCTGCTGTTGATGGTCAATGCCGATGAGCATCCCTTGGCCTTTACCCTGCCTATTTTTGACGGTTTAGGACCGTGGCAATGTCTGCTGCATACCCAAACCGACCCACAATTTTTAACTCCCACTGAGCCGCTGGATGCTCAGTCCTCACCGACGCGGTACTTGTTACAGGATCGCAGTCTTATGCTGTTTCATGCTGATTTTATAAGGAATTAACTATGAGTCATAACAGTGAGCTGAGCCCAAATACCAGCGGCGTTCCCTCCAAAAAACGTGCCACTAAGGCCGCGCCGAGTAAGCCAAAAGCGACACTCGAACCCTGCGAGCCCTGTGATGCCCTGCCCGCGACCTTTAATCGCCATGTGCGTTACGGTTTAAGCCGCGGCGAAGTGGCTCACGGTGAGTTATTTCAAGCGTTGGCACTCAGCGTTAAAGAGCAAATGTTAGATGAGTGGCGTGAGACGCGCATCAAAGATAGCTGCTATGACAACAAGCAAGTAGCTTATTTATCGCTTGAGTTTCTGATGGGCAGGGCATTAGGTAATGCCTTGTTAAATCTAGATTTAGAGCAAGATAGCCGCGAGGCGCTTAGTCAATATTCCGTGTCTCTCGAAGAGCTTGAAGAGGCCGAACATGACGCAGGATTAGGTAATGGTGGCCTTGGGCGGCTCGCCGCCTGTTTTCTCGATAGCTGCGCCAGCATGGATTTATCCGTCACGGGTTATGGCATTCGTTACGAATACGGCATGTTCGCCCAGAAGATTGTCGATGGCTATCAGGTAGAGCGTCCAGACCGTTGGCTGCGTGAGGGCAACCCGTGGGAGGTGCGTGTTCCGCACCATAATGTGACGGTAAAATTCTTTGGTCACACCGAATCCTATGTGGATAAACAAGGGCGCAGGCACATGATTTGGGTCGATACCCAAGATGTGCTCGCCGTGGCCTATGACATGCCCGTGCCCGGTTATCGCAATGGCCGGGTGAATAGCCTTAGACTCTGGAAGGCCGAAGCGACGGATGACTTTGATTTAGCAGAGTTTAACCAAGGGGATTACACAGAAGCTGTGGCGTGCAAGAACCTCGCTGAGCAGATCACTATGGTGCTGTACCCCAATGATGCCAGCGAGAACGGTAAGGAGCTGCGGCTGCGTCAGCAGTACTTTTTGTCCTCCGCCAGCCTGCAGGCGATTTTGAAGCGTTGGGTGCATCACCACGGCCATGACTTCAGTGAGTTTGCCGCGAAAAATGTGATCCAACTGAATGACACTCACCCGAGTATTGCCGTCCCCGAATTAATGCGGCTGCTGGTGGATGAATATGGCCTCGAATGGGACGCTGCGTGGGCGATTACCAGCCACACTATGGCCTATACCAATCACACATTGTTGCCCGAGGCGTTAGAGCGCTGGCCCGTGCGTATGATGGCGTTGATGCTGCCGCGAATTTTAGACATCATCTATGAAATCAACGCCAGATACCTAGATTTAGTTGCCCATCATTGGCCGGGGGATGGCGCTAAACTGGCCAGCATGTCGATCATTCAAGATGGCCCCGATCCCCACGTGCGCATGGCGTACTTAGCCATAGTGGCGAGCTTTTCGGTAAACGGTGTGGCGGCGCTGCATACCCAGTTATTAAAGTCGGGCCTGTTTAAGGATTTCTATAGCCTGTGGCCGGAGAAATTTAACAATCGCACCAATGGCGTAACCCCAAGACGTTGGTTAGCCCACTGCAATCCCGCGCTCGCCAAACTGTTAACCAGCCATTTAGGCAAGGGTTGGGTGACGGATTTAAGCCAACTGACGGCGCTCAATGCCTTAACCCAAGACGCCAGCTTTATTCAAAAGTGGCGTGAGGTGAAACAAGCCAACAAGGTGCAACTCGCCAAGATGATCGCCAAGGAATGTGGCGTCGAGTTTGACCCTGCGATGCTGTTTGATGTGCAGGTTAAGCGGATCCACGAGTACAAGCGTCAGCTCCTTAATATTCTGCATGTGATCCATCTCTACCATCAAATCCAGCAGGGGCACACGGAGCACCTAGTGCCACGCTGTGTGCTGATTGGCGGTAAAGCTGCGCCAGGTTACTTTATGGCGAAACTCATCATCAAACTCGCCAGTAATGTTGCCCATATGGTCAATTGCGATCCTGTGGTGGCGCCGTATCTACGTTTTGCTTTTCTGCCCAATTACAACGTCAGTGCCATGGAAAAAATCTGCCCCGGAACCGATGTCTCCGAACAAATCTCCACCGCGGGTAAGGAGGCCTCTGGCACGGGCAATATGAAGTTCATGATGAACGGCGCACTCACCATAGGCACCTTAGATGGCGCCAATATCGAGATGCTCGAAGAGGTGGGCGAGGATAACTTTTTCCTCTTTGGCCTCAACGCCGAGCAAGTGACCCAAATGCGCTGCGATTACCAACCGCAACGGATTATCGCCGAGTCCCACGCCTTATCCGAAGTCATGGCCTTACTTAAGAGCGGCCATTTTAACCTGCTGGAACCGGGGATTTTCGATCCCATTATCGCCTCGATTGAAAGCGCGGATGATCAGTGGATGACGGCGGCAGATTTCGACAGTTATCGCCTAGCCCAAGAAGCGGTGGCGAAGGCCTATAAAGATCCGAAAAAGTGGACGCAAATGAGTATTCGCAACACGGCGGCCAGTGGTCGCTTCTCCAGTGATGTGACGATTGCTGGCTATCGAGATGATATTTGGAAACTGTAACGGAGAGATTAATGAGCAAGGGAATGCGCTGTGGTATGCAATCCTGCGGCCTTAGGGCGGCTGGGAAGAGTGGTTGTGAAGCAATCGGCACTGATGTGCTATTTGGGGAGTAGAGCCTATGTCTAATGTACGTTATATCAGTAATTTAACTCGTGAAACCTATGCATTGATTCTGGCTGGTGGCCGAGGCTCGCGTTTACATGAACTCACCGACTGGCGCGCTAAACCCGCGCTGTATTTCGGGGGTAAGTTTAGGATCATCGATTTTCCGCTGTCGAATTGCATCAACTCGGGGATCCGCCGCGTTGGGGTGGTGACCCAATATAAGTCGCACTCGTTAATTCGCCACGTGATGCGCGGTTGGGGTCACTTTAAAAAGGAATTAGGTGAGTCGGTGGAGATCCTGCCCGCCTCACAACGTTACTCTGAGAATTGGTATCAGGGCACGGCTGACGCAGTATTTCAAAATATCGACATCATCCGCCATGAGCTGCCCAAGTACGTGATGGTGCTGTCGGGTGACCATGTCTATCGCATGGATTACGCTGGCTTATTGGCCGCCCATGCCGAATCCGGCGCCGATATGACAGTCTCCTGCCTCGAGGTGCCTGTGGCCGAGGCGGCGGGTGCATTTGGGGTGATGGAGGTTGATGACGAGATGCGCATCCTAGGTTTTGAAGAAAAACCCAAGCATCCTAAACACTCCCCAGGCAATCCCGAGAAGTGCCTCGCCTCGATGGGTAACTATGTGTTTAACACCGAGTTTTTGTTCGAACAGTTGAAGAAAGATGCGCAAAACGCCAATTCCGATCGGGATTTTGGCAAAGACATTATTCCCTCGATCATCGAAAAACATAAAGTGTTTGCCTACCCCTTTAAGAGTGCCTTCCCCAATGAACAAGCCTATTGGCGCGATGTGGGCACCTTAGATTCCTTTTGGCAGGCCAATATGGAATTGTTATCGCCAACGCCCGCCTTAAATCTCTACGATGCCAAATGGCCGATTTGGACCTATCAGGAGCAATTGCCGCCCGCTAAGTTTGTGTTCGACGATGACGATAGACGCGGTATGGCGGTGGATTCGATTATTTCCGGCGGCTGTATTATCTCGGGCGCGACCGTGCGCCGCAGCGTATTGTTTAATGAGGTGCGGGTTTGTTCCTACTCAGTGGTTGAGGATTCAGTGGTGCTGCCCGATGTGGTGGTGCTGCGCCACTGTAAGATTAAAAACGCCATCATCGACAGGGGCTGCATCATCCCCGAAGGCACAGTGATCGGTTATAACCACGACCATGACAGGGCAAAAGGCTTTAGGGTGTCCGAGAAAGGCATCACCTTAGTCACCCGCGATATGCTAGGGCTGCCCGTGGGCTATGAGTAAGGCCAAGCCGATAATGTGTTTGAATATTAACCCTGTTGGAGTATGAAGTTAGGTGAAACGCATATTAATGGTTGCAGCGGAAAATGGGGCGCTGAAAGGGGCGAAAGTGGGCGGTATGGCGGATGTGATCCGTGACTTGCCCCAAGCCCTCGCGAGTGTTGGGATCCAAGCCGATATAATTATGCCAAGCTACGGATTTTTAACGGGCCTTGGGGCCAAACTTATCCATGAGTTTGAGGTGAGTTTTGCTGGGCGACAGGAGCCGATTAAGTTGTATTGGCTGGCGCAGCCTAAGGTGCCGGGCGCCAATATTTACTTGCTCGAGCATGGGCTGTGGCAATCGAGCCCCGGGCAGATTTATAGCCAAGGCTCGAGCGACCGCCCCTTTGCCGATGATGCGACTAAGTTTGCGCTTTTGTGTGCAAGCGTAGCCAAAGCCTTGGTGGCAGGGCTTGTGCCTATGCCAGAGCTTTTACATCTGCACGACTGGCACACGGGATGTTTAGCCATGCTGCGGGCGCTGGCGCCTGAGTATCAAGCATTGCAAAGCATAGAATGTGTGTTTTCGATTCATAACCTTGCGCTGCAGGGGATAAGGCCGCTGAGCCATGATACCTCAAGCTTTGCGGCTTGGTTCCCTTACTTATTCGCTCAGTTAGATGAGGGCCAACGCGCCCAGATTATCGATCCCCGCTATCCCCATTGCATTAATCCGATGCGGATGGGGATAACGCTGGCGGATAAGGTGCATCTCGTGTCACCGACCTACGCCAAGGAGGTATTGCTTCCCTCCCGTCCCGAGTTGGGTTTCTTCGGTGGTGAAGGCTTGGAGGCAGATTTACAACGCAAAGCCGAGCAGGGGCGAGTGCTTGGTATTTTAAACGGTTGCGAATACCCTGAAACCTTGGCCCAAACCTCCCTCGAACGTATGGGATTAACTGAGTTTAAGGCGTTACTGAGTTGCATCGAGTCGGCCTTAGTGCAGTGGCAGGGCGGACGAAGTCAGGTGAGTGGCGTCGATATGATTGCTTTTACGCGGCTACAAGCCCTGTGGCGCCAAGCCTCTGCGGGGGAATTCCCGGACTTTCTGTTGACCTCTGTTGGCAGGCTGACCGATCAAAAAGTGTTGATCCTGCGGCATATTTTACCTTCTGGCTTATCGGTATTGGAGACGTTATTGCAACAGTTGCCGCAAACGCAGCCTAAGGCTCTGTTTGTGTTACTGGGCAGTGGCGACCCTGAGATAGGGCAGTTTTTTCAAACTCTTGCGGCTAAGTATGCCCATTTTGTGTTTCTGCAGGGATACCATGAGGAACTCTCACAGTGTCTTTATCAACTGGGTGATTTGTTCCTGATGCCAAGCTCCTTCGAACCCTGTGGTATTAGCCAAATGCTTGCCATGCGTAGTGGTCAGCCTTGCCTAGTGCATGGGGTTGGCGGATTGCGGGATACGGTCGAGGACAATGTCGATGGCTTTGTGTTTTATGGCGACGATATCAAGGCGCAGGGTGAGGCGTTACTGACAAAGCTTGGCGACGCATTGGAGACATTTGGCGCTGTTGATTGGATGCAATTCAAGCGTAATGCAAAAGCGCGGCGCTTTGATTGGCATAGCATAGCCCTCGAATACAAGAAACAACTCTACAACATTTTGTGAGTTATCCCTTGTAATTAGACCATGATTTGTAAGCAATTCTGCTACACTTGTGAGGGAGAGTTTTCGTAAGATAATCCGTTCCCTCATTTTTGGAGTTGCTTCCACATCCATGGATAAAAGCATTTTCTTACCCTTAGTACAAAATGCGGCGTTATTGCTCGCCTTGGTGTTTTTGTACGATGCGATTCCTAAAAAGCATCAGCGGCAGTATTTTTTGCTGTGGCGGCTGGGGATCGGATTACTCATAGGTGGCATTGGCGTCACGATTATGAGTACCCCATGGATGTACGAACCCGGCATTATCTTCGATACCCGCTCTGTGCTCCTATGTGTCACCGGCCTGTTTTTTGGCGGTTTGCCCACCGCCATCGCCGTTGTGATGACGGCTATTTATCGGATCAGCATTGGTGGCGCTGCCATGTGGGTCGGCTTAGGGGTGATTATTTCCTCAGGCTTGATTGGGGTGATATGGCGCCAGCAACGTAAATCTTACCTTGCCAATATCTCGGGCAGAGAAATCTTCAGCTTTGCCTTCGTCGTGCATATCGTCATGTTGTTGTGGTTCTTTTTGCTGCCGGACAAGGTTGCCATTCCCGTGCTGCAAAAAATCATGTTACCCGTGCTAACCATTTATCCCCTCGCGACTTGGTTACTGAGCCGTTTACTCTCCCGCCGTTTTGAGCTCGAGCGTGACGAGCAGATCCGTTTGCAGGATGATTTCCTGTTCCGCAGCCAATTTAACGTCGGCAACATCGGGATTGCCATTACCGGCGTCGATCAAAAGTGGATCAAGGTGAACCCAAGGCTGTGCCAAATGCTGAAATACTCAGAGGATGAGCTGTTGCATATGACCTGGAAACAGCTCACTCATCCTGATGATGTCGAGGCGGACGTAGTCAAGTTTGAGCTGATGCTGGCGGGTAAAATCGATAACTATGAAATGGATAAACGTTTTATCGCCAAAGATAATTCGATTGTATATACCCATATGACGGTCGCCTGTAAGCGCGCTAATCATCAAGTGTTATTGGTGATTGCGGGTTATTTGGATGTCACCGCCCAGACTCTCGCCGATAGGGAAGTGCTCGCCAGTCGTGAGCAACTCGAGCTGGTGTTAAGCAGTAGCGATCTGGGCGTTTGGGACTGGGATATCCGTAATGACCATATCGAGCGTAACGCCCGCAGTGCCGATATTTTAGGTTGCGATATTGATATGCTTAACGCCAATAGTCGCCAATGGATGGACTCGATTGTCGCCGAGGACAGGCCCAAGGTGCTGCACTCCATCGAGGCCCATATTCGCGGGGAAACGCCGCAACATAAAATGGAATATCGCTTAAAAACCCTTAACCGCGATATCCGCTGGATTTTAGATACGGGCAAAGTGGTGAGCCGCGATGCCAATAACAACGCCTTAAGAATGTGCGGTACCTATACCGATATCACCGAGGCCAAGCTTATTGAAGAATCCCTAAAGCTGTCGGCGCTGGTCTATGACAACAGCTCCGAGGCCATGAGTGTGCTCGATGAGACGGGGGTCATCATCACTGTCAACGCCGCATTTACAGCGATCACGGGTTATAGCGAGTCAGAAATTCGTGGTCAGCATATTCGCCTACTTTATTGCGATCTCAACGGTCATGGCTTTTATACCGAGATGAATAATGAAATTCGCGAGAAGGGCGAGTGGCAGGGGGAGATGCGCCAGCGACGTAAGAACAATGAAGAGTACGTCATTTGGCTCACCATCAACACCATCAAAGATAAAGATGGCCAACCTTATCGGCGTGTGGCGCTGTTTTCTGATATCACGGATAAAAAGCAGAGCGAGCATTTGATCTGGAAACAGGCCAACTACGACACGCTAACGGGCTTGCCGAATCGGCGCATGTTGCTCGAATATTTAGGCGCCGAGATCAAGAGTGCCGACCGCAATCGCAATCATTTTGCCTTGATGTTCCTCGATCTGGATTATTTTAAAGAAGTGAACGACACCCTAGGCCATGCGATGGGGGATCTATTGCTGATTGAAACCGCCAGTCGCTTAAAATCCTGCGTGCGGGATGCCGATGTGGTGGCGCGCCTCGGCGGGGATGAGTTTACTGTGGTGCTCAGTTCGATGGTGGATCACAAGGGGATAGAGCGGGTTGCCGAACATATTTTACGTCGCATTGCCGAGCCCTATGTGCTGGGGGAAGAAACGGCCTATATCAGCGCCAGTATTGGCATCACTCTTTATCCCGATGATGCGACTAGCATCGAAGGTCTGCTCAAACATGCGGATCAGGCTATGTATGCGGCGAAAGATCAGGGCCGCAATCGTTTCAACTATTTCACTCCTTCGATGCAGGAATACGCCAAGTATCGGATGCGGTTAATCCAAGATTTACGCCAGGCAGTGGTGAGCAAAGAATTTGAACTGCACTATCAACCCATAGTGACCATGACCACGGGCGAAGTGCTTAAGGCCGAAGCGCTATTGCGTTGGTTCCATCCGGAGCGGGGTTATGTTTCCCCTGCGGAATTTATTCCGGTTGCCGAAGATACTGGGCTGATTGTCGAGATTGGCAACTGGGTCTTTGAGCAGGCGGCGCGGCAAAGTGCCCTGTGGCGTAAAACCTTTGGAGTCGATATCCAGATCAGCGTTAACAAGTCACCCATTCAGTTCCGCGATGAGGGCACACTGCTGCACAATTGGCTCGAATTACTGCAGAAATTAGACGTCACCGGCACGGGCGTGTGCGTCGAAATTACCGAAGGGTTACTCCTCGATGCCAGTATGGGCGTCACCGAAAAACTCTTGGCCTATCGGGATGCGGGCGTGCAAGTTTCCCTAGACGATTTTGGCACAGGTTATTCGTCCTTGGCGTATTTGAAGAAGTTCGATATAGATTACCTAAAAATCGATCAATCCTTTACCCGCAATATCGACACCGATGAAAGCGACCAAACCCTGTGCGAGGCCATTATCGTAATGGCCCATAAGTTGGGGATGAAAGTCATCGCCGAAGGGGTCGAAACCGAGGCGCAGCGCCAAGTCTTGCTTACTGCGGGCTGTGATTATGGCCAAGGTTACTTATTCTCTAAACCCGTGAGCGCCACAGAGTTTGCGAGTAAGTATTTGGTTAAAGAGGCTTAGTTGGTAACAGAGTAACTATTATCCTGCACTTATGGTTATCTTTTGCCTATAAATGCGCCGCAAATTTTGCTAGACTCCGCGGCCCCGTAAAGGGCTATATGGCGGCTGATTCGAATAGCAGTTGATTCGTGTAGCGGTTGATAAAGCCACTAACGACGCCGCACTTTATGGAACCAAGCTGCACTCAGCGGTTTTGCATTCACACTTCGCACTAACAAAAAGAGCTTTTATGAAATTTGACACACTCGGCTTATCTTCCCCTATTTTGAATGCGATAGCTGAGTGTGGCTATCAGCAGCTCACGCAAGTGCAGCAGCAGGTGATCCCCCTCGCGCTCGAAGGAAAAGATATTATGGCCTGCGCCCAAACGGGCACGGGTAAAACCGCATCCTTTGCCTTACCCGTACTTGAGCAACTGTCAAAGCAGCCAAATGATAAGCCTCTGCTTAGGGCATTGGTGATGACGCCGACCCGGGAGCTGGCGATTCAAGTTTGCGCTAACATTCAGAAATACAGTCAGTTTTTACCCCTGAAAACCTTAGCCGTTTATGGCGGCGCGAACATGAATCCGCAGCGTAAAGGGGTGGAGCAGGGCGTCGATATTCTGGTGGCGACGCCGGGGCGACTATTCGACATTATTGGCCAGTTCCATTTAGATCTCTCGAGTGTGACCACCTTAGTGATCGACGAAGCGGACCGCATGCTCGATTTAGGCTTTGTGCGTGACATTGAAAAGGTAAAACGCCTTATTGCCACTGAGCATCAAACTATGTTGTTTTCAGCCACCTACAGTGATGCGGTAAAGCAGCTTTCCCATAAGATGCTTAATCAACCCGAGTGGGTGAATGTGGCCGAAAATACCACGGCATCCACGGTTGAGCAGCTAGTTTATCGAGTCGATAAACGCCGCAAGGCCGAATTATTGTCTGAGCTTGTCGGGCGCAACAATTGGCGTCAGGTGCTGGTATTTGCCAGCACCAAGGAATGCGCCGAACATCTATTACAGGAACTCACCCTCGATGGGATCAGCGCAGGCGTGTTCCACGGCGATAAAACCCAAGGCGCGCGTAATCGCGTGCTCGATGATTTTAAAGCGGGCAAACTGCGGGTGCTGGTGGCGACCGATGTGGCGGCGCGCGGCTTAGATATTCAAGCGTTGCCCTTAGTGATTAACCTCGAATTGCCATTCCTTGCGGAAGACTATGTGCACCGTATTGGCCGCACCGGCCGTGCGGGACTCTCGGGGCGCGCGATATCATTTGTGTCTCCAGCCGATGATGAGATGCTGGCCGAGATTGAGGCCTTGATTGGCCAAACCCTGCCAGTGACGGTACAGCCCGGTTACGAGGAAGGCACACCGTTGCCTGCCCGTTACCGTGAGGCGCCGACGGCCACCACTAAGACTGCTAAGTGGAATTACAAGAGCAGTCGAAATACTGGGGCTAAAGGGGCGGGCGGTAATGGCACTAAAGCTAATGGCTCGAAAGGCAACGGCGCGCGAGGCAAGGGGGGCTTTGGCGGCAACGCCGGATTTGGCCAATCGAGCGAAAGCCAAGCACGGGCGCGTAAATCGCCAGCCCGTGAAGGTAAATACGCAAAAAATAAGCCGAATACTCCAAAGGGTAAATAATCCCTCAGCTTCCACTTATCCATTTATCAGCGCGCCATTGGCGCGCTTTTTGTTGAGCTTTTACGGGATAATCCCTACACTCGAGTGCCCTCAATTCTGTTCGTTGCCATGAGAGTGCCGTCCATGATAGTCAAAGCCATTCCCACCAATATCATCACAGGTTTTTTAGGCGTCGGTAAAACTAGCCTGATTAAACAGCTCCTTAAAACCAAACCCGAAGGCGAAACTTGGGCGGTATTAGTGAATGAGTTTGGCGAAGTGGGGATTGATGCCGGGTTGATGGATGCTAGCGACAACGGCGTGCAAATTCGTGAGGTGGCGGGGGGCTGCATGTGCTGCGCCGCAGGTGTACCGACTCAAGTGGCCATTAATCAACTGATCGCCCGGGCTAAGCCCGACAGATTGCTGATTGAGCCGACGGGGCTTGGGCATCCCAATGAAATTATTAAAGTGCTCAGTGCGCCCCATTATCACAATGTTATCAGCTTGCAGAGCACTCTCTGTCTTATCGATGCCCGCAAATTACGGGATGAGCGCTACCGTGGGCACGACAATTTTATCCAGCAGTTGCACGTCGCCGATGTAATAGTCACCACGAAAACCGATTTATACCCCGAGTTTGAAGCGGCTGAGGGCGGGCGCTTGGCGGACGACTTAAGTCAATATCTGAATGAGTTACAGCTGAGTGATACTCGCGTGATTGAACATAATACGTCACAGGGATTGTCCGCAACTTTGCTTGACTGCCTTAAACAGCCACGGCGTCAAAAAGCCTCGAATGGCAAACTCGCCGCTTTTCGACCCGTGACAACATCCTCAAGTCTTTTGCGTAATAGTGGCGACAGCTTAGGAGCACAGGGCGTTTTTGCCGAGGGCGCGAGCGAGCAAATATTCCAATTCGATGCACGCGGCCTAGTGCGTAAACACAATCAGGGCGAAGGCTGTTTTAGCTGCGGCTGGGTTATTGAGCCAATGCAAGAGTTTGATTTTGATAAACTCATGCAGTTTATCTCGGCACAGACTCAAGGCCATTCTGCACTTTTGCGGTTAAAAGCGGTGATGATCACCAGCGATGGTATTGCTGGGATCAATTGGAGTGATGGCGATATGGCGGTGACTGAGCTGGATGATAGCCTAGATTCGCGCTTAGAAGTGATTGCGACCCAAGCGCTCAATTGGGATGAGATTGAGCAAGGTTTATTGGGTTGCTTAGCGCGCTAGGCTAAGTGAGCCAGTTAATCTGAAGTTGGGAGTCGTGTTACTCGGTCAGCATAGTATCTGGGATAGACACGCCTCTTGCCTTTGCGAGGTTCGCTAATTCACCGCTTTGCACCATATCCTGCAAAAACAGATCGAAACTATCCAGAAGCGGTTGAAATTGTGCGTATTTTGGAAATGCCATAAAGCCATCTTGAGTATCAATCGCGGGCGAAAGTGGCGCGATAGCCTGTGGGATCTTGATTTGTGCCAGTAAGGCTTGAGTGTTACGCACATTGCTGGCAAGCAGGTCGAGATCGCCACGGGATAAACGTTCAATGCCACTCTTAAGATCGGCAAATTCATTGACTGTGAGCGACTTAGTGCGCTCGTTAAACAGATAGCCGTAATTCCAGCCCTGCATCTTACCAATTCTTAATCCACGGATACCGGCGTAGTTACCATCCCAAGGTGTGGGATTGTTGGTTCTGGCGTAAAAGACAATGTCATCGCGGTAAAAGGCGAGGGAGGAAAAGGCTAAAACTTTCTGCCGAGCCTCGGAAATGTAGGGGCCAATCAGAATATCCGCTTGCCCTCGCTCGACCATAGATTGGGCGCGGCGCCAAGGCGCAATTTGATAGTGAATCGTCACTTTTTTCTGTTCGGCAAAGCGATTCAGAATGTCCACACCTAAACCGCTGTATTCGCCCTTGGCATTCTGTTCAAAAATCTGGCTAAACGAGGTACCGACGGCAAGCAGCTCCTCTGCCTGTGCGGGCGGGCACAGGCTTGAGAGGATAAAAAGGCTGTAAGCGATAAGCACTCTATTAAATGCCATTGACGGTTCCTTTATGACTACTATAGGAATTTAGTTCAATTTTGAGGTAGTTATTAGGTAAATGTTCTTTTTCCTCAATACTGGCAAATTGTACACCGATTTTTATGCTTATTTGCAGTTTGCAAAGCGACATTACAGAATAAGAGTGTTTCTTTAAATGGAAGATAAGCGAATCAATTTATTAGTATTTTACGAGCCTTTTAATCTGGCTATACCTGTTTCAGTTTGTATCTTGCCAAGTTTGATAACGGGTAAAGGGTGTTGATATTCAGGCAGGCTCAAGCAAACTGAGTTATGCTGCGCCGCCAATAGGTATTTTTCGATAAGAAGTGAGCCAATGAAATTACAGCAAGTAGATAAAACGGTTTACCGTAGCAATATGAACCTGTTTATGGTGGCCTTAGTGCTGGGGCTGATAGTTTTATCCTTAAGTTTTGGGGCGGGATTGATTGCGCTCTTTGGTGTCCAGGCTGTGCCCGGTGAGCCGACGGGGAATTTCCATTGGAACCTACTCGGGGTGATTTTGGCGGTGTTACTCTGTAGCGCCATAGTGTATCAGCTTAAGAGTAAACCCTTCTTTAGAGAGATTTATTACGTCTGGCAGTTAAAGCAGCTGCAAAATCGCATTTATCGTAAGCTGAGTAAAATTCGGACCGCGGCGGCGGATAATGATGTAAACGCCTTGATTACATTACTTTTTTACTTCACCAGTTTACGCCAAGTCTATCTGCTCGATGATAATACCTTGACCTTATCCAGCGTCGATAAGGAATTAAACCAACTGCAAGAGCAGTGCAACGCCTTGGGATTAACGCTCTCGGCCGAGCAATTTGAAGTAGCGCTGTTAGCGGGTTTTTAGTGACATTTGTGCCAAGCACCCAATAAAAAAAGTGAGTGCCTACACACTCACTTTTTTCGAACTTACTTTTTAGAAATCACTTTTTAGATAAGCCTATTGGGGTAAGAACTTACGTTTCTTATTACGCCCTAGAAGACCCAGCCCATTAGTGTGCGGCTTGCTGCGCCCGTTGCAGCGTCAGTAACCACTTACCATAGATATAAATCCCCACAGCCGAAATGGTGCCGATCGCGGCGATAATATACCAAGCCATGCCGATATTGTGGCTATGGTAGAGCAGCTGAGTCAGATCGTGGGCGTTTTCGCCAGTAAAGCTGACTAAGGTGGTAAAGGCTTCCCCTTGCGGGATAGCGTTCACATCCGCTGAGCTCATGCCGCGCTCGAGTAATAACTCGCGTGAGAACAATTCTTTAGAGGCAAAAATCTCATAGAGTTTAGGGCCGAAATAGCCTTCTAAGCCCCAACCAATCCCTTGCGGTAGCATCACAAAACCAAGGTACATGGCTTTTTTACCTTCGGGGGCAATGTTACCCATGAACTCGTTTTTCTTCGGACTTATCATCATCTCGCCGATGGAGAACATGGCAATGGCAAGCACGATAAACCAAGCGGCATGGAAGGCGCCGATAAACACAAAGGCTAAGATACTGAGTAAACAGCCAATCAGCATCGCCGTGGTGATGCGGTACTTGGCGGTAAGGGCGGCAATTAAAAAGCAGCTGGTCATAATCAGGCCGGCGTTAAGGTTGAGCATGCCTTCTGGCATGACCTTAGTGCCTTCGTTATTTAACCCGAGCCAGAACTGTAAAATACCGTTGCTGGTGCCTTCGCTGCCAAACAGGCTGGTCACAATCACGCTGGTATCGACCCACTCAGAAATATGAATGGGTAGTACGTCGAACAGGGCATTGAAGAGGAACCAAAAGCCAGAGAACACTAACATGTAATAGATGACTATAGGCTTTTTCAGTTCATGCCAAGCGTCGCGCCAGAGGGCTTCTTGTTTAATTTCGCCGGATTTTATTTGCTGATTACGGGCGATGCGCTCGGCCTTACCCGGCTCGGTATAGGTCAATAAGAACAAGAAGTTTAACGAGATAATCGCGGCGCAGGCGTAAAACACATTATCCCAAGAAAGCTGGCGCATATGTACGGCAACCAATGGCCCTAAGAAGCCACCAATATTCACCACTTGGTAAAATATTCCCCAGGCCATGGAGGTATTATTGCGATTGGTTGAGAGTACTAAGGTGCCTTGAATGCCGGGTTTAAATATCCCAGTGCCGATGGCGAGTAATAATGATCCCGATAAGAAGCCCCAAAAACTGGGGAAGAAAGCCATGGTCAGATAGCCCATGATTTTAATCACGGTTGAGGCAAAAATGGTTTCCTTGTAGCCGACCCTGTCGGAAATCCCGCCGGTAAACACAGGCACAAAGGTCTGCATAATGGCCCAGAGCGAGATAATGATGCCATAGTCGCTGAGGCTGATCCCCAGACCGCCCGCCGACTCGGGGGCTTTGGCATATAAGCCTGCACTGGCTTTGACACCGTAATAGGCGATACGCTCGACCAGCTCCATGCCGCCCACTAACCAAAAAATATAACTTAGGCTAGTGATGGAGGCCCACATGCCTAACTGCTTGACTTCGCGCAGATCATTCTCTGCATTTGGACTATTGTGACTCATGTCCTTCCCTTTATTATTGTTATTGAATTTAATTCCACTAATTCATTATTAATTAAATGGTTAACTCAATTGTTTAGGCAAATAATGCCTAGGTAATTAACCGATTTCGGGCAATTTAAGCCTACACTTTACCTAATTAAGGGTTAAATACCAAAAAAGTAGTGAAAAATGATGAGTTTCGCCACATCTGTTATTAAGTGATGCTCGCTTGTTGCAATCACGGAATAAATGTGTGCAAGCAGTAAGGTATTGTGCTGATTAGTTTTTGTTACAAATCCACCTCATTCAATCCCTTTGGTATTAAGGCAAAATTTAGGTACAATCCTCTGCCGCATTTTTGTTCATCCACTATTTTATCTGTGCGAATACAGTCAGAATAATGTAAGTGCGCGCCTTGCCTTTATTTTTTGTGAGATTAGGTTATGACTGCTATTTCCGCTGCCGCAACGGACCAACGCCTGCTGCAAGAGCCGATTGCTAAGCTTTTCTGGCGCTATACCATTCCAACGATCGCCTCTATGCTGGTGACTGGGGTGTATGTCACCATTGATGGTATCTTCGTTGGCCATTATCTCGGCGAAACCGGGTTGGCGGGCATGATGCTGGCCTATCCCGTGGGCGCGATTCTCTATGCCGTCGGCGCCATGTTCGGCATGGGCAGCGCCGCGTTAGTCTCGATTAACTTAGGGCAAGGTCATGTCGCCAAGGCGCGTAAGTTGCTCGGCAATTCCTTTAGTTTATGTTTACTGGCGGGGGCATTTTTTGCCTTAATCGGCGGGATCTTTTCTCGAGATATTTTAATTGCCCTCGGCGCCGAGGGGGAGATACTCGAAAACGCTAACGAATACCTGTTCTGGTATTTTGCCTTATGTCATTTCCCTATTATTTCAATGGCATTTACCACCTTGCTGCGTAACGACGGTCGCCCCTCCATGGTGACCTTTGTGTTGATCTTAGGTGGCGTGCTGAACACCTTTTTAGATTGGCTGTTTATTGTGGTGTTTCCCTTTGGTTTGGCTGGGGCGGCGATTGCCACCATGTTATCCCAGGCCGTGACTGGTTTACTCTGCCTGCAGCATTTTTTTGGGGCGCGCACTCAGCTCAAAATCAATCTTGAGCAGATGAAGCTAAAGCTCGATAACTGCCTCAACATTGCCCGTGTTGGCTTGCCAAGCTTTTTGATGAACCTGTATTTGTCGATTGTATTGACCCTGCATAACACCGCCTTTTTATGGGTCGGTGGCCCTCTGCATGTGGCGGCATACGGGGTGGTGAGTTACACCGAAGCGTTTTTCTATCTGATTTTTGAAGGCATTGCCCTCGGTACTCAACCGATTTACAGCTTTAATGCGGGGGCAGGGCGTTTCGACAGGGTTAAGCAGGCACGCAATATCGCCTTTGGCATGACCCTACTCACCGCGGCACTTGGCTTAGTGTTGATTTATTCCCGCCCCGAATGGTTGGTGTACCTGTTTGCCGGTGACAACCCAAGCTTAACGCCGGTCGCGATTGAAGGAATGCGTTGGTATTTCTGGGGCTTACCGATGGAAGGCTTGATTCTTGTGGGCGCGAGTTTCTTCCAGGCGATTAATTGTTCTAAACAGGCATCAATACTCACAGGGGCGAAACTGCTGCTTATCGCCGCCATTATCTATTGTTTTGCCTGGGCCTTTGGCGTGATTGGCGTATGGGTGTCGCTCGCGACCTGTAGCACTATGCTGGTGATTTGGATGTTTATCGCGATGGGGCGGCTCCAAGTGAACGCTAAAGTCTGATGCTGTTTACGCATTATCTTTACCTTCGAAACCGACTTAGTACTGGCGTGTCGGCATGCGCTCTGTTACATTTCGCTGGTTTAATCCCAGCTTAAATTTAGCGCAGTTTTTAGCGTGTTTTTTATACTAAAATACGGCGGCCGACTGACGGTAAAAGCGTGCGGATAGGATAGAATTCTGGGCCTTTTCAGGCTCGTCGTTTGTTATTTATGTTTTATGAGGCTCTTATGCGCACCGCTGCAGTCATCTCTATGCTGTTGTTTGGCGTGTTAACCAGTGTTAATGCCAGTGCCAAGGATAATGAGCTAGTGTTTGCTAGCGATTTTGAGGGTAACCGTTTATCCCAACCTTGGTCTTGGATCATGGGCTGCCAATTTGAGGGCGCGGAGCCCCACAGTGGTGAGAGCGCATTGTTATGTGCCGAAGGCAATAGCAGTATCGTCAGTAAATTCCCTGTCTCCGAAGCGGGCCTGTTGGAGTTTTGGGTTAAGACCCAAAATATCCAAACCCAATATCGGATCAATGTACTCACATCGCCGGTATTAAAACTGGATGCCCAGTGGCAGCATGTGGCGCTAATCGATATTACTCCTGCGACTACCGAATATTTGGCCCACAGGGTGTCGATTGACGACCCGAGCCGCCAGTATATTCGCCTCGATATCGAAGCCATCAATGGCCCCATCAGTTTGGATGACTTAACCCTAGATAAAATTCGCCTCGATATCGCGCTGCAAAAGAACGAGCAAAAAATCATTGGCGGCATTTTAGATAAGCTTAAAGAAGACAAAAACTACGAGGTTCAAGCCGAATCCTTTAGAACTTTGGGTAAAAACTACGCTGCCCAGCTCGAAAGCCAAAGACAGTACCTCGAATATTCCAATGCGATTTACTCGAGCATCACCTTTGTATTGGCGACTTCTGAACGTAATAAAATGTCTAACCCATTGGGTTATAACACCTTTAGGTCAGTCTTAACCGATGCTAAGCGGGTGGCATCGCCGATCCAACAGGCGCGTTTAGGCTCTATGGTCAAACCCTTTGGTGACTTAGCCACGGCTACCTTAAATGTGGTGAGTGCGGGCGCTTATTCAGCATTTGCCGAACCCTTTAAATCTTTCCTCGCGGCCACCTTCGACCGCTCAAACTATGACAACAGCGACTTAAGCCGCAGTGATAAAAAGTTTGCCGAGGAAAACGGCCTTAAGATTTATCAGCAGGCCGAACGCTTTATGGCTGAAATCGAAAAAGAGTTGCAACAGGTTACGGCGCTCGACAACGATTTAGTCAATATGCAGAAGAACTTAGATACTTTCCGCAAGGATTTAGATAAGCATCTGCGTAGCTATCTGCAGCATGCCAGCATTGCACGTACGCCCGAAAACTACAGTAAGGTGATGAGCAAAGATGAGCAAACACGGGCGCAAATTATGGCCGATGTGAATGCCAATATCAGCGCCAAGGCCGACGCCTTATTAGCCGCAAATAGCAATGCTGAGTTGGTGCAATACATGATTAAAACTACTGAAAAAATGGATGAGTTTCAGGAGTTTAAGGAGCGCTTCAATCAAATCACCTCGGCGATGTTAACCTTCTACGATCGATTTGAGCGCTCGATTGCCGCCGAGCAAAATCCCTTCACCGACCCAAGCGATAGGGCGGTATGGGAACAACATGCCCAAAGTGCGCGCAACTATATTCGCCAATCGAAGGAAGCCTTTACGAAGGCCTTTATGTAGTTGATGCTTATCGCCAAGAGGTCGTAATGGTCTAAATCACTTGGCTTTTTCGATGTTAGCTTTGGGGTTATCAAGGATATAACAGGACGTCAGAAGCATATTCGGTTCGTAGGCAAGGATGATGAGTCAACCCTATACAAGCACTCGATTTGACACAGATACCGCCACCATGGCGGTTTTCGATCCCGCGGCATTAGCCCATCGCTTTAAGCGTATACTTTATTGTCTCGTCTAAGGTTCTATCCAATAGAAAAGCCGCCTAACTGAGGCTGCTTTTTTGTAGGTGTGTTGGGTCATTACTCCCATGGATATTCTCAGTCACTGTAGACTGCGTTTACATTGAGGCATCGTCGGTTATTTTTTCTGCACATATTGCTGTAGCACAGCCAACATGGATGCGCCCGATAAGCCGATCATCAGGGCGCCATTTACCGCTTCGATTGGGCCTAATAATTTCCATTTTTCACTCATCACAATATCGCCATAGCCTAAGGTCGCGAAGTTGACCCCAGAATGATAAATCGCATCATGCAGGTTATTGAACTCGCCGAGGAAGAGAAACAAGCTGCCCCAAGCGACGATTTGTAAAAGGTTACCCAGCATTACTATGCTGGTGATACCGAAAAGTCCTAATACTCCTGCGACTAAACTATCGTGGTCTAGTAGCCGTTTATTGTAGAAACGGATGCACCACATAGTGGCAAGAGATTGCAGTAACATATTGATTAATATGATAGGTAGGCCAACCACTAATGCTGATAACATTCTATTCTCCTACGGGGGCTTCTGAGGCTGGGCGGCCTGCTGGCCATTTCTGCTCCAGTGCGATAAAACACAGCCAACCATAACCAGCGACCAATAAATAGAGGCTGCAACGCATGGCGGCCGCTAACCATACATCTTTACCATTCGCACTGTCGGCAATGGCGGGGCCAAATAAGATGAGGGCGGTGATCCAACTATTGCTCCAAAAGGAAGGGGGAAACCCCGTTGGCACTAATTGAATAAGCCGACGAGTCAGCCACATGGTCATTAGTCCCAGCATCAGCACTAACATCAATAACGAAGGCCAAATACTGAGTCCCATCCACAGG
The DNA here is from genome assembly GCF_023475885.1 of Shewanella sp. 10B. Taxonomy (NCBI): domain Bacteria; kingdom Pseudomonadati; phylum Pseudomonadota; class Gammaproteobacteria; order Alteromonadales; family Shewanellaceae; genus Shewanella; species Shewanella sp. 10B. The sequence continues at coordinate 286,588 of NZ_JAMDJO010000001.1, forward strand.
GCGAATGCCAACAAGGCGCCCATTAAGGTAGAAAGCACGAGTTCTCTGCCTGCTTGTTTGGCGTTTAGCAGAGTACTTTGCTGCGCTAACATCACTGTCTTCATCACGGCGGGGATATAAAACGCCGGATCGCTTAGCGCCAGAAGCCATACAGGGATCACTATGATGGTGGCGCGGAGGGCCAACCGCTTGGGATGCTCTGGGGGCAATAGGATAGGTTTTTCTGCTGCGGCCACGGGGGCGGGCGGAAACAAGGCATGGGCGATGCCATTCACTAACGTGCCAATCAATACCCCGATGGCGATGAGCTGTGCAATCGCGAGCGCCACGGCTTGCTCTATTAAGCCTGCAATCGGAATGAGGGTAATCGCCATTGTCAGCAACATGGCTAGTACGCCTTTACCTGTGACCGAAATAAGCATTAAAAAGTACAGCAATAATGCGACTAATAGCACCGCGGCTAAGGTGTAATAACTCAATAAGGGGACTAATAAGACGCCCGCAGTCATGATAAGCGACAAGAATACACCGCCAATAAGGCCTTTTTTTAAGCTCAGTGCTTCGCCGGGCATGCATAGGATGACCCATGCCATAATGCAACCCAGGTGGGGCATGGGCAGGGCTAGACCAAAACACACAAACGCGGCTAATGAGATGCCAAGGCTAATTCTGAGTACTGTACTGTCTGCGTGATGCATATCAGGCCTCAATACAGATAGGAGAAGAGGCTCATTACCCGAATATACAGTGCGCCTAGCGGGTTCATCAGGCCATGTTCTTCGGTATAAACCAAGATGTCGGCTTGGCCTCCTACACGCAGGTTAGCTGCGGGGGGCATATCGTCCGCTGAGAACGACACTTTTACGGGGAAGCGTTGTGCTTGGCGCAGCCAATCGCGGCTATTACTGACCGTCGGCAGTGAACCGACGGCCTGCTTTTTACCATCATCCACACCATAACCAATACTGCGTATTTGTCCGCTAAACAGTTGTCCAGGCATGCTGTCGAGCAGGATAGAGACTCTGTTCCCCACTTTAATATTGCCGAGATTGTTTTCGGTCAGATCCGCGGAAATCCACACATCGTGGATTGCAATCAGGGTCATTGCGGGGGCGCCCGCGTTGATAAACTGCCCCACATCGGTATTTAAGTCAGTGATCACTCCACGGTTTGGGGCGACGACATGGGTATTTTGTCTATCGCGCTCGGCTTTATTTACCGCCGAACGAGCACTTAATAGTTGTGAGTTGTTTTCACCATTTACCCCGGCTGCCTCAATGGCGCGCCTAACATCGGCTTCGGCGGCTGTGACTTGGCTGCTGGCGGTTTCTCGCGATGCTTGTGCGATTTCGAGTCGGCGTACTGAAATAGCCCCCGGGTCTTGGCGATAGAGGCGTTCTTGCCGCTCGGCATCTTTCACTGAATTATTGTAAGACGCGCGCATGGCTTGTAATTTCGCTTCCGCCGCCTTAACGCCTTCGTTATTGGCTTTAACGCTATTTAGTACTGTTTCATAGTCCGACTTGGCTTTGGCAAGTGCAATATCATAGGGCTCAGGATCGATATCGAATAAGGGATCACCCTCGGCGACATCTTGATTATCCTGCACATAGACTTTCAAAATCTGCCCCGTGACTTCGGTGGCAATCGGCACCACAAAGGCTTGGACCCTTGCCTGTGAGCTATAGGGGGTCATTCTGTCGGCCAAAAGGTACCAGAGCAGCAATATTACTATGAGTGCCAGAAGGCCAAGGGTGGCATATTTACTCGCCTTTCCCGGAGTCGCGGTACTGTCAGTCATTCACAATTCCCTTTTGAATAGTCGATGTAGGCTGGGCATTAGGTTGATAACCCGTTTGGGGCTGGTTTGCATCGGACCGTGGGTTATCGAGATAGGGCACCCATTCATCACGCGTGCGAAGTTTTTGATCAACAGCGGGAGTCACTAACGGACGTTGCCGCCCCGGTTCCCACCCGCCACCAAGCGCTTTGTAGAGGGTGATGAGATTGCCAATATGGGCGCCGCGACTGTTAACGAGCCGTTCCTGTTGGCTGAAGAGGGCGCGCTGCGAATCGAGTACACGCTGAAAATCCGCCATACCTTCGCGGTACTGGGTATTAGCAATTTCGAGTGAACGACTCGCTGCTTCACCTGTTTGTGTCAGCAAGGTTATTTCGGTTGCGCTGTTGGCATAAGCGATGGCGGCATCATCAACTTCCCGCGCGGCCTTAAAAACGGTTTCACGGTAGCGTTCGTGTAACTGCTCAAAGCGCGCGTCTTCCACTAAGATTTGGTTGGTTAATCTCCCGCTGTCGAGGATATTCCAACTAATGGATGGCCCAGCCCCCCAAGAGAAAATGCTATGGCCGCTGCCCGTTGCACTTAATCCTAGCGTTCCGGCTAAGGTGATGGATGGATACAGATCGCTCTCGGCAATACCAATCAGCCCAGATTGGGCGGCAAGTTGACGCTCTGCGGTTCTGACATCGGGGCGGCGCCGTAATAAATCGGCGGGCATTTCAGCAACTAAGGCCAATTGCCCCTGGGGGAGTACGCCCGTATTGCTTGCCATTTCGGGTAATGCCCCTGGCGCCCTTGCCAGCAGAGTGCTGAGTGCATTTTGGCTTTGGCGCAGATTCGTTTCTAGCTGAGGGATGGTCGAGAGCGTGCTGAGATACTGCGTCTTGGCCTGCTGCACATCCAGCTCGGCGGTATTACCGCTGTGAAACTGGTGCTGAGTAATTTCTAAGCTGCGCTTTTGGATCTGCGCATTCTCATGGGCAATTTGCAGCCGCGCCTCTAAGGTGCGAATGCTCACATACAGCTGTGCCACTTGCGCAATCATCAACACTTGCACATCGTCATATTGGGCGATAGTGGCAAAGTAGTTGGCATCGGCAGACTCGATACTGCGTTGAAACTTGCCCCAAAAATCCAGTTCCCAGCCCAGATTAAATGCCGCGCCATAACTGCTACCTGAGGTAGTGTTACCGCTTTGGGTTTGGCCAGCGCCCAGCCATTGTGCTGTGGCTTGGGTTAACTGGGGATTTTTAAGGCTTTCCGCGATACCCAACTGGGCTTGCGCTTCGAGAATGCGTAGCCCTGCGATCCGCACATCAGGATTTTTCTGCAAGGCCTCGTCAATCAAGCTGCTTAGCACTGGGTCGTTCAGTTGCGACCACCATTGATGATAATCGCTGGCCGCTGTCGCACCGCTAAAGAGGCGTGAGCTCGCGCTCTGCCAGCTTTGGACTTCTGGCACATCGGGCCGTTGATAATCAGGACCGAGTACAGTACAACCGCTGAGCAGAGCACATACCCCGCCTAACACGAGGCGGGGAACAAAGTGATCAATTGTCATCTTGCTCTCTCAATCCCTCTTCGAGACCTTCATCCACCCACATCATAAAGATGCGGTAGCCGATAGACAGTAGCGTGGCGCCAATAAACATCCCTAAAATACCGCTGGTGGCCATGCCGCCTAAGGCGCCTATGAGCACCACTGGCATGGGAGCATCGACTCCACGGCCGAGGAAAATAGGCTTGAGTACGTTGTCCACCGCACCCGCAAGGATCAGCAACACGGTATAGATGATACTGCCTACCGTGCCGTTATCGCCCGCCATCCAGATATAAGCAATCGCTGGAAGCGTCACTAAAAGCGCGGGGATTTGGGCAATCCCTAATATCAAGACCAAGATAAAGAAGATACCCACCAAGGGGATACCCGCGAAGGTCATCACAATGCCGATTAACAAGGCTTGAATGAAGGCCACGCCAATAACGCCTAAGGCGACGGCACGAATGGTTGAAGAGCAGATATTGACTAGTTTGGCGCCGCGCTCAGGACCAGCAATCCGAGTGGCAATCCGAGCCGAACTTTGTGCACCAGAATGGCCATAAGCCATCATGATGCCTGCGATGATGAAGGAAAACATACTCATCAACAGACTGGCACTGATGCTGGCTAACGCATGAATGACTTGCTTGGCAGCATCCCCTAAGTGCGGTTGTAAGCTTTTGACTAACGAGGGTAAATCGGTCGATGCTTTCAGCCAAAAGTCATAAATCTTAGCGCCAACAAAGGGAATATTGGCAATGCTTTCCTTTGGAGTAGGGACTTCAAGAGTATTTTGATTCACGCGCTCAACCAAGCTACCCATATTATCGGTCATGGAGCTAACCATCATGATGGTCGGTAAAACTAAGATCATTAACCCTATAACAATCAACAAAGTAGCGGCTCGACCTTGCTTATCACTCAGCCGTTTAGCGATACGCTGGTGAAAGGGATAAATGACCACGGCTAAAATCACTGCCCAGAGCATGATATTTAAAAACGGGGAGAAGATGGTGTAGCAGAAGGACGCTAGAGCGAGGAGCATGCCAAACTTGATAAACATGTCCATAAATTTAGTGACGATTCGATTTTCAACCGCGATTAATTCGTTGTTTTCCATTCCGTTGTTACCTCAACGAGTTATAAACCTATAACTTGAATCATCTGTATTGCTACAGAACGGCAGATCCCTGATGTTACTGTGTTGGTGAAGACGATTTAGTACTTTATAGCGACCCGCTTACCGTAACGCTATTCAAGGTGTCAGACTGATAAATCCCCTGTATTCAGTAGAGTGAGCCCTCATTCCAGCTCTCGATATTTTGGTAAGTTACATATTAGTTCATGTTTGTGAATTATTTGGTAAATTCCACCATTAAAGTGTGATGACCATCTAATAAAACGTTCAGTGAGTCAGCAGGTTGCAAGCCTGACATATATTCTTGATTGCTCATTTACGCTGCGGATGTATGCAAATTTTTGAGGTCAATACAGCCGTGATTGCCTCGCTAAGTGATAGGTTTAAGCGGAAAATACCTGCTTAAGAAGAGTAAGGGTACTGAGATGAGTTATCTAAAATAGTAATGGCTGAATAAGTTGGTGACTTGGGTCGTTTTAATTTAAGCAGAGCTTAAAATCTTTATCTAAGCGATTTATTTGTTCGCTCATGCCCCAAAACTAGCAAGTTTGTCGTCAGGTGTGCAGGATGAATTGTCATTGTTTCCCCAGTGACACGCCGCCCTTTTATTTTACAAGAAGTATCCTTATAGGCTCGACGGCGGCATTTGCAATACATGGAAGTGTAAATGCCGCGTTCACATGACCGATGATGTTCCCGACATCATACTGGCATTTCCCATATCCCTATGGGTCAGATGTGAAAGAGCGGCCATGCCGCCAACGGTCACTGTTGCAACAACAATCTTTACGACCATTGAACTGTTCATCCGGCTAAAAGCTTTTTTGCCCCAAAGCAATTCAGCACTCCATTTTTGCCCACCACTCTAATTGCATATATGCATGAGATTTTATAATCCATATGTGTTCAATTAAGCGCACCATTTCCTAAAATTTAAGTGTCTATTCATCACAACCAGAGGAGGTTTGTATGGACGCTTGGAATAAAGGTCATCCCATGGGACAAAAACGACCTTTTAAACTGGAAGAGATTTGGCGCATTCGCACTCGTTTAGAGTTAGAGCATAATATTGCTGAGTTAGCGTTACTGAATTTAGCCATTGATTCAAAATTGCGCGCTTGTGACTTACTGCATTTGAAAGTTCAAGACATTACCTCGGCAGGCATCATCAATCCGCGAGTGCGATTATCACAGCGTAAAACCCATCGTGAAGTTCAGTTTGAAATTACACCACCAACCCAACATTGTCTGACCTCTTGGTTACTTGAACAGCGGCTCGTCGCTGAGGACTACATATTTCCAAGCCCAAGATGTGCTCATCAACCGATGAGTTACAGCTATTACCGCGCTATAGTCAAAAACTGGGCGCATCAGTTAGGCCAAAATAGTGAATTATACGGCACGCATTCACTGCGCCGAACCAAAGCCACATTGATTTACCGTAGAACGAAAGATATTCGAGCCATTCAAATATTACTTGGCCATGTCAAGTTAGATAACACCGTCCGCTACTTAGGTGTAGAGATTGAAGATGCACTTCGAATATCTGAGTCTATTGAAATGTAAGGACGCTGAGGCAATATGCACTTTTAGCAATATTGTCTCGGTTATCTGTGGTGCCGGTAAACAATGACTTCTTATTTATCGTAGCAAACGTCATCACAACATTTGTAAGCGCCTAGAATAATTAAAGTGTTTCGTTAGTGTTGTGAAGATGTTTTTAATTTTGTATTGTGATTTGACAAAAAAAGGAACTTACACTAAGGGAATGTCATGTCACCACTGCTGACAACGTTGCGCTGTAAAACATTGTTTACTGCTTTTATGTTATTGCTTGGATTGGCATGGATTATACCGAGTTATGCGGCGCTGGTTCCTGATACACCTACGCTCAGCGGAAGTAAATCAAACTCAATGATTGATTTGCATTGGTACATTGGGTGTGAAATAACCTCTGCAAATATCCAAGAATCAACCGATAATGTTTCGTGGAGCACCGTTTACACAGGACTGGGTAATGCGGATGGCGGTTCGTCATCGATGTTAATGGCACGAGCTGTTGTCATTGGCGATGGCTCGGGAACAGTATGTTCTGGCTGGACAAACGCCCGTTATATTAATCTTTCCGGAAAAACACTCTCGGGATATTACTATCGCATCAATGCTTGTAAAGGCACATTATGTAGTGGTTATAGTTCGTCTCTTCTCGTTGGTACCCCTTCTATACCAACAACACCATCGGCCCCGACATCAATATCTGTTCCAGCAAGTAACGCAACAGGTGCCTTCAATGTGACTTGGTCTAGCATCAGCGGCGCTACACGTTATGAATTACAGCAGCGCGTTAACGGTGGCGCATGGGCCACTAAGTATTCTGGAACGGCCACCAGTTATGCTTTGTCGGGGCTTGCTTCTGGTACTTATCAATATCAAGTGCGGGCTTGCTCAACGGCGTGCAGTGCTTGGAAATTATCCAGCAATACTCAGGTTAGCTTGCCTGTGCTTGGAAGCGACTGGAAAAATTTATCTCGGGTAACGGTTGCCGATGCGGGTGGCAGCGATATTGAGCCCGCAGAAGGTGTTGACTTAAATGCCGCAGCGGTTAAGGGGCAAGCCAGCGTATCGGGTGGTCAAGCAAGTTATCACATTCCTATCGATTTACCGCCAGGACGTAATGGCGTTCAGCCTTCTATATCGCTTAGCTATAACTCCCAAGGGGGTAATGGCATTTTAGGTGTGGGTTGGTCACTCAATGCCGGTTCAAGTATTAGTCGCTGTGTTGCAACCTTTGCGCAAGATGGTTTTACCCGTGCGGTCACCTTTAATGCCTCGACCGATAGGTTGTGTCTTGACGGGCAGCGTTTAATTGTCGTGAGTGGCAGTTATGGGGCAAGCAATGCTGAATATCGCACTGAGATGGATTCCTTCGCTAAAGTGGTACAGCACGGCAATATTAATGACAGTAACAGCAGTTTTACCGTCTATAAACCTGATGGTAGTCGAGCTACCTATGGCGCAAACGCTAATAGTCGCTTTGTGCCAAGCGGCTTAAGCACTGCACTCAGTTGGAAGATGACCCAGGAGTCTTATTCCAATGGCGCTAATACCATCGATTATCAATACGATACGAGCGTGGCGGGTGAGCATCTTCTTAGCCAGATTTTATATACAGGTGGTTTGGGCGTATTAGGTGATAGGAATATCACATTTTATTATCAGCCTCGGACTGACAAGCGTAAAAGTTATCTGGCCGGAGGGCTAACAACCAGTACTCGTTTGTTATCAGAGCTTAAGGTCAATGGTGCAGGAGGACAATTAGTTCATCAATATCAGTTTGATTATCAACTGAGTCTGGCTAGCGGGCGCCACTTATTACGAGCGCTAGCGCAGTGTGATGCATTAGGACACTGCACACCGCAAACTCAACTGACTTGGCGCGATAGCGCATCGACAGTTAAGGCCGATGAACTCCTTATTGGTGGGCAAGCGGTATTTTCAGGTGAGTTGGACATTAATAAAGTGACCCCGCATGGCGATGCTAATGGTGATGGTTCCACCGATTTCCCTGGATATGACTCAAATGCAGAGCAGGACATGCTGGGTCAAAATGGTTTTACCCATGAGAAAGCTTGCTACAACGATTATGTCTCCGATGGCTGGATTTGTGTTGCATTCGATGCGGACCATGACGGTAAAGTCGACCCCTTTAAATCCATCAACAACATCTTACATATTCAATTATCTGCATCAGGGTCAGCTTCGTATGTGTCAACGGGTATCCCTTTTAATCCGAATCGCTTTCCAAGCCCTGATAGGCTAATGAGTGCGATAGACCTCAACGGAGATGGGGATGTTGACCTGATGGTCTTTACTGTTGTGAGCGGTAAAGGCTATTGGCGAGCTTATTTAAATACGGGTAACGCATCAACGCCTTATTCCGCGAATTCCTTTCAATTAATCCATGAGACCGCAATAGACCCCAAACTGGGAAGTTGGCCAGCAAGACCTGAAGTTGATGTCACTATGGCGGGTGATATTGATGGCAATGGGATGGTGGATTTTGTGGTGTCAAGCTTGGGCGGCAGTGGTGCGGCGAATGCCCCTGTCCCCGTGTTGCGAAGTTTCATCTTAAATAACAGCACACCGCAACAATGGAGTGTGCAATGGTCAAGTGCTCCAACTTATCCATTCCATACTGGGGATGGTTTTCATTTTTTCCAAAAGCTGATTGATATTAATGGTGATGGATTAGCGGACATTATTTCTTGGCGAATGGTAAATAATGACCGCGTGATTGGTTATGAACTTAATCAAGGACGCGCCACGTTTGCCCCTTGGATGGCATTTGCGGGCAATCTGCATTTGAAAGAGCGTTTTCATTATGTGGTGGTCACGGCGCAAGAGCCTATGGATGTGATTTACCCCCAATACTTTGACAGCATGCAAACGGCTGACATCGATTTAGACGGTATTGAGGAGATATTACTTCCAGGTCAGAGGGTGATTACAGGTTGTGCCTATGTGATGTTTCCCGGTGGGACTTCGGGCAGCGGGATTAAAAGGACACTCTGTGGCGATGCGCTCTATGGGGATATGCCTGTAAACAGTTTTAATACGGTTCCCAGCAAACCGATTGCCAGTTCAGATTTTGATGATTCGATTTATCAATACGATGCGATTAAATTCGTGTTGCAAGCCGATGGCCGCTGGGGGCTAACAAAGCAATCCACCCCATTCTACGGTTCTGCCCATGAATCCCGCTTGGCGGATGCATTTGGGGATGGTCTGGTTGATATGCTCACAACCTATGGGCCACGCGTGCCTGGCACAGGACAGTTTAACGAAACGTGGATACAAAACCCGGGTTCAAGCATGTGGGGCACGCGCTATGGCGCTTACCTCAGCCGTAACTATGGCTCTGGTAACGGACAAACTACCAACGATTATGCTGCTACAGATTACCTGCAAGCCGTTACTGACGGTCTAGGTAATCGTAGCGAATGGCGTTATCGCCCACTGTCAACCGGAGAAGGCAGTGCGGACCAAGCTAAGCTTTATACTACAGACCACAATGAGGTTGGTTCCGGTTATGTCCATTTCGCCTCCAGTATGTATGTGGTGCAATCCTTCAAGCAAAGCAACGGACAGGGTGGCGAAAATGAAACCCAATATGCCTATAAAGGCGCGATGTACAACCTGCAAGGACGTGGCTTTACCGGATTTAATCAAATCTGGGAAAAGGATATGCTGCGGGATAAGACAGTGCATAGCGTCTTCAAGCAGAAGTTTCCTGAGGTGGGATTGCTGATATCACAGACAGTGGTCGCACCGAACAAAAATGGTGTAAAGGGCACTGTGGTTGAGCTAAAAAATACCTGGGTCGATAACCCGCAGCATAAGGCAAGCCTAGTGCGCAGCAAAGGTGTGTACCACAACATTCAGACCAGCTCGCTGCAGAAGTCCTGGGATCTGGATGATGGGAGTCTGATGTCAGAGATAAAGCAGACGGTAGGAACTAGCCCTACCGATGTGGATGAGTGGGGCAATATTAAAAAGCAAACTCAAACGGTTACAGATTACATAAAGGGTAAGGCGAATACCTATTCCAGTGTGACGGAAACTGGTTATGTGCCCGATATTAATAATTGGTGGCTCAATAAGTTTAACTGGATAAAGACGAGCCACAGTACTGCTCAGCGCAACTGGGGAGATGATCCGGTTGGCACGATGGATAAGGCGCAGTGGCAATTGCAAACGGTCAATACCTGGGATAGCAATCATAAGTTACCCACTAAAGTGACTTTTACCGCCAGTAATAGCAGTTGCAATCGCGTTGAAGAAACCGGATTAAACAGTTACGGTCTGCCACTGTGGACTAAAACCACAGGGCAAAGCAGTACGTGTATTGCCATGGCGGCAAGGCAAACCAGTTTTACCTACACCAAAGACGGCACAACTCAGGCTGACGATGGTTATCTGCCTTACAAGGTCACCAATGCCAAGGGCCATATCAACACCACCGAATACAATATGGGGCTAGGACTCCCCACCAAAGTGATAGCGCCTAATAATATCATCACTCAAACCGAGTACGATGGTATCGGTCGTCCGGTGCAGGTCAAACAGACGGGCAGTCCAACCCGCTATTTGCGCTATTTACTCGCCAATGAGGGTAATAATCCGCCCCAGAACAACGACAATATTCCTGTGGTGATGACCCGCACCAGCGGCGCAGGTATGCCTGAAACGGAGCAGTATTTTGACGGCCAAGGTCGTTTACTGCGCACCGCAACCCAAGGCTTTGACGGGGGCTATCAATATCAGGATAAGCATTATGATGTGCTCGGCCGCTTAACCCGAGATTCGACGCCCTATGGTAACGGCACGGCGGCAGACTATACCGAGTTCAGCGATTTTGATGCGCTTGATAGACCCGGCAGACGCACCATTCCTAATGGGCGCTCCGGTGGGCTGGAGTCCCTATACACCTATAACGGGTTAACCACCGATATCAATGTCGAAGGACGCTTGATGTCGCGTACCTATGGTCGTCAAGGCTGGTTATATGAAACCGTGGATGCGCAAAATGGCACCAACCGCTTTGCTTACGATAGTGGCGGTAGACCGTTAGTTATCCGCGATGCTAACAATAGTGATATCAAAGCAACTTACAACGGTTTTGGCCATAAAACCCAAGTTATCGACCCTAACCAAGGCACCACCAATTTTGGTTACAACAGCGTAGGCGAACTGGATAAGCAAACCGATGCCAATGGCGTGGTGCAAACCTATGTACTCGATGTACTGGGCCGTGTCACCAGTAAAACCACCACGGGCGGCAGTGCACCAGGTACGGCGACCTTTGTGTGGGACACCCTCAAGCAAGGCTTACTCACCTCTGAAACCGAAAACGGCGTCGCTCGCACTTATGCCTACACAACTGCGCTGCAATTGGCGCAAACCACAGTGACCGTTGATGGAGTGAGTCGCACAGTTAAACATCAGTACGATGGCTTCTATGGTCGTCCTAAGGCACTCGAATACCCGAACGGCTTAACGCTCAAATATAGCTATAACGATTATGGTTACCTCGAGCAGACCAGCAATGCTGCTTCTGGCTATCTCTATCGTCAAGTCACAGCCATGGATGAAGCAGGCCATATCACAGGCGCTGAACTTGGTAACCGGGTGATGTCGGAATCACGCAGTTATTACAGCGAAGGCACCATGGCGAGTGTCGAAGTGGATGGCCCGCTGGGGCGTATTCATGCGCACTACTATGATGGTTACGATGAGTTTATGAATCTCACCAGTGAACGTGATGGGGTGACAGGCCTAACTAAGAGCTACCGTTATGACACGCTTAATCGCCTAAGCGAGTATCAGTTTAGCAATAGCAACCCGACCTTTAGTGCCACGGTTAACTATGCCTACGATAAGGTCGGGAACTTCCTTAAGAAAACCGACTACAGTGCCAATAGCAGCACTGCCTACCGTTATGGCGGCAATGCCAGCTGTGCCGCGGGCAATAATGCCGGCCCCAATGCGGTATGTCAGCTGACTAAACTCAATGGCACCACGGTGAGTTTTCAATATGATAAGCGCGGCAATTTGCGTGTGGGTGATGGTCTCACCATGACCTACAATGCCATGGATAAGCCACTGAGTGTCTCTGGCCGTGGTGCCACCACCAGTTTTGTCTATGGCAGTGATAATATGCGCGCCAAGCAAAGCCGTACGGTCGGCAGTGCAACGACAACCACTTATTATGTCGATAAGTACTATGAAGCCGACAGTGATGGCAGTTGGCGTGCCTACTTAGACGATATTGCGGTACTCAGTTATACCTCACAGCGTGGTCATTTGCTGCAGTTTACCTCAAGGACAGACTCGGCAGTGCCACCACCTTAGCCGACCAAAATGGTAATATTGTTAGTCAACGCTACTTTGACCCCTTTGGGCGAACCGCATCGACAGGCGGTGGGCATCGTACTGATATAGTGAATAAAAATACCCTGCAATCAAAGTTGCAGGATTTGGATATCACCAACAAAAACCGCCGTGGCTTTACCGACCACGAGCATCTGAATGAACAGCAGTTAATTCATATGAATGGCCGGGTGTACGATTACAACCTCGGGCGCTTCCTCAGCGTCGACCCGCTGATCCAGAGCCCGACCAGCACCCAGAGTGTGAATCCCTATTCCTACATAATGAACAACCCGCTGGCGGGGACGGATCCGACGGGGTATTGTGCGACCACAGATAATGTTCAGGATTGTGCCGACAGTATCGAAAGTGGAACGACACAAGATATTACTGATAAAGATGGTAAAACCGTCGGTACGGTCGGCAAAGATAGTCAGGGCAATATGTACATTACCAAAGGCAATGGCGCGAGTGCCCATCAAGGGATTCAAAATGCCATGAGCAGTGCAGGTAATTTGTCTGATATGGGGAGTTTGAAACAGACTGCTGCTAAGAGTGGTGGGGATGGTGTAACAGCTAAAGGCTCAAGAGCTGGTATTAACAAAACTTCTAGAGGCACTGATGTTGGTGAGATATCAGAGGGTGAGAAAGATTTTGTTAACGAATTAGAAAATGGGATTGTTAATGAGTACTTTAGTCTTGTCGAACGAATAAATGACGCAACTGCTTCCGGGAATGAACAACTATCTACAGATCTTGAACATGCAATCAATGGTTTAAGAATGGCAACTTGGTCATACACGAATGAATATGCAGCAGATGGTTCAGAAGCGAAAACAACAACGACATTTATTAAAGATGCCGCTGGTAATATTGTAGCCGAAAAAGTCTATGTTATATTCTATAGAGGTGCCTATGATGCATATAAAAACGGTTCACCAGCAAATGTGGCAAGTGGTTATCACGTTAGTTTAAATGCGGGCGTTCATGCGATTAGGGGACTAATTGTTCATGAGATCGCTCATTCTATACCAAGGGTTAACGTGACTTCTGTAAATGGAGGCTTGCGACGTGTTCCTGATAAACGTAGAGAGGGGATGGCCGATAGTTTCCTTAAGTCTGTCTATCCAAAAGAATATTGATGGTGATCAAATGAATTTCAATAAATTTCTTGTAATTAGCTGCCTTATCGCCTCAGTTTTAGTACCAACATTAGTGAGCGCTGATGAATATCAATACATTTATAAGAGTTGGTCTTCAGACCTAGAAAGAGACATTGTTGCAGATTCGTTTAATGTAGCTAGTCAAAATTTTACTATCGATACTAAATCCAAAGTACTTTTTTGGGGGCATGCTGGCTCACCATATGACTCTTGCGATGATAATTGGATATGTATTGAAAGTATTACGTTTAATTTTGCAATACAAAAAAAAGATAAAACTGCCGCCGAGTGGAAGCATAAGGGATTTAAATATATCAATAAAGGAAAGGAAACAATTGAATTTTTTGGAATTTCACAGGAAGTTTTTAAAATTCAAGTGATAAATTTATCACGTGAGATGGCTACGTCTGATCCAATGATAGTATATTATTCAAGTACCAATGGAATTCTTGGGTTCACTCAGCTCTTGTACGATGTGGAGTCGGAAATACAATATCCGGTAACCTATTGGTCTACAGAAAACTTAGGCTTTGGAAGTAGATAAAACAAGCCCAATCCTGATGGTTCTCCTCATAAATTTACCAAGGGAAAATGATGGGTCAGGTATAACACTTTATAGAAAGACAGGACAGCAAAAAGAGACAGGACAGGCTTAACTCTTTTTGCCAATCAGCCCCATTTACTTGGGGCTTTTTCTTGCCTGAAACTTGGGCAATCCGACCAGCGGTCTGGGCAGCCGTTGCCGGTAGAAGTGATCAGTGTTTGCCAGCAGGGCGGGCAGTTTGGGGCAGCGCCGCCAGTTGGCGGCACTGGCGCAATTGATCGCTTCCGCTGTTCACAAGTGATCACTTCTACTGTTTTGGACTGCTCAGTCTGCTGCGAGTTTTGACCAAATGAGTTTTTGGAGATCATTCGCTTAAGTTCATGCAACGAAAATGGATGGCTTGTTTATCGGGTTTAATACTAACGCTCAATAATCGCCTTACAAATATTAATCCGAAACCAATGAATTAGAGTAAAAAATCTAGCAAGGTTTTGTCCCTTAGCTTTTTACGTGCATATCGCAAATGGGTAGTTTAAATTGGCATTAAACTTGTTGAGCAGATAAATGACTATTTACCTTTTGAATCAAAGCGTTTTATCAACACATTCATCCCAATAAAAAGCCGCCTGTTAAGGCGGCTTTTAAAGGTTTAGCGCGCTAGCAATTAAACCAGATACACATTTAAGCTGCAGGCACCGTGGGCGCCGACGACTAAGGCTTGTTCGATATCGGCGGTTTTTGAGGGACCCGCGATAAACACACCAAACTCACCCGCATCTAAGGTAATGTCCTTGGCGGCTTGATGCATGTTAGGCACAATTTTAGTGGTAGGTAGCGCTAAGATCAGGTTTTCACAGATAAAAGGCGTGACTCTGTGGCCTAAATTCTTATTGTTCACCCAAATGGCGCCATTTTCGGCAACGCCAACATCACCAGGAATGACCGCATAATCGATATCCCTAAGCTCGTGTGCCGTTGGTGGCACATCACGGTTTGCCGTGACACCCTCAACGAGGGAGATAACCTGTAAGCCTTGGGCGACAAGCTCATCCACTTTGGCTTGCAATGTCGCAAGACCACCTTCGCGGTGCAGCGTGCCCGCCACGGTTTTAAGATTGGTTTCAAACTGGCCAACCAGATCTTCTACCCGCGGGGCGACATCGATGCTTGGCATTGGATGGTTTGTTAAAGCCGACAGTTTGAGCGCATTGAGAATTTCGTGCTTACTAGACATCTTATAGGCTCCTGTGTTTCTTAAACCAAGCTTCGAAGCTGGAGTTGGGGGCAACGGGCAGTTCACGGTATTTACCCCAAGCACCGCTAAATGGCTTGAGCAGACTACCGGGCAGAATGCGCAGTGCGGTGCGGGCCGCGCCCATTGAGCAATTGAGCAGGGTCGTGCTTGCCATAAATTTACCCACTAATGGCATATAACCGTTTTTGCCGTAGGGGAGTTGTCCAGCTTCGGCCTTAAGGCGTCTGTGGTGGAAAATAATCTTATCGAGCGGCACCTTAGTCGGGCAAACATAGGTACAGCTGCCACACAGGGTACAAGCCCAAGCGATGGAGTTTGTGTCATCATGCTTGGCACCCACGGCAATCCCAATCGGGCCGGGAATGGTGTAGTTGTAACTGTAACCACCGGAGCGGCGATACACAGGGCAAGTATTTAAACAGCCACCGCAGCGAATACATTTCAATGATTCGGCAAGGATTTTATCCTTGAGCATCTCTGTACGGCCGTTATCGACGATGATGACATGCATTTCGCCATCGACCTGTGGCCCACGGTAGAAGGCGCTATAGGTGGTGACAGGTTGACCCGTTGCGTTACGCGCTAGGGTGCGCAGTAACACGGCGGCGCTGTCGATATCGGGGACAATTTTGTCTATACCCATTGAATGCAATTGTAACTTGGGCAGGTTTGCCCCCATGTCGGCGTTACCTTCGTTGGTACAAACGACCACGGCGCCCTTATCGGCAATCGCCATGTTTACCCCTGTCATGGCGGCATCGGCACTGAGGAATTGCTCACGCAGGTGAGCACGGGCGGCGCGGGTCAAATATAGCGGATCGGACTCGCCTGCCTTAGTGCCTAATTTGTCATGGAACAGATCGCCCACTTCTTCTTTCTTCATGTGGATGGCGGGCACCACAATGTGCGAAGGTGGCATTTTTGCCAGCTGAATAATCCGCTCGCCCAAGTCGGTATCGATGACTTCAATTCCACGTTGCTCTAAGTAAGGATTGAGGTGACATTCCTCGGTGAGCATGGATTTAGACTTAACTAACTTCTTCACTTTATGGCTAGCTAAGATGTCGTACACGATACGGTTGTGCTCGGCGCCATCCTTTGCCCAGTGGACTTTGATACCGTTTGCAAGGCAGTTTTGCTCAAAGGTTTCAAGATATTGTGCAAGGTTGGTTAAGGTATGCAGCTTGATTTCGGAGCCTAACTGACGCAGTTGTTCCCACTCGGGTAAGCTGCCTGCGGCGCGGTCACGTTTTTCCCGCAGCACCCAAAGGGCTTTTGAGTGCCAGTCAACACGGGTTTCATCACGGCAGAAAATATCGGCCTTGTGGGCGTGAACCTGTGAACCCGTTGCCTCGTGATTATGTTGATATGCCATAGTGGGTCTCCTAGAGCGCGGCGTTAAGCACTTGCGCTATGTGGCGAATTTCAATTGGCAATTGTTGTCTGCGGATCATGCCATCGAGGTGTAATAGGCATGAAGGGTCGAAGCCAACCACATATTGCGCGCCTGTTGCTGCGTGGGCTTGGGCCTTGTCTTTACCCATTTTGGCGGATACGGCGCCTTCATCAACGGCAAAAGTACCACCAAAGCCACAGCATTCGTCGCGACGGTCTGGATAGACAATGTCGATTCCGGCGATATTGGCGAGCACGGCTTCTACCTTGTTGAATCGTGGGCCCATTTGCTCGCTCGGTGTGGCAAGGCTCAACATGCGAATGCCGTGGCAGCTCAGTTGCAGACTGATCTTATGGGCAAAAGGCTTGTTGAACGCTGGGATTGGGGCGACATCGTGGAGGAACTCGGTCAGCTCATAGAGTTTGTCGATAACGGCTTGGGCTTCAGGGCTGTTATCAAACTCGTGGAAGTTTTCTTTGGCGGCCACTAAACAAGAGGCGGCAGGGCAAACAATGGCATCACATTCCACACCCTTGAAAGCATTAAGTAATTTCAAGGTAGTACTGCGTGCTGCATCGAAGCAACCCGAGTTGGTCATAGGTTGGCCACAGCAAGTTTGGCCTGCGGGTAGAATCACTTGGTGTCCGAGTTTTTCCAGTAATTCCAGGGTGGCAATCGCCACGTCTGGCATCATTTGGTTAACGAGACACGGGATGAAAAGAGCGATTTTCATTGTGTTTTTCTCTTTCTTGTTAGTGAACGACATTGCCTTGCATTGTGACCCCAAAGTCCACACAAATGCTAAGGTAGTTGATCAAATATAGGCTTATCTTAAGTAAATAAGTAGCGCTAATTTAGTAAATGACCTTGTTGATTTTTGTAAAAATGAGAATATTTTAATTTATTGAATTTAAAGTGTTTATGTTGGTTTTTATTTTGTGATTTATCTCCTGTTTTTAGTGTTTTGCTCGATAAATGAGAATAGTTTTCTTCTGATAAAAAAACGGGGCCATTTCTAGCCCCGTTGAGTACTTTTTAGCGGCTGCACTCTTCGAGCAGATACGCTAAGTGGCGGTAGGAAATGCCACTGTGCTGCGTTAAGCCGACCTCACACATACGGTTGGCGTAATAGCCTTCCTTAATCTCGACAGGAATGAGCTTTTTGATATTACGCAGGGCGCTGGCGTTGATTTCTGGCTTATACAGGCCTTTTTCACCGGCGTAACCACAGCAGTCAATGCCCGCAGGTTTGAGCACTTGGCTCGAACAAGCATCAGCAATGGCTTGCATCTTAGGCTCTAACTTCATCTTACGAGCGCTACAACCTAAGTGCAGAGCCACATTGACCTTTTTGTTGATGCTAAGCTTATCCAGTAGCTTGTCGTGCATAAACTCAACCAAGTCAGTGATTTGCACCTGAGGGTTACCCGTGAGGGTACGATAGGTACAAGACAAGGCATCGACTAATACGGGGATTTTGCCGCCATTACTCATCTTGCTGACCACATCGATAAGCTCTTGGCGTTTGGCGTCGGCGTTTTTAAAGTCGCCCTTAGATTCCCACATTTGGCCGCAGCATAAATCGCGGGTCTTCTCTGGGGTAATAACGTTATAGCCAGCACGCTCGAGCAGGGTCACAACCACCTCTGGCAAGGTGCGATTATCGGGATCCTTAGGTGTAGGTCCAAAGGTGCGGCCACCACAGGCTGGGAAGTAAACCACGGTTTCTTGCCCTGCTTTAGCTGGGGACGGTTTAGGCAGTTTGCCACCTTTGGGGAAGTCTGGATTCCAATAGGGCACTTCTTTAGAGAGTAAGCGGCCAGTTTTCATCAGCGCGTTGGTGATACCATCGCCGGTGATTTTATGGATGACTCCCAATACGTCAAAGCCTGTGCTGATCACTTGGTTGACGGCGCCAAAGTGTTTGGCTTGGAAATCCAACACTTTTTGCTCAGTGGTGCTGATATAGGGTGTGCGTAGCTTACGGACTAACTGACCCATGCTGTTATCGACTGGGCAGGCAATAGTACAGAGCTGACAAGCCGCGCAGGTATCAATCACATCATACTTGGCATCGGCACGCATTTTATCGGCG
Organism: Shewanella sp. 10B; assembly: GCF_023475885.1. NCBI lineage: Bacteria > Pseudomonadati > Pseudomonadota > Gammaproteobacteria > Alteromonadales > Shewanellaceae > Shewanella > Shewanella sp. 10B. The sequence goes on from NZ_JAMDJO010000001.1 coordinate 305,449, forward strand.
GCAGCTTTATCGCCAGATTGCTCTAAGCGCTCGATTTCACGCAGGGTGGCGATCCGCTGACGTGGCGAGAAGTTCAGCGCCGAAGTCGGGCAGGTTTTTTCGCAGAAACCACACTCGATACACTTATCGACAAAATCATCGACCACAGGGCAAGGCTTGATGTTTTTCACGTGCACTGTGCTGTCGTCGTTTAAGATAACGCCGGGGTTGAGCAGGCCTTCTGGGTCGAAGATATGCTTGATGCGTTTCATGAGGGTGTAAGCATCCGCGCCCCATTCCATTTCAACGAAAGGTGCAACGGCGCGGCCAGTGCCGTGCTCGGCCTTCATCGAACCATCGTATTTATGGATCACCATCTCGGCCACATCTTGCATAAAGCCTTGGAAGCGCTCGATGTCGGCTTGGGAGGCGAAGGTCGGGGTGATAATAAAGTGGAAGTTACCCGCCAGCGCATGGCCGTAAATCACGCCTTCGGGATAGCCGTGCTTATGGAATAGCTCGGTTAAATCGGCGGCGGCCGCGGCTAAATGTTCGACGTTAAAGGCCACGTCTTCGATGATGACTGAGCTGCCCTTTGGTCGCTCACCACCGATAATCGGGAACAGGCCAGAGCGCATTGCCCAGTATTTGCTGTACACATTGGCGTCGCTACTGAAGCTAATTGGACGCTCGGTTTTGATGTGCGCGAGTTTGGCAATCACATCTTGGGTATAGCTTTCTAAGGTTTGGGCATCGTTAGCGCGGGACTCAATCAATAGAATTGCCGCGCCTTCTGGCAGTTCATTGAGCCAATCTGGCATGCCTTTTTTACCGGTGACGGCCTTGATGGATGCCCAGTCGAGTAATTCGGCGGCGGCAACGCTATCGCCAATAATCGGTGGAATGGCACTCGCCGCATCCACCATGTTGAAAAATACCGCCATGGCCGAGGCTTTAAATTTGGCTTCATCGACCGTGTGGTAAGTGACTTCTTCGACAAAGGCTAAGGTGCCCTCGGCGCCAACGATCAAGTGGTTAATCAGATCGAACGGGTCTTCAAAATCCACTAGAGCATTGATGCTATAACCCGTAGTGTTTTTGATGGAGTATTTTTTGCGAATACGCTGCGCGAGCACGTCATTGCTGCGGGTTAATTTAGCCAGTGAGGCCAGTGAGTCGAGCAACTCGCCGTGGCTTTGGGTAAAGGCGGCCTTAGACTTATCGCAACCCGTGTTGAGCTCGGTACCATCGGCAAACAGCAGTTTAGCCGAGGCGATGGTCTGGTAACTGTTTTGCGCCGTACCACAGCACATACCCGAGGCGTTGTTAGACACAATACCGCCGACCATGGCCGAGGCAAGGGTCGCCGGATCGGGACCGATTTTCTTATTGAGAGGCTTGAGCGCCGCGTTGGCATCGGCACCAATCACCGCCGCGCCTAAGGTGATCTTATTGCTGTCGGAACTGATTTCAATGGTTCTAAAACCGTCGTGGCCCAAGATCAATAAAATCCCTTCGCCAATGGCTTGTCCCGATAAACTGGTCCCCGCTGCACGGAAGGTTACTGGCACTTTATGGGCACGGGCGATGGCTAAGGTCTGTTTGGCCTGTTCGAGGTTATCCGCGTGGACCACAATTTCAGGCACGATACGGAAATAACTGGCGTCGGTTGACCACGCAAAGCGGCGTACAGGGTCATTTGAGACGGCTGACTCACCGAGTTGTTGAATAAGCTCTTTATAAACAGCGTCATAATTAATAGACATAAGTTACTCTCTCAACGCTAAAAATGACTAAGGCCGCCAAGCGGCCTTAGGTTTAGATTGGCTTAGAAGCCACCCCAAAGAGTTGCGATGGTGCCTGCAAGTAGCGCATAACCAATCGCCACAGGCATAGTTTTACGAATAATTTCTGATTCTCTGCCCGCCATACCTACAACGGTCGCGGCGGCTACGACGTTCATCACACACATCATGTTACCGGCGTTCGCACCGATACCTTGTAGTGCTAACACCAGTGTATGGTTCATGCCAATGTTGTCGGCCACACTGTATTGTAGGCTGGAGAACATCATGTTGGAGAAGGTGGCTGAGCCTGAAAGGAAGGCGCCGAAGATCCCCACAATCGGTGCCATCCATGCCCAGACCGCTCCCATAGATTGGCCTAACATATCGGCTAAGGCGACTGGCATAGACGCAAGACCTGCACCATTAACGCCTGAGTTTAAGAAGATTTTCACCATAGGCACGGATGCGCCTAATGAGATGATAGTCGGTAACATCGACTTGCATGACACGCCGATAGATTGCTTAATCGCTGGGCTTTTCATCTTGAACAGGAAGAAACCTAAGATACACACGGCCACGAAGAAGGCGCCTGGTGCGTACAGGGTCGCAAAGCTGGCTTTTAGCTCAGTGCCCATTAGGCCTGTCCAGCTGATGTTGAAACTGGATAACCAGGCTTTGAGTGGCGCAACCGTACGTGATAACACTAATAGCGCTGCCATGATGATATAAGGTGTCCAAGCGGCGATTTGGGAGAACTTAGCGGTAGTCTCAATTTTCGCGCCTTCTTGGCTATCATTTTCAGCAAAGTCATTCCAAGGCGTTTTTGGCAGTAAGTATCCTTTACGAGCAACGGGGATAACTAAGGCCATACCCACCAATGAACCGATAACAGATGGGAATTCAGGACCCGCAAGGTAGTTGATAATCCAAGCGGGAACGGTAAAGGCAAGACCCGCGAAAATTGCAAACTTCCAAATGGCTAAACCTTCTTTAAATGACTTATTACGGCCAAAGAATCCTGTCAGTATGGTCACCATGACTAGCGGGATTAAGGTACCTGTGATTAAGTCGATAGTGATCATATGCATTACGATAAAGCGAGCATAGCCAACGTAGCTTCCGCCATGGGCTGCAAACTGCTCAGCCGCCAAGCTTACACCACCTTGGGTTAAACCTTGCTCCATACCAAATAGCACGGGTAAACCAATTGCACCGAAGGATACGCAGGCCGAGTCGGCAATCAGCGCCACAACGGCGGCGGCAACGGGCGGAACCCCCAATAATACCAGCAGCGGCGCACCAATCGCGGCTGGCGTTCCAAAACCCGCACTACCTTCAATAAAGGCACCGAATAACCAACAGATAATAATCACTTGCACACGGGCATCGGCACTGATGTTAGTGAAACCCGCGCGAATGGTATCCATGGCCCCTGAGTATTTCAGGGTGTTGAGCAGGAATACCGCGCCGAAGATGATGGTTAAGGGAGTGATGGCTGACAGCAGTCCTTCGAGAACCGATGCGGCTAATAGCGTGGTATCCATTTGCCAAATAAACACGGCGGCAAGCGCTGTGATTACCATGGAGATGGGCATAGCTTTGGACGCTGGCATTCTGAGTAATACGAGAAAGATCATTACACTGATTACTGGCGTCAAGCTGGCGAGGAGTTGAAGTATTGTCATGCTTGCCTCTACATAAAGTGGTCTGTCTTATTATTTATATTTGGATCTTGCTAGTGTTTTCCTGTTTAACCCTCGGCGGATAAATCAGCAGTTTCAACTGCCAATGCCAAGAGTCACAACATTCTGTGGTGTGTACTAGACGCTATTCGGGGCTTAACTAATATGATCTAGATCATTTTGACTGCTGTATAAAATGCTAATTTACAGTGCTGCGGGAGGCTTCTCTCATAGGATTTTCCTAACTGTGATCCATGTCACTCGAAGGTGGTTTTTTATATTTCGATAATGGGATGTTTCACTGATTTCTATTCCTTAAGGTTATAAAAATCGAGATATCCGCTAAATTAGCTATCAGTATTGCAATTAACTGATCCATTTATTTCATTAATGAGTACTTAATGGATTTTTAAGACAATATTAAAATGTGACTCATGTCTCATTTTTATGTGGCGGTAAAAATCACTCCGCTAAACTGAATTGAGTAAGATAGTGAATAAATAGATTTTTATTGAGTTTTGCACCGCAGGAAATATTGAGAGCAAGATCAAATTTTAGTGATGACTAAATTTCGCGTGATGAATATCACTTAATGAATTTTGTTTTAATCTGAAATTTAATAACGGTTAATAAAGCTGTTTACAGCCACGCAGCCGCAACACACCATTCTGTTAACAACTGGTATGGGAATTAACCTGAGTGATTAATGATGGCGTGCCTTTGTGGCCATTATGCCTCGCCTAATGTGGGCTTAAAACAGCTTACTGCCCCAGCCGAGCTTACTGCGTAACACATGGAAGTAATTATGGCCTTTAGGGTGGATAAGTCTGAGCTGCTCAGAGCTGCGGCGCACTATGATTTCATCGCCGGGTAAGACGGCTAAATGCACGTGGCCATCACAACTTACTTCGAGATTTTCGCCATTTTCAGGGGAGACGACCATCTTAATGGTGCTGCAGGCATCGACCACTATGGGGCGACACGACAGTGTATGCGGAAACATAGGCACTAGTATTAATGCCTGTAAATTGGGGGTTAGAATAGCGCCTCCTGCCGACAGGGCATAGGCGGTAGATCCCGTCGGAGTTGAGACTATCATGCCGTCGGCGCGTTGGCTGTACATGAATTGATTGTCTATATAGACTTCAAATTCAATCATATGGGCAATTTTACCCGGATGGAGTACCGCTTCATTAACGGCAGTATTGCTTGCTTTTAACATGCCATGGCGATAGACCTCGGCCTCGAGTAAAAAGCGGTGCTCGGTATCAAATTCCCCATCGAGCACTTTGGCGAGGGCTTCTTCAAAGGCATCGGGCGGTAAATCCGTTAAAAAGCCGAGATTACCACGGTTTACTCCAATCACACCGACATCGAAGCGCGCCAGTACTCTGGCGGCACCGAGCATATTGCCATCACCACCCACGACTATGGCTAAATCGCAGCGTGCGCCAATCTCTAACAAATCGACCGCGACGATATTTGTCCCTAACTCGCTGGCAACGCGCTCTTCCACAAGAACTTCATACCCTTGCACCGTCAGCCAGTGGTGCAGACGTTTGAGGGTTTGATTTGTCCCTGGGTGGTGTGGCTTGCCAATCAGGCCAATGGTGTGGAACTTTGTGGTCATATTTATGCTAGATCTGGCCTTAGGCCTTGAAACGTCAAAATTGATCCCCATAATATGCCCAGAGTATTTAGAAACAAAGCATTTTTAGCTGGAGTGAAAATGAGCAACGAGTCGATTAAAGCAGAACAGGATCTGATCCAAGAGGGTGTAGAGTCTGAAGTTTCTACCGAAGAAGCGAGTCTGATTGACGAGCTTACCCAAGCCAATTTCCGTATTGAAGAGCTGGAACAGTTACTCGCTGACGCTTTGGCGAAAGTTGAAGAGCAAAAAGATTCAGTTATCCGTGCTGCTGCCGAAGTAGACAATATTCGTCGTCGTGCGGCGATGGATGTGGAAAAGGCTAACAAATTTGCATTGGAAAAATTCGCCAACGAATTACTGCCAGTGTTAGACAATATGGAACGTGCACTGCAAGGTACTAATCCACAGGATGAAACCACCAAAGCATTGTTCGAAGGTGTTGAGCTCACGCAAAAGAGCTTCTTAACCGCCGTGGCTAAGTTTGGGGTAAAACCTATCGATCCACAGGGTCAAGCCTTCAACCCAGACCAACATCAAGCCATTGGTATGCAGCCAAGTGCTGAGTATCCAGCCAATACTGTGATGTTAGTGATGCAAAAGGGTTATGAGCTAAACAGCCGTTTACTGCGTCCAGCCATGGTGATGGTGTCACAGGGCGGCCCTAGCCAAGAAATCAACATTGAAGCCTAAGCTAACGCTTAGCGCTAACTAATAAAAAGGACTGCCGATGCAGTCCTTTTTATTTGTCTGTTGTTTTTCTATTTGCCGTTAATCGTGGTTTATCACGTTTGCAGTATTGTGGGAGCTAAGCTCCCATCAACACTCAATCGGCAAGAAAAGCATTAATTTGCGCTAACATACCTTCGGCATCGAGTTGTAAATCATGGGTCACTTCTTCTGGAGAGCCATGTTTAATAAACTCATCGGGTAGGCCGATTTGCAGCACAGGTTTGGGCATTTTAAGCTTTTGCAGTAGCTCTAAAATGCCAGAGCCTGCGCCGCCCATAATGGCGTTCTCTTCCACTGTCACGAGCACATCGTGGGTTTGCGCCATCTCTTTAACCAAATCCACATCTAATGGCTTGACAAAGCGCATATCGACGACGGTGGCGTCTAAGCTTTCTGCGGCGGTTAAGGCGGCGGCTAAGGTGGTACCAAAGTTCAGCATGGCGATACGTTTGCCTAAACGCTTAATCACGCCTTTACCTATCGGCAATGCCGTCATGGCTTCTACCTGAGTCGCGCCAGTGGCGCTGCCCCTTGGATAACGCACCGCACTCGGGCCAGCATCATAGCAATAACCGGTATAGAGCATTTGGCGACATTCATTTTCATCCGATGGCGCCATGATCACCATATTCGGGATGCAGCGCATAAAGCTTAAATCGAATGCGCCTTGGTGGGTTGGGCCGTCGGCACCGACAATACCGCCACGGTCAATAGCGAACAATACTGGTAAGCGCTGTAGCGCCACATCGTGGATCAGTTGATCATAACCCCGTTGCAGGAAGGTCGAGTAAATGGCGACCACAGGCTTAAAGCCTTCACAGGCAAATCCGGCCCCTAAGGTCACCGCATGTTGCTCGGCAATGGCGGCATCGAAATATTGTTTCGGGAAGCGTTGTGAGAACTCCACCATGCCCGAACCTTCACGCATGGCAGGGGTAATGCCTAAGACTTTTTCATCCTGCTCGGCAATATCACATAACCATTTGCCAAACACTTGGGAGAAGGTCGGCAGTCCCGGCTTAGTGGCTGGCTTCTTAAATTGTGACGGGTCAAATTTAGGTACCGCGTGCCAACCGATAGGATCTTTCTCGGCGGGCTCATAACCACGACCTTTTTTGGTCATGATGTGCAGTACTTGTGGGCCCTTTAGAGAGCGCATATTGCGCAGGGTTTCCACTAGGGCATCGACATCGTGGCCATCGATGGGGCCGATATAGTTAAAGCCTAACTCTTCAAACAGGGTGCCTGGTACAACCATGCCCTTGAGGTGCTCTTCGGTGCGCTTGGCCATTTCTTTGATAACTGGCATGCCCTTGAGGACTTTCTTGCTGCTTTCACGAATCGTGGTGTAGAGGCGGCCTGACATCAACTGCGCTAAGTGATTGTTGAGCGCGCCGACGTTTTCTGAAATCGACATTTCGTTATCGTTCAGCACCATCAGCATATCGTTGTGCAAATCACCCGCGTGGTTCATGGCCTCGAACACCATACCGCCCGTCATGGCGCCATCGCCAATCACGGCAACCACTTTACGGCCTGCCTGTTCTTTTTCGGCGGCAACAGCCATGGCTAATGCGGCACTGATGGAGGTGCCGGAGTGTCCGACGCTAAAGGTGTCGTATTCACTTTCTTCCCGCCAAGGGAAAGGGTGTAAGCCGTTCTTTTGCCTAATGGTGTGCATTCTGTCGCGGCGACCGGTGAGGATTTTATGGGGATAGGCTTGGTGGCCAACATCCCAAATCAAACGATCAAACGGGGTGTTATAGACATAATGCAGGGCGACAGTCAGTTCGACCGTGCCGAGTCCAGAGGCAAAATGTCCGCTGGACATGCCAACGGACTTAAGAAGAAACTCCCGCAACTCATCGGCCAATTGAGGTAACAGGGCCTGAGGAAGCTGGCGGAGTTCATTAGGAGTGTTGGCCTGAGCCAACACGGGAAACTGTGAAATGTCCAAACTCATAGCGAGATACTTCGTCTCTTATTATATTCTTCGCTCAATGATATAGCGGGCGAAGTCTGCGATTAACTGGCTATTGTATGGCAATTTAGCCAGCGCTGATAGTGCCTCTTGGATCAGTTGCGCGGCGGTGTCTTTGGCGCCTTGCAGTCCAAGTAGTTGCGGAAAAGTACTCTTATTGGACTCGGCGTCTGAGCCTTGGGGTTTGCCGAGTTCTTCCGTGGTGGCAATGATGTCCAGAATATCGTCTTGCACTTGGAAGGCAAGTCCTACCGCATGGGCAAATTCCATCATAGTCTGATATTCATCTTTTGGCGCATTAGCGGCGATCAGGGCTAACTCAACGGCGCAGCTGATAAGGGCGCCCGTTTTCATATTATGCAGTTGAGTTAAGGCCTTAAGGTCGATGAGCTTATCGGTTGAGGCTAAGTCAATCGCTTGGCCGCCACACATACCACGGTAACCCGAGGCTTTCGCCAGCGCCCTCACCATGGCGATATGCTGCTCGCTGCTGATCCCTAGTACTGCTTCGGTAACAATTTCAAAGGCTAAGGTTTGCAGTGCATCCCCTGCAAGGATGGCGGTCGCCTCATCGAAGGCGATATGCACTGTGGGCTGACCACGACGAAGGTCGTCATCGTCCATGGCGGGTAAATCGTCATGGATTAACGAATAAGCATGAATACACTCAATGGCGGCGGCGCTGGCGTCGAGCTTTTCAAGCGGCACGCCAAACATTTGCCCCACGCTGTAAACCAAGAAGGGACGAATACGCTTACCGCCTAATAGCGCGCCGTGGGTCATGGCGGCCTTTAATTGCGGCGCTGTGTCTTCGAGTGTGCTGAAACGTTGTTTTAATTGGTCATCAACCCGTAGTTGATATTCTTTTATTGCATTGACTAACACGCTTATTCGCCCTCAACGGCATAGGGAGAGAGGGGCGCATTTTCATCCTGCTTGAGTAAAATGGCCACTTTTTGCTGAGCTTGCTCGAGTTTTGCTTGGCTGTTACGCACCAGATTGATGCCACGTTCAAATTGTTTTAACGCATCATCCAGAGAGACATCGCCCTGTTCTAATTCGGCAACGATGCGCTCGAGTTCACCAAGGGATTCTTCAAAACTGAGATTTTCGGGTTTCTTCGCCACGTTAATAATTCCTTTGAAAGAGCGGACACAAGGTATATCAGGGCGACTCAAGGGTCAAATTCAGTCGACGGATATTTGCTCAATAGCACGCTTTGTTGCTGAATTTTTTTCAGAAAATAGAAATTGTCGCTAAACTTGCTTAGTGCTTGTCCGATAAATGACAATAATAGCATTATGCTTATAATCATCCTTTGACATCATAGAGTAAGGCTCAGGTTAAAACCAAAGTGTAATCCCTATGTGGATGACATTTTGTGTTATTTTGCGAATAGAGTCAGTATTATGTCGTTTATACCGAATATTGAGGAGCCGTTGTGGATTTAGCTACAGTTATAGGACTAGTCGGGGGCTTTGGTTTTATCCTTTGGGCTATGATGACCAGCGGCGGCTTGGCAATCTTTATCGACGTCCCCTCAGTGTTTATCGTATTCGGTGGTTCATTCTTCGTAGTAATGATGAAATTCAATCTCAAACAGTTTTTGGGCGCGGTAAAAATTGCCGTCAAAGCCTTTATGTTTAAGATTGATAAGCCAGAAGATCTTATCGAACAATCCGTGACTATGGCGGACGCCGCCCGTAAAGGCGGATTCCTTGCCCTCGAAGAAGCGCAAATTTCCAACAGTTTTATGCAAAAAGCTGTCGATATGTTGGTCGATGGTCACGATGGCGAAGTTGTGCGCGCCGCGCTTGAAAAAGACATTGCCCTCACCGAAGAGCGCCATCGTAACGGCATTGCGATTTTTAGGGCCTTTGGTGACGTCGGCCCCGCGATGGGGATGATTGGTACCTTAGTGGGCTTAGTGGCCATGTTATCCAACATGTCAGATCCTAAATCGATTGGTCCTTCGATGGCGGTGGCCTTGTTAACGACACTGTACGGCGCCGTGGTCGCGAACATGGTGTGTATTCCCATTGCCGATAAACTCACCCTGCGCATGGGTGAAGAAATGCTGAACCGCAACCTGATTATGGATGCGGTATTAGCCATTCAAGATGGCCAAAACCCGCGGGTGATTGAAGGTTTCTTGAAGAATTATCTAGCTGAAAAACAGCGGAAAATCGATACAACGGACGGAGAGTAGCCCATGGCTAAGTGCAACTGTCCACCGCCCGGAGCACCGCTCTGGTTGGCAACATTTGCCGATTTGATGTCCCTCTTGATGTGTTTCTTCGTGCTGCTGCTATCATTTTCCGAAATGGACGTGATGAAGTTTAAGCAGATCGCAGGCTCGATGAAGTATGCCTTCGGGGTGCAAAATAAGGTCGAAGTCAAAGACATTCCTAAGGGGACGTCTGTGATTGCATTGGAGTTTCGTCCTGGTCGTCCCGATCCCACGCCGATTGAAATCATTAACCAACAAACCAACGAAATGACCGAACCCGTATTGGATTATCAAGCGGGCGAGGACGATAGCGCGGGTGGTGTGCAGCAGCAAAATGGTTCGCAGCGGGGCGGTGAAGCCTCGGCGACGGCCCAAGAAACGGCGGATGCGGTAAAAGCGGAAGCCGCAGCGGCGCAGGATAAAATCAATCAACAAGTGAAGAAAATGGCGCAGGAGCTCAATAACGAGATCACCGATGGGGCGATCGAAATTGAGTCACTTGGGCAGCAAATTATTATCCGTATCCGTGAGAAGGGCTCATTTGCCTCGGGTTCGGGCTTCCTGCAGCCACGATTTAAACCTGTGGTGCGCTCGGTCGGTGAATTGCTTAAAGATGTGCCGGGGATCATCACTGTATCGGGTTACACCGATGATATGCAGATAAGCGATGAGCTATACAGCTCGAACTGGGATCTCTCGAGCAAACGCGCAGTTGCGGTGGCCGATGTGCTGCTGCAAGTGAAGGGCTTCGATCCTAAGCGGATGAAAGTGGTCGGTATGGCGTCGAATAATCCCATCGTGCCTAATGACTCACCTGAAAACCGCGCGCGAAATCGTCGTGTTGAGATTGCGATTGAACAGGGTAAAGCCAAAGAATCCGAAGAAATTCAAGTAGGTAAATAGCTTTTAATCCAAACTTGTTATTCGATAAAAACGCCGTGACTTGCTCACGGCTTTTTTATTTGTGATTTTTTGACTATAAATTCAACTATGCATAAGCGCACGCCACGAGCAGCTCGAGTGTGGAAACAGGTGCGCCAATCGCCGTGAGTTTGTTATAATCCGGCGATTATTCTTTTAACCAATTTTGCTGTTTACAAAATTGCCCGCGGAAATCCCATGAAGTTTATTGTAAAGCTGTACCCAGAAATCATGATGAAGAGCAAGCCCGTGCGCATGCGCTTCACCAAAATGCTTGAAACCAACATCCGTAACGTGCTCAAAAAAGTTGATGAAGATGCCAAAGTGCAACGTCAATGGGACCGTATTTGGGTAAAGGTGCCAAATGATAAACCTGAATTAGCTCAGGCCTTTGGTGAGCGTTTAGCCTGTATTCCTGGGATCGCACATGTGGTGCAAGTGGATGAATATAGCTTTACCTCAGTCGACGATATCTACCAGCAAGTCTTACCCGTTTACCGTGACCAAATTGCCGGTAAAACCTTCTGTGTGCGCGTCAAACGTACTGGCTCCCACGATTTTAACTCTATCGAAGTCGAGCGTTATGTCGGTGGTGGTTTAAACCAGTTTACCGATGCGATTGGTGTGCGTTTGAAGAACCCAGAAGTGACAGTTAACCTCGAAATCGAGGGTGATAAACTGTATATGGTGACTAAGCGTATCGAAGGCTTAGGCGGCTTCCCAATGGCGACGCAGGAAGATGTGTTGTCCTTGATTTCGGGCGGTTTTGACTCAGGCGTGTCGAGCTACCAATTTATTAAGAAGGGCGCTCGTACCCATTACTGTTTCTTCAACCTCGGCGGCGCGCAGCATGAAATTGGCGTGAAACAAGTCGCTTACCATTTGTGGAAAACCTATGGTGAATCCCACAAGGTGAAGTTTGTGTCTGTGCCGTTCGAGCCTGTGGTGGCCGAGATTTTAGAGAAAATCGACAACGGTCAAATGGGCGTGGTGCTTAAGCGTATGATGATGCGCACCGCAGCGCGTATTGCTGAGCGTATGGGCATTCAGGCGATTGTGACTGGTGAGAGTTTAGGCCAAGTATCGAGCCAAACCTTGACCAACTTAAACGTGATTGACCGCTGCACCGATATGCTGATCCTGCGCCCGCTGATCGCCATGGACAAGCAGGACATTATCAACGAATGTCGCCGTATCGGCACCGAAGATTTTGCTAAATCTATGCCCGAGTATTGCGGCGTGATTTCGCAAAAGCCAACCGTGAAGGCGGTACTGGCCAAGGTTGAGGCCGAAGAGACCAAATTTTCTGAGGACTTGATTGACCGTATCGTTGAGCAGGCTGTTGCCATTGATATCAGGGAGATAGCAGAACAAATGAATACGCGTATCACTGAAACTGAAACCGTTGTTGCTATCGACACCAATGAAGTGGTGATTGATATTCGCGCCACAGAGGAAGAAGAGAACAAGCCGCTGGAGATTGAAGGCGTGGAAATCAAGCGCATTCCTTTCTTCAAATTAGCGACTCAATTTGCCGACCTCGATAAGCAGAAGACTTACCTGTTGTACTGCGAGCGTGGGGTGATGAGTAAATTACAAGCGCTATACCTGATTGAACAAGGTTATCACAATGTTAAGGTTTACCGCCCTTAAGCGATAGCCAGTAAAACGAGAGCTAAGGCCAAACATCAACTTTGGCCTTAATGCGCATTAATTGGGGCCTCGATGCGCCAATAAGCAGGTAAACGAATACAAAAAAGCCGCATTGGAATGCGGCTTTTATTTTACTGATCAGCAGTGCAATTTATTCGGTCTTGACCACTTGCTGGGCCGGTAACACTTCATCGGCAAGCAATAAGGTTGGATCCTGCAGCGCTTCTTCATGCATTTTTTCCATCGTCGCAGTCAGTTCGGCATTGATGCTTGCCTGTAAATCACTGGTGTCGATGATAATTTCTGCATCGATAACATTTGCGCTGACATTGGCACTGAGTGCGCTGACTAACACTAACGCAAAAGCAGATTTTAAATTGAACATAGTCGCCTCCGGGCTGACAAAGTATTGCTGTCAGACATTCCCATCACCCGTTCGAGATTGTCCAACTCATGTGTTTCGTTGGCGCAAAATTTAATCAAAAACGCTGGCCTTTACAAACGATTAAATGTAACAATACGGATTAGAAAAACTAATTAAAAATTGAGATAGAGATCACTATGTCAAGACGCTTACCACCACTGAATGCGGTTAAAGCATTTGAGGCCGCCGCACGGCATTTGAGCTTTACTCGAGCGGCTGAAGAATTGTTTGTGACTCAGGCTGCGGTGAGTCACCAAATTAAGGCGCTGGAAGATTTTCTCGGATTAAAATTATTTCGTCGAAAGAATCGTTCGCTGCTACTGACCGAAGAAGGTCAGAGCTATTTTCTCGATATTAAAGATATCTTCACTCAACTGGCGGATGCGACCGACAGGCTACTTGCACGCAGCGCCATTGGTTCGTTGACCGTGAGTATGTCGCCAAGCTTTGCTATTCAGTGGCTGGTGCCGCGCCTATCGAAGTTTAGTGAAAAAAATCCTGATATTGACGTACGAATTAAGGCGGTAGACACAGAGGCCAGCTCTTTAACCGATGATGTCGACGTTGCCATTTATTATGGTTTAGGCAATTGGCCTGGGCTTCGCGCCGATAAACTTCGTAATGAAGTGCTGATCCCTGTATGTTCGCCCATGCTGTTAAACGGCCCTAAGCCCTTGTCCAAGCCGGAAGATTTAAAACACCACACGTTGCTGCACGATATGAGTCGCCACGATTGGCAGGCTTGGTTTAGACAATGTGGCATCCACGATATTAACGTCAACCAAGGGCCGATTTTCAGTCATTCTTCCCTCGTTTTGCAGGCGGCAGCCCACGGCCAAGGTGTGGCATTAGGTTATAGCGTACTCGCTCGCCCCGATATTAAGGCGGGTCGACTGGTGTGCCCATTCCAAGAAGTGTTAGTGAGCAAAGATGCCTATTACCTCGTCTGCCAGCAAAATCATGCCGAGCTGGGTAAAGTGGTCGCGTTCCGTGAGTGGATGTTAGATATGTTTGCCGAGGAGTCACGTAGTGAGTTGTTGCCCGGATAATCCTTTGGTCAACGAGGCTGTTGCTTCAAACGCCTATGTGTTAGAAGGCGAGCCATCAGAAACCTTGATTTTATTTGCCCACGGCGCGGGAGCGAATCGAGATTCCGACTTTATGTGCCAAATGGCCGCAGGTCTTGTCGCCAAGGGCTTTCAAGTGATGCGCTTTAACTTTCCCTATATGCAGGCCAATGCCGTGGATGGTAAAAAGCGCCCTCCTGACAGAGCGCCAAAGTTGCTTGCCTGTTTTAGCGAGATGCTCGATGTGGCGCACGCTCAGCCTATGGTTAAGCGCGTGGTCTTGATGGGCAAATCCATGGGCGGACGCATGGCGGCGTTACTGGCCTGCGATAGCGCGCAAGCGAGCCGTATCGATAGGGTCATTTGCTTAGGTTATCCCTTTATTCCACTTAAGGGTGGTGAACCTAGGTTAGAACCCCTTAACGACTGCCAAGTGCCCGTATTAGTGCTACAAGGTGAGCGGGATAAGTTTGGCACACAGGCGCAGCTCCTAAGTTGGCCGCTTAACAGTGATATACAAATTGAATACTTAGCCGATGGGGATCATAGTTTTGTCCCAAGAAAGTCGTCAGGCACGACCGAAGCGGCTAACCTTGCATTGGCTGTTGATTTATCAGCAAAATTTATTGGCTAATGCTTATTCTTAATATGGCCTAAAGCGCTCAGAGTCTGGATTAACGGCTTGAGCGTCATCCGTCGTAAAGCCTATTGGTTTTTGGAGGTAAAAATGCGTAAAGGATTGTTGTTACTCGCCGCGGTAAGCGGATTTTTTGCGGTTGCGCTAGGCGCTTTTGGTGCTCATGGACTCAAGGCTGTCGCGCCGCCAGAGCTGATTGATGTGTTTAATCTAGGCGTGCAGTATCACTTCTATCATACTTTTGCGCTGATTGCCGTGGCCTTTGCCGGGCAGTGGTTAACCTCACGCTTGCTGGATTGGGCGGCGTATTTGTTTATTGCTGGCATCGTGCTGTTTTCTGGCTCGCTTTACGGTTTAGCGCTAGTCGGTAGCAAATGGTTAGGCCCTATTACCCCAATGGGCGGTGGCTGCTTCCTCTTAGGTTGGTTATTGCTGGCCGCGGCCGTATGGCGCCATAAAGTGGTGGATGGCAACGAGTCATAATACTTGTGTGGCGCAGCCACTGCGCTGTGCGTTCACACTGCCAATTACACAAAAGCCCGATAGCAAATCGGGCTTTTGTGCATTGAAATTGCTATACTGGCGCCCAAATCGATAGTCGGCCATGTTTATGGCTTGGATTTCTTAAGGATCTCCATGAAAAACCTATTTTTATTTTGCCGTGCAGGCTATGAGAAAGAATGCGCAGCAGAAATCCAACAGCGAGCCGCCGAGCTCAATGTGGGTGGCTTTGTTAAGGCCAACAACAACGATGCCTACGTGGTATATCAATGTTTTGAAGAAGACGGCGGCGATACCTTAGTGAAGCAATTGCCGTTAGATTCACTGATTTTTGCCCGTCAGATGTTTGCCGCAAGCGAGCTGCTGGCGGATTTACCTGAGTCTGATCGTGTCAGTCCGATTGTGGCGGCGCTCAGTGAGGTGAGTAAAGCGGGTGAGCTGAGGGTTGAAACCCCTGACACCAACGAAGCGAAAGAGCTGTCGGCATTTTGCCGTAAGTTTACCGTGCCTTTGCGCCAGCATTTGAAAAAATCCGGCAGTTTACTGGCACAGGAAAATCCTAAGCGTCCGATTATCCACGTGTGCTTTATCGGCCCAGGTCGCGCCTACGTAGGTTATTCCTTCAGCAACAACAGCTCCCCTTATTTTATGGGGATCCCGCGCCTGAAAATGGCTGCCGATGCGCCTAGCCGCTCAAGCCTGAAACTCGATGAAGCCTTCGCGCAGTTTGTGCCTAAAGAAGAGCAAGAAGTGCGGGTTCGCAGCGGCATGAACGCAGTGGATTTAGGCGCTTGCCCTGGCGGCTGGACCTATCAATTGGTGCGTCGTGGCATGATGGTCTCCGCGGTCGATAATGGTCCAATGAACGAAAAACTGATGGAAACCGGACAAGTGAAACATTTCCGCGAGGATGGTTTCCGCTTCGAGCCACAGCGTAAAAACATTTATTGGTTAGTGTGCGACATGGTTGAAAAACCCGCGCGCGTGGCTGAACTGATTGAAGCTTGGGCCATCAATGGCTGGTTTAAAGAAGCGATTTTCAACCTCAAACTGCCGATGAAGAGCCGTTATAAAGAAGTGATGGCGATTTTGAATACCATGCAGGAAATCCTCAAGGAAAACGGCATCAACGAATTCCAGTTACAGTGTAAGCACTTATACCATGACCGTGATGAAGTGACTGTGCACCTGTGGATTAGACCGAGCCAGGCTTGGAACTAATCAGCGGTTTTTTATCGTTCTGTTAGTGAGTGAAGCCCCAAGTCATGTTTGGGGCTTTTTATTTGGCTGTCCCGCTAAATAGCGGCCATAAAAAACGCACCCCAAGGTGCGTTTTTTGTTTCGCGCAAAGCGATTATGACAGACGGTCAAGTACCGCTTGAGTGAAGTCAGTCGTACCGTGGGTGCCGCCTAAATCGCGAGTCGTACGGTCGCCTTCTTCAATCACTGCCGATACGGCTTTACGGATCAGATCGGCTTTATCGGCCATGCCTAAGTATTCCAGCATTTGGATAGAGGCTAAGATCACTGATGTTGGGTTCGCGAGGTTTTTACCTGCGATATCGGGCGCGCTACCGTGAACCGCTTCGAAAATCGCTGCATCACGGCCAATGTTGGCGCCTGGTGCCATACCTAAACCACCGACTAAACCAGCACACAGATCCGACAGAATGTCACCAAACAGGTTGGTGGTCACTATGACGTCGAAGTTTTCTGGGTTCATCACTAACTTCATGCAAGTTGCATCGACGATCATTTCTTCGGTTTTGATATCTGGGTAGCGTTGGCTCACTTCACGGGCCACTTTCAGGAACAGACCTGAAGTTGACTTCATGATGTTTGCTTTGTGCACGATAGTGACTTTCTTACGGTTTTCTTTGCGGGCCAGTTCATAGGCGAATGTTGCGATCTGCTCAGCGCCTTGGCGAGTGACGATACTGGTCGCTTCAGCAGTGGTGCCGTCTTCAGACACTTTTTGACCGTGGCCAGAGTACATGCCTTCGGTGTTTTCACGCACTGTGATGATATCAATGTTTTCATAACGGGCTTGAGTGCCTTTGAAAGACAACACTGGACGCACGTTAGCGTACAGGCCGAATTTCTTACGTAATGTCACGTTGATAGAGGTGAAACCTTCGCCTACTGGTGTAGTTAGCGGGCCTTTCAGGGTGATGCGGTTTTTTTCGATCAGTTCTAAAGTACGCTGCGGAAGTAGTTCGCCCTGCTTCTCGAGAGCAGTTAAGCCGGCATCGGCAAATTCATATTCAAAATCACAACCTGCTTTATCAAGAATTTTTAAGGCTGAATCAATAATACTTGGGCCAATTCCATCACCTGGAATTACGGTTATCGTTCTTTTTGACATGGAGAAGTCCTTCCACGGTTCGTCGTTACTGCAATTGTCCGACCCGGGATTAGCCGGGTAACATGACTATGAATTTGGTGTTTTTTCTCCCCATTATTTTAACCGTCTTTGGTCAAACTTCACAGGAAATAGTGAGCAATATCACGATTTTTTATCGGGTATAACTTGTAAAAATACTGGGTTATAACGATGATGGAGGACCAATGGTTAAAAAAGTCTACTTTAGTCTAACAACTACATAAAAGAGGAAGACATTGAAGTTATTACCTATCACATCGCTAGTGCTTTTATCCCTCGGAATACTGCCCAATGCCCATGCAGAAACCAGCACTAAACCGCTTACCCTGACCGACATTATGCATTTTGAGTCCCTCGAAAAGCCCGTTATCGCTGACAATGGTCAAGTGCTGGCAGTCGAGGTGGCGCCGGATCGTGGCGATAGCCATGGCTTAATTAAAAATCTGCAAACAGGAAAAGACTTTCAGATTGAAGGCGGCTCAGGTCCTATCGTGAGTCACACTGGCCGTTATGTGGCGATGGCCGTAAAACCCAGTTTGCTTAAAGTCGAAACCAGTGATGCTAAAGCCAAGAAAAAGCTCAAAGCCGATATGGTGCTGCTTGATACCCAAACTGGCACGCAAACCAAATTTGAACGGGTAAAGGAATTTGCCTTTAGTGACGATGGCGCACATTTAGCCATTTGGTTTGAAGCCGACGAGGAGGCCAAGAAAGACGCCAAAGAGAAAACTGAAGGCGCCGATGATAAGCCCAAAGCCGAGAAGGTGAAGGTCGATAAGTTCGACCAAGGCCGTCGTTTGAGTTTAGTGAATTTGTCTTCGCCATCGCAGCGGGTGGATCTGGAGCATGTGACCGCCTATTACTTCGATAAAGACAGTCGTCGCTTGGCTGTTGCGGTCAATGATATCGAGGCGAAACAACATCAACTGCAACTGATTGATTTGAAAGACTACAAAAAATCAACGGCATTTGAATCTCAAACTCAACAAATTGGTGCGGTTTCACTGTCGAAAAATGGTCGCTGGCTGGCCTTTACCCAAGGGGATGCGAGTGAATTACCCTATGGCCGCAGTTATCAGCTAAGCCTAGTCGATATCGCTTCGGGCAAAATTCGCCCTGTGCCAAACACCAAAGAGTGGACGCTGAATCGTTACGCCAGTTTAAGCTTCTCGCTAGACAGTGAGCGACTCTTCTTTGGCCGTGTGCCCGAGGTGAGCCAACAGCTCAGCCTGAAGAAAATCGCAGAAGCAAAAGACCTTTACGACAAAGAGATAGTCACAGGTCAACGTGGGCTTAAGGTCTGGCATGGGGACGATCCGCGGATTAAACCCCATGAAATCAAACAATATGATAAAGAGCAAAAGCGTACTTACTTAGCCGTGCTGCATTTAGGTTCAAATAATGTAGTGCAACTTGGCGATAAAACGGTGCCAGATGTGACCCTGTCACAGCACAAGCGTTATATGCTGGCAAGCTCTGACTTACCCTATCGCAAGATGATCACTTGGGCGGGTTTTTATCAAGACTATTACTTGGTGGATATCAACACCGGGCGCAAGTTGCCGCTGTTAACCCAACAACCAAGCGATGCTGAGCTGAGCTTATCGGGCGACGGCAAATATGTAGCCTATTATCAGCAAGGTAATGTGTATTTATACGATATTGCCGAAGGTCGTCGCACCAATCTGACCAAGTCTTTAAAGGTGAGTTTTGCCGATGAAGACCATGATTACCCTTCCAATGCGCCGGGTTATGGTTTTGGCCCTTGGCTGAAGGATGATGCAGGCTTCCTCGTCTACGACAAATACGATGTATGGCAGTTTAATACCGCATCGAAAAGCGGATTTGCCTTAACCGCGGGGCAGGGGCGCGCTCAAAAAATTCAATATCGTGTTGAAGGCTTAGTCGATAATCCCGATGAGCCAACCACATTGGCCTACAACGCCACTGTGCTGCTGCATGGTTACAGCGACAAGACTAAGGCCGATGGTTTTTATCAAGCGACCTTAGGCGAAGCGGGCGTTAAGACCTTGATGGAAGGCGAGTATAAGCTAACTGTGCTTGGGCGCAGTAAAGATGCGGATACCTTAGTGTTCTCTAAGGAGCGCTTCGATCTGTTCCCTGACCTGTATACCGCAAGCTATCTGACCCCACAAAACGCGGTTAAGCAAACCGATTTAGATAAGCAACGCCAAGCCTTTAATTGGAGCCAAGCCGAATTAGTGCATTGGACCAATGGTGATGGCAAGCCGCTCGATGGCGTGTTGATTAAGCCTACTAACTATCAAGCGGGCGAGCGTTATCCTGTGCTGGTTTACTACTATCGCTTTATGACCGACAGACTGCATGCCTTCCCGCAAATGAAGGTCAACCACCGACCAAACTTCGCTTGGTATGTGAATAACGGTTATGCGGTATTCTTGCCGGATATTCGTTTCGAGATCGGTTATCCCGGCGCCAGTTCGGTTCAAGCGCTGACCTCGGGCGTGCAAAAGCTTATCGACATGGGCGTTGCCGATGCTAACGCCATTGGCTTACAAGGACATTCTTGGAGTGGTTATCAAACTGCGTTTGCCATTACTCAAACAAAGATGTTTAAAGCTGCGGTGGCTGGTGCCCCTGTCGCCAACATGACCAGCGCCTACAGCGGAATTCGCCATGGCACTGGGCTTGCGCGCCAATTCCAATACGAAACGGGCCAAAGCCGCATAGGTGAAAGCCTCTTCGCTGCGCCGCAAAAGTATATCGAGAACTCGCCAGTCTTCTATGCCGATCGCATTCAAACGCCGCTGATGATCATGTTTGGCGATAAAGACGATGCGGTGCCTTGGGAGCAGGGTGTTGAAATGTACTTGGCGATGCGCCGTGCGGGTAAAGATGTGGTGTTTTTACAATATGAAGATGAACCCCATCATCTGAAGAAATACCCCAATAAGCTCGATTACAGCATTCGCATGATGGAATATTTCGACCATTATCTTAAAGGTAAACCTGCGCCAACTTGGTTAAGCCAAGGCGAAGCCTATGTCGAATATAAAGCCGATGATGAGTAATCCTCTGTTTTAGGTTTATTCATAAGCAAACGCCACCATAAGGTGGCGTTTTTTATGGAAAGAAAGGACATAGGCGAGCGATTTTTTACTCTAGTAAGTTGCTTTCGGATTAAGATATCTGTTGAGTAACGCCTTAAGCACTCGTTGGTTTTAGTTTGTGACTTGTTGGAGCCCAAAAGATCACAGCTTTACCAAGCCCTATGTGTTTTGACTTGTTATTTGTTGGTATTAGCACTGCCATAAAAAACTTGCAGAACCATTACAGCGACAGACGAACGAATACGCCACCCCTCCGCCGCCAAAATTCATTTCTGTTTCCCAGTTTGGTCCTTGTTCTAGTTGAGCGACAAATTCCATTGGTTCATTACACGCAGTGCAATTGGGTGTTTCATCACCTTGAATCCATGCGGGTTCACCGGAAATTTGGCCTAATACCTCTCGAGGGCTAACGCCATTTTCTTCCGCCCATTCCCTTCTTGCTGCTTCGTAGTCATCTCCATCGACCGATACTACCTGAGCTGAGTGCGCTGTATCTCGAAGCGTTTTGCCTTCAGATGGGACTAGGACAAATTCAAGGTCAAATGGTTTTATTACTATTACAGCGTTGCCGCCGCCATCAGCATCCGAATCGTCGCACATTCCAGGATCGTTTTGGCACATAAAAATTTGATGTAATTCTTCTTCAACCGAGATTTTCGCCAAAAATTGCATTGGAAGGTTACAGCAAGCACAAGTCGGCCAGTGAAAATCTTCACCTTTATTCTTAACTGGTTTTCCACCAAAAGAGGTTTCGCTCATTTCGGCTAAATCAGATTTATTTATCAATAGGTTAATCATATTAATTACTTCCGTTGTATAAATTACGCTTGAATAACGCCGAGCCACTAAACGGCTTCGGCTTGAATGAGTTATTAGGCCCCAGCTGGAGAATGGGCAGACAAGAGTCTCTCGACGTCCCGAGCGCTAATGCTCGCGCCATTGAACTCAAGAGATGGGTTGCTCTCCAAAAGAGGGTACCTCAGCACTGCCAAGCTTGGAGCAGGGATAATTCATGTGCTGCAAAGCCTAGCTTGCCATCGAGGAAGAACTCAAGTTTGCAGATCTCATCGCGGCGGTATCAAGCACCGGCAGCCGTTGTACAGGGTAAGCGGCGTTCTTATGTATCCATTCAACGTCGATGTGTTCCATGGGGCCTAACATGTGATTAGTGTACGTTTACTTTGTTAGAGCAGTAAAAGTACACAATTAACTATTTGTATATAAAGAACTTATCAGTTTTCCATTTAATAAACCATCCTGAAAACGCACATCCTCGTTTTCGAAACCGATTAACTAAAATCAAGGCTTATATAATTAATTGATTCCAAATGTTTTTATTTGTTAGCGGTTGAGTTGAGATACACTAACCTTGGCCTAAAATCACTCAAAAGTATCTAAACTCGAATACGACAGTATACCTTGCATGGTAAGTAGCCGTGCGATAGTTGTTGCAGATGCCGCCGTCGACCCTGTAGGGATGATTCTTGTTAAATAAATCGGTGGCTTGTCATAGGGGGAAACAATGGCAATGAATTGGTATTACATTGCCATTTGGGGATATTGTTTAAACGCTTACGATATTTAGCTTAGGGATGATGGCGATATCAGAGCTAAATCAATTTTTGCTTGAGCTTTCGGCTTCTTTGGCTGTGCGGCTTACGATATCAGTGCCAGCTTCGAGATATTGTTTATAGGTATCATCGCCCCAGGCCACGAGTTTATCGTCTTTAAAAATCAGTGGGGTGCATTCTTCTTTGGTGGTCACGCCATCGGATTTTTCATGGTGAGTACGATAAAAGAGCACTTGTAGTTGGCCATCTTTAAGGGATTTGGCTTCTGTAAAATCGGCCTTGCCAAAGAGGGTTTTTACGGTGGCAATGTCCTGTCCTAGGGTTAACTCATTTAATTTCTGGCTGTTATAGACTTGTCTATCTTCCCAATCCATTTCATCTGGGGTGGGCTCATATACCAGCACCACAACAGCGACGAAGGCGACATACGCGGCAAATATACTGCCAATAATGACCGAAGTTTTTGATTTCATTGAATCTAATTCCTTTGCATATCCAATGTACAATCTGGCAAGTCAATAAAATACGCCTTTGATGGCCTAAGGTAAACGGCTTTATTGCAACTTAGTGTTAACAAGGTGCGTTAATCGAGCTGCGGCGTATTGGCGGGGCCATTGACCCTAAAATCCTTGAGGTTGATGTTTAAGGGCAAATCGATTTGCAATTGGGCTAATTTATAACTGAGGCGAGCCATATCTCGTCCTTCGGCCAGCTTTTTGGCTTGTTTGGCGCCGAGATTGGGCAGAGAAGAAAACAGCGCAGCTAAGGTTCTGAAGGTTCGCAGCAACTCCGCCGCCGATTTGGGGCCTATGCCTGCGATACCGGGGATTTTATTACCGCTATCACCCGCCAGCGCCATTAAATCAAGAAATTGGCTACGATCGACGCCCAATTTTTGTTCAAGCTCTGCGATGTTGAGGTATTGCTGATTAAAATGATCCCATTGACTGATACGCGGATGATTGAGTTGGCTAAAGCCTTTATCGGTGGACACGATAACGGCTTCGCCTTGGGCTTTGGCGGTTTTCATCGCAAGGGTGGCGATAACATCATCGGCTTCGGCGGCGGCATAAATCGATTGAATTGGTACGCTTTTGAGGTGTTCCTGCAGTGCAGGTAAGCCAGCTGCCAGAGGCTCGGGCATAGGTTTACGGCCCTTTTTATAATCGGGATAAAGCTGTTTTCGCCAAGAGATCTCATCACCATCCCAGACGATAGCGACATGGGTAGGGTGGTGAATGCGCAGCAGTTTAGTGCAGGCGACACTCACACGCTCCGTTAAACTGTCCATATCGTTCTCATCTGGGATCGCCGCATAAATCCGGCGAACTAAGTTGAGACCATCGATAATTAAAAACTTATTCATTGGCGGTTATTGTTTTACTTCACTATTTGATAGCAGGGAACATAAGCGCTTCCCGGCAGTTTCATCCTATGTTGGGCGACAAAGGCCCCCAGCAAATTGTCCATCAGTTCCATTAAATGTGGATCCCCTTTAATGTGGAAGGGGCCTAAGTGCTCAATCTGCTTGATGGTGTCTGATTTTACATTACCTGCCACGATACCCGAAAACGCTTTGCGTAAATTAGCGGCTAATTCCGCTTTATTAGCTTGAAAATGTAAATCTAAGTTAGCCATCACCTCATGGCTAGGGATAAACGGCAGTTGGAACTCGGGTTCTATCTTCAGTCCCCATTGATATTGATAGGCATCGCCGGTGGCGCGGCGATGGTTTTTCACTTGTTCCATGCCTTGCTTCATCACTCGGGCGACTTCGGCGGGATTGTCTATGATGATTTGATATTTTTGCTGCGCCTCGGCTCCTAAGGTGGCGGCAATAAACTCATCAATTTTAATAAAATAATCCGCGCTCTCACTGGGACCCGTCAGTACCAGTGGGAAGGGGGTTTCCTGATTTTCTTTATTGAGCAAAATCCCCAGAATATACAGTAGCTCTTCGGCGGTACCCGCGCCGCCGGGGAAGATAATAATGCCATGGCCTAAGCGCACGAAGGCTTCGAGGCGTTTTTCGATATCGGGCAAAATCACCAGCTCGTTCACAATTTGGTTAGGCGGCTCGGCGGCAATAATACTCGGCTCAGTAAGACCAATATAGCGGGCATTTTTAATCCGCTGTTTCGCATGTCCAATGGCCGCGCCCTTCATTGGGCCTTCCATCGCGCCTGGGCCACAGCCGGTGCAAATATCGAGTTCCCTTAGGCCGAGCTGATAACCCACCTCGCGGGTGTATTGGTATTCGACGGCATTAATACTGTGGCCGCCCCAACAGACGACCACATTGGGGTCTTTCATCGGTGCGATGGCGCGGGCGTTACGCAAAATATCGAACACTACGTTTGTAATGTGGCTGGCGTTGGTCAGATTGATATGTTTAAGGGTGTCGTACTTGTCGCTGATGTAGAGGATATCCCGCAGCACCGAAAACAAGTGTTCTTGGATCCCGGTGATAATTTGGCCATCGACAAAGGCTTGTTCTGGGGGATTGATAAGCTCTAGCTTAACCCCGCGTTCACGTTGCAACACATTGATATCGAAGTTCTGATATTGCTCGAAAAGTGCTTTAGAATTGTCGGTCTTAAGGCCTGCTGCGAGTACGGCGAGTGAGCAGTTACGATACAGTTGATATAGGGCGCTCTTGGCGCTTTTTTTGAGGCGATCAACTTCGAGTTGTGAAAGCTGATCCATGCTGCCCTTTGGGCTGACTTTTACTATCATTTATCACTCCTTCGTCTCGACAGGAGTGATAAGAGGCGACGTATAGGCTGACTTTGTTATACGTCAATCACAACCCTGTCTCTGCTTTCATGTTTTGCTTTGTAGAGTGCTGCATCGGCGCGCTCGAAGGTTTCATGTATGAGCTCATTCCCCATAACCTGCGCAGCCCCTATAGATACTGTAACTGTAATTCGCTGATTTTTAAATTTAAATGGAATATTTTTTACTTTTTCACGGACTCTGTTTAAAAGTTGAGCAATATCGCCACCGTCAATTTCAGGCAGGATGAGCACAAACTCTTCGCCGCCGTAGCGAGCAACAAACTCGGTATCCCTTAGGGAATTCTTTAATGCCATGGCGATAACCTGCAGGGTTTTATCGCCCGTGCTGTGACCAAAGCTGTCGTTGATGCTTTTGAAATGGTCGATATCGGCTACAGCAATCCACAGCGGTGTTCTGTGACGTTGATAATTGCGATACTCAAGCTCCATGCGCTCTTCAAGGGCGGCGCGGTTAGGCAGTTGAGTTAAGCTATCCAATAGATTGAGTTTTTGTTGCTCGAATAGCCGTTCTTTATAGGTATTCGCTTCGCTACTGAGCTCATTCAGCTCTTTGCGCATGGTCTCCATTGATTTGCGCAGCAGGGCCTGCTCACGCTGCTCTAATGCTTCTTTACGGGCGAGGGCGGAACGAATCGAGCTAAGCTGTTCGGTTAATTGTGCTTTAAGATCGACAATATCGTCGGTGTCGATAATGGCTTCACCTACGTTATCCACGCGCGAATTAATTTCCCGATTCAACTGAGTCTTCAGTTGGAAGCTGCGCTGATTGTGATTGTAGGATTCACTCACCACTTCACGCACCGCGGCTAAGGCATCGTTTAGTGCGTATAAAAATTCTTGCGAGGCTGACTTTTCGCGGGCGATATTATCGAGCAGCAGGGATAAAATCGTTTGATAGGCTTCGAGCAGGGTGTCGATTTCGACTTCCGAAGCCAGTAGCTCTTTAATAACCAGCACTTGGTCGCGTTGATCTTTACGGAACTCAATTTCCGAGATCATCTGCGCCAATTCGTGGGCGAGCTGCCTGTGTTTAGGCAACACATCGAGTTTTTCGGCTTCTTCAAATTGCTGCTGCAAAATGGTGTCATAGAAACCAATTATTTGTTTTACTTTAGGAATATATTCCCACACCGTATGGAAAGGTTTGGCGAGATCCTGCTTAAAGTAATTAACTTCTTTTTTGAGTTTATCTGGCGCTGAGTTTACCCGTTGGATTTGGCGAATGACTTGCGCAAGCCCTGTACGGCTCTCTTCAAGTTGTACCATCACATGGTGGTATTGACCCTTTAATAGGCGTTCAACATCGACTAATTCCGGCAACGCTTCATCGACTCGCTCAAAGGTATTCAAGTTATGGCGAAGTTTGGCGAGTTTATTATCCAGTTCTAAATTCTGACCTTTGCAGGCAAGACTTAAATGGCCAATAAATTGGAGTAAGGTTTGTAACTTAGCATTTCTATCTTCATTGACTTCATCGAGTGCCAACTTGGCAGAGTGAAGTTTCTGTTGGAGTAATGCCAGTTGTGAAACTGTCGTGTTGGAATCCTTCATCCGGAGTATTTTCCTAACTCAGCAGGGCTAAAAAGCATGACGTCCTCTGTCTAGATTAGCAGTTAACTCATATGCTACTAATGTTATAACAACGGCAGTGGAGTGCAAATCGGTTTGCCCATGTCCTTGTGATTAATAGTCGATATTGATCAAATATTTTCCAATAAATGTCTATCTTGGTTGTTTTCCCAGCAGGGCCAGGCAATCTGCTCCTTAGGAGCATCGGTGTCGACTCGAATAAGGCCGCGCTCAATCCCTTTCTCCAAGTGCAAGAATAGCGGGTTTGCAAAGAGTGTTGGCGGTACAAAATCCAAGGCCCTTAGGCACACATAATGGCTGGTATCATTCGGTAAACTTCGGGCACCCGCCAATGCCATTTGCACTGTTTCGAACAGTAACTTGGGGGCGATTTTAATTTCTGCTTTGGCTAGCAGTGGCAAATTAATCAAGCCAAGGTTAAAGCTATGGCTTAAGCCTTTGCCATCAAGGTATCTACGCAGCGTGTGTAATACTTGCTGCGGCTCTACCGCCTCAGTAAATCTTACGGCAAATAGCCCTTGGCGGATCACATAGACGGGCATCAATAGACTATTGCCTATATGGTGAGTCAATTGTTGGGTAATAGCATTAGCAAAGTATTGGCCGTGATTAAGATCGGTATTGACGTGTTCGCCAAATTCAATCAAGGCGAGGGCGGTAGTTGGCGCATTCGCAGGAGGCTGAGCCAGATCCTTTAAGAGTGCGGCATAGCCTTGATGCTGAGTAAAAGGCTCCTGCAAACTTACTGCGAGTAAGGCTGCATTTTGGCGCCTTGTTTTACGGCGCTGATTTAATAGGATAACTATCCCTACTAAGAGTAGCGTGGCGATAAGGCCACTCAAGGCGAGTAACTTGTTGGTATTTTTAGTGGTTTCAACGGCATCGTTCAGTTTGCCCTGTAGCATACTGAGCTCAAGTTTGAGTTGCTGTTCGGCCAGTACCGAGGAAGATACCGACGAGTCCTGCGCGGTATTCTCGGATGCTTGGCTTAATTCGATAATGCGTTTTTGAGTGCTTATTACCTTGGCTTGATCGTTAAGTTTTTCCGCCGACAGGGCGATTTGCGTCAAGGCTGATTTTTGCTCATCTTGCAATTTTAAATCGGTCGCTAGGGCCAAAGCGTTTTCGGCATGGCTCATCATCAGCGGCCAATCTTCCTTCGCTTGGGCTATCTCGCCAATTAGCAGCTCGTTATACACTAAATAGTGATGACTTTGTTTTTCAACAAAGATTTGGTTCGCCATCAGTAAGTATTTGAGGGCGTTTGCCTCGTCATCTAAGTGCGAATAGGCTTGACCGAGATTATGGAAGTTCAATCCTTGAGCGATGTAGTTACCGCGTTTAGCATCGAGCTGCTGGGCATTGAGATAGTAATCAATGGCGCGGTTCCAATCCCCTTGCTCGCCATACACCATGGCGATCACTGTCATGCAACTTGACAGATAAGTGTCGTTGCCCAGTTTTTTAAATCCTGCGGCGGCCTCATGGGCATTCTTTAAGGCTTCATCCCATTGTTTTAAATCCCGATAGACCTTCGCCAGTTGTAGCTGCAGATGGGTCTTCATCGAAGGATAATTGGAGCGATTGGACAGGCGAATCGCTTCGCTATAGTGCTGTAATGACTTAGTGAGCTGCTGATTTTTATTGTAATAATGCCCGAGCTTTGACTCGGCCGCCGCAATCAAATAATCGTTCCTGAGTTTGTAGGCGATATCGCGATAGGTATGAAAATGCATTAAGGCAGGCACATCCTGACGGATAACGAGGTGCAAACCGCCTAAGTGTTCATGAATGGTGTGCTTGAGCAGCATGGACTCGACATCGTAACTGTCGTTAATCCGTGTCAGCGCCTCATTATAAAAGGCGATGGCTTCTTGGTATTTTTGTTCGGTACGGCCGATATAGCGGCCCTTTAACATGGCGACCGTGGCTTGTTCGAACGGCGTCTGCGCTATGCTTGCAAGCAATTCGATAAGGGTATTAGCGTCTTGAAACCCGACCTTAGATTTTACATTCGGCTCCATATTCAATCGCGCCAGTAGCTGCAAAATATGCTCGAATTCGTCGCTGCTGTAGCCCTGCTCTTGGGCGGCACGTTCAAACTGTTCGCGGGTCTTAAAGGCAATAGGAAAAGAAAGGGATTGATTGAGCCTGTCGTACATCTTCTGTGGCGTTTCACGCAATTCTATTTCTTCGGCTTCGAGATCGGCAGCCTTTGTTTGAAACGAAATAGACATCAACAAGGTCACGAAAATAACAATGAATTTACGCATGTGTAGGTGGCCCTATATTCCCTAAGTCAAGGAACTTATTTTGTTAGCTTTTGTTAGCGCCTAATGAGGATGCTACATCGACTTGTTATACTTGGAAAAAATATAAGAAGCATAATAACAGAAGACGGAAGGAAGTCAGAGTGAAACCCAGTAGATTATCTGTTTTGATATTAAGTGCATTAGGTTCGACAACTGTTTTAGCCGATGTAGATTATAAAATTGATTTAAGCCAACCAGAACATCACCTTGCGCAGGTGAGTGTGACTTTTCCCGAAGCTAAAGCGGGTGAGTTGACGGTTAATCTTCCCGTGTGGCGTACGGGTAAATATCAAGTGTTATCCCTATCCGATGGTGTGCGTTTATTTACCGCGAAAGACAGTCAAGGCAACAGTCTTCCATGGAAACGTAGCGCCAGTGGCGAGTGGCAAATAGCCCTCGATAAACCCGCCAGTGTGACAGTGAGTTATCAACTTTTCGCCAATGAATTAGGTCAACGAGTACGCCATATCGATGCGAGCCATGCTTATCTCGATGCCAGTGGCGTATTTATGTATAGCCCGCAATTTCGGGCAGACCCAGTGGCCGTGCAGTTAACGGTTCCCGAGAACTGGCAAAGTTATTCGGGTATGTCGTCAGGTAATGCGGCGCACTCCTTTGTGGCGCCTAATTATGATGTGCTGATTGATTCCCCCATCGAAACGGGAGTGAGTCTCCACAAGCAATTCAGCGCCAACGACAAAGACTATGAACTCGTGTTTTGGGGCGAAGGCAACTACGATGCCGATAAGGTGGTGAAAGACTTAACCGCATTGAGTGGCCAAGCCAAGGCGATTTGGGATGGTTATCCCTTTGAGCGTTATGTGTATATGGTGCATGCCACCAGTGGTGCGGGCGGCGCGACCGAACACTTAAACTCAACGGTTATTCAACTGCCGCGCTTTAGTTTTCGTGAGCGTAAGGATTACCTACGCTTTATTAGCACGGCGTCCCATGAGTTCATTCATACCTGGAACGTTAAAGCCTATCGTCCGGCAGGTTTGGTCCCCTACGATTATCAGCATGAAAACATGACCGAACTGTTGTGGATTGCCGAGGGCTCTACCAGTTATTTCCAAGGTCAGTTATTGCTGCGTGCAGGTGTGATGACGCCTAAGGAATTTTTAGAAGATTTAGCCAAACGCATCGAGAAGAGTGAGCTGACACCTGGGCGCGAAATTCAATCCGTTGCCGAGGCCAGTTTAGGCGAGTGGAGTAGCACGGGCGGCGATTATGCCATTAACCACAGTGTGAATATTTACTCCGAAGGTTATTTAGCTTCGCTGGCGCTGGATTTCTCCCTGCTGACGGATTCGAAGCTCGCCCACTCGTACCGAGACGTGCACCGCAAACTCTATCAGGATTACCGCGTGCCTAAGGGCTACACTGTGAGTGATGTAAAGCAGATCCTGAAGGACTTATCGGGTAAGGACTACGGCCCGTGGTGGCAGAGCCATGTCAATAGTCCGCTGAGCCTTGAGTTTTCAAGCCTGTTGTCTCAGGTGGGATTAGTGATGTCCTACGGTAAAGACTCCAAAGCTGAGCCTTTTACTGGCATGACTTTAAGTAGCGAACATGGCTCTTTAGTGCTTTCTCAAGTCTTGCGTAATGGCCCCGCTTGGCAGGCCGGTATTGTCGCAGGAGATGAGATCCTCGCGATTAATGGCTTAAAGGTCACGGCACAAGGTTTTGATAAACGCATTAAAGACTTTAAAGTGGGTGATAAAGTCGAAATCACCTTATTTAACAACGACAAAATCAAGCAAGTCGCTTTAACCTTAGGTGAGAAACAAAGCGGTAAGCTAGTGCTAAAAGGCGATGCGAAGGCGACTAAGCAGCAAAAAGCCTTCTTCAAAGCTTGGCTCGGTATTGATTGGCCGTTCGATAATAAGGGTGAACTGCTGACGAAAAGCTAGTTCGTTTGCGATTTGAGTGAGTGGCCATAGAGGTTGGTTCACTCGAATCGCTGCCAACGTGTTATTTCTGTCATAGAGACTAAAAAGGCGCCGCAGTGAACTAAGTTCAACTGCGGCGCCTTTTTACATTATTTGTTTGATTTAGCATAAACTTGTTTGGAGCTTTAGCTAAACGTGGCTGCGTTTTATAAGCTCGCTTAAGCGTTAAGCTTGAGTCTCTTCAAGGCCACCTAATGCCGAAACCAGTGCGTGCATCAGCGCCACTAACTCACTGCCCATTAAGGCAAAGTCGGCATCGAGGCGCGCCATTGGATCTTCATTCCCTAGCTCATCATTCCCTGCTCTAAATTCTTCGGAGAATTTTAAACGTTTTACGCTGGCATCGGATTGCAGCAGTAGCGCAATCGATTGGCCAAAGTGCAGGGCGAGCTTATGTACTTCTTTGCCGGTTTCGAGGTGGGCAAGTACTTCATCTTCTTTTAGATCTTGCTGCTTAAAGCGCACGATACCACCCTCATCGGCGGCCGATTTCAACTCGGCTTCATCTTGCATTTCAAAGGGTAAGGGGGCGCTGCCATCCTTTAACCATTGAGTGAGGTTGGATTCAACTGGCGCTTTAAAGCTTAATGGGATCACAGGCAAGCTGCCTAAGGCCTTACGTAATAAGGCTAATAATTCTTCGGCCTTAGTGGCGCTAGAGCTGTCAACGAGGATCATTTCCAGCTCAGGTAAAATCAGCGCGCGAGTTTGGCTGCGACGCGAAAAGGCGCGTGGCAATAGGCTAGTGATGATTTCATCTTTCAGCGCATCTTTTTCTTTTTTGGCGAGTTTACGATTTTCTTCGTCTTCAATTTGCGCCACTTTTTCTTCTAATGATTCTTTAATCACTTGGCCAGGCAGAATTTTTTCTTCTTTCGTTACACAGATAAGGTGACGATTGTTGGCGCTGTGCACTAAGGTGCTGCCCTGTTTACCTAAGGCATTGGAAAACCCAAATTTGCTGACGTCTTGGCTGCCGCACGGAGAGAATGTGAAATCGGCGAGTGCGGTTTCAAGTGCTTCTGTTTCGATGGAAAAAGGTTTATTGAAACGGTAAAGAGTAAGATTTTTAAACCACATAAGATGCGCTCATTGGAAAAATAAAGTCGCAGTTTACGGCATAGTTGCAACGGGGTAAACCTACCTTAAATCGTTAAATTTTGCCTTGGTTGCAGAATTCATCAAAATGTAACATTGAAAAAAATCCGGCTGTAACCCTTGGTGTATCTCGATTTTATCTTTGAGGTGGAAGGCGGTTTCGTGGTGGCTGCCCCAAGTTGTCACAATTGAAATAAAACTGAAACAGATTCATTGCAAACTTTCGGTCGTTCCAAACCAATAACCAAGACGAACATAACGTCGAAAGGATTAAATGATGAACGTTTTTTGTAAAACTCTACTTGCTTCTGCGCTAGCTTCTGCAACTCTGGCTTCTGCTTATGCCGCTGAGCCACTGACTGTTTATGGTAAGTTGAACGTTACCGCTCAATCAAATGATGAGAAAGGTGATTCTACAACAACTATTCAAAGTAATGCTTCTCGTTTTGGTGTGAAGGGTGATTTCGAACTGTCTAGCTCGCTGGAAGCGTTCTACACAGTTGAGTACGAAGTTGATACTGGCGCTGCAACAAGCGACAACTTCAAAGCCCGTAACCAATTCGTTGGTTTAAAAGGTGCATTTGGTTCTTTCTCTGTTGGTCGTAACGACACTCTGTTAAAGATCTCTCAAGGTAACGTTGATCAGTTCAACGATTTATCAGGTGACTTAAAGAGCCTGTTCAAAGGTGAAAACCGTTTAGGTCAAACGGCAACTTACCTGTCACCTTCAATCGGTGGTTTCGTATTCGGTGCTACTTATGCTGCTGAAGGCGATGCTGACCAACAAGCTCAAGACGGTTTCAGCTTAGCCGCTATGTACGGTGACGCTAAACTGAAAAAATCACCTTTCTACGCTGCTATCGCTTACGATTCTGACGTAAAAGGTTACGAAATCCTGCGTGCATCGGTACAAGGTAAAATCGCTGATTTAACCTTAGGTGGTATGTACCAACAACAGGAACAAACTTACAAAAACGCTTTACCTGTTAACACTGACAGCGTGAACGGTTACCTGTTAAGCGCAGCTTATGATATCAACGCAGTGACCTTAAAAGCTCAATACCAAGACATGGAAGACTTAGGTGATTCATGGTCAGTGGGTGCGGACTACAGCTTAGGTAAGCCAACGAAAGTGTTTGCTTTCTATACTAACCGCTCTATGGAAGCGTCTAACGACGATGACAAATACATCGGTGTTGGTTTAGAACACAAGTTCTAATCTCAGCATTAAGGTTGAATTAAGGAGGCTTAGGCCTCCTTTTTTATTGCGATAAACAAACAGTTATATAAACTTAATATGACAATTATCGCGACAATATCGCTTTTGCGGCATGCTTATTCATAAATCTGTAATAAAAATGACTAATAATAGCCGTGTTGACATTCACTGACAGAAAATCACTTATGACTGCAAGGATATTGATAGTAGAAGACGAGTTAGCCATCCGCGAGATGCTGACTTTTGTAATGGAACAGCATGGGTTTACAACCTCTGCGGCGGAAGATTTTGATTCGGCCATTGCGCTGCTAAAGGAGCCTTACCCCGATCTGATTTTGTTGGATTGGATGTTTCCTGGTGGAAGTGGTATTCAATTGGCCAAACGCCTCAAGCAGGATGAGTTTACCCGTCAGATCCCCATTATTATGTTAACCGCTCGCGGTGAAGAAGAAGATAAGGTTAAGGGCCTCGAAGTGGGCGCCGATGACTATATCACTAAACCTTTCTCACCCAAGGAGCTGGTGGCGCGTATCAAGGCTGTGTTGCGCCGTAGCGCGCCGACCCGCCTCGAAGAAACCATCGATGTACAAGGATTGTTACTCGATCCCGTGAGCCACAGGGTGAGTGTTGGCGATACCGTACTCGATATGGGACCAACGGAATTCCGTTTATTACACTTCTTTATGACACACCCTGAACGTGTTTACAGCCGCGAACAGCTGCTCGATAACGTTTGGGGAACCAATGTGTATGTAGAAGACAGAACCGTGGATGTACACATCCGTCGCCTGCGTAAAGCGGTTGAAGAATCGGGCCATGATCGCCTTATTCAAACGGTTCGTGGTGCAGGTTATCGTTTCTCTACACGCATTTAGTGCCAAATAAGAGATAGGCACAGGTTAGCTTTTAAGCTATCTTGTGCTCCTCCTATTTAGCCTGATGTCTGGGTTTATTTATGTTCGACTCTTATTCAGGGTACCGGCTGTTTTCGCGCTTAGCGGTGTTTTTACTGCTTTGTTTGCTGATTGGTTTATTGGTAGGGAAACCCCTCTGGATACTTATCATTGGATTGCTAGGACTGGTGTTCTGGCATTACCGTCAGTTAGCGCGTCTCAATTTTTGGTTATGGCGAGATAGAAAATTAACGCCTCCCCAGGGCAGTGGTAGTTGGGAAGGGGTGTTTAACGGCATATACCGTCTACAGGGTAAAAATCGTCGTCGAGTGGGTCAACTAGCCGCCTTGCTAGGACGTTTTCGCCAAGGGGCCGAGGCCTTGCCCGATGCGGCAGTCGTGCTCGACTCTGAGCACAATATCTTATGGTGTAATAAGTTAGCTCAGCTGATTTTAGGCTTTGTCTGGCCACAGGATAATGGTCAACGCATCGATAACTTGATCCGCCACCCTGATTTTTCGGCCTATATCAAAGCCGGAAAATACAAAGATCCCTTAGAGCTGGCATCGCCCGTATCCGATAGACGACTGCTCGAAATCCGTATTATGGCCTATGGCGATAGGCAGTTATTGCTCATTGCCCGCGATATTACACGGATAAGGCAACTCGAAGGCATGCGTAAAGAATTTGTCGCCAATGTGTCACACGAACTGAAAACCCCGCTCACTGTATTGCAGGGCTATTTAGAGATGATGCAAAGCATGGCGGAACCCGGTTCGATGAACGCCAAGCCCTTAGCGTTAATGCAGCAGCAGACGCGGCGCATGCAGTCGATGGTGGAGCAACTGTTGGTGTTATCACGCATCGAAGATGCGGCGGATATTAACCTTGAGAACACCGTAAACATGGCGCAGTTGATGGAAGTCTTAAAGGAAGAGGCCAAGGCGCTGGCGCAGGACAAGTACGAGCTAAGCTTCCACTGTGAGGCGGGAC
The DNA here is from genome assembly GCF_023475885.1 of Shewanella sp. 10B. NCBI lineage: Bacteria > Pseudomonadati > Pseudomonadota > Gammaproteobacteria > Alteromonadales > Shewanellaceae > Shewanella > Shewanella sp. 10B. The sequence goes on from NZ_JAMDJO010000001.1 coordinate 340,592, forward strand.
TTAACTCCCATGGCAATGAGCTGCAGCTTAGAAGTGCTTGTTCTAATTTGATTTCGAATGCGATTCGCTACACAGAGCCCGGCGGCAAAATTACCGTGCAATGGCGCAGTGTGGCAACCGGTGGCCTCTTTAGTGTGACAGATACGGGGGAGGGGATAGCACCGCAGCATATTAGCCGCTTAACCGAGCGTTTTTATCGCGTCGACAGTGCACGCTCAAGGCAAACCGGTGGTAGTGGCCTTGGCTTAGCCATTGTGAAACACGCTTTGAGTCATCACCACAGTGAGCTCAATATCAGTAGTGAATTGGGTAAAGGCAGTACCTTTAGTTTTGTGATCCCATCCCATTTGATTGAACGCAAAAAATAATTGTCATAGAAACGCATATTATTTTTACATATAAAACAGGTCATTATGGCCTGTTTTGCTTTTGACACTTTAACAATGCGAGGTTTTTTTCAAAAAAATGCGAAAAATGTGTTTTGTCATCTAAGTGTCACATCTTGGACATAGAATTGTCATTGTAGCGATTGATACTGGCTGCGTCTGAAGAAACTTAAGTTAGAAATTAGTTAGCTTATTACTGGAGCACATAATGAAACTGAAAAAGCTTGTCGGCGCGATGACCCTCACAGCCGCTGGTGTATTCTCTGCCACTGCAATGGCATCTGTTGATCAATCTCTGCCAACTTACGAGAAAGCAAGTGGTGTATCAGGCAACCTTTCGTCTGTAGGTTCAGATACTTTAGCCAACATGATGACTCTGTGGGCTGAAGAATTTAAACAGATGTACCCTAACGTAAACATCCAAATTCAAGCTGCGGGCTCTTCTACTGCGCCACCAGCCTTAACCGAAGGTACTTCACAATTCGGCCCTATGAGCCGCAAAATGAAGCCTAACGAAGAAGAAGCCTTCGAAAAACACTATGGTTACAAGCCAACTGCAGTTCGTGTTGCGATTGACGCTTTAGCGGTATTCGTACACAAAGATAACCCAATCAAAGGCTTAACTGTTGAACAAGTTGACGGTATTTTCTCTTCTACTCACAAGTGTGGTAGCAGCGATATCCAACGTTGGGGCGACTTAGGTCTTGACGGTAACTGGTCAGCAAAAGACGTACAATTGTACGGTCGTAACTCAGTATCAGGCACTTACGGTTACTTCAAAGAGCACGCTCTGTGTAAAGGTGACTTCAAGGCCAACGTAAACGAGCAACCAGGTTCTGCTTCTGTGGTTCAGTCAGTGTCTCAATCACTGAACGCTATCGGTTACTCAGGTATCGGTTACAAAACTGCTGGCGTGAAAGCCGTTGCCATCGCGAAGAAAGGTAACGAGTTTATCGAAGCGACTGCAGAAAACGCCGCTAACGGTACTTACCCATTATCACGTTACTTATATGTATACGTGAACAAGCAACCAAACAAAGACTTAGCACCAATGGAAAAAGAATTCATCCGTTACGTGCTGTCTAAGCAAGGTCAGCAAGTGGTAGAAAAAGACGGTTATGTGACTCTGCCTAAGAGCGTAGTTGCTAAAGATTTAGAACAGTTAGGCATTCGCCTCTAATTCTTAATCGCTAAACCTTAAGGGTCTCTTCGGAGACCCTTTTTGTTTTTGGGACCTAAATCAACAACTTGAGTAGGGGGTTATCATTTTTGGGGGATTGCTGACTGGCGCTGACGACTGTAATACCAATCGTATTAAATATCTGTTCATTCAGCGGGAGTTAAATGGGCTTTAGACAAGGCGAAGGCTTGAAGGCATAGTGACTGCTCTGTCGAAAGCCTTAAACGCAGTATAAAGCATGTTCAACCCCGCCCTTCGGGAACCTCACTGGCATCTCACTCCCGTGTTACATTGACTTAAAAGGGAGAAACCATTTCCTCGTCAATGCGCCTTGGATTGAGATGCCTGTGAGGCTCTGAACTGATTAGATATTTAATGTGATTGGTATAAAAGGACATAAAAAAAGCAACCTAATAAGGTTGCTGTAAATTCCAATTCGGAATCCGGGGACGGTCGCGCTAGAAACCATCTAAAGGAGAATGATGATGAACGAAGAAACTCTTGCAAAGATTCGGTTCATAATATCTGACTCAAGGACGCGAAATTAGTTCAGCAAAAATAGAAAATATTTGAAAATATTTTTTATATTTTCCTTTATACATTGAAAGTAAGTGAATTTTATTGTTTATGGTGAGTTGAAGTTGATTATTGCAAGCTATCGACTCAAGCATTGTTACAAAATGCGGATGTGAGAAAGGTTTATTCGATTGCACAGGAGTAAATCAGCGGCTGATAATATGGTCAGATAATTTTCCGTCCACAGGTTAGCTAAGTGATGCCGTTAGAAAATCAGCAAATGCCAATCGCACCCGCAGCATGGGATTTAACCCGAGATTACCATTCCTTTGCCAACAGTGACCAAGTGCAGGTCACGCACTTGTCCCTCGCGCTAAAAGTCGATTTTGCGACTCGTACTCTGCTCGGGGAAGCAACGCTGTCACTGTGCTATCTTGAGCCTGAGGTTGGTGAGCTATGGCTCGATAGTCGCGATTTAAGCATTTTATCGGTCACGACTGATGAAGCCGCGCTGGCATTTCATCTAGAAGCAGCCGATGACATTCTCGGGCAGAAATTAGTCATCCAGTTACCCCAAGCGCAGTGCGAACGAATCTATATTCGTTACCAAACCTCACCGGAGGCTGAAGGGCTGCAGTGGCTTACGCCTGAACAAACGGCGGGCAAAGCATTACCTTATCTCTTTAGTCAATCTCAGCCCATTAATGCCCGCAGTTGGATCCCTTTGCAGGATTCGCCAAAGGTGCGGATCTCTTTCGATGCGCACGTCGAGGTGCCAAAGGGCATGCGCGCCGTGATGAGTGCTATGAACGACCCTGATACACCGCTTGAGGGGCAATTTCATTTTGAGATGGAAAAGCCCATTCCGACCCATTTGCTGGCTTTAGCTGTGGGTGACTTAGCTTTTCAAGCCATAGGTCAGCACAGCGGCGTGTATACCGAGCCTTGCATGTTGGCAGCCGCAGCGACTGAGTTTGCCGATACCGAACACATGCTGGACGTGGCGCAATCCCTCTTAGGCCCTTATGCCTGGGGACGTTATGACATGATCATCTTGCCACCCAGCTTTCCTTTCGGCGGCATGGAAAACCCGCGTTTAGCCTTTTTAACCCCAACTCTGATTGCGGGGGATAAAAGCTTAGTGTCGACAGTCGCCCACGAGTTGGCACATTCGTGGACGGGTAATTTGGTCAGTAACGCGACTTGGCGCGATCTCTGGCTAAATGAAGGTTTTACGACCTACTTTACCAATCGGATTGTCGAAGAAGTCTATGGCAAGGAGCAGGCCGAGCTGGAATGGGTTATTGAATTTGGTCGACTGCAAGAAGAAATGGCGGCTTTACCGCTTCACAGGCAAACGCTGCCCGCCAATGTGCAGCAGACCGATCCTAATCTAGCGTTTAACCGTTTTACCTACGATAAGGCTTCGATGTTCGTCCATGAGTTAGAACATCGCCTCGGCCGCGCCGAATTCGATAAGTTTCTGTTTGCCTATGTGCAGCACTTTGCCTTTAAGGCGATCACCACCGAAGTGTTTGTCGAATACGCGAAAGTAGCCTTAGTCGAAGCCTATCCGGATAAGATAAGTGAAGCCGAGCTGTTGGAGTGGATTTATGGCGAAGGTTTGCCTCAAGGTTATGTGGGGCCCACATCGCGAAGTTTAGATAAAGTCGATTGCGCCTTAGATGATTTCTTACAGGGCAAAGCGGCCAGCGAGCTTAAGGTAAAAGGTTGGCGAGTCCACCATTGGCAATACTTTTTGACCCAATTACCCGAAGTGTTGTCGCAGGTGCAACTCATGGATTTGGACGATACTTTTAAGTTCACCGAGTCTACTAACGCTGAAATTGCCTGCGATTGGTTTAGGGTCGCTATCCGTAATCATTATGATCCTGTGTTACCCGCCTTAAGTGCGTATTTACAGCGCATTGGTCGCGGCAAGTTTGTTCGTCCACTTTATGCCGAATTGCAAGTTGCTGGCTATCACACTGAGTTACAACACATCTATGCCAGTGCAAGGGCGGGTTACCATCCTTCGATTCAAGTGCAATTGGATAGGATGCTGAAGGGGTAAAATACAGATAAAAAAATGGCAACCTAAGGTTGCCATAAAAGAATCAAAGTAGGAGACAAAGGAATGCAGTGCGCTAGCGTGTATTCGATTGCTTCCCAAAAGGGAGATGATGATGAACGACCAACCAATTCGACTCTATGCAATAACTTGAAACTGTTTCATTGAATTAAAAGGCGCGTTTTATCCATTTAATCCTTTGCTAAAGTTTTCATTTAGCAATCTATTCTGCATTAAAGCGGATTTGTTAATCCTTACATATAATCAGACTAAGACCTTTTGATAAAGTTCAGTTGGCGGCTAAAAAATTTTAAATTTATTTTTGGCCTTGCTAGCATCAGCATATTGAGCTGTTGGTGCGTGGCTACATTTATTTTACATATAAAACATAGGCATAAAAAAAGGCAACCAAACGGTTGCCTAGTGACCTATTCCTAGGTCAAGGGGGCTGCGCTAGAAGCCCCAGGGAGAATGATGAACATGAAAAAGACATTCGCTGTTCAATATGTTTGAGGGGCTTATAGAATTAAAGTTCCATCGAAAATAAAAAATAACTTAAATTTTTTATTTAATAATAAAATTTCAATGGGATAGCGTGCGGATTATTTTAAAAGCGCTTCTATCTTGTCACTAATGGCTTCTGGTTTTGTGGTTGGTGCAAAGCGAGCGACCACTTCGCCCTGACGATTAATTAAGAATTTAGTGAAATTCCACTTAATGCGTTCTGTGCCTAATACGCCCGGCGCGGCTTTTTTTAGGTACTGATATAAAGGGTGAGTGTGCTCACCGTTTACCTCGATTTTCGAAAACAGCGGAAAACTCACGCCAAAGTTGAGTTCACAAAAACTTTGGATGCCTTTCTCATCGGCTTTTTCTTGGGCGCCAAACTGATTGCATGGAAAGCCTAAAACCACCAATCCCTGCGCTTTATATTTTTGATAGAGCGCTTCTAAGCCTTTGTACTGTGGTGTAAAACCGCATTCACTGGCGGTATTCACAATTAAGATCACTTTGCCTTGATATTGCGCTAGTGCAGTTGGATTGCCTTGAATGTCGTTTGCGCTATGGCTATAGATAGTCGATGTCATCATTACCTCCTTAGGTGTGGTGAGTAGCATAAATAATAGTTTAATTGTTATCAATTGATTTGTGTGCAATTTATTTTGTGGGTTTGCTAATCTTCTTCAATATCAATATAGTTACGCTAATTTTTATCTCAGCAGAAGGGCGTTTATGTGACTGAACATGAAGCCGAATACGAAACAAACACACAGGCCGATGTTGGGCAGGTTGTTCAGCAACTCACTGAAGTTGAAGGTGAAGAACAGGCTGAAGTGTTCAGTGAAATCTTAAATGAAGCTGAGCCTGGCACGGTTGCTTTAGTGCTGGAGTCTTTACCCTTAGACGAGCGTTACGAGCGTTGGCAACAAGTTGAGTTTAGTGACCGTGTGACAGTGCTGAGTTTAATGCGCGCCGATCCGCGTATGGGGATCCTAAAGCAGATGCCCGACAATGAGGTGGATCTGCTATTCGCGCAGCTCAGTCCTGAGGATTTGATTGAGTGGAGTGATTATCTCCCCGAAAGTTTTACCGACCGTGCCTTGGCGCAAATGGGCGAACGTCAGCGGCAGCGCTTCGAGCTGTACGACCAATACTCTGAAAATGAGATTGGTCGTTATACCGATCATCAAATGTTAGTGCTCAGCGATAAGGCTACTGTGGCTCAGGCGCAGCGGTTTTTCAGGCGAATCGAACTCGACTGTAACGATAATTTATTTATTGTCGATGAGGCGGATAAATATCTCGGTACGGTAAGACGTTATGATATTTTCAAGCATGATCCCTCTGAGCCGCTGATTTCACTGTTATCGGAAGACAGTCGCGCCTTAACCGCGGATACCACGCTACTCGATGCTGCCGAGGCGATAGAGCATAGCCGCGAAATTGAGTTACCCGTTATCGATGAGGCTGGGGAGCTGATTGGCCGTGTCACCCTAAGGGCCGCCACCGCCTTAGTGCGTGAGCATTACGAAGCGCAATTAATGGCGACCGCGGGTATGGATGAGTCCGACGACTTATTCGCCCCGATCATCAAAGGTGCACAGCGCCGCGCCGTATGGTTAGGGATTAACTTACTCACGGCATTTTTGGCCTCGGCAACCATTGGGTTATTTGAGAATGTCTTATCTCAAGTGGTGGCACTTGCGGTGCTGATGCCGATAGTGGCGTCCATGGGCGGGATTGCCGGCAGTCAGTCGCTCACCTTGATGATCCGCGGTATGGCGATGGGGCAGATTTCTGCGGGTAACTTATTCTCGTTAATGAAGAACGAGTTAGGCATAGGTTTAGTCAATGGCACCCTGTGGGCGATTGTGATTGGACTGGTGGCGGGCTGGTGGTTTGCCGACAGCACCATAGGCATAGTGATAGGATGCGCGATTTTGATCAATATGGCGGTCGCGGCGTTGGCCGGGGTGTTTGTCCCTATGGTCTTGCAGCGATTTAACCAAGATGCGGCGCTCTCTGGCTCGGTGATTTTAACCACAGTGACCGATGTGGTGGGCTTTTTCACCTTCCTCGGTATGGCGACGATACTGTATCTCTAAGTGGCTTTTGGTTGTTTAACTCATTTGTATGAATCACAACGATATTCAATTTGTCCTTTGCCAAAATGCAGCCGAATTAGCGGCTGCGGCGGCCTTAATCGATCGGCGGGATGACAACGCGCATCCCCTCGACCATCAGGCCTTTGCTCAGTCGCGCGCTGTCATATTGGCGAAAACCCTCGAGGGTGAGATGGTTGGCTGCGCGGCGATTAAGGCGGGTTCTGGCCCCGTGGGGGAACTCGGTTATCTGGTGGTCTCGCCTTTGTACCGTCGCCGTGGCATAGCCCAAGGGCTTACTCTTAAGCGGATTGAAGTGGCTAAAGCACAGGGGATTGCCTTGTTATTTGCCACCATTCGAGATGAGAACAATGCCAGTCGAGTGAATTTACTCAAAGCTGGATTTCACTTTTGGCGGAACTATTTAAGTATTAGAGGCACGGGGAATACCGTAGGTTGGTATTACTTAGCTTTGCAGGAAAGTGTCGATATCGACGGCATAATGCAATCTTTAGTTGGAGATCGGGTGCCAGCACCCTAAATGTTTTCGAGTTGTTTAATTTAGGTTTTATTGGTGTTTTTTACCGGTTTTCGTTTGGTTTCAAATTCAAAAATCTTCGCGACTCTCAACTAAATATGCAGATTTTCTTTTTTTATTCGGTATGATCCGCGCCATTACCCACAGTCATTATTGAGGTGTTTTTATGGCTAAGTTCAGAGTAGCAAGTGTCTTATTATTGAGTGCAGCCGCACTGCAGGTGAATGCGTCAGAATTTAATCTTGGGTTAAACAACGATGTGGTTTCTACCGAGTTAGAGCTGCAAGTGAATAAAGATGTCAATGCAGTATTAGGATATATTTATTCAGACGACAGTGGTCATATTGCCCAAGGCGCAATGCACATGACCCATGATGTTGGCGTACACCACTTCGAAGTCGGTGCTAAGTTAAGCCAGTTATGGGCAGATGATGCGCCAAACGGCAGTGCCGTGTCCGTGGGCGGTCGTTATGCCTTGGCGTTAGGGCCAAATATCTCTTTGCATGCCGCCGCTTACTATGCGCCATCGGTATTGTCTTTCGGTAATGTCGATGGTCAATACGAGTTAGATTCAAAGGTGCAGTACCGCGTGAACCCTAATATGGCGTTCTATGTGGGTTACCGTAAGATTGCCTTCGAATATGATCACGCCCGTGACTTTACCTTCGAAGATGGCGTTTATATCGGCGGTAAATTCCGCTTCTAATCTCGCCTTTATTGAGTGGCCAGTGGCCACTTTGATTTCAAAGCCGGCCAAGGTTAACTTCGCCGGCTTTTCCATTTGGCTTTCAGTTCACTGTAGCTTGGCAGGATGGAGGAAAAAATCACCAGTCCTATGCCAATACACACCACAATGCTTAAGTGCTCATCCAAAAACCACCAACCAAACAATGCGGCAAAAATAAGGCCTGTGTATTCCACTGGGTCCATTTGGCTGGCATCGGCGCGCCGATAGGCGTGGATGATGAGGTAGGTCATACCAATATAAAACAGCCCTAAGGTTAAGCCAACTTGGGCAACGGGCAGGCTAAAGTCGGCACCCTCGTACCAAGTTGCCGGTATCAGAAAAACCATCGCAAAGGCATTAGACCAAAAGAGTGTTGAAAAGGGATGCTCATGGGTTGAATATGCCTTCAAAATCAGGCTGTTTGTTGCCGAAGTCATGGCACCAAAAAAGGCTAGACCGATATAGAGGTTAAATTCCGTCGGCTGACTTATCAGCAAAATGCCCGTAAAACCAATAATCCCCGCAACGGTGCGACGATAACCTATGCGCTCATTTAAAAAGAAGGCGGACATCAGCAACAGTAACAATGGCGAGGTATAGATCACCGCCGTCACGGTTGCGAGTGGTAAGTGTAATACCGCCAGCATAAAGATGGCATTGCCTAAGCCGATTAACAGCGCTCGGCTTAAGTGCACTTTGTAGAAGGGGCTTAACTTAAGGTTCCCCTGTAGGCGCCAGACAAAGGGAAGCACCAAAAGCGTAGCAAATAATTGGCGATAAAGCACAAGTTGAAATACGGGCGCATTAGTTTCAAGCAACTTAACCAATAGGTTGCCGCTGGCAATCAATAATTGTGCAGCTAAAATCATCAATAATGGTGCCATAGGTATCCAAGTGAACGTCTGATATTGAGGCTAAGGTGTTGTCCCTTAAGTTAACGACTAAAATATCATCATAAGGCACCCAATTGCCGACTAATTTAGTCTAATCAATTGTAAAAAATAAAATGTAGTCATAAAGTTAACACTTTAAATTGATTTTCTGCGTGGAACGAGACGCTGGTATATAAACTTAGATACCTATGAGTAAACCTAACTTGCAACATTTTTGGTGCTTTTTGCTGCTTCTTTGGACATTTAGTCCGTTTGCCCATAGCGCTGAAATTGCGTTGGATTCCCCCTATTTATTCCATGCCGATGCGAAACAGCTCCCTCCCGAGCATTTTAATGACGTGACCCAGTGGATGGGGCAACTTGAGGAGGCTCGTTCAGTCAGCCTTGCGGGCGGTGATTATTGGATGGTATCTCCGGTAATGGTCAATAGTCGTCAAAGCCATTGGGTAGTGGATGCCAGTAATTCGATTGTGGAATCCGTCGATTATTGGTTACTTGGCAGTGATGGCTCAGTGCAAACGGCCCACAGTGGTTACTATGCGCCCTATGAATTTTTATTCGATTACGGTCGTAAAGTACGACTGAATATGGGGACCGATTATTGGTTAGTGACTCGGCTCAGTAGCCGCTATTATTCCTCCGCGCCTGAATTGGCGATAGAGTCGGAAGAAGTGCACCAGTTAACCAACGACCGTGTGGCCATGGCGATACTGATTTGTTTAGGGGGATTGCTCTTTATCGCTCTATACAATCTACTGATTTACATCTCTATTTTTGATAAGGCCTTCTTATACTACGGCCTGTATGTATTGACCTATTTTGGTGGCTGGGCACTGACCTTCCATTTACCGGCGCATCTATTTAACTTTCATCAGCTTGAATTACATCATCTGTTTTTTATCAGCTTGCCGATATTTAACATCATGTTCTACAAGCACTTCTTACAGTTACCTAGCTATTCGCCTAGATTATGGCGGCTTAGCCAATATTTATTAGTCGCGTGTATTTTAGCCTTGCCGACCAGTATTTGGTTATTGCCCTATACCGCGATTATTGCCTCTGTCTTAATCATGCTGTGGATTGCGTTAGCGATCACCTGTGGCAATGTGTGTTTGATGAAAGGCTTTGCCCCCGCGCGCTATTTCATCATGGCCTTTAGTTGTTTGCTGTTGCCTGCGGTGATTATTCTTCCAGGCAATATGGGGATCACCCCTGATTTTATTGAACATGCCGAGTTTGCGACACTGCTGGGTGGCACTGTGGATGCTTTGCTGTTATCCCTTGCGTTAGCGAATAAGCTCAAACTGTTGGCTGAAGAGCGCAAGGCCCACATTGAAGAACTCGGTATCGCTTGGGAGAAGGCCAGACTCGATGGTTTAACTCGAGTCGGTAATCGTTATGCCTTTGATGAATATATGAATTCGCAATTAACCTTTGCCGATAAGGTTGTACAACCAACGGCCTTGGTGCTGCTTAATGTCGATAGTCTTAAAATGGTGAACGATACCTTAGGGCATCAGGAGGGGGACCGTTTACTGCAAAATCTAGTGCAGTTTTTACAGGCGACCAATATTGCTCACCTTAAGATTTACCGGATCAGCGGCGATGAGTTTGTGCTTATTCTGCCTGCAAATGGCATGGGGACCTTAACTACCAGCTTAAAAGGATTAACGGCGCAATTTGCCGCCGAAGGCTTAAAGGATTGTCAGTTTAGTTTTGGCTTTGCCATCAATAGCGATGTGGCCGAACCCCACGAGTGGCTACGCTGCGCCGACAGCAATTTGTATCAGTCGCGAATGGAAAAGCGCCGCCAGGAATATGCCGATACCCGCGCGGGTGAGATAGTGTCTATTTAAATTTGAACACAAAAATATCTGGATAAAAAAGGGGCTGCATAACGCAGCCCCCTTGCATTTAGGCGAAGTCTTTTTCGCCTTTGATAATCGCCGGATGGCCGCAGATGGCTTTGGCGGTATGCATGCCCGCCATCGTCGCTGCCTCCACACAACCGGCGTTGAGCCCGGTTTTAATCCAATCTCCCGTCATATACAGATTGTCGATACCTGTGCCATCCGTGGTGATCCGATATTGTGAGCTGCCTTTAACGGACAAGACATAACGCTCGGAAGGATCCACATTGGCGCGCCAATATTGACTATCGAATCGCGCCTCGCCTTGGCGCTGCTGTTCATCGTGCAACCATTCCCAGGGGAAGGTGTCGCCAACCTGTTGCCACAGCTTATGAATTTCCGTATTGAGCTGATTGATGGCGCCAGCCTTAGCTTCGGCGGTTTTACGCTGCTGGAAACCGATATCGGTGCGTGGTGGATACGCATCCACAGGCAACGCCGAGCAGAAATAACTGGCATTTTTAGGCTCTAGGCCGCGCCAGTCTTCTTTATCGAGCAATTGGTCCATTGATGCCCACGTATCAAAGGGCTCGGTAAAGCCTGATAAGACGGGCTGCTCGCCATCCTCTGAATAATTTGGCCAACCCATACCATTAAGATCTTGATTCATCCACAGTTGATAGGCTTGGGTCGCGACTGTCTGCACTTTGTCAACACAGGTTTTGAGCGCCGGACTCTGCGCCATCACCTCGCTCGCCACATGGGGGACAGATCCTAATGACAGACCAAAAATCACTTTGTCGAAGTCCACGCCTTTTTGCAGACGTTTTTTCGGTAGCGCCTGACCAAATTTCGCCTCGTACAGGTTGTCCCAATCGCTCCAGAAGTGCTCCAGATTAATATCATGGGCTTTTAGCAATGCGGCTTGCTCAGGCTCGAGTTGACCGTAATTGGGGGTACTGGGCCAGCAGGCTAAGCCTTTAACATCCACGAGTGGATTGTAGTCTTTAACCTAAGGCGCAAGAGCGACTTGCTCTGTGATTTCAATCGCTTGAATGCTGTTGTTGCGGCATTCTAAATTATCGACCCGATTGAAGAAGTGGAAATTAACCCCGCGCCGTTTCAGCACTTCATAGTAGGGGGTAAAGACCACATCTCCCATACCCGCCTGCATTTTCCACATGACTCCGCCTTGATAACACAGAGCGATACGCAGCATGGAGCGAATAATGGTGCCCGCTTCGACATTCGGTTGGTCGAAGTTGCCTTTTTCGTAGGCAAACACCAGATCATAAAAACCGCGTACCGGCGCGCTGTCGACCGTGTATTTTTGGCTGGCGCCATGTTTGGTTAACCATTCGCGGTAATCGTAGTCGTTGATGGCATCGAAGCCCTTTTCAAACACATCATCGACAAACATCCCTTTTAAGATGGTTAAGCCTAAGTCGACGGCGATATACAGATGGCGTAACTCGTCGTTAGTGTCTAAATGGTCGCTAAAGCGTTTAACCAGCCTTTGGTGCAGGGCATCGACGGCGGATTCAACCAAACCATCGTCACTCTCGCTGTGAACATGCTCATCGCATTCACGGCCAATCATTTGATTAAAATGGCATTCGAGCTTGTCACCAAGGGCGTCTAGGGACTCCATCGCATCACCGACCGAATCCTCTAGCTTATCCTTCAGCCGTTCAAACCAGCCGATATCGAGCCAGTTTTTCGGTGTCGCCATAGCTTTTTCATCGGCGTCCAGCAGTGAGTCCATGTCCTTTAGCCATTCTTTTATCCAAGCAAAGGCGGCCTTAACGACCTTCCAGAAGGTTAAGGTTTCGGTACCATCTCCAGGGATCCCTGGGAGCGTTGGAAAGGTGATTGGCCAGCTAACGGAGCGACCATTAATTTCTTCCTGCAGCACAATAAAATTATGGGGTTTAAAGGCATCGAAGAAGGTCGCCAGTGGCGCTTCGGGCGGGCGGTCTAGTTCTTCGTAGGCTTTACGCATCAAGGCGCAGGCATTTTGGTAAAAACCAAACCAGATATGCAGGCCATGCTCTTCAATCCGTTGCCCCATCGCAGCATTACGGCCACTTGCGCCCTTGCCGCCGATACGCCAGCCTAATTGATAGACATCAATCTCATATTGATTCTGCCAGCCGGGCCTGTCGGTGAGATAACAGGCGGCTGTCATGGCGGCGACGCCTCCGCCGAGAATGGCAATTTTCTGTTTTTTGATTTCAGAGTTATCGACCAGCACTTCGCCCGGCGGTACTTCAAAGTCAAAGTTCACATGGTAGGGCAGTAATACATGCTGCTCGCCGACCTCGACGCCTAGGGTCTCTTTGAGTGGGAAACTGGCGTTATCAAAAATGGTGGCGACAAAGTCATTTTCCAACAGGGCGACACTGTGCACTTTGTTGACCTGTGCGGGCGCCGCGGTAATCGCCTGATAAACCGCTTTTTGCCCTGACGCATCCGGAAACTGTTTTAAAAACACTTGGTCGATGGCAGGCTTAAACAGCAAATGAAACAGTTGCTCCTCACCGAGTTTATCCAGCTCTGGAATAAAATCCGTTTGCTCTTTAAAGAGTTGCCAGGTTTGGGCTATGGCCTCTAGCGTGGTGAGCTGCGCCTCGGGCTTTGCATTGCAATTCACCTCAATCAGCGGGTGCATGGCAAGCTCAGTGTCAGGGCTAAAGTGTAAGAAGCTCTTTGTTGCCAAGGAGAGGCGGGTTAATGGTTCACCGACCGCGGGCATTGTGTATTCACACAAATACTTGGGATAACCGAACAACTCGCGACCATTGATCAGGGCCATCGCATCATTTACCCAAATATGCAGCGGCTGAAAATACACATGGCTGATGGATGCGCTGTTGCTATTGTCTTGGCGACCGACCATGACCCAAGTGATGATGTCGGTTTCTTGGATCCAACCTTTGGCCCTGTCGGTTGGGTCTTCTGAATAGGCTTTTTCGATTTGGGTGAAGGTTGTCAGTACGTAGGGCGACAGTACTTTAAAGTACATGGCGCTTCCGGCCACTTGATTGAGCGTTTTATCGATGGAGCGCTGCAGGTTGGCGAGTTTTCCCTTGAGAAAAAAGCCGTACATATCGGCTTTATTCAACACTAAGGGCGAGTGCAACAACATACTGCCAGGGGGATAGATAAAATCGGGGCGTTGTTTTTCCATGGGATCATCCTTTAAACCCGTCAAGATGTGTCAGGTGGTTTGGTAAACAAAAGGCGTTAATAAACCCTAAAGAGCATAGGGTAAATCAACTCATTAGCCTATTGATTTTACAATTGAATCAAAACGGGAAGGATGAAGGAGAACTTGGACTAACTAGCAAGTTGGAGGTTATCCAACTTGCTCGGATTTGACTGGCTTATTAAAGCTCGAATTTGCTAAGGCAAACGGGTGTTTATCGGTTACTTCGATTTATGCTGATAGAAATCCACCTCTGCATCATCTGAATAACGGCGCTTAGTATCCCTGCGACGTTGTTTTACGCGTTTGTTTTTTTGCTTACCTTTGACGTTATCGCCCCATGGCGCATCATCGTCGTCAAATTCATAGGAGTGTGACATGGTCAAAATTCCAAAAATACCTGTGCCATTCTCAGCACTCGATCTTTTTACCCAAAGGCGAGATTAAGCTAAAGCGAAATATTTAATCACTGATGGTGAAAAGTTTTGTCCAAGAAGGAGGGATACGTCTCGATGGAATTGCCTTGGCGATTTTACGCCGCAATCTAGGGTTTATCTTGATGATTATTAAATGATTAAGATAAAAAGCGCATTGATATTGTGCGGAGGCAAAAAGAATGGCACTCAGGATATGAGTGCCAAGTTCTGATAAAAAATAAGGAGTTAGTGCTAGAGATTGCGCAGCATGCGAGCCACAAACATTCCATCTGTGTTGGCCTCGAAGGGCCACACGGTCAACATTTCTGTTTGTTCGCCGGTAAAGGGGTGGCGGATTGGCACTAAACTGAACTCAGGATGTTGTTGTAAAAAGGCGGAAACCACTTGTTCATTTTCAACAGGCGACAATGAGCAAGTAGCATAGACTAAGCTTCCGCCCTGTTTTACCGCCTTGCTGCTGCGGCTTAAAATATCCAGCTGGAGAGTGGCTTTATCAGTGACGGCATCGAGGCTGTCGAGCCAGCGCATATCGGGATTACGGCGCCAGGTGCCTGTGCAGCTACAGGGCGCGTCGACTAATACTCCATCAAAATGGTTGGCATCGACTGGCAGTGCATCACTGCGCCAGCGCGCAATGCTGATGCCATCAAACTTTGCACGCTGGGCACGTTTGCTGAGTTCTTCTAAGGCGTGGGCGCGAATATCCGACGACACAATTGAGCCTACTAATGGGTTTTGCTTAGCCGTGGCAGTTCGCATCAGTGAACGCAATTGCAGGGTTTTTCCGCCTGCGCCACTGCAGGCATCCCACCAGTGTTGCCAAGGCTCTGGTGCACAAATTTGACCTATCACTTGTGAGGCTAAATCCTGGATCTCAATTTTGCCCTCTTTATAGAGTGATATTTCATTGAGATTCATGCTCTTAGTGCCAAGGTTTATGGCATCTGCAAAATAGGGGCTGAGGCTCGCATCTATCTCTAGCGCTTGCAGTTGTTTAACTGCCGATTGGCTGTCTATTCCCTGCGCTCGTCCCCAAATCGGTGGGCGGCTAGACATGGCTTCGATGAGATTTGGGTGCAACTCTGGGGCAATCGGGCAGACCTGCCAAAACCATTCGGGTAATAAATCTGTGAGTTCGAAGGTCACTTCGGGAAATTGCTGCCGAACCAGTGCTAACTTATCCGTTAAGCTGTTAACGCTAAGGGATTGAAGTTGCTGATAATCAACCGGCGATTGGGCGAGCTCATGCCAGGCTTGGGCGATATCCTGCCATGGATGGGCTTCGATCAAGGCGCTCGTACTGAGCATGGCAAAAAATTGTGGCGCCTGTTGATGATCGCCCGTGGTTTTAAACCAGCCCCACCAACGGAACAGGCTAAATAAGGATTCACGGATGACTTTGCGATCCTTAGAGCCGTGTTTTTTATGTTCCCTAAAGTAGTTCGCAAGCACTCGGTCGGCGGGTTGCTTGGTATTTAAAATCTCATCGAACAATAACTTAATGGTATTGGCATAACTTAAACCGCGTTTTTGCGCGAGGGTTTGTGGTTCGATATTCACTGTAGATGCCATGATTGCTGATGATAAGCCGTTTGGATTGCCCATAAAGTTAGCCTGAAAAGGGGCTCGGCCGAGTGACATTCATCCGATGGGATGAATACGGCCAAGCAAATCAATAATTGGCGCAGAGTGTAGCAGTTTTACGTATCGCTAGCAGTAAAAAAGCCCCAATGCTGAGTTGGGGCTTGATGGGGAAAACGAATGCGCGCGTGAGGAAATGATGACCTACTTAGTCACCATCTTCTGGATTTGCTTAGCACGCTCTTCATCACTCAAAACCGAAGGCGGAGGTGTCACTATGCCTTTTTGGCAAGCGGGACGCAGGGCTAGCTCGTCTAACCAACGTTGTAAGTGAGTGAGTCCTTCCATATTGATGCCGCTCCATTCATGGATGCGCACCCAAGGCCAAGTTGCGATATCGGCAATGGTGTATTCATCACCGGCCAGATATTGATGTTTGGCTAACTGGGTATTCATTACCTCAAACAAACGTCGGCCTTCTTTTTGGTAACGTTCAATGGCCGCGGGAATTTTTTCAGGGAAGTAACGGTAAAACACGTTAGCTTGACCCATCATAGGGCCGACACCGCTCATTTGGAACATGAGCCATTGAATGACCTGTGAGCGCTTTTTAGGATCCGCTGGCAAAAACTTACCTGTTTTTTCCGCTAGATATAGAAGAATTGCGCCGGACTCGAACACCACAAAGTCCTGGTTATCTCGGTCGATAATGGCTGGAATACGGCCATTAGGGTTAATGGCAAGAAACTCAGGCTGTTTCTGTTCGTTAGTGTTGAAATCTAACTTATGCACTCGATAGTCGAGACCCATTTCTTCGAGCGCGATGGAAATTTTAAAACCGTTCGGGGTCGCGGCGGTATATAAATCAATCATAGTTATCCCTTAAGTCTTAACTGGTTAATGCTTAACTTGGCTGCCCAATAGGGCATCGCTGTCAGTTTTTTGGGGTAAGCGACACTATCGCAGGGCGCTGGGCCACTGTCGCAAACCATGCCTGAATGTGGGGCAAGGTGTCATCCACTAGAATATCTAAGTTTTTAATAAAGCTAATAAAAACGTATGCAGAAATATCGGCAATCGTAAAGTTATCGCTCGCCACATAGCTTGATTTGGCTAATTGTTGGTCTAAGGTCGGCAGGAAGTCAATGACCCGTTGGCGTGATTCTGCGCCCCAGGCTTCGACACAATTTTCCCTGTCTTTGTAAATACCCGTCAGGTTTCTAAAGGCTTGAAAGCCGACCATCAACCCTTGTAGCTCGATGATGCGCTGCCACATTTCGACTCTGGCACGCTCTAGTGGACTGTTGCCAAAGAGTGATGTTTCACTCGGATGGATTTCTTCTAAGTAGCGGCAAATAGCCACGGATTCACATAGATAGCTACCATCGTCGAGTTCGAGCAGGGGAATACGGCCGTTTAAGCTTTTGGCTTTAAATTCAGGGCTGAGGTTTTCACCGCCGCGAATGTCCACACTCACACGTGGAATGTCGATGCCTTTCTCGGCGAGGAAAATACTCACGCGTCTTGCGCTTGGCGTAGGGGCTAATTCATAAAGCTTCATGTTCTTTCCTTCTGTGAATCTGTAAGTTTGGCCAAATAGGGCTTTAACGGAACGATCGGTTAGTATAGAATTTACGCCATATCTAAACGGTCAGTCAAGAATGTTTTTACCCCGTGATATTCCGTTTAATGCAGGCATCAATCTAGGTTTGGACCATGGCACGCAGTTGTAATTTTGATAGACAGGAAAAGCTTATTCAGGCGATGGAGCTGTTTTGGCGAAAGGGATTTGCCGAGACCTCGATTGCCGATCTGGTCGAACACTTAGGGATTAATCGCTTCAGCTTGTATAACAGTTTTGGCGATAAACAGAGTTTGTATCGCGAATCCCTGCGCTTTTATCTCGATCACTATTCCTTTGGCGCGAAGGAGCAAATTCTGCACGCACAGGCCGGTCTGAGTGAGATCTTGACCTATTTAGCGCGATTTGTGGCCTTGCAGCGTGAGCAAGAGTACGGCTGCTTTATGCAGAATGCGGTGATGGAAAAATGCCTCGACGATGACTGCGTGCAGCAGGAGTGCCAGCGTTTATTTACCCAATTGCAGACTAACTTTACCGATGTTTTACGCTACAGTCAGCTACAGGGTGAGTTGTCTCAATCGGTTCAGCCAGAGTCGCTTGCGGCTTTTTTAGTGCTTCAATTACAAGGGATTAGAGTGCTAGGCAAGGCGAAGGAGTATGCCCTGTTGGATAATGCATTTAAGGTATTAAGCGAATACCTTAAGAGTCTGGCATTAACGCCACTTAAGTCTGTCGATGGGAAATAGCCCTTAAGCAAAACCGATAAGCATGAGACCAAGTGAATGCTTGGCCTCGTCAACCGCAAAAACTAAAAGTCTAATTCGAGGGCAAAGCACAAGTAGGCCATCAATTGGCTACAGTGGGCGAATTGTTCGGCGCAGTAGCGGGCGGCATCGGCTTGGCAGAGTCGCTCAAAGGGAATTGGTTTTAGCGCGATAAAGTCCTTACGTTTCAGCTCGTCCAGCATTGGGTGATGTTTATCGAATCCCTTTGGCGGGCGAGTCAAACTATCACCATCCATCACAAATCCATGACTGGTTAATGTCTGTAGCGCCTTTTTATAGCCGTTGGGGTTTTCATCGATACAAGTCCGAATGGCATTCAGCACCTTGGATTCGGGATGCCAAATACCGGCGGCAATAAAACATCCATCCTCGGCAATGTGTAAATACAGCCCAGGTGCATGCACATCCTTACCCTGAAAATGCCGAAACTGGATCCCCACATTGGTCTTGTAGGGCGTTTTGTCGTTGCTAAAGCGGCTGTCGCGCTGTGGACGCATTAAGCTGCCACCGACTTTTTTGGCAACAGCCGTCAATCTTGGGGAAATAGCAACGATATCAGGCTGAATTTGCTCGATAAAACGCAGCGCAGGGGTTCTGACCTTACTTTCATATTCTTCCTGATGGGCTTTAAACCAGTCGCGGGAGTTGTTGAGCGCCAGCAGTTTGAGAAAATCTAAGCTGGCGGCCGTAAATGCCAACTCGGTTTGGGGTTGTGCGGTTAGCTTAGTCATGTCCATAAAACCTTTGAGGTGCTTGAGACTGGGATTTCGACCGTTAATCAAAACAGGCTAGTGCGAGTTGAACAAATGCGCGTGGATATTGCAAATTCTTCGAGCATTTCTCAGCAGTTACCATCAGTTTGTGATTTACATGTAAAGCTAGGTGAGAATTATTCTCATCTTTGGCTTTGATGCCTATAATGCCGCCCTATTTTTTACACTAGGTAACAGGGGATGGGGAGATGGGATATCAACCTAAGAGCAGGATAGCGAAAATAATGATGGGCTGTGTGGGTTTGAGTATATTGCCTGCGTTGCCACTCAATGCCAAGGAAGTATTGGGAGCACCTAAGGTCGAGCCAATCGAGATTTTACAAGTACATGGTCAGCAATACCGCCGAGCGACCACAATGACTAAGCCGGGCGAGGCGATCATCTCGATGGAGCAGATTGAAGAGATGCAAGCGACCACATTTGCTGAAGTCATCGATGATATGGCTGGTGCTCATATTGATGGCGGGACTCGCAGTGGTGGCGAGCGCATCAACCTGTGGGGATTTGGCGAAACCGAAGATTTTAATATTTATGTCGATAACGCCCCCGTGGGATTTGAGCAATATCGCTATGGTTCGTTCTTCTTAGATCCCGATTTAATCAAGCGAGTCGAAGTGATTAAAGGGGCCCACGATGTCCGCTCGGGTAACGGCGGCTTTGGCGGCTCCATGTATGTTGTGACTAAATCTGCCGATGATTTTTTAAATTACAATCAAAACGTTGGTGCAAGAGTCAAAGCCAGTTACGCCAGTAATAACGATGCTCAAAGCTACACGGGAACGGTTTATGGACGAGCGAATAAACAACTTTCAGGTTTATTGCATGTCACTCGTCGTGATGCGGGGGATGTCACGCTCGCCAATGGTGATGAATTTGAATACTCAGGTTATGAGCAAAATAATTACCTCGGCAAACTGGATTACGAGCAGGGCGACCATCAACTCATGCTGAGCCTGACCCATTATCTCGACGAAGGTCGTAAGCCTTGGGCCAATCGTCGTGGACCTATGCCCGCAATTTCTGACTATAACATCCGTAAATATGGCTCCTATGAACAGGCGCTCTATGCCACCACGGCCTACAACACCTATGAAGACAATACTTGGTCGGCGAATTATCGCTATTCACCGAGTAATCCTTTGATCGATACCCAAATTGTGATTTCCCATTCTGCCAATGCACGTCACTGGATCAGGCCGCCAATCGCGTGGGAAAAGATGACTGTCTCCGTCGGCAATTTCGGCCATGAATCTTGGTTGGATTACAAGCGTGACTACATTGACATCAACAACTTAAGTATTGTTGGGGATCATGAGATCACAACCGGGTTGCAGTTCCGCAGTCTCGATAGGGATTCGATGGTGTTTAACAAAAGTTATGAGAAAAATCCCGAGAAAAACTACGGTTGGTACACCCCTTACTATCAGCCCGAAGGTCGTCAGGATACCTATGCAGTGTATCTGCGCGATGCGATTAGTGTGACAGATGAGCTGACCATCACCCCTTCGCTACGCTATGACTTTATCTACAGCATTGGCCGCCCCAACATTGCCCCCGATTACAACGATATCGAGGCGGGGCACGATTATAGCTCGACCCACCATTCGGGCTTTTCACCGCGATTGGGTATCGACTACCAGTTAACTGCTAATACTCGAGTGAATTTCGATTACGCCTACAGTTTACAAGCGCCAGTGGTCGATGAAATCTATGCGGTGCAATACGCCAAGGCGAGCATTACCGGCACGAGTCGAGATATCGATGTAGAGCGTCTGCACGCCTTTAAACTGGGCTTGATGACACAGCAAATCAGCCTTTTTGCCGCCCAAGATACGCTTTCAACCCAAGTGACCCTCTTTGCTAACTTGGGGCGGGATGATATTGCCCAGCGCCGCGGGGCAAAGTCCGACCCCAATCAAGTGATTCAAAGTGGTTACACCAATCTTGACGGCTATGAGATCTACGGCGCCGATCTCGAGTCCCAATACCGTTATCAGGATTTCTTCAGTGACTTAGCGGTTTCTTGGTTACAGGGTGAGCACAGGGGATCGCTCAGAGACAGTCAAGGCGAGGACGAATACCTTGCCAACATTGCGCCGCTGGATATTCGCCTGCGTGTGGGCATGTACATTACGGATGACATCTCAGTCGCTTGGCAAGGTACTTGGTACGATGCGCAGGATAATGTGCCTCAGGGTGATATCTTCAATGCTGAGTCCCCAAGTGAGAATTACTTCTTACAAAATATATATTTAGCCTACGAGCCTCAAGAAACACTGAAAGGGCTCAGCGTGCGTTTAATGGCAAAAACCTGACTAACCAGCAAGTGACGCCGTTTCTATCGGATGGAATTCCCGCGCCTGGGCGTGATATCAGACTCAGTTTAGCTTATGAATTTTAAGGATTAAATGGCGATTTAAAGGATGGAAAAACAGATAACGCATATAAAAAATAGGGTTATCTTGCCTTCCCCCCTGCCGTGAAAAGCCAATTTATGGCATAATCCGCGTTTTATTACGCATGTAGACAGAAAAAATGACTGAAAATGAATTGCTAACTCGCTGTGGCGGCAAATGTGAACTCTGCGGAAGTGACGTCGAACTCTCTATTTATGACTTACCGGCTTCCGATGGTCATGAAAACGAGATCATGATTTGTGAAAATTGCAGCAGCCAAATCGCCGCACCGGATACCATGGACATGAACCACTGGCGTTGTCTGAACGACAGCATGTGGAGCCAAGTCCCAGCGGTTCAAGTGATGTCATATCGCATGCTGAAACGCCTAAGCAGCGAAAGCTGGGCGCAGGACCTGCTGGATATGCTGTATCTGGAAGAGGATTTACGCGCTTGGGGCGATGCCGAAGCGGCTGCCGCGAGCGATGATACGCCACCGACCTTAGACAGCAACGGTGCGGTACTGAACGCCGGCGATACCGTGGTTATCATTAAAGATCTTAACGTTAAAGGCACCAGCTTTGTGGCAAAACGCGGCACAGCGGTTCGCAATATCTCGTTGACCAACAATCCTGAGCATATCGAAGGCCGAGTGAACGGCACTCGCATCGTGATCCTGACCTGCTTTGTGAAGAAGTCTTAATCGACTCGCGTTGAAGCTGTTAGCTTGATACTTGAACCGCCCAATTTTTACAAATTGGGCGGTTTTTTATGTGCTTAAATCCTAGGCCATCACTTGTCGATAGTGCAGGGCATAGCCGCTCGGATTAAATTGCCGCGACAGCAGATAAGCGATGACACTCAGCGCCGCAAGTAATAACCAGGCCATATTAAAGCTTTGGAAATTATCGCGAATAAGTCCCGCTATCCAAGGTGAGATAGCGGCAATACTGTAGCCAATACCCTGCACAAAGGCGGTTAACTTACCCGCTAACAGCGGATTCTGTTGATGATCCATAGTCACAATCAAACTCAGCGGGAAAATACCACCAATCCCGAGTCCCGCCAGTGCGGCCCAGAGAAATATCGACACCTGTGGTGCGAGGGCGAATCCCATAAAACCAATGAGTTGCAACAGACACAGTAAGGCAAAATAATCGCCCGTCTATCCGTCGACTTGCTGGCAAGCCAAGGAAAGACTAAGCCTGCGATCACTTCCATACTCGTGAGGAAGCCTAAGGCTAATCCTGCCTGGGTTTGGCTATAACCTAACTCGATGGCATAAGGTGCTAACCAGGCGAGCACGCAGACATAACAACTTGTCCCTAAAGCAAAAAACAGTGCCAATAACCAACTGCGGCGATAGCGCCAAAATGAGTATTCCGCCTGTTTGTCGGTGTGACTCGGCAGGGCAAGATGTTTTCGGCTGACAATCCATAGCAAGATGGCGATGAGGGCTAACCAAGTCCAATGGCCTAAGCCCGCTCGCCAGCCTAAATCGGCCGCCATAAAAGGTGCGCAACTGGCGGCCAGTGCCGCCCCACCCATAATGGCGGTGACATATAAGCCCATCATCAACGGTGTTTTGTCGGCAAAGTTTTGTTTAATCAGAGTAGGCATTAAGGTTTGGATGAGGGCGATACCCATGCCCGCTAAAAGTGCAGAACAGATCAGCGCATTCGCCGTCTCGACCCAAAAACGCATCGCAGTTGCAATCAGCAGAAATAGCAGCGATACCGTCACTGTGTTTGCAAACCCCAAGCCTTTAGCAATCTTAAAACCAACGAAACATCCCATTCCCATGGCGAGGACTGGCAGCAGGGTGAGCATTGAGGCGAGGGCAAAACTTAAGGAAATATCCTGTTGAATACTCGGCAGCAAAGGGCCGACAGAGGCAAGGATGGGGCGCAGATTAAGCCCGATAAGTAACAGACTGACACCTATCATCAGTTGATTGCCCCTAGGGGATAAAATATGAGACATCGCATACTCCTATGCAGGGTCGAATAAAAATGGCTAACACAATTCGTTGAACAGTTTGCACTGTGAAACCGACTTAAACTTTATGGAAAGTATCTTTATATAAAGATATGTAAATTCTGCGGTAAAATGGTTAGCATGTAAAGAATCTTTATGTAGAGATAAAACCATGGCAGAAAATCAACCAGCACTCGATACTCAGCAGGCACTCGTAACGTCTGAAGACGGATTGGATATCATCCTTGGGCAGTGGCAGGCTCAAGGGGTGACAGAGGATTTGGTCCCGATGGCGGTGTTAGGGCGCATCGCGCGCCTGACCAAATATATGGAAAACGCCATCGCCCTGTGTCACGGCGAATTTGGCCTAGGTCAGGGGGAATTTGATGTGCTCGCGACGCTCAGACGTTCGGGCGAGCCTTATATGCTATCGCCTTCGCAGCTGTATCAGAGCATGATGTTAAGCTCGGGCGCCATGACCAGTCGCTTAGACCGGCTTGAAAATAAAGGGCTGATTGCCCGTGAGCACAGTAAGGAAGACCGCCGCGCCGTGCATGTGTCGCTCACCGCAGAAGGCAAGTCATTGATTGACGCGGCGCTGCCCAAACATATTCAATGCCAGAGCGCGTTATTGGCAGGGGTGCCTAGCGCCGAGCGTGAAATATTGCAGCAGATTTTAAAGACTTGGCTTGCTCACTTTGAACGGTAATCGGCCCAGTTTTGGGGCGAGAGACAAAGTGCCGTATGGCGTTTTTAGGGATAGCATCAGGGAGTGACTATGGTAAAAAAACGCGAAGCGTTTGAAATTGAAGGCAAGCGAGTCGTTGCGGGCACGCAAATGGGGATAAAACTACCCGCCGCTAAGCTCTATACCGATACCCAACTCGATATTCACGTGGAAGTGTTCCATGGCCTCAAACCTGGCCCGACACTGTTAGTCTGCGCCGCCATCCATGGCGATGAGCTCAATGGCATTGAGATCTGCAGGCGCTTGCTTGGGCGCGTCAATCCTAAAAATCTAGCAGGCACTTTGATAGTGGTGCCCATAGTCAATGTGTTTGGTTTTATTCAACAATCCCGTTATCTTCCCGATAGGCGCGATCTCAATCGTTGTTTCCCCGGCTCAAGCAAAGGTGCGCTGGCGAGTCGTTTAGCCAACCTTTTTGCGACCCAATTACTGGTGCATGCGACCCATGTGATTGATTTACATACGGGCGCAATTCATAGAGATAACTTGCCGCAGATCCGTTGTGATACTGGCGATGAAACCATGTTAGCCATGGCGAATGCCTTCGGCGCACCACTTATCATGCACTCCAAGGCGCGCAGCGTGTCGATGCGTGGCTATGCGAACCAGCAGGGCATTCCCTGTATTTTGTATGAGGCGGGTGAGGCACTGCGCTTTAGTGAGCTGGCGATTAAGTCGGGTCTTAAGGGTGTACTCAATGTGATGCGAAGCCTGGGTATGCTCAAGGGGCGAGTCAGCAACAAGGTTGCCAGTGTCAGCGCAATACGCAGTTATTGGGTTCGCAGTGAGTCCGATGGTTTAGTGAATATGAAGCTTAAACTCGGGCAACGGGTTAACAAGGGGTATATCATCGCCCATATTGTGAGTCCGCATGGAGGCGATAGCGTAGCCATTCGCGCGCCCACCGATGGCATTATCATAGGGATCAGCAATATACCTGTGACCAATGAAGGTGAGGGCATGTTCCATATTGCGCAGTTTGAAGGGGATGAAATTGAAATCGCCAACGAACAACTCGATGAATTTTTAATGGAATACGCCTGATATTTACTGCGCCTTAGCTTTAAAGCCAATAGCGTAATGAGGAGTCAAATGAAGACTGTTAACGTCGGTGATAAACAGATTTGCCCGAGTAAAATTCTGTGTATTGGGCGAAATTATGTCGACCATATCCATGAGCTGGGTAATGACATTCCCGAAGATATGGTGGTGTTTTTCAAACCCAACTCGGCGATTAGCACTGTGCTGCATGCTGAGCATTTAGGTGAGGCGCTGCACTATGAAACTGAGTTGTGTTTTATCTATCAGCAGGGGCGTTTTAGCCATGTTGGGGTCGGGCTGGATCTCACTAAGCGAGAGCTGCAAAGCAAACTGAAAACCAAGGGATTACCCTGGGAAAAGGCCAAAGCCTTCGATGGCGCGGCGCTCTTTAGCCCTTTTGTTGCTATCGATGATGCCAGCGCGGCATTTGAGTTCAGCTTAACGATAGACGGGGTGTTAACCCAAGCGGGCCATATTGAGTTAATGATCTATAATCCGCAGACGATTCTAGAAGAATTACAAAGCTTTACCACCTTAGAAGACGGCGACATTGTGATGACAGGCACCCCAAAAGGTGTCGGCATCATTCCACCGAATCGGGTATTTAAGGTGGCCTTAGGCCTTAAGGATGCGCCACACCAAGCGCCCTTGGTCGAGTATGAATGGCAAAGCTGGTAATGCAATGACTGCGCACTCTGCATCGGCTCATCAGGCGGCAACTGAGCAGGCAATCCATCCCCTTTGGCAATATTTGCTCGCCTTAGGGGCCGAGCCCGAGCACTTAGCGCCGCTACTCAGTCAAGCAAGGGCGTTGGTATGCCAGCCCGGCGAGTGCTTGTTACCCCAAGGCGAGCGTCAGCCATTTGCCTATTTTGTGGTGGATGGCATAGTGCGCGCTTGCCACTATACCCAAGAGGGCAGTGAGCGCTGCAAGGAGTTTTACTTCGAAGGTGAGCTTTGTTTCTTATATAGCAGTTGGTTAAAGCAGGGTATTGCGCCCTATCAGTTAGAAACCGTCACTGCTTGTAGGCTAGTACAATTACCACTTGCCGTGCTAAACGAGCCATCGATGCAGCAAGTGCAACTGGCGCTGCTCAAACAGCAATTATTGTATAAAGAACAAAAAGAAGCCTTTTTGCTGCTCAATACACCTGAGCAACGTTACTTACATTTACTCCAATACTTTCCCCTCTGGGTTGAGCGTTTAACCCATGCCCAACTGGCTAATTATATTGGTATCACTGCGATTAGCCTGTCGCGGATCCGTAGACGTTTGCAAGATTCACTATAAACAGCCAGTCAGTTAACTTAAGTTAATGCACTTTTAGGTCATCCCCTGCATGCTCCTCGACTCTACGTCTGAGTCACAGCTGAATGTATCTGCTTATTTTATAAGCTGATATTGTTTCTTAAAGGAGCCTATCTTGAGTGCTTTTACCCTGTCGCAACTATTGGTGGCGATTGCCATCGTTTTCGATTTAATGTCGTTTCAATTTAAGGCGCGTGAGCGCATCGTCGCCTGCTTGTTCGTCTCGGGCATCCTAATCTCCATCCATTTTTGCTTATTGGCACAATGGACGGCCGCAGGCCTGATGGGGATTGCCACTGTGCGTTACCTCACCAGCATTTTTACTACGTCTAAAAAGGCCATGTGGGGTTTTAGCGGGGCGGCGGTGCTGATGAGCGGCTTGACCTACAGCGGGCTTGTGAGCGTGATAAGTTGTATTGGAACGCTGTTTCAAACCCGCGCCGCCTTTTGTCAGGCGGATAAAAATCTGCGCTTATTGATGATCGTCGGCACCAGTTTTTGGTTGTGCCACAATATCTTAGTTGGCTCACCCGTGGCGGTATTGATGGAGCTGCTGTTTATTGGCAGTAATCTGGTGGGATATTACCGCTATTATTTTCGAGGACAATTACGCTCATCCTAATAGAGGCTTAGATACCTGCCACGGCTTCCATATCCAGCTCGATATCGGTACAGCCCTTAGGGCAGAAAATGCCTGCGGCTTGGTCGGCTTTAGCCGTTTCCGGCAAGATGACTTTGAGGGTTTGATTGCAGCTTGGACATTGCACAGGCTTGCCTTTAAAGACCCGTTTAATCAGGTTTTTCTGTTCATTAAACGAGTTTGCAGTGCTTTGGTTTAACACAGCAAAAGGGCTAGTTGATGCATTGGTCATAGGCAATGAGATCCTTAAAGGTACGGTTATACTGTGGGCTATGTATTTAGCGGAAAGAATTATAGCCCGATTGGGAGCGGGAATGAAAAGTCTAAATCATATATATCAGCATGTGTCCACTTGCTGAACTTAGGCTGACTAAAAGCAAAAATAAGCGGTTTTGACCTTGTCGGAAGGGTGATTTTTTGATGCTATCAGCAAGGCGGATTTTATCATAAGAGTGAAATATGCCGCGACTAGGATATTGGGGGAGATAATGAGTATGTTTGTTAAATTAACGATAGCGGCGACTGTCCTTGTGCTCAGTATTCTTGCCGCGGGCATTTATCGTTTTAACATGACCAATGATGATATCTACATGGTCATGGAAGATGGCCAAGTGCTGCAATACGATGAGGCCATGGCGCAGGCCGATGCGAAGGCAAAAGCCAAAGAGGCGGCATTATCTTCCAGTGAAGATGCCATCGAATCTGTGGTGCCAAGTGAGGTCAAACCGGTGGCGAATGCCTCCGAGGTGATGCTGAAACTCTTTAGTTTGAATACGGCCAATCCCTTTGAAGTGAAGCTGCCCGATAGCCAACTGCCCGTGGTATTGACGCACTTTATTAACATCAAGCAAACGGAATTTGCGCTGGGGGATTATCAACAAGGTGAAGAAAAGGGGCGGGTATTGCTGGATTATATGCGGATTACGCCGCTTAATTTTGACCCCGCATTAGAGCCTGATACCCAAAGTGATGCTCCATTACAGGACGATCCTAAGCAGCAAACCATGCCTTTTGTGGCGCCTTATATCGTCACGAATCAAGGTTCGGGGGTATTTTGGTATCTTGGCTTGTTTAGCTTAGATTATGCTCAAAATCGATTAGTGCACTTAGGCAGTGTGTTTATTGGCGATCGTATCGAAGTCGATAGTATTGAACCCGTGTATCCCTTTGAAGCGCCGTTTAAAGTTGCTATTACCTACCGCGATAGGGCGGCGGGCCAACCTATGGCAGAGGAGCCTAACGTGGCGAAAACCCTTGAAGTCGGTGTGAGTGAATCGGAAATCAAAGCACTGCATTAGGTTTATATCTGGGCTTATGCTAAGTTAATTTTACCTCAGCTACGGCTGAGGTATTTATTTCACCTAGCGGCTGGGAAAGCTAAGGTTTTGGCATAAAGCATAAAATTAAAACAAGGAGCGAGTCATGGAAATGACCAAAGTCACGGGCAAATTTGATGTTAAGCTCAATCCCGAGAGTGCCTATGCCACAGGTGTGGGCGGCATGAACTTGGGCAGAATGACCTTAGATAAAAGCTTTTATGGTGAGCTAGAAGCTCGCAGCCAAGGCGAAATGCTCAGTGCCATGACGGCGGTAAAAGGCTCGGCAGGTTACGTGGCGATAGAGCAAGTCGTAGGTAAACTGTGCGGCAGGCAGGGCAGTTTTGTGCTGCAACATTTTGGCATTATGACCGATGGGCAAAACCGTTTACACCTTGAGGTTGTCCCCCATTCTGGCGCGGGTGAACTCGTTGGGTTATATGGCACTATGGCGATAAGCATCGAAAATGGCCAACATTTTTATGAATTTAGCTTCTGCATCGAACAGGAAGCCGAAGCCTAAGGCATGATGAACATAACATCGCGCCAATAAAACAAAACCAGCCGAAGCTGGTTTTGTGGTTTTTGCCCGAGTGACTAATACCAACAGCTGAGTTATTAAGAGCTGAATTAGCAAGGGCTGCATGTCAGGACCATTATGAGGTTTTGACTTTGATTTTATCGACGACCTTTTTCACATCATCGGTATTTTTAGCAATGGTCAGGGCTAATTGACGCTCGGCATCGCTAGCCACTTCACCCTGTAAGGTCACTACGCCATCGGCAACATCGACGTTAATTTGGGTGCCCGATACGTCGGTCGAGAACAACAGACGGGTTTTTACGACCGTTGCGACCTTAGAGTCGGTTAAGGTCTTCACCACCTCATTGGTGCCTTCGTCTTCTTTCATCACGGTTAACTTGTTATCTACCCCTTTTACGCCATCTAAGCTTTTGATGAGCTCCGCGGCGAGCGCCTTATCGACACTGCTCTCCACTTGACCCGTTAAAGTGACATGGCCGTTTTTCACGTCGGTCATAATGTCAAAGGAGTTGAGGTTAGTATTGAGCAACAAAGTCGTTTCGGCCTTGCCATCGATCCAAGCATCTTTGGCATCATCTTTCCAATCCTGTGCGGCGGCCACATTTAAACTGATAGAACCGACAAGTAAGGTGGTTAAAGCTAAAGTTGTCGTGTTTTTCATAATGATATCCTCCGTTGTTATCTCGAAGATACTAAAGCGTGAATCGTGCCAATATTTATATCTAGCTGATTTTAAATGGGTTAAGTGTTATTTGTAAGTTGTTTTAGGTGTTTGGCTTAATCGCCAAATCGGCGCTTTTTACCGACAAAATGTAAATATTACCGAGGGTAATTAAGCTTTTTGGCTTAAGTGGGATAGGCGTTAAGCTCAAATAGATCGCAGGCAACAAAAACGCGGCTCAGTTGGCCGCGTTATTGGCTGGCATTGCTGCCTTACAGGGCTTGGCTACGCAGGTGTAAGGTATCTAGATGGATTTGTAGCCAGGCAATATCCTCGGCCAATTGGCTGATTAACCTTGGGTGATTGGCCTTTTTAATTAACTGTTTGAGGTGATTAAGGCGCTGACGCTCAAGCTCGCAGAGTACGGCGAGGGCATCGGCGAGTTGCTGTTTAATAAGTAAAGCATCGACATCGGCGTAGGGCCGAGTCTGCGACGACGGCACCGAGTGCGGACCTATGTGCGGGCCCATTTGTTGTAATGTTTGGGCGAGCAGTTGCCTAAATCGCGCCAGCATCCCTTGATACGTCTTGATTTGGGCAATAAAAATGCGTTTTAGGCTGTAGTCATCGACAGTGGTATTGGCCCGAGTATAAAAATCAACGCCGGTTTGGGTCAGCTCGATTAACTCATTAACCAGCTTAATATCGGCGCTCAACTCGGTCTGATGTTGCGCAACATTAGACGTCATAACGACCTCCTGTGGTAGTTTGGGCTGCTCCGCCGACACGGATTGCCCAACATTTTATGGAAATTTCAGTTTCATTCAGCTTCTATGCATATTTCGTTCACTTTTTAATGATAAGTTAATGGCTTGATTTAAATGATGATATTTATCCATTGTCACCAGTGCCTCGCTTATTATCGGCAACTCTTACCGTTGAGATTGTTAAAATTTCACGGCTGGCATACAGTGGTGCTTCATTCACAGGGAGTGGCACAAGATGATCCGACCAACGCTTTTCTATCATCTACAGGACTTCGAGACCGAGCAGGCATTAGTACAGCTCGAGGGCGCGCAGACCTACAACAAGCTACGCAGTACCGATGATTTATCTTGGATTAGTCAGCTGGAGGCCAATCGTATCGATGTGGCGATCATTGAGCTGCCCCGTCTAAGCCGTGAAGATTACTTAGCCTTACTCGAGTCCAGCGCCATTGCGGATGTGGAGTTTATTTTTCTCTCCGATGGCCTACCGAATCCTCATCTCGATAAACTCTTATCCAAATACGCGGGCTACCATTTCCGTAAGCCCATCGATATGTCGTTGCTGTGCGAAACCTTAGCGGATTTTGCCCTGCATTTGGTTGCCAACACTTCGACGCGCATTCGCCCCTTTGCCAGCGAATTAGACCAATATGGTCTGCTGGTGGGCTCCTCGTTACCTATGCACCGCTTGTATCGCACTATCCGCCGGGTGTCGGCCGCCGAGAGCAATGTGTTGATTATCGGCGAGAGTGGCGCGGGTAAAGAACTGGTTGCCAATACCATTCACTTAGCCAGCCCGCGGGTGAATAAGCCCTATATTGCGATTAACTGTGGCGCCTTGAGCCCTGAATTGGTTGATAGTGAACTCTTCGGCCATGTAAAAGGCTCTTTCACTGGCGCGAATCGCGATCATCAAGGGGTATTTGAGCAGGCCGAAGGCGGCACCTTATTCCTCGATGAAGTCACCGAAATGCCCCTAGAGCATCAAGTTAAGCTGTTAAGAGTGCTCGAAAATAATGAATATCGTCCCGTCGGCAGCCCTAAGGTGCTCAAGGCCAATGTGCGTATTGTGGCGGCGACAAACCGCGATCCTTTAGTGGCGATTGAGCAAGGACAACTGCGGGAGGATTTGTACTTTCGCTTAGCGCATTTCCCCATTCAAGTGCCGCCATTGCGGGAGCGTGGGGAAGATATAGTCGGACTTGCGAAGCATTTTCTGGCCTATCGCAATGCGGCGGAAAAACAGAGCAAAGTGTTCTCGCCCTCAAGTTTAGAGGCGATTGCGGCTCACGCTTGGCCGGGGAATGTGCGCGAGTTAAAGCATGCTATCGAGCGCGCTTATATTCTGGCGGACCATGAGATTACCCCTGAGCATTTACAGCTTACGCCCAGTTTGGATAAGGAGGCGGCTGCGGAGGAAAATGTGGTGATCCCCCAAGGTATGCGCCTTGAGGAGCTGGAAAAAATCGCCATTTACCAAGCGCTTGAAACGAGTCAGGGCAATAAGACCGACACCGCCGAGCAGCTTGGAATCAGCGTTAAAACCCTCTATAACAAGCTCAGTAAATATGAGCAGGAGTCAGACGCTCAAACTGTTGTTGATGCCATTAGCGAAGATTCCGTTAGCAATAGCGTCGCCAAGTAGTAACCTACATTAAATGCCTGAAAATAAGCTAATGCATTGATTCAGCTTTGATTCATAGTTTGATTCAGAGTTGATTTTAAAAGTGTTAGCTTATTTTTGATTCTGACTGCGGTTCAGCATTTTGTGCTTGATAGGGCACAAACACCTTCAAAGAGGCGGGCAGGATATCGATATTGAGTTCCTCCGGCTCACAAATCTCGCCATCAATCACATACTTGCATGGGGGCTGACTGCTGATCTTCACCCTTTTAGCATGGGCATGTTTCACTTTACCCGTGTTGGCCGAGGGCGCAGAGTCACTATTGGTGGCCTCTTTAATCCAGCCGGTAAAAGCCAGTTCAGCCAGACTGATAAGCTGTTCATTCGGCTCATTATTTGAATCTAACCAAGTGATATCCAACAAGCCGTCGGTCATATTGGGTTCGCCCTTACCTTGGGCGAGTAAGCTGGTAAAAGGTGCGGCATTGGCAACCACTAGGCTGTGGGTTTGCACTGTCATTGGGGCCTGGTCATCTAAAGTCAGCTGCAACTCTAGGTTGGTGTCGGTGTTCACCGCGCGCCACAAACCATCGAGGTAGGCGAGTTGGCCGAGGGCATTTTTACGCTCGCGGCTCGCCGACTCAATCATTTGTTGCTCAAACCCAATGCCGACCAGTAGTAACACCAGCCGCTCATTGCAACGCGCCGTGTCTATGGTCTGTGTCTGGCCTTGGATAATATTATCAAGGGCTTGGGAGACGGCATTGAGCTTACTGCTTAAACCAAAGAGGGCGTGTGATAGGGCATTAGTGGTGCCTAGCGGGATAATGCCTAAGGTGATATCGGTGTCGATAATCTCCGCCGCGACCTCAGTGACTGTGCCATCACCCCCGCAAGCGATGATGATATCGGCTCCCTGAAGCCGGGCTTTTTTCGCTTGGGTTTGGGCGCTAATCTCTGGCGTGGTGAGCGCTAACTGCACCTCAAAATAGCGTTTCAGTTCAGTGCAAATTTGTTCGCCATGGGTCTGCCATTTACCCGCGCCAGAGACGGGATTGGCGATAATCCAGGCTCGCTTATGCAGTTTGATTTCCCCTTGAGTGTACATCTGCTCCAGCGCTTTAAGTTGCCAGCGATTTAACCCTGCGGTTTTACGAATGCTTTTAATCTGTTGCAGCACCTCGGCAAAGCTGAGCTTGGGGCGGCGGCACACAAGATAAGCGGCCAGCACCATTACGGATCGCCCGCGGCCGAGCGCACAGTGGATTAATACCCGCTTTTGGGCGCGTACTTGACGGTGTAACCAGTTAATCGCCTGATTTAATTGGGCGCTAGTCGGCACGCTGTGGTCAAGAATAGGGATATTCAGATAGTCGATATGATCCTCATACAGGGACACATCGAGGCCGTCGAATTCGGCGGTGACATCTATAATAGCGGTAATGCCATAACGATTCAGTTTAGGTAAATCAGCAGCGCTTAAGCGGCTACTCAAGTACAGATATTTATCAATGGCTTGCATTGAGGGCACGCTATCACGGAGCCGCGCCCAAAGATTATAGAGTCGGCATCCTAATAAAAACGGAATAAAACCCCAACGAATATACCAAGGGATGGAGCCATCCTGACGTTTTCTAAAAATACTGGCGAGATTAAGCCAATAGGCTGAGCCGACAAGGGCGAGGGATAGGCTGCTCCATGCCCAAATAAAGGTGAGAATGGGAGAATGCCCCGTTACGGCAAAATAGCCAAATAACAGCGCTCCGAACAGGTAGAAATACTTAATGTGGATCCTACTCAGCATTGGTATCTCCTCCATTGATAAGCGGCGAGCCTCAGGGAAACCCACTTTATCGTGACCAATGTCTGTCGCGATAAAGTGGCTCGGTGGTACTCAATTGAACTGTGGTTCCCCTGATAGGCTCGTTTGCGGGACTATCTACTCGCCGTCATCCGTTCTAGCAGCGGGTATCTTTCGCTTTAACGCCTTCTTTCAGTTCTTCACAGGCATCTTCAATCGCATTGCCGGTATCAGTGATGGCTTCATCGATTTTTTCGCCTGCATCCTCGGCGTGGTTGTCGCTACAGGCTGACAGCCCAAAAGTTAATAATAAGGCTAAAAATGCGGTGGTAATTATGGTCATAGGTTTCATATCGATTCTCCTTTTATCCAATTTAAGCGCGTGGTGCCTTGCCCTTAAGGGCATTGACCAGCAGGGAAATCACGAGTAATACAATAAATAGGAAGAAAATAATCTTTGCGATCCCCGCTGCGGCGCCAGCGATCCCCGTAAATCCAAACAGTCCGGCGATAATGGCCACAACCAGAAACATTAAGGTCCAACCTAACATAGCCACCTCCTTTGTCTTATTTCGGTTTTTCTGTCTACTTTCACTTTGCACATATACCTCGAGCGAGCTAGTGGAGTTCGTTGTTGAGAGCGAGTTGAGTGAGCTAGGTTACGTCTTACATCCCGTTATCATTCAATCCAGCAATAAACTCACAAAGGGGATATTGCGAGCTTAATGCCAACTTTGAGGTTTTAATTTAATTTATTGAATATTAAGATTATTTTTAAATGCTGTACTGACGGGAGTATTGACTGATATAAGCGAGATAGGCAATTTTTACCTGCGATTCGGTAAGAGTTGCAGTGGGGAAATCGAATGAAAAAGCATAAAAAGCCGATCCTTTTTGAGTATCGGCTTAGATTAAGGTGTTGATTGCTAGATTGAGAAACCGACGAACCTTTGCATCTTATTGCTTATATTTTTCCAAACAATGTCTTTTTTTAATTGAAAAGGTTGAAATATTTCATAATTAAAATTCGATTAGCTTTGAAATAAAAAGCTTTTTTGCTCCTATACAGTTCAGCCACTTTTGATGACTCTATTACAGTAATTTTAGTTAGGACAGATTATTGGCAAAGCAAAAGCACGCAATGTTATTGATTTTTTTCAATTCAGCGATGACCTTGCGCAGCGTTATGCTCAAGGTTCGGTAGAATGATGGGCTAACCACTGCAGGAGGCGATCATTTGGTAGTAGCTGAAATAAATTTGCCCCGTCTGAGCCGCATGGCGTTTCTTCCTGAGTAGGAGGCTTGTAAAATCAATTCGCTCTTCAAAGACAGCCATAAGATCGCTGCCATCTACAAGCAATATTGACGCGCCACCAGCTTGATGTGCTGCAACGCCGTCTACCGAGAAGCCATTGATTGACAGAAATATGCCGAGAGTATTTTCGAGTTTCGTTTTAACCTTATCGGTGAATACTGCCAAGTCAGCTTTATTGACCATTTCCTTTTGCCACTTTGCCTCAAACAAATACTCCGTACCTTCTAGAGAAAAAGCACCGTCAATTTGTTCGCCGAGATTCTTGAAGGATGCTTTAGGATCTAGGTCAAATAGCTCAAACAGTTCATACATCACACGCTCAAGTTCGAAGCCTCTATTTTGTGCGTTGTTTGACCCGACCAAGGCCATATATCGGTTTTTTATTGTTTCCAACTTCTGACGAACGGCAGCATTTTCACGAAGTTTTTTTGCTGCAAGTTCCTGCCGCCGCTTAATCTCGTCTTGTTCCTTCTTAATGTCCTGATGAGGCTCAACAAGGTGTTTGAGTTGCTTGACTGCATTGCGTGCTTTCTCGACCTTTTGTGGCCCGTCGTCCAAAGGCTTTAGGTGTGAGAAGTCGGTTAGCTTGCATAGTTCGTAGCATATATTTGTTAAGTCACCGAGGTGAGCCGCGGGGTTTGCTACGAGGTAATCAACAACGTCGGATGCTATTTGACGTTTATAGTTTTCCCAGTTGAAATTGTTCAGAAGGCCGGGCTTTGATAAGCAGAGTTGCAGAAAACCGCGAAGCTCGGATTTGTACCAGTAAACAGAACAGAGAGCTTCTTTTAGGGCCATGATTCCAGCGGGCGATAGCTGTTTAGACAAGTGATTCTCCCTGTGCAGTGCGTATACGCAAGATTTTAGTTTTTACTAGGTGTAAAATAACTCGCAACTTACTGATTTAATGATAGGTTTGTACGATAACAAATATCCTTCTGCATAGAAAGTACGCATCTGCATGATTTCTAAATTTTTTGTGCTGCGCATTATTTCTAAGTTATTGAATATTAAATTGGATAAGAAGTACATCAGAAATTGTGCGCAAAAACAACACTTTTGCATGGCAATAACTTTATTCACAAACCATGATTTATATAGAGTTTTGGGACGATTGCATTTATCAACGTTTCCGCTACAACCCAATTTTAAATCTTGCCTTATGTTTTCGATTGATTGCAGATAAGTGTTGCAGGCGAGCATTGTCACGGCAGTGGACATCGGAAAAAGGGATTTTTCCGTTGAGCCCCCAGGGATGGGTTTACGGCGTGCCACTGAAGTGACAATGCAGAGCGGAAACGGAACTCCAATCGGCTTTTGGCATTATGTATTCGATTGATTGCACCATGTCGAGCGGAACTGAACCCGTAATAGAGCCAAAAATGAAACCCAGAATTTACCCCCCAATTTAACCCCAAAAAAGCGGGTTAAGTTTTCACTTAACCCGCTCAATAAAGTTTACCAAAGCGAATTAGCAGCGTTGCAGTGGTTTCCAGCGTTGCAAGCTGACCGGAATACTTACCCCTTGGGATAACAACAGGTTAATCCGTGCTTGGTAGGCCGCGCCTTGCATTAAATGTTTTGCCAAATCGACCGCATTGCGCTCGCGATAATCATCTAAATAACTACCTTTTGCCCAAGCATTAAAGGCGCCGAGGGCGGGGCCAGCCCAAATCTGGTAATCCATTTCGCGGCCAACTTCGCCCGTGTTTGACCAGCGGCTCGAAAGACCCAAATACCAACGGAAAATCAGCGCCATTTTGCGTTTTGGGTTATCCAGCGCGCGCTCAATTTGCTTAGGATCGCGCTCATTAAAGTGCGCCACAGTGCCTGCCCAAATCTCATCTAATGAGGCGCGAAACACTTGCTCTTCCAGCTTTTGTCTTTCCTCTGTTGGAATCGCCTCAATCGAGTCGTAGCGGGTGTAAATCTCATAGAGTTTATTGGCGCGCATTGGGAATAGGGTGCCGCGCTTAACTACTTGTAACTTGACGCCCATTTCAAACATATCGGCGGCGGGCGCCATAGTCACATCGGCCATTTCAGTGGTGGCGAGTAATTTACGGGTGTGTTCGCTCGCTCCTGCCTCAACACAGGCTTGGTTGATTGAGCCGGTGACAATATAGGCCGCGCCCATATTGAAGGTCGCCAGCGCCGCATCGGGCGTGCCGATACCACCACCTGCGCCCACACGGATCGGCGTTTTGTACTGGTACTTGGCTTGAATGGTATCTTTTAGCGCCAAAATGGTCGGTAATAACGTGACCAGAGGGCGATTGTCAGTGTGGCCGCCAGAGTCGGCTTCGGCGGTAATGTCATCGGCCATTGGGACAGATTGCGCCATCAACATTTGATCTTCGCTGATAAGCCCTTCGTTCACTAATTGTTGGAGCATCTTAACCGGGGCTGGCTCCATAAACTTGGTCGCCACCTCGGTACGGCTGATTTTAGCAATCACTTTATTGCCAATCACAATCTCGCCGTTGGCGTCGCGACTCAGGCCTGCGGCGCGGTAATAGACGATTTGCGGTGTTAAGCCCAAGAAGGCCGAAGCCTCAACCGTACGCACTTGATGCTTGAGGAAGAGTTCGACACTGCCACGTTCAAGCGCTGGTTCGCTCGGGCTGTGGATCAAGTTAAAGGCGTAGGGGCCATTGGGCAATGCCGCTTGAATGCGTTTAATCGCGGCTTCAACGCGCGATGGAATTAACCCTGCCGCGCCAAAGGAACACAGAATGCCCGCTTGACCAAGAGCGATAACTAACTCTTCCGAGGCGATGCCGTTGGCCATGGCGCCCGCGTAGTAGGCGTATTTCACCCCATGCACACGGCGAAAGTTACTGTCACCCAAGCTTTGGGTGCCAAGGGCGGGGGCGAAGGCGCTCACAGGATGCAAACCATTGCTTTTGTGTAAGCCATTGCTGGGTTGAGCTTCTGCAAGACCCACAACCTCGGCACTTTGGGCTATGCCTAGGCCTTTTTCGGCATGATTGACTAAGTAACAGGCTTGATTGAGATCTTTAAGCTTTTTGCCAAGGGAATCGATATCGAAACTGATGGCGGCTTCATCAACCTGCCATGGCCAAGGACTGAGCTTATTATTATCGAGTGTGGTATTCGTCATTTGGGCTTTTCACTTTTAGGTGTTCGGGGCCTGAATTTGTTTGCCGCAGTGGGGCTATTCCCTTGCACTGCGGCAGTCTATTGTTCTGAAACCAATTGTTCTTAAGCTAACTGTGGCTAATGCTGCAAGTTACGCGCAAGCGCTATGCCTCTTCGATGCAGATAGCAATATCGGTCACCTCATAAATGCGCAGGCCATCCTTACTCAGGTTGGCATCGCCCTTGATGATGCGTTTACCGTCTTTATCTTCAATACTGGTGATATGCACATCCAGCGACATCTGTTTGTTTAATGGATTAATTTGACCGCGATACTTCCATTTAATTTCTGACAGAATTTGGCCAAATCTCGGATTATTGAAGCCTGCGCCTAGGTCTTGGTCTATGGCATAGGTTTGCAGTAATTCGATAATCGCCTCGACGCCTAGGGAGCCTGGCATTACTGGGTCCTGATGGAAATGGAATTGGAAGAACCAATCGATCGGGTCAATGGTGCGCTCGGCGTACAAGTATCCCAGTCCCTTCTTACCGCCAGTTTTTACAATCTCGGCCTTGTCGATAAAGTTCAGTTGCCCACCCGCGAGGCGGTAGTGTGGCTTGCCCTGCGGCGCCACGAAACTGCGGCCATTTTTATCTAACAGATTGATTTGGCTGTCGGCTTTAATACCGCGTTCAAGGTGCCACGCTTGGGTGATTTTACCATTGTCGATACCCAACTGGTTTTTAAGCGCATCGGCCTTAAAGTAACCGAAAACCGCATTACCACGGTAGAAAGGCGAGCCATCGCAGCTCAGTTCGAAACTAAAGTTTTGAATGATATTGCTGCCAGCAATCACGGTGGACAGCAGTCGCGAATCGTTGACTATGGTCTTACCGCGTAAATCCACTTCGCGCAGTAACTTGCCACTGCCGTCGAGGTTGCGGAAGAATAACTCCTGTCCCGGGAAGCCTAAGGTCGTGCCCATATAACCCGAGATAAAGCCATTGGGCTGCAATGATATTTCCATCAGCACAGAATAGGGCATCACGGCATGATGGCTGTTTTTAGCGTAATACCACGCGTTGCTGGGCACTTCATACTCGGCAATACAGGAGGATGGCTTTTTTAGCTCGCCACGTTTGCCCTCAATGGCCACCACACGGGTGGTGAGTTGCAAATCGCCACAAGGCGTACGCGGCGGGATTAAGCCACGGTAAATACTAAAATCGGGGCCGAAGCAGTTTTCAATATCGCCGGTGGCAAACTCAAACAAATGGTAGGGAGTAAACGGCAGGGTGTCGGGCACGCGGTTGGCGTACTTAGAGCCTGCTGGTGCAATCGGCGCACTCACATGTTTTAGTGGCACAACGCCTTTATTTACGGGAGCGGCCATATCTGGGATTTGCGCCATCAGCGGCGCTTGTTCCGCGAGGATTGCGATATTTGCTGCTTGCGAATCATTGCTCAGTGAAGAATGGCTTTGTGAAGAACTGCTGTGCGAATAGCGGGTGCAATCCGCTTCTTCTTTAATCATCACCCCGAGGTTTTGGAAATCCACCACCACTTTGCCATTGAGCAGAATATCGATATTTGCCTTGGCATAGGGGCGAGGGCTCATGCCAATTTCGGTGACCTCCATCCGATAGGTGAGTGTGCCAGATTGTGGCAATACCTGACCGCGGCAGCGTACTTTTTGCGATGCGTTTTCAAGGGGTTGGAAACGACCGTTTGTGACGCCACCTGCTTGTGTATTTGCGTGCATACCAATATGCAACATAAAGAATTGCAGTAACTGACCACAACCTTCGGCCATGAGGGAGCCTGCCATCACTTGGTCGCCCTTGAAATGGCAGGGGAAATACCAATGGTCGGGGGCTAATTGCTTGTGACCTTCAATCAAGCCTAAGCCCCATGCGCCGCCATGCACGTCGAGTTTACTGACTTGCTCGATCATCAGGAATTTTTCCGAGGCGAAGCACAGTGATGGCTGGAGACCAAACTTTGCCTGATGGGCCGCATGTTCACCGCCGAAACAGCCACCTATGTCGGCGCTCAGTAGACGATGGATTTGGTCGTAACTAAAGGCCGTTTGCGCGCAGTTAAGTAGCGGTGTGAAGCGTGGCTGATTGCCGTTTCGCGCATATTCATTGGCCAGTGCAATTTGTGCTTGCTCGCGCAGCTTAATTTCGGCCTCGGTGCGGATCACCCCTTTGCCATCGGCCAGTTCTTTATCGGTAAAGAATCCCGCGCAGCCGCCGTCCATTTTTAGGATCAGCTTATCGCCCACGAAACATTCGTAGGAGAAGAAAAACAGCAGGGTATCGCCATTGCGGGCAAAGTGGTTGATGGAGATATCGTAGCGCAGGGTGTCGCCACCGCGGGGCAGATCCCCAAGGAAGGTGAGGGTGCAGTCGAGCAAGCGATAGACGCGCTCGCCTTTGTTTTCAAAATCGATACCTAAGTAGCTGATCAGCATTAAATCGCACTGACCCGATTCGACCGCCACCGCCCAAGGAATTTGGCCATCAACCAAGAAGGGTGCATCCACGGGAATGTCGTACTCTGTGGTCATAGTGCTCGGTTGATAGCGGTTCATTTGTGCGTTGAGTTTGGTCACCCGCGAGACCAGCAGATAATCCGAGGTCGGCAGGCGCACGCGGCGTGCGTAGCTGTCGATAATGGCGTAATCGGCGCCAAAGACCTTGGCAATGTCGCCCTCGGCGTATTCCACCAGATCCTGATAGTTCCAAATGCAGGGCTTAGCCGCAGGAATAGGTGGCGTATAGGGAGCGACATTCGCGTGATCAGGTTTTAACTCTGATTTTAGTTCTGCGACTGATACAGCTTGCTGCGCCGCGGGGGCGGCATTGGCGCTGCTGGCAACATGGGGTGTAACAGAACCCATTTGTGTTGTTTGGGATAATTGCGCTTTTAACAGCGCATCGGCCAGTTTGAGCCCTTGCTCACGGCTCTGTAAAAAGGCTAAGTGCGCCTCGCGGGCCAATTGCTGGTTTTGCACCAGTTGCTGGTTTTGTAACAGTGCCGCGCTATCCTGCGACGCCCTATCCTGCGCCAAGGGAGCCGCCGAATATTGGTGTGGTGCGTTAGATGACATACCGCTCTCTACTGCTATTGGTGTGGCAAATGGGGTGACGTTTTCTGCCCTGATATCAAGTGCTGCTTGTTCTGTGGGCTTAGTTTGTGTTGCCTGTTGGCCTAAAGGCTGCAACTGGCGCATTTTGCCTTGGATGGCGGCAAGTGCGGGCAGTGGCGTATCCACAATATGTTGATAGATATCGCGGCCACCGAGCGTCACGGGTTTGATTAAATGTTTTTGCTCACTTAGGGTTAAGTCCTGCTCAAGGCGCTGTTCTAGTTGCGTCGCCTGAGTTGCAGTCTGGCTTAACAGCAGCAGCGAACTTACCCCTTGGCTTTGAGTTGACACTAATGCTTGTTTATCAGTGTTTTTATCTGAACCCGCAGACCCGTTCTTTAGGCTTAACAGGGCACTCAAAAGACTGGCCATACCCGCCGCGGCAAAGTTATGCCCAAGGGTATTGGCGACTCGGCTGCATGGCGTCCCCATAAGATTAAGCTGCGCTAATAGCTGCTCTGTTGGCAGTCGTTCTTCTGGGGCAATACATTGCTCAACCAAATGGATAGCAGAGAGAGCTGAAGGATTGGCGATAGCCGTTTCGGTTATCAACGAATCAAGCAGCTTGGGCAGCTGATGATGTGTGCCAAATGCTTGACCACGAATTTGGCCGTAACCCTTTTGAGAACTGTTACTCGCTTGTTGACTGTTGCTCGCTTGCTGGTTTGTCAGCACGATAGCGCCCGCACCTTCACCCACCTTCCACTGTGGATTCGCGCTGTTGGCATCGAGATCAACGGCGATTTGAGCGTTTTTCAATATAACCTGTTCAACACTGCCGCTTAAATCCACGGCGGCAATCACTACGCCATCAAGGGCCTCTTGGGACAGTAAGTTTTGCGCCACATCGATACAGCGACCGACCGATTGTTCGGCGGCTGAAATGGTAAACGCCGGGCCGTTAAAATCCCACAGCGAGGCGATGCGCGACGCCATAATATTGCCAATAAAGCTGGTGTATTGATTGAGCTTGGCGGCATCGAGCACGCTGTCCATGGCGATGGCTTCGAGGGCAAGGTATTCATCATTGGAGAGGTGAACGCCTTGCTGCTTTAAGCTATCTGCAAGTTGGGTGTGCAAATTCACCCGGCCACGGAATTGGTGCAGTTCAAGCTCTGTTTCCATCGCCACTAACACGGCGACCTTGCTGCCCGCGGTTAACTTGGCATCGCGAATCGCTT
Organism: Shewanella sp. 10B; assembly: GCF_023475885.1. Lineage (NCBI taxonomy): Bacteria > Pseudomonadati > Pseudomonadota > Gammaproteobacteria > Alteromonadales > Shewanellaceae > Shewanella > Shewanella sp. 10B. The sequence continues at coordinate 383,299 of NZ_JAMDJO010000001.1, forward strand.
CGTCGGCGACTTTGATCAACAACAATTGCTGTGAGATCAGCCTGTCATCCTCATTAGGCGGCACTTTAAAGCGTAGAAAGTCAAAATCAAACTGCTCGATATAGGCGCCTTTGGGCGCGCGATTTAGGCCAAACTGCTTAAGGATATCGGGGTGTTTATCTAAGCCTTTCCAGCGGTTAGGTGGCAGCGGGATAAAGGCATCCGTTTGAGCTAATATCGCCTTATCCAACGCATTGATGGAGGCCAAAGGCCCAAAATGCGACGCCATGCCGATAACGGTTAATGCTTGCTGCTGATAAACAGGTTTGTTGGCTTGCTTTTCGGCGCTGTGAATTGTTGGCTGATAGGATTCCAACAACAAATGGGCATTACAGCCGCCAAAACCAAATACAGATACCCCCGCATGGCGGCGATCGTTGCCTGTTTTATCGGGCCAAGTTTGCAGCTGAGTGGGGATATTATCACCGCTAAACAATCCCTTAGGCGATGAAATCGGCGCCTTGAGGTTGATACTCGCCGGTAGCTGGCCTGAGCGCATGGCGAAGATCATTTTCATGATCCCAGGCATGCCAGCAGCTGTGAGTAAATGCCCAAGGTTGGATTTAGCCGAACCTATCAGCGGCGCCTTAGTACCGCCGAGTTTATCTTCGAAAAAACGCTCCATCGAAGTGAGTTCAACCTTATCCCCCAGCGGTGTGCCGGTGGCATGGCATTCAATCACTTCAATATTGCTCGGATGCGTGTTAGCGGTGGCATAGGCGCGCTCGAAGGCTTGCACTTGGCCCTTACTGTTGGGGCTTAAGACAAATTGGCCCTTGCCATCGTTCGATAATCCAATACCACTGACCACGGCATAAATATTATCGCCATCGCGCTCGGCATCCTCTAAACGCTTAAGCACTAATACACCAGCGCCTTCGCCCGCGAATAAGCCTTTGCTATTGCTATCGAAAGGCGCCGAAATTCCATGGTCTGGATAGGCGTGGAAAATCGAAAATCCCATATTGATAAAGAAGGGATCGGCGCCCGATACGGCGCCTGCGAGCATCATATCGGCCTTGCCCGTGGTTAAATAATCGCAGGCCAATTTAAGGGCATAGACTGAGCTGGCGCAGGCTGCATCGAGACTGAGCTGCGCGCCGCCAAGACCGAGGGCATCGCTTAACAACTTAGAGGCCGTGTGGGCAATGGCGCCGTTGGCGGCCTGTTGCGTGCCTACCATCGACGCATTGGCGAAGGGCGCTAGAGCAAATTCGGATTGATTAAGCTTAGTTTTTAATGCCTTTTCAACCGCTTGATGGTAAATCGGTAAAAACAATTCATTGGAGCTTGCGGTCGGGAACGACAGGGTGCCCATTACAATCCCTGTACGTTCAAGTAATGGCGCCGTTAAATCCACACCCGCATCCAGCAGGGCTTTTTTACTGCAATCTAATGCCCATAAAAAGCTTTCATCGAGCCCATCAAAGGCCGTCGGCGGCAACTGATAACCCAGTGGGTCAAAACGAAAGTTGCGGATATAGCCGCCCTTGTCGCAATAAAATCGGTCGGCTTGGCCTTGAACACCTTGGTAATCAGCTGGATTGGCATTGAGTTTGGCCGCATCGATTTGGCTGCGGGAATCTTTTTTATCCAGCAGATTTTGCCAAAACTGCTCAGGTGTGTCGGCATCGGGATACTGAACGGCAAGGCCGACGATGGCAATCTTTGGCATCGCCTTTGAGCTTTGGCGCTGGTCGTTTGGCACAGCTGTGCTGTCTTGCTGAGTCGGGTGAGCATGCATTTGAGAACTCAAAGGGGTTCTCCTTCTTGGAATACGTTTGAATAATGGCCTAATGCGCTGGCGCTGGCTGAATGTGGCGCTATCGTTTTCGCTGTAGCCTTATCTGCCGATTGAGGCATAAGCGGCGCAAGGGAGAGTGGCATTCTATGGCTGATAAGTTGAGCTAAGCATTTGAGTAAACTGGTGATCGTATCGCTGCCCTTGGCATTGCATGCCATGGCTAATATCGGTTGTTCCTGTGTTTGAACGCCATCGGCGCCCAACTCTAGTTGGCGGCCGATTTTATCGATAAGTGTGCTGGTTTGCCGATCGGCGCCCACCTCGACAAATAAGCGCGCACCTTGTTGATACGCGGCGTTAATCAGCGCGGTAAAATTCAGCGGCGCACAAAAGGTGTCGGCAATACTCTTGGCAATGCTTTGGCTATCGATGCTGACGGCGCTTTGCTGCGCCGCGCTAATAAAACGCACCTGAGTCTCGCAGGCATTCGCCTTTATGCCCAAGGTATAAAACCCTTGGATAGCACTGTGCTGTGACTGCGAGGGCGGGGTATGCATGGCGGTGACTTTATTGCTGGCAATACCACGCTTATTCAGCCTTTTAAGGAGTTGTAAGCAGCTTGCTTCGCAGCCCGCGAGAATACAGGTATCGCCCTGTTCAATCGCCAGATAAACCCGTGGAAAATCAGTCAGCAGGGTATTAATTTCGGCGCGAGAGGCTCGCACTAAAAAGCTATTCCACACTAGCGGTGCATCTTCACTCAACTGCCAATCGCGGCGCACCGCAAGCAGTGGGCCTGAAATCTCCTGATTGAAGATGGCGCTGTTTTGGGTGGCGTTAATCAGGGCATGTGGCGTTTGCCAAATATCCAAACTTGCCCACATGGCCGCTTCACCCATGGAATAGCCTAGAGCGAGTTGCGGTTGGATATTAAAGACTCGAGTCAACAGCCGACTAAATAGGTAACTGGCGCCAACACCGCTAATCGCAAGTTGGCTTAAGCTCATCTCTGCCGAATCTTTTTCTGTGCTTTTCGTATTATTTGCGCTTTGGTAAATCGCCTCGGCCTGCAGCATGGCGGCTAAATCCCCTTCGCGTTCAAGCTCGCGATAAAGCTCAGGGAAATAGCTATGTAAGTCGCTGAACATATTCGGGTAAACCGTGCCAACGCCGGGGTAGACAAAGGTTAAGCCCGTATCGCCGAGGGGTGTTGGCGTAAAATAACTGCCCGCAGGGGTCTTAAAGGCTAGATTGGCCGATGGCGTTTGGGCTGGTACTGGCGCTGGCGCAGGAGTCTGTTGCGTCTTTTCAATATAAGCGCGCATCGCCTTGGCTTCTTGCATTAGCTCTTCAACTGAGCCAGCCATCAGCACTAAAGCTAATTTATCCTGTGCTTGATAGCGCTTAAACCAATCACTGCCTTGACTGCTGAGCCAATCCGTATCGGGAAAGTTTGCCGATAACTCTAATGAATCAATCAGTTGTGATAACTGTACCGTTAAAGACTCAAGCGTGTTGCCACTGATGGGAATAAACAGTCTGTTAGCATTGAGCAACGGCTGAGCGATAAGCCGAGTGCCTTGGGTCAAGATAAGGCTTTGGGCTGTTTGAGTTTTAGGGACTTTACCCAAGAGATTTAGGCTTAACACCCTTGCCTGATGGGGCTTGGTAAACCAATAGCCGTTCTGTGCGGTTTTTACGGGCTTTTCAGCGCGCGGTTCAGCGTGTTGTTCAGCGAGTCGTTCAGCAAGTTGCGCTGCATCAGCGGCATCAAGCATTGGTTCAATGCCTTTGAGACTGCGATGACTTAACGCCTCAACCGCTTGAGATAATACATTCAACTGACTGGCAAGATTGCCTGCCTGCGCGTAGCCATTAACTGCCTGAGAACAATCGCGTTTCGCCAAGCTAAAAGCGCTGTTTAAGCAGCGCTCGACGGTATTTGTATTGATTGTATTTGTTTCTTCGGCTGTTTCAGCTTGGATTTGCGCGAATGCTGAAATATAAGCCTCGGCATGCAGGTGTAACTGCGCTGCCATTAGTCCATCGAGCAGATAAAGACTACGTGCTTGCTGCTGATATTCAAAGCGAATTTCAACAAGTTGTTTCTGCGCAATATGGTCGAGTTGCTCTGTGAGCAAGGCGACCAGTGTTGGCTCATCGGCTGACTTATTAATTAGTGGCTTATCTTCAACATTGAGCTTAATTCGACAAGCCATCAACTGCTGCAGCTTACTGACATCGGTTGGTGCATGGCTAAGCACACTCTGCATCCACCCATCACCAAGCCATACGGCTATTCGCAGTGGCTTGGCATTGGGATGCGGACTGTTTAGTGCCGCATTGCTTAATGCGGCATCTGCGCTTGGGTCGAGTGTCACTTAACACTTACCTCGGCCGAGCTTTGGGCGACTGCCTGCTCTTGCATTGGCTGCTGAGGTTTATTGGCCAAAAACGCTTGGTTGAGCGTCTTACTGACCGTAACCTTGGCTCGTTTCATCTCGCAGCTTAATCGGCCATCTTGATGATAAAGCGCAATATTGGCTTCAAGCGTTCGGGACGAATGCTTGATAACATCCAGCACTAATACCGCCTTCTCGCCAAAACCTAAGGGCGAATAGGACACAAACTCGCCAATGGTACTGGGTAAGCTTGCCGCTTGATATTTAAGGCGCGCCCACACGAGCATGGCCTGCAATAACAGATCTTCGGCAAAGGGTTGTGTGCCTTTATCCTCAATATTTGGCGCAAACTCACCACAGTCATCTAAGGCCACCGTTGGCAGTGCTACCTTAGCGATAAGCTGCTGATCATCAAAGGCGAGCACTTCGCTTATGCCTTGCAGTCTTGGGCCATGGAACAGTGTGCCATCGCTGTAGAGCGACTCACGGTTCGCGATAGCGGGTTGCTGTGCCATCTCCTGCATCAGAGAATGCAACTCACCAACCTCGAAACGCTGCACGTCTGCCGTATCATCCGTCTGCGCCACTAACACTGCCTGATACTGCGGGCGACCTTCAAAGCTTATCAGCGCGGTTAACGCCTCAGTCGATTGCTGTGTCGCGTCGGCAAGCGGCGTGAGCATTAGTTCGAGCTCAATAGGCGCATCGCGGGCAAGCAGCGCCTCATCGAAGATAATTCCCTTGAGTAGTCGATAATCGCAGACACTCACCGCCTTACCTAAATGGGCCTTGGCGGCCTCACGCATCCAATCGATGGCGCATACCGTTGGCAACACCGCATGACCGTTGATGCAATGATCCTCAATAAAGCTCATGCGTTTAGGGTCGAGGCTGCGCATGACGCGAATGCTTTGCGGCACCGTTTGGGCCATAGGCTGCGGATCTAACGCCGTGGTTAGATCCGCTTCAGGCTTTTTTGCTGATGCAGCTTCAACGGTATTGGCAGTATTGCCCTGCATATCGGTTCCGACCAACAGCTGCGCCCCTGTATCACTCAATAATTGGCTGGCAAATAACTCGGCACCGGCTTTGAGTGGAATGACATAAACCCCGCGGTCGATAAACATCTTTTTCAGCGCAGGATTGACCATGCCGCCATCCCAAGGCCCCCAGTCAAAGCTCATCACCTTGGCTTGCGGCAATTGCTGCGCGAGTTGCAGCGCGGCCTTGTTGAGAATGTCGTTAGACATGGCGTAGTCGCTCTGGCCTGTATTGCCGTAAAAACCCGCCGCAGAAGAGAACAGGGCGATGAGCGTTAACTGGCTAAGATCCAGCGTTGACAGCAGATTGTTAAGTCCGGTCACCTTAGTGCCATAAACGCGTTCAAGTTCGCTTAAGGTTTTGTCTTGAATATGTTTATCGGCAAGTACGCCCGCGCCGTGGATAATCCCCGTGATGGGCGATAGGGCGCTGATAGGCGCAATAGTGCTGGCAATGGCGGCAGGATCGTTAACATCCAGGCTTAAGTATTCGGCGCTGGCGCCCACGGCTTCAAAGGCCTGCAAGGCATTGCTGATTTCAAGGCTGCTTTGTACTGGCCAAACTAAGGCATCCACTTGTTTTAGCGTGGGTTTATCACCCAGGCTTTGCAGATGTGCAATGGCTGCGGCTTTCAGCTCGTTGCGATTTTTACCCTGAGCCCAAGCGGGGATCCCTTGATGGGCGCTGCGACCCGCGAGGATAAAATGTGCCTTGCAGCGTTTCGCTAAACTTAAGGCGCACTCGAAGGTGACGCCCTTAGCGCCGCCTGTGACGAGGATTTTGTCCGCAGACCAGAGAGACGCGCCACTGCGGCGAAGCACGGCATTGCCAGCGACTAAGGTGGTGCGCTCAAGCTCGCTATCAATACCGACTTCGACTGGCGCATCTTGGAGGTAGTATTCCTGCACTACCGCATTGGCGACCGTTTTAGCGTCCAAGTTTGGCGCGATATCCAGCGCGCGGCAAACCACTCCCGGCCATTCGTGATTTAAGGTTTTCGTGAGTCCAGAGAGCGCCGCTTGGTTGAGTTCACTCAGGCTAATAACAGCGCCAGCCGACTCGTCCATGCCGATATAGCCAAAGCCACCGTCGATACGGCTGACGGTGACAAAGCGGCAGTGGTCGCGCTCAGTTAACAGCGGTTGTAAGTGTTTGGCGAACAAGAAGGCTTGCTCGACCGAGGCTTTGGCGTCGTCTGCCAGCACTAAGCCAGCACCTTTATCCACATCGGACTTATGTTGTGGCTGCAGATGAATAAAACCGGCGATTTGGCCAAGCGCTTCAATCTGATTGATGACCTCACAAATACTGTCATCATCAATCGCCTCCAGCGTGAAGCTGGCAATATGGCTATCGAGTGGCGATGCGCTGGTCACAACCGTTTTCGGTGAGCGTACAACCGCGACCTTAACGCCTTGGGCGTGAAGCTTTTCGGCAATCACCCCCGCGTTGTGGCCATCGTCGCCGATAACGACGTAACTGTTTGCCGTCAGTTGAACATCGCTAGTCGCTATGATGCGCGCTAACTCAGCCGCCGCTGGCAACTTTTTTAGCATCACCTCACTATGGGGCGGCAGGTCGATAGTTTCCTCGACGGTTTCTGCAGTTGCCTCTTGAATCTCTTGAATTGGCGCAGCATGGTTTTGCTGCGGCGCCTCACTTGATGCTTGCGAACCCGCATAGAGGGAGACAATCTCACCCAAGGTGCGACACTCGGCTAAATCCTCTGGGCTCAGTTCTGGCAGGTTTGGCAATTGATCTTGTACTGTGCCTAGAATTTCCACGTGCTTGATGGAATCGATACCAAGGTCGGCTTCCATATCCATACTGAGTTCCAGCATTTCAACGGGATAGCCGGTCTTGTCGGCCACGACCGCCATCATAGTGCGTTCAATCTCGCCATTAGATAGCGCCGCACTTGCAGCGACTGCACTTGCGAGAACTGCATTTTGTGTCGCATGGCTAACTGTGGCAGTAGCTGTTACAGGAGTCGCTTGGCTAAAGAGCGCCACAATTTCCCCTAGGGTGCGACACTCGGCTAAATCCTCTGGGCTCAGTTCTGGCAGGTTCGGTAGCTCATCCTGTACTGTGCCTAGAATTTCCACCCGCTTAATGGAGTCGATACCAAGGTCGGCTTCCATATCCATACTGAGTTCCAGCATTTCTACGGGATAGCCGGTCTTGTCGGCCACTACCGCCATCATAGTGCGTTCAATTTCATCATTAGAAACCGCGCTGGTGGTTACTGCACTTGCGAGTACTGCATTTTGTGTCGCATGGCTGACTGGTGCAGCAGCGGGTACAGGAGCCGCTTGGCTAAAGAGCGCGACGATTTCCCCTAGGGTGCGACACTCGGCTAAATCTTCTGGGCTCAGTTCTGGCAGGTTCGGTAACTCGTCCTGTACTGTGCCTAAAATTTCCACGCGCTTAATAGAATCGATACCAAGGTCGGCTTCCATATCCATACTGAGTTCCAGCATTTCAACGGGATAACCCGTTTTATCGGCGACCACCGCCATCATAGTGCGCTCAATTTCATCATTAGAAACCGCCGCACTTGTGGCGACTGCACTTGCGAGTACTGCATTTTGTGCCGCATGGCTAACTGTGGCCGCAGCTACTACGGCTGTCGATACTACAGGAGCCGCTTGGCTAAAGAGCGCGACAATTTCCCCTAGGGTGCGACACTCGGCTAAATCTTCAGGGCTGAGTTCTGGCAGGTCGGGTAACTCGTCCTGTACCGTGCCTAAAATTTCCACGCGTTTGATAGAATCGATACCAAGGTCGGCTTCCATATCCATGCTCAGTTCCAGCATTTCCACGGGATAGCCAGTCTTGTCGGCTACCACCGCCATCATAGTGCGCTCAATTTCATCATTAGATAGCGCCGCACTTGCAGCTACTGCACTTGCGAGTACTGCATTTGGTGTCGCATGGCTAACTGAGGCTGCAGCTGTTACAGGAGTCGCTTGGCTAAACAGCGCGACAATTTCCCCTAGGGTGCGACACTCGGCTAAATCTTCAGGGCTCAGTTCTTGCAGGTTAGGTAATTCGTCCTGTACTGTGCCTAGAATTTCCACGCGCTTAATAGAATCGATACCAAGGTCGGCTTCCATATCCATGCCAAGTTCTAACATTTCAACGGGGTAACCCGTTTTATCGGCAACCACTGCCAGCATGGCTGTCTCGATTTGCTGCACGACTGACTTCTCGGAAAGCGCGCGAGTTGCTGTCGCCACAGTTTGCACTTGTGGTTGCTGAACTTGGGGCTCACTCACAGGTGCAACAGTCGCTTTTGGCTCTGCGGCTAACGCTTGAACCACGGGGGCCTGTGCTGGAACGACAGGCGTTGCCGCTGTAACTGCCACTGGTGCAACCGCCACTGGTGCTGCTTGAATGGGGGCTTGAACCTGAGGCGCTGGCATTTGGCCGAGTAGGGCTAATGCCGCTTGGCTGCTGCTGGTCTGCAATTGCATAAATTCAGCATGGCTCTTTAGGGTTTGTGCCTGATGCTGGTGGAACAGCTCCATCGAGCGTTGCAGGCTCTCCGGAATGGCGATGCCAAGGCTTGCCATTTTGGCTTGCTCTGCCATCAGGGCACTGACGGTATCGCCGTATTGCTGCGGGATCGCTAAAAATTGTTGATGTAATTGCGCGGCCTGGGTTTGGGCGGCAAAAAAGGCGCTCAGGGCATCTTGATTCGCCTGTCCAGCGGCAACGTTGGCTGGCTGTGCAGACGTTTGTTGTTGAATAGTATTGCTATTTTGTGCCACTGGCTTTTCCACTTCGACAACCTTTTCTAGAATTTTTTCGACAATCACTGGTTTTTCAACGACTTTTTCAACCACTTTCTCAACGAGGCGATCCACATACTGCACTTGGCTGGTAATTTTGCCCGATTGCAGCGAATCGACCATTTTGTTGCGGGTCGCTGGGCTGATGTAGTTGGTCGCGTTGAGCTTGATATTCATGGCCGAAGGCGTTGCTGGCGCAATCAATTCGGCTTGATAAGGGTCGATTTCCCCTAGTGTTACCCCCGCAACCGCCAGTTGCACCGCAGCACTGCGCAGTTGGCTGTCGGAATCAGCTTTAGGGTTCGGGTTAATGCTGATAAGGCAAAGCTCGTTTAACTGCGCGGCTAAGGTATTTTCTGTCAACTTCTGCAGAATGTTTTTCGGGCCGAACTCGACAAACACCCGTGCACCAGCGGCATACATGGCCTCTAGCTGCTCGCTAAAGTGCACCGATTGCAGCATATGATCTTTAAAGGCGGTTTTGATGGCGTTGGCTTCGATAGGGTGTAGCTGACCAGTGCCATTGGCATACAGGGCAATCTTTGGCGTGTTGAACTGAGCCTTATCAATGGCTTCGCTAAAGGGCTTTTGCGCATGGGCAACCAATGGCGTGTGGAAGGCGCCGGAAACGGGCAGGGCAATTGCCTTAAAGCCTAACTCGCCAATGGCCTTAGCGGCCTGTTGTGTCGCTGTGGTAGCGCCAGCAATCACCAGCTGAGTCGGTGAGTTGTAGTTGGCAATCTTGACGTCGTCAAACTGCGCTAGGCAATCGTTGATAGCCTCAATATCTTGTTTTTGCTTAAGAATGACGGCATACATGACGCCAGCATCACGACTGGCGTCGGCATCCAGAGGTGACTGCGCCATTGCCTGTCCACGTTCAAAGGCAAGCTTGATGTAGTCATCCATTGAGATAACGCCTGCGGCACACAGGGCCGAGAGTTCACCAAAGCTATGGCCTGCGAGCATATCCGGGGCGAAACCCGCCTGAGTCAACAGGGCGTACTGCGCCATAGAGATCGCGCCGATGGCGCTTTGGGCATAAAGGGTATTGGTTAACGCACTTTCCTGCGCTTTTCTCGATTCATCATCGAAGGCGGGGATCGGGTACAGCACGCTTGAAAGCGAAGCCTCACCACGGTCGCTAAACACTTTATCGCTGGCGTGGATATGGCGGCGAAGCTCGGGGAAGTTGTTGGCAATTTCCAGTCCCATATTCAGGTATTGCGAGCCTTGACCGGCAAATAAGGCCGCAACCTTATTGTTATCCTTGACCAGCGCTTGGGCGCGAAAACTTATCCCTGAGGGTAACTGCCAGCTCTCGGCGCTATTGGATTCTAGCTGCGCTATCGCTTGGGTTAACAGCGTCTGTAACTGGGCATAGTCCTTGGCAATAAAGCCAAGACGGGCCGATTGCGGGGGGAGTTCACGCAGGGCGTAGGCTTTTGCAAAGGCAACAAAATGCGCCTCAGAAAGTTCTGCTTTGGCGGCAGTTGCTTGCTGCAGGGCGGTTTTTAATTCGCCAAGCAGCGCGGTTTTGTCGGCGGCGGCAAACAGCCAGCTTTGCGCCACGCTGCGCTGGCGATAGGCGTCATCGCGCGCGTGTTCGGGGTGATATTCTTCGAGCACTAAATGGAAGTTAGTGCCCCCAAAACCGAAGGAGCTGATCCCTGCGCGGCGCGGCGTATCGTCACTGCGTTGGATCCAAGGGCGCGCCTCGGTATTGAGATAAAAGGGCGAGCGGGCAATGTTTAATTTAGGATTAGGCTGACTGACGTTAATTGTTGGCGGTAAGACTTTATGGTGCAGTGCCAATGCTGCTTTAATCACACCCGCCGTGCCCGCGGTGGACTTAGTATGACCGACCTGAGATTTAACTGAGCCTAGGGCGATATGCTGTAACTGTTCATTATCCTTCGAGAATACTGAAGTTAAGCCATTGAATTCTGCCACATCGCCTGCGGCTGTGCCTGTGCCATGGGCTTCAATCAAGCCAACGGTGTGCGGCGCAAAGCCTGCGTCATCATAGGCGCGTTCTAATGCCTTGGCTTGGCCTTCGGGACGCGGTGCATAAATGCTCTTAAATTTACCGTCCGATGATGCGCCAACGCCTTTGATTACCGCGTAGATACGGTCGCCATCGCGCTCGGCATCGTCAAGGCGTTTTAAGGCGACCATGCCGATCCCTTCGCCAATCATCATGCCCTTAGAGTCGATATCGAAGGGTTGAATCTGTTCGTTGGTGGTAAAGGCTGGCGTCTTTGAGAAACTCATATACATGTAGGGCGAGTTGTCAGTACAGACACCGCCGGTAATCATCATGTCGCTGCGACCTTCGGTCAGTTCGGTCAGCGCCATACGCATGGCGGCAAGCGAACCGGCGCAGGCAGCATCGACGACGCAGTTCATCCCGCCTAAATCGAAACGGTTGGCGATGCGTCCGGCAATCACGTTGCCAAGGGAACCGGGGAAAGAGTTTTCTTCCCAGTGGACATATTGATCTTGGAATTTTTTGATCAGCAGTTCACTATCTTCATCGCTCAGGCCACTGCTTTTAAATACTTTTTTCAACACTGGATATTGCAGGCGCGCATTGAGGCTATGGCTTAGTTTTTGACCTCCTCCAATCCCGAGTGTGATGCCGATGCGGTCACGGTCGTAATCGTCTGGCAGATTGGCATCCTGTAGGACTTCCTTGGCGACGACCAGTGAGAGTAACTGTGAGCTGTCGGTGAGTTCCAAAATATTGGGCGGCAGACCAAACTCCATCGGATTGAAGTCGACCTCTGGCATAAAGCCACCGCGTTTGCAGTAGCTCTTATCGGCCTTGGACTTATCCGCATCGTAATAGTCATCAATCGACCAGTGGGACTCGGGTACGTCGGTGATTGCATCAATTTTGTCGCAAATTAAATCCCAAAACTTATTCAAATAGCGGGAGTTAGCAAAGATACTCGCCATGCCAACGATGGCAATCGGCATATCTTTTAAGCGTTTATTCAGTCTCTTATCGGCTTTTTCATCGGTTGATAATTGAGGCTGTGATGGGGTATGGCTCATAACGAGTCTCCACTGGCAAAGCGTTTGGTCGTTGCCTTATTAAGGGATTTAGCGATGGCTTTTGGAGTTTGCACGCCAGGAAAGCGGGCTAAAAAAGTGTGGTAGTTGCGTACCAGCAATTTACGCAGATGAAACGGCCCATCCTTCAGCACATAGGCGATGTAGCGATTGGCCGCTTGGGTGTTACTGTCTTGATAAATATCGATATAAATCCAATCTGCCTTGCTATCTATGCCAAGGAGTACCGATTTAGGTTCGGCCTCGGTTAATTGCGGCGGCAGGGTGAGGGACACCACTTGTACTACGGTATCGCCATCTGTGCTTGGCAGGGCAAGCGCCTTGGCTAAGGTTTCGGAGTTGACCGTGTAGGTTTGAACATCGCTGCCTTGGCTGATAGGTAATTGATTGAAATACTGCTTAGGCACAAGCTCTTGATCAAACTCATCGAGGCGCGAAACCCCATATCGCTTAAGGCAGCGGGCCAACCCCGAGCGGGACACATTGGGGTTAATAAAGGTTTGAGTGGCCTTGAGCAGCCTGTCTAACGGCAGTTTGAGCTGATATCTCAGTCCCACCACCACGTATTCCTCCATCGGAGTGAGGGTGGTATTGAGGTGATGCGGCGTATTCGGGCTGTCGTTCACTGACTCGCGCTTGCGCCATTTACGTACTGTGGCTTCGGTAATATTTAAAATTTTGGCGAGCTGACTCACACTCAATTCAGATTGCTGAATAAAGTGTCGCATCTCCGGCGTGGTCGTGGCATTGCGGTGCCTTGCCGTTTTGGGGGCAGATTTATGCTCCGAGCTTGGCTTATCAGCCTGAGCATGATCCGCGGCTTGAGTACCCACTTTTCGAGAACTCATGTTGTTAGTGCTGTCCCATCTTTATTATTTTCATCCAACATAATCTATCGGGACTGCTTAAACTTGCCTGCCAAAGCGGAGTGTAGACTCATGCTTAATCTAGGCTTAAAACCCGTGAGCTATGTGTTTTGTTACGCACAATGGTGATGCAGATTACCTGAGGTTTCGGCTCGATACAATCATATGGGACTTGAAATGATTTTTTAATGTTCAAATGACACAGTTTAAAGGAGCCCAACTCCTGTTTAGCACAGGGTACACGTTTAAATAATCATTTAAATTCATAAGATTAGAAACAAAATTAAGATACTGCTCGTCAGGAGAGTAGAACTGAGTAGAATAGGGCAGCCGTTAAACTCAAGTGTTGTTGGGATAAATTAATGAATATTGAGCTTTTTTTTATTCCATTAACTGAAATGGATGTGGCCAGCACGAATGCGTGTATGGCGCTCTTGAGTGAGGACGAGCACGCTAAAGTGGCGCGTTACCGGGCGCCCAAGGCGCAAATGAACGGCTTATTGGTGCGAGCGGCGCTGCGCTGCGTCTTATCTCAAGGACTGCAAGCTCGCGGTGGAACCTCACCTTGCTCCTCCCAACGACAGATTGCCCCCCAAGATTGGTGTTTTGAGTATGGGGCAAAGGGCAAACCCAGTCTTAACCATGAGCAGTTTCTGAGTATTGGCATTGAGTTTAACTTGAGCCACAGTGGCGACTGGTTATTGATAGCCTTAGCGCAAGATGATGACAAGGGAGAAAACGCTAACACAGCGCAACCCCGTTTAGGTTTGGGGGTGGATATCGAGCGCTCCCGCGCCAGTACTCATATTTACCCGATCCTTAATCATTATTTCTCCCCGATTGAAGCCGAAGGCTTATTAGCCCTTGAGGGCGAGGATGCGCAGCGGCAGCGCTTTTTTGATCTTTGGGCACTCAAGGAATCCTACATCAAGGCAACGGGTTTGGGCCTAGCGCAGTCGCTGAAATCCTTTGCCTTTGACTTAGCACCAAACAGTTTGCTGGCGGTTGATGGTGGCGCGCTGCAAACTGTCGACTCCCCGAACTGGGTTGAACTCAAGCTACAAGAGAACTTTGCTTTACCGAGCCAAGCTATGCCCTGTTCTTATCTTCAACTCCCATCGCGTATTCCACTTTATTCCAATATTAAGCTGCGGATCGAACCTGAAACTGCACTCAATGCCACAAGCTCCCATGCCCAGCATTGGCGGAGTTATTTTGGCCGACTTGATGAGGAATATCGTTTTGGGCTCAGCTTGGCTGATGGTGACAGCTTAGTGCAGGATGACAGGTTGGCGAAGGTCACTATTTCGATGCAACTGACCAGTATCACTGCATTATTGGCGGCGTGCTCTGCCATCTAGTGCGGCCTTCGCACTAAGGCTTGGGTTGCCCTCGTTCTTGAATTACTGCTTTGAATTCAGTTTCTTGTCCCTCCAGCTGACTTTGTTATTCCTCCGCTTATATTTCATTTTGGATTAAACCTAGCTCGCTATAGTCACGCAAGAGAACTCACTGACAAGGTTGTTAATCATGAAATTCAAATGCCTTTTATCGACCACCACTTTGCTACTGCTCGGTGGCTGTGGCTACTTTGGTGGCGATGAAAAACAGCAATTAGAGCAGGCATGGCTTGCTCAAGATCCCCAACTACAACAAGTGGTTGAGCAAATCCGCAGCCGCGGGCTCGATGTGGTCGCTCAAAGTGCGGCGGCGGGCACAGTGTCGGCCTGTGTGGCCGAAAAACTCAGCCAAGATCCCCTCGGTAAATTAGTGAGCGTCGAAGGCGCCTTAGTGGAGTCGGCTAAGGTGGCCGAATTGCTCGGCGATTTACAGAAGGTGATGGAGCAAGAGGTGAGCTTCGATCAAGTCGCAAGCCTGTTACAAAAGGGCGCGGATGCGGCGGCCTATGCCAAAAGTTTGATCGAACAGCAGGGCGTCGAGCAAGCCATGCAAAGCCTTAAGCAAATGGCACTCGCCAGTGAACAATTTGCCCAGCAGGATTTAGGCGCGCATTTCCAGCAATTATTGCTCGAGTGCAAATCTGCGAATTAACTAAATAAACGCTGTATTAGGGCTGCTTATCTGTGCAGCCTTAGCAACATAAGGAAATCCCATGTTTAAAAAACTGCTGGCCTCTGTCGGTATCGGTGGTGCGACGGTCGATACCCAATTAGTAGATAATCGATTGCTTCCAGGTCAAATCTTTCATGCCACTATCGTCGTTAAAGGCGGTAATGTGCCGCAGCAGATCTCCGGCCTCGACTTAGCCCTAATGACTAAGGTGAAAGTGAGCAGCGATAACGGCGACTATTTTAAGAACCATCGATTGGCGAGCTGGCGCTTAACCGACTCCTTTGAAATTCAAGCGGGTGAAATCCGCGAGATCCCATTTTCAGGTAAATTGCACCCCGAAACTCCTTTTACTCAGCTCCCTGTCCGTAATAATCAATCCCAAGTATGGCTACAAACGGGAGTGGACATAGATACCGCGCTCGACCCTAGCGATATCGATGCGCTGGTCATTATGCCAACGGCGATTGCTGAGCATGTGTTAAAGGCGATGGACGGCCTTGGTTTTGTGTTGGTGAAAGCCGATGTGGAACAAGGTTTCCTCAATACGCGCGCCTTTCGTTCCACATCGGGTTGTTACCAAGAGTTAGAGTTTAAGCCGCGCAATATGGGCTTTAATCGTTTGCGTGAGATTGAGGTTTCTCTGGTGTGCGATGCCGAGCAAACCCATGTATTGCTTGAGCTTGACCGTGCATTCCGTGGCGATGGTTACTTGTATTTCAGCCTGCCAAACAATGCCACGTTGAGCCGAGTACAAGAGATTTTTAAGGCGAATTTGGGTTAAGTGCGAGTATCGCTTAAGTGGTTAGCTTGGTTGAAAAACTTACAACCGACAATAAAAAGCCCTGATGATTCAGGGCTTTTTACTGAAATCGATTACTGTCTTGCTAAGCGGTGGCTCTCGCCTGGATGTTCAAAATCACTGCGGTAAGGGTTAATGTCTAAGCCGCCGCGACGGGTATAGCGGGCGTAAACGGTTAACTTAGTGCAGTGGCAGTAATGTTTTAAATCGACAAAAATCCGCTCGACACACTGCTCATGGAACTCGTTATGTTGGCGGAACGAAATCAAATAGCGCAGTAGCTTTTCGCGATCGATTTTAGGCCCTTGATAACGGATCATCACACTGCCCCAGTCCGGCTGAGAGGTAATTAAGCAGTTTGATTTCAACAGATTAGAATTGAGTGTCTCGGCAACAATCTGTTTGTCATCTGTGCTGTTTTCTAGATAATCCGGGTTAAAGTCATAGTCGCTGACTTCGATATCCAGATCGTCAATGCAAGTGCCTGGCAGCTCGACGACGCGTTGAATACCAAAACTCTTAGGCTCAATAATCTTCACTGTGACTTGGCCTTGGGCGCATTCACCGAGATCCTGCACTAAGGTTTTTTGCACAGCTTCGATATTGTCGAACTTGGTTTGGTTAAAACTGTTTAAATACAGTTTGAAGGATTTTGACTCGATCAGATTTTGGCTTTCATGGCTTAGCTGAATGTCGGCAATTGCCACCATAGGTTTGCCCTTGGCGTTTAGCCATGACAACTCATAGGCCGTCCAGATATCGGCTCCGTGGAAAGGCAAACTTTCCGCCGTGAGGTTGATAGCGTTACGGTTAAGTGAGCGAGGAACCCCTTGCAGCAGCGACGCATCATACTCGGCTTGGTAATCCGTGGCTTTACCTAAGGTTAGGCCGGCAAGCTCTTTTGCATCACTATAGGGATCGTGATTGTGTGTCATCAATACTGTTTCCATGTCAAAATAGGCGCACATTATACCCGAAATTGGATTGTGCTTAAGTGTCTTGTCTGCCTGCTCTCGATAAATTTTTAGATAATTACCATCGATCCTACCTATCAACTTTAGGCGAATTACCACGATATTACCCGCAGGGCGAGCCATCTTTGTGTATTCAAGGTGAGTTTGATGAAGCGTCCGATGAGGCGGTGTCTTGGCTCCCCGTTAAGCGTGAACACCTTGGCAGTTTTGCGAATGTTGAACATGCGCTTGAGCTAACATTATGGCCTGATATCAATCACTTTTATGGTGAATATTTTGCGGCGCCCGTGTTATTTGATTCACCATGGGGCTCGGGCGAATTACTGCAGGTATGGAACGAGGCAGATTTTGATGCCCTGCAACAAAATATCATCGGCCACTTAATGATGAAGCAAAAGCTCAAGCAACCAGCAACTTGGTTTATTGGTTTGCTTGATGAGGGCGATAAGATGCTAACTGTCGATAATGCCGATGGTAGTGTCTGGGTTGAAATCCCCGGCGAGCTTCCTTCCACCCAATTGGCGTCGAGTTTAGCTGAATTTATTGAGGCCTTATCGCCACGTATCGCGCCGCCCGTGAAACATGAAGAATTGCCTATGCCAGCGCTTGAACATCCGGGGATTGTTGCCAGCTTTAAACGTATGTGGCACAACCTGATAGGTAAGCGTTAAGCGCGGGGAAATGTGCAAAGGTCTCTTGAAAAGCCTCTTGCAAACCTGTTTGGCAAACTCGGCTCGGCAATTTTGCCTGCCGAGTTTGCCATTCATCAATGGGTCAGTTATTGATGATCCCAAGACAAGTTAGACACTATGCGGCAAGGTTCGCAGCGAAAGTGGAACATATCTAATAGCGGCTCATTGAGTTTCCAGTCGTGACTGCCACAGCGTGGGCAGGGGCGAGCTAACTCGGATTGCAGATCCTGCCCTCCGACGCGATACAAATAATAGTAGGTGGGGATTTTGGTCAGGTATTCGATTCGGCCGCGTAAATCCCAACCTCTCCTAAATAAATCACTGCTAGGGCTGGATAATTCTTCCAGCGCGGCAAATTCTGCCTTAGTAGCCGCCGCCATTTGTAACTCATCACAGGCTTGCCACTCGGTTTGCCAGCGGATCACCCGTTTATGATCGCCATTAAAGGTGGCGGGGATTTGGTACAACGGAATGGGCAATAAGTTATCGCCACTTCGCAGGGGCGAGCACATATGCACATAGCTAGTGTACAGCAGCTGCCAGCTGGGTGGCTCAGTGTTACTCACCTCAGAGTTAATATCTTGACCGATAAATTTTTCCCGTGGCGCCAGTAGCTTAGCCTCGGTTAGTTCCGCCAGCGCTTTTTTCACCCAAGGGCTGTGATAGCGATGAGCCAAACTGTTTTTTTCAGGCATGAGTAAGCGTACTCGAAATTCGCCCTCATTAAAGGCCACAGAAAATTCGCGGCCGAGGATTTGGCCATTAGCGCGGTAGGCTTCGAGTAATTGATTGATGGCACGTTCTGCCGCACTGATGGTGGTATCGGCAAAGCATTCAAAGCGCAATTCGGTGACAAACATTAAGCGGATTTTCCTTGGGATTCGAGTTGACTGACACGTTGTTTCAGCTCGATAAGTTCATTTTTGAGTTGCATGATCTCGTTGTTTTTTAACGCGAGGGCCTGTTCAATGCCCTGTTGTAACTGGGCTAACTGCTGCGCCAGAGTGGTGACTGTGACTGTGAGTGGCGAGGCTTCGGCGGTGTGTGTCTCTTCAACCACGGGCTGTGATTGGGCAGCTAAACGCTCACGCTCGGCTTTGGGTATCGATTTAAACTGCTGTAATCCTTGGATTAACAGCGGCATAGGGATTTTGTTACCGACGCGGCTTTTGATCAGGGCAAGGCTTGGGGTTTTACCGCTGGCTTCGAGTGCGCATGCTGCTGCTAACACTTGGTCAATCGGACTCATAATAAGTGAAATTCCTTAATCTATATCGTGTTTTTCACTAACTTACTGTGGCGTGGTTATTTTAGTTCTTATAAATCAATACATTGCTGTTTGGCATTGATTTTGCTTTTTAAGCATTTTTATAACAAGTACACAGGAAGTCATAATATGAACGCAAATATTAATCGCAAACTCATCGCGGTCACGTTTTTAGGGTTAGCAAGCTTAGGTCTTAGCGGTTGTGTGGTCAATGTCGGCGACAGTGAATCTAAGTGGGATAGCAACGAATCTTGGGAAAAAACACAGGACAAAAACCGCAATAATCTGACTAAGCTCAGCCTTGGCATGAGCAAAGACCAAGTGATGACCCTGATGGGCGCCTCGGACTTTAGCGAATCTTATCTGCAGCAGAAAGACGGCCAAGCCGATAAAGAAGTGTTGGTCCTCTTTTATCGCACCCAGCATACCCACAGTGACGGTAAAACCACTAAGGATGAATGCACGCCAATCGTCTTAAGTAACAGTGTGTTAGTCGGTTGGGGCGACACCGCCTACAACAAAATTTAACGACTCAACGCAACTCGCCATGAAGTGATTCAGTCTCAGCCCTAAGTCATTAGGGCTTTCTTAATTGCACATCGAGCTGCTCGATAAGTTCGGTCCACTGGGCATCGGCCTCTAATGCCTCGGTCAGAAAACTCTTTTGTGCCTGCGTCCAAAATGGCGCTTCGGTTAAGTGTGTGTCAGGGGGAAGTTGATGGGTCGCAATAAACTGCCCTATGGCTTGAGCTTGATTGGCTAATCCCAACTGTTCAAATAGATGACTCAAATCGACTGGCGTTGTATCCATGCTCGCATCCTCTCAGTGTGCCTTTATTTAGGGTATGCAACTCACTGAAAAATGCAATCTATGATTAAAATTTGCACTTTTTTGTTTCCTTGATACAGTGATAATTACTCCTAAGAGTGTGATCTAAATCAAGGAATTCTAAAAATGGACAATAATACCTTGGATGAGTGCCGTGCAGTTTATCTCACCGCCGAAGATTTACGCCTCGCCGCTTCGATTCTCTACAACGCCTATCATGACGACCCTTTCTTTGTGGATGCTTTATCCACTTCAGACAAATTCGCCTACGAACAAAAATTACGTGCCGCAATCCGTGAAGAGTTGAATGCGCTCTGGCAGGAGAAGCAAGCCTTAATTGGGCTGTTTGATCAAACACGCTTAGTTGGTGTTGCCTGTGTGGTCACTCAGGAAGTGCCCCTCGGGGAGGGCCGCTATTGGCACTGGCGACTCAAGATGTTGCTTGGTACAGGCTGGCAATCGACTCAGGCGATAATGAAGAAAGAATCGAGCATCGTCGAGCTGCTACCGAGCGAGCACTGCGGGATCCTACAATTTATTGCCCTTGCGCCTAATGAGCAGGGAAAGGGGTTAGGTCATCAACTTGTGCAAGCCGTAGTAAGTTGGTGCGATGAGCAGCCCGAACTTGAGGGGATTGGGGTCTTTACTACTCAAGAAGCCCATAGCCAGTTATTTATGCAACATGATTTTGTCTCCCTCGGAGAATTGAGCATAGGCAATGTGGCCGGACAATTACTTTTTTACACGGGCCAACAAGATGAATGAACCTTACCGCTCCTTCGCTGAGTTTTACCCTTTTTACCTCTCACAGCACCAGGACTTGAGCTGCAGGCGATTGCACTTTATTGGCAGTTTTATAGTGCTCCTGTTATTCGTCGCTGCGCTGGTTTTCGCAAATGGTTGGCTTTTACTGTTTATCCCCTTAGTGGGATATGGTTTTGCTTGGGTGGGACACTTTGTGTTTGAGCATAATCGCCCCGCGACATTCCAATATCCCTTGTACAGTTTGATGGGTGATTGGGTGATGTTTGCACAAATTATCACCGGTAAGTTGAAGTGCTAAATATCCCTGACCAGTGAGAAGCTGACACCCGTGTGAGAGATCGCTTACAAAGCCTGTAGGATAAAATGTTTTCTTACTGACTGTTTTGTAATCACAGCTTTTAAAGTGTATTTAAAATCATAGTGTTATGTTTTAATAAAGCTTGATTGTATGAAAAGTGCGCTAGTGTGTGTTCTTTAACCGAAACAAAAATAGCGAGAACCACGTAGAATTAACTCATCGCCAAAGCAAATGGACAGCAGGGATTGCAATACAGGCGAGAGGGACGCAAGAAGCGACGAATTCAGGTTCTTGGATTTGAACCACTGACAGTAGGAAAACTGTCATCTGCCTAGGATAGGCTAAGGAAAAGCAAGGCTGCTTTCTCATGGATGATAGAGGACGTTGTATCTGCTGGGATAGCAGGTTTCAGGATGAAAAGGACAAGCTTAAGGATTAAGCGTTACTGGATGCAGGAAGTATCGAGTAAAAGGATAAGTATAAGGGTGAACAGCTTGTACTATGGTGAGGAAAGGATTCAGCAGGACGCGATTGGGATGAGTCACTGGATGTGACAGGAGCCGAAATAGGATATTCGGGTCAAAGGATTGAGTGTAGTGGAGACTTCACTGCACAGGGAAATAAAGGGATTAAAGGACGCTTGCAGGGAGCAAACGATCGCAAGGAAGGTGCAGGGAGCACAATCAAGCAGGATGGCTTGCAGAGGATAAATGGGGTGCACATAGTGCGCCCCTTTCTTTTTTCTATTCTCCTACGCCTATTTTTACAATATGTCATAATGTCCACTTTTACGTGCGGTATATCTTAAAATAAAATCTATCGAACGATTTTTACTCTTTTATGCAGTCGCTATTTCCTTTGATGTGTTTAAGCGTCTCGGGATAAATCAATGTTTGTGCCTTCCAACGGCATAAATTGCCCGACTTCTTGTGAGATATATCTCACAAGGCTGTAAGTGATTTGTAAGTTTTTTGACTGACAATGACTACCTAGTTTTAGGTAAGTCACATCTAATCAATATGTTAAGAAATTTTTTCCATTATGAACTTAATATGGCGGCTTACATTTTTATCTTTTGCGAAAGCTTGCCTGCCATAGCTGTCGTAGAATTCATTTGTAGACGGAACTACAGCGAACAGGAAGTTAGCAGTCAGGATGACTGGACAGTGTTTAAGGAATAAACACTGATGGAGTGGTAAGGAGAGACTTTCAGGATGAAAGCGATGCGAACCACGGAAGGAAAGACTATCAGGGATAGATAGCCTAATTGCACAGGATTGCAATGGCACATGGAGTGCAATAGAAAGGATGCTACTGAACCTATTTCACGGATGATGCTGGAACCGCTCAGGAAAGAGCAAGCTTGGTAAAAGGAACGCCAAGAGATAGGGAAGTACGTTGAGTACAGGGAAATATCACGGATTGAACAGGGATGATGCAGGATGCAAGTTGACGCATGGATGGTGCAGGGAGCACGAAAATAGCGGGATAGCTTAACAGAGAACAGAAGGGCGTGGTCTAATGACCACGCCCTTTCTTTTTTGGTATTCGTGCAGATTAAGCTGATTGAGTGCGGATGTAGAGCCGAACTATGGCTTAGTGTTATCCATACAGCTCGGCGTTATCTATTCAGTCAAAGGTTCACTGTAGTGGCTTAATGGCACTTGCCCGAGCTACAGCTACTTTGGCTGCTGCAACCACCAAACTTGCCTTTGGCCATTGGTGCTTCTTGCCATTCTGGCTCTGGGAAAATAGGCCATTCAATCTTTTGCACTTTTTTCCCTAGCATCCAAATATGACCGCGGTATTGATTGATGCCATCGGTGCTGAATTCGAATAGGTATTTTGCCTTCCAACAGATCCCTGTGGTGCCGCCAAGGCTGGGGCGAGCCGTTTCCATTGCGATGGCTAAGAGCTGTACTTTTTGTCGGCAACATTCTTTTTCAGCAAAAATACGGCTCAATTCTGCCATTTGACGTAATTGCCAAAAGAAGGCCGCAACCACAACTAGCGCAATAATTAACAGCAGATCTGACATCATTTACTTGTAGCCTTAAACAAGCCGCCAATGGCCTGTGATAGTTGAACACTCCGATTGGGGTTTCTTAACTCACCCAATAAGTGGTTACGCAAACTGGGAATCGCCACAATATCAGCAAATATCTGATTAAAAAAGGCTTGGGGTTGTCGTGCCAGTGCTTCCAGATAAATACTGCGACTCAGCTCTTGCTTTAATACGGTCCAGTTTCGGCCCGCGATGCTGATGAGTTCATTGGCCTCTAAGCGCTCGGTTTGTTGAAGATGGGCGAGGGCTTGCTGACTCAATTCGGTATGAGAGGCGAGTGCGCGCAAGTAATAGGCTTGGTACTCGGGAGGAGCCGCCACAAACTTAGCGTAAAGCTTATTGGCGAGCGCTTCTGTTAAATGCAGGTGTTCGAGACATTGGCACAGGGCAATTTGTACTTCAATCGCACTATTGTCAAAACTGGCAAGGAGTTGCTGCTCGTGATCTAACTCGCCAAGGCGAACACACACGTCGCTCAAACCTTGCAGGCCAATATGCTGCCATTCACTCGTTGCAATATGTCCCGAGAGATATTGCACTGCAAATTCATATTGAATAGAAGCGCTTAAACCTAACTGTTTACGCACTAAGGCGTTAAATACCGCCAGTTTTTCTTGGCTGGGCTTAAAGCTAAACGGATTGTTAGCGAGGCGATCCTGCTGTTCATCGGTTAATGGCTGAGTCGGATCTTGCCCCAGTGCCGTTAATACCATTTCAATAAACTGTGAGCGCGGCGCAGGCGAGAGCAGTCCTTGTTCGTCTAACGGTAGCTTTAGGAACCAAATAAAGTGCTGTTGGCTCTCATTCCAAAACACGATGGCAAATTGGGCATGCCCTTGGATAGGGTAAGGGTAGGGCGTGACTAATGATTCGATTTGATGGAAGGCCAGCATATCGATGTGCTGCACTCTTCGTCCTAATTCATAGACTTGGAATTGGGTTTTGGCTGTCGTTAAAAATTGGCTAAGCGTGGTAATTTCAGTCATTTGGCTGCCATATCAATCAAAAAGGCTCAATAAATTGGCGACATTATAGGGGGAAGTTGTCCGCGATGGTATGATTGCCACAGTTTTATCGCCTCAGTCGCAGCGCTTAATTGTTGAATGACTGTGGCTTAATGGACCTTATATCTATGCTTTACAGCCAAACTCAAACCAAACTAGCCCAAATTGCCCACGAGCTACAAAGTGCCGGGCTTTGGTCTACTCGTGCGCCCAGTGATGAAGCCATGGCCAGTACGGCGCCTTTTGCCTGCGATCTGATGTCGTTAGAGCAATGGTTGCAGTTTATCTTTATTCCGCGCATGCAAGCCCTTATCGATGCGGGGCAACCGTTGCCAAGCAAAATTGCGATAGCCCCGATGGCGGAACATGTGTGGTCTGAACAAGCGGCGTTAGCGCCTTTAATCGGTGTCTTGAATGAATTGGATATGTTGTTAAATGAACCTAGATGATGATTGGCTGGATATGCCAGAGGATAAATACAACCCAAGCGAGAGCGACGAGCAGTCAGAGCCTGCGCCTGAACTGTGTGTTTTGTATCAAGACGAGCACTTGGTGGCTATCCACAAACCCGCGGGATTATTGGTTCATCGCAGCTACTTAGCACGGCGTGAGCGCTTTTTTGCTATGCAGCTGACTCGTGACTTGGTTGGTTGTCATGTGTTTCCAGTACACCGTTTAGATAGACCCACCTCGGGCGTGTTGTTATTTGCCAAAAGCAGTGAGGTGGCCAACGCCCTTTGCGAGCAATTTGCCAACCACAGTATTGAAAAACAATATTTGGCACTGGTGCGTGGCAATATGCACGAGAGTGGCATTTTGGATTATGCGCTTAAAGTCGAATTGGATGAAGTAGCTGACAAGTTTGCCAATCAAGATAAAGCCGCGCAGGATGCTGTGACTCAATATGAGCCGCTATTAAATACCGAAATTCCTTATCCGTCGGGGCGTTATGCAACCAGCCGCTTCGCGTTAGTGAAACTGAGCCCAAAAACGGGGCGTAAGCACCAACTGAGACGCCATATGGCGCATTTACGCCATCCGATTATTGGCGATACCACCCACGGCGATGGGAAGCAAAATGCGTTTTTCCGCGCGCATTTCGATATCAATCGATTGTGGCTGATTGCGAAGAAGTTAACCTTTAGTCACCCGGTGACACTTGAGCGCTTAAGTATTGAAACCGAGCTTGAGCCAGAATGGGAAACCGTGTTTTCAGGACTGGGCTGGGACGATGCCACGCTTTGTTGCGAACCAAGTGTGTTGATTGCAGAGCAAACGACGACCGTTTAAGGCAATGCTTGTTTAGTCACTAAAGGCGAGTGTTTGCTCGAGGTGACTCCTAGCCTAAGGCGTGTGCTCACTTAAGCTTGCATCTTGGCTATCTGCTTAGTGGCATGCAATTCGTTGCAACATCCGGCGGTCTTAACTACTGGTTGGTTTGAGACTGGATATCAAGCTGGCTAAGTTGGCGTATTCCGCCGGAACGGTTAGCGGGAATTGCAGATTTTGCTGGGCGGCGTGAAAGTAATGTTTGCGTCTAATTTGGGTGGTTTTATGTTGGTGCTTGAGGTGTTTTTGCCTATTGCTCTGTCGCATCAGTTCGCTTCCTCATGCTCAATAACTTGATTTATAAAATTTTTACCTTGTTGCTTGCCTTAAAGCCTCACAATAAAGTAACTTCAGCTAAGTTGCGTTTACGCATGTGGCACGGAGTATATCATGAAAAAAGTTAATCTGGTGTTTGGCACTGTGTATGGTAGCGCACAATTTACCGCCGAAACCTTAGAAAAAGCGCTGACAGAACTAGGTTATGACACCAAATTGTGGCAACCGAATGAAATTAGTCAATTTACGCCGCCACAGGATGAGTTGTTAGTGGTAGTGACCTCGACCACAGGGCAAGGGGATTTACCCGACGATATTCAGCCTTGGTACTATCATCTTAAGGAGACTGCGCCTTATCTGCCTGAGCTGAAATACAGTGTGATAGCTCTTGGCGATTCGAGTTACGATACCTTTTGTGGTGCGGGTAAATCGGTAGATGAATTGCTCAGCGAGCTAGGCGCCAAACCCGTTGTGGCGCGTCTTGAAATTGATGCCTGTGAAACCATGGAACCCGAGGTCGAAGCGATAAAATGGCTGGAAAGCTGGAATCAAATCGTCAAATCCGAACGCGCCGCTTAGGTCATTTCGTTACTCAGCAGTGGTTTAAATTTGCCCAGCGCTTAAGTCAGGCGCTGTTAATTCCTATTGCGATTTTGCCCGCAGCGGGTGTGATGTTGGGCTTAACTGTGAGCCCAATCCCTTTTATGCCCGAGGTGCTAACCGTATTAATGCTGGCGGTTGGCAAGCTGATTTTCGCCATCATGCCCATTTTATTCGCGGTGGCGGTGGCGATAGGGTTTTGCCGTGATCAAGGCATCGCCGCTTTTACTGCCGTATTTGGTTATGGGGTGATGACGGCCACCTTAGCCGCCTTAGCGGATCTCTACCAATTGCCGACCCAATTACTACTCGGCATGGAAACCTTAGACACAGGGATTGCCGGCGGCATGTTGATTGGTGGCGTGACTTGCTTTGCCGTGCGCTGGAGTCAATATATTCGCCTGCCCGCAATTTTCTCCTTTTTTGAGGGGCGACGTAGCGCCTCTTTATTGATTATTCCGTTGGCGATGGGCTTAGGTTATATCCTTGCCCATGTGTGGCCGCCGTTATCTCTGCTCATCGAGCGTGTGTCCGACTGGGCGGTTTACCAAAAACCGGCCATCGCCTTTGGGGTTTATGGCGCGCTCGAACGTTTACTCATTCCCCTCGGTTTGCATCATATCTGGAATGCGCCTTTCTATTTAGAAGTCGGCCAATACCAGTTACAGAACGCTGAAGTGGTTCGGGGTGAAGTGGCGCGCTATTTAGCCGGCGATCCGCAGGCGGGGAATTTAGCGGGCGGTTATTTGATTAAAATGTGGGGACTCCCCGCGGCGGCGCTGGCCATTTGGCGCTGCGCCGATCCCTCAGAGCGTAATCGGGTTGCGGGTATTATGCTTTCCGCGGCGGCGGCCAGTTGGCTGACCGGAGTCACAGAGCCGATTGAGTTTGCCTTTATGTTTGTGGCGCCTTTTTTGTTTCTTATCCATGTGCTGCTGTCGGGGCTGGCATATTTTGTCTGCATCATGCTCGATATTCACCACAGTATTGTGTTCTCCCATGGGCTGGTGGATTTCACGCTGCTGTTTCCCCTCTCGCGCAATACGGGTTGGTTTGCATTCTTAGGGCCGCTGACGGCGGTGATTTATTACCTGCTGTTTAGGGGCAGTATTCTGGCATTTAATTTAAAGACGCCAGGACGACTCGAACCCGATGAACCTCATGGCGCCAAAGAGAGTTTAAGAGCCATCATTGCTGCATTGGGTGGTCGCGAGAATATTGTTGAGCTCAATGCTTGTCTTACCCGGTTACGCTTGAGTGTGCACAGCCCTGAGCTCGTCAATAAAGTGCGGCTCAGCCAGCTGGGTGCTAAGGGCGTGATTGTGATGGGCAAAGGCGTGCAAGTGGTGTATGGCACTAAGGCTGAAACCCTACGCAAAGTCTTACAGCGCTATTTAGATACCCGGCGTTAATATTACATCTTATTGAAATTAATCGCTGATTTATTGTGTTTAATAAAGTTAACTCACAATAAATTCACTTTTTATCACAAAAAATAAGCTTTTCATGCTGTATGAGTGGATTGGCTATGGCACACTCGAATGAGGGATCATAGAGGAGAGCAGATTTTGCAGTCACAGCATGAAGTAGTATCGAACGCGCAACCCGCCTTAGCACGTAAAATTCTGATGACAGATTGCGCCGATGCCCAAGGGCTTATCGCCAAAATCACCAGTGTTTGTTTTAATCATCAGCTTAACATCATTAAAAACAGTGAGTTTGTGGATAATGCTCAGGGGCGATTTTTTATGCGTACTGAGCTTGAGGGGCACTTTAACAGCGAGCAATTACTGCAGGATCTGCGTGAGGTGTTACCCGCCCAAAATCATATGACCTTGGTCAGCGCGGGCAAGAAGCGCATCGTCGTATTAGTCACCAAAGAGGCCCATTGTTTGGGCGATCTGCTGATGAAGGCCTACTATGGCGGCTTGAATGTTGAGATAGCTGCTGTGGTGGGTAATCATGACGTGTTAAGGGAATTGGTTGAAAAATTTGATATTCCTTTTCACCTTGTGAGTCATGAAGGGCTCGACAGAATCCAGCATGAGCAGGCGTTATTGGCCGCCGTGTCGCAATATGCGCCCGATTATCTGGTGCTCGCCAAATATATGCGGGTGCTGACACCGGATTTTGTCGCCGAATATCCAAACCGTATCATCAATATCCATCACTCTTTCTTGCCTGCTTTTATTGGGGCCGCCCCTTACCGCCAAGCTTGGGAGCGAGGGGTAAAGATCATCGGCGCGACTGCGCATTTTGTGAATAATTGCCTCGATGAAGGACCAATCATTAAGCAGGACGTGATCCCCGTCGATCACAGTTACAGCGCGCTTGAAATGGCCAAAGCGGGGCGCGATGTCGAAAAAAGTGTCCTTAGCAAAGCGTTACAGCTAGTGCTGAATGAGCAAGTGGTGGTTTATGGTAATAAAACCATTGTTTTTTAAGGCTAACTTTTTGTATGAGCTTGAAATATAGCTGCGGACTTGCCGACTAAGACTTTAGGATTAACACGCGGCTTTGGGCTTGCTATCAGTAAGGTTACTTGCAATATTTAAGACGTTATCACCTAGTTGCTGCACCTTGAGCCGAACCTCAAGCACTTGATTTGAGATTGTTGTTCGGCCAGTGCATTCATCATGGAAGAGGTGTTTGATGTCTATGAGCCGTAGCCTCATTATAGGAATAAAAGACCTGCCCGAGGATTTACCTTTGTCTTGGGCACGGCTAGATAGTCAGTTTCGGGTGCAGTGCATGAGCCGGGCGTTTTATCAGCGTTGCCAGCGCTCGGCGGCACAGATCATCAATCAGCCGATTTGCCAGTTATTCACTGAATTTAATGCCGAACTTTGTCGTGATATTCTTCAACGTACCGATAACTACATCGGGCTGGTGCTGCGGGATAATCAGGGCATGCGGGTGCATTTTGCCCTGCACGCTATTCCTGAGCAGGGCTGGCAACTCATCCTCTCTGAAATCAATTTCGAAGAATGGCCACTCAAAGGGCTGCATGCCGATTATCGCCAAGCGATTCAAGCGAGCGATGCTTGGTTGCAACATATTGATGATGTGATCCAATCTCCACAGGAACAAGTGTTTAAGGTCGCCGTCGCAAAGGCGATTGCGTTGATGAACAGCCGCTACGGCTTCATTTTGCTGCATAACGATAAATCTAAGTCACTTACCCTCGCGGCCCGTTCGGACTACCCCGAGCCTAAGGTCAACCAGGCCGAATTTGTCGAAGAAAATACTCAAGCCTCAGAGCTGGAAAGTCAGCTCTGGCAAGAATGCGTCAAAGACTACAAACCCATTATTCAGAATAAGTTAGAGAGCAATCGCTCCGATAATCTCCTGTTTGACCGCTTACTGCTGGGCGAGCGCTATCTCGCTGTGCCTATGATTTTCCATAATCGCTTAGTGGGGATAGTGTGTGTGGTGGGGCGCGATGAGCCCTATAGCCGTAACGATGCTCGTTCCTTACTGACCTTTGCCAGTATTTTATGGCACTCGATTGAACTTCCACGAAGTTTAAGGGCGGTGTCTCGCCAGTCCAAAATCATCAAGGCGCAAAAAGAGCAGTTATCCCAATCCTTAACTCAGCTTATCAGCGCGATTTCTGAGGCGTTAGAACTTAAGGATGCCTATACAGCAGGGCACCAAAAGTCGGTGGCACAATTAAGCTACCTGATTGGTGAGAAACTCGGACTTGAGCCGCAGCGTTTAGAGGGGCTAAAAATCGGCGCACTGGTGCATGATATTGGTAAGCTGGCGATACCGTCGCAGATTTTGACTAAACCCTCTAAATTATCCAAAGAAGAGTACGCATTAATTCAAACCCATCCGTTGCATGGAGCCGAAATTGTTGCCGATGTGGAATTCCCTTGGCCGATTAAGCAGATGATTTTGCAGCACCACGAGCGGCTCGATGGTTCGGGTTATCCCTTAGGCTTGAAGGATAAAGCGATCCTTTATGAGGCCAAGATCATTGCCGTGGCCGATGTGGCCGACTCTATCTTGTCCCATCGCCCTTATCGCCCCTCTATGGGGTTGGCTAAAATGACTGAGGTATTAAAAGCGGGTCGAGGCAGCTTGTTTGACGCGAAAATTGTCGATACTTGCTTAGAGATTTTAATCAATCGCGAACTGAGTATTAGTGATCATGTCGGCGCTGCGGTATTGGATCCTGTGGTGTCGGTGACACTCGACCATGAGCTTGCCGATATCAAACGTTTATTAACTGCGGCCCATGCCAAGGTGGCGGTGGTACTCGATGAGAGCCATAAAATCATCGGTGTGATCACTCAGCGCCTAGTGGATTATTGGCTTAGCCCCTTGATTGGCACAGCGGCGGAGCGGGAACACGACAGGGCATTCCTGCGAAAAAAAGCCCATCAAATTATGGAGCACTCAGTGCCTTTGATTAGCGATGTCGCCACCTCTGAAGATGCATTGCAGCTGCTTAACCAAATGGATACTGAGTTTTTGGTCGTGGTGAATAAAGCTCAGCATGCGATAGGTGTGATTGGTTGGCGAACCATCGCCATGGCAAACAAGGATCGCCAAGAGGCGGAGCGGTTGATTTAACATCTTAGGTTTGATTTACCAGCGTTGGTTGGATGAACTGAACCCAAGGTGTCTGCCGCATGTGCTCCAAATCGTCATTAATCGTTCATCCCTTAAATCGATAGCAATAAAAAGGCGTCAAATTGACGCCTAATCTTACCGTGACGTTCAAATTAAAAATTAACGGCATACACCTCATCCATTGAATTTTGGGCGATATCTTTGATGGTGACAGTACCTTGTACATAACGGCCAATACGTTTGGCGGTTTTGTCGGCGCCCTGGCTGAGGGCGAACTGATGGAAGCTTTCACCGTTACAGACTAAACGAGGGAATATCCGAGCTTGGTTGATGCGGTATTCCTGCATAGTGTTGCTAAATGAGATCAGATTATTACTGGCTCCAGCCTTACAAACCGCCACTAAAGTATTTTCTAACTGTGGATCCATGGCGGCAAAAGCGCTTGAGCCTATTCCTATAGTGCAGAGTAGGGCGGCACCGCCCAATTTTACCAATGTTGCTTTCATCTTTAGCTCCTTGACGGGTGAGTAGACCCTTTGAGTAAAGTCTGTTTTTACCGGCCTTGCAGAGGGATTTGGCCGCTGAAGTGTATCTAAATGTGGGGTTGGGAACAGAGTGTGTCTCGGTGTAACTTGATGTGTCTTTGAGGCCTTTGGAGTGTGTTTTTACCATAAAAAATGCCAAGCATTAGCGTGGCATTTTGGCATGGTGTACAGCGTAAATATGGCTTAATCGACGATACGTAACAGTTCGTTGATACCCACTTTACCGCGGGTTTTCGCATCCACTTTCTTAACGATAATCGCAGCGTATAGGCTGTATTTACCGCAAGCCGATGGCAGGTTACCCGATACTACGACAGAGCCAGCTGGTACGCGGCCGTAGTGGATTTCGCCCGTTTCACGGTCATAAATACGGGTACTTTGGCCGATATAAACGCCCATGGAAATCACAGAGCCTTCTTCAACGACAACGCCTTCGACAATCTCAGAGCGTGCGCCGATAAAGCAGTTGTCTTCAATAATGGTCGGACCCGCTTGCAGCGGCTCGAGTACGCCACCGATGCCCACACCGCCAGATAAGTGCACGTTCTTACCGATTTGCGCACATGAGCCAACGGTTGCCCAAGTGTCAACCATAGTGCCTTCGTCAACGTAGGCGCCAAGGTTGACGTAAGAGGGCATTAATACAGTGTTTTTACCGATAAAAGAACCTTTACGTACGGTTGCCGATGGCACCACACGGATGGCCTCGGCTTTAAAGCGGGCTTCGTCATACTCGGCGAACTTTAACGGTACTTTATCGAAATATTTGGTTTCGGCACCATCGATAACCGCGTTATCGAAAATACGGAATGACAGTAATACCGCCTTCTTCAACCATTGATGTACATGCCATTGGCCATCGATTTTCTCGGCGACGCGCAGTTCACCTTTATCGAGCATATTGATGACATTTTGCACATCGTTACGCACGCTTGCGTCAACAGTGCTTGGTGTGATGTCGGCACGCGCTTCAAATGCGGCCTCAATACGTTGGCGTAAAGCCTCCATTTACTTCTCCCGTTTTGGTTAATTGGTTGACTCTGTGTTGATGGCGCTCAGCGCGCTAATCAAGGCTTCCTTGAGCGTATTCTCTTGGGTTTCATTGAGTTGCAAGCCATCATTGGTTTGCAAAATAAAAAAGTCTTCGGCTCGCTCGCCAATGGTGGTGATCTTGGCGGCCAGCAAGATCGTGTTGCAGCGATAAAAAATATCGCCCACTTTAGCTAATAATCCCGGCGTATCCAAGGCGATGAGTTCCATCATACTTGTACCATGACGGTTACTCTCAAGGAAACTCACCTGAGTGGGAACATTAAAAGGTTTCATCTTGCGTGACAGTTTTCTAAAGCGCGGCAACTTAGGGTTATCGCTTGCAAGCGCTTTTTCAAGGGCCTTACGGATACTCTGAATACGTGAGAGCTGGCTCACGGGGGCGCCGTCTTGCTCGAGGATAACGAAGGTGTCGAGGGCGTAATTATCCTTCGATGTCATAATGTTAGCGTCGTGGACGTTGATGTTTTTATTATCGAGTACCGCCATCACAGTCGCGAATAGCTTAGGTCTATCCTGACAGTAGACAAAGAGTTCAGTGCCGCCGCGCGTCGTGTGCTTAGACACTAGCACTAGCGGCTCGTCCAACTGTTTATGCTTAAGGATGGCTTCGGCATGCCAAGCAACCTGATTCGGCTGGTGTCGCAAAAAGTAGTCGGCCTTAAAGCGTTGCCAGAGAGTATCTAAGTCTTTTTCTTTTATGCCGCGCCGCAGTAATTCTTTTTTGGCCTTGGCTTGGTATTCACGCACTCGGGCCCGAATATCGACGGGTTTTTCTTTGCCGCGCGCGAGCACCCTTTGGGTGGAAAAATATAAG
Organism: Shewanella sp. 10B; assembly: GCF_023475885.1. NCBI lineage: Bacteria > Pseudomonadati > Pseudomonadota > Gammaproteobacteria > Alteromonadales > Shewanellaceae > Shewanella > Shewanella sp. 10B. The sequence continues at coordinate 416,227 of NZ_JAMDJO010000001.1, forward strand.
TCGCGTAGCAGTGAGCCTTTCCAGTTGTTCCAGGTCTTCTCGTTGGTGGCGCAGATATCGGCGACGGTTAAGCAATATAAATAACTTAAATGCACCGCATCGCGCACCTTGCTGGCAAAGTCGGCCACCACATCGGGATCGGAAATATCGCGGCGCTGAGCAGTTACCGACATCACTAAGTGATTTTCGACCAGCCAAGCGACTAAGCGGCCATCGTGGTCGTTCAAGCCATGGAGCTTACAGAAGGCGAGGGCATCGCTTGAGCCAAGCTTGCTGTGATCGCCGCCGCGGCCCTTGGCGATATCATGGAAAATTGCGCCGAGAACCAACAAACCTTTTTTCGGTAACTGATTGATCAGCACTGAGCCTAAAGGAAACTCTTCCTTCTGCTCCGGCTGTGAGAAGCGCTCGATATTGAGCAGCAATCTGTGGGTATGTTCATCCACCGTGTAGGCATGGAACAGGTCAAACTGCATTTGGCCTTCGATATTGCGCCATGCGGGCAAATAGGCCGACAGCACCCCGTGTTTGTGCATCAGCGATAAGGCCGCGATGCCACGAGGATGTTTTAAAATTTCCATAAAGGCTTGGCGGCACTGCGGATTTTCCTGCAAGGGTTGCAGCTGTGCCCGGCGTGCGCGTCTTAGGGATCTTAGTGTCGGCGCATAAATGCCTTTGATATTGGAGTTTTTAGCGACATGAACAAAGAGGCGTACAATTTCTTCGCCGCTATCGAATAAATCGTCCCTTAGGGCCTCGATAAAGGCACCGCGGCGTTGATAGTTATTGTCAATCGCTTGGATTTCTAAGGCCTTGGTTTGGCCCAGTGTCGCCCGCTTAAACAGTTGCAGCAGCATTTCGTTCAGCTCCATCACGCGGCGTACCGTGCGATAGTAGCGTTTCATCATCTGCTCAACGGCAAGTTGAGTGGCGTCTTCATAACCCATCAGCTCGGCTACTTGGCGCTGAACATCGAACAGCAGGCGATTTTCATCGCGCCCGACCGCCATATGCAGGGCAAAGCGCAGCTTCCACAGAAAATGCTGACACTCGAGTAGCTCTTCTAACTCGGCGGGTTCTAAAAATTCGTATTGAACCAGTTCTTCTAGGCGTGAGGCGCCAAAGTGGCGCATGGCAACCCAGGCGATGGTTTGAATGTCCCGTAGGCCGCCGGGGCAACTTTTGATGTTGGGCTCAAGGTCGAAGGCGCTTGCCTTGGCATGGCGGGCCGTTTGTTCATCACGTTTGGCGATAAAGAACTGGCTCGACGTCCAAAAGTCGCTCTGGCGGATGGCGTCATAGAGTTGATCAAACAGGGATTCTGGGCCTGAGAGTAGCCGAGCCTCGAGCAGGTTTGTGGCGATGGTAATGTCTTCTCGACCCAGATTTAGAGTATCGCTGAGAGTGCGAACACTGTGGCCAATTTCAAGGCTGGCGTCCCATAAAAAGGCGATAAATTCGCTTAGTGCGGTTTCAGCCGCCTGCGATAACTCGCCTTCGAACAGGAATAATAAATCGACATCCGAGTGCGGATGTAACTCGCCGCGACCATAGCCGCCAACGGCAATCAGGGCGATAGGATATTGGTCCAGACCGTGCTGTTGCCAGGCCTGCTTGACGAGGGAATCGACGAACTGACAGCGCTGCGTCACTAGCTCTTCAATCGGGTTTTTGGCCTTGAATCTTGCTAAAAGCGTTTGATTCTGTTCGATTAATGATTGTTTAGCTAGCAGAGCTGTATTCATCGAGTCCCTTGTTTGGATGAGTTAGGTGTTCAGTAATCCTCTGAGTCCTAACGTACTAAGTATGTCGCTTAGTGATTAATGATACGCGGGAAGTCTTCCTCATCACGTAGAGTCAGGACTTCTACACCGGTTTCGGTCACTAATAATGTATGTTCCCATTGGGCAGAGTTTTTACCATCGGAGGTGGTGACAGTCCACTTATCGTCACGGTCTAACACTGTGGTGTGGCGACCGGCGTTGATCATTGGCTCAATGGTAAAACACATGCCAGGGCGTAAAATGGTGTTATCGCCATTACGGTAGTGCATGACTTGCGGCTCTTCATGGAAACCGGCACCAATACCGTGACCACAATAATCTTGCACGATGGAATATTTCTCAAGACCTGTTTTGCTGGCTTTGATGAATTTTTCGATAGTATTGCCGATTTCTCCCAGTTTTAACCCCGGGCGAACCTTACGAATGGCCAGGTATAAACTCTCTTGCGCGATACGGCACAGGCGTTTGTCCTTAGGGCTGACTTCACCGATTAAGAACATTTTAGAGGTATCACCGTGGTAACCGTCTTTGATGACTGTGATATCGATATTGAGAATATCGCCATCCTTGAGAACGCGGTCACTCGGAATACCATGGCAAATAACGTTGTTTAACGAAGTACAAATCGACTTAGGAAAACCATGGTAGTTGAGCGGGGCAGAAATCGCGCCTTGCTCTTCGGTATATTTGGCGCAGATATCGTTTAGTTCATTAGTGCTCACGCCAGCCTTAACATAAGGTGCGATCATTTCTAATACTTGTGCGGCCAGCTTACCCGCTGCGCGCATTTTCTCGATTTCTTCTGCTGTCTTAATGACTATACTCATTGCGTTTTCTCTTGTGTCTTCGATGTCTATTGGCGCCATCCACCCGATGCAAAAATTTGTGCTTTAGGGCTATTTATGGTATAAAGCGCGCCGTTATGTTTAAGTCTTGCAGGTTGTTTAAGGTTAGCTTTTGCTTATCTTAACCCAAGGCAAGACTAAAGATGGCGGCCATTATACATGGCAATTTATCTAAATACTAAATCACACACGTGTCGACACATTCTTCGGGGTGCCCTCAGCTGTTAACTGCGGGGTCGAAGACATGGGATACGTGGAGGTCTAACCCCCTAAATTTTAAGGTAATAGAAATGACTACAGTTTCAATGCGCGATATGCTCCAGGCCGGTGTCCACTTCGGTCACCAAACCCGTTACTGGAACCCAAAAATGAAGCCATTCATTTTCGGTGCTCGCAACGGCGTTCACATCATCAACCTAGAGCATACTGTGCCAATGTTCAATGAAGCACTGGCTTTCATCAGCAACGTTGCTTCAAAGAAAGGTAAAGTATTATTCGTTGGTACTAAACGTGCTGCTGGCGAAGCGATCAAAGAAGCTGCTATTTCTTGCGATCAGTACTACGTTGATCACCGCTGGTTAGGCGGTATGCTGACTAACTGGAAAACCGTTCGTCAGTCAATCAAGCGTCTGAAAGAACTGGAAAGCCAATCAGTAGACGGTACTTTCGACAAGCTGACCAAGAAAGAAGCGCTGATGCGTACTCGTGAGCTTGAAAAGCTGGAAAAATCTTTAGGCGGTATTAAGAACATGGGCGGCCTGCCAGACGTATTATTCGTTATCGGCGCTGACCACGAGCATATCGCTATTAAAGAAGCTAACAACCTGGGTATCCCTGTTGTTGCAGTTGTTGATACTAACTCTGCTCCAGACGGTGTTAACTACATCGTTCCTGGTAACGACGACGCAATGCGCGCTATTCGCCTGTACACTACTTCTGTTGCTGCAGCTGCTAACGCTGGCCGTGGTCAAGATTTAGCTGTTCAAGCTGAGCAAGACGGTTTCGTAGAAGCCGAATAATAATAAGGCGGGATGAGTCTCATCACCCTTATTAACCAAGATTTTGATTGGTTAACAGGGGCCATTCGGCCCCTGTTTTATATCTGCAAATTAGTCGAATTTTTAGAGAGGATTTAACAATGGCAATTTCTGCTGCCCAAGTTAAAGAACTGCGTGAGCGTACTGGCGCAGGCATGATGGATTGTAAAAAAGCGTTAGAAGAAACCAACGGCGACATGGAGTTAGCAATTGACAACATGCGTAAGTCTGGTGCTGCTAAAGCTGCTAAGAAAGCAGGTAACATCGCTGCTGACGGTACTATCCTGATCAAAAACGGTGAAGGTTTCGCAGTACTGTTAGAAGTAAACTGCCAAACTGACTTCGTTGCTAAAGATGCGAACTTCTTAGGTTTTGCTAACGCTGTTTTAGACGTTGCTGCAGCGTCTAAAGTGTCTTTAGAAGACTTAAAAGCCCAATTCGAAGAAGCCCGTGTTGCTCTGGTTGCTAAAATCGGTGAAAACATCAACGTTCGTCGCGTTGAGTACATCGACGGCACTCAATTAGCTTCTTACCGTCACGGTGAGCGTATTGGTGTTGTAGTTACTGGTGAAGCGGATGAGGAAACTCTGAAGCACCTAGCAATGCACGTTGCTGCTTCTAAGCCAGAATACGTAAACCCAGAAGACGTTCCAGCTGACGTAGTCGCTCGTGAACAAGCTCTGCAAATCGAAATCTCTATGAATGAAGGCAAGCCTGCTGAAATCGCAGAGAAAATGGTTGTTGGTCGTATGAAGAAGTTCACCGGTGAGATCTCTCTGACTGGTCAAGCTTACATCATGGAACCAAAGAAAACTGTTGGCGAATTCTTGAAAGAGAAAGGCGCTAAAGTCACTAACTTCATTCGTTTAGAAGTGGGTGAAGGTATTGAGAAGAAAGAAGAAGATTTCGCAGCTGAAGTTGCTGCTCAAATCGCCGCTTCTAAAAAGGCTTAATCGCCAACGCTAAATACCCCCAAGACCGCAGCAATGGCTGCGGTCTTGTTATGACCAGGATATAAAAATTATGAGCACCAATCCAAAACCTGCATTTAGACGCATTCTTCTAAAATTAAGTGGCGAGGCACTGATGGGCGACGAAGGCTTCGGCATCGACCCTAAAGTGTTAGATCGCATGGCTCAAGAAGTGAAAGAGCTGGTAGAGTTAGGCATTCAGGTGGGTGTGGTCATTGGTGGTGGCAATCTATTTCGCGGTGAAGGCCTAGCAAAAGCTGGCATGAACCGTGTGGTGGGCGATCACATGGGTATGCTGGCAACGGTTATGAACGGCTTGGCCATGCGTGATGCCCTGCACCGTGCCTATGTTAATGCTCGTCTGATGTCGGCAATCCCGTTAAAAGGGGTATGCGACGACTACAATTGGGCTGAAGCTATCAGCTTATTAAAATCAGGCCGTGTAGTGATTTTTGCTGCGGGTACTGGTAACCCATTCTGCACTACCGATTCTGCTGCTTGCTTACGCGGCATTGAAATCGAAGCAGAAGTCGTGCTAAAAGGCACTAAAGTTGACGGCGTTTATTCTGACGACCCGATGAAAAATCCAGAAGCAGTGAAGTACGATGAATTATCGTACACTGAAGTACTGGACAAAGAATTAAAAGTAATGGACTTAGCAGCCTTTACGATGGCGCGTGATCATGACATGCCAATCCTAGTATTCAACATGAACAAACCAGGTGCTCTGCGCCGCGTGGTCATGGGTGAAGAAGAAGGCACATTGATCAGAGCGAAATAAGTTATTTAATGACCAAGAAGGACATTTAACGTGATTGCAGATATTAAAAAAGATGCTCAAGAGCGCATGGGTAAATGCGTAGAAGCGACTAAGAACCAAATGGCGAAAGTACGTACAGGTCGTGCACACCCAAGCTTACTGGACTCTATCCAAGTGTCTTACTACGGCACTATGACCCCGCTGAACCAAGTGGCGAACGTGGGGATTGAAGATGCGCGTACCCTGTCTGTGACTGTATTCGACCGTAGTGCAATCCAAGCGGTTGAGAAAGCGATTATGAGCTCAGATCTTGGCTTAAACCCAATGTCAGCGGGCGCAACCTTACGTATTCCATTACCCGCACTGACTGAAGAACGTCGTAAAGACTTCATCAAAGTGGTTCGTGCAGAAGCTGAAGGCGGCCGTGTGGCGATTCGTAACGTACGTCGTGACGCGATTTCTGAAGTGAAGAAACTCGAAAAAGCCAAAGAATGTACTGAAGATGATGTTCGCCGCTTTGAAGACGAAGTGCAAAAGTTCACCGATGCTCACATTAAGAAGGTCGATGAGATTTTAGCGGCCAAAGAAATTGAGTTGATGGAAGTCTAATCTCAGGCGCTATAAGCTAGAGTTGCTACGCCGTGTAGGGGTATACTACACGGCGTTTGTCTATTTTAAAGGGTTGTAATAGATGTCATCCACAGTGGAATTTGATCCGCAATCTAGGTCAACTGAGCAGGATGCTTGTGCTCAGACAAGCTTACCGGAGGTATTACCCGAACTCGTTAAACAGTCATTACCTAAACATGTTGCGATTATTATGGATGGTAATGGGCGTTGGGCCCAAACCCAGGGCAAACCACGAGTGATGGGGCATAAAGCCGGCGTAAAGGCGGTGAGACGTGCGGTGAGTGCGGCCAGTCAGTTAGGGATACAATCGCTGACGCTATTTGCGTTTTCCAGCGAGAATTGGCGTAGACCCGATAAAGAAGTCAGCTTGCTGATGGAATTGTTTTTTACCGTGTTACAACGGGAAATTAAGTTACTCGATAAAAACCAAGTCCGATTGAATATCATCGGCGATATCAGCCGTTTTTCTGCGCGTTTACAAAAACAAATTCGTGCCGCAGAAGAAAAAACTGCAGGCAATAGTGGATTGATATTGAATGTAGCGGCCAATTACGGTGGCCGTTGGGACATACTGCAAGCAGCGCAAAAGTTAGCTGAAAAGGTGGAAAATGGCGAAATGACCAGCAGTCAGTTCACCGAAGAAGCCCTGAGTGAACATTTGTGCATGCAAAATCAGAGTGAAGTTGATTTAATGATCCGTACGGGTGGGGATTACCGGATCAGCAATTTTGTGCTCTGGCAGGCTGCCTATGCTGAATTGGTGTTTATGGACACCCTTTGGCCTGATTTCGATGAACAGGCTTTTCATGAAGCGATTGCTACTTTTGCCAGTCGCCAGCGCCGTTTTGGTTTGACCGGAAGTCAAATTGATGAGATGCGCGCATTGTAAAACGTCATGAGGGATTTTTTTTGCTAAAACAACGTATAATAACAGCAATTTGGTTAATTCCATTAGTTTTGGGAGCGATCTTTTTACTCCCCGTAGAGTACTTTGCTTGGGCCTTAGTGGCCGTGTTTCTGATCGCCGCTAAGGAGTGGGGCAGGATCATCGATAGTCAATGTGATGTGACTCAATGGAGTTTTACTTGCACCGTCGGTATTTTACTAATCGCGTTGAATTTAATTGTTCCCGCCGACACAATTTGGCTTAGGGGACAAATTCATCCTATCTATCTTGCCGTGATTGCTATCGGTGCATTCTGGTGGATAGTGTCACTGTTGTTGGTGGTGACTTACCCTAAAAGCGCCAAACTCTGGCAAAAGAACCCGATGCTAAAGTCCATGTTTGGACAACTCACCTTAGTGCCGTGTTTTGTGGCGCTGATTGCACTCAAATCCATTAGTTCGCAAATATCGCCTTACTATGGCGCATCATTAGTATTACTGGTGATGCTGATTGTTTGGGCGGCGGATTCGGGCGCGTATTTTGTCGGTAAAGCGGTCGGCAAGACCAAGCTGATGCCTGCGGTGAGCCCTGCTAAAACTCTAGAGGGTTTATTGGGCGGCCTGATGACAACACTGATTGTTGTCGCTGGCGTGATGTATATTTCGCCTGAGCAGGAATTAGGGTTAGTGGTTGCGGTGACCATTTTCGTGGCACTGATTTCGGCGCTTGGCGATTTATCCGAGAGTATGTTTAAGCGTGCCGCCTGCATCAAAGACTCGGGCACGATTCTGCCTGGGCATGGTGGCGTGCTCGATCGCATCGACAGCCTCACTGCGGCCCTGCCGGTGTTTACCTTAATCTACATTGCATTTTGGATGTAACGCTATGCAAAATATGGTGATTTTGGGCGCAACCGGGTCGATTGGTGCCAGCACTTTAAGTGTAATTTCGGCTAATCCCGATGCTTATCGTGTTTACGCTTTAGTGGCGAATGCGAGTGTCGATAAGATGCTCGCCCTGTGTGTGACCCATCGCCCCCAAGTCGCCCATATGGTCGATAGTCAGGCCGCATTAGCGCTACAAGCTAAGCTTCCCCCTGAGCTTAATATCCAAGTGAGCAGCGGTGAGGATGAACTCATCGCCTTAGTCACAGCCACCGAAGTGGATACTGTGATGGCCGCTATTGTTGGCGCGGCTGGGCTAGTGCCCACCTTAGCCGCCGTCAAGGCGGGTAAGCGGGTATTGCTTGCCAATAAAGAAGCCTTGGTGATGTCAGGTGAACTCTTTATTGAGGCCACGAAAGCATCGGGCGCCACTCTGTTGCCGGTCGATAGTGAGCACAATGCAATTTTCCAATGCTTACCCGAAGAGGTGCAGGACAATTTAGGCCGTTGTGATTTAGCCACATCCGGCATTTCCCATATTTTATTGACAGGCTCTGGCGGCCCCTTTTTGACCGCTAAGCTTGCCAGCCTTGCGTCGATGACGCCAGCACAGGCCTGTAAACATCCAAACTGGTCGATGGGCCCGAAAATTTCAGTCGACTCCGCCACTATGATGAATAAGGGCTTAGAGTTTATTGAAGCGCGCTGGTTGTTTAATACCCAGAAAGACCAATTAAAGGTGGTTATCCATCCGCAGAGCGTTATCCATTCGATGGTGCAATACCGTGATGGTAGCGTGATCGCGCAAATGGGTAACCCGGATATGCGTACACCGATTGCACATTGTATGTCCTATCCACAAAGAATTCGCTCTGGCGTTGAACCTTTGGATTTTTTCAAAGTCGGACAGTTAAGCTTTTGTGAGCCAGACTTTAATCGCTTCCCCTGTTTGGCGTTAGCGATCGCCGCTTGTGCCCAAGGTCAAGAAGCGACTACGGTACTCAATGCTGCCAATGAAATCGCCGTCGAGGCATTTTTACAGGGACAGATTGGTTTTACCCATATCGCCAAGGTGAATGAAGCTTGTTTATCCTCTGTGCCTAAACGGGCGATGACCAGCATCGATGATATTATCGCCCTCGATGCACAAACGCGGATTTATGCCCGCGAACAGTTAGCGAAATTTGCTTAACCCTCATTTAGTGTGGCTTAAGCGGATTTGACGATGACATAAGGAGTGGAATGTTAGATTTTTTGTGGAACTTAGGTTCGTTTATCGTTGCGCTTGGGCTGCTGATCACCGCCCACGAATACGGCCATTTCTATGTTGCACGCCGCTGTGGCGTGAAGGTTGAACGTTTCTCGATTGGTTTTGGTAAGGCGATTTGGCGCAAAGTGGGTCAAGATGGCACTGAGTACGTCATCGCCATGATCCCGTTAGGCGGCTATGTCAAAATGCTCGATGAGCGAGTAGAAGACGTACCCGATGAGTTAAAGGACAAAGCCTTTAACCGTAAAAGTGTATGGCAACGGATTGCGATTGTAGCCGCAGGTCCGATTGCAAACTTTATCTTTGCGATTATCGCACTGTATTTAATGTATTTAATTGGCGTGCCATCGCTCAAGCCTGTGATTACCTCAACCACACCTGGCACTGCGGCAGCGCAAATCCAAGTGAATGAGCCGATGCAAGTGACGGCAATTTCAGGCCAGCCTGTACGCAATTGGGAAGAAGTGAATTTAGCACTAGTGGGCCATATCGGCGATGACAGCTTAACCGTCTCCCTCGCGCCGCTAAATGGCTTGCAAGGTTTAGATACCACGGCTCGCACTTATACCCTTGATACCCGCGAATGGCGTTTCGACACAGAAAAAGAGTCGCCGATTACGGCGTTGGGTTTGAGTGTGTATCGCCCTGCGATTGAGCCACAAATAGCGCTTATCAGCGAAGGTAGTGCGGCGGCTAAGAGTGACCTGAAAGTCGGCGATACTTTGGTTGCCATCAATGGGCAAAATTACACGGATTGGCAAGCTTTTGTTGACATTATTCAACATTCTGCCAATGTGCCTGTTGAGTTAACTGTGCGCCGTAATGGCGAGCAGTTTGCCATCTCTGTGACACCTGCGAGTGTTAAAAATAGCGATGGCAAAGATATAGGTGTGCTTGGGGTGAGCCCAGCTCAGGCGCAATGGCCCGAGAATATGCGCCTACAACTCGAATATGGCCCAATCGATTCATTCGCTATCGCAGTGGATAAAACATGGCAACTTGTTGCTGTGAGCTTTAAGATGATTGGCAAATTATTTACTGGCGATGTGTCAGTGAAAAACTTAAGTGGACCTATCTCAATCGCACAGGGTGCGGGCAATAGTGCAAACTATGGCTTGGTTTACTTTCTCGGTTTCCTCGCGCTTATCAGTGTCAATTTAGGCATCATTAACCTGCTGCCATTGCCTGTGCTCGATGGGGGACACCTGCTGTATTACTTCGTTGAGGTAATCACTGGTAAACCTGTGTCTGAAAAGGTACAGGAAATAGGATTCAGATTTGGGGCAGCATTGCTGCTGATGTTGATGAGCATCGCGCTCTTCAATGACTTTGCCCGACTCTGAGCAAGGACAGACTAATAATTAGAAGTGCTCTATGAGATTGAATAAACTTTTTGCCTCGATGTTATTCGTCGGTGCGTCGTTTTCAGGGACTGTGTTGGCGGATACTTTCCAACCCTTTGAAGTGACCGACATCCAAGTTGAAGGTTTGCAGCGAGTCGCACTGGGTGCTGCCTTGTTAAGCTTACCAGTGAAAGTGGGTGACACTGTTGACCAGTTAAAAATTCAACAAGCCATTAAAAGCCTGTATGCATCGACTAACTTTGAGAACATCTCAGTCAGTCATGATGGCGGTGTGTTGATTGTCAAAGTCACTGAGCGACCAACGATCAGCGCCGTGACCTTTGAAGGCAACAAAGACATTAAAGATGAGCAGTTACAGGAAAGTCTGGACGGCTCAGGCGTGAAAGTCGGTGAGTCCTTAGACCGTACTATGCTGACGGGCATCGAGAAGGGATTACAAGACTTCTACTACGGTGTGGGTAAATACGGCGCGAAAGTCGAAGCGCAGGTGATTAACTTACCCCGTAATCGTGTCGAACTAAAATTCAAGTTCACCGAAGGTTTAGCGGCTGAAATTCGCCAAATTAACGTGGTTGGCAACAAAGAGTTTACCGATGCTGAGCTTATCGGCATGTTAGAACTCAAAGACTACGTGGCTTGGTGGGATCTGTTCGGTGAGCGTCGCTATCAGAAGCAAAAGCTGCAAGCTGACCTTGAAACCATTAAAACCTATTACCACAACAAGGGTTATATCCGCTTTGAAGTCACCTCGACTCAAGTGGCGATGACGCCTGACCGTAAAGGTTTGTATATCACCATCAACGTCAACGAAGGTGAGAAGTACAAGGTTAAAGATGTTAACCTCACTGGCGACTTAATGGGCCGCGAAGAGTTAATGAAATCGATTCTGCCAATTAAGGCGGGCGATATGTACAACGGCGGTGATGTGACCTTCACCGAAGAGATGTACAGCAAATACTTAGGCCGTTTCGGTTACGCTTACCCTGAAGTGAAAACCTACCCTGAAATTGATGATAAAACTAAGGAAGTGACCTTAAACATCAATATCAAACCGGGTAAACGTGTGTATGTGCGTTCGGTTAACTTCACTGGTAACACAGTTACTAAAGATGAAGTGATGCGCCGCGAACTGCGTCAGATGGAAGGTGCTTGGTTAAACTCGGCGCAGGTTGAGCAATCTAAAGCCCGTCTAAACCGTTTAGGCTTCTTCGAGACCGTTGATACCGAAACCATTCAAGTTCCGGGCACCGACGATTTAGTCGATGTGGCGGTGAAAGTTAAAGAGCAGCCATCGGGCTCATTTAACGCAGGTGTGGGTTATGGTACTGAATCGGGCTTAAGTCTGCAGTTTGGTGTGCAGCAAAATAACTTCCTCGGTACGGGTAACCAAGCGGGCGTGAGTTTAAGCACCAACAAGTACTCTAAGAACGTTAACTTATCTTACACAGATCCTTATTGGACCAAAGATGGTGTGAGCTTAGGTGGCAGTGTTTACTGGAACGAGTTCGATGCGAATGAGGCTAACCTTGAACGTTATAAGAACAGCTCCTATGGCGTGGCATTAAACTCAGGCTTCCCTATTAACGAATACAACCGTATCAACGGTGGTATTGGCTATCGTCATAACACGATTTCAGAAATCTCCGCCTACGAGCAGGCGCTGCGTTTTTACAATATCTACCGCGACGATGATCCAAATGCTGATTTAAGCTTCGATAACTTTGAGCTGAGCTTAGGCTGGTACCGCAGTACCTTAAACCGTGGCACCTTCCCAACGGACGGTTCGTCACAGCGTTTAAGCGGTAAGATGACAGTACCAGGCTCGGATCTGCAGTACTTTAAGACCGATTTCGATACTAACTATTATTTCCCTATCAACCGCAGCCACAGTTTTGTGTTATTAGCGCGTGGTCGTTTAGGTTATGGCAACGGTTATGGTCAATTTAATGATAATGACCAGATCCTGCCATTCTGGGAAAACTATTACTCGGGCGGTAGTACCTCACTGCGTGGCTTTAAGTCTAACTCGGTCGGTCCACGTTCATTCTACCTCTTCCGTGGTAGCGAGCCTTGTGCGCCGGATCCATCGGGTGATGGTTGTAGCTTACCGGGCGATCCAAACAGTATTCAGGTCAGTTCAGGTCGTTCAATTGGTGGTAACGCGATTGCAACCGCCAGTATGGAGTTGATTGTACCAACGCCATTCTTGGATGAGGCCTACACTAATTCTGTTCGTACCAGCTTCTTCGTCGATGCGGGTAACGTATGGGATACTGAGTTCGATTTCGCTAAGTATCAAACGCTACCAGCGGAAGAATTTGATAAGTTACAGGACTACAGTGATCCTGGCCGTATCAGAGCGTCTTGGGGGGTAAGCTTACAGTGGCTATCTCCTATGGGCCCAATGGTATTCAGCTTGGCATGGCCGATTAAAGAATACGAAGGCGATCAAACAGAGATCTTCTCGTTCAATATTGGCAAAACTTTTTAAAAGGCATACACTCGGCAGGTTTTGCTGAATATAACAAAGGTAACAAGGAGTCTATTTTGAACAAGATGGTAAACCGTGCCCTGGTGACGTTGGCTTTATTAGGTGCACCTTTAGCGGCGCAGGCAGAAAATATTGCTGTTGTTGATATGGGCGCTGTGTTTGAACAGTTACCTCAACGTGAGCAAATCTCCCAATCTCTGAAATCAGAGTTTGGTGATCGCATGGCTGAAGTTCAGAAAATGCAAGAAGAAATGCGCTCTCTGATGGAGAAGCAGCAACGTGACGGCGCGTTAATGAATGACACGCAAAAAACTGAGCTGGTTCGTAAAATGGAAGCGTTAAAATCTGAATATCAGCTAAAAGGTAAAGCGTTGGATGAAGACTTACGTCGTCGCCAAGGTGAAGAGCAAAACAAACTGTTAGTTAAGGTTCAAAAAGCCATTAACACTATCGCTGAAAAAGAAAAATACGATTTAGTTTTACAGCGCGGTGCCGTCATTTATGTTAAGCCAAATGCTGACATCAGTGGCAAAGTGGTTGAAGCCTTAAGCAAAGGCAAGTAATTAATGAAAAGTGTGACTTTAAAAGAGCTAAGCCTGTTATTAGACGGCGTTGTCCAAGGCGATGAAACGTTAGTGATCAACAGCGTTGCAACACTTGAACATGCCCAATCGGGCCAAATCTCTTTTTTAGCCAACAGCAAATACCGTGCTCAGCTTGAGTCAACTCAAGCGAGTGCGGTGTTATTGTCGGCTAAAGACGCGCAGGACTATTCAGGCACTGCGTTAGTTGTTAAAGACCCCTATGTGGGGTTTGCCCGTGTGGCTCAGTTTTTAGATACCACGCCCAAGGCGGCCGTGGGTATCCATCCATCGGCACAAATCGACTCTTCAGCCCAGTTAGGCGAAGGCGTAGCAATTGGTGCCAATGTGGTGATTGGCGCGAATGTGATCCTCGGCGAAAACGTGCAGATTGGTGCGGGCTCTGTGATTGGTCAAGACTCCATCGTAGGCTCTAACACTCGTCTGTGGGCCAATGTGACCCTCTATCATAATGTCCATTTAGGCCAAGATTGTATTATTCATTCCGGCGCAATTATTGGTTCCGACGGTTTCGGTTACGCCAACGAGCGTGGACAATGGATTAAAATTCCCCAAACCGGTGGTGTACGTATTGGCGATCGCGTCGAAATCGGTGCGAATTCAACTATCGACCGTGGCGCCTTAGGTCATACCGAGATCCACAACGGTGTGATCATCGACAACCAAGTACAGGTTGCCCACAACGATATTATTGGTGAAAATACCGCGATCGCTGGCAGCACGACCATTGCTGGCAGTGTAACCATTGGTAAATATTGTATTATTGGTGGTAACTGCGCGATTGCAGGCCACTTGACCATTGCCGACGGTGTCCATCTTTCTGGCGCGACAAACGTTACAGGTAACATGCGTGAGCCTGGTTTGTATTCTTCTGCGACAGTGGCAATGGAAAACAAAGTGTGGCGTAAAAATACAGTTCGCTTCCGTCAATTGGATGAACTGTTCCAACGTGTGAAAACGTTGGAAAAGAATTCAAATACACCAGAGTAATTGCCCCAAGGCAATTTTGAGGAACTAGGTTCGTGTCTAATCAAATGAACACTATGGATATTACGGAGATCCTTAAGTATCTACCCCATAGATATCCATTTTTATTAATCGATCGCGTTTTGGATTACACCCCAGGTGAGAGTCTCCATGCGATTAAAAACGTGACGATTAATGAACCCTTTTTCCAGGGACATTTCCCTGTTCAGCCTGTGATGCCTGGCGTGCTGATTTTAGAAGCCATGGCACAGGCCACGGGTCTACTCGCGTTTAAGACCATGAGTGACGATGTACCGCCTCCTGGTGTGTTGTACTATTTTGCTGGTATCGATAACGCGCGTTTTAGACGTGTGGTTGAGCCTGGCGATCAAATCCATTTTGAAGTCAAAATGATTAAAGAGCGCCGCGGGATTGGCGTTTTCTATGGTGAGGCCAAAGTGGATGGTGAAGTGGTTTGTTCCGCTGAAATCATGTGTGCCCGCAGAGAGATTAATCAGTGATAGATACATTAGCGTTTGTGCATCCCGATGCAAAAATTGGTAAAAACGTCACCATAGGCCCATGGAGTTATGTGGGGGCGGGTGTCGAGATTGGCGACGATTGTTGGTTAAGCTCCCACGTAGTGGTGAAGGGCCCAACCATTATCGGTAAAGGCAACCGTATTTTCCAATTCGCCTCCGTGGGTGAAGAATGCCAAGACAAGAAATACGCTGGCGAGCCAACTCGACTCATTATTGGCGATAACAACGTTATCCGTGAGCATGTGACCATTCACCGTGGTACGGTTCAAGACAATAGCGAAACCCGTATCGGCTCTAATAACTTGTTTATGAACTACGTGCATATCGCCCATGACTGTGTGGTCGGTAATAACGTGATTATGGCTAACAATGCCTCTATCGCAGGCCATGTGCATGTGGGTGACTGGGCGATTCTCGGTGGTATGACTGGGGTTCACCAGTTTGTGCATATCGGTGCCCACGCCTTTACTGCGGGTTGTTCGTTATTGCTACAGGATGTGCCCCCCTTTGTGATGGCGGCGGGACAACCTGCGATTCCTCGTGGCTTAAACAGCGAAGGTATGAAACGCCGTGGTTTCTCTAAGGAGAGCCAATTAGCGGTGCGCCGTGCCTATAAAACCTTATATCGCAGCAGTTTAACTGTTGATGAAGCGATTGAAGCGCTTGCCGAAGATGCGCAGAACGATGAGCAAGTTAAGTCGTTCATTGAGTTTGTTAAATCATCGGGTCGCGGCATTATTCGTTAAGAGTCTTAGACTCTACACTATGCCATTCATAGGCACTGCTCGTACTATTCTGCTTTAGACAATGCCATGGCAGAGATACGCTGCGGTGCCATTCACTTGTCAGATATGATTGGTTTATGAGCAAAAAATCTCAATTAGTGTTTGCAATGGTCGCCGGAGAACTCTCCGGCGATATTTTAGGTGCAGGTTTAATGGCTGCACTGCAAAAAACACACCCCAACGCCCGTTTTGTCGGTATTGGTGGACCTCGTATGGAAGCCTTAGGCTTCGAATCCCTGTTCGCGATGGAAGAATTAGCCGTGATGGGGATAGTCGAAGTGCTATCACGTCTGCCACGCTTACTCCATGTGCGCTCATCCCTGATTAAGTCCATCACCGAACTTAAGCCCGATTGTTTTATCGGTATCGATGCACCGGATTTTAATATTGGTCTTGAGCTTAAGTTAAAGGCGCAGGGAATTAAAACAGTTCACTACGTGAGCCCTTCGGTATGGGCATGGCGCCCTAAGCGTATTTTTAAAATCGCTAAGGCCACCAATATGGTGCTGTCATTATTGCCCTTTGAGAAAGCCTTTTACGATAAGCATCAGGTACCTTGTACCTTTGTTGGCCATACCTTGGCTGACGATATTCCGTTAGAGAGTGATAAGGCGAGCGCTCGTCAGTTGCTCGAACTCGATCCTGAGGCCGAATACCTCGCGATTTTACCCGGCTCACGCGGTGGCGAATTAAAGCAATTGGCCGAGCCTTTTGTGAAGGCTGCGCTACTTATCAAGCAGCAATTTCCCGATATTCGCTTTGTGACGCCCTTAGTGAATCAAAAGCGCCGTGAGCAGTTTGAGCAAGCATTAAAAGCGCATGCGCCGGATCTGGAAATCCACATGGTGGAAGGCAAATCCCGCGAAGTGATGGCCGCCGCCGATGGCATTTTACTGGCATCGGGCACGGCAACGCTTGAGGCCATGCTGATCAAACGCCCTATGGTGGTGGCGTATCGCGTGAGTCCGCTGACCTATCAGATCGCGAAAACCATGATGCAAGTGAACCGTTTCTCGCTGCCGAATCTGTTAGCGGGGCGAGATGTGGTGCCAGAGCTTATCCAGCACGATTGCACCCCAGAAAAGATTGCCGAAGCGGTTGGCGTTGAGCTGAATCGTGACTTTACGCCAATCAAAGCCGAGTTTGAGCGTTTACACCAAATGTTGCGCTGTGATGCCAGTCAAAAAGCGGCAGAGGCGGTGCTTGCACTTGTCGATGCTAAGGATGTGAACTAATGGCGGTATTTAAGACGTTGACCGACGCCGATATCGCCACCTTCTCAACAGGTTTAGTGGCGGGTGTGGATGAGGTTGGCCGTGGCCCGCTTGTTGGCGATGTGGTCACCGCTGCGGTGATCCTCGATCCCAATCGACCCATTGCAGGCTTAAATGACTCTAAAAAACTCACCGAGAAGCGCCGCGAGGCCTTGTTCGATGAGATTTGTGAAAAAGCCTTAAGCTATCATGTGGGGCGGGCCAGTCCTTTGGAAATCGATGAGCTGAATATCCTCCATGCCACAATGCTGGCGATGCAGCGCGCGGTAGCAGGGCTTGCTCGTGCGCCCGAGTTAGTTTTAGTCGATGGTAATCGCAGCCCAGCGTTTACGCACCAGGGGCTGTCTCTGACCAGTCATAGCATAGTCAAAGGTGATGGCCTGATTGCGAGTATCAGTGCGGCGTCGATTATTGCCAAAGTGACCCGCGATCGGGAAATGGATGCCCTAGATGCGGCCTATCCCCAGTATGGATTTGCTAAGCATAAGGGGTATCCGACTAAGGCGCATTTTGACGCCATCGCCGAGCACGGCGTGTTCGACCAATATCGTAAAAGTTTCAAACCCGTCAAGGCATTACTGGAGCGTTAACACCGATTGAGTGTTTTCACTTCAGCTTGAGAGCAAAGTCACTAGCCCAAGGGCTGTGACTTTGTTAGTCTGCTTTTTTAGTGATTGTTAACCTGCTATTCAAAGATAATTCTAATTATGTCCGATCCTCGTTTTGTGCATCTTCGTGTCCACAGTGACTTCTCTATGTCCGATGGTGTGGCTAAGGTCAAACCCATCCTCGCCCAAGTTGAGGCGAAGGGCATGGCCGCGGTGGCTTTAACGGATCAAAACAACCTCTGTGGTCTGGTCAAGTTTTATGGTGGTTGCCACGGGGCGGGGATCAAGCCGATTATCGGCGCGGACTTTTGGATGCAAGTGCCGGGGTTTGATGGTGAGTTTTGTGCCTTAACCATCATTGCGATGAATAATGATGGCTATCAAAACCTCACTCAAATCATCAGCCAAGCCTATTTACGTGGCCATGTTCAAGGGCGCGTGGTGATAGACCAAGAGTGGCTTGTGACCTACAACGAAGGCATTCTGCTGCTGTCTGGCGGTCGAGAAGGGGACGTGGGTAAGGCGCTGCTTAAGGGCAACAATACCCAAGTTGAGTCCTTATGCGAGTTTTATCAGCAGCATTTTGAAGGGCGTTATTACCTCGAGTTATTGCGTACGGGGCGCACCGATGAGGAGCGTTACCTGCATATGGCGGTGGGACTGGCGCAGGAAAAGGGCATCCCAGTGGTGGCCACCAATCAGGTGGTGTTTTTAAAACCTGAAGACTTTGAATCCCATGAGATCCGTGTGGCGATTCACGACGGTTTTACGCTTGCCGATCCCCGCCGTCCTAAAAAATACAGCGAGCAGCAGTACCTTCGCAGCGAAGAGGAAATGTGCGAGCTGTTTGCCGACATTCCAGCGGCGCTCGAAAATACCGTTGAAATTGCCAAGCGCTGTAACGTTACCATCCGCTTATACGAATACTTCTTACCGAACTTCCCCACCGGCGATATGTCGATTGAGGATTATCTGGTTGATTGCTCTAAGAAGGGCCTCGAAGAGCGTTTAGAGTTCTTATTCCCCGATCCACAAGTGCGCGCCGAGCGCCGCGGTGAATATGACGAGCGTCTCGATGTTGAGCTTAAGGTTATCAACCAGATGGGCTTCCCCGGTTACTTCCTTATCGTGATGGAGTTTATCCAGTGGGGTAAGGATAACGGCATTCCCGTGGGGCCAGGCCGTGGCTCGGGCGCGGGCTCGCTTGTGGCCTATGCCCTTAAAATTACCGACTTAGACCCCCTCGAATTCGACCTGCTGTTCGAACGATTCCTCAACCCAGAGCGGGTATCTATGCCCGACTTCGACGTCGACTTCTGTATGGATAGACGCGATGAGGTAATTGACCACGTGGCCGAACTCTACGGCCGTGAGGCGGTATCGCAGATCATTACCTTCGGTACCATGGCGGCCAAGGCGGTTATCCGCGACGTGGGTCGTGTGCTCGGCCATCCCTATGGCTTTGTGGACCGTATTTCGAAGCTGATTCCGCCAGAGCCTGGCATGACACTCGCCAAGGCCTTTGAGGTGGAGCCTGCGCTGCAGGAGTCCTACGATGCCGATGAGGATGTGAAAGATCTTATCGACATGTGCCGCAAACTCGAGGGTGTGACCCGTAATGCGGGTAAGCACGCGGGGGGCGTGGTGATAGCGCCCACCAAGATCACCGACTTCTCGCCGCTTTACTGCGATGCGGAAGGGAAAAACCCGGTAACCCAGTTCGATAAGAACGACGTGGAAACCGCTGGCTTAGTCAAATTCGACTTCTTGGGATTAAGAACCCTCACCATCGTCGACTGGGCGCTGGAGATGATCAACAAGGTGGAGGTTAAAAACGGCCGTCCACCAGTGCGGATTGAGGCGATTCCCCTAGACGATCCAGCTTCGTTCCGCTTGCTGCAACGCTATGAAACCACTGCGGTATTCCAGCTCGAATCCCGTGGTATGAAGGATTTGATTAAGCGTCTGCAACCCGACTGCTTCGAAGATATGATTGCACTCGTGGCACTGTTCCGCCCGGGGCCTCTGCAATCGGGCATGGTGGATAACTTTATCGAGCGTAAGCATGGCCGTGAAGAGGTCTCTTATCCCGATTCTCAATACCAGCATGAATCCTTAAAGGAGCTGTTGTCGCCCACCTACGGTATTATTTTGTACCAAGAGCAGGTGATGCAGATTGCGCAGGTGCTATCGGGTTATACCTTAGGCGGCGCTGACATGCTGCGCCGCGCTATGGGTAAGAAAAAGCCTGAGGAGATGGCCAAACAGCGCGGTACCTTTAAAGAAGGGGCGATTAAGAACGGCGTCGACGGCGAGTTGGCGATGAAAATCTTCGACTTAGTGGAAAAGTTTGCGGGCTACGGCTTTAACAAATCCCACTCCGCCGCGTACGCGCTTGTGTCCTATCAAACGCTGTGGCTCAAGACTCACTTTCCCTCGCAGTTTATGGCCGCAGTAATGTCCGCCGATATGGACAACACAGACAAAATCGTCACCCTAGTGGATGAATGTGAGCGCATGGGACTGACCATTATTCCGCCGGATGTGAACAAAGGTCTGTTTAAGTTTACCGTCGATGATGACCTACGCATCGTTTATGGCATCGGCGCCATCAAAGGTGTGGGTGAGGGGCCGGTTGAGTCGATTCTTGAGGCGCGTAAGGACGGCCCCTTTAAAGATTTATTCGACTTTTGCGCCCGTATCGATCTTAAAAAGCTCAACAAGCGGGTGATTGAAAAGCTTATCTGCGCCGGCGCCTTAGATGCGCTTGGGCCGCACCGCGCCTCTATGATGGCCACCTTGCCCGAGGCCATAAGCGCCGCCGATCAGCATGCGAAGGCCGAGGCCATCGGCCAGCATGATATGTTTGGTCTGCTTAATAGCGACCCTGAAGACAGCAAGCAGCAGTTTGTCGAATGCACTCCGTGGCCCGATAAAATTTGGCTCGAAGGGGAGCGCGAGACCTTAGGCCTGTATTTAACCGGTCACCCGATTAATCAATATCTGAAAGAGCTTAAGCATTACACCTCTGGACGCTTAAAGGACGTGCATCCAACCGATCGCGGCAAAACGGTGAAGGCGGCAGGCCTTGTGGTGGCAACCCGAGTGATGCTCACTAAGCGTGGCTCAAAAATGGGTCTGCTGACGCTAGATGACAAGAGTGCACGCCTCGAGGTGATGCTCTTTACCGAAGCCTTTGAGAAGTTTAACCATCTGCTCGAGAAGGACAGGATCCTGATCTGCGAAGGTGAAGTCAGCTTCGATGATTTTGCCGGTGGCAACCGCATGACGGCGCGTAATATTATCGATATCAGCGAGGCGCGCAGCCACTTTGCCAGCGCCTTAGAAATCGATTTAGACGCCTCGCAGTTAACGCCAAGCGTGCTAGAAAGCATCGAGCAGTCAATAAGCCCATGGCGCAATGGTGCCGTGCCCGTGGTGATTAACTACAGTCAAGCCCAGGCCAAAGGCCAATTTAGGTTGGCGGAAAATTGGCGAGTCAACCCCAGTGATGAATTGGTGTTTGCCCTTGAGAGCCTGCTTGGGCCTAATAAGGTGCGGATCCTGTTCCCCTAATCGATAACCTGAAAGAGACTTTGGGGTTGGGGGATTATTGAGCATCAGCGAGTGATGGATTTTATAGGGTGAGTGCAATGGCGGCGGTGGAACTTTGTGCCCATATAGCGCGATTTTTAGCGAGCTTACCACTGCAAGCGGGGAGCAAGTTAGTCCTCGCTTACAGCGGTGGCGTCGATTCCGAAGTGCTCGCCTACGGCTTGAGTGAATTTGCCAAACATCACCCCGAGTTACATTATCAATTGATTTATGTGCACCATGGCTTGAGCCCTAATGCCGATGCTTGGGCCGAGCACTGCCAAACTCGCGCCGCCAACTATGGTTTACCAATCACGGTGGAACGAGTACAACTCACCCTAGGGCCGAGAGTGAGTGTTGAGGCCGAGGCGCGAAAAATGCGTTATCAGGCGATATTGCAGCACCTTAAGCCTCAGGATGTACTGCTGACCGCCCACCATGAAGACGACCAACTCGAGACGATTCTACTCGCCCTCAAACGCGGTCAGGGCCCCAAAGGATTAGCCGCCATGGGGCCAATCCAAATGCTCCCACTCGGCGAGAAGGGAGCTTGCCTGCAAGTGCGTCCCTTGCTCGATATTAGCCGTGAGCAGATTGAAGCTTTCGCCCAAACCCGGCAGCTAGTGCATATCGAAGATGAAAGTAATCAAGACGATAAATACGATCGTAACTTTTTACGCCTCGAGATTATCCCACGCCTAAAAGCACGTTGGCCCAGTATCGCCACCACCGCAAGTCGCAGCGCTCAGCTTTGCGCCGAGCAGCAGGCCATAGTGGATGCCGAGGTGAGTGAGCGTTTACCTAAGCTGTTAACCGAGGCACCCTTTACCCTGCAAACCGTGCTTAAGCTCGATGAACTGGCTGCACAAACCAGTGAATGGCAAGGATTACTGCTGCGGGGCTTTATCGAATCCCAAGGCTTTGGATTGCCTTCCTATGTACAGTTACAGCAAATTCTGCAGCAGTTAATGGGTGCCAAAGAGGATGCCAAAGTGCAGCTCCAGATTGGTGACTGTGTGCTGCGCCGCTTTGCAGGCATGCTTTATCTGGATAATGTAAACACCGCATCTGGCGCGCCACGCATCACTACGCGCGAACTGCATCAAGATATTCTGGCTTTACTCACTCAAGCATCAACAAGGCTTGAAGATAAAATTGCGCCATTTACCTTAGCTACCACGGGTCCTCGGCTGCGTTTACCCAAGGCAGGTGAGGTGGTGAGCCTGCGTTATCAGTTGCCGGGACAATTTCGCTGTCAGCCGCATTTTCGAGATAAGGGACGCGAGCTTAAAAAACTCTGGCAAGAATGCGCTGTGCCGCCATGGTTACGTGCTGATGTAGGGTTCTTGTTCTATAACGAGCGTTTAGTGATGGCGCTGGGACTCTGGGTCGAAAAGGCATTTTGTGCCCAAGGGGATGATGTTGGGCTTAAGTTTGATGGGCAAGCAATCGGATAGCAGAGTGTATTTGCCATGCTTTATCGCAAGTGAGCAGCATCCATGCTCGATTAAGATAGTTGGGTAGGGCTTAACTTGTAGCAATTACGGCCCGAGGCTTTGGCTTGATACAAGGTTTTATCCGCTTGCTCATAGAGTTGTTCGGCTTCCATAGTATCGCTCGCCTCAGCCGCACCTAGGCTACTGCTTACGCCAAATTGATGGAAACTCGCATGGGCATTGGTCGCTGTGACGATACGTTCGCACAGTAAGCCCGCAGCATGAATATTGCCTTGCACTATCACCACAAACTCGTCGCCTCCAATACGGAAGGCCTGATCGGTACTACGGATACTGCTACGGATAATGTCTCCAAACTCCTTCAAAATATAATCACCACATTTGTGACCATACCTATCGTTAAGCTGCTTAAAATTATCCAAATCCAATACGATTAGTGATACCGCACCCTGTTTTCTGTGGGCTCTGGCCACCGCATTTTTCAAACTTTGAGTGTAATAATGACGATTGCCAAGGCCGGTGAGGGAATCGAACATCGCCTGCATCGACATCTCTTGATACTGCATGGCATTTAATAATGGCTGCAGCAGCAAGGGCTCAATCTCTTGCAGGATAATGGTTTGCGAAGGTGTGAGCGGTGTCAGCAGTTGATACTGCAGTGTAAGTGGGGTGTCGCCACAGATGATCTGTCGTTTCAGACTGATCCCATAACGTTTGCCCCAGCTTAATTTTTGTTGCTCGGCTTGCAGGCGAACACCTTGGACGGGCAGATGTTGTCCTAGCACTTTGCCGTAGCAGGCAAAGACTGTCCGCGGATCTAAGCTAGCGTGCAGTTGCTGAATAACTTGCACCAAATCCAGAGGCGTGGATACAGGACTGTATGCCTCTGTTTGATAGTTATATTCATCAGGATATAAGGTTGTCGCTAAGCCAAAGTCCATTATGTTTACCCCAGCAAATGAAATGGCAATTGGAACTATTGTCCATATTAAGCAATATATGTGCCGTGTTGTTTACTAATAAAATTTGTCTTTGTATGTCACTCAGTTAAGCTTAAAGCGCACTCCCATATTTTTGACACGCCAGTTATTTGACAGGAGTTATCGAGCCTATGGAGCATGGTTTCTTGATCCAAGTTCTCCTTATGTTGCTGATCGCCATCGTTGCGATTGCCTTGCTGCGGCGTATCGGCTTGCCGGCGATTTTGGCGTATTTATTAACGGGTGTGGTGAGTGGGCCCAGTGGGTTCCATTGGTTTACCCAGCAGCAAATGCAGTCCGTCGCTGAACTTGGGGTTGTGCTCTTGATGTTTACGCTGGGACTCGAGTTTTCGGTGCCAAGATTGTGGGCCATGCGCAGAACCGTATTTGGATTAGGTAGCGCGCAGGTGATTGTCACCACAGTACTCACTATGTTGGTTGCCTTAGCCTGTGGCTTGAATGGCATAGAATCTTTAGTCATAGGCGCGGCGATAGCCCTTTCCTCCACCGCAATTGTGCTCAAACTGCTCAACGAGCAGGGCTGGCTTAGGCGTCGCCATGGCGAGCTGTCGGTCAGTGTGTTGTTATTTCAAGATTTAGCCGTCGTTCCTCTGCTTATTTTGCTGCCATTACTCGGGCAGAATGATGAGCCCTTGATGTTAGCGGCGATTGCCTTAGCGCTACTTAAGGGCATTCTTGCCTTCTTTTTACTGATGGCCTTAGGCAAATGGGCTTTGCCTCGACTGTTTGATGAGGTGGCAAGATCCCGCTCCAATGAACTCTTTGTACTCTCGACGCTGGTGGTGGCTTTAGTTACGGGGGCTTTTACCCAGTGGTTAGGCTTGTCGATGGCGCTAGGCGCCTTTATGGCGGGAATGTTGCTCGGTGAGAGTCAGTACCGCCGCCAGCTAGAGGCGGATATTCGGCCGTTTCGCGATTTACTCATGGGGCTGTTTTTTATCTCCATCGGCATGATGCTCGATTTCGCACTGGTGATGCAGTTCTGGTGGCAGATTTTACTGATCTTGCTTGCTGTTGTGGTTGGCAAGGCGCTGATTGTCCATGGTTTATTGCGACTGGTCGGCGAGCCTTTTCGGATTGCTATCAGCACGGCTTTGAGTCTGGCGCAGGTCGGTGAATTCAGTTTTGTGGTATTAGCCCTGGCGGTCAGTTATGGGTTATTGAGCAATCAGCTCAGCACTATGCTGGTGATGGTCGCGGTATTGTCGATGAGCATTGCCCCTTGGTTGGTGCGCCATAGCGTGGATATTGCCAAGTGGCTGTTAGGGATCCGCCAGTCGGGGCATGTGGATGAAGTGGTGCCGATAATTACCGAAGATCATGATCTGGTGGTGATTTTAGGTTACGGCCGTGTTGGTCAAACCATAGCCCGATTTTTAAAGACTGAAGCCGTGCCCTATTTAGTACTCGATCTTGATCCTACGCGGGTGTCTGAGGCGCGCCGGGCAGGGGAGCCGATTTACTTTGGCGATGTGTGTAAGCGGGCAATCCTTAAGCAGGTAGGGATTAAACACGCCAAAATGATCGTTATCACCTTCTGCGAGATCCGCAGTTTAGAAGAAGCCTTACCCCTGTGTAAGCAGTTGGCACCCGACGCCAAAATCCTCGTCAGAACCCGCGACGACAGTGAGTTAGACATGCTGCAAAAGGCGGGGGCGAATCAGGTGATCCCCGAAACCTTAGAGGGCAGTTTGATGTTGGTCTCGCAGGTGCTGCATCAATGCGGTGTACCGTTGGCGCGGATCCTTAAGCGACTGGAGTCGGAGCGGCGCAACCATTATCAATTTTTACACGGTTTCTTCTCCGGTACCGAAACTGACTTTACCTTAGAGTCGCTCCATGCCGTGCTGTTACACCGCGGTGCGGATGCCGTGGGTAAGCAAGTGGTGGATATTGATTGGGAGCTGCTTCGGGTAGAGTTAAGAGCCATCCGCCGCAGTGGCGCCGAAGTTGAACATCCTGCGCAGGATTGGGTATTTCGCGCGGGTGATATTTTACTGATTGTGGGTAAGCCCAGAAGGCTTGAAAAAGCCGAGGCCAAGCTATTGCATGGATAGCTGTATGGTTGCTTAGGTAGTGACATCACGACTGGCAAAAGTAGCCGCAATCCTAACTTTTAGATGTGCTGGTCGCGCGCATTGGGTTAACCGTTCGCTATCCGCTTATTCTTCTGAGAGTTTTTGCCGGGCTGAGGCGCTATGCTGGCAAACACCAATTGCAATGATTCGTTACGTTATAAAATTGTTGCTTAACTGTGATGGTGATATTCTCGCTGCCAAATTATCTTGGGCGTATGGTCCCGACAATGGCAAGGAGCGTGAATATTGAAAACGGTATTAAAACGAATTGGACTGGGCACTCTGGCCTTAGTGCTGTTGCTCGGGGCGCTCGCCGCCCATGAATGGTTTGCGAAAAAGCCTTTTTTCTTCCGCGCATTTTTAGATAGAAGCATGGTCAAAATGGCATTCGAAAGCCCCGAGACCTTAACCTCCTTGGGATTTTTAGAATCCGTTGGCATTACAGGCCACAATGCCTTGCTCGACGATGATAGCCCTGCGGCCATGGATAAAACCTTTACCCAAGTCCGTGCCCTAAGGGATACTTTACTCAGCTACCAAGATGCCGATCTGGATGATAATCAGCGCATTTCGAAGGACATTGCACTGTATCTGGCGGATTTTGCCTTGGCATCTGAACCCTATCGTTACCACAATTATCCTGTCAATCAGCTGTTTGGTGTGCAAAATGGTTATCCGAGCTTTATGCAGGCGCAGCACCAAGTGCACTCGGTTGAAGATGCCGAAAACTACCTATCACGCTTAATTGCGGTGAAGACTAAATTTGGCCAAACCTTAGAAGGATTAAAGCTTCGAGAAGCTAAGGGCATTATTCCGCCTAAGTTTGTGATTGAGCGGGTGCTAACCGAGATGAATGACTTCATCAATGCGCCCGTCGAAGACAATATTCTCTACAGCTCCTTTAAGACTAAGCTTGCCGACACGCAAATCAGTGCCGATGAGCAGGCGCGTTTGCTTGCTGAGGCAAAAGTCAATATCGAGTCCGACGTTAAACCGGCATATCGACTCTTTATCGATTACTTCACGGCGTTACAGGCCAAAGCGGGTACGGACGATGGTTACTGGGCCTTGCCGAATGGCGATGTGGCCTACGAGCAGTTGCTGAAGTTTTTTACCACCACAAATTACAGTGCTGATGAAATCCATGCCAAGGGATTAGCCGAGGTGAGCCGTATTCAGGACGAAATCATGACGATTTTGGCCGCGCAGGGATACGACACCAGCCAAGGATTCTCGGTGGCAATCGAAGCGCTGGCCGCCGATCCTAAGTTCTATTATGAAGACTCAGATGTGGGCCGAGCGCAGATCTTAGTGGATTACCAAAAAATCCTCGACGAGGTGAATGCGGGCTTAGATAACGCCTTCCGTATTCGTCCTAAAGCGGGGATGGAAGTGGTGCGCATTCCTGAATTTAAAGAGAAAACTGCACCGGGCGCTTATTACCAGCAGCCGGCGATTGATGGTAGTCGTCCGGGGCGTTTCTACGCCAACCTGTTCGACATCAAAGCGACGCCTAAATACGGCATGCGTACCTTGGCTTACCATGAGGGGATCCCTGGGCATCACTTCCAAATCGCGGTGGCGATGGAGCTTGAAGGGCAACCGTTGATCCGCAAGATGGCGCCTTTTACGGCCTATATCGAAGGTTGGGCACTCTATTCTGAGCGTTTAGCTTGGGAACTCGGTTTTCAGCAAGATCCCTTCGACAATATTGGTCGCTTACAGGCGGAGCTGTTTAGGGCGGTGCGTCTGGTTGTCGATACGGGTATCCACCATAGTCGCTGGACGCGCGAGCAAGCCATTGACTATATGAAACAAAATACCGGTATGTCCGACCGCGACGTGACGGCAGAAATCGAGCGTTATATCGTTATGCCCGGTCAAGCGACAGCTTATAAGGTGGGCATGATGAAAATTCTCGAACTGCGGGAAAAAGCCAAACAAGCCCTAGGTGATAAATTCGATTTACGGGATTTTCACGATGTGGTGCTAAAAAATGGTGCGGTTCCCTTAGATATTCTAGAAAAATTAGTTGACCGTTATATCGCCGAAAAGCGCAGCCAAGCCTAAGCTTGCGTGAGCTAACGACCCGCAGGCGAGCCCTGCGGGTATGTTATCCGGCTCTCGTATGTGAGTCCTATTCTGGCTTTCCCCATTCGGTTTCAATACAATTCTCCCTTACACGTTGATAAATGCCTTAGACAATCATGGGTTATTGTCCGTCGAGGTATTTTTGAGTTTCAAGGTTTTGCAGATGAATCGCTTGTCCCCCCAAGAGCCAATCCAATTGACTCAAACGGCTATTGAGTCCTTATTCACGCCGCCGACACTGATGCGCGCCCGTGATTATGTGATGCAGGGGAGGGTGTTAAGCGCGAAAGCCAATGCCGATTTTCGCCATATCGAAGGCACAGTCACAGGCACGGAAACTACGCCCTATCGTCAGGATATTCGTCTAGTCAGTGTCAATCATAAACTCGTGATGAATGGCTTCTGTTCTTGCCCCGCTAGCGGCAACTGCAAGCATATGGCCGCGGTGCTCTATAGCCTGCTTACGGATAAAACCGTTGAAGATCAACGTATCGCCCAGTGGTTACACCTACTCGATGAAGCCGATGATCCCAATGTGAATGATGTCGAATCCCTCTACGATGACAGGGTGCTGTATATCCTCTCAAAGGACGATAACGGGGTGTTTATTGAGCTGAGACGCGGCAAGCTTGGCAAAAAGGGCGGTTACAATAAGGGCACTAAGATTGCGCTCTCGGACGTGCAATATTATATGCCCGCTTGGATTGGCGCCGAGGATGTGCTGATCTTAAATCTTATCATGTCGACCAGACGCCACGGCGCATCGCGTTTGTATCTTAAGGCGCAGTTGGGGGCGGTGGCGATTGAGAAAATGCTCGCCACTGAGCGCTGTTTCTGGGAGGAGAGCCGCCTCGCATTAACCGCGGGTGAGGCCATTACACCGCAATTTCTTTGGCAGGATATTGACAGCGAACACAAGCAAATGCGCCTAGTCTTGCCCGAGCGGGATAACTGGGAGCTGGTGCCGACTGAACCGCCTTACTATATCGAGCTGGATTATTTTCACATCGGTCTTATCAATACCGATATTAGTGTCGATAAGCTTCGGCTACTCAGCCAAATGCCGCCGGTGCCGAGCACTCAGGTTGAATTGGTGAGCCATCGACTGATCAAGCATTTTTCGGCGCGCACTGTGCCGCCGCCAAGTGCGATTGATTTTGTCGAGCTAAGAGATAAGTTACAGCTTCGTTTGACGCTTAAGGCAATCCCCGCAGGCACAATGCCACTTGGCAGCACGCAGCCGTCTGCACTGGATACTCGCATCGCCCAGCCGTATCTCGCGCTGGAATTTGTCTACGGGGATCTCGTTTTAAGTGGCAATGCCGCCAAAGAAGCATTAACCCTAGTGACTCAGGGCGGCACCACCTATCAAATTAACCGCGCGCTTGAAGAAGAGCTGCAAGCCGTGTCAAAGCTGCAAACCCTTGGCTTTAGTCGCTTTAGCTTGGAGGGGGCAACCAATGCGGCTTCCCTCTGGAGCTTAGGTCACTTGCCCGATGCGATTCGGGAATGGCTAGCGTTTATCGATGAAGAAGTCCCAAGATTACAAACTCAAGGCATCGAGGTGCGATTTGCCCCAGAGTTTAGCCTTAAGGTGGTCGATACGCCGTTAACGGTTGAGCTGGATGACAGTCAAGAAGGCTGGTTTTCCCTATCGTTACATGCCGATATCAATGGTCAACGCTTGCCTATGTTGCCGCTGGTGGCCACTTGGTTAAAACAACATGGCGAGCCGGCTGATGATGCCGAGTTATTGCTACCCAGCCCCTCTGGCGAATGGCTTAAAATTAAGGCCAGTGTTATCAAGCCTTTAATGAGCATTATTCAAGAGTTGTTTGAACAGCATCGCGGCCAGAGTATCGCCTTACCTAAGTACCGTGCGCATTTACTCAATGAGTTAGCCGAAAGCGAGATTAGCCTGCTCAATGGTGAAAGGGTGCGTCAGCTCGCGACAAAGTTAGCCGAATTTAATGGTGTGGTTGCGGTCAGCGCGCCGACAGGACTGAATGCACAGCTACGGGCTTATCAGCAGCAGGGCTTAAATTGGCTTTGTTTTTTAAAGGAATATCAACTCGGAGGCATCTTAGCTGACGATATGGGGCTTGGGAAAACCATTCAAACCTTGGCATTTCTGTTAAAGCAGCAGGAGGCAAAATCCGTTGGGCAGCCAAGACTGCCGAGCCTGATTATTTGCCCAACCAGTTTAGTGGGAAACTGGGCTAAGGAGGCGGCCAAGTTTGCGCCGTCGTTAACCTTGGCGGTGATCCATGGCGCCCAGCGTGGGCCCTTGTTATCGCGATTAAGCGAGTTTGATGTCGTTGTCACAACCTATCCCCTTATGGTGCGGGATTACGATTATTACCAGGCTCAGCCGTTTGAGCATATTGTGCTCGATGAGGCGCAGCAGATTAAAAACGCCCAAGCCAAAGTGAGTCAGCAAATTAAGGCGTTGCAAGCGCCGTTTAGACTCTGTCTTACCGGCACCCCCCTTGAGAATCATTTAGGTGAACTCAAGTCATTGATGGACTTTTGTTTACCGGGACTCTTGGGTACAACCGCCTATTTCAATAAGGCGTTTCGCTATCGGATTGAGCGTTATGGCGATGGCGAGCAGGCTAAGGTGCTGAGTCAACGTATTGCTCCTTTTGTATTACGGCGAACCAAGGCCGAGGTGGTGACTGAGCTGCCACCTAAAACCGAGATCTACCAAACCCTAGAGCTTGAGAAAGATCAGCGTAATCTATACGAAAGTATTCGCTTGAGTATGGAGAAAAAAATTCGAGAATTATTTGCAAGCCAAGGTGTGGCGGGCAGCCATATCGAGTTTTTAGATGCCTTGCTCAAATTGCGCCAAGCCTGCTGCGATCCGCGATTAGTCAAACTCGAACAGGCGCAAAAGGTTAAGAATAATGCCAAGCTAAACTGGCTGAGCCAAAACCTGCCGGAAATGGTGCAGGAAGGTCGCAAGATTTTAATCTTCAGCCAATTTACCAGTATGTTGCTGTTAATTGAGGAATTGCTGCAATCCCTTGGCATCGACTACAGCAAACTGACGGGGCAAACTCGGCTGCGTCAGGGGCAAATTGATAAGTTCCAAGAAGGCGATACGCCGGTATTTTTAATCAGCTTAAAGGCGGGCGGCACTGGGCTTAATCTCACTGCGGCGGATACGGTTATCCATTACGATCCTTGGTGGAATCCGGCGGCAGAAAAGCAAGCGACGGACAGGGCGCACCGGATTGGTCAAGAAAATCCAGTGTTCGTCTACAAGCTGATTGCCGAAGGCACGGTCGAAGAGAAAATCCAAGAAATGCAACAGCATAAGCAAGGTTTAGCGGATAGTATTCTCGAAGGAAAGGGCAAAGGCGCGTGGCAAGGCAGTGCCGATGAATTGCTCTCGCTTTTCCACTAGCTGAGCCTAAGGGACGTTAACCGACTAATGGTTAACACCATACTGAACACAATAGTGACAAGACAGAGGTGACCCATGCAGTACCCAGTCGATACCCATACCCATACCGTGGCATCTACCCATGCCTATAGCACTATCCACGATTATTTAGCGGTGGCGAAGCAAAAGGGGATCCGTCTGTTTGCCACCACTGACCATGGCCCGGCGATGGCGGATGCACCGCATTTTTGGCATTTTGTGAATTTACGCGTGCTCCCGCGTATAGTCGATGGCGTGGGGATTTTACGCGGCATCGAGGCCAATATTAAAAACCGCGAAGGTGAAATCGATTACTTTGGCGATTATCTGTCTCAGCTCGATATCGTGTTGGCAGGGTTACATGAGCCAGTATTTCCGCCCTCGGATAAGGCCACCCATACCGAGGCGATGATTAATGCCATTAAAAGTGGCAAGGTCGATATTATTACCCATCCGGGTAACCCTGCTTATCCCATTGATATTGAAGCTGTCGTCACCGCTGCCGCTGAATATGGGGTGGCGCTTGAAATCAATAACTCCTCCTTTGAAGTCTCTCGCAAGGGCAGCGAAGCTAACTGCACCGCGATTGCCAAAGCGGCAAAAGAATTGGGGGCCACTTTAGTGATGGGCTCGGATTCCCATGTGGCTTTTAGTCTCGGCGGGTTTGACCGTGCCTTAAGTATTATTGAAGCGGTTGATTATCCAAAGGATAAGCTGCTCAACCGCTCCCCGATGGCACTGCTTAACTTCTTAACTCAGCGGGGGCATCAAAGCGTTGCCGATTTAATGCCGCTATTTAGCGACGATATCGCTTGAGGCGCCGACGTTAAGAATGCGAAAGGATAACAAGGCGATGCATGCGCCTAATGGCGAGTCAGAATCGACAGTAACTGTATTGTTAACTGGCGCAGATAGCCAACTGTCGAAAGCACTATTACGAGTGCTTGCCAAGGCGGCTTATCGATTCGATGGTCGCACCTTTCGTGTGCACGCGCTTAACCATGCCGAGTTAGATATTGGTGATAAACAGAGCGTTACCGCTGCCTTTGCCCACGTTAAACCTGACTGGGTGATTAACTGCGCCGCCTACAATGCGGTCGATAGGGCAGAAACGGCGGCGGATGAGGCTTATCGTGTCAATAGCCTTGGACCTGAGTTATTGGCAAGCGAATGTGCGCTCACGGGCGCGCGTTTGGTGCATATCTCCAGCGATTATGTGTTTAGCTGCGAGCCAGTGGGCATTGAGGAACTGGCGTTAAATCAGAACAGCTTAACCGATAGCATCTTAACCCATAGTGGCTTAACTGAAAGCGGCTTAATTGAAAGTGGCTTAACTGGACGCGGGTTAACCGAAAGCGCCACGCCTGCGCCCTTATCTGTCTATGGCCAGAGTAAACTTGCGGGTGAGCAAGCGGTGCTGCGCATCTTGGCTGAGCACGCGATGGTTATTCGCACCGCATGGCTCTACGGTGTCGATGGACATAATTTTGTGAAAACCATGCTGAGGTTGATGGCCACTGCGTCAGATGCTCAGCCACTTACCGTGATAAACGACCAAATAGGTTCGCCAACATGGGTAGATGCACTTGCGTATCTTATTTGGCAGTTGATAGCGAGTCCGTTAAGCGTCGGTTGCGGATCTGGATTATTCCATTATGCCGGGCAGGGGCAATGCAGTTGGTATGAATTTGCCCTCGAAATCCAGCACCAAGCCTTGGCATTGAAGTTATTAGATAAAGCCCTGCCGATTAGCGCCATAGATAGCCTAAGTTATGCGGCAAAGGCGCTTGAGAAAGGCAATAAACTGGCACCAAGACCCAGTTACAGCTCGCTAAATAGCGATAGAGTTCGCCAGTACTTAACTAGGGAGAATTTGGCATTAACCCATTGCCCCGAGCTGTGGCGTCACTGGCGGTGGCAGCTTAAGGCTATGCTTGAAGATTATGCCGAAAAATGCCCTTAGCCATTATCTCTAACCATAAGTGGTTGTGAATGACGTTCAGTTCCTTTGAATACAAGATAAGTTGAATGCCCGAAGTGCTCCACCCAAGCTACTGATTTATTTTTCCAACCCGTTTTATTTTCAAGGCTGTGAATACGAATGCAGCCTAGGCAATGACTCTTTTCAGCGTATCCTGCTTGGCTTAGACTCGACTTATTTAGCATTTATGCCCGTGGCCTAAGCCTTGCGCCTAAGTGAATTAGTCTGTGCCTTAGTCGATTTTGCTCGATGAATGATGAATTTGTTCTTAATTATCAATTGCTGCCAGTGGCATAATGCCGAAAAGCAAATCGAATACAGGTGGCTAAGTGACAGATAATACAGCGATGGCAGCGCATTTTTCGAAGGCCGATTTACTGCGGGTGGTAAAGATTGCCCATGCGGCAGGCGACGCCATCATGGCAATTTATGCCCTAGAGGATTTTGCCGTTACGCAAAAGCGTGATGAGAGCCCGATGACGGCGGCCGATTTGGCGGCTCACAAAGTTATCTTGGCCCAGCTTACCGAGCAATTTGCGGGTATTCCCGTGATGTCGGAAGAAGCAGCGGATATTGCCTGGGATGAACGTCAACACTGGCAGACCTATTGGCTGATTGACCCTTTGGATGGCACTAAGGAATTTATTAAGCGAAATGGTGAGTTTACCGTCAATATTGCGCTTATCCACCAAGGAGTTGCTATTGCTGGTGTGGTTTATGCGCCTGTGCTCAATACCGTTTATTTTGGCGCCAAACACTTAGGTGCTTGGCGACAAGATGGGCAACAAGAGCTAGTGCTACAGGGCTGTAATACGCCAAGACAAGTACCGATTGTGGTGGGCAGTCGTTCGCATTTAAGCCCTGATGTGGCGGAATATTTAAAGGATTTCGGTCAACACGAGATGTTAAGCGTGGGAAGCTCGCTGAAGTTTTGTATGTTGGCAGAGGGCAAGGCCGATCTCTACCCAAGATTAGGGCCTACGAGCGAATGGGACACGGCAGCCGCGCAGGCCGTATTGGAAAGCGCAGGCGGCAAAGTGGTGTGTTATGACTCAGGTTTACCCTTAACCTACAATCAAAAACCTGACATATTAAACCCTTATTTTATTGCCACGGCGCCAGGCTGGGCAGAATAACGAATAATGCCAAGGGCATCTGTACTGACGCCTTGGTCGAATAACAGTGGAGTAAGTCATTCATGATACGCATGGGCATCGATTTAGGTGGCACAAAAATAGAACTCGTCGCCTTAAGTGAGGAAGGTAATGAACTGTTTCGTAAGCGTATCAATACCCCTAGGGATTATCAGGGCACACTGAATGCCATCGTCGATTTAGTGAATGAGGCCGAAGCGACCTTAGGTGAAAAGGGCACGGTTGGCGTGGGGATCCCGGGAGTCATTTCTCCCTATTCAGGATTAGTCAAAAATGCCAACTCGACCTGGATCAACGGTCATCCCCTCGATGTGAATTTAGGGGAGCTGCTCGGCCGTGAAGTGCGGGTTGCTAACGATGCCAACTGTTTTGCGGTATCCGAAGCTGTGGATGGTGCTGCTGCGGGTAAATCTGTGGTGTTTGGGGTGATCATTGGCACGGGCTGCGGCGCGGGTGTGGCCATTAACGGTAAAGTACACGCTGGCGGCAATGGTATTGGCGGTGAGTGGGGCCATAATCCGCTGCCTTGGATGACCAAGGAAGAGTTTAATACTACCCGTTGTTTCTGCGGGAATCCCGATTGTATCGAGACCTTTATTTCTGGCACCGGCTTTGTTCGCGATTACAACGAGGCCCTCAGCCGTGCAGTGAATGTCCAAGCTGCGCCCGCTAAATCTGGCACAGAGATCATGGCCTTAGTCGATGCGGGTGATGAAATGGCCATCGCGGCCTTTGACCGTTACATGGACAGACTGGCGCGCTCACTCGCCCATGTGATTAATATGCTCGACCCGGATGCGATTGTCCTCGGCGGCGGCATGTCTAATATTGAAGCGATTTATCCAAGATTACCTGCATTATTAACTCGTTATGTTGTGGGGCGTGAATGCCGTACCCCAGTGGTGCAGAATCTCTATGGCTGCTCTTCGGGTGTGCGCGGCGCCGCTTGGTTATGGGAAAAATAACACAGTAACGTTACGTTTTCAGTCGTGACAACGCATCGCCTTGGCGATGCGTTTTGCTTTCTTTTGATGTTATGATTGCGCTCCTTTGAACGATTGGGCTCTAACGCATGTTTTGGGTTAAGAAAGTTGTCTCTCAGGCAATCATGCCTATTCCATTTATCCTGTTGTTATTACTGCTGTCTTTGTTGATTTGGCGCAAACCTCGGTTAGCCAAATGGGCGATTGGCGCTGCATTTACATTGCTTTTAGCGCTTAGCAGTCAATTAAGTGTCGATTACTTGGTCAAGCCTTTAGAAACTCAATATCCCATTAACTCCACTCCTATTGCGGGTACCTGTGTGGTGATGGTGCTGGGTTCTGGGCATGCCGATATCCTAGGTGCTACGGCGGTGCAATCTTTATCGACGGTCGCCTTAGCGCGGCTAACGGAAGGACTAAGGCAACTCCAATTAGGTCAAGATTGCACCTTAGTGGTCAGTGGTTGGGAGGGCGAGCTAACGCAGCGCCCCCACGCTGAAGTGATGGCAAAGGCGGCGGTTGAGCTCGGCGTTGATGCGACACGTATCGTTCAATTCCCCCTCCCGCGCGACACGATTGAAGAGGCGCACTATTTTAAAGAACACTTTGGCAATCAAGCTGTGCGATTAGTTACCTCTGCTTCCCATATGCCAAGGTCGATGGCGATCTTTAGCGGTCAAGGATTAACGGCGAGCGCCGCGCCGACGGATTTTAGGGCAAGAGACAGTTTCTACTGGCGCTTGACTGCGGATAACTTACTCGCCTCGCAACGGGCGATACACGAATATATAGGCCGTTTGTGGCTCTGGATAAAACAGGGATAAAAATATGACGCAAGAGTCCGATGTTGTCTCGGTTCGCCCGCTATCTAAACGTAATGGCTTAACTTTAACCATTATAGGAGCCAGCGCCTTCGTCTTAGGTTTTGGTTTATTTGTGCTATTTCCCGAGCTATTTGCCGTGGGCTTAGTGTTTTTCAGTTTAGGTGCAATTGCCTTGATATTGGGCTTAGCCAAAGTGTACGAGCCTGAGACCACCTTAAGCATGGATGAGCAGGGGCTGACCTATTTTCATCGCCGCGGCAAAGTGGCGGTAAGCTGGAGCAACATTCAACGGGTAGATATTCCGCGAGTCACTCAGGGTGTTGATACCATTGAGCTTTCCTATATAGGCATTAAGCTCAAACAGTTGAATCCTATCCTCGATAACATTTCATTGCGTCTTGCGGCGGGATTATTGACTGAGCAGCGGCCATTACTGGTGACAGCAGCCTCACAGCAGGAAGATTTGGCAACCTTAGAAACCTACCTTGGCGCCGAGTTTAGCCCTTTAGTGGTCGATGGCGATCGCTACCGTGGGGTATTAGCGATGTTTGGTCATCGCTGCGTGATGCTCAATACTCACCTTGGTTATCATCTTTATATTCCCCATGACAGTTTAGACCGTGACCCGAGAGAATTTATTAAGCTGTTAAGGCAACGTATCGCACAAAGTGCGACTCAAGTTGATACGACAACGAATTAATCGCTATGCATAAAAAAGGGGCCCCGTAGGGGCCCCAATAAGTTGCAGAGAGGAGACTCGGGTTGTGCAGGGGGCAACCCGAAGGTACTAGTACTAGTGTGCTACCTCTGCGTGTACCTTATCTATGCCATAGGTTTTACCTTCAGCATGGCAGGTCGCGCATGATTCTACTGGTAGGTTAGGATCGGTTACAGCATCGGCTTCGACAATCGCACCGTTACTTCTAAAGTGAGCTACTGCTGCTGCATCTGAGTGAGCGTGACAGGTGCGGCATGATTCAGCAACAGGGCTAATGTAGTTGCTGCCCACTTTGATAGCACGTTTGCCAGAAGTTAAACCACCGTCAGCTGCGAACAGGGTTGCACCATCTTTGTGACAGGCTGAACATGCGGTTTCTGGTGATGGATAACCTTCTAATTCGCCTGCTGCATTGCGGAAGATGCCTTCGACAACACCGAAGTTACCACTGTGGAAACGGTGAGCAACGGTGAATAGGTCTTTGTTATTAAAGGTGACGTCTGGATTTACCACTAACTTGCCATCTTCGCCTTTGTAACCTGTCGCGCCATGGCCAGAAGCACCAGTGGTATCGTTGTGACAGTTCATACATTGATCGAAGGTGTAAACCCCGTGTCTGTAGCCTTTCGCATAGTCTAAGCTACCATGACATGCGTTACATTTCGCTTCTTCAACTGTGATGCGAGCAGGGTCGTTCATACGGGCTACCGCAGGTGTACCGCCGCTTAAGTTAAAGAATTTCACTGCTGAAGTGTTACCTACAGGGCTAGTTGGACCATATTCAAGTCCTTCAGTATTACAGCTAACCACTTTACCCGCTTTGGCACAGAAGTTGGCTTCAGAACCGACGTAGATAGTGCCAGTTGCTTGTGCATCAGGGATATCTTTCACGAAGGTTAATACGCCACCTGACAGGGTACCGTTTTCCAGTTTCAGGCTAACGGCAGTAGGTTTAACGTCACGCCATGAGTATACAGTGCCATCGGTGGCCACATTACCCAGTAGCAAACCGTTAGCAGCAAGTATCGCTGTTGGGTTGCTGGTGGCATTGTAGGTTTTCAGGCTAGTGCCATCGGCAATGGCAGCGCCATTGAGTGTGACGTTAGCTTTTATTGTTAGACTTTGCATGCCCGCAACTGCTGAAGTGCCTAGTGTCGCGCTGGTAAAATCGACAGTCATTAATGACGCGTATTCAGCACGTTTACCGACACTGTGGACTGCTTCAGGCGTTAAGCTGCCGCTACCGTGACAGGATTTACATTGAGTGTCATCGGCTTGAGCTAAACCAAACTCAGAGTGGTTTTCACCGGTTGCGAAGTTAACATTGATATGGCAACCCA
Organism: Shewanella sp. 10B; assembly: GCF_023475885.1. Taxonomy (NCBI): domain Bacteria; kingdom Pseudomonadati; phylum Pseudomonadota; class Gammaproteobacteria; order Alteromonadales; family Shewanellaceae; genus Shewanella; species Shewanella sp. 10B. Next base: position 454,577 of record NZ_JAMDJO010000001.1, read on the forward strand.
CGCAGGCCTGAGCGTAGATATTGGTGTTATAGCTTGGTTCACCATCGTGACAAGACTTACATTCTTTCAAGTCTGATGGGAAACCAATTTCACCGAAGTACTCTTTGGCTTCGCCAGACAGATAGTCCGCATTATGTTCGCCCGCATGGATACGGTGGATCATAGGTGCAAAGTCGAATACCCAACCTTCAGCAAGTTGTGCATCACTTGGCACTTGGTCTGGGTTGTGGCAGGTTACGCAGTTTTTAACGTCTTGGTAGTTATGGTGGGCTTCAATCTTCGCGATATGGCCATCCACTTCACCGTGACAGTTTTTACAAGCCGCGCTCGATACTGTGTCTTTACCTGATGCAGCTAACTCATCGGTTGCTGGGATAAAGTCAACAGGTACTGAGAGCACCTTATCAGACAAGGCTACGCCCGCAGCGTTGACGATATTGTAAGCGCGTAAAAAGACTCTGTGTACCGCATTAGGATTGTCATTTGGATTGATGATTGGCGCTGCGCCATCATAGGTCCAAGTGGCAGTGTAAGTGCCTGGATTTGCAGTGTCCTCGGTTAATGTACACGCGTTTTTAGTACCGTTAAGGCCATTGAGTGTACAAGTTAAAGAGGTGCCTGCATTGTTTGCCATGGCATTGTTTTGCCATTCAATGGGAGCGCCCGTGCCCGAGGTGTTTTCATTCGCCGTTAACGAATAGAGGGCAATTTTGTCGAGTCCCATAAAGGGCACATCTTTGCCTGAGCTTTTTCCGGTTAAGCTGAACTTAACGCTAAAGCCTTCGCTACTGGTGACTTTAATGTCGGCTGGGCTGAGGGTGAATTTCAGATCAGTAATGGAGTCAGCGGTTTTAGCAAATGAGCCTGCAGGAAGTCCGGGTGTTCCTGGCGTGCCGGGGGTACCTGGTGTGCCAGGGGTTCCTGGTGCACCATCTTGCCCGTCTTTGCCGTCCCCGCAGGCGGTTAGACACAAGGCGCTGGTGAGCGCCAGTGCCAGTAGAGATTTATTGTAGTTTTTCATCATCGCGTCCCTTTTTCTTCTATAAGACTGCGTGTGCAGTGACTCTACTATAGGTCGATTCACCTACTTATAAAGTGGTATTTATAAGTTTGTATCTGATATGTGAACGATGATTTAACACACCAAAACGGCAATTCTAAAATCTGAAAATCAATATTTTAAAAGTTGAAATTTGATGGGAAATGTATGAGGTATCTCGCAGATTTTTTACTTTGGTTTTAGTGTTTTAAGTGGATTAATTTTCAATTAATTTTATCGGGTGATAGTAGTGAAGCTTGTATGCCATTTGCTTTTTGGCCGTAAAAAGGCATAAAAATGACTCTTGCGTTGAGCCAATTTCTATCCCTCTTTTGGTGGGATTTAACATTCAGGAGCAGATTTGCAACAAAGCGAATAGCATCTGCATGCCATCACAATAGGGCGGGATTTAGGCGTAAGTTTGGCTAAGCGCCGTCAGTAAGGAACTGACAACGAGTTCACATTGGGCAGGGCTGTAACGTCGGTGGCTGCGAGGCTTTTCAACTAAATAATATTGCGGCGGCATAATAGTATCGTGCAGGCGATGCAGTTCGGTGAGCGGTAGCGGTGCTAATTTGAGCCCCGGCATATGTTTGACCGTGTGCATATCGATACCTGAGCAGAAGGCCACACTCTGCATGGTCAGTAGATGAGCGTACCATTCTTCTCTATCGAGTACCTTTTCGAGCGAAGGCAATAAGATCCCTTGGCGCTGACAGAAGAGCTCGAGGGGATCGATTCTGCTGTTAAATCCTTTGAGTTCAATGCACAAGAAGGGATGGCGACATATCTGTTCTAGACTAATATGGTTTTGAACTTGCCATATGGGATGCTGCTTAGCGGCGACCACGTAAATCATCGAGATCCCACCCAAGCGACTGACGGTTAACTCTTTGCTCTCTGTATTCTCCAGTGAGATCCCAAAATCTAATTCTCCGGCGTGGATTAATTCGGCACTGTTTTCTTGCCACTTATGTAACCTGACTTGCCCTAACTCATCTACGGCTTCGGGGGAACTGAGCTGCGGCGCTAAAAAACTCAGCAACCCATTAGTCACCGCTATTTGTAGCGGCCGCTCAACATGGCTCGTTGCATTTTGAATTTGTAGCGCGGATTGCTCTAAGTGATATACCGAATCGGTAAACTGGCAGATAGCAAAATAGAGGCTCTCGGCTAAAGGGGTGGGTTTGAGCCCCTGTTGACGGCGGTAAAATAGCTCATCGTTAAACGTTAATCGCAGGGCATTCAGGCAACGGCTAATCTTGGGAGCCGATACATTTAACGCTTTAGCCGCACTATTAGCATGGCCTGTATCAAAAATGCTTTTAAAGACGAGCAGGGTAAAGACGTCGAGTTCACAGATTTGTTTTAGTAAGGGATTGCTCATGGGGATTGCCTTGCCTGTGCGCCCGATATGCAGACATTATTGATAGGCAAGGTTAACAGTTGCCATACGGCTTAACTGTGATCTAATCGTTAAATTAACAAATGTGTAACCAATGACGTGAATGTAACAAGAGTAAAGGCAGCCAGCGTCTTTACTTAGTCTTGGCTTTCCGGCACAAGAGATGCTGAGGTTGCCAGTAATACATTTGCAGAGCCGGGTGAGGGGAGCGGATGGGCATGGATAGTCTGATGGTCTTCTTTAATTCTTAACCCAATAAACTGGCCGCCTTCGCTGATCTGCATCGAGGTACAAGCCACATCGCCATCGACAATACCATGGCCTTGGATGACCAAGCGCTCGCAAATCAATCGACCTTTAAAGTAGCCATCAATAATCAGTTCACGGCATTTAACCTCGCTATGAAGCTTACCTGTCCGCTCTACAATCACATTGGCCTGTGACAGGATTTGTCCTTGCACTTCACCGCCAATCAACACATCACCGGTAAATTCCATATTGCCCGTAAGTTTAGTCCCCTCGGCGATAAAGCTTAGTGCAGGGGAGGCGCTTCGGGTAAAGGTGAACTTTTTGCCAAACATGCTGATGAGAAACCTAGATGATTAGAGGAGATAGTGACCGTGAAATACTAACCTAAATACGCCGTGAAGCCCAGTAACACTCACGCTATAGGGTTATTCTACAGGCTTAATACTGATGGCTTGGCTCGGACAGGGGGCGACACAGGCACCGCAGCCAGTGCAAAGCTCGCTATCAATCTTCGGCATCGGCGCGTTACCCACGCTTAAGGTAAAGTTAATCGCGCGAGGCTCACAGGCATCCTTACAACTTTGGCACCAAATGCCCTGATATGTTAAGCAGTTATCATGAATAACCGCTTTGTGTTGCCAAGGAGTTTGGGTCAAATCAAACAGCTTATCTTCTGGACAGACGGTGGCACATTGGCGACAAAAAGTGCACTCATTGTCCTTAAAGGAGACTTCGGGAAATCCGCCATCTCCCTTGTAGATAATCTTTGTTTCGCAGGCTGTGATACAGGCCGTGCATCGGGTACAGATGTCAGTAAACTCAATGCCTTCATGCACCCAAGGCGGTCTTATGGCCGAGGATTTACGGCGGCTAAAGAGATTACGGCGGCTGTGATTGATGCTTTCTGTCATAGGTCTTACGGAGTTTAGTTGTGATTAAGGGATAATAAAAATGGCTTGGGAGTTACCGCAAGCCATTTAGACGCTTAGCCTTTATAACCATTTGGATTGGTTGATTGCCAATGCCAACTGCTGTTCGCCATATCCTCTAGGCTGTGAGTCGCCTGCCAGCCCAGATCGGTTTTAGCATGATCTGGGTTTGCATAACAGGCGGCAATGTCGCCTGGACGGCGCGGCGCAATTTGATAGGCAATTGACTTACCACAGGCCTTTTCGAAGGCCTTGACCATATCGAGCACACTGTAGCCTTGGCCTGTACCTAGGTTATAGGTGACAAGTCCTGGTTTAGTGGTCAGTTTTTCAATGGCTTTGAGGTGTCCAAGGGCTAAATCCACCACGTGGATATAGTCGCGAACGCCAGTACCATCGTGGGTTGGATAATCATTGCCAAACACACTTAACGCTTCGCGTTTACCGACTGCTACCTGCGCGATAAATGGCATCAAGTTATTTGGAATATCGTTAGGATCTTCGCCAATCAAGCCGCTGGCATGGGCGCCAACAGGGTTGAAGTAACGTAAACGGGCGATATTCCAACTCGGATCGCTATGGTGTAAATCCGCCAGTATATGTTCCACCATCAACTTAGATTGACCGTAGGGGTTAGTGGCACCCGTGGGGAAATCTTCGGTAATCGGTAGGCTGGCAGGGTCGCCATACACAGTAGCAGAAGAACTAAAGACGAGGTTTTTCACCTTAAACTCTGCCATCACTTGGCAAAGAATTAAGGTGCCAGTCACGTTATTCTCATAGTATTTCAGCGGTTTAGCAACTGACTCACCAACGGCTTTTAATCCTGCAAAATGGATAACGGCATCGATGTTATGGTCGCTAAAGACTTTTTGCAGTAAGGCCTTGTTGAGAATATCGCCTTGGTAAAAGGTGACCGATTTACTGGTAATGCGCTCGACACGGTTAAGGGCTTCGATGCTTGAATTAGACAGGTTGTCTAATACAATCACTTCACTCCCCGCATTGAGTAATTCCACTACGGTATGAGTGCCGATATAACCGGCGCCTCCGGTCACTAAAATCGTCATTATTTAATTCCTTTTACGACTGTTTTTAAATATTGCGCAAAATCTTCACCGATTTCGCTGTGGCGCAGGGCGTATTCCACGTTAGCGCGCATATAGCCTTGCTTGTTACCGCAGTCATGACTCTTACCTTGCATGTAGTAAGCGTTTACGGTTTCTTGTTTCATTAACATCGCAATGGCGTCAGTTAACTGGATTTCATCACCCGCGCCTGCTGGGGTTTTAGCCAGCAGTGGCCAAATGGCTGCGGGCAACACGTAACGACCCACAACGGCTAAGTTAGACGGTGCTTCGTCAACCGGTGGCTTTTCAACGAGTTCGACCAATGGCTCTGACTCACCAGGTTGTAGATCATGGCCATTCACATCCGCAATACCATATTGGTTCACTAGATGATGTGGCACGCCTTCAACCATGATTTGGCCCACTTGGGTTTCATCAAACAGGCTCACCATGGCGGCTAGGTTGTCTGTTTTCAGGTTGCAGCTAGCATCATCGATAATCACATCCGGCAGCAACACGGCAAACGGCGCATCACCGACGACGGATTTGGCACATAAAATCGCATGACCTAAGCCTTTAGCTTGGGATTGGCGCACGCTAATCACTGTCACGTCTTTCGGGCAAATGGATTGTACCGCTTCGAGTAATTGGCGCTTCACGCGGCGCTCTAATTGCGCTTCTAATTCAAAACTGGTGTCGAAATGGTTTTCGATAGAGTTTTTACTGGCGTGGGTCACGAGGACGATTTCTTTGATCCCCGCATCAATGGCTTCACTAACCACATATTGGATCAAGGGTTTATCAACAACGGGTAGCATTTCCTTAGGAATTGCCTTGGTCGCAGGAAGCATACGAGTGCCAAGTCCAGCGACGGGAATAACGGCTTTACGAATTTGATGTTGTTTCATTGCGAACCTTCAGATTAAGGAGAGGCGGTTATTGGGCAATATTGTAAATGACCCACGCAGAAAAGCCATTTGCAAACACCGAAATTTGTCGGTTTTTCTGCATATTATCAGTCTATCGTCGTCATTTTTGAGCGGCAGTGTCAAGGTTTGCTAGCAGTCAGGCTCAGATCCGATTTGGATTCACCAAGGGTTTTAAATGCTTTGTAATATTTGCTTTACGTTTGCTTCACATTATCGCGTAAACAATAAACTGTGAGGGAGTTAACAAAAATCGAGGCTTAGATCACTATGGAGGCATTAGCGTCAGCCATGAAGTGAATTTTATGACTAAAGAGATAGCGCACACCGCGCCCTATGTTGCGCGAAGTGCAGATGATTCAGGGTATATCCATTACCCGCAGGAAGAACATGATATTTGGAGCCAATTATATGCTCGCCAAGCGGTGAACCTACCGGGGCGTGCCTGTAAGGAATATCTCCAAGGGCTCGATGCCTTGGCGATGCCGAAGGACCGCATTCCACAATTGGCGGAGATAGACAAAGTATTGCAAGCCACCACGGGATGGAAAACCGCGGCCGTGCCGGCCTTGATTTCCTTTGGCCGCTTCTTTGAGTTATTAGCCAACAAGGAATTTCCGGTTGCGACCTTTATCCGTCGCAAGGAAGAATTTGATTACCTGCAAGAGCCGGATATTTTCCATGAGATCTTTGGCCATTGCCCCTTGCTGACCAATCCTTCTTTCGCCCATTTTTCCCATATCTATGGTCAATTGGGCTTAAATGCCAGCAAGGAAGACCGCGTCTTTTTAGCGCGCCTGTATTGGTTTTCCGTCGAATTTGGCTTACTCAAACCTCAAGATGGCGAATTGTGTATCTACGGCGGCGGTATTTTAAGCTCTCCCGGCGAAACCTTGTATGCCATGGAAAGCCAAGTGCCAGAGCGTAAGCCCTTCGATCTCTTAGATGTACTGCGCACACCTTACCGTATCGATATTATGCAGCCGATTTATTATGTGATTGAACATATTGATATGCTGGATGAAATTGCCAAGATGGACATCATGGCCTATGTGGCTAAGGCGCGTCAGTTAGGCTTGTTTGCCCCTAAGTATCCGCCCAAGACCAAGAAAGCCAGTTAATGGCTGACTGTTAAAAAACGAATTGAATAAAGCGTAATAAGGGCAACGGATTGATCCCCTAATGTTGCCAAGAGGAGTATGTATGACAGCGTTAACCCAAATGAAATGTGAAGCTTGCCAAGCCGATGCGCCGAAAGTGACCGATGCAGAATTGGCCGAACTTATCCGCATGATCCCCGACTGGGGCGTGCAAGTGCGTGATGGCATCATGCAATTGGAACGGGTTTACAAGTTTAAAAACTTTAAGTTAGCGATGGCGTTTACCAATAAGTTAGCGGATCTGGCCGAAGAGGAATTCCACCACCCAGGCATTTTAACCGAGTGGGGCAAGGTGACTGTGACTTGGTGGTCACACTCAATCAAGGGGCTACATAAGAATGACTTCATCATGGCAGCCAAGACCGACCAGTTGTTAGATTAAAAAGTTCAATTTTAAAATCAGCGCTTTAATTGTATCTAAGCGCTGATTTTTTCTTCCTGTTACAAATACGCTGTAAACTAGACTTGCCACTTTGAGCGTAACCTTCTAACGTATACACGCCCAGCTATTAATCCTGCCTTTTACGTTTGCGTAAACTATAGAGGCTTCGTCAAACGAATGTCTTACGAGGCTAAGCCTGAGGGCGTCAACCTTGAGATAATAGCTCTGCACGGTTTATCCCAAAATTCGAATCAAAATAGGGAATATCAGTCATTATGCGCTTGGAAGTTAGCTGTCAAGATCGCGTGGGTTTAGCGAAAGACATCTTAGTCGTGTTAGAACGTTATGGCATTAATCTCATCGCCATCGATGCCAGTAACCAGGGCTTTCTCTACCTACAATTTGCCGAGGTTAGTTTTGATACCTTAAGTGCCTTGATGCCGCAGATCCGCAAAGTGGAGAGTGTTCACGATGTGCGAACTGTGTCGTTTATGCCTTCGGAGCAGGAACACTACGCCTTAAAAACCCTACTTAAAACCCTCCCTGACTCAGTGTTCTCCATCGACGTGAAGGCGCGCATTCGTATCGTCAACGAGTCGGCGCTACTCAATATGGGCATGGGAGAGCACGAAGTGCTCGATGAGTCCTTAAACCATTGGGTGCAAGGGTTTAACTTCAGCCGCTGGCTCAGTGAGAGCCAAGTCTTGCCACAGGCGGCGCGGGTCAATATCGGCCAAAACGAATATCTGGCCGAAATGTTACCGATTTACTTACCCGATGAGGATGATAAAACCATCCTCGTGGGCGCAGTCGTATCGCTTAAATCGCCTGCGCGGGTCGGTAAGCAATTCAATGCACTGCAAAATCAAACCGCGGGCTTTGAAAATGTGTTAGCCAGCAGCGACAAGATGAAAGAAGTGTTAAAACAAGCTCGCCGGATGGCGCAGCTCGATGCGCCGCTATTAATTACCGGCGAGACTGGCACGGGCAAAGAGCTAATGGCTAGAGCCAGCCATGATGCCAGCATGCGCCGCGAGAAACCTTTCATCGCCATTAACTGTGCGGCACTGCCCGATAGCGCCGCCGAAGAGGAACTCTTTGGCTACGTCAGCCAAGGTAAAGTGATTAAGCGCGGCTTTTTTGAAGAAGCGAAGGGCGGCACAGTGTTCCTCGATGAAGTGGCCGAAATGTCTAAGGCAGCACAGGTTAAACTGCTGCGGTTATTACAGGATGGCACCTTTAGACGCATTGGTGGCGACGAAGAAGTTCGCGCCGATGTGCGGATCATCTGCTCGACCCAGAAAAACTTAGCCGAGCTTTGCCAAACCGGTGAGTTTAGGGAAGATTTGTACTATCGCATCCATGTGCTTAGCTACCATATTCCGTCACTGCGCGAGCGCAAGGTCGATATCATTCCGCTGACGGAGATGTTCCTCGAGCATTACAGTCAGCAACTCTCGAGCCCAGTAAGACGAATTTCGGCCCAATGTCGCGATCATCTCTTAACCTACGCTTGGCCGGGTAACGTGCGCCAGCTTAAGAATGCGGTCTTTAGAGCAGTATCTATGTGGGATGGCTCGGGGGAATTGACCGTTGAGCAACTCAAGTTGCCATCCTACGCCGAAGGTTTTGGCTATTTCGATAATGCCTTCGAAGGTAATCTCGATGATGCGATGAAGCAGTTTGAGGCCAGCTTGCTGCGCCGCTTATATCCGGCTTACCCCAGTACTCGCCAATTGGCGAAAAAATTAGGGGTGTCCCACACGGCCATCGCCAACAAACTCAGGGAATACAAGATAGCCAAGCCAAAGTAATCTTGCTTTAAGCTTAGGATGTAACAGTATCGTTCCACTTTGTTGCCGACTTTTTCACCATATCGTTCTGCGAAATAGTGACAAGCGGCAACAGGGTATGAAACGTAATGATTAGTTTACAAAATGTGAAATAACAGGGTGAAATGTGATTTTGCTCACGCTATAGGAATCCGTCGTCGCTTCGGGTATTTCTACGCGCAGCAAACCCTATACGGCGAGTCTAAAAAGGCTAGATTGCCCGCACTCGTTGTCACCCATTCCCGTTAGCTGAGCGTATCGGCTAACCATAAATAGATAAAAAGCGCAGTACGCCGAGCCGTAGAAGCACAGGAGCAGATATGAAACTTGCCAGTTATAACAATGGTCGCCGTGATGGCCAGCTGATGTTAGTGAGCCGCGATCTTACTCAAACGGTTGCCGTACCCGCGATTGCCCACACGATGCAACAATTACTCGATGGTTGGGATCTGCTCAAGCCGCAATTACAAGAACTGTATGATGCGCTCAACGAAGGCAAATTACCGAACGCGCAAGCCTTCGATGAAGCCAAATGTTTATCACCTTTGCCACGTGCATATCAGTGGGCCGATGGTAGCGCCTATGTTAACCATGTGGAATTAGTGCGTAAGGCGCGCGGCGCTGAAATGCCAGAAACCTTCTGGACCGATCCGCTGTTTTACCAAGGCGGTTCTGACAGCTTTATTGCACCAAAGGCGGATATCCCGCTGGCAAGCGAAGACTGGGGTATCGATTTCGAATCGGAAATCGCCGTGATCACCGATGATGTGCCTATGGGTGTGAGCGTTGAAAATGCTACAGCGCACATTAAGCTGTTGATGTTAGTGAACGATGTGTCACTGCGTAACCTGATCCCCGCAGAGCTGGCGAAAGGCTTTGGTTTCTTCCAATCCAAACCTTCGAGCAGCTTCTCACCTGTCGCTATCACGCCAGATGAGTTAGGCCACCGCTGGGAAGATTCAAAGGTGCATTTACCGCTTATCACCCATCTAAATGGCGAACTATTCGGTCGCCCGAATGCGGGTGTGGATATGACCTTTAACTTTAGTCAGTTAGTTTCTCATGTTGCTAAAACCCGCCCATTAGGCGCAGGTGCGATTATTGGCTCGGGTACGATTTCTAACTATGACCGCAGTGCTGGTTCGAGCTGCTTAGCTGAAAAACGTATGCTCGAAGTGATCGCTGACGGCAAAGCTAGCACGCCGTTTATGCGTTTTGGCGACACAGTGCGCATCGAAATGCTCGATGATAATGGCGCCTCTATTTTTGGCTCTATCGATCAAAAAGTGGTTGAGTACAAGGCGTAAGGCTTTTGTGCGAACACAGTGACAGATAATATGGACGGGGCTTTTAGCCCCGTTTTTTTCAGGAAGACATAAGGACAGAGTGAGATGAAACTATACGGTTATTGGCGCTCTAGCGCCGCCTATCGTGTGCGTATTGCCCTCAATCTTAAAGGCGTGAGCGCCGAACCGCTGTCGGTGCATTTAGTGCGTGATGGTGGCGAGCAGCACAAGGCGGATTATATCGCCCTAAACCCACAGGAGCTGGTGCCAACATTGGTTTTAGGTGATGAAGAAGAGGGTAATGCCTTATCCCAATCCTTAGCGATTATCGAGTATCTGGATGAGCTTTACCCTAAGACGCCGCTACTGCCCGCATCGGCGCTTGAACGTGCCCATGTCCGAGCCATGGCGTTAACCATCGCCTGTGAAATTCATCCACTCAATAACCTGCGGGTATTGCAGTATTTAACTCAGAAGCTGAACGTCGACGAAGAAGCCAAAACCGCTTGGTATCACCATTGGGTGGCGAGCGGGTTCGCGGCGCTCGAAACTCAACTTGCGCGCCACAGTGGCCGCTATTGTTTTGGTGACAACGTGACGCTGGCGGATCTGTGTCTAGTGCCGCAGGTGTACAACGCCCAGCGTTTTAATGTGGATTTAACGCCGTACCCCAATATCATGCGGGTATGGGCTGAGTGTAATCAGTTGCCGGCCTTTGCGGATGCGGCGCCAGAGCGCCAAGCCGACGCGGTATAACCCGTGATTAACTGTAAATAAGTGCTCTGAAACCGATTACAAAGTAGTTTGAGTCGATATCATGTTTTATGTGTTTGATATTACAGTAGACTTTAGGCATGACTGAAACGGAATTAGCTGCACTATTACGCACCTGGCTAAGCCAAGATCGGGGGCGGATGAGGGCGCTTGAATTGGCGCAGCAATGCGCCCAAGTGCATAGTTTGCCGCAGTGGTGCTTGGCAGCGGGGTTTGTCCGCAATCTGGTGTGGGACAAATTGCATGATATTAAGTCGCGCCCGTTAAACGATATCGATCTTATTTACTATTGCCCCTTGGATACTCGTCCTGAGCGCGATAGGGCGATAGAAGCATACTTGCAAACACTGGCGCCAGACTTACCTTGGTCGGTAAAAAACCAAGCGCGTATGCACCTTAATAATCAGGATAATCCCTATCAATCGACACAGGATGCAATGTGTTATTGGCCTGAGCAGGAAACGGCTGTCGCTGTGTATCTTGAACATATGCCTAACACAGAATCTTCCGTCGTCGATAATTTGCAACTCATCGCTCCCTTCGGTTTAAGCTCATTATTTGCCTTGCAGTTAACCCATAATCCCAAGCGTGCGTTGGCGGTATTTGAGCAGCGAATTGCCACAAAGAATTGGCTTAAACAATATCCGCGATTGAGTTTGGCTAATGACCTTAGCTAATTAAGTTACTTCATCAATATGAGTGTTGAGATTTATTCTCTGGTTTGTAGATAAGTATCGGATTCTTAATTAACACCGTCTCCATCGTTTCCTCATTATTTTCTTTACCGACTGTATTTCATTCTTCAGCTTTTTTGCTGTCAAACGACACCAATTCCAGCGTGTTTTGATTTCAATCCATGTAACTGAAATGTAAATGGCGAACCTGGCTATTTATTCCTTATTACTCCTTGTGGAGGTTATTAGTGATGGCTAATTAATGCGACGAGTCACAAAAAATAAACTGGCATTGTCAATAAATGTTTAGATAGCGTGACTCAGATCCCATGGCTTATACCTCAAAATAAGTATCACCACTTAATCTTGATTTGGATCAATAAGGTAAACGAATTTATCTGGCAGTGTAGGCGTCAATTGTTAAGGATGTAATGTAAAACAAAAACCTATGTTGTACATATGGAGTATGATGATGAATAAAACTACTGTTTCTACACTGATCGCCGCCACCCTGTTAGCCGCTGGTTTCTCTGCTTCTGTTGCTGCCCATCAAGCGGGCGATATTATTGTTCGTGCTGGTGCTGTGACTGTTGCGCCAAATGAATCAAGTGCAAACGTATTAAATTTAGGTGAGTTTTCGGTTGATAATGATACCCAACTGGGGTTGAACTTCGGTTATATGTTGACCGATAACTTTGGTATCGAATTATTAGCGGCAACACCTTTTAGCCATTCAGTTTCATTACCAGCACCTGGTGTTGGTGAAATCGCTGAAACTAAGCAATTACCACCAACTTTAGTTGCTCAATATTATTTTGGTGATGCTCAATCTAAATTACGTCCCTATGTGGGCGTTGGTGTGAACTACACTAACTTCTTCGATAACGACTTCAATGCTCATGGTAAATCACTCGGTTTAAGCAATTTAAGTATGAGTACCTCTTGGGGCTTAGCGGCGCAAGTGGGTCTAGATTACCAATTCAATAAAAACTGGTTAGTGAACGCCTCTGTTTGGTATGCACAAATTAGCACAGATGTGAAATTCACTGCGGGTACAGACCAATACGTATTTGAAACCGATATCGATCCATGGGTTTATATGGTCAGCGTGGGTTACACTTTCTAATCATCTGATTTTAAAATAACAAAAAAGGAGCCAGTGGCTCCTTTTTTGTTTTTTGCCGTTTTATAAAGCTAAACGCGGCATAACACTACTTTTTGGATTTTTTCGGCTTCCAGTGGCGAGTGTTATAGATAAACTCCGGCAGCAATTTAGTGAGCCAAGCCACTAAGCGCCAACGCTTGGTCACATACACGCGGCGTTTACCCTGCTGCATGGCCTTAATGATCTGCGCCGCCACTTGCGGCAGCGGGGCAAGCCATAGCGTACTTTGTTGCATGGCGGCCTTATCCAGTAAACCGAGTTGGATATCGGTAATGGTAATGGGCAACTTAAGCCGCTGGGCATGCATGCTTAAGCCTTCTAAATAGTTTTGCGCAAAGGCTTTAGAGGCATGGTAAGCCACACTTGGGCCGCCGCGCAGACCGGCAATCGAGTTGATGGCGGCAAGTTGGCCATAACCTTGCTCGCGAAATAATCTAAACGCCGTATTGCAGATAGCAGCAAAGCCCCGCACATTGACATCGATAATGTCCTGCTCAGGTAGCCATGGCAGCTCAGGATCGTAGCTATTGAGTCCGGTATTCACTAAGACTAAGTGGGCGCCGCCTAAGTCGTGCCAAACGCTTTCGAGTTGCTTGATGATGGCGCTTGGCTGTTCAATTTGCAGAGAAAAGACCTGAACTTTCGTAGGCAGTGTCGAAGCAAATTCGCGGAGTGATTCGACATCTTGGGCAAAAAGGGCTAATTCAACCTGCTGATCGGCCAATTGTTTGGCAAGTTCGCGGCTTAAATGTGAGCTAGCGCCCACAATTATCGCAGTTGCTTGGGTCATAAATTTTTCGGCAACGAAATGGTGGCTTATCATAGGAAGATATGCCCAGCATGACAACATTTATAGCTTAGGCGTATAGACATCCAGAAGTCTTTATGTATGATTAGGAGAAATGAAATGAGACAAGGGTTAAGGATTAGCGGACTGACATCTGCATGGCAAAAATTAGCGGCTATGGTGTTACTCGCCGTCACCACGGTGATTTCAGGTTGTGCCACACCTAATGCGATTGTCGAGATTAAAGGTGAGGCCATGTACCGCGAGCGTATCGCATTGCCCGCCGATGCCAAGTTGATAGTGCAGTTGCTTGATGTCTCTAAGATGGATGTGCCCGCCGTGGTCATGGCAGAGCGCGTTTCCCAAGGGGCGAAAACCCCAACGCCGTTCAGTTTTTCGATGGGGCGTGATCAGTTTGAAGCGGGGCATACCTATGCCATTGGGGCAAGGATAATGCTCGGTGATAAGTTATTGTTTATTAATACTCAAGCCTATCATGTCGACCTCAATTCGACTGAGCCTATGACGATACTGCTTGAGAAAGTCGGTCGCTAATTTGTTTGCTCTTTGATGAGTGGCATACGCGCGCCGGAACCTTTGATTGTTGAATAGAAGAGGCGCGGTATGCCAGTTAAAATTCCAGATCATCTGCCTGCAGCAGGGATTTTAGAATCTGAAAATATTTTCGTCATGTCCGAGACCCGGGCAGCTAATCAGGATATCAGACCGATGAAGGTGCTGATCCTGAATCTGATGCCCAATAAAATCGAGACAGAAACCCAGCTTCTACGCCTATTAGGTAACACGCCTTTGCAGGTGGATGTGGATTTACTACGTATTCACGATAAAGAGTCGAAGCATACCTCAATCGACCATATGAACACCTTCTACCGTGACTTTGAGGACGTGCGCCATAAAAACTACGACGGCCTGATCATCACGGGCGCGCCCCTTGGGCAAATCGATTTCGAAGAGGTCACTTACTGGGACCATATCCGCGAGATTATCGATTGGTCACAGCAACATGTGACCTCAGTGTTATTCCTCTGCTGGGCGGCGCACGCTGGGCTTTATCATCTCTACGGCTTAAATCGGAAAATCCTGCAGCAAAAGCGTTCTGGGGTGTTTGTGCATCGCCGCACTTGCCAACATTTCCCGCTGCTGCGCGGATTCGATGATGAGTTCTTTGCGCCGCATTCCCGCTTTGCCGAGATGGATATCGAGGAACTTAAACAGCATCCTGAGCTGCAGGTACTGGCAGAATCCGATGAGGCAGGGGCCTACTTAGTTCTCAGTCGTAACAATCGCAATCTGTTTGTGATGGGGCACCCTGAGTACCAAAAATCTACCTTAAACGATGAATATCATCGGGATTTAGCGCAGGGATTAAATCCCAATGTGCCGCAAAACTATTATCGTAACGACGATCCTAAGGCTGATGCCATTGCCCGTTGGCACAGTCATGGCAGCCTGCTCGTCAGCAACTGGCTCAACTATTACGTTTACCAATTAACGCCCTATGACTTAAGCGATATGTCTGCTGTCACGCCGTGGGAATCGCAATAATTCCCTCTTAACATTCGGCGTAGTACTGTTTTAGCGTTTGTTTTAGAGTTTATTTTGGCGTTTATTTTACTACTCTCTTAAATCGAGTGACTTTGGCTAACCAAGGTCACTCTGCTTATCAAGCGATGCTCGCTATATCGTTTTATAAGCCCCCTTTTCTCCCACCGATTTTACCTCGGCTTAAATTGATTATGGGTTTGGCAACTTCTGCCTCACCGTGTTAACGCTGCTTTTCACTCCCTTGACTGTAAATCCTGACTGACAATTTTTGTGGGATTTTCTCGACACATTAGACCAAGGAATACTTGCTTTACGTTCGCGTAAACGTCAGAGTGGTTTCATTATCACTATTTATCCGCCGCTGGCGAGTGTTACCGCCAAGGCACATTTAGCTTGGAGTCCCCATGAGTACTGAACAATTTAACCAAGAGATCGTTATTGTTGCCGCTAAACGCACCCCAATGGGTGGCTTTCAAGGCAGTTTGTCTGGCGTAACGTCTCCGAGCTTAGCGGCCACCGCCATCAAAGCCCTGTTAGCCGATACCCAAGTTGCGCCTGATAAGGTCGATGAAGTGTTAATGGGCTGCGTATTGCCAGCGGGTCTGGGTCAAGCGCCAGCGCGTCAGGCGACCTTAGGGGCAGGTTTACCTCTCTCTGTGGGTGCTACGACCGTAAACAAAGTTTGTGGCTCTGGGATGAAAACCGTGATGCTTGCCCACGATTTACTCAAAGCGGGCAGTGCTAAGTTGGTGGTTGCGGGTGGTATGGAAAGTATGAGCCAAGCCCCTTACTTGCTAGATAAAGCGCGCGCAGGCATGCGTATGGGCCATGGCAAGGTCTTAGATCATATGTTCCTCGACGGTTTAGAAGATGCCTACACCGGCGGAGCCATGGGCACATTCGCCCAGAAAACCGCCGATGAATACGGTTTAACCCGCGAGCAAATGGACGCCTTTGCCCTAAGCTCTCTGGAAAAAGCCAACGCGGCCATTAATTCTGGCGCCTTCAAGGCGGAGATTGTGCCTGTCACGGTAAGCGATCGCCGTGGTGATGTGACTATCGATACCGATGAGCAGCCAGGTAATGCCCGCCCTGAAAAAATCCCCGCACTGCGTCCCGCCTTTGCCAAAGACGGCACTATTACGGCGGCAAACTCAAGCTCGATTTCCGATGGTGCGGCGGCGCTGATGTTAACCACGCGCGCCAATGCCGAGCAGTTAGGCTTAACTGTGCTGGCCACCATCAAGGGCCACACAACCCATGCGCAGGAGCCATCACTCTTTACCACAGCGCCCGTTGGCGCTATGGCAAAACTGCTGAGCAATGTGGGTTGGTCTAAGGATGAGGTTGATCTGTTCGAAATCAACGAAGCCTTTGCCATGGTGACTATGCTGGCCGTTTCTGAATTAGGTTTAGATATGGCCAAAGTGAACGTGAACGGTGGCGCCTGCGCCTTAGGTCATCCTATCGGTTGCTCGGGTGCACGTTTGCTGGTGACCTTAATCCATGCACTTAAAGCCCGTGGGCTTAAGCGTGGCGTAGCCTCACTCTGTATCGGTGGCGGTGAAGCAACTGCTATGGCTATCGAAGTCTAATCAAAGGCTTAATTGCGAATAACTGCTAAATCAACAAGACCAAGACTGAGCTGGCAAGGGCAAGCATCCCGCTGAGGATAAACATAATATCGCACCGCCAGCTCGACCCTAAACAAGGAAAAGGATTGCAACATGACCACACAAGTTAAGCATTACATTGATGGCGAATTCATCACAGGCACAGGTACATCACAAATCGTGGTGACCAATCCCGCTAATAACGAGTCAATCGCCCTTATCAACAGCGCTACGGCCGATGAAGTGCACGCGGCCATTGCCAGTGCCAAGGCGGCTTTTAAGACGTGGAAAGAAGTGCCCGTGTCTGAGCGTGCCCGTGTCATGTTGCGCTACCAACACTTGTTAAAAGAACACCACGACGAACTGGCGACTATCCTAGCCAAAGAAACTGGCAAAACCTTTGAAGATGCCAAGGGCGATGTGTGGCGCGGAATTGAAGTGGCAGAACATGCCTGCAACATTGCTTCATTATTGATGGGCGAAACCGTTGAGAACGTCGCACGTTCAATCGATACCTACAGCTACACTCAGCCTTTGGGGGTGTGTGCGGGCATCACGCCGTTTAACTTTCCAGCGATGATCCCGCTGTGGATGTTCCCACTGGCGATTGCCTGCGGTAACACTTTTATCCTTAAGCCATCAGAGCAAGACCCAATGACGCCGCAGCGCTTAGTTGAGCTGTTTGTCGAAGCGGGCGCGCCAAAGGGCGTATTACAACTGGTGCATGGCGATAAAACGGCGGTCGATATTCTGCTGGCCGATCCTGCGGTGAAAGCCATTTCCTTCGTCGGCTCTGTGGCTGTCGGTCAATACATCTACAAAACCGGTACCGATAACTTAAAACGCGTGCAAGCCTTTGCTGGTGCAAAAAACCACTGCGTGATCATGCCTGATGCGAATAAGCAGCAAGTGATCAACAACCTAGTTGGCGCATCAGTTGGCGCAGCGGGTCAACGCTGCATGGCGATTTCGGTCGCGGTATTTGTTGGCGCGGCTAAAGAGTGGATCCCAGAGCTTAAAGAAGCGCTGGCAAAGGTTCGCCCAGGTTTATGGGACGATAAAGAAGCAGGTTACGGCCCGCTGATTAGCCCAGCCGCTAAAGCGCGCGTGCTCAAACTTATCGCCCAAGGTAAGGAAGAAGGGGCTGAGTGTTTACTCGATGGCAGCGCCTTTAGCGTGGCAGGTTTCGAGTCGGGTAACTGGGTAGGACCGACCATGTTCACTAAGGTCACGACCGATATGAGCATCTACAAAGAAGAAATTTTTGGCCCAGTGCTTTGCTGTATGGAATCCGATTCATTAGAAGAGGCCATCGAGCTCGTTAACGCCAGCCCTTACGGCAATGGTACTTCTATCTTTACCGCAAGCGGCGCCGCCGCCCGTAAATATCAACACGAAATCGAAGTTGGCCAAGTCGGTATCAACGTGCCAATCCCTGTGCCATTACCTTTCTTCTCATTCACAGGTTGGAAGGGCAGTTTCTACGGCGACCAACACGCTTACGGTAAGCAAGCGGTACGTTTCTACACTGAAACTAAGACCATTACTTCCCGCTGGTTCGAGTCGGACATTGCCGTGGCCGCAGGTCCAAATATGAGCATTAACTTGCGCTAAGCGGTTTTAAGAACAGTTTCAACGCATTGTGAAACAGCAGGTTTTTCAGTCTAAACGTGGCGCCAGTTGGCGCCCATTGATGATAAGCCTGCCGATAAATTCACTGTGTATTACGCAAAAGATATTGACGAAAGAAATGGCCAAAGAGTCATAGGAGAGCCAAATGGATTTTAATTTCAACGAAGACCAACGCCAATTTGCCGATCTGGCCCGCCAGTTCGCGGCGGATGAACTCGCCCCCTTCGCCGCCAAATGGGACGAAGAACATCATTTCCCTAAGGATGTGATCCAAAAAGCCGGTGAGCTGGGTTTCTGCTCCCTGTATTCCCCCGAATCGGAAGGTGGCATGGGCCTGTCGCGTTTAGATGCCTCGATTATTTTCGAAGAGCTATCGAAAGGCTGTACAGCCACAACAGCCATGCTGACGATTCACAATATGGCCACTTGGATGGTTACCACTTGGGGCACAGATACTCTGCGTCAAGCTTGGTCTGAGCCCTTGACCACGGGCCAAATGCTGGCGTCTTACTGCTTAACTGAACCAGGTGCGGGCTCTGATGCGGCATCACTGCAAACCAAAGCGGTGCGTGAGGGTGATGAATATGTGGTATCTGGCTCTAAGATGTTTATCTCGGGCGCAGGTTCAACTGAGCTTTTAGTCGTAATGTGCCGCACTGGCCAAGCCGGGCCAAAGGGTATTTCGGCCATTGCCATTCCTGCCGACAGTGAAGGCATTATCTATGGCAAGGCCGAAGACAAGATGGGCTGGAACGCGCAGCCGACGCGTTTAGTCACCTTCGATAACGTGCGTGTACCCGTTGCGAACCTGCTCGGCGAAGAAGGCCAAGGCTTTACCTTTGCGATGAAAGGCTTAGATGGTGGCCGTATCAATATCGCCACTTGCTCTGTCGGTACGGCGCAGGCGGCTCTTGAGCGTGCGACTCAGTACATGAATGAGCGTCAGCAATTTGGTAAGCCGCTGGCAGCCTTCCAAGCCCTGCAATTTAAGCTTGCCGATATGGCGACCGAATTAGTGGCCGCGCGTCAAATGGTGCGTCTGGCCGCCTTTAAACTCGACAGTGGCGACCCTGAAGCCACCGCCTATTGCGCGATGGCGAAGCGTTTTGCCACCGATGTGGGCTTCCAAGTTTGTGATGCCGCGCTGCAAATTCATGGCGGATATGGTTATATCAGGGAGTACCCCTTAGAGCGTCACTTCCGTGATGTTCGTGTACACCAGATTTTAGAGGGCACTAACGAGATTATGCGCCTCATTATCGCCCGTCGTTTACTCGACGAAAATGCCGGACAAATCCTCTAAGCTGCCCAGATGGGACTGTAGGATTTGGCGATAACAGATTGGAAATATTAGGGAGCCGAAACAGATGGAATATTTAGTTGAGCGTATCGAAGGCCACACGGCCATTCTGACGATGAACAATCCGCCGGCCAACACTTGGACCGCCCAGAGTTTGCAGGCGCTCAAGGCCAAAGTGCTGGAGCTTAATGCCAATAAGGACATTTATGCGCTGGTGTTAACTGGCGAGGGCAACAAGTTTTTCTCCGCCGGTGCCGATTTAAAACTGTTTAGCGACGGTGATAAGGGCAATGCGGCGAGCATGGCAAAACACTTTGGCGAAGCATTTGAAACCTTAAGCCAGTTCCGCGGCGTGTCGATTGCCGCCATTAACGGTTATGCCATGGGCGGTGGCTTAGAAGTCGCGCTGGCTTGCGATATTCGTATTGCCGAGACCCAAGCCGTGATGGCACTGCCTGAGGCCACCGTTGGCCTGCTGCCCTGTGCGGGCGGTACCCAAAACCTGACCGCTTTAGTGGGCGAAGGTTGGGCGAAGCGGATGATCCTCTGCGGTGAGCGTGTGAATGCCGCCCAAGCGCTGAATTTGCGTTTAGTCGAGGAAGTGGTCGAAACGGGTGAAGCCTTAAATGCGGCGATTGCACTGGCCGCTAAAGTGGCGAATCAGAGCCCAAGCAGCGTCACCGCCTGTAAGACACTCATCCAAGCTGGGCGTCAAATGCCACGCAGCCAAGCCTTACCGATAGAGCGTGAACTGTTCGTCGGATTGTTCGATACTGAAGATCAGGCCGAAGGCGTGAACGCGTTTTTGGAAAAACGTAAAGCTGATTGGAAGAACCGCTAATGACACATTTAGTAGATAAGGCTGCACACACGTCCACCACACAAAATGTGGTTTTTCAAACCTTAGCAACCGCCTCGGGTAAATTAGTTGGGGTGGTGACGCTCAATGTTGAAAAAGCCCTCAACGCCTTGGATCTCGATATGGTTCGAGCCATGACGGTGCAGCTCAATTTGTGGAAAAAAGATCCGTTAATCGCCTGTGTGGTACTCGATGGCAGCGGAGAAAAGGCGTTCTGTGCGGGTGGCGATGTGCGGGCGTTATACCACGCGTCTGTTGCCGCTAAGGGACAAGTGACTGAGGTCGCTAAAGTATTCTTCGAAGAAGAATATCGTCTCGATTATCTACTGCATACCTATGGCAAACCTGTGCTGGTATGGGGAGATGGCATAGTGATGGGCGGCGGTTTGGGCTTGATGGCGGGCGCGAGTCATAGAGTCGTGACTGAAACCTCCCGTATCGCCATGCCCGAAGTCACCATTGGGCTTTATCCCGATGTGGGCGGCAGCTATTTCCTCAACCGCATGCCGGGCAAAATGGGGCTGTTTTTAGGGCTAACGGCCTATCAAATGAACGCCGCCGATGCCTGTTACGTTGGCCTTGCCGATCATTATCTGAATCGTGACGACAAAGAGCTGATGTTCGATGCCATGGCGACCCTCGATTGGAGCGATACGCCAGCGCTGAACCATCAAAGACTCGACTCTATGATCAACGAACTGTCGAACCAAGTGGACATCCCTAAGGGCGATAGTTTACTGGCCGAGAGTCAAGAGATGATCGACCGACTGATGGCGGGCAGCTTGACGGATATCGTCAGCCGTATGTCAACCTTAAGCACCGAAGAAGCCTGGTTAAATAAAGCCTGTGCGACCATGCTCGCGGGCAGTCCTATCAGTTGGCATTTGGCGTATATCCAAACGCAACTCGGCACCAAACTCAGCCTAGCACAATGTTTTAAATGGGAATTAACCGTCAGCGTTAACACCTGCGCTAAGGGGGATTTCTGTGAAGGCGTACGGGCACTGCTGATTGATAAAGACAGACAGCCAAAATGGCAATTTGCCGATGTGCAATCCGTGCCAAATAGCGTTATCGAGGACATTTTGACCTCACCTTGGGGAGAAGAACATCCCTTAAGCCAATTAAGCTAAGCCAATCGATGGCAGGCAAAACGAGCGCTTTGCCTGCCATTTTTGTCTGGAATAACAACTATCTGGAATAATAAAGACACCAGAACACAGGAGTGATGGCATGAGTACAGTAGCATTTATCGGTTTAGGTAATATGGGCGGCCCAATGGCGGCCAATTTATTAAAAGCGGGCATGACGGTACGTGTCTTCGACTTAGTGCCAGCCGCCATGCAAGCCTTGGCCGACCAAGGCGCCTTAGTGTCGAGCACGGCATGCGGCGCTGCGGCGGGAGCCAATGTGGTGATCACTATGCTGCCCGCGGGCAAGCATGTTAGAAACTTATACTTAGGCAATGGTAGCGAGAAAGGCCTACTCGACGTTGTCGCTGGCGATACCTTGCTGATTGATTGCTCGACCATTGATGCCCAAAGCGCCCAATTGGTGGCGGCCGAAGCGGCTAAGAGTGGTATCGAATTTATCGATGCGCCAGTATCCGGCGGTACCGCGGGCGCGGCGGCAGGCACCTTGACCTTTATCTGTGGTGGTTCTGACATCGCCTTTGAGCGGGCACAACCTGTGCTTAACGCCATGGGCAAGAATATCTTCCACGCGGGCGGCGCCGGTGCGGGGCAGGTCGCTAAAATCTGCAACAACATGCTGCTATCTGTGATGATGGTCGGCACTTCAGAGGCATTGCAAATGGGGATTGACCATGGTCTCGACCCTAAAGTGCTGTCGGACATTATGAAGGTCAGCAGCGGCGGTAACTGGACCTTAGAGAAGTACAATCCTTGCCCAGGCGTGATGGAGAATGTGCCTTCTTCTAAGGGCTATCAAGGCGGCTTTATGGTAGATTTGATGGTTAAAGATCTCGGCCTCTCCCAAGAAGCCGCATTATTGAGCAATTCGAGTACACCTATGGGCTCACTCGCGCGCAGCTTGTATGTGAATCATGCAAGACAAGGCAATGGTCGCCGAGACTTCTCCAGTATTTTTGAACAATTTGCACCACTTAAAAAATAGATAAACAAGGGATAACCAGATGGATTTAAAAGATAAGGTTGTCGTCATCACTGGCGGCGCGGGTGGTTTAGGCTTAGCAATGGCGCACAATTTTGCGCAGGCGGGCGCTAAGTTGGCGCTGATCGATGTAGATCAAGAGAAACTCGAACGCGCCTGTGCCGATTTAGGCTCAGCCACCGAAGTCCAAGGTTATGCGTTAGATATTACCGACGAAGAAGATGTGGTCGCAGGTTTTGCTTACATATTGGAAGATTTCGGCAAAATCAATGTATTAGTGAATAACGCCGGCATCCTGCGCGATGGCATGTTAGTCAAAGCCAAAAATGGCAAAGTGACTGACCGTATGTCATTCGACCAATTCCAATCGGTGATCAATGTTAACCTCACTGGCACCTTCCTTTGTGGCCGTGAGGCGGCTGCGGCGATGATCGAATCGGGTCAAGCTGGGGTGATTGTCAACATTTCTAGCCTCGCCAAAGCGGGTAACGTAGGCCAATCTAACTACGCGGCCTCTAAAGCGGGTGTGGCGGCCATGTCTGTGGGTTGGGCAAAAGAGTTAGCCCGTTACAATATCCGCAGCGCAGCGGTAGCCCCTGGGGTGATTGCCACTGAAATGACTGCGGCGATGAAGCCAGAAGCGCTTGAGCGTTTAGAGAAACTTGTTCCCGTTGGTCGTTTAGGTCAAGCGGAGGAGATAGCCTCTACCGTACGCTTTATCATTGAAAACGATTATGTAAATGGTCGTGTCTTTGAAGTGGATGGCGGTATCCGTCTGTAATATGGTATCTTATTGATATTAAACAAAACCGAGCATTTGCTCGGTTTTTTATTGGGTAAAGATAAGCGTATTAAAAGCGATTTTAGCTCAGGGGATTGGTGGATCGGAGTTGACATTTACTGGCTATCCTTCAACAATCGCACTCCACTTTTTTTACATAACTTTACAAATAGGGTTGACATTATAGTGATGGAGTTGATTATCTGAATGTCATGGCAGGATAAGGCCCTTTGGCTTGAAAAAATCACTAAGCGCATGATGTTAATCGTCGGTGTCTTAGGTGTCATAGTGATCTACGGCGGCTTCTTCTTTCTTCTTTTCACAGGTCGTTCGGTCGAGGTGATCCCGTGGTTTTTTCTGCTATCGCCTTGGATTTGTATTTACTTTGGTCTCACGCAAGTGCAGCAGGCCAATGTCATCAAGTGGTTTATCAAAAAAGTAAAAAAATAAGCCCGCAAAGGGCAGTGGCATATTTCGGTTTGTTTAGTTGGCAAACTTGGGGAATACAATGGGGTTAGGACGCTATTTACCGTATCTGCTGAGTGCAGTTTTGCTGCTGGGCGGGTGTGAGCGTACGGATACACACGATTTACCCGCCAAGGAAAATGGCGATATTAAAGTGGCACCCTATGGCAGCTGGCAATCACCCTTGTCTGCGGCCGAGGTGTTTGAACAGGCCGATGATATTGCCGAGCTGCAAAGCGTTGGCGACGCGATTTATTTTGCCGAATCCAGTGGCAGCGCACAGGGCAAAGTTGGCATTAAACGCCTCGATGGTCTTGGCAAAGTGACCGAAGTGGTTCCCCCCGATTTTAATGTTAGATCAACCGTGCATGAGTATGGCGGCGCCGCATTCTTAGGTATAGGTCAGAGCTTGTTTGCCACTAAATTGCAGGATCAGCTGTTTTACCGTTTCGCCCCGAATCAACCGCCATTGCCGTTAACTCCCAATGGTACTCGCCATGCCGATTGTGTGGCGTATCCCAAGGGCTCACGGATTATTTGTGTGCGTGAAGACCATCGTCAGGGCGGCGAACCGAAAGCCAGCCTAGTGACCATCAATCTTAACTTTGCCGGTGAAGGTGATACCTTCGTCACTGGCCATGACTTTATTGCTTCCCCCACAATTTCCCCCGATAACACGCAATTGGCGTGGATCACTTGGGAACATCCCTATATGCCTTGGGATAACAGCGTGCTTTGGCTTGGGGATCTTGACCGTAAGGGTCAGTTAAAAAATATTCGTAAGGTGAATACGCCCAAGGATTCTTCGGTGACTCAGCCCTTATTCGGCCCAGATGGCAACTTATATGTGGTGTCCGATCTCAGTAACTGGTGGAACATCTACCGCGTGACGCCACAACAAACTTTAGTGCCAGTGCTGAGTAAAAATGCCGAGTTTGCCGTGCCCGATTGGCGCTTAGGCAATCATAACTACGCCTTCGAAAATGCCTCGACCTTGATAGCCAGCTATGTCGAAGGCAATCGAGCGGCATTGCTGCGTATGCACTTAGATACGGGATTGAC
Source organism: Shewanella sp. 10B (assembly GCF_023475885.1). NCBI lineage: Bacteria > Pseudomonadati > Pseudomonadota > Gammaproteobacteria > Alteromonadales > Shewanellaceae > Shewanella > Shewanella sp. 10B. The sequence goes on from NZ_JAMDJO010000001.1 coordinate 479,666, forward strand.
CGAATCCCTTGCCGTTGATTTTGCTGAGATTACTCAGGTGGTGAAGGGCGAAGATGGGGTTTATTTTGTCGGCGCTAAGGCGACGCCAGAGAAGGGCATTTATCGAGTTGTCGGCCGTGGCACTGAGTTAGTCTATGCCCCTGCGCTGCCGAATCTTGACCCGAATTACGTGTCGCGGGCGAAAAATATTGCCTTCGCGACGGGTAAAAATCAGCAAGCCTATGGTTATTTTTATGGCCCGGTGAATCCCAATTACATCGCGCCCCACGACACCAGGCCGCCGCTTATCGTGATGTTACATGGCGGGCCGACGGCGCGCGCTTCACTTGCCTATCGCAGCGAGATCCAATTCTGGACCAGCCGCGGCTTTGCCGTGTTGGATTTAAACTTCCGTGGCAGCAGTGGTTTTGGCCGCGCCTATCGCCAGAGCCTGTATGGCAAATGGGGAGAAAGCGATGTGGAAGATGCGGTCAATGCGGCTAAGTATTTAGTGGCTAAGGGCTGGGTCGATGCCAATAAACTGGCGATCCGTGGGATCAGCGCTGGCGGTTTAACCGTCATGTCGTCCCTGGCGTTTTATGATGTGTTTCAAGCGGGCGTGAGCTATGAAGGCATCAGCGATTTTGAGCAGCTCGCTAAGGGTACGCATAAGTTTGAATCTGGCTATTTAGATCAGCTTATCGGCCCCTATCCCGAGATGAAGCAACGTTATCGCGAGTTATCGCCACTCAATCACTTAGATGGCTTGAATGAACCCCTGCTGATTTTCCAAGGCTTGAGAAACAAGATAGTGCCAACGGCGCAGTCGCGGCAAATTTATGAGGCGCTGAAAGCCAAAGGCGTGCCGACAGCCTATATCGACTATGGTGATGATTCCGACGAGGGGCGAACACCTGAGCATAAAGCCGCCGGCTTAGAAACCGAGTTAGCCTTTTATGGCAAAGTGTTTCACTTTACCCCAGCGGGTAAATTACCCACATTAGCCCTCGATAACGTGATGGCGCTGAAGCATTAAAGCCTTGGTGATAACGCCTCAGAGCTCGCGATAACCCCATAAATAAGCCTGCATCCAAGCAGGCTTTTTTATGGATGTGTGTTAATGCAGATGATTAAGTATTTAGTGCTGGTGATTAAGGCTATCAATAATGGCGCAGTGGGGTTGCTCACCGCCTTGGCACTCGCTGACCATTTGCTGTAACTGGCTACGAAGATTCTGCAATTTACCAATTTGCTCCTCGACATAGGCCAAATGGTTGCGGGTGAGTTGCTTCACATCTTCGGCATTGCGGCTATCGTTATTGCGAAGGCCAAGCAGGAGTTTGCAATCCTCGAGACTAAAACCTAAGTCGCGGCACTGGTGCACAAATTTCAGCGATTCGATATCCCGATGGCGATAGACCCTATATCCCGCCTCGTTACGCTCGCCGCAGACGAGGCCGATATCGTGGTAATAGCGTATGCTTTTGACGCTTAACCCTGTGTGCTTCGCGACTTCACCAATTTTCATACTGACCTCGGTTCTTATCTGTTCTAAAGACTCGTGCAGACAAGTGTGATACTTGCCACAAAAACACCCTTGACTCTCCCGTGATGGGAGACTTTATCTTAATCCTATAGCGGTTAAGTTCAAGTGAGGGATCTTCCATGTCGCAGATAAAACTCTATGTTGCCACCATGAATTGTGCAGGCTGTGTGGCCAAAATTGAAAAGGCTTTTGCGGCCGAGCCGAATGTGAGTGCCCGTATCAATCTCGCCGATAAACAAGTGACTGTGGATGGCAAGATGAACAGCGATAAGGCGCTGGCAGTGATGGATAAGGCGGGTTATCCCGCCCAGTTGATTGTGGACGCAAAGGCGGCCGCAGAGGAAAAGCGGGTCGAAGATGCGGCTGAGTATCGCCTGCGGATGCGTCAGGCTATCGCCGCGCTCGCTGTCGGTATCCCTATGATGTTATGGGGATTACTGGGCGGTGAAATGATGATTAATAGCCCTAGCATGCAGCTTGGCTGGGGCATTATGGGCTTAGTTACCCTAGCACTTTTAGTCAGTACCGGGCGCCATTTCTATCAGGGAATGTGGCGCGCGCTTAAAGCCAAAACCACCAATATGGATACCTTAATCGTGTTAGGTACCAGCACGGCATGGCTCTATTCCATGCTGGTGGTGCTTATCCCGAGTGCGTTTCCCATGGACACTCGCCACGTGTACTTCGAGGCGAGCGTGATGATTTTAGGCTTAATTAACTTAGGCCACGCCCTCGAACTTAAAGCTCGGGGCAAGACCAGCGAAGCGGTGCAGCGCTTGCTCGGCCTGCAATCTTCTACCGCGATTCGTATTGGCGACAATGGCGATGAAGAGGTGGAAATCGACCAGCTTAAACTGGGGGATAAACTCAGACTTCGCCCCGGCGACAGGGTCGCACTCGATGGTGTGGTAGAGTCCGGCCAGTCATTACTCGATGAGGCCATGCTGACGGGCGAACCTATTCCTGTGCCCAAGCATGTTGGGGATAATCTCAGTGCGGGAACTGTCAATGGTAACGGCAGTTTAGTCTACCGAGTGACCGCTGGGCAGCAGGATACGCGCCTTGCCAAAATCATCGCACTGGTGCAGGAGGCGCAAACCTCTAAGATGCCAATTGGCCGTCTGGCCGATAAAATTTCGGCGGTATTTGTGCCAACAGTTGTGGTCATCGCCTTACTCGCGGCGGCGATTTGGTATCTTGTTGGGCCAGAACCTGCGCTCAGTCATGCTCTTGTGGTGCTTACCAGCGTGCTGATCATCGCCTGTCCCTGCGCCTTAGGCTTAGCCACACCTATGTCTATCATGGTGTCCGTTGGCCGCGCCGCTCAAATGGGCGTCTTGGTTAAAAATGGTGAGGCACTGCAAAGCGCCAGTAAGGTCGATTGTGTGGTGCTGGATAAAACCGGTACAGTGACTCAGGGCAAACCCCAAGTGACTGATATTCATTGGATTGAGGCTAATAACCAAGCGCTCAGTGATGAAGACAAGCGCGAACTACTTGGCGCTATCGCCAGTCTTGAGCAGCATTCGGAGCATCCGCTGGCCAGCGCAATGGTTAGTTATGTTAAGCAAGCCTCGATTCCATTGCCCGTGACCGAGATTTTTAGCAATCATCAAGGTAAGGGCATCGAAGGGCGAGTCGATGGCGCCGACTTTTTAGTGGGCAATCAAGCCTTAATGGTGGCATTTGATGTGCAGTCAGCGGAGGGCGTGACAGGCAACCACTCAGGCTTTGTGGTAAAAGCCGCCGCGCAATTTGCCAAACAGGGCAAGACGGCGATTTATGTTGCCAAGGCGGGCAAGTTAGTGGCCACTATCGCCATTGCCGATCCGATCAAGGCCGACGCTAAAGAAGCGATCAGCGCCATCCGTTCACAGGGGATTCGCGTAGTGCTGCTGACCGGAGATAATCCGCAAACGGCGCAGGCGGTGGCAGCTCAAGTGGGCATCGAAGAAGTGATTGCGGGCGTGTTACCCGAGCAAAAACAGCAGCATATTAAAGCCTTACAACAGCAAGGCCATGTGGTTGCCATGGTGGGGGACGGTATCAACGATGCGCCCGCATTGATGAGTGCCGATGTGGGGATCGCCATGGGATCGGGCACAGAGGTAGCGATCGAAAGCGCGGATATGACTCTGCTGTCCCAGCAGCTGATAGTGATTGCTAACTTATTGGCACTTTCCCGCGCGACCATTCGCAATATTAAGCAGAACCTGTTTGGGGCCTTTATCTACAACAGTTTAGGTATCCCAGTGGCGGCGGGCGTCTTGTATCCGCTCACGGGGATGCTGTTAAGTCCAGTGATTGCCGGGGCGGCAATGGCGCTGTCTTCCCTAACTGTGGTCACCAATGCGAACCGGTTAAGACAGCAAAAGTTATAACGCTTGCGCTCGCATGAGTGTTAACACTTTGCCTCGTTAAATCGTGAGGCAGTGAGTAAGCACTCCCGATCCAGCCCGCATTTTGCGGGCTGGATTGTTTGAACATAAATCTATACTTCATCCTAAACACCTGTACAAACCTTACATTTCCCTCACATCTAAATAGCTAATCACTTGAGTGGATTCATCCTGCTGTCATCCAATTCCATTAGCTTGAATCATTCGGTAAAAATGTTGCTGAAATAAGCTGTGAGCTTAGATTCATATCAGCATTTAAATAAGCCTTCTAGCTCGTTATTTTGCTTGACGATTCGCGGCTAAGTAGGCCTTTTTAGTTGATAATTTAGCCCAAACTGCTATAGTGCCACGTTTATTTTTACCCCCTCAGGTTAGACAACTTGGCTTTTGCAAATAGGTTTATACTTAGTTGCCTTGCCAGACGTCCGGCCAACCTAACTCGATTTGGAAGTTCATTTTGATCACTACAGCGAATATCACCATGCAGTTTGGCTCTAAGCCACTGTTTGAAAACATCTCAGTTAAATTCGGCGGCGGTAACCGTTACGGTCTTATCGGTGCGAACGGCTGCGGTAAATCAACCTTCATGAAGATCCTTTGCGGTGATCTAGAGCCGAGCAGCGGTAACGTATCCTTAGACGTCAACGAGCGTCTGGGTAAGTTAAGCCAGAACCAATTCGGTTATGAGGAATTCACCCTCATCGACACAGTGATCATGGGCCACCGTGAACTGTGGAAGGTGAAGCAAGAGCGTGACCGTATTTATTCTCTGCCAGAAATGAGCGAAGAAGACGGCATTGCCGTGGCAAACCTTGAGATGGAATTTGCCGAAATGGACGGTTACACCGCCGAATCTCGCGCGGGTGAACTCTTGCTCGGTGTGGGTATTGGTATCGAAAGCCATTTCGGCCTGATGTCTGAAATCGCTCCAGGTTTAAAACTGCGGGTGTTATTGGCGCAGGCGCTGTTCTCCGATCCAGACGTACTGCTGCTCGACGAACCCACCAACAACTTGGACATCGACACAATCCGCTGGTTACAGGACGTACTGAACCAGCGTGACAGCACCATGATCATCATTTCGCACGACCGTTACTTCTTAAACTCAGTCTGTACCCATATGGCAGACTTAGACTACGGTGAACTGCGCGTTTACCCAGGTAACTACGACGAATACATGCAAGCGGCCTCTCAGGCCCGTGAGCGTCTGCTGGCCGACAATGCCAAGAAGAAAGCGCAAATCTCTGAGCTGCAAACCTTCGTGGCGCGCTTCTCTGCAAACGCTTCTAAGGCAAAACAAGCGACTTCGCGCGCGCGTCAAATCGATAAGATCAAGCTGGAAGAAGTTAAAGCCTCTAGCCGTGTTAACCCATTCATTCGTTTCGATCAGGAAAAGAAACTGTTTCGTAACGCATTAGTGGTTGAAAACTTAGCCAAAGGTTACGACACGCCGCTGTTTAAAGACTTAAACCTTATCGTCGAAGTGGGTGAGCGTATCGCCATCCTCGGTGAGAACGGTGTGGGTAAAACCACACTACTGCGTACCTTAATCCATGATATTCCTCAGGATGAAGGTCTGATCCAATGGTCTGAAAACAGCAACATCGGTTACTACGCGCAGGACCATGAGTCAGATTTCGAAAACGATATGACCCTGTTCGAGTGGATGAGCCAATGGCGTAAACCAGAAGACGACGACCAAGCGGTTCGCGGTATTTTAGGCCGTATGCTGTTCAGCGCCGACGACATCAAAAAGTCAGTTAAAGTGCTGTCGGGTGGTGAAAAGGGTCGTATGTTATTTGGTAAGCTCATCATGCAAAAACCAAATATCCTGATGCTCGACGAACCTACCAACCACATGGATATGGAATCGATCGAATCATTAAACAACGCGCTGGAAAAATACGAAGGCACCTTGTTGTTTGTGAGTCACGACCGCGCATTCGTATCGTCACTGGCCAACCGTATCCTTGAAATCACCCCAAATGGTGTGAATGACTTCAAGGGCACCTACGATGAGTTCCTTGTGAGCAAAGGTATCGAAGGCTAATCACTGGTTTTGCCTTAAGGGTTCAGATAAAAACGCCGCTTATTAGCGGCGTTTTTGTTGCTGAGGTTTGAATTGCGCGCTTAATTTTGCGTTTAACTTCACCTTTAACTATGCGCTTAACTGTACGCTTAAGTCGGGCAATCCTTTAAGGTTTTGCTGGCCGTGTGGCGCTGGCTTAAGTAGCCCTGTGCCATGCCCGCCAGCATAATCAGCGTTACCCCCAGCATTTGCTGCGTTGTGAGCGCCTCATCAAATAACCACCAAGCCAGTGCGACCACCACCACAGGTTCGACGTAGGAGAGGGTGCCATAGGTGACCGAAGGCAGTTGTGCGAGGGCTTTTACCGCAAACAGAATGGCTAAAAAGCCCGGAAAGAAGCCAATCGCCAGCAGCCAAGCAAATTGATCCAGACTCGGTACTAAGGGTGTCGTTAACACTAAGGGCAGTAAACAGAGGGCGCCGACACTGAGCTGGACTAAGGTGCTTTGATAGGGCGAGGCGGCGCTCGGTTTACGGTTGATTAAGATGAAGCCACAATAGGTGAGCAATGCGAGCAGGGCATAAAAATACCCCATAATTTCATTGTCATAGAGTGACTGACTCGAGGTCACGGGCAGCATCAACATAAAGCCTAGCAAGGCGAGCACCACACTGGCGATGCTGGATCGCTTAAGCCTCTCGTGAAACACAAAATGGGCAAAGAGTGACGCCAGCACAGGGGCGAGATAGATAATCATGATCACCGTTGCCATTTGGGTGTATTCAATGGCCTCGATATAAAAAGCCATAAATCCCGCCAACATAGCGCCATTGATCAAGGTGCGCTTGCTTGGTTTGTGGCGAATTTGCCGTCCCTTACCCGTTAACAGCATATAGGCCATTAAAAACAGCGCACCGAGTAGCAGGCGGTAAAAGGTAATATGTTCGGCGGGCAGGGCGGCAAAACGGGCGAATACGCCGATGGTGCCCATTAGGCTCGCGGCCAGCAGGGCAAGCACTATGGCCAGTGCGGGTGGCGGTGTCATGTATCACCTTTAATGCAAATAATTCAACGACGAAGGAAGCTGAGTTTGCCTTAAAAATGCCGCCTAGGCGAGCGCTATTGCGAACGCCGTGTTGGCGTGGTGTTGCAAAGATGCTGACCGCCCACATCAGCAGAGATTGATGAGTTGACTGCGCTAGCAAGCCATCAATCCTCTGCTACACAATCGATTTGCGCGAGCGAAAATGATTCAAGGGATCTTGGCAATAACTGGCCTTAACCTGCTGCAACATTTGATAATTTTGCCCAAAGTAGCGTGCGGTAGGGATGGTATTGTCCTTAAAGCTGATAAAGGCGCCTGAGCTATTGGCAATGCTGGCATCGCGGCAGGTGTCTATCCAGTCGAGCGCTTTATTCACTCGGGGATACACAGAGTTCACCTGCATTAAGGCTTGCTCTTGGAGTTCGCTGTTCCACCATGCCTGATACTGAATAATGTAGGCCTGCTCCTTGTAAGGGAAGGCGCTCTGGCTTTTTTGCACTTCACCAAGCGTGCGATAAAAATCGCCGGCAATGGCACTTAGGGTGACATAGGTAAACAAGCCTAATTGCCGATTGCCATCAATCAGTTGAGATGAGGTGAGGCTGTCGATAAGCGCGATATGCCCCTGTTTTAGCCCCTGTGCATGGGCCAAGCGCGATGTCACCCTATGGGGCGCGGGCTTGAGCAAATCCTGCGAATGTTGGCGCTGATTTTTATACAGCTGTATATCCGTATCATTAAGCAGTTCGGCCATTCTATGGTTTAAGACGGGTTGTAAATCCCGAATGGCTTCGCGGTTCCAGCTCTCCATCAATTCATCGCCATAGGATTGGCTTAAGCCGCCCATGGCCGCCATTTGCACTCTTTTGGGTTTTAAGCCGACCTCACTAAACTGGGTCTTGATAAAGTGCGCAAGGCTTGCTGGATTTCCCTCCCAATAGCCGTACATAATGCAGTTATGTTTAGCCTCTTGGGGATTCTGCACGCCAGTGTTTAATGGCGGTTTTACCCCAGGCAATACGGTGGGTTTGGCTTGAATTTTAAGGTTGGTGCCCAGCAAACACGGCAAATTATCGGCCAGAATAATCTGCTCCCAACGCTCCAATAATCTTAAGGTTGGGGTGGTTTCTCGTAGCTGTTGGCTATCCTGCTGATACGGGTTCCATTCCAGTTCAAATTTCAGCAGGCTTGGGGGCAGGGCAAAGGTTTGAATAAAAAAACGAGTGACAATACCGTAGCTTAAACCGCCTCCGCCCTTGAGCGCCCAGAGGAGTTCGGGCTTATTGGCCGCCGACACCACTTGGGTTTCACCTACGCCCAACACTATTTCCGCCTGCATTAGGCTTTCGCAGCACATGCCGTATTTACGACACCAAGGTCCCCAACCGCCGCCCATAATAAAGCCCGCTAAGGCATGGGAGGCGCTGGTGCTGTGGGGCAGCATTAAGCCCTTTTGCGCCAGATAACTGGTTAAGGCTTGCATAGTGCAACCTGGCCCAACGGCGACAATGCCGCTGATGGGGTCGAGTTCGATGCTGTTCATCAAGGAGAGGTCGATCACTATGCTATTGGTCTCGCCACTTTCCCCTTCGTGATCATGGCCGCTAGAACGCACACTAATGGCTAAGTGATAATCGACCGCCGTCTTGTAGACCAGTTTGACCTCTTGGCTGGTGCGGCATTTGATGATGGCGAGGGGCCTTTTTTGCAAGCGTCGATTAAACAGTTGGCAGGCATTTTCGTAGGCCAGCATCTGTTGTCCCGTGCTTACCCAAAAATCCTGCTCGGCATAATACTGGCCATCGGTAATGATATTGTCGCTGGCAATGTGGCTGCGCACTTCGTTAATAAAACGCATAAAATGCTTGGCTTGGCGGGTGACCACATTTTCGCTGATACGGATCTCGGCCGTTAATCGGTTTGAAGTTGATTGGCTGATAAAGCAATCAAATTCCAGTTCATTGCTCAGCTGTAAATCAATCTGTGAACGATGGGGCGTGAGGGATTTTAAAATATCAAAGCTCAGTTTAATATCGGTGCTTTCTTTGGCTTGATAGTTCGCCTTGTAAATAAAATGTGGCCAGTTATTACTGCTGGATTCAATCATGTATGCGCAGCGTTCATGGGCGGGGATAATACTCGGTAGCTGCTTGTTAAAGTTATTGCTGTTTAAGTTCTGCTTACTAAAATTATATTCGGTATCATTAAAAATAATCAGCATGACTTCCTGTCTTGCCAATTGAGCTGGCATTAAGTTGAGAGTCTGCTTTGAATGTTGTTTGGGATAAATATATAGGTTGCTGTCAATCAGCGCCGCTTGTTGCTGTGGATGTAAATAACAATCTAAAATTTCAGTATTGGTTAAACAGGTTTCAATCAAATTAATATTAACGATTTCTCCATCGAAAGTCGCAGCAGCCTGTTTTTCGGTTTTTAATTTAGCCTCATCCGTTAAGGGCGTTGTATGCTGCTGTAAATGGATTTGATCGCCATCGATAAAACAGCTTAATTCATGGTATTGATAAGTGATAGATAATAAATGCCAATAACCATCATTTAAGCCGCCTAAGGTGGATATAGTGTCAATCTGTAATAACTGGCTGTTTACTCGAATATCGATATGCCCAAGTGGCGTTATTTGTACCGTAAAACAGGGATTATTGGCTTGGTTGCAATATTGAAATACCGTCCCGCCCTGTTGAGTGTTAACCCAAGCTTGGAAGGTAAACACATCTAGGGTCTGACTGAGAGAAAATGGCGTTAAGGAAAGTGAATTCATTGAGGCTGCTGTCTCTTGACCCTGTGCTTGAGCCACAGTGTTAGTCGAGGTATCCGAAGTGTTATGGGGTGTATTCGGCGTTTTCATGGGCAACATCCTTGTTTAATTTCATTCCCTTACGATTGCTTACGCTGCAATCACCACTGCCTACAGAGAGGCGTTTATCCGGTCACGACCATCGGCCTTAGCGCGGTAAAGCGCGGTATCGGCGGCGCACACCATGGCGAGTGAAGTACGGAATTGGCCATTAACTTCGCTGGCAATCCCTTGGCTGGCACTTACCGAGACATAATCCCTAAGCCCTTGGTCAGTAAAGCGAATATTATTAATTCCTTGCTGAATTTTTTGCGCTATGGTCAGCGCCATTTTGGCATTGTGATTAGGCAGGATCAGCGCAAACTCCTCGCCGCCGTAACGGGCCGCAAGACCGATGTCGATAGGCACAATATTGGCGATTACTTTGGCGATTTTTCTAAGGCATTCATCACCTTGGATATGACCAAACTGGTCATTGAACACCTTAAAATAATCCACATCGATAATGACTACGCTGATGGGGCGCAGTTTAGCTGTGCATTCTTCCCATTGCTGTTGCAGCATTTCATCAAAATAGCGACGGTTCGCCAGTTGGGTGAGGGAGTCGGTGGCGGCCAACTTACGCAGCTTGAGGTTTTCCGCCTTATGTTGAGTTAAATCGTGCATCACCATCACAAACACGGGTTCATGGCTGGGAATATAAGAGATAGACAATTCAACATCTTTGGCCTTGCCAGAGGCGCAGATCAGCGTGGTTTCCTGCGCAGGGTGCTGCACGGGGTGACCACAATTAGTGCCTAGTTGCACATCGTGGCTCAGGAGATTGTCATAGCGCGCTTGATGATGTTCGGTCAAAAAATTGCGCCAGTCTTGGCCCTTTAAACTCGCCTGCGGGCAATCGAGCAGCTCGGCACTACGTTGATTGCACGAACGGATAAAGCCATTGGCATTCACTAGGATCACTGGCTCGGTTAAATGTTGAATAAAGAGTTCAATGGTCTCGAGGGAAGAATGCTCGAAAAAGTTCAGCGGTAGCTCGGCAGCCTTTGCATGCTGAGTTGCGGCCAATGCAGCATCATCGACAATGGATAAGGCGGGTTGTTGGCGTGCCAGTTTCGGTGAGTTTGTCATTGTTATCTTTCTCCGTGAACTTTAATCATCTGCGCTAGGCGCTTTTCTGAGGATGACTTTATTCTGGTGGAAGAAAAGATACCTTCTGCTTACCTTCTGGTTTAACTTGTTGTTTATAAATGAATAAAAAATTAGCTTCCGAATGGTTTAGGGCAATCTTCACGTCGACTTGGTGCGATTTATATCGTATAAAGGTGAATTAATGCGCAAGTTTGCGAAGCAGAATTGGTTAAAAGTAGAGGGAATTGGCTAGCTAAGGCGTTTGGCTGTGGCAAGCAGAGGGAGTGTGGAAGAGGAAAAAAGGGGACTGCTCAGCAGTCCCATTTCAATGGAGATTAGTTTTCAGGACGGTTAACCACTTCTGGATCAGGACTCAATAACATTAGTGTGTTTGTCGTGTTTGTTAATACAAACTGAAACTTTGTTGTACCAGCTGTGTGGTCCAAATCTACAAGTTGTACTAACTGTCCATCACTACTAATTGTTACGGCGTCAATAATTTCATCAAAAGGAGTGATGAAACCAACGCCAGCAAATTTTAATCCTTTTCCAGTATTATCCACTAATTGATAAGTGATAGTGCTTGCCTCTGTAATTGTTACATCACCTTGGCACGGCTCACCAGTCGTGTCGACATAGGTAAAAACGGGTTCATTATTATCTAAGTTAACAATCACTTTGATAAAGTGAGCGTGACCTTGTACATTTTGCATTTCTTACTCCTTTTTGATTAAAATTCAAGATTATTAATTTTTGATTTAGTAAGAATCTCAATTAATTCTATTCCTGTGTTTTTATCGTTTAAGCATTTCAATGATTTTATATATGGGATTGTGATTCCTGGACTTTTGTTTTTACTTACAAAAGGTGTTAGTAAGGACTTTATATCTTTACATACTTCAATGTAATTATCGTTTTCATTTAAGTTTTTCAATGAAGATGCTTCTATTAATAAGCTTTCTGAAAATGGTGTGATATTGTCTTGAGAGTTGGAGCTAGATTCTTGTAAGGACATGAAAATAGCCTTTGCTTTTTTAGAAAGGCCTAGACTGCTTTTGTAATTTTTTATTTTTTCCATGTGCTTTGCAAGAGCTAGATAGTATTTTGCTAATAATTCTTTATCCTTTTTTGAAGCTGTTTCGTTGATTTTTATTTGTTCAATTAAACGTTCGAGTTTAAGCTTTTCATCTTGATTAAAGTCACCATAACCAAGGCTTATTAGATTTAAGTATGAATAATTTTTCTGCATTTTAATTATTCTATTTTCGGAGTCTTTGTCTGATGCTTTTTTTATAGTTAAAAAACTAAGTTTAGCCTTTTCAACTGCTAGTTCAGTATCATTTCTATAATTAATCAAAGTTGATGATAGCTGATAGCTACTTGAAAGCCTTTCAAGAAGATAGGGTTGTTGCTCTAATTTTTCATTCGAAAGTTCAGTTTGTATTTTTTCATGAATATTAATTGCAGAAGTAACTTCACCTAATGAGGTTAAGGCACTGGCTAACCAAGACCGTGCATTTACTACATCAGATAAAAGTTGAGTATTACGAGGATCTGTTTCTAGAGCAGTAAGTTTTAATGTCAGAGACTCCTGAAATCCATTCTTTGCTTCAACGAATTGTTGTCGTTGCATAGAAAGCGAACCTAGGGAGTTATATGCATATGACAGTTCCATCAATGCATCCTTATCATCCGGCGCTAAGGAATACATCTTTTGACTGTATTGCAAATACAGTTCAAAAAAGGGTTCGACCGATTCCCACTTTCTATCATCGTATTCAATCTGCCCCAACCAGAAGGCGTTGGCGCCTAAGGTTTTTAGCAGGGCTAAGTTTTCGGGCTGCAATTCGAGCAGCGGCAGCATTTTTTCCTGTGCGGCGAGTAGGGCGCTGCGGGCTTCATCGATTTTATTACGTGAATAGGCGACTTCGCCCATGGCCTCTAAGGTTTGCCCATGCTGGAAGCGGGCATCGAAGCTTAAGTACTTCTCATCGTCTTGGCTGGAGAAATCCGTGAAATATTCCAATGCCTTATTACTGATGCCGTCGAGTAAGTCCATCCGGCCGATGCCGCGCATCTTATCGGCGAAGTCACCCACCATAAACCCGAGCAGATCTTCGGCGGCGAGGCGTTTTTGCTGGGCCAGCTTTTCGGCTTCGATACTGCGAACACTCATAATGACTGAGGTTAAGGTGAGTACGCACAGCAGGGCGACGGTAACGCGCCTCGTCCAGCGCAGCATAGTGGCGCGTTTGCTGGAGGCGGCAATAAAGTCGGTTTCCCGCTCGTCTAAGTCAAATAAGGGGTTTTGCCTAAGGCTTTGGGCCTCTTTTAAGGGTTTTCCCTCGGCCAGCAAATAGGCGCTGTGTTTGGCTTCGCTGAGCCAGCGTTGAGATAAATGCTGTAGTCGGCTCTTAATGCTAAGGCTGTCGTTATGCTCGCTGATCCACGCCGTCGCCCTTGGCCAGCGGCGCAGCAGGGCTTCGTGGGCGATGCTAAAACAGGGCTCACCATTTTGCAGATGGGACACAAATAAGCGGCTGTCGACCATGGCTTGCACCAGGGCGGTTTCGGCCGCACTTTGCAACTGTGACCAGCGGGCGGTGCGGCTGGTGATGGATTTTTCATCCTCACGCAGGGTGACTAACAGGGATAAAATCCGTGGCAGACTGGCTTTTTCGGCCTCGGTTAAATGGGAGATGGCCTGCTCGGCATTTTTACCAATAGCGCCTTCGATACCGCCCAAGGTGCGATACACAGAGACCAATAGCTTGTCGTCGTCGCTGCGTTGTAAGTACAGCGCCTGCAAGGTGTATTGCAGCATAGGCAGCGCATCTGGGTTGCTGGCGGCATCGCTACAGAGCATTTCATCGAGCGGCATGGCGGTGTCGCTATCGATTTCCCAGGCTAAATTGGCGGCAACGGCTGGCAGGCGGATCATCTGCAACAACTCGGTGCGAGTGGGCGGTGCTAAGTCGAAATGTGCGCCACGCGCTTTGCCCGCCATCAGACTGGGGTAATTGACTAGCAGCGGATAAAAATCGTTGCGACAGGCACTTAGAATCAACACTGCATGGGAAGTGGCAAGACGCTCTAACAGCTCGATAAAGGCGCTGCGCTCGGCGTCGCTAAACAGCGGCGATGATAATAATACCTCTAATCTGTCGATAAATAAGGCAAAGCGCGGTGTAGCATAGGTCTGATTTTTAAGGCTTTGTTTACACGTATCGACAATGCTTTGTGGATCTTGCTCAAGCTTGGTGGCAAGGGTATCGGCGCTCATTCCCTCAAATACAGGGCTGTCGTTTAGCTCCCAGTCGAGCATGGCGCTGGCCAAATCGGTGAGCAGTTGTCCCTTGCTGACATCGGCAAAATCGAGGCTGCTGTAGGCCACAACCCCAACGCCATTAAAGCCATTGGCGGCCATGAGGTTAGGCAATACACCTGCATTAATTAAGGAGGATTTACCGCTACCACTGGGGCCTAAAATTAAGCAGAAGGCGCGGCCAAATTGGATTTGTTGACTAATGCGATTCAGCAGCGTGCTAATTTGCTCGCTGCGGCCGAAGAATACGTCGGCATAGTTGGCGCTGTAGGCTTGCAGGCCCGGAAACGGCGAGCCGCCTTGCCAAGTCTGTGGCGTGGCGCTGGCCTCATGGCCGACGGGAAAGCGAACCTCGGCTAAGGTGCGATAGCCACGTTTGCGAATGGTCTCAATATAACGGGATTCGGTGGCGCTATCGCCAAGTGCTCGACGTAACTGGTTGATAATCTTGTGCAGTGGATTGTCGCCCGTGTCGACCCCCGGCCAACAATGGCTAACAATTTCGTCGCTGCTGACCACTTCACCGGCGTTCCGGCAGAGAAACAACAATACATCCATCGCCTTAGGTTCAAGTTGTTTAACTTGTTTACCAAGGAGTAGGCTGTTGGCGCTGGGATTGACTTGCCATTCACCAAAAAAAAATGTGCTGTCACTCATAGGATTTCCATTGCTTGAGCATCGACTAAGGCGGGGGAATCGCGGTGCCATTAGCCATTGTTATTTTTATAGGTAGCGCGTATTGAACATTGAGTGTCATCAATTTGCATGACGTCAAAACATTGACATTATGCCTAGACACTTTGTTATTTAAAAGGAATAACCTTCGGTAATCAATGTAAATTTTATATCGTCATTGTGACGATATTGCGTCCTGAGGCACCTGCTTTATCACTCATTTGTGATCTCATGCGGCATTTTGGAAACCTTTGTTAGGAATTTGTCTTGTGCTTTTCTGTCTGGCTTTAACTGAGGCTGATTGCATCAAGCTAAAAAAGAGTGCCCGGGTGGGCACTCAAAACGGTTGGGAAGGGAGAAGTGAAAAATGAAAAGTGAATTAGCGGCTAAACACAGTCGTTAGCGGCTAAGTACCAGTGCGTTGGCCTGAAAACTTAACCGCGCCATTTGCCCTTGGTCTTGCAGCTCAAGCTCGTTGAGTTCAAAGGGCGGTTGCAGACCCGAGGCTTGGATAAGTGTTGGGTCAAACATCAGCTTGAGTTTGGGGGATTCGGGCGTTAACCAAGTCGCCGCTTGGGTGCGCATAATCGCCACTTTTTGGCCTTCGGTACTGGTGCCCGTGAGCACGCCACTCAAACCAAAGCGTCCCGCCTCGGCGACATTTAGCTCAAAGTTGACTTGATTCGGCACGCCTTTGTCCCAAACGGTCAATACTTCGGGCTTGATGCTGGCCGAATTCACATAGGACTTAAAGGCGGTTTTCACCGTACGCTGCACTGGGCGGCCATCGACCTGAGTCTGGACTGTGACTTCGATTTCACTCAGCCCCGCATTGCTGCTGGCAAGGGGCAAGTCTGCGGGCACTAAAGCCTGCCATTCATCCCCCTGTTTCACCATTGCCAGCGCTTGCTCTGTGCCATCGGCTTGTTTGAGTTTGGCCTGAGGCGCAAATTGATTATCGCTTTGGCTTAAGGCGAGTTTTACCCCAACCGCTTGGGCATCGGCCGCAATCGCGCTGGGTGCCTTGATGCTCAGTTGATAGGGCGAGCCTTTTTCCTTCACGTTGACCAGATAGTTGGCCTTAGCGACCAAGGGCTGGCTGACTTGTAGGCGATATTCTCCGGCCGTGGCCTTTTCAGACATTTGCAGTGCGCTGGAGTCATCGGCGAGTCCCGCACTGGCTAAGGCTTCGGCGCTTACCAGCGACTTAACCAAAGATTCCGTTGCTTGCGGGCTGGCGTTTTTCCCCTGCGGCGTGTGGCCTATCCGCTGAATTTGCACTCGCTCGGGGGCAACGGCATCGGCATGCATTAAGGCGCCTGTGCTGACATCGCCGCGGGGCGCAATCCGCACTAAGCTACCCGCTTGGCTTAAGTTGAGTTGCACGCCGGCATTCAGCTCGGCGCCGGTGACATTAAGCCAATACTCATCACTCTGGCTTGCCTGCTCAAGCACGGGCTGACTGGCTTGGTATTCGCCGTAGAGCGGGGTGATAAAGCTGACATAATCGGTACTGGTGTTAATCGGCGCGAGGGTTGGCGCGGCGATATTGATATCGACAAGATCGCTATCCGTTGGCGCTGATAAGGTTAAGCCCTTGGCATACATTGGGCTGGTTTCTTTTTGTGGCTCAGGCGTGGTCGATTCATCCTGACAGGCACCGAGCAGGCCAGCGAAGATGACCAAGCTGACCGCTTTGCTTAAGGTGCGGAGTGTCAATGGTTGCATAGTTAGCTCCTTAAATATGGTTGCGGATCAGCGTGTCTAAGTTAAAACAGGCACGGCGACTCTGCTGATGGCTTAGCGGTTCTTGGCCTCGGGTCTTTTGTTTATCGGTAAACCAGACTGTGCCTGCGGCTTTTTGGGAGCTGCAATTTAAGAAGCCGTCGGAGCAGCTATCGAGCCAGTTTTGGGTGGTTTCGAGGGCGACCTGATACTGATAGCCTGCGCAGTAGCTGTCGCTATCCCAAATGGCGGAATCCACATCCGAGCCGACAACCACCTCGAAGGGTTTACCTAAACTCGGGCGACCAGCTGTGCCGTAGAGCAAGGTATTGTTGTAGTTTGCCATCCAGCCGACTTGTTGCTGTTTGACCGCATTGCTGCCATAACCTAAGAGCCAACCTAGGCTGGTTTCGAACACATTGCCTTGATTGACCGCATCGGCCAGCGGCGTGCCGCCACTCGATGGCGCAAGGGCGATGACTCTGGAGGTGGCGTTGATCACCGCAGGATAGCGGCTGTCCCAGGTTGGGTTGGATAAAATCCAGCGCACCACATTGCCGCCATTGGAGTGGGTGAGCAGGATTAAATCATCAATATTCTTCGCTTGAATAAAGCTATTGAGCTGAGTGGCAAGGCAGCCTGCGGCTGTTTCTTCCCACATATATTGGTCGAAGTCACAGTTGATGACAGTGTAATTATTGGGGACGGGGATCCCTTGGCGCACCGAGTTAACAAACTCGGATGTCCAATAGTCGGCTAACGCATTGGTTTGATGCCCCGTTCCGTGGACAAAGGCGATACCTGTTGCAGCAAATACTGCGGGGCTGACAGCTAACAGACCCAAGAGCATTAAGGTGTTTTTTATCTTCATGGGTGTTTCTCATCTTTTAGTGATTGAGCACGGCCTTGCAGTCCATTGCTAACGGCCATTGAGTGTCGGGTGAATGGCGTTAAGTCGCAGCGTTCGGCATGGCAATCATTCGTCAGGTTTAAATCAATACGGCGAAACCTTGGGAGTGGCAGCTAAAACACATCACCGCTTTGGCTTTAGCATCGGGGCTAAACTGGCCCGACTTCCACTCTGTATTATTAACCTAGTCGCAACATTTTCTGCTGGCAAGCAAAAATTCACTATACAATTTAATGACATAGCGACAATCTTTTGACTGTGTTTTAATAGGGGTAAGGGACACGCTAATTACTTGATCAGTAAACGCTAATAAAACGCATGGTGTATTAAGCTGTTTAAATTTACCTAAAGCTGTGGGAAATTATTTTTATTAACACTGAACCGCTAATCAGTTTATTGTTCTGTATATCAAGATGTTTACACTTTCAGGAGGCACTTTTGGCTATAACACAACAGGAAATGAGCCGCTGTTTAACCGAGCTGCATTGTCGCAGCAATTTTTCGGTGAAGAGCATTACCGAATATATGTTGCCGGAAACCAAGGAAGCTTTTTATCTGCATATGGAGGGCAAAACCGCGCAGCTGATTATCCGCCCAGCCTTTGAGGTGTTTTCCAGCGAGTTAGCCACCTTAGCGGGCGTACATGCCAAGTATGACTATTACCACAATGCGGAAATGACGCGTTTTCCCAAGCGCTTACATAAGAGCCTGAACGAAACCCACTACGGATTGGCGTTTAGTTTCGATACCCTTGAAGCTGTGCAGCAATTTATCGCACGTTTAAGCGCCATCGTGAAAGGGACTTAGGATTTCAAAATACCAGCCTTAAAAATGGTTTTAACCGTCTGATATCTTAGGCTTAAGCCTTTTAGGTTAAATTCCTCAATTTTAATCAAAATGAGGAATTTAACTGCTGCCTTTTCCAGCAGCTTTTCAGTATATTCATCAGTAGATGAATTCTGCTGGAGTGGCTTATGTCGCTTATTCCCCGTCGCCCAAGAGGCGTGGTTCCCTTTGCCGCCCAACCTGGGCAGTCCATGACAGCGGGTCGCCCGAAAGGCAACTCTGATGCGCGCCAACGGCTGATCGCCGCCGCGGTGACGCTCTTTAGTGAACGCAGTTATCCCACTGTTTCTACCCGTGAAATAGCCCGTGAAGCCGAAGTGGATGCGGCGCTTATCCGCTATTACTTTGGCTCTAAGGCTGGCTTATTTGAGCAGATGGTGCGGGAAACCCTAGAGCCTGTGATTGCGCGTTTACGTGAAATTTCCAGCGCTCAAGCACCCAATGATATAGGTGAACTGATGCAGACCTATTATCGGGTGATGGCACCCAATCCTGGATTACCCCGATTAATAGTACGTGTGTTGCAGGAAGGCGATGGCACCGAGGCCTATCGAATTATGTTGTCGGTGTTTGAGCAAATTCTGTCCCTCTCGCGCCAATGGGTCGAGTCGGCATTAGTAAACGCGGGATTACTCAAAGAAGGGCTAGATCCCAATTTAGTGCGCCTGAGTTTTATCAGTTTGATGGTGTTTCCGCTGATCGCGCCCCCGGTTTTAATGCGTCAGTTTGGCCTGTTTAGTGCCAATGCTGCGGATTTACAACGCTTAGCATTGCACAATATGCAGGTGTTTACCCAGGGTGTATTACGTGAACCTAGGAGTGAATGATGATTTTAACCAATAGGTTAACAGTGATGTCGGTTATGGCGCGGCGACTTTCCCCTCAAAGATGGGGCAAGATGTTGGCGAATCTTTTGGGCGCGGCATTGTTGCTGCAATTGACGGCTTGCGGTGATGAATCCCCCCGCGTGCTGGGCACAGTCGAGCGCGACAGGTTAACCCTCACCGCACCCGTGGGGGAGCTGATCAAGCGGATTAATGTGGTCGAAGGCCAGCAAGTGCAGGCGGGGGAGGTGTTACTCGAGCTAGATAGCACAGCCGCTAAGGCGCGCTTAAGTCAACGTCAGGCCGAGCTTAAGCAAGCGCAGGCCAAGCTGGAAGAAGCCGTGACGGGGGCTCGCTCGGAAGATATAGATAAAGCCCGCGCCGCCCTCGATGGCGCAAATGCCAGCGTGAAAGAGGCGCAGCAGAATTTTGAGCGCACGCAGCGGTTATTTAAGACTAAGGTGCTTAGCCAAGCGGATTTAGATGCGGCGCGCGCGGCGCGTGATACCAGCCTTGCCAAGCAGACCGAAGCCGAGCAGAGCCTAAGACTGCTACAAAACGGCACCCGTAGCGAGCAACTAGAACAAGCCAGAGCGGCGGTAGAGGCGGCCATGGCTGGCGTGGCGCAGGAGCAAAAAGCCCTCAAGGATTTAAACCTAGTGGCAGCAAGACCCGCAGTAGTGGATACCTTACCTTGGCGGGTGGGCGACAGGGTGGCCGCAGGTAGCCAACTCATTGGTCTATTGGCAATTGAGCATCCCTATGTGAGGGTGTATCTGCCAGCAACTTGGCTCGATAGGGTTAAAGCGGGGAGCCAAGTGAAGATCCTTGTCGATGGCCGCGCGCAGCCTATTGCAGGCACAGTGCGTAATATTCGCAGTCAACCGGCTTACACTCCTTTTTATGCCTTAAATGAACGCGATAGGGCGAGACTGATGTATCTCACCGATATTGATATTGCGCCAGAGGGGCAGGATTTACCCACGGGAATGGCCCTTGAGGTACAGCTGCCATGAGTGCTCAACAGGCTTCAGCAGGGAGATTAGTCGCTGGGACATCAGCGGCAGAAACATCAAGCACGGTTTCTGAGTTTGCTATCGAAACCCGTGGTATGACCCGCGCCTTTAGCGGCATCAATGCGGTCGAAAACCTCGATTTAGCAATCCCTAAGGGCACGATTTATGGATTTTTAGGCCCTAATGGTTGCGGTAAATCGACCTCCATTCGGATGTTGACAGGGCTGCTGAGTCCGACCTCGGGGGATATTCGGGTGCTGGGGGAAACCTTGCCCGGCGCCGAGGAAAAACTGCGTCGCCGCATTGGCTATATGACGCAAAAATTCTCCCTCTACGACAATTTGTCGGTGCGGGAAAACCTCGAGTTTGTGGCGCAAATTTATGGGCTGAATCGTTGCCAAACCAAGGCGCGTTTGGCCGAGTTATTAAGCTTGTACGATTTGGCGGGGCGCGAGAAGCAAATGGCGGGCTCCATGAGTGGTGGGCAAAAGCAACGTTTAGCCTTAGCCGCCGCGACCTTGCATCACCCCGAGCTGTTATTTCTCGATGAGCCGACATCGGCGGTCGACCCTGAAAACCGCCGCGAGTTTTGGGAGCGGCTGTTCGATCTTTGCGCTCAAGGCACCACGATTTTAGTCTCGACCCACTATATGGATGAGGCCGAGCGTTGCCATGGTCTGGCGATTTTAGAGCGCGGGATAAAACGCGCCGACGGCTCGCCGCAACAACTCATGGCGGCCATGGGCGCTCGGGTCATTGAAGTGTCGGGGGAGGATTTACGCAAGCTTAAACAATCACTCATCAGCGATGCCAACGTGTTATCGGCGGCGCAGATTGGCAGCCGCTTGCGGGTATTAGTGCAAAGTTCGATTGCAGATCCGCTGGCTTGGTTAAGCCCAAGGGTTGCGGGGCGGCCACTGACCGAAGTGCGTCCCAGCCTTGAGGATGTGTTTGTCACCTGCACGGGTGGGCGTGCCCAGCTAACGCCGCCAAACGGCAGTCAGGCCACTACCGTGGAGGCTCAAGATGCTACGTAGAATTTGGGCCGTGGTGGTCAAAGAACTCAGGCAGTTATCGCGGGATCGCATGACTTTCGGCATGATAGTGATGATCCCCTTAGTGCAGTTGATGTTGTTTGGTTATGCCATCAATACCGATGCGCGCGATTTGCCCGCAGGTTTAGTGAATTTAAGCGATTCTGCCTATAGCCGCGCCTTGGTTAAGGCAGTAGAAGCGACTCAAGTTGTTGATTTTAAACATCGCTATTTGAGCGCCGCCGAAGCGGATGCAGCCATTACACGGGGCGAAGTGAAAGCCGTGCTGTATTTAGGCGCCGATCTCGACGAGCGTTTAGTGCGGCATCCCGCCTTTGCGGGGCAGGCCTATTTTGCCGAGCCCGTGGGTCAATGGTTAGTGGATGGCTCGGATACAGTGGTCGCCTCCACCATTCGCAGTTTAAGACAAATGCCGCTCGATGAAATCGCGGGCAGGGCGGTCAAATCGAATCCCCCCAGTTTTGAGGTGGTGCAATACTTTAACCCTGAGCAGCGTTCTGTGGTGAATATCGTCCCCGGCCTCTTGGGGGTGATTTTGACTATGACCATGGTGATGTTTACCTCGGCCGCGATTGTGCGCGAGCGTGAGCAGGGCAATATGGAGTTTTTAATCACCACACCAGTGCGGCCGCTCGAGCTAATGCTAGGTAAAATCACCCCTTATGTATTAGTGGGTTTCGTGCAATTGGCCATTATTCTTAGTGCCGGACATTTGCTGTTTGCAGTGCCGATCCGCGGCGGTTTGGACTCGATTGCGCTGGCGGCCATGTTGTTTATCTGCGCAAGTTTGACCTTAGGCCTAGTGATTTCGACCATAGCGAAAACCCAGTTGCAGTCGATGCAGATGACGGTGTTTATCCTGCTGCCGTCGATTCTGTTGTCGGGCTTTATGTTCCCCTACGAGGCCATGCCCGTGGCGGCGCAGTGGATTGCCGAGGCGTTACCCGCGACGCACTTTATGCGCATGTCCCGCGCGATTGTGTTGAGAGATGCCCAGGTGAGTGACTTGCAATTTGATGCGCTGTGGATGATTGGCTTTACCTGCCTAGGCCTGCTGGTGGCCAGTCTGCGATTCTCCAAACGTTTGGATTAAGGCTCTCGCTTTGGGCGCGAGTTTTGACTTAACGCAAAGTATTGGTAAAGAATCGGACTAAGTCGTTGAAATGGATGTTAGTTACTTTAGAACTCGCTTACACTGCTGCTAATAAAATGTTCCTTTGCGGTATTGGCTTTGCGTAACCCTTGGGGGAGTGGAGACGCAAAGCGTGTGGCGCATCCTCGCCACAACATGCGCAAAGGAATGGGGATCAGCTAAGCGAAGGAATTCTGTATGCCTGCGATTGTGTGTCAAAGTGCCCTCGAAGCGGTATCGCTCATTCAAAGTGGCGAAACCCTGTGGACCCATTCCATGGGGGCGACCCCCAGAGTCTTATTGGATGCGCTGGCAAAACATGCGCTCACTCTTGAAAATCTCACCTTATTACAGCTACATACCGAAGGCGCCGAGTCTTTAAGTCATCCCGATTTGCGTGGTCATCTGCGCCATCGTTGTTTCTTTGGCGGGGTGCCGACTCGGCCGTTATTGCAAAGTGGTGATGCCGATTATGTGCCGATTTTCCTCTCGGAAGTGCCTAAATTGTTCCGCAGCGGCGAGCAAAAAATCGATACCGCGATTATCCAAGTGTCGCCGCCCGATAAACACGGCATGTGTTCCTTAGGAATTTCGGTGGAAGCCACCTTAGCCGCCTGCCAAGTGGCGGGTAAAATCATCGCCCATATTAACCCGCAAATGCCCCGCACCCACGGCGATGGTTTTATCCATATCGACCGTTTCGCCGCTGTGTATGAACAGAGCGCCAGTTTACCCATCCATGCCTTTGCCACCGGCGATGCCGTGAGTTTGGCGATAGGTAAAAATGTGGCCGAGTTAGTGCGCGATGGCGATTGTTTGCAGATGGGCATTGGCGCGATTCCCGATGCGGTGTTGTCTTGCCTGACCGAGCACAAAGACTTAGGCGTGCATACCGAGCTATTTTCCGACGGGATTTTGCAGCTGGTCGAAAAGGGCGTGATTAACAACAGCAAGAAGCGTTTTTACCCCGGAAAACTGGTCACAGGTTTCGCCTTAGGTAGCCAGAAGTTATACGACTATGTGGATGATAATCCTGCGGTCATTTTTATGGATATCGAGCAAGTCAACGATACCTCTATTATCCGTAAAAACCCCAATGTGATGGCGATTAACTCGGCATTGCAGGTCGATCTTTCGGGCCAAGTTTGCGCCGATTCGATAGGCACTAAGATTTATTCGGGTGTTGGCGGGCAGATGGACTTTATTCGCGGCGCGGGGTTATCCGAAGGCGGCCGCTCTGTGATTGCCTTGCCAAGTACTGCCTCGGGCGGCGCGATTTCCCGCATTGCTCCTGTGTTATCGCCCGGTGCTGGGGTGGTGACGACGCGTGCCCATGTGCATTACATAGTGACCGAGTATGGCGCGGCGAACCTGCGTGGTCGCTCCCTGCGCGAGCGGGCACAGGCCTTGATCAATATTGCTCATCCGGATTTTCGTGAGCAACTTTGCCGCGATGCCTTCGAGGTGTGGGGATTAAGTCTGTAACCCTATCAGTCAGTTACTCCTGAGTGCCGAGTTTGCGACTACGCAGGCTCGGTACAATGCTAAGTGCCTGCTCTGATTCTAATTGTGGGATGTTTTGCTCGATTCGACGCCCTCAATGTTTTACCATGCCAACGCGACTTAATCAGGTCAGTGTGAATCGAATGGCTAAAAATTATTTTTAACTCTTTGATAGTAAAGGACTGAACCGCTTAATAACAGGAAGTTTGCCAATGTTGTACACCTTAGAAGCGACAACCCCACTCGAACACAGTTTTGTGAAGGCCCTCCAAGACAATCTCTATGCGGCCGAGTTTTATCAACAACTTAGTCAATCAACCCTGTTTATCTTGAGTGAGAGTAGCACTGAGGCGCCCGAGGCGGGTGAAGGTGCGATGGCTATCGGCATCACCCAGTGGTATGTCCCCCTCGAGGATGGTAGTGATCATCCTTTTACGCCGATTTTCACATCTCAAACCGCCGTCGATAAGGCCATCGAATTGATGAAGAGCGAAGGCACTGCGCACCATGGGGTGATGACGCTCGATGCCGAAACGCTATTCCAAGTGTTGCTACAATCGGGGAGCGATATGGCGCTGAATCCTAACAGCAATATGTCGAAATCCTTGGATGCACACGAAGTGCGCTTGATGCTGTCATCGCAGCTTGAGTTGGTGGAGCACAGGGGCGCACTCTCGTTATTTGGTAATATTGAGTCCCATGAGTATCCCCATTTCGCCCAGCTCAAAGGGTTATTGTCGAACTATAAAACTGTCGAGAAGGCCTATCTGCTGGAATCGTCACGCTTGGACTTTATTCGTAGTTCTTCGGACCACGCCTTAAGCCTAGTGATCCAGTTACCCGCTGAAAACTCAGAGGATATTAATCGTATTCGTGGCGATGTGAAGTTGCTCGAACGTCAACTGGGGCAGGACAGCTGGCCTATCAAAGTGCACCATCTACATGGCGACAGCGTCGAGCCTATCGCGACATTTTGCCAAGCTAAGAGCGTGCCTTTTTACAGCCGCTCACTGCTGACCAGTATCAAAGGTTGGTTTAAGTAATCTCCCAATGGATAATAAAAAAACCAGCACAAGTGCTGGTTTTTTATTGGTGTTATTTTGGCGAAAGCTTATTTGCCAGAGCAGCCATAGGTAGTGAGGTAAGCATCTGCCGCTTTCGCGTTGACGATACCATAACCGAAGTAGTTATCCTTACCTACAGTACCCGCATCCATTGCCGTTGCTTTGAGTGCGTTACGGATTTGTGTGCCAGTACATTGTGAATGGTTAGACCATACCAGTGCCGCCATACCCGATACTGCTGGTGTGGCCATTGAAGTACCGCTCATAAAGCCGTAGTCAACCGAATCGATTGAAACCGTTGCGTTTTGTGCGGCAAGTAGGCTGGCTCTATCTTCAAACGCCGCGCCAACAGCAGGAATAGTTGTGGCGTTGGTATCACCCAAAGTGCCGTAGAGCATTCCCGCAACGTTGTTGATAACGATTGCGCCGACACCGCCTGAGTTTTCACAGTTAAGCACTTTATCGTGGAAGGAAATCACGCCGCGATCGATAACACAAATCTTACCGTTCGCGCCAGAATCCACAGCTTGAGCCGTGCCCATAAAGTAGGTGTTGCCTGAGGCTGAACCTGGGTTCTCCATTGCTGATGAGGCGACTGTCGCGCCATCGGCAGTTAAGGTTGAGGCCGTTGCCATGCCAGCAGGGTAGGTTGAAAGGGTATCGACACCGCCTGCGGTCACTTCAACACAGATGCCATCATCGTTGACGGCTTTTTTACCACGACCGCTCACGCAGCTTGGGTATTGGGAGAAGTCGGCAATCTTATTGTTAGCATCGTTAGCACCGATCATCATCACCGATGGATAACCCGCTGGATAGGAGCGCACTGAGTTACCGTCGTTACCCGCAGCCGCGACCACTAAACCACCCGCCGCGGTAAAGGCGTCGAAGGCATTCTTTTCGGTATTGTTGGCTGCGCCGCCACCTAAACTCATGCTGATGATCTTAGCGCCAGCATTACTACATTTGTTGGCTGCATAGGCTAAGTCAGAGGAGTAACCCCAACCCGAGGCGTTGAATACTTTTACGATATGCATAGGTACGCCAGGCGCCATACCGACTACACCGATATTGTTATCCGCCGCACCAATAGTACCCGCTACGTGGGTGCCGTGTGGGCCACCGTTCTGATTCCAGTTACCAGTACCAGAGTCGTTATCGCCAGTGATGTTGTTCCAGTTAAAATCTGGGTTTGAGCTATCTAAACCCGAGTCAATAATACACACCTTCATGCCCGCATTTGGGTTAAAGGTCACTTCGTTGGCATGGGATTGATATACCGCATAGGGCGTGACTTGCTGGGTCATTGGATTGCCCGCATCGTCGTTATACAGCGCCATAGGATGACGGCGAACGTCTTCTTCAATCAGGGTGATATGTGGGTTGTTCAGCAGACCTTTTACTTGGGCGAGATCTTTGCCGGTAAAAGTCGCAGCGATAAATTCATCCCCTTCAAGATTGATTTCTGCGCCCAATTTTTTGGCCAGTGCTTTAACAATGCCTTTATGACCCGCTTCGACTTGAATGACATAACGATTGTCGTCGGCATGGGCTTGTGCAATAACGCCCACAGATAAGGCTATAACGGTACTGGCAATTTTGGTTAATTTCATTGTGCTTGCTCCATTTGTTATCAAGGTTGTAAGACCTAAGCGACACGGAGCATCTACTTGTGCTCCTATGGACAGACGGGCGTCTGCTGACTTAGGCGATTTCAACCTAACACAGGAATTTGTTTTTAACAAATAAATAACAAAGGTAGCAATTTGTAAACATTTTGAGCTGTAAACAAAGAATGATAATCATGACACAGTTAACAGCCAAGCCATGTAGGGGAGAATATGCTGGCTAATTCACCCTAAGCTAATGAATTATCATTATGTTTTTTATTGATGTGATAGAGAGCTTGGCTTGTGACCGACGGGCCGTTTGATTATAGTGTCCGCCGTAAGTATTCCTAGGAGAGGACGAGATAATCGACATGGATGACATTGAATTAAAAGCGTATTTAACACAGCGTGTGTTATCTTTCAGCCAAAGTTGGAATGAGATCGAAAATAATCTCTATGCCAAACGGCAAGCAGAGGAAGAAGCCTTAAGCAAAGCCGTGCCCGAAACTGAGTTCCACTATGCAGAGCGAACCGATTGGTTTGCACTGCTCAATGAACAAATCTCCCCCTTATTCGATGGGTTTTGTACCGATAAGCCCCTTGTGTACGGCGGTAAAGTTCGCAACTCCTTTGGTTTTCCCTCAAAGTTTAATGGTTGTGACCATCCCCTTGAGCTGCTCGTTAACTTAAAACATAAGGGCAGAGCAGAAATCTATATCAAAACCAACACTCACTTCGAAGATGAGTATCTGTTTATCGTCCTTAAGAAGGCCGATGAATGGCGTATCGATAGCTATAAGAATCGTCGCTATGGCAATGAGAAATGGAGCACACAAATCCTGTGATTGGTGTAAACAGTGCGACCTTTCCCCATGCCTAAACTTAGGAGTTGTTAGGTTTATTGCTTTGAAATAAAAACTATTTCCCCATGCACTCTGCGAGTAAATTAATAAAAAACTCGCTGCCTTTACGCTCACAAAATTGAATATTGCGCTCGGGAATCGATTCGGGGTCGTTGTAGTTAGCAAGGGCTAACTCCATGCTGGCCTCGCGGATAATATGCAGGGTTGGGTAGGGCGCGCGGTTGGTATAATTGGCCGCAGAATCCTGTGGTTCATCCTCGAAGCAATAATCGGGATGAAAATGCGCGAGCTGATACACGCCTTCATAGTCGTTGTCGAACAAGGCGTCGTTCGCCATATCAACGAGATCGAGGTAAGTGTAAAAGCCCTCAAAACCCCGCGGCAGAATAAACAGCGTCGTTTCGGCTTCGGGATGCGCATCTAGGTATTGGCATTCTTCAATCAGAGCCTTGAGCACTAGCTTGACTTTGGTTTGTTCAACAACGAGATAGCGAATACTGCCGCGCTCGACCTCACGTCTGGCGAAGGGGCAAATATTGTATTTCATGATCACTTTTTTCACCCAGTTATCGGTTTGTTGAGTGATCAGTTCTATCTCATTCATGCTAGTGCTTAACTCTTACGGCCAAAATTAGGGGGCGATCATAGGGATGATAGACGCCACAAGCAAGATGGCCATAGTGATATTAAAGATCTTCTGCTGGCGCTCGTTTTTCAAAATACGTTTAAGCGCCACGCCAAACCCAAGCCACACTACGGCGCAGGGAAAGGCCACACATAAAAACACTGTGGCAATGGTGACCACTTGCGGCGTGAGATCCTGTTGCACCGAGGTAAAAGTGGCAATCGCGCCGACAGCCATAATCCAGCCTTTAGGGTTAACCCATTGAAATGCGGCGGCCTGCAAAAAACTAAAGGGTTTAGCGATACTCTTGCCCTCCATCTTGCTACTGCTGTTGGCAATCAGCCAAGATAGGTACAGGAGATAGACAATCCCAATGATTTTAATCACTTGGTGGATAATCGGATAGGCTTGAAATAGGGCACTTAAGCCTAGGCCGATGGCGAGGATCATAGTGGGAAAGCCAAGGCTAATCCCCATCAGATGTGGAATACTGCGTTTAACGCCAAAGTTGACCCCAGAGGTCATCAACATAATGTTGTTAGGCCCAGGGGTGATCCCCGATGAGAAGGCAAACAACGCGATAGCGAGTATTAACTCCATAGATCTATTTCACACCTTTTGTTGTCGTTATTGGCATTGTGATAAGGGCATATTCCCTCAATTTTTGCGCCGTAATTATGCAAGTTGCAGTCGCTCGGCGAGGCATTCTAGCGGGTAAATTGAGCCGCGCCTATACGCCCTGCGGGCATAATAAAGTAACAAATCATAACGAATTGGGAAGCCATGAATGCCTGAGTGCAATTTAGCCACAAGGCTTGTCGAGAGCGATGATTTAACACTATGATGCATATCGACTTTCAGTCTTGGAAATAGCAACTATCCTTAAGCTGTAAAAATCGCAATAAGGGAATAAGTATGTATTTACCACAAACTATTGGGCGTTTATTGACGCTATTAACCATAGGTTTTGCCGCGCTGACGGCCTGTGTGAGTGTGGATGATTCGCAGGCGCTGCGAACCACAATTGTGACTTCGGGGGATTTGAGCCAATTACCGCCGAGCGCCATGACCTACAGTTGGCACCCAACACTCCAGAAAATCTTTGTCGACAGTCGATTAGACAAACAACAAGTCCAACAGCATATGCAAGATACACTGAAAAAAGTGCTGCTGACGAAAGGTTATCGTTGGGTTGAAGATCCGCAGCTGGCGGACTTTCAAGTCGGGTTTGGCGTCGCCATGGGCACACAAATGTCGGATGAGCAGATACTCGCCGCCGCAGGCTTAGTGCCGGGCTTATCGAACCAAGGCGTTGACCCTAAAAAGTACGATAAAGGCTCAGTGCTGATTAGCTTTTTTAAACCAACGGGTATCGCGGGGCAACCTACCGAAATGGTCTGGCGAGTCCTTGCCCAAGGCTTTGCCAACATTAAAGATATGGACGAAGTTAGAGCCCGCTTCGATGGTTTAATCGATGAAATGCTGTTATCGCTGCCCGCCACTCACTCAGTGCAATAGCGCGGTTATCTTGGCGCAGTAATCTGTATAGTCATAAGGCAGTACAGTCATAAGGCGAGTAAGATACTCGCCTTATGCTCTTGCAGGAACATGAGTTCAGGATGCCGCAATGATTGACTAGACTGTTCACTTAGCTATTTACTTCATTGTTAACTTAACTATCTACAGATGACAGGTATTTTTACAGGACAGGATGTGACGTCCGCAGGGATTTTTAAAGGGAGATTATGATGGCACAAAGTATCTTTGTTAATTTAGCGGTTGAAAGTGTTCAACAATCACGGGCTTTTTACGCTGGCCTAGGGTTTGGTATCAATGAGCAATACAGCAATGAGCAGGCTGCTTGCGTGGTCATCGCCGACAATATTTATGTGATGCTGCTGGCGAAGCCTTTTTTCGCGGGTTTTACCGATAAGCCGATTGCCGATGCTCGTACCACGACAGAAGTGCTCAATTGCCTAGACTGCGACAGTCGAGAACGTGTCGACCAATTGGTTAAGCTTGCCGAGCAGCATGGCGGCAAAGCCTATCGTCAAGCGCAGGATCAAGGATTTATGTATGGCCACGCGTTTGAAGATCCCGATGGACATATCTGGGAACTTGTTTATATGGTTGCGCAACCAAGTTAGAGCAAAGCCTCTGCTCGATTGATTTAATCTCTTCAAAATCAGGCTTATCCAAGAATGGCGAGCGTTGCGTGGGGCTTATGCTTTACACAACGCCGCTATGCCTAATCAAGCTAGCTTAAGCTGGCTTATTTTCTTGCCTTATTCTCTTGATTAGCTACATGAGTTTCGAGAAACTCCTTCAGAAAATCAAAATTATCCATATTTATTTCCCTATTCGTGAACGACACTTGGCCGGAAATCTGGACAAAGTTGATCGTCAAGCGGCGTGTGCCTCTGTATTTAAAGTATTTTGTACTGGCAATCTCATCCAATGGGACAAACTGTTGTTTCATATCAAAAAGATGAAACTCGGCATCGTAGAGATTAAATATAAGGCCTTCTTGATAGATATCGATGTAATAGCCATCAGGTCCAGCTTCGGCTAATTTCCTTTGTTCATTTTTAGCGGCTTTACCTAGTCTTATCGATTCAGAAATGATCATGAAGGCGAAGAAAAATGCCACCACAACGGCTAAAACGACAACAATTGTAAATCCTATATCCCATGGTTCTGTCGATAGCGATGCGGTCAGTTCCTTCCAAGGACCGCTTGCTATTATTAGCGGGATTATTAAGAGCAACATTATCCCAGATTGCTTATTACGTAATTTTTGTTGGAATGCACAGCGACGGATAAAATTTTGAGGTCCTTGTTTCATAAAATATATTCCATATAAAGATTTTTACCTTGGAGAAGGTGAGCGCCATTTTATCCATGTGGGATGCTGGGTACGACTGAGTGATTGCAAGATAAGGGTGATCATAATGCTTTAGGTATGAGTATATCGAGGTTCTACCTAAGCGATTTAGACGTTTCACTACTGTCATCTAACGGTTTAGCAATGAGTGTACTGACTGCCATAGCGGCGCTCAACACACTCATTTGACAGGAATTTTAACTTATATTAGTCAGCTAACGCTATGCTGACTTCATAGGCGGTGAATTTACGAATGTTAATCACGCCCGTATCGAAGATCAGATATTGGCCTTTAATACCCTGCAATACGCCGCTGACCACGACTTCCTTATCAAAATTATGTGAAGTGATTTTTTTCGGGAAGGTCTCAATCGGATAATGGATAGACTGGATCTCTTCCTGCAATCGTTCGATACTGTAATCGCCTTTTTGCATGCCGATTTCGTGCAACTTAGCCTCAATTTGCGGGATCAGTTCCGCCGCC
Organism: Shewanella sp. 10B; assembly: GCF_023475885.1. Lineage (NCBI taxonomy): Bacteria > Pseudomonadati > Pseudomonadota > Gammaproteobacteria > Alteromonadales > Shewanellaceae > Shewanella > Shewanella sp. 10B. The sequence goes on from NZ_JAMDJO010000001.1 coordinate 511,152, forward strand.
TTAGCATTTAAATCGATATCATCGGCGTGGCCCTTAAGCATGGTTTGCCAGTGGGTTTTATCGTTGATGAGTTTGGCTAATTCCACTTCCACTAAACCCGAGATTTGTCGTGTCGACACTTTGAAAATCGGTAACCCTTGAGTCGCGCCCTGATCTATCCAGCGAGTAGGCAATTGGGTGTGGCGAGTGATACCGACCTTGATGCCCGAAGTATTGGATAGATAAACATAATGCGGCACAAAACAATGGCTTTGCGCCCACTCTGGCTCGCGGCAAGTACCTTGGTCAAAGTGACAGGTTTCGGGCTTCATAATGCACATATCGCAGCTGGCGAGCTTTTGCATGCACACAAAACAATGGCCTTGCGAATAGCTTTTTTTGGTCTTTTTGCCGCAGTTACAGCAGAAGATGTTACCTGTGTGGGTCAGGGTCAGCGGCTTGCCAATTAAGGGATTCAGTGGCAGCAAGTCGTCGCCAACAACCAGTTGATACTGTACTTGTTGCGCCTCATCTAAGTGTGCGCACAGCTTTTTTAGCGTTCCTAACATAGGTGTTCCTAGTTTTTTATGGTGTCACTGGAGTTGGTAAGACATCCCAGCGCACTTATGCATTCGTCATTGCGTGGTGTGCAGTATACAAGATTATCCCGCCGAGTTTAGATAGGAATTCTCGATTGAGAGCCTGACTGCAATATGTGGCTAATCAGGGCTTTTTGGAGGCGTAATTATGTTAATAAATTGATTGTATTGATAAAAACCAGTAACTTAGCAGCCATTATTCAGGGAGGTTAACGATGCGGATGGTATTAGGACTGATTTTTTTCCTGTCGATGCAGGTGATGGCGCAGGCAGACAAGATGCAGATCCATTCTGAAATATTGAATGATGCCATTAACTTACAAATCAAACTCCCCGATACCTATGGCCATTCCAACGATTTTCGTTATCCCGTTTTAGTTGTCTTGGATGGCTCAACACAATTTGAGCATATTGCCGCGAATGTCGGCTTTTTAAGTAGCTATGCCATTATCCCTGAACTGATTGTCGTGGGTGTCAGCTCGAATAATCGCTTAAAGTCGTTTACGCCGACCCAATTAGAACAGTTCAAAGACCGAAGTGGTGGAGCAGAGAACTACAGGCAGTTTTTAGAAACAGAACTACTCAGCAGTTTGGGCCAGAAATATCGCATTGCCGATTACCACATACTGTCGGGACACTCTATGGCTGGGCTATTCAGCAGTTATGTGGCTCTGACGCCTGACACTCGGTTTAATGCGGCGATATCCATCAGCCCGAGCCTTTGGTGGGACAATAATTGGCTCGTACAGGAGTCCGCTAAGCTAGCCGTTGCCAAACGGACAAAACCCATGCGCTGGTTTTTGAGTATCGCCAGTGAACCCAATGAGATGGCCAGCGCCTTTGCAGCCCAAATCACCCAATTGCAAAATACCTTGGGAAATAGCCCGTCAGTGAAGCCTCCTTCAACCCAAATGTTGCAATGGTTTGATAAACGCTTCCCCGAAGAAACCCATGACAGCACCCCGCTTATCGGCAATGTTGCGGCTTTAAAGACGCTGTTTGCGGGCTGGAATGCGGTGCCCGAAATCGCGGTGATGCCGCTAAAGGCATTAAAGCAGTTCTATCACCAGCAAACGGCGGTCTTCGGCTATGAGTTTCCGCTCTCTGCCCAGCAGTACAATGTCTATGGTCTCAAGGCCAGCTATGAGCAAAAAACGGCGTGGGGTGTGGAGATTTTACTGGAAGGGACAAAGGTGTTTCCTATGTCTGAGGTGCTCTGGGATAGCTTAGCAACCGCCTACGATCTTGATGGTCAAACCGCCCTCGCGATTGATGCTTCCAATAAAGCGGTGCTGTTGGCAAAGCAATCAGACTCAGTGTTTTTAAATGAAATCTTGAGTCAGGCCAAAAGCCTACAATGCAAGACTCGCCAGTAGCACGGTTTAAACGCTAACAGTATCGCAACAGATTTGGACAAGCGCCCGGCATCTGGGTAATCTTGTCATCCTTTTTAATCATAGAGACTGTATCTTGCCAGCCAATTTTTTACTCCTGCTCGCCGCCGCCATTTGGGGCTTTGGTTTTGTCGCCCAAACCTTAGGGATGGAGCATTTATCGCCCTTTGCATTCAACGGGCTACGTTTCTTAATTGGTACTGTGTCACTCGTTCCTCTGGTGTGGTACTTGGCTCGGCAGGGGAAAATTCATCTCGGTACGCCCAAAGATTTTGCCATTGGTTGTGTTGCGGTGGGCGGACTGTTATTTGCTGGCGCATCGCTACAACAGGTAGGACTGCTTTATACCACGGCCGCTAACGCGGGCTTTATCACTGGGCTTTATATCGTGTTAGTGCCGATATTGGGCTTAGCCCTGAAACATGCTACCGGCGCCAATACTTGGGTAGGCTGTGGTATCGCCGTGGTGGGGCTGTATTTTTTAAGCATTAAAGACGGCTTTCACCTCGGTTATGGCGATACGCTGCAATTGATTGGCGCACTGTTTTGGGCAATGCATATTTTGGCGGTGGATCATTTTGCCAAGCGGATTTCGCCCGTGTTACTCGCCATGATGCAATTTTTGGTATGCGGCGTATTAAGCCTGCTGGTGTCGGCGGCCATTGAGGTCACGACTGTCGATAAGGTGATTGCTGCTTGGGGCTCACTGGCCTACGCGGGGCTGATTTCAGTGGGTATTGCCTACACTTTACAGGTGCTGGCGCAAAAGCATGCTCATCCTGCGCACGCGGCGATTATTTTGAGTTTAGAAACCGTGTTTGCCGCCATCGGCGGTATTCTGTTCCTTGGTGAAAGCCTAGGACTGCGCGCCTTGTTTGGGTGCGGCTTGATGCTGCTGGGGATGTTGATTTCCCAAGTGCCGCTGCGCTATTTAATAAAGTCTCGGCACCAGAAAGTCAGTTAGCTTGCCATAAAAAACGCCGCTGGGAGTGCCCGCGGCGTTTTTTGTTGAAGGGGTTGAGGGTTAACGGCTGAGTTTATCCAGCACTAAGTCATCACCGAGGGAGTAGAGAGACTGCACTAACTGTTCCTCTTGGGCAAGATCGGTTAGGCCCAAGCCAATGGTGGCGCGAAACAGGGCGATACCTGTATGGCCTGCTGTCTCAAACTGGCTGCTAAACTGTTCGATATTGATACCAAGTGCGGTGATGCGATTGGAAATATCCAGCACTAATCCGGGTCTGTCGTAGGACACTAGGCTGTAGGTGAGCCGCTTAACGGGTTTGAGGGCGACCGAGGTTTTTGAATAGGTGAGGGTGAGGCCGTCGATACATTCCAAGGCTTCAATCAGCTCATCCATTTTCAGGGAAGGCACCTCGAGTAACAATATGGCGGCAAAGATCCCGTCGATATGGCGCAACTCTGAGTCTAACCAGTTGCCGCCATGGCGACTCACGGCATGGGCGATTTGCTCGACTAATCCTTTTCTATCAGGTGCTTGAAGCGTGATTAAATATCGTAGCATGGCGACTGACTCCTATTTTTTGTAAAAGGCACCTGTTTTAAAATCGGGTGTAACACAACTGTCATCTTTGCGTCATATAATTCAACGCACTTAGAATGAAGGGTGTTGTTATTGCTCAGTTTATGCTCAAACAGTGTAAGCATAGCATTTCGCAATTCCTAGCGAAAAAACTCACAGGCTTTAATAATAGAGGTTCTTAATGGAAAGTCAGGTCATTCAACCTGGTTCTGCGCCGCAAAGTATGCTGAAAGGCGGACGTTCAAGTCGCAGGGCATTTAAGGATAAAGCGGCTCAAATTGGGGTCACGATTGGCGGCACTATGGTGTTTGTCGCCTTATTGTTGATCTTCTTCTATTTGCTGTACGTGATTAAACCCATTTTCGACAGCGCGGATGTGACTTCCGTAAAAAGCGTGAGTTATCAACATGCTGAAGTCGCGACCCTGATGGTTGGCGCCGACGAGCAAAATGAGGTTATGTATCGCGTGGCCGCCGATGGCCAGGTGGATTTCTACACTGTTGCCGATGGCAGCTTACTCTCCAGTTTTACACCGCCATTACCTGCGGGTGTGAGCGTAACCAGCGCCGCGATTGCCGCGCCGAGTGAGCAACGCTTCGCACTGGGGTTAAGTAACGGTCAAGCCTTAATCGTAGGGATTGAGTTTGGCTTAAGTTACCCTAATAACAAGCGCCTCATTACCCCAAAACTGCGTTACAGCGCGGGTGAAGCGCCGATCACTATCGATGAATCGGGCAGCGCTATCCATCATTTAGCCTTTAGTTACAGCAACGATAAAATCAGCTTCGCCTACCAAGATGATAATGGTGCTTGGCGTTTAAGCCGTCTCGAAGGTCAAGAAAACATGATGACCGAAGAGGTGGAATGGACGACCACTGGCGCACTACTGCCCGATGCACCTAAAAAAGTTGCACACCAGTTGATGACGCCAGACCAACGCCAATTGATGCTGCAAATGGGCAACAAGGTGTTTATCTACAATATCCGTGATGTTGAGAGCCTGGATTTAATGCAGGTGATTGATGCGGAAAACGAAAAGTCTAAGGTTAACAACATTGCCTTACTTGCCGGTGCCAGCTCGATTCTGGTGAGCTACGACTCTGGTGTGGTGACTCAGTACTTCCAAGTGAATGGTCCAAAAGGCCGTTTATACAAAGAGATCCGTGAGTTTACCGACTTAGCGCCAGTGGCCTCGATTGCCTCTGAGTTCTACCGTAAAAGCTTTGCCGTGGTGAGCCCAGAGGGTGAGTTATCACTCCTGTACACCACCAGTGAGCGCGAACTGTTTGATGAAAAGTTTGACCTTAAAAACCCAGGTGTGATGGGCTTTAGCCCCCGTTCTAACGGCCTAGTGGTTGAAGCGAACAAGCAACTGAATATCTTCCACGTGGAAAACTCGCACCCAGAAGTGTCTTGGAGCGCGCTGTGGAATAAGGTGTGGTACGAAGGTTACCCTGAGCCTAAGTTTGTGTGGCAATCCACCTCGGGTAGCGATGACTTTGAAGCCAAACTCAGCTTAATGCCATTGGCCTACGGCACAATGAAGGCGGCGTTCTACGCCATGCTGTTCGCCGTGCCATTAGCGATTGCGGGCGCCATCTACACTGCTTACTTTATGTCGCCAAAGGTGCGCGGCATTGTTAAGCCAACGATTGAAATTATGGAAGCCTTACCAACGGTTATCTTAGGTTTCCTCGCCGGACTTTGGTTAGCACCGCTGATTGAAGAGCACTTGCCGGGCATCTTAGTGCTGCTGGTACTGCTGCCGACGGCGATTCTGGTGTCGGCTTACTCTTGGAGCAAATTACCCGGTACTTGGAAACAACGTCTGCCTGAAGTCTATCAAGAGCTGATGCTCATTCCGGTTATCTGCTTTGTGGGTTGGTTCTCCTTTGCCATCAGCCCGATGATCGAAGTGGCGCTGTTCGATGGCAACACTCGTCAATATATTACTAACGAATTAGGCATCACCTTCGACCAACGTAACGCGCTGGTAGTGGGTATCGCCATGGGCTTTGCGGTTATTCCAACGATTTTCTCGATTGCCGAAGACGCGATTTTCTCTGTGCCACGCCATTTATCCAACGGCAGTTTGGCGCTGGGTGCGACGCCTTGGCAAACCCTGACTCGTGTTGTGCTGTTGACCGCAAGCCCAGGGATTTTCTCTGCGGTCATGATGGGTCTTGGCCGCGCTGTGGGTGAAACCATGATCGTACTGATGGCAACGGGTAACACCGCCATCATGGAATGGAGCGTGTTTGAAGGTATGCGTACGCTGGCGGCTAACATCGCGGTGGAAATGCCAGAGTCGGCGATTGGCAGCTCGCACTACCGTGTGCTGTTCCTCGCGGCCTTCGTTCTGTTCGTATTTACCTTCTTCTTTAACACGATTGCCGAAGTGGTAAGACAGCGTCTGCGTGACCGCTATAGCTCGCTGTAATGGAGATAAGATAATGATACTAAATACTATTTCGCCAATGACCTTGAGAGGTTTGTGCAATGGGTAAGTGGGTAAAATCAGGCTCGCCATGGATTTGGATGACAGGTGGCGCGGTGAGCATCAGTTTGATTGCAGTATTAGGCCTGTTACTGCTCATTGCATGGCGCGGATTAAGCTACTTTTGGCCTGCAACGATTTATCAATGGGAACTCGAAGATAACACAGGTGCGCGTTCAACCTTAATCGGTGAGATTTACGATAGGGAAGAAGTGCCGACCGAACGTTTAACCGCCGCGGGCCACGTGTTTAAACAGCCACCCGGTGAGTTTGTGACGCGTTACTTAGTGAAAACCGGTAACCGTGAGTTTGTGGGCTTAGATTTCCGTTGGATTTTAGCAACAGACATTATCAGCCGTAGCGAGCCTGCCGATGTGGCCATGCTCGAGCGTGCTAAAAACGGTAACTTTTATGGCTACCCAGTGGCCGTAATTGAAAACGGTAAACGCTTAGAGCTGAAAAACGATGCGCTTGAATCCTCTTTAATGGAGCATATCGATCGTGCCGTTGCCCTGTCTGACAAAGCGTTATCATTGCAGAAACAAGATATTGGTGCGATTAACTACAACATCGAGAAACTGCGTTTAAAAGAGCGCCGTTACGAGTTAGATGGTGAGCTGACCGATAGTCGTAAGCTGGAGTTAGCGGCCGCGAAGGAAGCGCTCCAAAAAGAATACCATGTGCTTGAAAAAGAGCTGTTTGCCCTGCGTGATGAAGCGGCTCGCGACTCTGTTATCGTGCGCGATATGCGTGGTGTTGAGGTTGAACTTAAGCTGGATTCGGTTCTCGATGTCACCTACGTCAACCACTTAGGCTTGATGGGTAAAATCGGCAAATGGTTTGTCGGGCTTGGCCGCTTTGTCAGCGACGACCCACGCGAAGCCAACACCGAGGGCGGCGTGTTCCCTGCGATTTTCGGTACCGTGTTTATGGTGCTGTTGATGGCGATTATCGTGACGCCATTCGGGGTGATTGCCGCAATCTACCTGCACGAATATGCCAAGAAAGGCCCAATCACTAAGATGATCCGCATTGCGGTAATCAACTTAGCGGGTGTGCCATCGATTGTGTACGGGGTGTTTGGTTTAGGGTTCTTCGTATACATGATGGGTGGCTCGATTGACCAACTGTTTTACGCCGAAGCCTTACCGTCACCCACCTTTGGTTCACCAGGGGTGATTTGGTCGGCGCTGACATTAGCGATTCTGACCCTGCCAGTGGTGATTGTATCGACCGAAGAAGGCTTAAGCCGTATTCCTAGCGCAGTGCGTCAAGGCAGTTTGGCACTGGGCGCGACTAAGGCCGAAACCCTGTGGCGGATTGTGATCCCGATGGCAAGCCCTGCGATCATGACGGGTCTGATTTTAGCCGTGGCCCGCGCAGCGGGTGAGGTGGCACCGTTAATGCTGGTGGGTGTCGTGAAATTAGCACCGACATTGCCACTGGACTTAAACTTCCCGTTTGTGCATTTAGAACGTAAATTCATGCACTTAGGGTTCCATATTTATGATGTGGGCTTCCAGAGTCCTAACGTTGAAGCGGCACGTCCTCTGGTATACGCCACCTCCTTCTTGCTGGTAACAGTGATTGTGGCACTGAACTTAACCGCGATTAGTGTGCGTAACCACTTACGTGAAAAATATCGTTCGCTTGAGCATTAATCAGCGATTATCCTGAAAGTATTAGGACTGAATATGATTTCTATAGATTCGACAGCCATGAAAACCAACAACTTTGACTTAGCAAACTTGAGCCAGAACGATACCGCACTGGAGATCCGCAACTTAGACCTGCGCTATGGCGACAAGCAAGCGCTGTTTAACGTGTCGATGAAGATCCCGAAGAAGCAAGTTACGGCGTTTATCGGCCCCAGCGGTTGTGGTAAATCCACCTTATTGCGCTGCATTAACCGCATGAACGATCTGGTCGACAACTGCCATATCGACGGCGAAATTCTGCTGCACGGTCAAAATATTTATGACAAAAAAATCGACGTAGCCGCCCTGCGCCGCAACGTAGGTATGGTGTTCCAGCGTCCTAACCCATTCCCTAAGTCGATTTACGAAAACGTGGTTTATGGTCTGCGTCTGCAGGGCATTAACAACCGCCGCGAACTCGACGAAGCGGCCGAGCGTTCGCTACGCGGCGCGGCGATTTGGGATGAAGTGAAAGACCGTCTGCACGATAACGCCTTTGGCTTATCCGGTGGTCAGCAGCAACGTCTGGTGATTGCCCGTGCGATTGCCATCGAGCCAGAAGTATTACTGCTCGACGAACCGACTTCGGCTCTCGACCCGATTTCAACCTTAACCATCGAAGAGCTGATCACTGAACTTAAGACTAAGTACACAGTGGTTATCGTGACCCACAACATGCAACAGGCGGCGCGGGTGTCGGATCAAACGGCCTTTATGTATATGGGCGAATTGGTGGAATACGCCGATACCAACACCATTTTCACCACACCGAAAAAACGTAAGACCGAAGATTATATTACCGGCCGTTACGGTTAATCACCTTGCCTTTAGCAGTGGTGATGTGAGTGATAAGCGATAAACGAAATAAGCCACCGCCTAGAACAGAGTTAAACATTGCAAACTCCATCTAGGCGTTGATACAGTTGAGTAAAAGGTTGGCCAAATGGAAAATATGAATTTAAACAAACATATCTCTGGGCAATTTAACGCCGAGTTAGATGATATCCGTAACCGTGTACTCGCCATGGGTGGCTTGGTTGAGCGTCAGTTAGAGCAAGCCATCGACGCCTTAAGTACCTTAGATGCTGAATTAGCGCAAAAGGTGATCACTGGCGATCACAAAGTGAATGGCATGGAAGTCTCTATTGACGAAGAATGCACTCGCATTATCGCTAAACGCCAACCAGCGGCGAGCGACTTACGTCTGATCATCGCGATTTCAAAATCGATTGCCGATCTTGAGCGTATCGGTGATGCCTGCGTGCGTATTGCCAAGGCCGCATTAGATAAGCGTTTGAATAATCAGCAACCGTTATTAGTCAGCATTGAAAACATGGGCCGCCATGCGATTCGTATGCTGCACGCAACGCTCGATGCCTTAGCCCGTATGGATGCTGATTCGGCGCTGGAACTTCATAAAGAAGATGCCAAGCTCGACCGTGAATATGAAGGCATTATCCGCCAATTAATGACCTACATGATGGAAGATCCACGCTCAATCCCCGATGTATTAGACGTACTCTGGGCTGCCCGTGCGGTTGAGCGTGTCGGCGACCGTTGTAAAAATATCTGCGAATACATTATTTACTACGTGAAAGGTAAAGACGTTCGCCATACTTCCTACGAAGATATGGAAAAGGATTTAAAGGACTAAACACCTTTTGTCACATGGTTTTACCAACAAACGCTCTGCCTAACCGCAGAGCGTTTTTGTTTTGTGTTTCTTTAGGGGATAAAGTGAACTGTAAGTCAGTCAATAAGTTTGGTTTACGCCTCTGAGGTATAAGAGGTGGTATCAAAAACACGCCAATGTTTTTGATATAAATCGTTGTTTGAAATTTGTTATTTACAATAAATAACCCTTTGTTTAATCTGACACTCGCTATAGGTTAATCACGAAGTTAACCGACACTCGAGAGTAGAAACAGCACAATGGAATGGGCGCTGTATCGGCGATTACAGGGATAAGTAGATGAGCCAATTGTTGTATTCTTTAAAGCAGGGGGTCGAAGCCCTGAAAAGTATTCGCAATCATATAGTGGAAGCGAATTTACCCGCAGATTTCCCTCGACCCGAATTACCGCCGATATCAGAAGAGGCGAAAGCGGCACTGTTGCAACTACTCGAGCCGCTAGAAGCTTATCGAATTGAAAAACTTGAAACGAAACTTTCTCGGAAGAAATGGGCCAAGCGGTTAGGCTGGCTCCTGTGCTTGCCTGCGCTGGTTGTTGATTTGATGTCGTTAGCCTCAAATAGTGACCCAAGCATTCTGAGCTTGATTGTTCTCGCAGGCATCTTGATGTGGGTTCAGTTGCCTGAAATACAATTTAAGCGCCATTATAAGAATAAAATTTTACCTGTTTTACTCGATAAATTAGGGGATTACCAATATAGCCCCGATTCCTGTGTCAATCTGGATGCCGTGGCTGATTTTGAACTCATGCCCAGTTTTAGCAAGAAAGAAGCTGAAGACCATATTCGCGGCAAGGTAGAAGATGTTAGCTTCGAGTTTTGCGAGTTAACCTTAAAATCCCGTGGAAGCAAGTCAGATAAAATCCAATTTAAGGGTGGGGTGGTGATTATCTCTATGCCCTTTCATTTTGAATCTCACACCATTGTTAGCCAAGACTATGGTTCCCTGGGGAATGCCATTTCAGGCATCAAGCAACCCAGAGTTAAACTTGAAAGTGTCACCTTTGAGGCCATGTTTGAAGTGTATTCACACGATCAACATTATGCGCGATATTTATTGTCACCCGCAGTGATGGAACGATTGGTTGAGTTGGAGCAGTTATTCCGGAAAACCGCACGAGGTTCAGGGATAAGCATCGAGTTTAAAAACAATACAGTGCTTATTATGGCGAGCTATTTTGGTAATTTATTTGATAATGTGGACATCAACTTGCCCACACATGATATGTCAAAGATCCCATTATTACAGCAGGAGCTGGTCCTCATCACTAGCATTATCAAGCAGCTAAAACTGGATTATCTCGCGGCACAAAATGTAGCAGCACAAAAAATGCATGCGAGGATGGAGACATTAGCGAGTTAACGATAATAGTGTGCTGAGCGGTTATCTATTCGCATAGTTTTATACAGAGGATGAAACAGCAAGTATTGTTTCTTTATCACGCCGATGATTATTTGAGTCATTGGACAGAAGATTCGCCAGCGCAATGCTAGTCATCACTTGAGCCTCATCGCTAGGTTCGGATATAACGTGAGCTGTTCAAAACTTATCAGAGGGCGGTGAGCGCGCGGCATATAAACCTCCTTGTTATTAACGCTGGGTGTCCAGTTTTATAATTTAATCAAAAGTTTCTTTTGTCAGGTATTCTGGTAACCACATCTGACCAATCCAAATTTGGATATTTTTTCATAAGCATAGGAATATCTCTATTTTTGTTTTCAAAAATGTTCCAGTCATAATTTTCTGTGGCAGCGAATTCACCTATATAGTTTATTGAGTTTTCTTTTACTGAAAAAGTAATCGACAAATTATCTTCTGGACTCCAATGTCGATAGAATTCGCCTCGCGTCTGAAATAGCGTGTAGTTGTAGATTTCATACGTCCCCACAGGAACAAGATAGGCGAATATATTTCCAGAATATTTACTCTCTCGATAGTCGAAATCATACGCTATAAACGGTGCTGTAGTAGACGCTTTACCTTCAATATTAAATTCAAAAAAATTTTCAGAATCCACTTTTCTAATGTTTATTCCCCAACGATCATATATAGCCGCTGCATTACGCCTAGACAACGAACCCACAATCAGAGCATACCCATCTCTATTTAAATCATTTGAAGATATATCTACCGGAAGATTAGGTCTTCCGGTCATTGCGCAGCCGCAAATAAATAAAGAGATTAGAATTGAAAATATTATTCTTAAGTTCATAAGCACTCTTGAGGTGTAGTGTTAACATTTTACTAGTGTGTATGTGCGTTAATCACGTTAGAATTGTGAAAATATGCACAATTAACTATTTGTATGCAAAGAACTTATCAGCTTTTCATTAAATGTACCATATTGAAAAAAGAACATGTGTGTTTATCAGAACGATTAATATGCCATTTTTTGTGTAATTCATTGAATTTAATATACTTTGCTTTATTTGTGCGGAGTTAATGTGCATTGTTCAACCTTAAAATCACCTATAACAGTGAAAAACCATAGTCATACATGGTTAGCCGCATACAAGGTAAGATTAAAACAGGATTATCATTGAGAATTTCTAGGGTAATTTGAGTGGACTCATTTGAATAAAATCGCTAGTTGAAACTCTTTTTTTGGGGAGCAAAACAGCCCAATAACTGAAATGACTTATCCTAGGCGCTAAGGCCAATAATAAAGGCGGGAAACTTCCCGCCTTTATTATGTTATTCGAGGTTTGGCTAGGATTCAGGGCACACTTTGGGCTCGCGCTTAAACCGTACAATTCGTGGTAGTAGTAAGCCTGCGATAACCAAGATAATCCCTAACAGTTGCAACTTGGTAACGGCTTGGCCGAGCATAAACGAGGTTAATACGGAGAAGATGGGGACAAAGTTAAAAAACAGTGATGCGTTGGCTGAACCTAACTGACGCACGCCATTTAACCACAACAAATAGCCCGCCACTGTACCAAATACGCCGATGTAGACGACTTCTGCCATGCCTAGCGCTGTACTATTGAATAACTCTGCGAAGGGATGCACCTCTGGCGAAGCCAAACATAAAGCGCCAATCACGGCGGCGCCACTTAACATGCCGATAAAGGTATAAGGGATGACTGGCATCCAGCGGCTGATACCTTGGCTGAAATAGGTGTAAAAACTCCAGGCCAGCATGCCGCCAAATATCAATTTATCTCCGTGGTTTATCTGCATCGAGAAGAGGGTTTCAAGGTGCCCATTGGTGATCACCATCAGCACGCCAGTTAGACTCACCAGCAGACTAAAACACTGGGCAAACGATGGCAGCGTACGCAGGGCAACACAGGCGATCAATGATGTGATCAGCGGGCTAAGGGCCATGATTAATGAGCCGTTCGTCGCATTAGTTGACGCCAATCCCGTAAACAGGCCAAGGTTAAGTCCGCCTATTCCTACCGCGCTGACCAGAATAATCCACAACCATTGATTGATGCTTAAGTGCAATTTCGGCATACGGACGAGTTTGAGGTAGATAGCGAGACAGGCCGCGGCAATCACAAAGCGCCAAAACACTAAGGTCAAGGCATGCACTTCGCTTAACACTTGTTTACCGATGGGAAAGCAACTTCCCCAAAAGAAGGTGCAGATAATCAGCAGGATCACTGCTTTTATCGTTGGATCAGATTTCATCGCCACTCCAGATGACTTGTCAAATACTGAGCCTTAGTGTATTGATTTCAATAATTGGATAAACAAGCAAAAGTAAGACGGTAAATGCCAATAATGAAACCTAACTATTCGTTGGACGATCTGCGCTGTTTTTGTGCTGTGGCTCGCTCAGGAAGCTTTAAGGAGGCCGCCCAATCCTTAGGTATGCCGCTCTCCACCTTGAGTCGTCGTATCCGCCAGCTAGAGACCGATTTGCAACTAAGATTGCTCAATCGAGACGCTCACCGCGTTATCTTAACCAGCATTGGTGAGCAGTATTTTGAGCGCTCAGTAGCCTTGTTTGATGAACTCAATAATATTGATGAAGACTTGCATCGGGATAAATATCAGCCACAGGGGAAAATCCGTATTTCCGCGCCCATCAATTCTGGCACTCATTTCCTGCGGTCGATTTTCTATGATTTTTTGCTGCAATATCCCGATATTCAGTTGGATTTGAGCTTTTCAAACTCGCTTATCGATATTGAAGCGGAAGGCATGGATGTGGCGTTTAGAGTGGGCAATCCAGTGGTGGAAAACTGGATTGCTAGACCGTTAAAACAGATTCACTTTATTTTGTGCTCTCACCCTGACTACGACATTTCGAGCATCACTACGCCAGACAAGTTATGCGGTCACCCAACCATCATTTGCCGCCCTATGATACCTTGGCAATTGGTGCACAAAACCACTGGCGAAGAGTTTGATTATCACCCGAACAAGGGCGTCAGGCTGGAGGTAGATGAACTGATGCTACTGACCCACGCTATCAAAACAGGAATAGGTATCGGGTACGTGCCGGATTATTTTGCGCTACCTATGATAGCGCAGGGGGAAGTAAATCATGTCCTCCCTGACTGGAGTAGCAAAGCCCGAACCTTGTCCATGTTATATCGGGACCGCGACCATCTCCCCATGCGGGTGCGGTTGTTTATCGAGTTTGTGAAATTGCACTTTAACTAGGGCTCGCGTTATCCCGCCTGCCAAGGTGCACCGACATTTGAGCGCGTTGGGTTTATAGCGCGCAGGCGGGCAGATATTCGGATAGTTCTAATAGATTCAAATCGGGATCGCGGATATATACGGAGTTAATCCGGCCTGTAGCGCCAGTGCGCAGTACTGGGCCTTCAATAATTGCAACTTCAAGGCTGTTTAAGTGGTTGATCACTTCTTCGATATTGTGGCTGACCACAAAGCAGAGATCGGCACTGCCGGGCGTGGCAAGGTTTGCTTTAGGTTCAAATTCAGCGCCTGCTTGGTGCAGATTGATTTTTTGATCGCCAAAGCTTAAGGCGATACGGCCCTGACCAAAGATGGACTTTTTCATCCCTAACACGCGTTGATAAAAGTCGACGCTGGCCTCGATATCTTTCACGGTTAACACTAAATGGTCTAGGCGGGTCACGCGCATTTTCTTTCCCTCGATGCTGTAGCGGTTTGGTGTTCTCTGCGCCTTACCTTACATCAAGTGCTGGTGCAAAAGTGACTCTGTGGTAGCATTTAACGCGCTTTTTAGCGTAAATAATTTATGCCTTTTTTTATCCCATTGGATTTGATGAGATTGTAATGAAGAAAACCTTAGCCCGTGGTTTGATGAACCTGCTGCCGATGGCGTTAAGCCTGTGGTTGTTTTGGTCATTGTTTGTATCGTTAGATGGTTTAGGGATTTTTATTTTAGAGTTGGTAGGGATTAACCAACATTTTGTCGGCGCGGGCTTTATCTTAGTCGTGGCCATAGTGTTTGCCGTGGGGCTGTTGTTTTCGGTGAGTCCTATTGTGTGGCTCTATGGCTGGATTGAACGTCAGCTGATGCGTTTTCCGCTGTTTAAATCTGTCTATGGCAGTATCCGTGATATCGCTTCTTTAATGAACCGTGAGGGAAAACCCAATACTCAGCAAACCGTGTTGGTTAAACAGGCTAATGGCGGGTTTGTGGTGGGCTTTATTATGACGGATACGCCGCCACAGCCATTGCTCGATGCCTTACCCGAAGGGGATTGGGTGCCAGTGTTATTCCAACTCAGTTACCAAATGGCGGGGGTGACGAGTCTCGTCAAACGTGAAGATTTGATTTTAGTGGATTGGTCTTTTGAAGAGGCGATGCGCTTCAATTTAACGGCGGGGATCTCGCAAACGCCGGGCGCGGCAACGGTAAAAACTAAAGCCGAATAAGTGGGTTTTGGTTTTTGCGTTAGTTTTTTGCGTCAAATAGATACATTTTTGTGATACAATCCGGTGGCGACTTAATAGGTCGCCATTTTTTATGCTAATTCAGCGGTAGCTGTTTAGCATTATCTGTGTCTCTATTGAGTCAGTTTTCGACAGCATGTGGTCTCTGTTCGAAGACAATCCAGTAGAGCTTAAGCAAGGCCGAGTCGATATTTGCTACTGGTTAACCGTTAGCCGCTAATCGCGCTTTGCATTCCTCACTCTCGATATCACGAATATCGAACCGCTTATATGCATTATGTCGCCATTGAGGTTGAACCCTGCGATTCGCTCGCATGGTGTCGATGCTCACTGTCTTTGAGAGTCTGATAGTTTCTTAAAGCGCATTGCACAGCAGCGGTTTAGCTGTTTATCGAGCCAACCGTTTACCGCCTTTGCTATTCAGCAAAAGCGTCGAGCAAACGGGGAACTGGGGAAGCGTTTTCAACATGAGTATGACATCACAAGGAATTGCCGACCGCGAGCCCTTGTCATGGATTATTTGTGCATATTTCATCCTGATCACATACTGCTGAGGCTAGAGTTATCTATTATTGAGCTATCTCTTCAAAATCGAAGGGATTTTAATAGGGAACTGGCTAGAACAAGGGAGTTTTATGTCTATCAAGTCGAGTATTAATCCACCGGTTTTTTATTCGTCGGTCTTTTTTATCACCTTAATGGTGATGATCTGCGCCATTTGGCCCACCGAGGCCAATCACTTTTTCAAATCCATGCAGTCGTGGCTAGAAGCCAAAGCGGGCTGGTTATATATCCTTGGCGTGGCGATTTTTCTGATTTTTATCATCTTTGTCATGGTCAGTCGCTTTGGCGATATTAAGCTCGGCCCCGACCATGCTGTGCCCGATTATAGCTATAAGAGCTGGATTGCCATGCTGTTTTCGGCGGGGATGGGGATTGGACTGATGTTTTTCGGCGTTGCCGAACCCGTGATGCATTACTTGGCGCCGCCCGATGCAACGCCTGAGAGTTTGGCCGCCGCCAAAGAAGCGATGAAGATTACTTTCTTCCATTGGGGCATACATGCGTGGGCGATTTACGGGGTGGTTGCCCTGAGTTTGGCCTATTTTGCCTATCGCCATAAGTTGCCACTGTTACCCCGCAGCGCACTCTATCCCTTAATCGGTGAGCGTATTCATGGTCCGATTGGCCACTGCGTCGATACCTTTGCTGTATTGGGGACAATGTTTGGGGTCGCGACTTCCCTAGGGTTTGGGGTGTTGCAGGTTAACTCGGGGCTAAGCTATTTATTCGAGCAATTGCCTAATAACACCACGGTGCAAGTGTCGCTGATTATTGGCATTACCTTACTCGCTACTCTGTCGGTATTTTCGGGGCTCGATAAAGGGGTGAAGCGCTTAAGTGAGCTTAACTTAGGCTTGGCCCTTATTCTGCTGTTGATTGTGTTAATCCTTGGCCCAACGGTGATGTTGTTGCAGGCCTTTGTGCAAAATACCGGTAGTTATCTGAGTGATATCGTTAATAAAACCTTTAATTTGTACGCCTATCAGCATAAGGAGGATTGGCTTGGCGGTTGGACGCTACTCTACTGGGGCTGGTGGAT
The DNA here is from genome assembly GCF_023475885.1 of Shewanella sp. 10B. NCBI lineage: Bacteria > Pseudomonadati > Pseudomonadota > Gammaproteobacteria > Alteromonadales > Shewanellaceae > Shewanella > Shewanella sp. 10B. Next base: position 528,004 of record NZ_JAMDJO010000001.1, read on the forward strand.
CTCCTGGTCACCTTTTGTCGGCACCTTTATTGCGCGGGTGAGTCGCGGCCGTACCATACGTGAGTTCTTAGTCGGCATTTTATTTGTGCCTTCGGCGCTGACCTTTTTATGGATGACGGTATTTGGTAACTCGGCCATCGACGCCATTATGAACCAAGGCGCGACCTACCTGAGCGAAGCGGTGAATACCAATGTGCCCGTGGCTCTGTTTGTGTTTTTTGAACATATGCCATTCCCGCATCTGTTATCGGGCATTGGGATTTGTTTAGTGGTGACCTTTTTTGTGACCTCATCAGACTCGGGATCCTTAGTAATCGACAACCTGACCTCGGGGGGCGATAACAATGCGCCCGTCTGGCAACGGGTGTTTTGGGCATTGCTGCAGGGCGTGGTGGCCTCGGTACTGCTGCTTGCGGGTGGTTTACAGGCGCTCCAAACCGCCGCTATTGCCAGTGCGATGCCATTTTTATGTGTGATGCTGCTGATGTGTTTAGGGCTGTATAAGGCGCTGAAGGACGATTGGCTTAAGATCAACAGCGTGCAGCTCCATACCACCAGTGTGCAATATGCTAAGACCAATATCAGTTGGGAGGAGCGTATCGAAGTCTTAGTCTCGCATCCCACCGAAGATGAGGCGCGTATCTTCCTCAATAATGTCGCGACACCGGCGTTATCTAAGGTGTGTCAGCAATTTATGAGCAAGGGACTTACGGCGGATCTTGAGTATCTCGACGGCAAAGTGCGATTGGTGATCAGCAACGAAGCCTATCAACCCTTCGTATACGGTGTGCGAATGCGCTGCTTTGAAATCGTCAATCCGGTCGGTGAAGAGTTAGAGCAGGGCAACAATTGGTATTATCGCGCCGAAGTGTACTTAGAGCAGGGCGGCCAGCACTATGACGTGATGGGCTATACCGAAGAGCAGCTATTGGCGGATGTGGTCACCCAATACGAGAAATACCTGCATTATTTGCACTTGTCCAATGCCGACCAAGGACATGTCGCCTAAACGCTTTGCGTGTCAGAAATATTGCCCCAAGGAATAACTCGGATTATCCTTGGGGCACTTTTTTAGGGGTCATCAGTTAGGTGTGAGCATGTCAGCAAATCCAGGCCAGAGTAAGTTAGATCAAGTCTTAGCCCAAGAGCGCGAATACCGTGCCAAACGTGAGGGCGGTTACCGCGAGCAGGCGCTCAAATTGTATCCTTGGATCTGTGGCCGCTGTACCCGCGAATTTACCTCAAAAAACTTAAGCGAGTTGACGGTTCACCACAGAGATCACAACCACGATAACAATCCATCCGACGGCTCGAATTGGGAATTATTGTGCCTGTATTGCCACGATAATGAGCATTCACGCTTCGAAGAACTGATCCGCTACGGTAGCACCACCGAAACCAAGCAAGCGGCGGCGACCTATAATCCCTTTGCCGATTTAAAGGCGATGATGAAAAAGTAGCGATAACAGTAAAAGGCCTGAAATTTTCAGGCTTTTTTCGCAAGTCGTGCCTCGGCTTCCTGCCATTTGGCGCGGCTTAGCACCTGTTGATTTTCGCCGCCTTCGAAATGGGCTTTGCGGGCGGGAAGTTGCGCGATAATCGCGGCGTGTTCTGCATCGCTGGCGTCGCGCCAAGCAACAATCTCATCGATATGGCGAAAACAGCCCATGCAATAATCTTCATCATTTAAGCCGCAGCGGGCGACGCAGGGGGAGAGCATAGTTTTCCTCTTAACTCGTTTTCGTTATCGGGTTCAATGGGTGAAGTCGCAGCGTTAAGGCTGCTGCGTTAAGGCGTATTTCCCATGCTTGCCAGCGAGTAAAACAGGCTGACAAAAATTGTGGCGATACTAGCAGCTTTAGGCGCCATTTGGGCAGCGATATTAAGTGAAATGCACCTTAATATTCGTAAAGGCTAAATAACGGCACTATTTTCAGAATAGTGCTTTTAAACAAAACAGCACCGTTTACAACATCACGGTAGTGAAAGTTCGACGAATCGAAGGCTTGACGGCTAAGCCCAATAAAATAGTCAAATGGAACACATCAGAGTAAAGCAAATTTAGCATGGCAATTAAGCGCGATAATCATAAGCTCGGCAACTGTAATAGTGACAGTCAGAACACACTCGAGGCGCACTTTATCCAATTAGATAACCTACTTGAGCAGAGCTGTGCCCTCTGGCAAGTGCGCGCCTTCGAGGCAAAAGCACTGCCTTGGGCGGCGCAATTCCCAAGGCTAGCAAATACCCTTTGGGCGCTTGATGATGCCGTACTCGATACTTTGGATGCCGAGCAATCGGCGTTAGTCGATGCCTTATCGCCCGCACTCACGCAGGATCTTGCCGCGTTAGGCTTAGACTGGGATCTGTCTTTACTCACATTATCCTTTGCTGAACTTTCGCAGGGCTCAGATATTGATTCAGATATAGGTTCAGATAGTGGTTCAGATATTGGCTCTGACGATAATGAAACTGCTACTTCACCTCGTATTGCTCTTACTGAAATGGCCCACTTTAGCGCCCATATAAAAGGCCGTAAGTGGGAGCAGATCACTGCCTTTGTGCAGCATTTGCCCGATGCGGGATTGCCCGTGCTCGAGTGGTGTGCGGGTAAAGGGCACTTGGGCCGTTTGATTGCCAAGGCACGTGGTGTAGATGTGTTAAGCCTCGAGTGGCAGGCGATGCTCTGTGAAGAGGGCCAAGTCTTTGCCGATAAATGGCAGTTATCACAGCGCTTTATCTGCGCCGATGCCTTTGCTATCGAAGATAATGCCCACGAAAATACCGCTCATCAAACCAATCCTTTTTGCGCCCAGCAACAGGCGGTGGCGCTGCATGCCTGTGGCGATTTGCATGTGCGATTACTGAAATTGGCCGCAGCGGCGGGCACTCAGGCACTGGCGATTTCACCTTGCTGCTACCATTTAATTCAAGCTAATCAATATCAAGGCCTATCGACACTCGCCAAAGACAGCGCCCTGCATTTAACTCGCCATGACTTGCAATTGCCTTTACAACAGAGCGTGATCGCCAATCCCAAGCAGCAGGCGCTGCGACATCAGGAAATCGCCTGGCGGCTGGGGTTTGATGCGCTGCAGCGAAGTTGCCGTGGTATAGATGCTTATCTACCCTTGCCCGCAATAAAGCAAAGCCAGTTGAGTGGCGAGTTTGCCGAGTTTTGCCATTGGGCGGCGGCGCAAAAGACGGTTACCTTAGCCGCGGATTGTGATTTTGACGCTTGGCTCGAGATAGGCAAACAGCGACAAAGATTAACCCGGCGCATCGATTTGGCCGCGCATTTATTCCGCCGTCCGCTGGAGCTATGGTTAATTCTCGATCGCTGCTGTTTTTTGCAGGAAAGTGGCTATCGGGTAAGCCTGAGGGAATTTTGTGCAACTAGCGTGACGCCGCGAAATGCGCTGATTTTGGCGCAAAAATCGAGCGATTGAAAAATAATCTGAATAATGAGGCCATACTTGCCTGTTTTTTATGAAGTATTTCTTTATTAGTTCATTTTGAATTAACGGACAGGCGGCATGATCAGCACAAGGGCTTATAAGCTCTGTGAGACAAGTTTAAGACGAAAGATGGTTTTTTATTGAATCATCGGGCTTTTCTTGTTCAAATGTCGCCTTAATGACAAATAACAACTAAAAACTGACCTAAAAGATCAGTGATCTTAGTGAGCGAATAAAACAGTTTCATGAAATATTCCCGCGTATTTATTAATAGCCTTGCCTATGAACTGGCACCTGTGGTGGTTTCCAGTAGCGAGCTAGAATCTCGCCTCGCGCCTCTATATCAAAAATTTCGCATTCCTATGGGGCAACTTGCGGCGTTAACGGGCATTACCGAACGCCGTTGGTGGCCTAAAGGGCATCAATTATCCGATGGAGCGATTAAAGCGGCGCACAAGGCGATAGCAGAAACGGGAATAGAAGTCGCCGAACTGGGCGCAGTGGTGTACACCGGCGTGTGCCGTGATCAGCACGAACCCGCCACCGCCTGCCGGATTGCGGCGGCCTTAGGTGTGTCGAAGGACACGGCGATTTACGATATCAGCAACGCCTGTCTTGGGGTGTTATCGGGCATTTTAGACATTGCCAACCGCATTGAGCTTGGCCAAATTAAGGCGGGCATGGTGGTGTCCTGCGAATCGGCGCGGGATATTGTCGATGTGACCATTGATAATATGCTGGCCGACCCGACCATGCAGAATTTTGCTCAGTCGCTGGCGACCTTAACTGGCGGCTCTGGCGCGGTGGCGGTGATCCTCACCGATGGCAGTTTACCGCTGACGAATGTGCGTAAGCATCAGCTGCTTGGCGCCTCCCATTTATCTGCGCCGCAGCATCACCAACTGTGTCAGTGGGGCTTGCAGGAAGTAGGGCACAATATTTACCGTGAGTTTATGCGTACCGATGCGGTGACCTTGCTCAAAGAAGGGGTCGAGCTGGCAAAACACACGTGGGAGCATTTCCTTGCTCAGCGAAATTGGTTGGTCGAGCAGGTCGATAAAGTGATCTGTCATCAGGTCGGCGCCTCAAACCGTAAACAGGTCTTGAGTGCGTTAAATATTCCGCCTGAAAAAGAATTCCCAACATATCAACTGCTTGGCAATATGGGCACAGTCTCTTTACCCGTCACGGCGGCCATGGCACACGATCAAGGCTTTTTACGCCCAGGGGATCAGGTGAGCTTTTTAGGCATTGGCAGTGGTTTGAACTGCATGATGCTGGGTATTAAGTGGTAGTTTTCCAAGATTGTTATCTGCCTTAGCCGACGCTTGAGAGCAAGGTTTGCTAGGGCATTTTTATGCTTATTGGTTTAGCGATGGGCATTAGCGATGAGCAGAGGTAAAGGCGAATTTACCTGCACAGGCTACCAATACAAAAACAATTAGAACAAAAGATAGGAAGCGTCATGTTAGACACTCTGTTGCCGTTTAAACGTCATTTTCTTAGCCGTAATGGCAACAAGCTGCATTACATCAATGAAGGCCAAGGTGAGCCTGTCGTCATGGTGCACGGTAATCCAAGTTGGAGTTTTTATTACCGTAATCTCGTGAGTGCCCTTAAGGATACTCACCAGTGTATCGTGCCAGACCATATTGGTTGTGGCCTGTCGGATAAGCCGGATGACAGCGGTTACGATTACACCCTTAAGAATCGTATTGATGATTTAGAGGCGCTGCTCGATAGCCTAAAGGTAAACGAAAACATTACCTTAGTCGTCCACGACTGGGGCGGCATGATAGGCATGGGCTACGCGGCGCGTTACCCTGAGCGAATTAAACGTCTGGTGATTTTAAATACTGGCGCCTTCCATTTACCCGAGACTAAGCCTTTACCGCTGGCGCTGTGGATCTGCCGCAATACGCTACTCGGCACCGTATTAGTGCGTGGTTTTAATGCCTTTTCATCGATTGCCTCCTACGTTGGGGTAAAGCGTCAGCCGATGTCCAAGTACATCCGTGAGGCCTATGTCGCGCCGTTTAACTCATGGGCAAATCGCATTTCGACCCTGCGTTTTGTGCAGGATATTCCGCTAAAACCGGGTGACAGAAACTATCAACTGGTGTCGGATATTGCCGCGAGTCTGCCAAAGTTTGCCAAGGTGCCGACACTGATTTGCTGGGGATTACAGGACTTTGTGTTCGATAAGCACTTTTTAGCCAAATGGCGCGAACATATGCCCCATGCACAAGTGCATGAATTTGCCGATTGTGGTCACTATATCCTCGAAGATGCGAGCGATGAGGTGATTACCCATATCAAACACTTTATGGCTGAGGCGCAAACGCCTGAGCCAGAAGTGCAGTCCGTTGAAACGGTGCGGGTCACAGAGCCTGAGGCTGAGACTCAAGCACCACAGGCCGCACATTAATGGCTAGGGTGGAGGATGCGCAGCTCGGCCATGGGATATCTAGCGTCGAGCAAGCAAGCGATGCCAATATCTGTCGGCATTTAAAGCAGGCCGCCCATCACATTCCCCATCATCTCGCGGTTGCGGTGCAGCAGGGCAAGGGTAAATCCCTTGCCAATCTGACTTACCAAGAACTCGACTTTATTAGCCTCGATAAACAAAGCGATGCCATCGCCTTCGCACTCAATGCCCATGGGCTGACGCGGGGGATGAAGGCGGTGCTGATGGTCACCCCGAGTCTGGATTTTTTTGCGTTAACTTTCGCCTTGTTCAAGGCGGGGATTATTCCCGTACTGGTTGACCCGGGCATGGGGATTAAAAACCTTAAGCAATGTTTTATTGAAGCCGCGCCCGATGCCTTTATCGGTATCCCTAAAGCCCATATCGCTAGACGCTTATTAGGCTGGGGCAAGGGCAGCGTTAAGCATCTTATCAATGTGGATGGTAATCCCAGCGGGCTTGCTGGCATGTTATCGCGCTTACTCACGGGGGCGCCAAGTTTAGCGTCGATGCTCTTATCAACAGCTAAGGCATCCACAACTCAGTCATTTGCGGCGAAATTGCCGGAACAGGGCGAGTACCCGATGGCGCTGCTCGAGCATGACGAGATGGCGGCGATTCTCTTTACCAGCGGTAGCACGGGTACGCCGAAGGGGGTTGTCTATAGTCACGGCATGTTCGAGGCGCAAATTCAGGCACTAAAGCAGGATTATGGCATTGCACATGGCGAGCGTGATTTAGCGACATTCCCGCTATTTTCCCTCTTTGGTCCGGCGCTCGGTATGGCATCGATTGTGCCTGAAATGGATGCCAGCAAACCTATCACGGCCAATCCTGAATTTTTATTTGCCGCCATTGAGAAATACCAATGCAGCAATATCTTTGTTAATCCAGCTTTGCTGGAGCGTTTAGGCCGCGCCGGTGAGCAAACTGAATCGAAAAAGCAGCACAAACTCAGCAGTGTGAAACGCGTGATTTCCGCAGGGGCGCCCGCGACCATTGCCTCGATTGCCCGTTTTAGCAAAATGCTCAGCGACGGCGTGCCTGTACTCAATTCCTACGGCGCTACAGAATCCTTACCTATCAGCATGATCGCCAGCGATGAGCTATTTACCACGACTCAAACCACGGACAATGGCGGTGGGATTTGTGTCGGCCGCGCCATCGATGGCGTCAGTATCGAGATTATTGCCATCACTGAAGCTGATATTCCTGAGTGGGATAATGGCCTGCGCCTTAACGCGGGGGACATTGGCGAAATAGTGGTAACAGGCCCTATGGTGAGCCAGTCCTATTATCGCCGCGAAACGGCAACGACGGCGGCCAAAATATGGGACCGTGAGCAGCAAACTTTCAGGCATAGAATGGGCGATCTTGGCTATCTGGACGACAGCGGCCTGTTGTGGATGTGTGGCCGCAAAGCCCATAGAGTCGATGCCACCCAAGGTGGGCAGTGTATTAAACGTTACTATTCCATTCCGAGTGAGCGTATTTTTAATACCCATCCGAATGTGAAGCGTTCGGCGTTAGTGGGGATCAAGGTGAAGCGCCAAGGTGGCGCAAGTGAGATTGAACCTCTCATCTGCATTGAGCTGGACCAATCCTTGGTGTGCAATAAGAGCGCACAGCTTTATCAAGAGTTGATGGCGATTGCCGAGCAGTATAGCCAAACTCAGGGGATTCGGCGTTTTCTCATTCATCCCGATTTCCCCGTGGATGTGCGCCACAATGCCAAAATATTTAGAGAAAAATTAGCCGTTTGGGCGCAATCGCAAACCAAAGGCTGATTTCAATTTAGCTCATTTTTAACTTAAATAGGGTCGAACTTTCGACCGTTTGTTCGTGGCACGTTTTGCCGCGAGTGGTGCCTTGTTGCACTTAATCACTGAATTGAATACTAAGATGACACTCACTGTCACGGAATGCGATATGACTGACAATCCAGCTGTTCTCCAAGCCGATGCGACACAAACTGGCCGTGGCGATAACCTGGCTCAAGCAGGCTTTGACCCGCGTGAGCAAGCCGCGCTTCATGCCTTGGCGGCTAAGGTCAGCCATGCCTTTGTGACCGGCGCGGGCGGATTTTTGGGTAAGGCCATTTGCCTACGTTTGGTCGCGGCTGGGATTAAGGTCACTGGGTTTGCCCGTGGCCATTATCCTGAGCTTGAAGCTCTTGGTGTGACTATGGTGCAGGGGGATTTAGCCAATCCTGAGCAAGTCAAACAGGCGATGCAGGGCTGCGATATCGTGTTCCATGTGGCCTCAAAAGCGGGTGTCTGGGGCGACAGGGATAGTTATTTTTGCCCCAATGTGAAGGGTGCCGCTAATGTGATTGCCGCTTGTAAAGCGCTTAAAATCAGTAAATTAGTCTATACCAGCACTCCTAGCGTGACCTTTGCGGGCGAGGATGAATCGGGAATCGATGAATCGACGCCCTACGCCAGCCGCTTTTTAAATTATTATGCTCACTCCAAGGCGATTGCCGAGAAGATGATGCTCGATGCCAATCAAGCATCGATAACCGCGTCGGCGTATGCGTTAAAGACCGTCGCCCTGCGGCCGCATTTGATTTGGGGGCCTAATGATCCGCACCTTGTACCTCGGGTGCTCGCCCGCGGTCGTTTAGGTAAGCTCAAGCTGGTGGGGCGTGAGGATAAACTGGTCGATACCATTTATATCGATAATGCCGCCTATGCCCATATTCTGGCGGCCGTGGAGCTTTGCCAAGTCTCGCCTAAGTGCCAAGGCAAAGCCTATTTTGTCAGTAACGACGAGCCTGTGACTATGGCCAAGATGCTGAACCTCATCCTAGCCTGCGATGGGTTGCCGCCTGTGACCGCGCGCGTGCCACAGACCCTAGCCTATGTGGTGGGCGCTGTGTTAGAAACGGCGTATCGACTGCTGAATAAGCAAGAAGAGCCGATCATGACGCGCTTTGTCGCTAAACAGCTTTCCTGTAGCCATTATTTCGATATCAGCGCGGCAAAACGAGATTTAGGTTATCGTACACTGGTGACAATAGACCAAGGTATATGTCGATTAAAAGCTTCGTTATAGATGTTTGATTATTAAATAGAAATGTAAAAATGAATGCGTTTAAATTTGATTGATTAAACGCATTCCATTTACTGACTAAGAGTATTTTCTTATCGCAATGTCACACAGTTTGTTATATATTTTTTCAATTTGTAATTGACTATTCATGTTTGTATGGAAATGAGAGGAGAATAAATTAGTTTCAGATTGTAAGAAATTATCATTCTGTAGTTCAAGTGCATACTGCATATATTCTTTCCAATTGCTAAATCTACGTTCCTCTGGGACTATGTTACTTATATGCCCATAGTTTAATGTCACTACGGGTAAGCCATTTATTATTGCTGTTTGAGAGCTTGTGCCTCCACCAATTCTTTTAGGATTCAAATAAACATCAGCCATCAAACAAACAGATGCTAAGTCATCTTGAAATCCAATGTTTATCACTTTTTTTCTATCAATTAATTCAGCGTCAAAATTACTTGAAAGACTAAAACTGTCTGTACCAGAGAAAATAATATGTGCATTTTCGTTGCTTTTAATAAGACCGTTGCAAATTTCGATAAACTCAGGGGTTACTTCTCTATCCATCCTAGTGCTTACTACTAAATAAATGAAAGAATTATTATCCAGACCCAATTTTTCTTTTGAGGCGGGAATGTCAGCCTTTCCCTCTGGAGTGACCAACATATTCTCGAGCATAAAGTCATTATGTTCATATTTAGATGCTAGCTCTCTATGGTTATCATCGAAAAGGCTCCCAGGAACAAAATAGCTATCGCAGTGTGCAAATGGGACTACACCACCAGTGGTTGCAAATATCGATGGGTAAATTCCAAATATAGCCTCCTGAACTAAAAGATTTTCACCATGTGAAATAACTGCATCTGTATCTAATGATTTAAGAGTGTCTAAAATATCTAATACCTTTCTTGATGACATCATCTGTTTCTCAATAGATATTATTTTAATTTTCTTATCTTTAAATTGCATATAGTTAATATTTAGCTCTGATGTTCCATTTAAATCTTTATTGACATTAAATCCTGTGGGGTTTATTAATCCAAGAGTATTGTGATAGTTGAATCCATTTGAATTAATGATTGTTACATTACAATTATGATAAGTTTCTAAGTGGCATGCAATGTTGAAAGATTCTCTGGTTGGGGAATGTCTCATTCCAAGAATTTGTGGACTTAATATGACAATGTTTTTAACCTGATTAACATTTTTTTTGTTTTTATATTTATATAGTTTTAACCAATTATTCATGTCATTAGATAAATTTTTAAAGATATTTCTTAATGATGTTGTATTAACCGGGGTTGAGTTTGTAAATAAACGATTTCCAATATTCCAATATATCTCGTAAAAGCTTTGAGGTGACATGTTTGGTGGGCATGAATTGATAATTTTTTCTAAAAATCTAGAGTTTTTTGTTAAGTCAAATAAAAAGAAGTACAAGGCATTTAAGTTGTCTATCGGTGGTTGATTTGTAAGATAGTGTTGTATCACTTGTTCTTTATTGTACTCATCAATCTGTTCATAAGCCGATTTTAACGTGCTCAAGTATGAAAAAGATTCGTTATCTAATTTAGCTTCGATAAATATTAAATCTATAGTAAGAATTATGTCATTTGAAAAATTCATTAAGTTTCCCTATTTTAGTGATTTTTGTAAGGTAGGCATATTTGATAAATTTTTATACTATTTTTCTGCTTAATTGTACATAGTTTTATGTTTTGTTGGGAAAATTTTGGTATGGTTCAGTGTTAGAAAAGTTAAACTCAGAATTCAGATAATAACTGATCCTAATTGTGCGATATATCATGCCGAAAATCTTGCAGTGTCAAGCGTTACCACAATTTGGTGGCAGAGTCAGACGTGGCAAGGCTCAGACTAGGATGTGAACTCAATACTACTCTTAGAAACAGCACGAGTGCAGCAAACGATTATTCTAAACATATATGGTCAGTTATTTAGTGTCGTTTGATTATTAATCAATGACTATTTACCTCTTTCAAAATATTTCTACTGTATCATTGTTTGAGATGATACATGCATTGTGTATTTGATAAGTGTTTTGTGTATATTTACTTTTTCAGTTGCATTACAGGAATTCACTCTATAGTTAGGGAATATTATGAGTTGTGGTGAATGTAAAACGTCAATTTTTAGGCAAAAAATAGGTCGCTGTAAACGCTGCATGTGGCAGTTGACGCTGCTATCGCTTATCGGTTGGCCTTTGTGGTGGTATCTCTACAGTGACGCTCCTCGAGAGGTCAACTCCATCGCCTTACTGTTTTTCTGCTTAGCCTTTAGTGGCCTGTTGTTACTGCATCTTGTGGTATTAGTCGCGCGCCGTCTGCTCGGGCGTGAGTAGTTTTTCACTTCCCATCGAATCTCCTTTTTATCCTTTGTGGTGAGCGGTCACACTCGCCATTTACACTATTTCAAACGGCCATGCTTGCCCGCGAACTTTTTCATTTTCGCTTAATGCTCAAGTGTTACACAGTGCGCTGAAACAGCTCGCTTTTTATCGTCTTAGCGAAAAATACTGTCGATTGGTGCTGAGGCGTGATGAGTGATGAGCTCACGCGATTATTTTACTCCGTGATCCCGTGAGTGTTAGGGCTAGGCTTAAATCTGAACTGAGTACCATAAATACTCTGATGATAAGGGTTCGTGTAACGAGTTTTTTTGGCTGATAAGTATGGATTTAAACAAATTTTAATCTGACATTTTAAGGTTTTTACCCTGTTTCACTGTTTTTGGTATCGCCAAGTACTAAGATCGAATATGGCGATGGAGCCGAGAAAACTCGGTATTTTTTTAGGTTTTAGGGAGTGTTATGGAGTTTTTAACCACGCTATTTGTGGGTTACCCGATATGGGTTTGGTTAATGTTTTTTGGCTTTGTGTTGGCATTGTTAGCCTTCGACTTAGGTGTGCTACACAAAGAGCAGCACGAAATTACCGTGGCAGAGAGCCTTAAATTATCGGCCTTTTATATTTGTATGGGTCTGTTGTTCGGCGCTTGGTTATGGTGGTATAAGGGCTCGACTGCGGGGATGGAATACCTCACGGGTTACCTTATCGAAAAATCCTTATCTATGGATAACGTCTTCGTTATCGCGCTTATTTTCAGTAGCTTAGGCATTCCCCGTTTGTATCAACACCGAGTGTTATTCTGGGGGATCATGGGCGTTATCGTGCTACGTGCCATTATGATTGGTCTAGGCGCGGCGCTGGTAGCGCAATACCAAGGCGTGTTGGTGTTATTCGGCCTGTTCTTGATTTTCACTGGTATTAAGATGCTCTTTTCCGATGATGAGCATGGAGATATCCAAGATAATAAGTTTTACAAATGGTTACGCTCCAAAATGCGTTTTACGCCAAGCCTTCATCAAGAGAAGTTTTGGGTAAGGGGAGAGGAGCATCAACTCAGCAAAGGCTGGTGGGCAACGCCTCTATTCTTGGCGTTGATATTAGTCGAAACCGCGGATCTGGTGTTTGCGGTGGACAGTATCCCGGCAATTTTTGCGATTACCCAAGATCCCTTTATCGTCTATACCTCTAATATCTTTGCTATTTTAGGTCTGCGGGCATTGTATTTCGCCCTCGCGGCTATGGTGCATCGTTTCGAGTACCTCAAGTATGCGTTGTCGGTGGTGTTGGTATTTATCGGCGTAAAAGTCGGACTGGTATACTTTAATCACGAAGGCATTGTGGACTTTAAAATCCCAACAGCCTTATCCCTTGGCGTCACCTTCGGCCTCTTGCTGGCGGGGGTATTATTCTCCCTGTGGAAGACGCGCGAGCAGAAGTAAGTTAATGTTTTTCTATCTAAAACTGGCGCCATAGTGCGCCAGTTTTTATTCGGTCATCCCAAAGATGGATTGTGAATTGCCTAGGTTATTGGCCGATGAAATAATTTCTATTTGCGGTTTTTAGGTTTGGTAAAAGTGCGCAAACTGTTCTATTTTTCGTATAGACAGACGTTTGGTTCAGGCTTCCTTTCTACCTGAGTAATCGTTCGCATAACAGCGCACTGAGCCAAATATAAAGAGTCTGTTTTCATCACTTTTGTACTAATAACAATAAATTATTAGCACCATCAAATTTGTGGTTTAGCTCATAATCTGCCGGAATGGGGCGACAGTTTGGCTCATTCTAAGATGTTGAGCATTACGCCACGCCATCATTACAAATAATCGAACAAATGACAGCGAGCCAGGCCGTTATTGCCTAGGGTCGTACGAGGAGAAAGATCATGTCTATGGTGAGTGCGAAAGAATTCGCCCATTGGCTAAAGAATCGCTTCGAGGGTGTTGAAAAGGGCGTGAGTTTAACCCGAGAAGATATCAATCAGCTGACCGGGCGCCAAAATTTTTCATTGGTGTTTGTCCATGATATTCACTACGAGTTGATGCGTTTCGGCATCGCCTTTGTGACAGACACTGGGCGCGATACTTACTATCTTGTGCGGGTTTTCGATAAACCTTGGCGCAATCAATTGGAGCAGGACTCTGAAAAGGAGCTGTTTTCTAACGTAGTGTCGATTAATTTACTGCGTTAAGACGGCAATTCGTGGCATTTATCTGTGCAATTTTGCTTGAGGTGGTGAGTGCTTTCGCAGCACCACAGCGCGCGGCTGCGCAAGTTAGACAGCCTCTGTTGCATAAGGATTAACAGGGTTAATAAATCGCATTTTTGCGTGACTTCACTTCTCCTAAGTTCGTTACACTCTCCCTCTTTACACTTAAATCCGTTGCGAAAAGTGCAAATTCGCTTGTTCTTCGGCATGGATTTTCCTAAGGTGATTGAAAATGATTTTCACTGAGGCCCCCTATGAATACCCATTTGCAATTACAGGTTAAGCATTGGCTCGAAAATGACCCAGATCCCCGCACTCAGGCACAACTGCAAGCCTTAATCGACGCAGGAAATGACGCCGAACTCGAAGCACGTTTTGCGGGACGTTTAGAATTTGGAACCGCCGGATTACGCGGTGTGGTGGGCGCAGGTCCTATGGGCATGAATCGCCTAGTGATCCGCCAAACGTCTGCTGGGCTTGGTGCCTATTTACTCGAACAAATTAAAGATGCTGCCGAGCGCGGAGTCGTGATTGGTTACGATGGCCGCCACGATTCACGCACTTTCGCCCATGATACCGCCAGTGTGCTCACCGCGATGGGCATTAAGGTGCGCCTCACCGCCAAAGTGGCGCCAACGCCGTTGGTGGCCTTTGGGGTTAAGCATTTTAATGCCGCCGCCGGTATTGTGGTGACCGCCAGCCATAACCCGCCACAATACAATGGCTACAAAGTGTATTGGGAAAACGGCGCGCAGATTATCCCGCCCCATGACTCAGGTATCGCCGCTCAAATTGAGCTGGCGGCAACTCAAGCTATTCCGTTTATGGATCAGGTGGAGGCGACCAAACAGGGCAAGCTTATCTGGTTGCAGGACGATTATTACGAAACCTATCGCCGCGGTGTGATGCATGCCAATGTGCTGCAAAATAACACCGCGCCCGAAAAAGTCAGTCTTGCCTATACCGCGATGCACGGAGTGGGTGCTGAAATGGCTGAAACCGTGCTCAAGGATGCGGGTTTTACCCAAGTGTATTCGGTGGCGGCGCAGCGCGAACCCGATGGGGATTTCCCAACGGTTAATTTCCCGAATCCGGAAGAAAAGGGTGCGATGGACTTAGTCATAGCCGAAGCGAAAAAGCATGGTGCCATGCTCGCCTGCGCCAATGACCCCGATGCCGACAGATTTGCGGTTGCTGTACGTAAGGATGATGGCGAGTATCAAATGCTAACGGGCGACCAAGTGGGTGTGCTCTTTGGCCATTATCTGTTAAGCCATGCCGCGAAAGACCAACGACTGGTGGGCACTACTATTGTGTCCTCCAGTCTATTATCTAAAATCGCCAAAGGCTTTGGGGTTGAAAGTTATACCACGCTCACTGGTTTTAAATGGCTGATGAATGTGGGGATTGCGCAGAGTCAGCCTGATAATCAATTCCTGTTTGCCTACGAAGAGGCGCTGGGTTACACCGTCGGTAACATGGTGTGGGATAAGGACGGCCTGTCAGCTCTCGTCGCCTTTGCCCAATTAACCGCCGAGCTCGCCGCTAAAGGGCAAAGCATTTGGGATCGACTTGAGCAGATTTACCGTGAACAGGGTTTCCATCTCAATGCCCAAGTCAGCATTGCCTTAAAACCCGACACGCCTAATATCGGCGCCTATCTGCGTGAACATCCGCCGTTGGCAATTGGTGAACATGCCGTAGTGTCGACCGATGATCTCAAGGCGTTAGAGCGTCGCTTTGCCGATGGCAAGGTCGAGAAAATCAATCTGCCCGCCAGTGATGTATTAACCTACCGCTTAGCCAATGGCGCGCGGGTGATAGTACGGCCGTCAGGCACTGAGCCTAAAATCAAGTGTTATTACGAGGTGGTCGAGCCTATGACGGCGCAAGACACCTTAGCCAGCGCCCAAGCACGGGCAACTCAGGCGATGGAGGCGTTTATTTCAGCTCATCAGGCGAGCCTACCTAAATAAGCGCTTTTAGTGCACTCAATAAAATCAGCTTCACTCAAAGGCTACTGACATGATGTTGTCAGTAGCCTTGTTTTATTCTTGTTGTCGTCCGCTGGTGAATCACATTTATAACATGATGAATCATCGGCATTTTTCAACAAGGAGAAAGTGAAAATGTTATCAATTGCACCGTTAGTCTGGGGTGAAATTCCTGTCAGTGATATGGATCGTGCCATCGCTTTTTATCAACAACATTTCGGCGTTGAATTTAAGCGTGACGATATGGAAGACATGCAATACGCGACGCTCGTAACAGAGGAAGAAGGCGCCGCCAGCATTGGTCTGGTTAAATGTAGCATGAGCAAACCGTCGATGGACGGTAGCACTGTATACCTGCATTTTAGCGCGCAATTGCAACCTTTAGTGGATAAACTCGTGGCCGCCAATGTGACTATGCTATTGCCTGTGACGCCTATCAAGGATGGCGGTTGTGGTTATATCGCCCTGTTCGTGGATAGCGAAGGCAATAAGGTCGGTCTCTGGTCGCAAAATCAGTAATGAATATCCTAAAGAGTCGTGCCTTGGCACGGCTCTTTGTACTGATTTTTATGCCGATCCTTAATTTGAGTGGATACAGTCAGTTCTGCGGATAATAGCGGCGTGCAATAACGTCTCGCGATAGCCTTAAACAAGCAACAGCATATTTCAGTGATGAAGGTAAAGGATAATGGAACAGGTTTTTATGGCGGCTCAACCTATGCTTGGGTTGAGTACGCGCACCAATAATAACACCGAAATGGCGGCTGAGGGCGGCAAGATTGCAGCGCTTTGGCAGACATTCTTTGAATCATCACAACTCACGGCGATGCTCGACTCTCCCATGTATGGGGTCTACTACGACTATGAATCCGATATGACAGGAGACTATTCCGTTTTAGTGGGTAAAAGTGTTGAATCTGTCAGCGAGAACGGCCCTTTTACGGCGTTGCAGCTGCGGGAAGGAAACTACCTTAAGTTCAGTGCGCAAGGGGAAATGCCCCACTGTGTGGTTGATCTTTGGGGACAGATTTGGCGCTACTTTAGTGCGCCTGATTGTTCGCATCAGCGTGATTATCAAACGGATTTTGAAGTGTATCGAAGTGCCGATAAGGTCGAGATTTATATCGGGATCGTGTAGGCCGAATCCATAACACTGTGCCAATACACTATCGCTTGGGCTAGCCCACTTTAGCGGGTAAGATCCCTTAACTTTCGCAGCCAAGCTAATTTGAGGTGTGATTACTGTCCATGCGCCGTGCCGACCGCCTATTTCAAATAGTGCAAATTCTTAAACATCGACGACTGACGACCGCCCAAGAGTTGGCGGATCGTTTAGAAGTCTCGACCCGCACAGTGTACCGCGATGTGCAGGATTTGTGTTTGAGCGGCATTCCCATTGAAGGGGAGGCGGGCGTGGGCTATCTATTACGCCACGAAGTGAATGTGCCGCCACTGATGTTTAACGAGGCCGAATTAGAAGCGATTCAAGTCGGCATGCGTATGGTGCAAACATGGGGCGGCAAAGAGCTTGGCAGTGCGGCGCGTCAGGCGATGATAAAAGTGGAAGCCGTGCTACCTAAGCGTTTGCAAGCCTATCAATCCTTGATGTTTTCGCCGGATTTTTATTTAGATTCCAACGAGTTTCAGTTTCTCGATCCGCTGCGTAATGCGGCACAGCGCCGTGAATACGTCAAACTCTTCTATCAAGATGTGAATAAAGCCCTGACCGAGCGCGAAGTGCGACCGCTCGCCATCTATTTTTGGCGTGGCACTTGGACCTTGCTAACCTGGTGTGAATTACGCCAAGATTTTCGTAACTTTCGGGTCGATCGTATCACTGGATTATTAAGGCTTAACCGCCATTTTGACCCGACGCCCGGGCAGGAATTAGAGGATTATATTTGCCTGATGGATGCTCAGATGCGCGAGCGTGAAGCCGAAAAATAAAGCCACTCAATGAGTGGCTTTATGTTGATTAACTTTATTGATTTCGGTTAGAAACTGCCGCGGATCCCGAGGGCGATTTGGGTACCAAAACGCTCTAGATAATTCACTTGGTCTTCATACTTCACATAACCCGAATAACGGTTATTGGTCAGGTTAGAAGCCTCGGCGAAAATCGACACATTTTCGAAAATATCATAACTCGCGCTAGCATCGAGCTGGCCGTAGTCTTGGATCCAAGCTGGACCACCCCAAGCTTCGGGATCGACCAAAAACTTACTGCGCCAGTTATAGGCAACCCTGGCCTGCAGACCGTATTGCTCATAGTAAAGAACGGCGTTGTAAGAGTTTTTCGACATGCCCTTAAAGGGTAAGCCTTTCGCATCGATTTCGGGATCATCATAGCTGCTGTCCACATAGGTGTAGTTCAGCTGGAAACCTAGACCATTAAAGGGCTCTGGCAGGTATTCGTCGAGGGATTGCTGCCATGCGGCTTCCACCCCTTGCACTTTGGCACCGTACTTACCCGACACGGGTTGAGTGACATAATATTCAGTCCCTTCAACCATTTGAGGCCCTTTTTCGTCGGTGATAAAGGATTCAATGTCTTTGATAAAGATGGCACCGCTCAGTGAGCTACTCTCGTGGAAATACCATTCGAGGGAGATATCCCCTTGGCGCGCCTTTTCGGGGGCGACACTTGGATTACCGCGTGTCAGTGTCGGTAAACCATTCTCACGGGTCGTGAAACTCGGTGCAGCCCAGACACGCAGCGCATACAGTGACGGACGGCTTAACACTTCGGCGGCGGAGACACGTAGCAGCAAGTCATCCTGCAAATTGAGCTTAAAGTTCATGCTCGGCAACACATTGGTATAGCTATCGTCGTAACTAGCTTGGACGACGTTTTTCCAATCGTTGTTGGTGGGTTGGCCGGCACTGTCTAATTCAACCTTAGCTAAATCATAGGCATAACCGTCGGAGGTGACTTTAGTCTGGCTGGCTCTGAGGCCTAAGTTCAACATATAAGGCAGATCGAAAATTTCCTCTTCGATATTCACCTGCACATAGGCGGAGGTCACTGCTTCTGTGACTTCATAGCTTCCAGCCTTATTGAGGCTAGCGACAATGCTCTTATCCGCCGCTTCTTGGTTAATGCTGCGGTAGTATTCAAGCAGTTTGTCGTAGTCGAAGCTTGGCCATGGCTCTGGGGAGATACTGTTTTCACCATCGAGGAAGTTATCGAAGTTGGCGGGCACAAATACGCTCGAAGGAATTTGGAACAGTTCAAATTCACCCTGGGTAAAGACAGTGCTGTTATCGAAGGTATAACCGTCGCGGGTGAGGTAATAGCCACCACGGCTGAATTGGCTGGAGTTAGCGGAAGCAAATTCGGTCTGCTTCTTCATTTGCTTGACATAATTGACGCCAAAATCGACCTTGCTGATGATGCCTTCATCGGGGATGTATTGGCTGGTAAGTTTAATGTCGGTAATTTTATCGTCCACATCGACACCACTGTTACGGCTGTAGTGGGCACCGTATTTTTGATCGGCGCTCAGGCCTGGGCTTATCACTACATCGGGCAACATATTGCCACGGGTGTAATCGATGTCGATGCCGTCGACAAAGCCACGGGCCACCACGAAGCGGTTATCGCCATTATTGGCATTTTGCGCGGCGGAGTAGGCGACATCGGCGGTAATTGACCAATTGGGCATGACATACCAGTCGGCTTTAAGGCCCATTTGGTAGGTATCGGTTTTTCTTGGGGTACTGAGGTTGAGCAATTCAACCATAGTGTTATCGCCCGTTTGGTTCATGCTCACCACACGGCCCTGATCGTCAAATATGGCGTCGGTAAATAGCGGAGTGCCCGGCGTCCATTCTTCGTCGTAGTTCACGAAGCCGATTTGGTATTTATGGCCATCGGTATTGTAGCGCGAATAGAGGCCGTCGAAGTTGATGTCGAGATTATCCAATGGGCGCCATTGTAGGGCGAGTGTGCCACCTACGCGTTCACGCACGTCTTGGGCGTTTGCAAAATACATATAGCTTGGGATCTTAGAGGCATAAATCTCACCTGGATCGATCACGCCATTATTATTGGTATCGACTGGCACCCCGGCACTGTCGACGCCCCAGCCTTCATCTTCATCGAAGAAACCCTCGGCCGAATAGGTATCTGCCCGCAGGGTTTTACGGGAATATACCGCCGAGATCAGCGCGCCAAAACTATCGTCATCCGTCTTATCACCGATGATCAGTGAGGCGTGGGGATGAATGTCCTCGGTACGGGATTCGTAAATACCCTTAGCGGAGGCTTGAATGGTACGGCCTTCTAAATCCAGCGGTTTACGGGTTTGGATATCGACGATAGCACCAATGCCACCTTCGGTCAGTCTGGCTTCGGGTGACTTATACACTGCCAGCACGTTCACCAGCTCCGAGGCGATGGTGTCGAAGTTAAAGTCTCGGCCCGCATTTTCTGAGGCTAGTTTACGGCCATTGAGGGTGGTGACGTTATAACCATCGCCAAGGCCACGAACCAGAATATTTTGTCCTTCGCCGCCGTTACGGGTAATGGTTACCCCAGGAATGCGCTGTAGCGCCTCGGCTAAGTTTTCATCTGGAAATTTACCAATGTCATCGGCGACCACAAGGTCGACCACGCTCACGGCATTCTGCTTTAGGAACATCCCTTCCTTAATACTGTTTCTGATCCCTGTTACCTGAATGCGTTCGACCTCGGCATCCTGGGCTTGCGCAGTATCCTTCGCTTGAACTTGCTCTTTCGTTTCGGTTTGTTGCTCTGCTGGTATTTCATTGGCAGCGCTGTGAGTTGCTGTCAGAGCCGCTGCGATAGCTAGGGCAATCGCGGCAGGCTTGGTGGTTAAGAGTTTCATAGTATCCCCGCATGAGTGTGATGCACGGTCGTTGCCGTGTCTTTTAACACAATTTCGAAAGCGAAAGAAACTGCGCAAACCTTTCGAAGTCTTATTTATAGAGTTAAATTCTGTGATCGATCAATAAAAAAATGTAAAAATACTTTCAAAAAGTTTCACATTCATGCATGATGAAAATCAACTTATGGCAAAAACTTGAGCTAAAGATGCGTAAGTTATTGTTAATTTTGTTATTTATTTTTGCAGTGGTGAAAAATAATTTCGAAAGTGTTTGAAAGTTGTTCTTGGCATGTTACCTTTCAGTCGATAGTTAATCGAAAGAATGGAGAAGCTTGTGAGTACTTTGAACACGATAGAAAGGCAGCAGGAAATTGTGCGAATGACACAGTTACAGGGAAAGGTCTCTGTTGCCGAACTCGCAGAACACTTTGGGGTATCTGAAGTCACGATCCGCAGTGATTTAGCCATGTTGGATCAGAAGCAGTTACTGGTGCGCTCCCGCGGCGGCGCTATGGTCAACAGTGAGTTGATCCGGGAGTTATCACTCAAGGAGAAGGGCAGTTGCCATTCGGCCTTAAAGCAAGAGTTAGGTAAGGCGGCAGCGGCCTTGGTGCAAAACGGCGATCGCTTATTGCTCGACTCGGGGACGACCACCCAACAGGTGGCGGCGAACCTGATGGAGCATAAGGATCTGATCGTGATGACCAATGGCCTGAATATCGCCACTGAATTGGCTAAGGCCGATGAAGTGGAGGTGATGTTAACCGGCGGACTGTTACGTAAAAAATCGTTGTCGTTCTACGGCAATATCGCCGAGAACAGCCTGCGGGATTACAACTTTAACAAGTTGATTTTAGGGGTAGATGGTTTCGATTTGCGGGTGGGATTAACCACTCACTTTGAAAAAGAGGCCAGCCTCAACCGAATGATGTGTGAGATAGCGAGTGAAATTATCGTTGTGACTGACTCATCAAAGTTTGATCAACAAGCATTCCACGTTATTTGCAGCAGTCGCCGTATTACGCGCCTAGTGACAGATACCGGGATCCCAGAGCGCTATGTTGATGAATTAACTAAACAAGGTGTGCAACTACACCTCATTGAGAAAGCTAATTTATAACGGGGAATTACTATGTCGGGTTTTGATCGTCGTTCGTTTTTAAAGGCTTCTATGGTAACCGCTGCGGCAACGGCTCTGGCGGCCTGTGCCAGCAGTGAACGTGCTACAGGCACAACACCTAAGGCTGCGGGTAAATCTGTGATGGGGCTGGTCGTGCCCAAAATGGATGAGGTTCGAGTGGGGTTAATCGGGGTGGGTGAGCGCGGCATCGGGTTTGTGCATCATTTCAGCCGTATCGAAGGTGCCCGCATTACCGCCATCTGTGATACCGATACCTTAGTGCTGGCCCGCGCTGAAAAAGCTATTAACGAATATGGACGTGATAAACCTGCTTATTTTAGCAAGGGCGACCATGCGTACCGCGATCTGTTAAGCCGTGATGATGTGGATATCGTCGTGATTGCCACACCATGGGCCTGGCATCACCCCATGGCGAAAGAAGCCATGTTAGCGGGCAAGCATGCCTTCGTCGAAGTCCCGATGGCGGGCACGATTGAAGAGCTGTGGGATCTAGTGGATACCGCCGAGCTGACCCAACGCAACTGCATGATGATGGAAAACGTCTGTTACGGCCGTGATGAGCTGATGGTGCTGAACATGGTGCGCCAAGGGCTATTCGGTGAACTGCTCCACGGTGAGGCGGCCTATATTCACGAACTGCGCTGGCAGATGAAGGAAATCGACCGTAAAACAGGCTCTTGGCGTACGGCTTACCATGCAAAATACAATGGTAACCTCTATCCCACCCATGGTTTAGGCCCCGTCGCCCAGTATATGAATATCAACCGCGGTGACCGTTTAGACTATTTAACCTCTGTGAGCTCTCCTTCATTAGGTCGCGCAGCGTATGCCAAACGTGAGTTCCCTGCGGATCATCAACGTAACCAACTCAAGTACATTGGTGGCGACATGAACACCAGTCTGATTAAGACGGTAAAAGGTCGCAGCATCATGGTGCAGCATGATACGACCACGCCTCGTCCTTACAGCCGCCACAACTTGATCCAAGGGACAAATGGTGTGTTTGCAGGTTTCCCTAATCGTATCGCCTTGGAAAACGGTGGCTCTAGTAGTTATCACGAGTGGGATGAAAACATGGACTCATGGTACGCCAAATATGACCATCCTCTGTGGACCCGAATGGGCAAAGAGGCGGAGGAAAATGGCGGCCACGGTGGCATGGACTTCTTGATGTGCTGGCGGATGATTTACTGCCTGCGTAATGGCGAGGCACTGGATCAGGATGTGTACGACGGCGCGGCATGGTCGGCGGTATTCCCCTTGTCGGTGGCCTCAGTCGGTGACCGTGGTAACTCCAAGGACTTCCCAGACTTTACCCGTGGCGTGTGGCAAACCGCGAAACCCCTCGGCATTGTGGGGTAAGCGCTATGTCAGTGATTCAAACTATCATTGACGCCAATAAAGCAGGTCAGCAGGCGGGCATTTTTGCCGTCTGCTCGGCCCAGCCCTTGGTGTTACAGGCGGCGCTCTTGCAGGCAAAGGCGAATGGCACGCCCCTACTTATCGAGGCGACCGCCAACCAAGTGAATCAGTTTGGCGGTTATACCGGGATGAAACCACAGGATTTCATCGACTTCGTCACTCAAATGGCCGTCGAACTTGGCCTTAATCCGTCGCAGTTACTCTTTGGTGGCGACCACTTGGGCCCCGTCGTTTGGTGCCAGCAAGCAGCCGAAGAGGCGATGCAATTGGCGGAAAACCTTATCGCCGAATATGTTAAGGCGGGATTTACCAAAATCCACCTCGACACCAGTATGGCCTGCGGCGGTGATGTGCTTCCCTTAGCGGATGAACTCATAGCTGCACGTGCGGCGCGGCTCTGTGCTGTGGCCGAAGCCCACCGTGCACCCGAGCAAGCACTCTGTTATGTGATAGGCACTGAAGTGCCGGCGCCCGGCGGTGTGAGTGAGATGGAGGCCGAACTTGCAGTCACGCCCGTCAGTGCCATTGAACATACCTTAAATTGTCACCGCGATGCCTTTGCTGCGGCAGGGCTGGGTGAGGAGGTTTGGCAAAAGGTGATTGCGGTCGTCGTTCAGCCTGGGGTGGAGTTTGATAACAGCCAAGTGCATTTGTTTGAACCCGAGGCAACCCATGCCCAAAGTGAGTTCATTCGCGGTTATCCCAGATTAGTGTTTGAGGCGCATTCGACCGATTATCAGCTCAGCATGGGGTATCAAGCCTTAGTGCAGCAGCATTTCGCGATTTTAAAAGTGGGCCCACAGCTTACCTTTGCTCTGCGTGAGGCCTTGTTTGCCCTGTCCCATATCGAAAATGTGCTGTGCCAGCCTGAACAATGCTCGGATTTGCGTCAAAGCTGTTTTGAATTGATGCGAGATAACCCTAAGTATTGGCAAGGGTTTTATGCCGACAACGAGGCATTAAAGTGGCAACTGGGCTTTAGCTTTAGTGACCGAGTGCGTTACTACTGGCCGAGTCTGCAAAACAAGGTCGAGCAGCTATTGAACAACTTAGCCCAGAGCATTCCTCTACCGCTGATCAGTCAGTATCTACCTAACCAGTATACGGCGGTGTTGGCGGGGGAACTTAAGCCCACGGCCCGTGAACTCGTGCTGCATAAAATTACCGAAGTATTGGCCGATTACGCCAATGCCTGCCAGCTTCCTGTGATGCAATCACCTTTAAAGGGATGATATTTTGATGTTAACCAGTCCTCTTTCTCCATTCGAACATGAAGATAGCAACCTGTTATTGAGTGCAGAGCAATTAACCCAATATGGCGCCTTTTGGACGGCGAAGGAAATCAGCCAGCAGCCGAAAATGTGGCGCAAAGTGAGCGAGCAGCACAGTGATAATCGCACTATTGCAGCTTGGTTGACGCCGATTCTGGCAAAGCCGCAGTTAAGGATTATCCTCACTGGGGCAGGGACGTCGGCCTATATAGGAGATGTGCTCGCGGCCCATATTCAGCAGCATTTACCTTTGGCAACCCAACAAGTTGAAGCCATCAGCACCACGGATATTGTGAGTCATCCAGAGCTGTATCTGCGGGGCAATATTCCTACACTGTTGATTTCCTATGGCCGCTCGGGAAACAGCCCCGAGAGTATGGCGGCGGTCGAACTGGCGGAGCAATTGGTCGATGATTGTTACCATCTGGCGATCACCTGTAATGGTCAGGGAAAGCTCGCCAGCTATTGCGCCGACAAATCCCACTGCTACTTGTATAAGTTGCCCGATGAAACCCACGACGTGAGTTTTGCCATGACCAGCAGTTTTACCTGTATGTACTTGGCAACCTTGTTGATTTTTGCGCCAAATTCTCAGGTGTTGACGCAATGCATCGAGATGGCCGAGCACATCTTAACTGAGCGGTTAGCTGACATCCGTCTGCAATCCGAGCAGCCCAGCAAGCGGGTGGTGTTCCTCGGGGGCGGGCCACTTAAGGCCATCGCCCAAGAGGCGGCGCTTAAGTACCTTGAACTCACCGCTGGGCAAGTGGTGAGTGCCTTTGAGAGCCCACTCGGGTTTCGCCATGGGCCAAAATCTTTAGTCGATAGTCATACGCAAGTGCTAGTGATGGTGTCGTCGGATCCCTATGCTCGTCAATATGATAACGATTTAATTCAAGAGCTTAAGCGAGATAATCAAGCATTATCTGTATTGACGCTCTCCGAAGAATTGTTAACTGGCAGCAGTGGCCTTAACGAAGTCTGGTTGGGATTACCCTTTATTTTGTGGTGTCAAATCCTAGCCATCTATAAAGCGATTCAACTAAAAGTATCGCCGGATAATCCTTGTCCTACGGGGCAAGTCAATCGAGTTGTGCAGGGTGTCAATGTATATCCCTTTGTAAAATAAATATAAATAAGGGCAAGGGCATGTATTACGGTTTAGATATAGGTGGAACAAAGATTGAGTTAGCGATTTTTGATACTCAATTAGCGCTACAGGACAAGTGGCGTTTAAGTACTCCTAGGCAGGACTACTGTGCCTTTATGGCAACGCTGGCCGAGCAAATCGAAAAGGCGGATCAGCAATGTGGTGAGCGCGGTACCGTTGGGATTGCGCTCCCCGGGGTAGTGAAAGCCGATGGGACTGTGATTTCGAGTAATGTGCCTTGCCTTAATCAACGCCGTGTTGCCCATGATCTTGCTCAGTTGCTCAATCGGACCGTGGCAATTGGTAACGATTGCCGCTGTTTTGCCCTCTCCGAAGCGGTACTCGGGGTAGGCAGGGGATACTCCCGCGTACTGGGGATGATTCTCGGCACCGGCACTGGCGGGGGGTTATGTATCGATGGCAAGTTATATCTCGGCGCAAACCGACTCGCCGGAGAGTTTGGTCATCAAGGCGTGAGCGCCAATGTTGCCCGTCGACATCAACTGCCGCTCTATGCCTGTGGCTGTGGGCTTGAGGGCTGCGCCGAAACCTATGTGTCAGGCACTGGACTTGGCAGACTCTACCAAGATATCGCGGGGCAAACGGCCGATACCTTTGCATGGCTGAGTGCACTGCGCCGCAACGACCCGCTCGCCATCAAAACCTTTGAAACTTATATGGATATTCTCGGCAGCTTAATGGCTTCATTAGTGCTGGCGATGGACCCGGATATTATCGTGTTGGGCGGCGGATTATCCGAGGTGAAAGAAATTCTCGCTTTCTTACCCCAAGCGACTAAGGCCCATCTATTTGATGGCGTAACGTTGCCGCAATTTAAATTGGCCGACTTCGGTTCGGCCAGTGGCGTGCGCGGCGCGGCCTTGCTCGGCCACGGGCTCGATGCGGGGATAAGCTATGAAGCCTAATACGGATTTTATGCTGATAGCCGACGGCGCTAAGGTGCTAACTCAAGGCAATCTCACAGAGCACTGCGCGATTGAGGTGTCGAATGGCATTATTTGCGGCCTTAAATCCACAATACCGACAGAGTGTACAGCGGATAAACCACATTACCGATTGACCTCTGGCACGCTGGTAGCGGGATTTATCGATACCCAAGTCAATGGTGGTGGGGGCGTGATGTTCAATCATGTACCGACGTTGGAAACCTTAAGGTTGATGATGCAGGCCCATCGCCAGTTTGGGACCACGGCCATGCTACCGACGGTGATCACCGACGATATTGAGGTGATGCAGGCGGCGGCCGATGCGGTGGCCGAGGCGATAGATTGCCAAGTTCCAGGGATTATCGGTATCCACTTTGAAGGCCCGCATTTGTCGCTCGCAAAACGCGGTTGTCACCCTCCCGCACATTTACGCGGCATCACTGAACGCGAGTGGCAGCTGTACTTAAGGCAAGATCTCGGTGTCAGGCTCATCACCCTAGCGCCAGAATCTGCCACTCCAGAACAAATCAAACGCCTCGTGGCCTCCGGCGCCATTGTCAGCCTTGGGCATTCGAATGCCGATGGTGAGACAGTGCTTAAGGCCATTGAGGCTGGCGCATCGGGTTTTACACACCTCTACAACGGCATGTCGGCACTGACGTCCCGCGAGCCGGGCATGGTGGGTGCGGCATTTGCCAGTGAAAACACCTACTGCGGAATTATTCTCGATGGTCAACATGTGCACCCCATTTCGGCATTGGCGGCGTGGCGAGCAAAGGGTGCTGAGCATCTGATGTTAGTCACCGATGCCATGTCGCCCTTAGGGAGCGATCAAACGGAATTTCAGTTCTTCGATGGCAAAGTGGTTCGCGAAGGGATGACGCTGAGGGACCAGCATGGTTCCTTAGCGGGCTCAGTGCTGGATATGGCAAGCGCTGTGCGTTATGCCGTCACCGAACTCAATCTTGGCCTTAGCAACGCAGTACAGATGGCGACACGCACGCCAGCCGAGTTTATTCAGCGGCCGCAATTGGGGGATATTGCCGAAGGTAAACAGGCGGATTGGGTCTGGCTGGATGACGAGCAGAGAGTTTTAGCTGTCTGGATTGCAGGGGAGTTGTTGTATCAAGCCGAGCAGGCACGGTTTGCATAAGTTATCGATATATCAATTAAAACAATAACTAAAGCGGCATTTATTTGGGTGAGCTAAGTACTCAACCCATGGCCCATTCAACAAGCAAAATAACAATAAACCAATAACAAAAGGTGAAACGATGAAATTCACGTCCGACAGTACCCAAGCCACGGCCTCGCCGCAGGGCAGTTTTATTCCTATGTTATTGATAGGGATTTTATTTTTTGTGTTTGGCTTTGTGACTTGGCTCAATGGAGCCTTGATCCCATTTTTAAAAATCGCCTGTCAGTTGAATGAGTTTGAAGCCTATTTAGTCACCTTTGTGTTTTACATTGCTTATTTTGTGATGGCGCTGCCGACCTCATCCATCCTCACGCGTCTTGGCTATAAGATGGGCATGACCTTAGGTTTAGGGATTATGGCGGCAGGCGCTGGCTTGTTTATTGTGGCGGCTTTGGTAGGCCATTTTGCGACCTTCCTCTTGGCGTTATTTGTGTTGGGTACAGGCTTAACCTTGCTGCAAACGGCGGCCAATCCTTACATTGTCTGTATTGGCCCACGGGAAAGTGCGGCAATGCGGATAAGTTTAATGGGGATAGTGAATAAGGGCGCGGGCTTTATTGTGCCAATAATCTTCACGGCCTGGATTTTAACGGGTATGGAACCTTACAGTGAAACGGCATTGGCCAGCCTGTCCGAGGCGCAGCGCCAATTGGCGTTAACGGAATTAGCCAATCGTTTAGTACAACCCTATTTAATGATGATGTTTGTACTTTTGGGGTTGATGGCCTTTGTGTGGTTTTCACCGCTGCCAGAGCCCGAATTAGGAGAGCGAGTCGAGCGAACTCAAGCCGATTGGAAGGCGATTCTACAATATCCGCAGGTGATATTAGGGGCACTGACACTCTTCTGTTATGTGGGCGCCGAGGTGATTGCTGGCGATAGTATTGGTCTATTCAGTCAGGGGCTAGGTGTTGCGCACTTTGGCATGATGACCTCCTACACCATGGGATTTATGGTACTTGGCTATGTGCTCGGAATCCTGCTGATCCCAAGATGGATCAGCCAGCAAACAGCATTAGTGGGCTCGGCTATCGCGGGCTTGTTATTTACCCTCGGGGTCTTGCTCAGCGACAGTCAAAGCCAAGCTTTATCTGAGCTGTTACTCGGTTGGTTAGGCGTGTTACCCGTGCCCGATCCCGTGCTTTACTTAGCCCTGCTTGGGTTAGCAAACGCCTTGGTATGGCCTGCGGTGTGGCCATTAGCCCTTGAAGGGCTCGGGCGCTTAACGGCCACGGCATCGGCGCTACTGATCATGGGGATTGCAGGCGGTGCGATTCTGCCACTGCTCTATGGCTACATCGCCCATAGCCAAGGTGACAGCCAAATGGCGTACTTCTTACTGTTACCTTGCTACGGCTTGATATTTTACTACGCCATTTGGGGCCATAAGTTAACGGCCAAAGTGGCCTCAAGCACTGCTATGGTTAATGAATAGCAAAGAAAAGTCCCATGCTCAGCACTGTGGTCAATAGGGTATTGCGCGTGACAAATGCTAATACCGTTGCGACCACAGCGCATATCAAGTAGCTGTTATCTAAGCTTAAATCGAGTTTTCCCTCCTGCACGAATACGATAGGTGCAAAGATGGCCGTGAGTACCGCGGGCGCCGAATAACTCAAAAAGGTCTGGGTATTTTTACTCAGCCTTAGTGGCAGTTTTGGCTCGAGCAGTAAATGCCGACTGATAAACACCACCGCCGCCATTGAAAAAATCATTAACCAGATCATAGTGTTTCCTCAGCTTGGGTGGCGGTCGTGTCGGTTTTGGGGGCTGGCTTATCCTCGCCCGTGACTTTGGCATAGAGCACGCCAGCGCTCATTCCCGATAGGGCGGCAATTAACAGTCCCGCCTGAATATCCAGTACGGCGCATACCACAGCTAAGGTGAGCGAAACCAGCACACAGACTAGGATTGACGGCTTTTTCACTGTGGGGACCACGAGGGCAATAAAGGTCGCGGCAATGGCAAAGTCGAGTCCTAATTCGCCTAAGTTATCGATAGCATTGCCAGCGATAATGCCGAGCAGGGTGGCGAGGTTCCAGCCGAGGTAAAAACTCAGGCCGCCGCCCAACGCGTACCAAGGATCGAATTTGTGCAGCTTGCCTTGGTTGGCAATGGCAAAGAGTTCATCGGTCAATAAAAAGCCCAGAGTGAGGCGCCATTTGAGTGGTAAGGGGCTGATTTGGCTGCGCATCGCCATGGCATACAGCAAGTGACGCGAAGTGATCAGCAAAGTCGTGATTAAAATGCTCCACAGACCAATCCCCGCCTTAACCATGCCGAGTGCGACCAATTGTGCAGCGCCCGCAAAAATAATCGCCGACATGGCCTGACTTTCTATTGGTGTCAGTCCGACCTCAATCGCGAATGAACCTGCGAGGATCCCCCAAGGCACCACGGCAATGGTGAGTGGCAACATGGCGAGTGTGCCTTTGAAAAACGCCTTGGTTTTACTGGATGTTTGGGTGTGGATAATATACGGTTCTGACACTCTGACTCCTCACTACGGCTGGGATAAAAAGAATATAAGGGGTTAAGGCTAACGTAAAATCAGGGTTTAAGCTTGGATAATATTGCGGCCAATCCCCTTAGCAAATTGCCCAGGGGTGATCCCGACAGTCTTTTTAAAATGGCGGTTTAAATGGCTTTGATCATGAAAACCGCATTCCATGGCAACATCTAGCAGCTTGATCCCTTGGCCTATTTTCTGTTTTGCCAGTCTGACTCTGGCCTGAGTTTGATAGGCGTGGGGCGGCAGACCATAACAACGTTGAAATTGTCTGAGCAAATAATAGGGGCTTAATCCCGCGAGTGTGGCCAACTCTTCGAGGGATATATCGGCCGCGGGATGATCGTCAATAAAGGATTTCACCAAGGCTAATGCGGGTTTAGCGTTTGCCCCCAAGTGTTCACAAGGATAATTTCGGCCATGGCGCGCCATAAGTTGCGTCAGGCTCGAATAGACCAGACTTTCGCGCAGTAGACGATTGTCCGAGGTATCTAAGGTGCTAAAGGTGAGGCGCAGCAATTCGGCAAGCTCAGGATCCTGCACTACGGGTTGCGGGAAATAGGGCGCGCCGCGACTTGAAATGAACTCCTGAGTCATATTGGCAAATTGAGCAGGGACGGGATACATAGCACGATAGGACCAGCCGTCTTCGGTGGCGCTACAGCCATTATGCACTTCGTCGGCATTGACAAGAATAATGCTGTGCTTTGGCGCCACATGGTTGCCACCGGTACGATAAAAGCGCTGGGCGCCTGTTTCAATTACGCCAACCGTGTAACCTTCGTGGGTGTGGCGACTAAAATTTTGCTTATGGTAGTGGGCATTAAGTAGCTCAAGGCCACCCAGTTCATTGGCGATGTGGTAGGCCGCATGTTCAGTGTTCATTCGACCTCCTTTATCGACTGGATGAATGGGCAAGTTGGTTTATCAAGACCAAGGCGTTTAACGCTTGTTTTGCCAGATAGTAACCCAGAACGCCTCGACACTTTTGTACAAAATTGCGCTTTGCCGTGTTTTTGGGGAAGTTCTGTGCGTTGTTTTCTGCCGCCAACGCTTAGGGCCGCGTGTGTATCTCATCGGCCAAGCGGGCTAATTGGCTAAGATCGGCGCCCACAATGGCAGGTAAATGCTCGCTGATTTTCTCAATTGGCCAGTCCCACCACGCAATGGCGAGTAATGTGTCTATTACTTCGGGAGCAAATCGCAACTTAATTACAGTCGCGGGGTTGCCGCCGACAATCGCATAGGGCGGCACATCCTTAGTGACCACGGCTTGGCTGGCAATAATGGCACCGTGGCCGACGTTGACGCCGGGCATAATGGTGGCGTTATAACCTATCCACACATCATGGCATATATGGGTGTCGCCCTTAAAGGGTAAATCCTCGGGCTTAGGTGCCGCCTTTTCCCAACCATTGCCGAAGATATAAAAGGGATAAGTGGAAAAGCCCGACACCTGATGATTGGCGCCATTCATAATGAACTTAACATCCCGTGCAATGGCACAAAATTTACCAATAATCAGCTTATCGCCAATAAAGTCAAAGTGATAAAGCACGTTTGACTCGAAACGCTCTGGCCCAGCTGGGTCATCATAATAGGTGTAATCGCCGACGATAATGTTGTCGCGGCTAATAAAGTTCTTCAGAAATCCCACCTGAGGGAATCCTTTTAAGGGGGATTTGTCATTCGGGTTAGGTCCCAGTTGAGATGGGGAATGCGTCGGCATGTTTGCCTCCCTGATTATTCAATGGCTAAGAATTGGGTCGTCGCGCAGTTAAAAGTAGAGCTAAGTTTAGAGTCAAGCGCCGTTATAGAGTTGCGCACAGTTAATAACAGAAAAGCCCAGTTAAACCCGCTGGTGGATCTTTTACTCACAATAGGCCGCTTCCCTTGCCAATATGGCATGTTTACGGGTTTCACCCCAGCGATAACCGCCAAGTTCACCACTTTGACGTAGCACTCGATGGCAGGGGATAAGTAATGCCACCGGATTAGCGCCAATCGCCGTACCGACGGCGCGTGAGGCCTTAGGCTTACCAATGGCCTTAGCAATATCACCGTAGGAGGCGACCTCTCCCTTAGGTAAATTCAGTAGGGCGCGCCACACATTGAGCTGAAAATTAGTGCCTTTTACCCAGAGCGATAACGGGGCTGGCTCGGCTTGGTGAATAGTCTGAGTATTAGGTGCTGTTAAATTCAGCGCTGCGGCACTCGAGTCAGCAAAGTACTGGCTAAAGAGGTGATCAATTAAGCTTGCCGTTTGCGCCGTGTCCTCATAAATGGTGGCCTGACTCCAGCTTTGCTTTAGACGTTCTAATGGTGATTGAATTTGCTGCATATCGACAAAATCAAACTGGCAAATGCCCCGTGCCGTTTGGGCGATAAAGGCCAACCCGAAGGGGGTGGAATGATAGCCATAGGCAATGCTGATCCCTAAACCCTGCTGGCGATATTCGAAGGGGGTGACCGCCTCGAGTTGCACAAAATGATCGTATAAGCGCGAGCCACTGCTCAGGCCTAACTCATAACTGGCACTCAAGGTCGAGTGGGACGGCTGCTGCAATAACTGTTTTGCCCGCTCTAGGGTTAAGGCCTGCAAATAACGTTTGGGAGTGATCCCTGCCCAGCGACTAAAGAGCCGCTGGAAATGGTATTCACTTAAATGGACGTGCGCCGCAATCTCGGCCAGTGAGGGTTGATGACCCACATGCTGACGAATAAAGTCAATGGCACGCGCAATTCGCTCGTAATCTTGGGTCATCGTTATCCATTCCTTAGGTTTTACAGATGGACACACCACCATCGACCAATAAGGCTATCCCTGTGGTAAAACTGGCCGCATCGGAGGCAAGATATAGCGCCGATTGGGCGATTTCCGCGGGTTCTGCGAGGCGCTTGAGGGCATGAAGATTCTTCACAAAGGCCATGGTCTCCGGGGTATTAGCAAACTCCCGCCCCATCGGCGTATCTGTGCCGCCTGGCAAGAGCGCATTGACCCTAATCCCGCGCGCACCGTACTCAACGGCCAAGGATTGGGTTAAGCCAATCATCCCCGCTTTACTCGCCGCATAGGCCGCCGTTTGCGGAAAGCCTATGGTATAGCCAACAAAGGAAGATGTAAAAATAATCGACCCTGCGCCACGTTTAAGCATTTGTGGTAATTGATATTTTGCCGCTAAAAATGCACTGGTAAGGTTGGTTGTTAGAGTGTTTTCCCATTCGGCACGGCTAAGCGCATCCGAATCCACGCCTAACTCACCATTAATGCCGGCATTATTAAAGGCGATATCTAATCCACCATACTGCTCGACGGCAAGCGCCACTAAGTCACTGGCATACACCTCGTCGGTCACATCGCCCGCCAGATAAACCGCTTCACCGCCTTGGCTGATGATCTCATCCACCAATGAGGCCAATATGGCGCCGCGGCGCGCGCCCAGCACCAGTTTTGCGCCTTCACGAGCGAAGCGTTTTGCGGTGGCATAGCCAATCCCCGAACTTGCCCCAGTAATGATTGCGACCTTTCCCTGTAACACTGCCATAGATATGTCTCCATTGATTGCCTCGGCCAATATGCGCCGATAGAGACATAGTGAAGGGTTAGGGCAGGTTACTCGACCCGAATCTTGCGCTTTTATACTCGGTACTACAGTCGTCGAATTCTGGGTGAAATATCTCTGTGCTTTAGGCAACGCCAGCAGCATAAATCAGTAGCAAAGACAGCGGGACGGAAACAACACCGATTAAGCGGAATTGATTCTTAAACGCTTGGGCTGACCATAGGGCAAATTTACGATGCTTACTCGGCGGCGTACATGCCAAGCCTATTCCCACACAGAGTAAGACAATGCCTATCGCAAGAATGATCTGTGGAAATCGGGTATCGGCGCAATATTGGATAAAAATGACACCCGCAATAATTCGGCTAACCACTTCAACAATATGGAAGTAGGGCAGCTCGCTAAATGCGATAATGCCATCCGCGAACGCCGCAGGCCTGACGACCATCACAAGGCTAAAGCACAGCATCAATAGGCCAAAAGCCGCAAAAAAGTACATCGCCATTCCTTTTCTTGTGAGGTGTATTAAAGCCTATATCTAATGGTTTAATTGATACTTTTCAACTCAATAGCTTTAAGCCTGTATCGGTTTACCCTCTTTATCGAATAAGCCTTACCACAGCTCTTTTACCAGGGATATTTTGCCATCGGTAAAGCCAAATAAGACGAGTAGGGGCAGCTCTTGCTGCCATTGTCCATCGGGTTGAATGCTGCCGTGGGCATATTCGACGGCGACATGGTTTTTACCCACAATGTAATTTAATACCCGTTGCTCCTTCGGCTGTTGATAGGCGCCCCGAGCAATATTGCGGATAAAGGCACTGCGCCAACTGGCCCTATCAAAATTAGCGCCATATTCGAGGTGGATATAATTCACATTGGGATGCAGTAATCCCAGAAAATCATCGACATCTTGTTCGCTAGAACCCGATTGGCTGACCTTATCTAAGGCTTTAAAGTAGGCATGAATTTGCGGTAATTGGCACTCAGCATCACAAGTTTGGCTCGCGTTTGCGGATGGACTCAGTAGACAACAGAGGGTGAGCAACATCGATAAATAGTATTTCATCGCAACTCCTTTGCATTGGTTATAAAAATGTCTAAATATTGATTTTGGCTAGATTACTCTGACGTGGTGCAAAAACCAACATCGAGCAAACCTCGACTATCTGGAAGGAAAACATTTATTTATCAGCTCATTTTTGATGATTGTTTTACCTTGTTATTCAAGACTAAAACAACATCGTGGGTTTCACCCCCTGATTTATAATCAAGAGTCGACCAAGGAGGGGGCTCGTTAAATTATTTAAAAGCAAAGTCAAAGTCGTGGGGCTTCACCCCACACCCGACCAAGGAGGACTGCTCGTCCTATCCTCCTTGGATGCTCCAAGACGCCCCAACGGAGTTGAAAGCCCCTTGGGCATTAAGCGTCCTTATGCTATCGCGTCAGACGCTCGTCCCTGATTCGACTGACGCTATCTCTGCATCCATGCCTCGCTCACGCAACGAACGCTAATGCCCTGCGGCAACTCCGAGGGGAGGTGAACTCTTTCTGCTTTTGTGTTGTTTGCAAGTCATGCAAAGAAAATCGAGTAATGCTTACAACCACTTTTAGAAATTTAACAATGGGTGTCTCGTTAAAGCATTTTCGTCATAAAATCGCTAGTAAAAGACATAATGTTGACGTTATCATCGTGTTAATTGTAGATGAACTTTGAGACGTGTATGTTTGAGCAATTTACTAATTCAATTAAAGCTACTTTATATGACAGAGTATCAAGTCCATTATCGAGTAGCTTTTTAGTTTCTTGGTGCTTATGGAATTATAAAATATTAATTGTTCTGTTTTCTTCAATGGAACCATATCAAAAATACAACGCAATTGATATATTTATCAGTACAAGCCTTTTCTCAACACCTTTTTATGAGCCGTTAGGTTACTTAATGTCAAATGGATTTGTATACCCATTACTTTCCGCTTTGGCTTATATTTTTATATATCCAATCCCGTCAAAATACATTTACAAATATCACATTAAACAACTTTCCTTATTGAAACAGTCCAGAAATACAATTGAGGAGTTAGAAGTATTAACTGTTGATGAGTCGTTAAAAATTAAAAAGTTCGCCCTTGGTCAAGAGCGGGGCTTTATCGAGACTATAAAAATCAAGGATGATGAGATTGCAGAGAAAAATAAAGAAATTGAGAGAATTAACTCTCGTTTAATTGATAAAGATATTAAGATTAATGAGTTAACTGGTCAAGTAGGGAGCTTGACTGAGAGTGTTAGTAAGCATGTAGATGAAATCACACGTTTTCATGATGAGGTGGCTAATCTTATATTGGAAAATAACAATATGAAAGATGAGTTGCTTGCTCTTACTGATAAGCTCCATAGATGGGAAGGGTTATATTCTGATAGCTCTAGTAGTGATAAATCTGAAAATGAAAGTCATAAGCTATGGGACAAATTCAATTCAGTTACTGAAACCGAAGTCTTTAAAAGTATTGTAAATATTGCTAAAAGTGAAACTAGCGATGTCATCAGTAAATTTGGAATTTATGAAAAACTAGGCGCAATAGGTTTGAACAGGGTATCTATTGATGATGCGATGAATAAATTAGCCTCCAAAGAATTAATTAGTATTTATAGCGGGAGCAATGTTGGGCTAAGTGCTGACGGATTAGATCTAGCTGTAAGACTAAAGTTAGCTTGATGTAAAAATTTAAAAATAAACGTCCCCGTTAACGGAAGTGCTTTTCTCCCGCCTAACATCCCCATATACCTATAAGCGCACTTAGCCAACGCTGTGAAGCGTTGGCACGTTAACCTGCGTGGGGTAGCGTATGCCAAGGGAAAATCCATATTTAAAAATACCTGCCTTTATTGGTGATTGCTGTCGGCGTGTCGATGCCGCTAATCGCGTCATGTCTGTTCACCATTTGATTGGTTAAGGGTAGAACATGCGTACAACTGCTAAACTCCCATCTTTTCAAACGTTGCCGCAGATTACACCGAGATTTGCTAAGGCGAATTCGATTGCGGACGTGACCTTCGATGATATGGATATCATCGCAGAGCCGCCATGGATGGCTTCACGGCGTGTCACGGAAGCAATGGAATTCGGCGTATCTACGACTGAACAGAAGAGCTTTATCTTTGTTATCTCACCAAGCTTTCTGCCAATTTAGCCTGCAAACAAAAACAGCCGCAAATATTTGCGGCTGTTTGTGATTAACATTCTGTATTTGAATGAGATTTAAAGCTTGCGCTAAATCACTCGCTATTCATTGACCATAGCTAATAGCGCGGGTAAGAACTCTTTATCCAATGCGGCAATTTCACCTTGCTCGATAAGCACTTGATTCAGGATCTCATGGCTAGTCAAAGGATTAGCTAATACGACGCGAAACACCACTGTGGGTTGTCTAAAGTAGCGGGCGGGTTGAATGCGGGTGCGGGAGACAAAGGATTTGCCCTGTTCGCGTTGGTGTTTTTGAATAAATTGGGTTAGGCCATCGAGCAGCTCATTAAAGCGAGCGAGTTTCACTTTATCGCCTTGTTCAATCGCCACTTGCATGGCGGCCTGCACCTCCGCGGGCACATAACGATAGGTGAGCAGGCACAGCTCTGGCGCGGTAACTAGCTCAAAGTCGGGGTGTGCGTCGATTTGCTCGGCAAAATAACGGGCTTTTTCAAGGCTGTTATTGATCAGGATTTCGTAACCATCGCGGCCGATAATCTGCAAGCAGGCATGCACTAACATGGCCATGCCGGGGCGTGAGCCTTCGAGCGTTTGGCTGCCTAAATCCTTAGAGCCTCGGCGCAGGATATATTCGGCGTGGTGGGCAATGGCATGGGCAAACTCAGGATTTTTAAACAGCACCATACCCGCGCCCATGGGGACATACATTTGCTTATGGGCATCGATGGTGACTGAGTCCGCCAGTTCAATACCATCGAGTAAGTGACGGTATTTATTCGATAATAAGCTTGCGCCGCCCCAAGCCGCATCCACATGGAAGTGGCAGTTTAGCTCACTTGCTAAGGCGGCAAGTTCGCGCAGTGGGTCGATATTGCCTGTCTCTGTTGTGCCTGCAACCCCAACAATTGCCATGACTTTGATGCGTTGATTCGCCAGTTCGGCGGCAACTTCGCGCATTTTGGCAACGTCGACTTTATTATTGCCATCGGTTGGGATACTGATGATATTGTCGCGACCGATACCGAGCAGATCGACGGCCTTACCTAAAGAGTAGTGGCCGCGCTCGGAGACCAGAATCGCTAAATCATCGAAGCCATAGTGGCGCAGCGCCTTGATTAAGCCTTCGCTGGTCACGCCTTTAAAGTCGCCATCGGCCTTGAGTAATTGGTTGCGGGCAATCCACAGTGCGGTGATGTTAGCCACAGTGCCGCCGGAGCAAAATGCGCCGAGGGAATGGTTGGCGCTGTGCATCCAATTACGATAAAAATCATCATCTTGAGCGTAAATCAAATGGTGCATCATGCCGAGCACTTGACGCTCAAGCGGCGTAAAGGCTTTGGAGGTTTCAATTTTAACCAAGTTTTGATTCAGCCCCACCATCATCTTCGACAGTGGTAACACGAAATAGGGCAGTGCCGAGGTCATATGGCCAATAAAACTGGGCGCCGCTGTATGTACAGAATGCGCCACGAGATTTTGCATAATTTCGTCAGTGTAGTCGGAGACAAAACGCGGCTGGCTTGGAATTTCAAAGGCTTGAAAATCGGTTTCGATTTCGGAGAGCGGCTTTTCCAGCGCGGCAATACTCTCACCCAAAAAGCCCGCTAAGTCCTCGGAAAGCTTCTGCTCGATAATGCTTAAGGTGGATTCCGCATCTTCGGGCACAGTGAAAATCCGCATCAAACTGTCTTCGGATGCGATGGCTTGGCGAGGGAGTTTTTGGGTCATGGGGCTTGCCGTCTATTAATTCTTATAGTGAAACCGCAAAGGTGATTAAGAGTATAACCAAATACATGGCGCTTAAACCCGTTTACGGATTACCAAAAAGGGAGCTCACTTTACTGCAAGGCCTTTTAGGCATCAAGCACTAAAACACCGCTTAAGTCAGTGCTTGGGTTACAGAATAAACAAAGGCGCTATGAATAGCGCCTTGGGTGTATGTCGTTAGCTATCACAACACTAAGGTAAAGTTAGCGCTGGCCCAGCATCAAGACCGCGCCAATATTACGGGCAGTATTGGTCAGATTGGTTTTGGCATTCGC
The DNA here is from genome assembly GCF_023475885.1 of Shewanella sp. 10B. Classification (NCBI taxonomy): domain Bacteria; kingdom Pseudomonadati; phylum Pseudomonadota; class Gammaproteobacteria; order Alteromonadales; family Shewanellaceae; genus Shewanella; species Shewanella sp. 10B. The sequence goes on from NZ_JAMDJO010000001.1 coordinate 566,855, forward strand.
CAGCACATCGTCCAGTGGACTTAAGTGTGGAATGATGGGGAAAATCGCCGCCATACCTTGCTCAAGCACGGCATTGGCATTGTCGCCAAGGCAACCCGCAATCCCGATAGTCGGAATATTTTGCAGCTGCGCTTGCTTTAAGACGCCCATCGGGGTTTTGCCAAATATGGTCTGGCCATCGATTCGGCCTTCGCCCGTGATAACAAGATCCGCGCCGCGAATTTTGTCTGCCAGTCCCACCGTTTGCATCACAATCTCGACACCGGGTTTAAGCTCTGCGCCTAAAAAGGCCATTACGCCAAGGCCCATACCGCCCGCCGCGCCCGCGCCAGCTTGGTTGCGGTGATCGGTGACGCCACTTTGGGCAATCACATCGGCATAGTGACTCAGTGCTGCGTCTAAGGTGCTGACCATCTCTGGTGTTGCGCCTTTTTGTGGGCCAAATATGGCCGAAGCGCCACGCTCGCCACACAGCGGATTATCGACATCGCAGGCCACTTCAAACGTGCATTCTTTCAGTAGCGGATGGGCGTGGCTCATATCGATACTGGCAAGCTGAGACAGCGCCGCGCCGCCCGCACTTAAGGTTTTACCTTGTTTATCCAGCAGTAAAATATCCAGCGCTTGGGCCATACCGGCGCCGCCATCATTGGTCGCACTGCCGCCTAAGCCTAAAATAATGTGCTTTATCCCGCGATTAAGCGCATCACAAATCAGCTCGCCCGTACCATAACTGGTGGTGAGCAGCGGGTTACGCTTGTCCCTTGGTACATGGTGTAAACCCGAGGCTGAGGCCATTTCAATCACAGCAATCGGGCCTTTGGCTTGCTGGCCTAAAATGCCGTAATGGGCTTTGACTTTATGGCCCAGTGGCCCCATGACCTCTAAATTGACAATGCTGCCGCCAGTGGCATCGACCATAGATTGCACCGTCCCTTCGCCGCCATCGGCGACGGGAATTTTGACAATCTCACAGTCTGGGATCACTTGTGTTAAGCCTTGTTCGATCGCATTAGCCACATCGAGTGCGCTTAAGCTTTCTTTAAAGGAATCGGGGGCGATAACTATCTTCATTCAAAATCCTACAGCTTTTTGGGCGCAGGGGTGCGCCCAAGGATGAGAAAAGTGCGGCTTAGAGCAGCACTAAGCTTAGTACATACACGGTCAGCATTGCGGTGACGCCTTGGATAAGGGTCGCCATGGTTTGTGCTTTATAGGCTTGTTTAACGCTCATGCGGCTAAATTGAGTGACCACCCAGAAGAAGCTGTCGTTGGCGTGGGAGACTGTCATGGCGCCGGCACCAATGGCCATCACGGTTAGCACGCGTCCCATATCGCTACCAAGACCAATATCGCCCAGCATAGGTGCGACTAGAGCCGAAGTGGCCACTAGGGCGACGGTGGATGAACCTTGAGCCGATTTCAGCGCGGCGGCGACGATAAAGGGCATAAAGATACCCACCCCGAGCGCCGACAGTGAGCTACCGAGGTAGTCGCCAATTGGTGTGGCTTTTAACACCGCGCCGAAGGCACCACCGGCACCAGTGATCAAAATAATCGGTGCTGCTGCAACTAAACCTTGGCTGATGCGCTCGCTAAACTCGGCAATCTTGTTATCGCTTTTCAGTAACAGTAGTGACAGGAACAGACCGATAAGCAGGGCGTTAACGGGTTGGCCGAGGAAGACTAACAGGCTGAATAGGCCTTCTTTGCCCAGTGGTGCCGATGGGAAGTTGGCGATAGAGCCTAAGCAAATTAATAGGATAGGCACAAAAATCGGTGCAAATGCCTTTAATGGGCTAGGGAGAGTGCCATAGCTTTGTTTTAAGGCTTCAAAATCAGCGGCTTGGGCTTTGAGTTCTTCCGCGCCTTCGCCATCGGGTTCAACACTGGCAAAACGGTTCGCCCAGAACATCCCCGCGAGCGCGGCAACGGCTGCAACCAATAAACCGACACCAATCACTAAGCCTAAGTTGGACTCTAACCCTAAGTTACCCGCCGCGGCGATAGGGCCTGGCGTGGGCGGCACAAAGGTGTGAGTGGCATAAAGACCAGTGGCTAACGCTACGCTCATGGACACGCTCGAGACCTTCATGCGGTTGGCCATGGATTGTTTAAGCGAGTTTAAGATCACGAAACCCGAGTCACAAAACACCGGAATCGACACTAAATAACCGATGATGGACATAGTGAGTGTGGGGAAACGTTTGCCCAACACTTTGATCACCACGTCCGCCATGGTAATGGCGGCGCCGCTCTTTTCGAGGATGATACCGATAATAGTCCCTAATACGATCACCAGACCGATATAACCGAGGATATTACCAAAGCCTGTGGTGATGGTTTTGGCAATATCGCCACTCGGTAAACCGTAGGCGAAGGCGGCGATAAAGGCGGCCAGAATTAAGGTTAAAAACGGATGGAGCTTAAATTTTGAGGTCGCGATAACAATAAATGCAATCACGCCGATGAGGATGAGCACTAAGTTCATAGGTTGTCCCGTTCAGTCTTGGCTGAAGTTCTTAAGTGGTTTTGGCTGTTTTTGTAGGGCGCAGTCTTTATTTAACCCCAAGTCAAATAAAGGTTGCTTTAAGGTCAGCCTATTATTGAACACTGTAAACTGAATAGCTTTGGGTAAATCGACGGAATTACGGGCGGAATTGGCCCTTATTTTGTGCGTGCGCACAAAATAAGGGCCGTGAATTCGAATGTAATGTAAAGAATCTTGTTTTGCTAACGCGAACTGCACCGCGAGCCGTGCTTATTGACGACGGATAAAGGACTCCACATATGCCGCGGTGCGGGCATTGAGAATTGGGTCATCCGACGCTGCTATGCCTTTGGGCAGGAGCAGAGGGTTAAAGATGCTTCTATCGCATTGTTGTACTTGAGGATCGCTGTCGCGCTTACCATCAATCACCACTTGGCCGACGAGAATGCGCTGACGATTTTCGGGCCAGAGCACTGTCGGGTTATTGATCTCATCGCCTTGCTCCGCTAACTGAATATACAGATCCCACTTGGCGGGTTGAGACTGAATTCGCTTGAGTAACTCAGGCTTGAGAAAGTCATCATCGAGCTGTGCCAATGCTTGCGGAGTGAGTGCTTGCGTGCCCGCTACGGGTTCAAAAATCCATTTACCCGCAATGCTGTTATTTTGCTTATCGGTAAACAGAAAACTGTTCACCCCAAAGTACTGGCTATTGGCAAAACTCGGACTTGGCGGCAATTGTTTTAGATAATCGAAAAAGGCTTTGGCGTCGGGCTTATTATCGATAAGCCATTGCTTACCTTCGGCGCCTTGTTTGGTTTTAGTTTGGAACAGGTAAAAATCCTCAAGGTTACTGGCAAAGAAGACTGGCACATTGGTGGTGACAAAGTTGAGATTTTCCCGCTCTCCATCGATTTTCAATGACATAAAGCGTCCAGGGGTTTTATCGGACAGCTTAGGATTGGTGCCGCCGAGGGAAAAACGGGCGGTCACTTTAATGGGATTTTGATTAAAAAAGGGAATGTTGAGTGAATCGTGCAATTGGGGATTTGGGGCAAAGTAGCCCGAGGTACAAAACCCTTTTGTATGATTACGCAGTTTCACTTTTTTACCCGCCTCGCGACTCGCCGCATCAGGCGTACCGTTCACTGCATCCACTAATTCGGGAATGGTACGCTCCGCCGCGCTGGCAAGTGGGGCGACAAACATTGAGCCGACCATTAGGCAAGCAGTGGCGAGTGAGCTGAGTTTGGCATGATATGGCTGCATGGGGTTTCCTTCCTTAAGCAATTTAACCGTATGGGTGTCTTGTGCATTTATAGGAAAGGACGAGGCGAAATTATCTTTCACTTATTTTGTGAATATCTGACCAGAGGGCAGCAAAATTAAGCAACGCCTGCTGGATTAAGCCTGAGTTTGTGTGAGTGATAATTACTCGCTAATTTCAATTCAATAAGTTAACGCTTGCTGATGCTGAGTTTTACTCTAGCGGTGATATGGGGCTCTACTCGAGTCGGTAATTCGAGGTATCTATCAACTGCCCAAGATAAAGACTTAACAGTCCGTGGAGGGAATGGATGTCACTCTTGGTGAGTTGCTGAATTTTATCTAACCGATATCTTAGGGTATTTCGATGAATAAACAATGCATTAGCACATTGCTGCGCATCACCAAAGTGAGTGATATAGGCGGCTAAAGTCTTACGTAGCTGGCCATTTTTATCGGCCTTGGCTAACTGTTGGTAGGGGCTGGCCAGCGCCTGACCACGCCAATCATGCTTGAGTCCCGATAGCAGCACTTGCAAGGAGTAGTCTTCAAACAGGTATTTTGTGCCCTCGGGATGGAGCTGTTTGCCTAAGTTTAAGGTTTCCTGCGCGGTTTGGTAGGAGCGGGCAATGCCGCCTTTTTCAGGGAAAAAATGCCCAAGGGCGATTTTAAAATGTAAATCCATCTGCGCCGGTAACCGCTGCAGCAGTTTATCGATACGCTGGTTTTCAAGCCCGGGATCCCATTGTTTACCATCCAGAAACGCCGGTTTTAAGATCACCAATTGCGACATGGAGGTCATCGCAATCAAGTTACCGCGATCGGGGTTTTGCAGCAAATGCAGCACTTGCTTGAGGATTTCGCTGACTCTGGGATTACGCTCGTCTGCGTTTTGCTCGCTCTGAACTAATGACGAAAACGCAGCGGATTTGTGCTGGGTTGGCGCGGATTGCTTTTCACTGACCTCAATAATGGCGGCCACTCGCGGCAGACTGATATCGATGTCGAGTTGCTTGGCCCAGCGATGTAATTGTTCATCGTCATCGGTTTGCACCTTAATCAACTGCAGAATAAATTCTTCACGCTGGCGATTTTCCCACTGCAGTTGATCCTGCTGGTTGGCTTGCTCGACAATCATCTCGGCGGTCATTTTGAGCAGCTCGCCGTAGTGGGTTAACTCGGCCGGATCGCCAGTAATACCAATCACCCCAATAATTTGCCCTTGATAATGTAAGGGTAAGTTGATGCCGGGTTTGACGCCATGTAAGCCTGAGGCCACTTCTTCACTCAGTTCCACATTGCGGTTTTGGGCGATGGCAAGCAGCGCGCCCTCGTGGGTCGAGCCAATACGTTTGGGATCGCCCGAACCTAAGATCACGCCCTGACCATTCATCACATTGATATTGTGCCCAATGATTTTCATGGTGCGACTCACAATTTGTTTGGCAATGTGTTGATCCAAAACGTACATAACTCACCTTAGTTTTCAAACGATTGAGAAAGGGATTGGCGCAAGTGGCAATCTGGTTAGGGTAATGGCAAATAAGAGAAAAGGGCAGGTGTTTTTTAATCTTCTATACTGAGAATTGAACCTAACTCTCGTTAACTTTGTTTTAACAAGTGAGAAGGGTGCAGATTGAAGCCAAATTTTGTTCCCTTAAGTGTCTTGGTTCCTCTGTGACCTATGGCAAAGGATATCGCGATGAAAGTTTATCTCTTACCTTCAGCAGTGGCGATCTGTATTGCGGCGAGTCTTCAGGCGCAAGCAGTCGAAATCAAAGTTAATCACGGGCAACCCCTCTCGGCAGCGGCTGGGTTAAGCCAACAACACAGCTTTAAAGCGGTCAAAACGGTAACGCTTAATAAAGGTCAAACCAAAACAAAAGCGTTGCAATATTTTAATGGCGTACTCGTATATGGGCATCATCTGGTGGTGAGTAACGATGATAGCGAGCAGAGTGCGATTGGGGATGTGGCACAAATTGCGGATGATTTTTCGGTAGAGGTAGGGATTTCTCAAGGACAGGCGATTGCGGCTTTGAATCGGTTATATCCAGGTTCAGCGGCAACAGGGAAAAAGGATGTTGAGCTAGTGATCCTGATGCAGGACGATACCCCGAGGTTAGTGTATCGGGTGTCCTATTTAAGCGACCAAACCGATGCACTGTCTCGGCCAACGGGCTTTGTCGATGCGCAAACCGGTGAGGTGCTTGAGCATTGGAATGAAATCATGACTGCCAAGAATAACGCGGGTAAACCCGGTAGTGGTGGAGGTGGTTCAGGTGGCAGTAGCACTCCCTTTGATGCAACGGGCCCTGGCGGCAATGTCAAAATCGGGGATTACTATTACGGCAGTGATTACGGTTTTCTTAAGGTGAGTGAGTCTAATGGTACATGCACTATGACCAATGCCAATGTGAAAACCGTGAACATGGCGAACTCGACCCGCCGTGGCTCGGTGTTCACTTTTACTTGTCCGGAGAACACTTATCAGACGGTCAATGGCGCTTATTCGCCTTTAAATGATGCGCACTATTTCGGTGGCGTTATTTTTAATATGTATAAGGATTGGTACAACACTGCGCCGTTAACCTTTCAGTTAGAGATGCGGGTGCATTATGGCCGTAACTATGAAAATGCCTTCTGGGATGGCTCTGCCATGTCCTTCGGTGACGGTGCCAGTTACTTCTATCCCCTAGTAAGTTTGGATGTTTCCGCCCATGAAGTGAGCCACGGTTTTACCGAGCAAAACTCAGGCTTAAATTACAGTGGCCAGTCAGGCGGTATCAATGAGGCGTTTTCGGATATTGCTGGTGAAGCGGCCGAGTTCTACATGCGTGGCAGTAACGACTGGAAAGTGGGCTACGACATAGTCAAAGGTAATGGTGCACTGCGTTATATGGATAATCCGCCTAAGGATGGCCGCTCAATCGACAATGCCGCCAACTACACGAGCTCCATGGATGTGCATTACTCCTCAGGGGTGTTTAACAAAGCCTTTTACACGCTGGCGACCAAGAATGGTTGGGATACCCGCAAGGCGTTCGATGTGTTTGTGTTAGCGAACCAGCTTTATTGGACACCGACCTCGACCTTTAACAAAGCGGCCTGTGGGGTTCAGCAGGCGGCAAGTGCCAAAGGTTCTGGTTATCCAGTGGCGGATGTGGCTGCGGCATTTTTAGCGGTAGGGGTTAGCTGTCAGTAATCTGGTTATGAGTGCAGCGCCTTGATGGCAATTAAGCTGCAAGCCTAAAACCGTTTCTAAGCTCCAGTTTTCAAGTTCTAATTTCGAAGCCCCTTAATGGGGCTTTTTATTGGGAGTTTACTGGGTTTTATTTCGGTTCGGGAGTGCTTGCCAGCAAGTCTGCGATCCTTGCTTGAAGAGTGGGGAGCAGTTCGCGCTCAAACTCGGGATGCTGTTTTAGCCAAAGATTGTTGCGTGGGCTTGGGTGGGGCATGACCATCAGCTTTGGCCAATATAACACCCATTGCTCAATGGCTTGGGTCACTGTGATCTTCTTGTTCGCTTGTGGGGTGGTTACCGCTATCGCTTGGGAGTATAACGCGCCGTCTGTCGCTATGGCTTGCGCGCGCGACAGGTGGTAATCAATGGCATATTGGCCAAGGACTAGCACTAACTCTATCTGTGGCATCAAGGCCAATAACTTCGCATGCCAAGTTGCGGCGCACTCGGGGCAGGGTGGCTTATCACCCTGCTTTTTACCATTGCGTTCAATGGTTCCCGGAAAACAAAATCCCATCGGTACTATGGCAAACAATGCGGGGTCATAAAATTGTTCCCGAGTGACATTAAGCCAAGCGCGCAGCCGCTCGCCACTGGCATCGTCGAAGGGAATGCCCTTATGGTGGGTTTTTACGCCGGGGGCTTGGCCAGCAATTAAGATCCGTGCTTGGCTACTGGCTTGCAAGATGGGCTTCGCTGGCAGGGGCAATTCGGCCTGACACAGTTGGCAAGCACGGATTTGTTTGAGCAGTTCACTTAGCTCGGCTGAGCAGTTTGGCTCGCTAGCTGGGCGCGACATATCTGTCATCATCAAGCCCCAAGTTTGCTCAATAGATGGTAGAGCCAATAGCCAAAGAGCGCATAGGACGCTACTAATACACCATAACTCAATAACTTGCTGCCCAAGGCTTTAGTGGGAGCCTTAGCATGAGAGGCTAAAGCAATATGGCCCAAGATAATGGCAAACAGGGCGCAGGGTGGTAGTAGATAACTGATGCCTAACACGAATAAAGCGCCAAGACTCAGCAGCCAGTTCGCATATTGGTTGCTGGGCTGATTGAGTTGGCGTAATTGCAACGGTAATAAAATCAGTCCAACGCCGACAATGATCATGCCGAGGTTGAGTGCAAAGTCACTCCAGGCACGGTGAGCATAAAGGGTTAAGGCAAAGGCGAGCAGTGGTGCTATCAGTGCGATCAGCACATGGCGTTTAGCAAAAATGGGATTACGATACTGACCCGCAAAAAAGAACAGCCCCTGCATCAATGCGTTGATCAGGGTAAATCCACCCAGTCCGACGATGATAAATAAGCTCGCCGTACCACCACTAGAATCGAATGCCATAGCTGGGGTGGTGAACAAACTTAAGCCTATCGAGGTGGGCAGAGGCGATAAACGCCAAAAAGAGCAAGTGAAGGACGACATCTAAGATCCACTGATAGTTAACTCACTGAATTAACATCCGCTAAAGTGCCAGTAAACTCAAGGAATACCTTATTTTCGGCGCAAGTTTTGCCTCAGAGTCTGATCTTATTCAAGATTTTGGCTTCTGGAATAGCAAGAGCCTGTTTCTAAAGCGCGATGAGTTTTTGTTTTCATAACCAATAAAAAAGCCCGCAGAAATGCGGGCTTTTGACTATCAATAAACGCAGTTTAGAGCTTGTAACTCATGCTCAGCATCAGCATTTGTGCGGTGTAGTCATGGCTATTGCTGCCAAAGCCTACGACGTTCCAAATGCCATCAACGGCGATATCGTTGGCGGCGTCATTGTCCTTATAGTTCTCAATTTTGTAATCGAAGCGTAGCGCGAGTTTCTCAGTCGCTTGATATTGAGCATATAAGTTAATGTTATGGACTTTGGCGAAATAGTCGCCATAGTCGCCGGTGATACCTTGTCTGACTTGAGTGTTACTGTCGGAGTCTGAGTAAGTGTAATCCAGACCTAGGCGTAACTTATTCTCCAGCAGATTGTTGTAGCTGATGCCTGCGCCCACCACATCTACTTTGTCTTCAATAAAGCCAGTCCAGGTTGGGGTGCTGTAATTGCTGCTACCCGCTTGTTCTGACTCAATGGTTTGGTGGTTGTAGAAGGCCGTTGCCAGTAAGTCAGCGGTGATCATATAGCTGATATTGGCGTCATAACTGGTGTCTTTTGACTCAGTTAAGCCAATCACAGTATCGGTATAATCATCCAGCGCATAACGGGCACCGAAGTCTATGGTCAGGCTGTCGAGCGGCGTATGGGTGATGCGCGCTTCGATTTGGGTTCTGTCACGGTCAGCCAGATTGTACTTACGTAACAGGCTGTTGGTTTCAGAAGAGGTCCATTCAGACGCTTGGTATTGTGAGCCGTCACGGTTGCCGTAACTGCCTTTTACCCACATGTCCCACATGTCGAAGCTATTGACGCGCAAACGGGCCCAAACGGTGTTCTCATCCGTGCTTTCACGGTCTTGATACTCACGTTCGTCACGTTTGAAGTCATAACCACCATCGAGCTTAATGCCATGGGTAATGCGATAATCCGCCGCCACTTTAAAGCGTTGTGTGCGGTTATCGTAAGGGGTGTTATAGGCCACCTTACCGCTGACATTGTTGATGCTGATCTGCGTCCACTCTTCGATTGGGGTATTGTTGTCACGGTCGTAATAATCGTAACTACCACTCAAGCGAAGCGAGTTGCTGACTTTGCTCACCACTTTGAGGTTCATGCCCAGCAGATCGACTTTGGCGTCAACAGCATCCGTTGGCAGTTGATAACCGTAGCCCGAGGTCACCAGTGACTGATCTTGGCTCATTTGTCCGGTTAAAATACGGCCAGACAGTGAGTTACTGCCGTCGTTATACTGACCCATCAGCGACACTGTGTGTGACTGGTTATCGGGATCGAGTGCAATGGCACCAGAGGTTTGCGCACCAAAAGTGGGGTTGAAGGCACTGTCAAAGTTCAGCTGGTTGTATTCATTTTTGAAAATTGAACCATTGTAACTGAGCGCAGTGAACCAACGATCGCCTTTGAGTTTCACGCCCGCTTCTATGGTGTCAGTGGTGTAATCCACGGGTTCTGCCAACATCATAGATTGGTTGAAGAAGCTACCAGAGGTTTGTTTTAACCCGGTTTTTTCTTCACGCATGTAGTTCACATAGGTGCTCCACAGCGATTCACCCTGATATTCGAACCCAAGGCCTGCACGTTCACGTTTCAGTGATAACTCGAGGCTGTTGAGGCTGTCCATCAATAGTGGCATTTGGCTGCTCGAACCTGCGGTAACCCAGTTATCGGGCAAGGTCAGGTTATTGCCGCCGATACCAGAATAGGGCGAGAGGGCGCTATTGCTATCGTAGGTGGCAATTTGACGGTAGTTTAGATTGATATTGTACTGGCCTTGTTTGCCCGCATTCACATCTAAACGTCCGCCATCCATGCCCAATTGATAGGCTTCAACACTGGCGCGGTAACCTTTTTCACCACGGTAGGCAAGGTCTGCATCGAACTTGCCCGCGACTTCGTTTTTAGAACCAAAGGCATTGGCAGAGCGAATATCCTCTTCGCCATTGTAACCGACGCCGACACCGACAGTGCCAGATACACCGGTTTCAACCACGCAGCCTTTACAGCTCCACGCTGAGAGTTTCACTTTGTCGGTATTGGCATTGGCGAGACCATAACCATCGGCAGCTACGGCGAAACCTGTGTTGGCTAATAACGCTAGAGTGATCAAATTGAGTTTGAATTTCATCTTCTCGTCTCCTTAGCGCTGTAATAGCTTGCCAGATGGATGGTTAGAACCATGGACCTGACTATGGCAATTTAAGCAGCTTCTTCCACCCGTAAAGGCATTGTCACCGACATTTGAACCTAAACCAGTGTTACCTAAGTAGGCATTGCTGGCATGGCCATCGCTGGCGTGACATTGCTGACATAACTGCGGTGCACGGGTTTTCAGCATGGCATCATTCACGCTACCGTGAGGATTGTGGCAAGTAACACAACTCTCAGTGACGGGTGCATGCTCCCAGAGTTTTGGGCCGCGCTTCTCGGCGTGACAGGAATAACAAGTTTCGTTAATGCTTGGTTTGTTCAGATCAGAATCTGTCATGCTCCCATGGGGATTGTGACAGTCGCTACAGGTCATTTGTGCCCATTTGAGTGGGTGACTTGAACGTTTGTTCATATCCGCTTTTTGCTTAGTGTGGCAGCTTGTACAGACGTCCATTTCAGTGTTTTTAGATAACACAGGGTCTTTCGCGACGTGTACTTGGTGGCACGAGGCACAAGCAACATCGGCGTTGTCATGGTGACCGCCATTCCAAGACATACGCTTATCGTCTTGGTGACAGCTCATACACACACTGTTTTGCTTGTCGGCACTTAAGGTCGATTGCTTACCAAAAGTGATCATCGGCTCGTTGCCGCCCTTGTTGTGTTGACCCATAGGTCCGTGGCAAGCCTCACATTGTAGGCCAGCCATTGGGCTCTTAGTGGAGTCAATGGCGCCGTGGACGCCTTTGAAAAGGTCCATGACTTTTTCGGATTTTTTATGGCACATCAAGCAAGAGTCGGCGCCTTTGGGTGAGTAGTTGCCTTCGGCAAACTTCTTATCTAAGGTCGCTTCGACTTGCTCAGGCGTCATTTTTTCATCCCACTTGGAGGCGTGAGCACTCGGTACGATGGCAAATGCCATGACCGCAGACATCATCAATGCCGGCAGTAGGTTTTTCATTTTGTGGCTGTTCTTCATAATAGGCTTCCCAATTTGTCCCAACAAAATTCAAGAAAGGGGGAGCGAACTCCCCCTGCTTGGGCAAATTACATTTTCACTTGAGTGTGATCTGCAACTGTTGGGGTATGGCAGTAGAAACAGGTTTCTGACTGTGCCGCTTGGTTGGCTTGAACATAATCACCGTTCACAATCGCGCCCATATTTTCTAAGCCGTGGCCAATAGATTCTGGCGCGTGGCATGAAGTACAAGTTGCTGTGATTGGCGTGGTGTATTTACCAGCAGAAGTGGCCAGTGCACCCTTCACTTTGAACGCGTCTAAGTTGAAGTCGTTGTGGCACTGAGTACATTCTTTGATAACGCCTTGCTCACCGTGAACCACGTGCAGTTTCATTTCGAAACCACCTTTGTTTGCACCGCTTGCGTAGGTACCATCAGGGGTATGACAGGCCACACAGGCATCCACACCGACAATTGGCTTACCGTTTGCGTCTTTGGCATGTGAAACTTGTTCAGTCATCACAAAGCCTGAGTGGTGACCTTTATGTAGCTCGAAGGTATCACTGTGACAGTTTTGACAAGTGCTGAAGTTCACTGAGTTCACATGGCGCATGCTTGGTGCATTGCCTGATTTAGTACCGAAGACTAAGTCAGCTTTCATGCTGGTGGTTGTGCTATCTGTAGTACAAGCCGTCAGCGTGGTGCCTGTGTTACACATTTCCAGACCGATAAAGGTAAAGGCGGTATCAGTATCGCCAGCACCAAATGGCAGTGCAGGGGTGGTGAATACCAGTTTACCGTCAACTAAGGTCACACCATCTTGCAGTGCACCATCTTTAACGAGGTCTTTGGCTACCTTAGCAGCACCGCTACCTGGGCTCTTGTTGTAGCCCATGATTGGGAAGTTAGGACCGACGTTAGTGATTGTTTCTAAACGTTTGATCTTATCTTGTACGCTTGCTGCATCGATGGCATTACCGTCTTTATCTAAGATAGATACGGTTAATACCGCAGTATTGTCTTCTTGCCCCGCGAGTGTGGCCGACATACCTAACTGAGCCATAACCGCTTTCTTCTCAGCGGTTTTGCCTGTGTGTAACTCGGCAGTCCAATTGCTGTTGTGACAAGCGATACAGTTAGAGTTATCTAACTGCTGAGAGTGGCCTTTGCCTGCGGCAAAATCAACGGCTGTATGGCAGCTGCCACAGGTGGCGGCAGTTGGGATACGTGACCAGTTGCCCCAATCAGGTGCGGCTTCGGTTTCAACGTGACAGCTTTGGCAGCTTTCTAACGAACCTAAGGTGAGGTCTTTATGTTTAGCGTGGACTAACACGTTAAATTCTTTACCTACACCCACTTTGCCAGAAGTATGGCAAGTCGCGCAGTAGTTAACATCTGAGTAAGCGCCGCCGTGTTTCACATTGGCTAAGTCTTGGTGACAAGCATTACAGCTTTCAGTGGCGACGACTTTACGGCTGTAACCCGGTGTTGCACCAGTGTCAGCGGTAAAATCAACATAAGCGTTGCTGTTTGGGACTTGTGTGCCGTCTGGTAATGGCGTGTTGTAAGCGCGGATCAGAACACGTTGCGCTAACTGATCGTTATAGGTGATCTTAGCGTTGGCAGTGAGATTCATCTTGAAGGTGTAGCTGTAGTGGCCGTTCTTCATGTCCACGAAGGTACCTGGACAGGTTGATGCTACATCACAGGTCTCATCACCAAAGTATTGCCATTGAGAGGCATTACCTGCACCTGTAGCTCCTTGAGGAATCAGCTGAGCAGCAGCAAAGCGCATTTTTTGCAGGCCCACTACTGGCAAATCGTCTTCGTTAGTCACGGTGAATTCCACACTTGGGACACCGTTAGTCACAACAGATTTGTTAAAGGTAAAATTGAGTTTTTGAATAGCGGGAGCTGGCTCGCCACCTGGCTCACCGGGTTTACCATCATTACCATCGCTTCCACCACAGCCAGTTAAGGCCATAGTGACGGCACTTGCTGCGAGCAGCAGTGCGAATTTTGATTTTTGTACGTTCATCATTTTTTTCCCTGCATAGGTTTGGCATTACTTAACTGCTTATCTCCTGCGCCCGACAGATTCTTTGTCTGTGCTTTGGTCTCGAAGGCAACTTAAGTGGATGCTGGAAATAGAATTCCCCAAGGAAAGGCTAACCTAACATGCCCCTAAAATCTTCAAGGCCTTTGCTAATGTGTGACTTGGATCTTTCTATTTCTAAAGAGGTAGTTAAACCACAGGGGAAAAACAAATTTAGATCAAAAAAACGGCGGATTGTGAGGGGGAAAATAAAAAAGAGAGAGGGGTTACCTCTCTCTTTTTGTCCAGTCTCTTTAATCGCTAAAGAGGTGGTTTATTTAGTTACCGTGTGCTTCGCGTAACTGAGTTGGAGTATGGCAAGTTGCACAGCTTTCAGACGCACGGGTTTGAACATCCGCAGCACTGGTACCATTTAAGATACCGCCGTTAGCTTCAATGTGAGACTTAGCCGCATCAGACAGATACTTCTGGTGACAGCTTAAACATGCACCCGCATCTGAAGATACCCAAATATCAGCACCACCGTTGGTGATGTCGCCATAGCGCCATACACGCTCAGGAGCACGTCCTAGGGTGATACCTTTATCAGTGTGACAGGTTGAACAATCGGTCTTAAGTACAGTACCTGATTGAACGCCAGCATACTTGAGGTAATGGCCTTCACGTTCGTGGGCTTTCCAAGCAAAGCTGGTTGGGATCTTGCCGCCTGGATAGGCTGAATCATTCTTCAGGGTCTTATCCGATGTATGACAAGTTTGGCAGTTTACGCCGTTGTCATAGTGGTGGATTTCCTGATTGTGACAGCCTTGACACTTAGTTGGGTCGATGATTTCACGACGTGTTTTAGCGGTTGCAGCGCTATCTACACCTGTGTCTTTCCAAACGAAGTGGTAAGGGGCTTCTTTCACGGGTACTTTGCGCACGTTCGCCACACTACAATCGGTTGGAACGATTTCGGCAACACCGTAACCACCGCTGTTGAAACACACTTCTAATGTAGACCAGAGTTCAAAGGTTTTACCGTTAGCATCCGCTGGTAGGTTGAACTTAGTACCAGTTAATGTATAGGTTTTGGTCGCTTCGTTGTAAGCGCCTTCGCTCAGTGCGATACGACGGTTGCTGTAAGAGGCGTCAGCATAGCTTGGGTAATCTTTATCAGAATCCCATGCCACAACAACGCGTGAGCTTTGGTTTACAAGTGCTTTATCGATAGCGTTGCCATCTTTATCAACGACTTGAACATCAAAGGTAATCTTACCAGTGTCATTTACACCCACATTGCTGAACTTGATGCCCATTGCTTGAGTATCTGAATAGGCTTTCAGTACATCACCATGGCGTTTAGCTGCACTGCCAGTACCGCCGTAAGGTTCGGTGGCATTGTGGCAAGACGTACAATCTGTGCTGCTGTGGTGTGAAGATGGTTTTTCGGTGTGACAAGCAATACAAGCTTGATTGCTTAAATCGGCTTTGAAGAGGTCTGCATTCGCAGGCGCGCCCGCACCTTCAACGTGACATGCAGAACAGTCCGCGGCAGGTTTCAATGGGAAGCCTACTTTGCCGTAGTCGTGTAATGAACCACCGTAACCAACAATCTTGTAAGGTGCTGGAACTTCTGCGCCTGTCTCATCGAAGGTATGACGCTCACCACCTTTGTGGATAGCGTGGATCATGTAAGTGAATTCAATGCTATTGCCTGATTCTGGGTCACCAGAAGTTGCTGTATGGCAAGAGGCACAGTTTTCAAGATCGATACGACGACCACCATGCAGCTCTAAGCTTTCTGGTTGGTGACAGGTGTAACAGGCTTGAATAGAAACCACATTGCGGGTTTGAATGCCTTCAGTTTTGCCTGTAGAGGGTTGCCAATCGAAATGGGCGTTGGCCACAACCTGTGGTAAATCAAGCTCCATTGTGGCGCGTTGAGTCGCGTCGGCACTGTAAGTAACTGTGAGTGGCTCAGTTACATTGGCAATATTGGCCTGATAGGTGTAGCTATAACTACCGTCACCGTGGTCAACTAAGCAAGTGTCGCATTTATTTGCCGCTTCAACGTTGGCTTGGAACTGGGCCGATGGATTAAGGTTATCGACACCTGATGGAACAGTGCCTGGCTCTTTTTTGGCATTGATATAGGCTTGCCATTGATAGCCACGATCCGCTGGTTTAGCTGGATCGTCCGTTGCTTCAGTCACATGGGTGAGCTGAGCAATACCGAATCGTAAATCGTGATCTTTCGTTAAGCCGAGTACGGCCACACCATTGGCATTTTCCAATGTAAAATCAACGGTGACTTTGCCAGCATCAACAGTGGCATTTGTGAATTTCGCTTTTAACGTTGAGGTTGAGTCGATATTAACACCAACAACGCCTGGTTTACCGTCTTCACCATCTTTACCGTCACTGCCACCGCAACCAGTGAGAAGAAGTGAAAGTAAACCGGCACCCAACATCGCTTTTGTTGCGGTATTGAAATTGAACCGTTTCATCATGATATTTCCCTGCAATAGTTTTATTCATCATTAAGCGCTTAGCGAATAAGAATAAATCTCATTAACCGCATTTAATGTGTGCAATTAGATCCCACCTGTAAGGCTAACTAAGTCATTGGTATTTATCAGTCACTTTAAGCGGGTAATGTGATTGAGATCTGACTATTTCTTTAGAGGTAGATGACTGCATAGTATGAGTTCCTTTTATATCTGCAGTAGCAGGCCTTTCGGCCTGCATCATAGGGTTATTTAATAGGGTGGACTTTCAATACGTCGGCGACAGCGCCTTGTCCGTGGCAGAAAGCACAGGTTTCTGTGCCTGCGGTGGCGTCGGCTTTTGTTCCCGCAAATACCGCACCTTGCTGCATCATATGGTTGTGGGTGGTATCACTTGAGTGACAGTTACTGCACACCGCGGCAATCGGACTCGTGAAGGTGCCGTTGTTCAGCGCAAGTGGTTGAACCGCCGTGTTTAAGGGCAGGGCAACCGTTGAAACTCCCGCCGCATCTTTGATATGGCATTGAGCACAATTACCGATTTTGCCTGGGTAGTTGAGGTCCTCAAAACCGGCAAATTGGCTGGTATGGATCCCATGGATTAACTGCTTAAAGTCAAAGGAGGTAATGGAGGGATTTGCCGCCGTGGCGTCGGCCTGCATATTCGGGTTGTGGCAAAGTTGGCATTGGCCCGCTAAATCGTTACGTGCGCCATGAATATTCAGTTGTTGATCGCCGTGGCAGTTAGCACAGTTGGCATTGCTAATGACTTCGCGTCTGCCAGTGGCACTTAAGGCTGACATATCAAAGTAACTATGGCTTGCCTTGATAACTAGAACCTCGGCAAGTTCAGTGCTGCAATCCACTAGTACTTTATCTTTGGCGCAAACTCGACCTTGAATCGCTAAGCCACCGTGGTCGGCCTCAGTTCCCGCCGGAACCGTGAGACCCGAAATGGTATAAGTGTAAGTGCCGTTGCTGCCAGAGACTGGCGTGGACTCAGGCAGACGAATTGAACGCGCAGAGCGGGTACTGTAATCGAAACTGGTTCCCCAGTTAGCATAGACCCTTAGGTCGCTGATAAATTTGAGCTTATCTGCGCTCTCACTGTATACAGTACCAGTTGCTGGATTGCTTAGCGTCACGGCAACGGTCACTGTGCCATTGGCATCCATGCTTGCGCTACTGATGCTTGGACTAAACTGGGCTAACGCGGCCATTTGATCTTCATTGCCGTGTACGCTGCCGGTCCAATCGGCATTATGGCAGGCAACACAATTGCTATTATCTGCTTGCGCAGGGTGGCCTTGGCCCGCAGGGAAATTGATTTGGGTATGGCAAGCTCCACAAGCTTCCATAGTGGGCACCCTATGCCAGTTTTGACGCTCGGCTAAATCAGGATTATCGACGTGGCAAGTCTGGCAATTACTGATGGATTGTGGGAATCCCGTTAAGTGTTTGCTGTGGATCATTTGCGGGAAAATATCCGCAGGATTGCTGACTTTTTTACTGTTATGGCAAGTTACGCAGGTTTCAACTTGGTTGTAACGCCCACCATGGAACGCCAAATTACTGTGGCAACTATTACAGGTTTCAATGGTGACTAAGTTACGGGTGTAGGCAAGGGTATTACCCGAGGTTTGCCAATCGTAGTGTTGATTGGTAATGGGGAGAGCTGTGCCATCGGCTAGTGCATCGCCGCCGAGTTTGATGACGACTCTCTGGGTCGCATCGTTAAGAAAGCTCACGCCATTCATGCCATTAAATGTGGCACTAAAACGATAGCTGTAATGGCCGTTTTTATGGTCGACAAACGTGCCAGGGCAAGAAGCGGCGCACGTTTCAGAGGTGAAATGTTGCCACTCACTGCTATTGCCTGCACCTGTCGCGCCCTGAGGCAGTAATTGCGCCGCAATGAAGGTGGCCGAGGGAATACCGACCACGGCTTCATCATCTTGGTTGCTCACCTGATAATCGACTTGGGCGATGCCGTCGGTCACGGCGACTTTATCGACCATGATGTTTAGGCTAGTAATCGTCATCGCGGGTGGTTTACCTGGCTCACCGGGTGAACCATCGTTACCATCACTGCCACCACAGGCGGTAAGCAGGGTGGTTAAGGCTAGTAACAGACTGAATTGTGCTCTAAATCTTGCAAACTTGTTCATATTTCTATCCTTGGAATACGCTGTCAGTGCCTAAGTTACATTTGGTAGCTTAAGGTCAAACCTAAGTAATGAGCATTGTAGTCGTGGCTGATGTCGCCAAAACTGAGCACATTGGGGACTGTGTCCCAAGTGGTGTTTTGGTTTTGCCAGTTTGCATCATGATATTTCTCGAACAACCAATCGAAGCGTAACGACATACTGTCGGCCAGCTTATATTTGGCATAGGCGTTAATATTGTGCTTGCGGCTGTAATAGTCACCGTAGGGACTGTTGATACCGTAGGTGACTTCGGTGTCGCTTTGGCCGTCGGAGTAGCTGTAGTCCAAGCCCAGATCTAAACGATTATCCAACAGGTTTTGATAGGCGATACCCGCGCCAATCAGGGTCGATTTCTCTTCAGATGTGCTGTACCAATCTGGGGTTGAGAAACGATTGCTTCCTGCCTGATCGGAATCGCGCCAGTCTTGGTTGAGATAGCCGTTGACACTCAAATTATCGCTAATCAAATACTGTGCTGAAACGTCATAGCCAAGGTAAGAGACTTGGGTGAGCCCGACCAAGGTGTGGTCATAGTCATCATCGATGCTGTGTAAACTCGCTCCCACAGATAAGCCGATATCACTTTGATAATCTGTGTGTAGGGTGACTTTTTGACGTTTCCTGTCTGCGAGGTAGGATTTGCGCAGCCAAGGGTTGCTCGGACTTTGGGTGCTGGTCACTGGATCGTATTCACTGCCATTGCGGTCTAATGCTTCTCCCTTTAACCAAGCTGACCAAGCGGGTGAATAACGGTAGCTGAGTTTGGCAAACAGCCCCGATTCGTCAACGGATTGCCTATCTAGTTCAGAATAGATAATTTCATCACGGCTATATCCCGCTTCAGCATAGGCTGACGGGGTTAGGCGGTATTTGCCTTTAAGGTCGAATTGTTTGCTGCGTTTATCGTAGAGGCGATTTTGTTTTGCGCCTTGATGAAAACTGTCGGTCACGACCTGTGGGAAATCCAGTTGGGCCGTCTTATTTTCCCTGTCTTGATAGTTATAACTGGCTTGAACACTCAAATCCTGTGTGATGCGGCCTGAATACTTAAGCACCATATCTAGGATGTCCACTTGGGCATCTAAATTATCGGTTGGCAGTACAGGGGAGGGGCCATTAATGGTCGCGGGAAGAAAAGCTTCATCCTGTGACATTTTGCTGATACCCGCATGCATTAGGATGTTATGGCCATTTTGGCCACCACTGGCCTCGGCGGCGATCCGATAGGCCTTGTTATCAGGGTCAACAGCATTTTGTCCAAAGTAGGCCGCACCAAAGGTGG
Organism: Shewanella sp. 10B; assembly: GCF_023475885.1. Lineage (NCBI taxonomy): Bacteria > Pseudomonadati > Pseudomonadota > Gammaproteobacteria > Alteromonadales > Shewanellaceae > Shewanella > Shewanella sp. 10B. The sequence goes on from NZ_JAMDJO010000001.1 coordinate 586,613, forward strand.
GAGTATAGGCCGATTGCCATAGCAGCGCCTGATGGTCATTCTTGTATTGGCTGATCTGGCTGTTTATGCCCGCTTGCCAGCCTGCGCCGCCAAAATAGACTCTGGCATCGATTTCATCTGTGCTGTCATCGATTGGCTGCGCCAACATCACACTGTTAGTGAGAATATTTGCGCTGGTCTTTTTCGCGCCGCTGCGGTTTTCATGCTGGTAGTTTACCGAGGCTTTGTAGCGGCTGCTCGATGAGATATGGCCAGCATAGTAACCGCCGAGGTTAAATCTATCCCGCGTAATGCTTAAGTCCTGCTCGATTAAACTCGATTGCAGCAACGGCATGGATTGGGTCGTTGCTCCCTCAACCCAATTATCAGGTAAGAGCATCTTATCGTTATCGGTGAGATAAGGGCTTTTTAGCTGATTGTATTGGTAATTTGCGAGCCCTTTATAACCCAATTGGATTTGATAGTGCCCGGGTTGGCCTGTAGTGAGCTTGGCAGAACCCGTATCAAATCCCAGTTTTTCGGCCTCAAGCCTAGTTTGGTAACCACTCTCAGCTTGGTATTGCATATCGGCGCCCACGGCACCGACCAAGCCATCCTTATCCGTGCCAGTCCGATTACCAAAACGGCTATCTTCGCCGTCATTGTAGGCGAGCGTGGCGCTGACGTTGCCTTGGCGCCCCGTCTTGGTCTGGCATTGCTTACAGCTCCAAGCCTCACTTTTTATGCCACTGCGATTCGCTTTTTGGATTTCATATCCTTCAGCATGGGCCGTGTTGAGTACGCCACTAATCGCCCAAGCCACTAATGTGAGTGAGAAACAAGCTTTAGGAGTCGATATGTTCATTATTTGCATGATCATTCCCTTGTTATCTCTGGAGCAACTTGCCGGATGGATGGTTTGAACCATGCACTTGTCCATGGCAATTCATACAGGAATTACCCGAGGTGAAGGCGTTGGTTTGATTACCAAAGTAAGCATTACTGCTGTGGCCATCGGAGGCGTGGCACTGTTGGCATAACTGTGGCGGTTTACTAATGAGCATGGATTCGTTGACGCTGCCGTGGGGGTTATGGCAGTTCGCGCAATTATCGGTGACTGGCGCATGTTCCCACAATTTAGGACCGCGTTTTTCGGCGTGGCAGCTGTAACAGTTTTCGTTGACGCTCATTTGTTTGAGACTGGCATCATTTAAACTGCCATGGGGATTGTGGCAATCGCTACAGACCATTTGTTGCCATTGCAGTGGATGGGATGAGCGTTTGTGCATATCCGCCTTTTGTTGAGTGTGGCATTGGGTACAAATCGCCACTTCGTTGGCTTTGTCGCTGATAGGGTCTTTTGCTACGTGTACTTGGTGGCAGCTACTGCAGGGGATATCGGCATTGTCATGGTGGTTCCCTTTCCACGCGATGCGTTGATCGTCGTTATGGCAACTCATGCAGACACTGTTTTGTTTTTGTGCGGGAACGGGGGAATTCTGGCCGAAGGTGATCATCGGCTCTTTGCCGCCCTTATTATGATTACCGAGCGGGCCATGGCAAGCCTCACACTGTAAGTCGGCCATGGGGGAATCTTTGATATTGGGATTACCATGTACGCCATCAAAAATAGCCATTACAGTGGCACTTTTTTTATGGCACATCAGGCAAGTGTCTGCTCCTTTGGCCGAGTACTTACCTTCGGCAAATTTCTTGTCCAAAGTCGCGACGACCTCCTCGGGGGGCTTGTCATCCCAAGGTGTCGCTAACGTTGAAAGGCTGAGTATCGATAACATCACAGCAAGCATAACCTGAGTTATGCTTTTGAACTTTAACCCAATATCCATGTTCATCTATTCCCGAGTGCGTTTTATTTGTTATTTTTCAAGCTTTCGACATCGCTAATTTAGCTGATTAATACTAGAACAAATTTGCGACATTCGCGTAACATTTTTGTGGGCATTGACAGTAAAGAAGGATGATTTTGCTCGTGATAAATAACGAAGTGTGATCTTGTTCTCACTTTGGTTTGCGGGGTACTCGTTTACAGCTCGTTGACTTTTACTCTAACTTGCACTGCGTGATGTACCTTTATGGGGATTTTTATTTTTGGTCAGGCGTTTATTCATTGAGATTTTTGTCACATAATACTCAACACAATTGAAAACTATTATCGTTACCAGTCATAAAGCTTGATCTAGGTAAAGTTATTAGAGCCATCGCTCAGATACAATGGGCGCAGTTTTTCAAGCTGAAGCTGTTACAAGGTGAAATAGGTAATGAAGTTAAGCGAACTCAGTCCCGGTGACCGTGGCATTATTTCTGAAATCGGGCGATTAGATCTGCCGCAGACAGTGAAGCGTAAATTATTATCCATGGGTATCACCCCAAATACACGATTTTCGTTGATCCGCAGAGCGCCAATGGGCTCTGGTTTAGAGTTGGATATTCGTGGCAGTAAGCTTTGTATGCGCAGAGATCTGGCAGACATCATAGAGGTGGAAAAGGCGAATGACTAAGCAGTTTCATTGCGTCACTGTTGGTAACCCAAACGCGGGAAAATCAACACTCTTTAACGCGCTTACAGGCGCGAATCAACAAGTTGGCAACTGGTCTGGTGTGACCGTTGAGAAAAAAACCGGTCATTTTACCCTTAATGGCGCCGACGTTTACTTAACTGACTTACCCGGCATTTATGATTTACTCCCTGCGGGTAACAGTTGTGATTGTTCCCTCGATGAGCAGATCGCTCAGCAGTACCTCGCCGAACAACGTGTCGATGGCATCATTAACTTAGTCGATGCGACCAATATCGAGCGTCACCTCTATTTGACGGCACAGCTTCGCGAGCTGTCTATTCCTATGGTGGTGGTATTGAATAAAATCGATGCGGCCATCAAGCGTGGGATCCGTGTCGATTTAAAGAAAATGAGTCAAGAGTTAGGTTGTCCTGTGATTGGCGTGTGTTCTCGCGACCCTGCCGATGTGGCCAAAGTGCAAGCGCAGGTATTGGACTTACTCCAAGGCCGCGTATCAGAAGCACCTTTGATACTCGATTACGACGAACAAATTGAAGCGGGCGTGCAACTCCTTTGCAGTAAAGACCCCAACTTAAGCCGTGGCCGCGCCTTGGCGATGTTAGGTAATGGTTCTGGTTGTGGCAGTTGTAAAAACGCTGAGCTTCAGGATGAAGTGAATACTTGCACCCAGCAAATTGCGCAGCAAGGGCATGATATCGAAGTACTGGTCGCAACGACACGTTTTAACTTTGTCGAGCGTGTATTCCAAGGTTCAGTGAAAGCAGATGGCTTCCTAACACTGAGCGATAAACTTGATAAATTAGTTTTACATCCCGTACTTGGCATTCCGGTGTTCTTATTTGTCATGTATCTGATGTTTATGTTCAGCATCAACATTGGCAGTGCATTTATCGATTTCTTCGATGTGTTTGTTGGTGCATTGTTGGTAGACCATTTTGGTGCATTGCTTGGCAACATGGGCGCGCCGGCATGGCTTGTGACTATTCTTGCGGGTGGTGTCGGTCAAGGTATTCAAACCGTTTCTACCTTTATTCCGGTTATCGCAGCGCTATTCCTCGGCTTATCCATTCTTGAAAGCTCAGGCTATATGGCCCGCGCCGCATTCGTTGTGGATGGCTTAATGCGCCGTATTGGCTTACCGGGTAAAGCCTTCGTGCCAATGATTGTGGGCTTTGGGTGTTCGGTGCCAGCCATTATGGCGACTCGTACCTTAGGCAGTGAGCGTGAGCGTATCGTGACAGGTATGATGGCTCCCTTTATGTCCTGCGGTGCGCGTTTACCTGTGTATGCGCTATTTGCGGCGGCCTTCTTCCCTGATTCTGGTCAAAACCTAGTGTTTTTACTGTATGTGATTGGGATTTTTGCGGCGATTGGCACTGGATTATTACTGCGCAGCACCTTATTACCCGGCACTAGCAGTGCGGTGGTGATGGAGCTGCCAAGCTATGAACTACCTAAATTTAAAGCCGTGATGGTGCGTACTGGTAAGCGAACTAAGAGCTTTATCTTAGGTGCGGGTAAAACTATCGTACTAGTAGTGACACTGCTCAACTTTATCAATGCGATTGGGGTTGATGGCACTTTTGGCCATGAAGATAGCCAAGCGTCACTCCTAAGTGTGGCGAGCCAAAAAGTCACCCCTATCTTTGCTCCAATGGGGATTGAGCAAGATAACTGGCCTGCGACTGTGGGGATTATCACGGGTATTTTCGCTAAAGAAGCGGTAGTCGGTACACTCAACAGCTTGTATACCAATGCCGCCCATGACGATGGCGAATTAACACCATTGGCTGACAGTTTCAGTGAAGCGTTGGCGACGATTCCTGCTAACTTATTCGGTTTAGATTTGGAAGATCCGCTTAAGTTATCTGTGGGTGATGTCTCGAGTACCGATGTTGCCGCAGAGGCGCAAGGCGTCGCAACATCAACCTTTAGTGCCTTACAGTCAGGCTTTACCACTAAGGTCGCGGCGTTTGCTTATCTGCTGTTTATCTTACTCTATACACCCTGTGTCGCCGCGATGGGCGCCTTAGTGAATGAGTTTGGTACTCGCTGGGCAACCTTTGCTGCCACTTGGACATTCTCACTGGCCTACGGCAGTGCAACCATTGCTTACCAAGCGGCGACCTTTGGCGCGCATCCACTGCAATCGAGTCTGTGGATTGGTTTCTTCCTCGTGGCACTTGTGGCGTTCTATCTGTGGCTCAAACGTAAGGGCCGTAGAACCCAACAGATCATTCCTGGCGTTAGGATCATTACCGAGTAACCGCTGAGTAATAAATGTCAGCTTAGTAATGACAAAGATAAAAGCAGCTTTCATGGCTGCTTTTATTGTTTTACTATCCATGCCATAAACCATAGTTTTTTATACTGGGCATTGTAACTGGCCGAGATCTGTAGGATCATGCGGGTTTTGTTAAAATTGCCATTGTTCGCAAAGAGGAATTCCATGAGTCATGTGGACACTGAAGTACGTCCGAGTAACTTTATCCGTAATATCATTGATGAGGATCTGAAAAGCGGTAAGCACACTAGTGTGCAGACGCGTTTTCCTCCCGAGCCAAATGGTTATCTGCATATTGGTCATGCTAAGTCTATCTGTTTGAACTTCGGCATCGCGCGAGATTACCAAGGCCTTTGTAATTTACGTTTTGATGATACCAATCCTGAAAAAGAAGACATCGATTATGTTAATTCTATTCAGGCGGATGTGCGTTGGTTGGGATTCCAGTGGGATGGTGAGGTTCGTTATTCCTCTAACTATTTCGACCAATTACACCAATACGCGGTTGAGTTGATCAACAAGGGCTTAGCCTATGTGTGTTTCCTCAATGCTGATGAAACCCGCGAATACCGTGGCACCTTAAAAGAGCCGGGTAAAAACAGCCCGTACCGTGACACTTCCGTTGAAGAAAACCTGCAATTATTTGAAAAAATGCGTAAGGGTGAATTCAAAGAAGGTGAGTGTGCGCTGCGTGCCAAAATCGACATGGCATCGCCTTTCATGTGTATGCGCGATCCGGTGATTTACCGTATTCGTTTTGCTCACCATCATCAAACAGGTGACAAGTGGTGCATTTACCCAATGTACGACTTTACTCACTGTATCTCCGATGCGCTGGAGCACATTACTCACTCGTTATGTACGCTTGAGTTCCAAGACAACCGTCGTCTTTACGATTGGGTTCTTGACAATTTAGATGATTTCCAAGCGCCTAACCGTACTCGTCAGTACGAATTTTCTCGCTTAAATCTTGAATATACGCTGATGTCTAAGCGTAAATTGAATGACTTAGTGACGCGTAAGTTAGTCTCTGGATGGGATGACCCTCGTATGCCAACAATTGCTGGCCTGCGTCGTCGTGGTTATACCCCTGCGTCTATCCGCGAGTTTTGCCAACGTATTGGTATCACTAAGCAAGAAAACATGATTGAAGCGGCAATGCTGGATGCTTGCATCCGTGAAGAGCTTAACGAGCATGCGCCACGTGCGATGGCCGTACTGCGCCCATTGAAAGTCGTGATTGAGAACTACCCAGAAGGTCAAATCGAGACGATTCAAGCGGCTTCTCACCCAAGCGATGAAAGCATGGGTACACGCGAACTTGCCTTTGGCCGTGAACTGTATATTGATGTGGCGGATTTCAGAGAAGAAGCCAATAAGCAATACAAGCGTCTAGTAATGGGCAAAGAAGTGCGCCTGCGTAACGCTTATGTGATTAAAGCTGAGCGTTGTGACAAAGACAGTGACGGCAATATCACCACGGTTTACTGCAGCTACGATGCGGATACTTTAGGTAAAAACCCTGCCGATGGTCGCAAGGTAAAAGGCGTAATCCATTGGGTTGAAGCCACTACGGCCAAACCTGCGGAATTCCGTTTATACCAACGCTTGTTCACGGATCCAAATCCTGCAGCAGCAGAGACAGTGGATGAAGTGCTTAACCCTAACTCACTTGAAGTGGTTAATGGTTTAGTTGAGGCAAGTCTTGTTAATGCGCCAGCGGAAAAAGCATACCAGTTTGAGCGTGAAGGTTATTTCTGTGCTGACAATAAAGACTCATCTGCCGAGCATTTAGTCTTTAACCTAACAGTTGCACTGCGTGACTCGTTTGAATAGCAAGTCGTTAGTCGCGAGTAATGGTTGTCACTCTATGATTCATTGCTGTCGCTGCTAGCAACAAACTGCATTAACGAATAAAAAGGCCCTTAGTGATATAAAACCTAAGGGCCTTTGCTTTTTTACATCTTTTAGATGTCACAATTTTTATCAGCTGTTATCGCTTCTTTTAAGCCATCTGTTGCATGTTGACTAAACGTCTACTGATACCTTATTGATACATAGGGCCAAAGCCAATGCTCCAGAGGATAACGCTGGTGGCCATTAAACCGACCAAGAGCACTAAACCCGCAGTGACCATAGAACTGGCGTAAATAAAGCCTTTCTCTTCAGGGATATTCATAATGATAGGCACACCTGCGTACAGCAGATAAACCGAGTAGGCTAAGCCAATCAACCCAACAATCATAATAAACCAGAGTACCGGGTAGAGGGCTGCCAGACCGACCATAAACAGCGGTGTTGCAGTGTAGGATGCGAGTTCTAATGCTTGGGTGAAAGTTGGCTGGGCATCGAAGGTTTTTGCCATCCAATAGGCTAAATAGGCGAGGGCAAAGACACCTACAATCAGGCCAAAGTACATTCCCACAGACATAAACATGGCGCTTTGTGGTGTGAGATAAATCGGATCACCCGAACCCGGATTCCAACCAATATATGCGGTGGCGATAAAGCTACAAACCGCCGGAATGAGTGCGATGAGAATAACGTGACTTAAACTACTTTTGAGTGCCTCGTGATTCTTCTCAATCGCGTGCCACTCTTGTTTTGGATGAGTGTATAACCCCATTAAGTGATTCAGTATCATTATAATTATCCTTGTTCAGCATTGATGATGGCTCGCCAAACGTCAGACGAGCTGACAACAGCTCTACAATCAGGGTTAAACGCTCTCCTATCCCTCAACGCCCGACTGTGTACACTCCGAATTGAGATGCTATGTGATCAGGATCTCAGTTCTTAAGGTGTAGATTATTTATTGAACAAAAAGTTCATCTCGTCAAGTTTACTGCGGTGTAAAGCTATAGCTTGTCGATAATTACGCGTAAAATATGACGATATTTTTTTAATGATTTTGAGTGATCCCATGCAGCAATTATTGGCACCTGTTCATGCGTTTCTTCGTTGTGAGACGCCGCAAACTTGGATTGATATGGCAAGAGCCTCTGCCTCGTTAGATGAACTCTTAATCGACCATTGTAATTGTGAGCTAAAAGCGGCGCAGACTGCGATGTTCTTATTGAGGCGATATGCCTTGGATAAAGACAGCGGGCAATCGCTATTGGCGTGGGCGAAACCCTATGAGGAATTTGTTTATCACAAGGACCGCGATATCGAGCAGTTTTTGGCTCGTGATGTCAAAAAGAACGAGCTGGTTGCCAATCTACAGCCGAATCAACATTTTGCCTTTGCTCAGGATCTTATCCCGCCACTGATCCGTTTGATAAAAGAAGAATTCCATCATTTTGAGCAAGTGCTGGAGCTGATGCATGCACGGCACATTACGTATCGCAATATTCGCGCGGGACGTTACGCAAAGGGCATGATGAGCCACGTCACCACCCATGAGAAGGATATTCTGCGGGATAAATTGATTGTGGGTGCGTATATTGAGGCGCGCTCCTGTGAGCGCTTTGCTAAATTAGCGCCTTACTTGGATCCAGAGTTAAGTAAGTTTTATGTGTCCTTGCTGCGCTCTGAGGCGCGTCATTTTGAGGATTATCTTAAGCTGGCGCAGCTGGTTTCAACGGAAGATATTACTGAACGGGTCGCTTATTTTGGCGAGAGGGAAGCCGAATTAATTATGGCGCCTGATGACGAGTTTCATTTCCACAGTGGTCAACCCTTAGTTGCCTAGTGGCAATAACTCTCAGTTGCCTAGTGGCAATACAAGTAGCGGCCTCAACCATATTCAGGTATGAGGCCTAAGCGGTTCAATGTGTTAATGGTGAGGGCGCTATAGGTGCTTAGCTGGCGTCAAAGGGCAGGCTTTTTAAATCTACGCCGTCGGCGCTGACCACCAACACACTGCCTTGCTCGTACCAATCACCGACCACAATACGTTTACAGCCATTATTTAACTCGTGGATGGCGGGTCTGTGGGTATGACCGTGGATCATCTGCTTGCAGTGGGTCTGGGCAAATAACGCATCCACCGCACTCGGTTCCACATCCATGATGACATAGCTTTTTTGTTGATTGCTGCTCTGACTATTGCTGCGGATCTTATTGGCAATGGCTTGACGTTTTTTCTTCGGCAAACAGCTATACAGCCAACGGGCAAAGGCAAAACTGCGTAATTTGCGAAAGCGTTGGTAGGCTTTATCTAAGGTACACAGGCTATCGCCGTGTAAGATAACCGTATTAACACCATAGAGATCTAAGCAAGTGACTTCGGGCAATATTTGCATACCCGCAGCATCGGCAAATTGTTTGCCTAACATAAAGTCACGATTACCGTGAATAAAGTAGATGGGCAATCTTTGGGAGACTTGCTTGAGCTTGCGCGCTAATTCGAGGGCAAAAGGCGCGGCTAAATCGTCGCCGACCCATACCTCAAATAAATCCCCCAGAATGTAGAGGGCATCGGCATCATCAAGTTCTGTATCGAGGAAACGATTAAAGGCTTGGGTGATATCGAGGCGATCGGCACTTAAGTGCAGATCGCCAATAAATAAGGTCCGCATCCTAGGGAATTAGGCCGCACTGACTTTTTCAATCACAACCGCTTCTAATGGCACATCTTGGTGCATGCCACGGTTACCAGTGCTGACAGCTTTGATTTTTTCAACGATGTCCATGCCTTCAACCACTTCACCAAATACGCAGTAACCCCAGCCTTGCATGCTTTCAGATTTGAAATCGAGGAAGGTGTTATCGTTGACGTTGATGAAGAATTGAGCCGTCGCTGAGTGTGGATCTGAAGTACGCGCCATCGCGATAGTACCAGTACGGTTTGATAAACCATTGTTGGCTTCGTTTTTCACTGGCTCATGGCAACGTTTTTGGCTCATTTCAGCGGTAAAGCCACCGCCTTGGATCATAAAGCCGTCAATTACACGGTGGAAAATGGTGCCGTCGAAGAAACCTTCGTCAACATATTTCATAAAGTTTGCCACGGTCAGCGGTGCTTTTTCGGCGTTCAGTTGCAGTTTAATGTCGCCAAAATTAGTGTGTAATGTGATCATGTTTTCATACTCTCAGTAAATAGTGGCGCGATTCTAACTTATCTCGGATTGCACGCAAAGTGCAGTATTCAAAACCCTCGTCAGCGTGGTAGACTGACCCCTTGATTTTACACTCGAATCTATCATTGAAGAGAATGCCGATGTTGAAGATTTACAACAGTATTACCCGCCAAAAACAGGAATTTAAGCCAATTACTCCCGGAAAAGTTGGGATGTATGTATGCGGAGTGACCGTATACGATTTGTGTCATATTGGCCATGGGCGTACTTTTGTTTCCTTCGATATGATCGTTCGCTACCTGCGTTACGCGGGTTATGAGGTGAATTTTCAACGTAACATCACCGACATTGATGACAAAATCATCAAACGCGCCAACGAAAATCAAGAAGATTGCAATACCTTAACCGATCGCTTGATTGGTGAAATGCACAAGGATTTCGATGCGCTGAATATGATCCGTCCCGATTTCGAGCCACGTGCCACTCTGCACATTGCCGAAATTATCGATATGGTTGAGCGTTTACTGGCTCGCGGGCATGCCTATGTGGCTGCCGATGGCGATGTGCTGTTCAGTGTGGCCTCTTTCCCTGAATACGGCCGCCTATCAGGCCAGAACCTGGAGCAATTACAGGCGGGTGCACGGGTTGAGGTTGACGATAACAAGCAAAATCCAATGGATTTCGTGCTGTGGAAAATGTCTAAACCGGGCGAGCCAACATGGGAATCGCCATGGGGACCGGGTCGTCCAGGCTGGCATATCGAATGTTCGGCAATGAATAGCAAGCACTTAGGTCTGCATTTCGATATTCACGGTGGCGGCTCAGATTTACAATTCCCGCACCATGAGAACGAAATTGCTCAGTCTTGCTGCGCCCATGATACGCCATACGTGAATTACTGGATGCACACTGGCATGGTGATGGTTGATCGCGAGAAGATGTCAAAGTCTTTAGGTAACTTCTTCACCATTCGTGATGTATTAGGCCATTACGACGCTGAAACTGTGCGTTACTTCCTGCTATCGGGTCATTATCGTAGTCAAATCAACTACTCAGAAGAAAACCTCAAGCAGGCGCGTGCCGCCCTAGAGCGTTTATACACTGCGATTAAAGATGTTGACCTGACTGTTACAGCAGCACCTGCGGAAGAGTTTGTCGCTAAGTTTAAAGCGGCCATGGACGATGACTTTAATACGCCAGAAGCTTATTCAGTGCTGTTTGATATGGTACGTGAGATCAACCGCTTGAAAACCACTGATATGGCGCAGGCGTCAGCTATGGCCGTTGCCATGAAGCAACTGGCCGATGTATTGGGCTTATTGCACCAAGCGCCCGATGCCTTCTTTAAAGGCGAAGGTAGCGATGATGAAGTGGCAGAGATTGAAGCGCTTATCGTTGAGCGTAATCGTGCCCGCGCCGAGAAAGATTGGCCTGCGGCTGATGTTGCGCGTAATCGTTTAAATGAGCTTGGTGTAGTCTTAGAAGATGGTCCAAGCGGTACTACTTGGCGTAAGAAATAAGTTGGCGTAAGAAATAATCCCATCGCCTAAGTTAGATTTGCATCGATAATAAAAAACCTGCCAATGGCAGGTTTTTTTATGGCCTCACGCGTTTGATTAAGCTCACGTTATTGCGTCACAGACTACTGGAGCTTAGATGGCTAAATAGCAGGTTTAAATGCTGCGATTTACGCCATAACTTACGTCATAATCTAAGCCATTATCTACACGATAGCGAAGCAGATTAGTCGTGATATTGCTCGGCCGCATACAGGGTATTCTCAAGTAGGCTGGCAATCGTCATAGGGCCAACACCACCGGGTACTGGGGTGATAAAGCTGGCGTTTTGCGCAGCAACCTCATATTGCACATCGCCCACTAAGGTGCCGTTTTCTAAGCGGTTGATGCCCACATCGATAACAATCGCGCCGGGTTTAATCCATTCACCTGGGATAAAGCCCGGTTTACCCACGGCTACCACGACTAAATCTGCCTGACGGATTTTTTGTTCGAGATTTTTTGTAAAACGATGGCATGTGGTTGTGGTGCAGCCCGCAAGCAGTAGCTCCAGTGTCATTGGGCGACCGACAATATTTGATGCGCCCACTACAACGGCATCTAGTCCATAGGTATCGACACCCGTTGATTTGATTAAGGTCATGATCCCCATTGGGGTGCATGAACGTAATACGGGAATGCGCTGGGCTAAACGGCCAACGTTATAGGGGTGGAAACCGTCGACATCTTTATCGGGACGAATGCGCTCGATCACTTTAGAGTCTTCAATATGCGCAGGCAGAGGAAGCTGCACTAAGATACCGTCGATCGTCGGATCATCGTTGAGTTCGTCGATAAGGGCTAATAAGGCTTCTTCGGTATAACTGGTATCGAGATCGTAGGAGCGAGAAATAAATCCCACTTCTTCACAGGCTTTACGTTTACTACCAACATAAACCTGAGAAGCGGGGTCGGCTCCCACGAGAATGACGGCTAAACCTGGTACGCGTTGTCCTGCCTCTTTGCGGGCGGTTACTTTTTCGCGAAGTTGTGTGCGGATGGATTGAGCAATCGCCTTGCCGTCGATTATTTGGGCTGTCATGGGTGTAGGATATCCTTTATATGGGCGATGGTGAAAACTGTCGTTAACACAGAGAGTGGCAATCGCGGCTATTTTAACAGGGCGTTGCGGGTGTGTCATGGTGAAAGCCGCGGCGAAATGGATAAAAACAGGCGTATTCGCCTGATAATTCAGCATCTAGTTTGAATGCTTAAAAAAATCGTTGACGGGTGCAAAGTGAGGGGCTAAGATGCGCTCCGTTCTCAAGCAGATGTGCTCATTTGCTCTGAAAAGAATGATTCTCGGTGATTAGCGCAGTCCGGTAGCGCATCTGGTTTGGGACCAGAGGGTCAGAGGTTCGAATCCTCTATCACCGACCACTTTAATATTATTGGCTCATGATTATTCAGTTAATTTGAGCGGATAATAGCGGATAACCTAAGTTAGTTATCCCACGTAGGTTAGGATACAGCAGAGTCTGTAAACCATGCGCCCGTAGCTCAGTTGGATAGAGCATCCGCCTTCTAAGCGGATGGTCGCAGGTTCGAATCCTGCCGGGCGTGCCAGTTTCAGTGGTGATTGTAGCTCAGTTGGTAGAGTCCCGGATTGTGATTCCGGTTGTCGTGGGTTCGAGCCCCATCAGTCACCCCATTTTTAAGTACTTTGAGTACAAAATAAAAAAAGCGACCTCTGGTCGCTTTTTTTATACCCTAGATTCGGCCGTAGAGGCTCGACTCTGCACAAAACGGTGGCTATAATGTCGCGTCTTGATAGATATCAACTAACAGCGACCTGTGCCGAAAGCCAATAGTGGTGGGCATTGTAGTCAAATTTAATGATCAAGAAACGAATACCTGAATAGTTGATGACTCGACTATTACAAAGGACGTTAGACAAATTTCGAGGTAAAACAATGCAAGTTTCTGTTGAAGCAACCCAAGGCCTAGAGCGTCGCCTGACCATTTCTGTTCCTGCTGAACAAATTGAAAAACTGGTTAAAGACAGTTTACAACGTGAAGCTAAGCGTGCTCGTATCCCAGGTTTCCGTCCTGGCAAAGTGCCTGTTACTGTAATCAACAAACGTTATGGCGCCGCTATTCGTCAAGACATCACTGGTGAAGTGATGCAACGTAACTTTATCGAAGCGATCATCGCTGAGAAATTAAACCCAGCTGGCGCACCAACTTTCGTACCTGGTGCGACTGACGGTGAAAAATTCGAATTCGTAGCGACTTTCGAAATCTACCCAGAAGTTGAGCTGAAAGGTTTAGATGCAATCGAAGTAGAACAACCAAAAGCGTCTGTAACCGATGCTGACGTAGACAGCATGATCGAAACCTTACGTAAGCAACACGCGACTTTCGCCGCTGTTGAGCGTGAAGCGGCTGACGGCGACAAAGTGAAAATGAACTTTGTTGGTTCAGTTGACGGTGTTGAATTCGAAGGCGGTAAAGCTGACGATTTCGAACTGCAATTAGGCAGTGGCCGTATGATCCCTGGTTTCGAAGCGGGTATCTTAGGTCACAAAGCCGGTGAAGAATTCGTTATCGACGTGACTTTCCCAGAGGAATATCACGCTGAAAACTTAAAAGGTAAAGCGGCTAAGTTTGCTATCACTCTAACTGAAGTGTTAGCGGCTAACTTACCAGAAGTAAACGATGAGTTTGCTGCATTATTCGGTATCAGCGAAGGTGGCTTAGAAGCGCTGAAAACTGAAATCCGTAAGAACATGAACCGTGAACTTGAGCAAGCGTTAAAAGCAAACGTGAAAGAGCAAGTGATCACTGGTTTATTAGCTAACAACGACATCGAACTGCCAAAAGCACTGATCGATGGCGAAGTTAACGTACTGCGTCAACAAGCGATGCAACGTTTCGGCGGTCAAACAGCTAACATGCCAGAACTGCCAGCTGAATTATTCACTGAGCAAGCGGCTCGTCGCGTGAAAATCGGTCTGTTATTAGGCGAAGTTATCAAGACTAACGAGCTGAAAGCGGAAGATGATCGTGTACAAGCGTTAATCGCTTCTATGGCTTCTGCATACGAAGATCCAAGTGAAGTTGTTGCGTATTACAACAGCAACAAAGAGCTGATGCAAAACATGCGCAACGTTGCGCTTGAAGAGCAAGCTGTTGAAGCACTGCTGAAATCTGCCAAAGTGACCGAAAAAGAAGTCGCTTTTGAAGAATTTATGAACAAGGCTACAGGTCGCGCATAACCTAAGCTTGACTTGATTGGCAGTTCGCCATTTATAATGGCTCGTATGAGGCTCCTCATGCGAGCCATTTTTATTTAGGGAAACGAATAATGCATAATGCGTCAGACATACAAAGTGCTTTAGTGCCTATGGTGATCGAACAGACGGCTAAGGGTGAACGCTCATTCGATATTTATTCTCGTCTGTTAAAAGAGCGGATTATCTTTTTAGTGGGTCAAGTTGAAGAGCATATGGCGAATCTGATTGTGGCGCAGTTGCTATTCCTCGAGTCAGAAAGCCCAGATAAAGATATCTTCTTATATATCAACTCACCCGGTGGCTCAGTCACTGCGGGCATGGCGATTTACGATACCATGCAGTTTATTAAGCCGAACGTCAGCACTGTGTGTATCGGTCAAGCGGCCAGCATGGGCGCGTTTTTATTAGCAGGCGGCGAAAAGGGCAAGCGTTTCTGCTTACCTAACTCTCGCGTGATGATCCACCAACCACTGGGTGGATTCCAAGGTCAGGCTTCTGATATTGCGATTCATGCCCAAGAGATCTTAGGCATCAAGCATAAACTGAACCTGATGTTGTCAGAGCACACTGGCCAGCCACTCGAAGTGATAGAACGTGATACCGACCGCGACAACTTCATGAGTGCGACTCAAGCTGTTGAATATGGTTTAGTTGACGCAGTGATGACTAAACGCGGCTGATTTTTACTTTTGACTGGGCTATGCTCTATTTAAGCAAAGCCCAGTAAAGGGTTAGCAAGTTTAAGACAAGCAGTAGAGCAGACTGCAAATGAGGTAATTAATGGGCGACAACAAAAATAATGGTGACAGCGGTAAATTGCTGTACTGCTCTTTTTGCGGTAAGAGCCAGCATGAAGTCAGAAAACTGATTGCAGGCCCATCAGTATACGTATGCGACGAATGTGTTGAATTATGCAACGACATCATTCGTGAAGAGATTAAAGAAATCTCCCCTAAGCGTGATAATGATAAATTGCCAACGCCACATGAGTTGCGTGCGCATTTAGACGATTATGTGATTGGTCAGGACAGAGCCAAAAAAGTGCTGTCTGTCGCTGTGTACAATCACTATAAGCGCCTGAGAAATTCTTCTCCTAAAGATGGCGTGGAATTAGGCAAGAGTAACATTCTGCTGATTGGTCCAACGGGCAGTGGTAAGACGCTGCTGGCTGAAACGCTCGCGCGCTCATTGAATGTCCCGTTTACTATGGCAGATGCCACCACCTTAACCGAAGCGGGTTATGTGGGTGAAGACGTTGAAAACATCATTCAAAAGCTGCTGCAAAAGTGCGATTACGATGTTGAAAAGGCACAGCGCGGTATTGTCTATATCGACGAAATCGACAAGATCAGCCGTAAATCGGATAACCCATCGATTACCCGTGACGTATCGGGTGAAGGCGTGCAGCAAGCACTGCTGAAGCTTATCGAAGGTACAGTTGCCGCGGTTCCGCCTCAAGGTGGTCGCAAGCATCCACAACAAGAGTTCTTACAGGTAGATACCTCTAAGATCCTGTTTATCTGTGGTGGTGCATTTGCTGGCCTTGAGAAGGTGATTGAACAGCGTGCTCATGTAGGTTCAGGTATCGGTTTTGGTGCGCAGGTTAAGGGCGAGAAAGATAAGGCAACGATTTCGCAAACCTTATCCCAAGTCGAACCCGAAGATTTAGTCAAATATGGCTTGATCCCTGAGTTTATCGGCCGTCTGCCCGTTGTCGCGACGCTGACCGAGCTGGACGAGGAAGCCTTAGTGCAAATCCTGTCTGAGCCTAAAAACGCGCTGACAAAACAGTACAATGCGCTGTTTGAGATGGAAGGTGTTGAGCTAGAGTTTCGCGAAGATGCGCTCAAAGCGATTGCACATAAAGCCATGTCTCGCAAAACCGGTGCCCGTGGTCTACGTTCGATCGTTGAAGGTATCTTACTCGATACTATGTACGATATTCCTTCAATTGAGGGCGTAGTAAAGGCCGTTGTCGATGAATCTGTAGTGAATGGTGAGTCTGCACCTATCCTGATTTACGAGCGCAACGAAGCGCAAGCGGCCTCTGGTGAGCAATAATTGTACTGATTGCTAATAATCTGAAAATCAAGGAGTCCATCGGGCTCCTTTTTTTATTTTGCCCATTGAAACCCTGTAAAGCGCCCCAATATACTCCTTAACTAATCCCTTTCATCTAAACGGAATCGAACTATGACCTTAGAGCGTGAAGCGCATATCGAACTCCCCGTGCTACCACTGAGAGATGTGGTGGTCTATCCCCATATGGTAATTCCGTTGTTCGTTGGCCGAGAAAAATCGATTCGTTGTCTCGAAACGGCAATGGCCCAGGATAAGCAAATTATTTTAGTCGCTCAGCGTGACGCTGAGTTAGACGAGCCGACCAAAGACGATATCTTTGAAGTCGGTACAGTGGCGTCTATTCTGCAACTGCTTAAACTGCCTGACGGTACGGTAAAAGTACTGGTCGAAGGCGGTCGCCGCGCTCGTATTACCCGTTATACCCAAGAAGCGGATTTCTTTGTGGCTAAGGCGGAATATCTCGAGTCTGAGCCTTTGGAAGACAAAGAAGAGGAAGTCTTGGTTCGCAGCGCGATTGGCCAATTTGAAGGCTATATCAAGCTCAACAAGAAGATCCCACCTGAAGTCTTAACCTCACTCTCGGGCATCGATGAAGCGGCGCGCCTTGCCGATACCATGGCGGCCCACATGCCACTCAAGCTTGAAGACAAGCAGTCTGTGCTGGAAATGACTAACGTAGGTGAGCGTCTGGAATATTTAATGGCGATGATGGAGTCGGAAATTGACCTGCTACAGGTTGAGAAACGTATCCGTACCCGCGTTAAAAAGCAGATGGAAAAGAGCCAGCGTGAGTATTATCTGAACGAACAGATGAAAGCCATCCAAAAAGAATTGGGTGACTTAGACGAAGGCCACGACGAGTTTGAAGTCTTAAATCGTAAGATTGAAGAAGCCAACATGCCAAGTGATGCCAAAGAGAAGGCCGTCGCTGAGCTGAATAAATTACGCATGATGTCACCTATGTCTGCCGAAGCGACCGTGGTTCGCAGCTACGTCGATTGGATGACCTCAGTGCCTTGGAGCCAACGCTCTAAAATCAAACGCGATTTAGCCAAAGCCCAAGAAGTGCTGGATACCGATCACTATGGTCTGGAAAAGGTCAAAGACCGCATTCTGGAATACTTGGCAGTACAGAGCCGTGTGCGTCAACTTAAAGGGCCTATCCTGTGCTTAGTCGGCCCACCAGGTGTGGGTAAAACCTCATTAGGTCAATCGATTGCAAAAGCTACCGGTCGTAAGTATGTGCGTGTTGCCTTAGGTGGCGTGCGTGATGAAGCGGAAATCCGCGGTCATCGCCGTACTTACATTGGCTCAATGCCGGGTAAAGTGATTCAAAAGATGGCGAAAGTGGGCGTGAAAAACCCCTTATTCCTGCTCGATGAAATCGACAAAATGAGCTCGGATAT
Source organism: Shewanella sp. 10B (assembly GCF_023475885.1). Classification (NCBI taxonomy): domain Bacteria; kingdom Pseudomonadati; phylum Pseudomonadota; class Gammaproteobacteria; order Alteromonadales; family Shewanellaceae; genus Shewanella; species Shewanella sp. 10B. Next base: position 604,720 of record NZ_JAMDJO010000001.1, read on the forward strand.
GCGTGGCGACCCAGCGTCAGCACTGTTAGAGGTGCTCGACCCTGAACAAAACGCGACCTTTAACGACCATTATCTCGAAGTCGACTACGACTTATCCGATGTGATGTTCGTGGCGACCTCGAACTCGATGAATATTCCTGGTCCATTGTTGGACCGTATGGAAGTCATTCGCCTGTCGGGTTACACCGAAGATGAGAAGCTCAATATTGCTAAGCAGCATTTACTGACCAAGCAAATCGAGCGTAACGGTCTTAAAGCGAACGAAATTCATATCGAAGACAGTGCGATAGTCGGCATCATCCGCTACTACACCCGTGAAGCCGGTGTGCGTGCGCTAGAGCGTGAGTTGTCGAAGATTTGCCGCAAGGTCGTGAAAATGATCCTGTTGGATAAGTCTATCAAGTCAGTCACAGTGACCGCGGACAATCTCAAGTCTTTCCTCGGTGTACAGCGTTTTGACTATGGTAAGGCGGAATCGAACAACCAAATCGGTCAAGTCACAGGTTTGGCGTGGACCGAAGTGGGTGGCGATCTGCTCACCATTGAAGCGACATCAGTGCCAGGTAAAGGTAAGTTGACCTACACAGGCTCACTTGGCGATGTGATGCAAGAGTCGATTCAAGCGGCAATGACGGTCGTACGTGCCCGTGCGGAACAATTAGGTATCAACGGCGACTTTTATGAGAAGCGTGATATCCATGTTCACGTGCCAGAAGGGGCGACGCCAAAAGATGGTCCATCTGCGGGCGCGGCAATGTGTACCGCATTAGTGTCTAGCTTAACGGGTAACCCAGTGCGTGCCGATGTGGCGATGACGGGTGAAATTACCTTACGCGGAGAAGTGTTACCTATCGGCGGTTTAAAAGAAAAACTGCTCGCGGCACACCGTGGTGGCATTAAATTGGTACTTATTCCAAAAGAAAACGAGCGTGATCTGGAAGAAATTCCTGCCAATGTGATTGCCGATTTGGAAATTCGTCCCGTGCGTTGGGTCGACGAAGTGTTAAAACTGGCGTTAGAAAGACCGGTTGAAGGCTTCGAAGTGGTTAAAAACTTGGCATAACGCAAGAAAATGCGCTATCACGCTAAAAAAAATGAAAAAAGGGGCTTAACAAAGCGCAGACCTGTGGTAGCCTAGGTCTGTGGAGAGTCGGTTGCTCCAAGCCCTTGGCGCAACTGGCTTTGAGCTGTATCCAGTTTTATTTCTTTGGTTTTCGAACTCAGCTTGAACTTTGAATTCAAGCTTGTTATAAAAGCCTCCGCAGACCGCTCTAGAGACGGATTTGGTTGCGGCGCAAAAAAATTACATTCAAGGGGATGACATGAACAAATCTGAACTAATCGAGAAAATCGCTTCTGGTGCTGACATTTCTAAAGCCGCTGCTGGCCGTGCACTGGATTCTTTTATCGCTGCTGTGACCGAAGGTCTGAAAGAAGGCGATAAAATTTCTCTTGTTGGTTTTGGTACTTTTGAAGTGCGTGAACGTGCTGAGCGTACTGGTCGCAACCCACAAACGGGTCAAGAAATCAAAATCGCAGCAGCAAAAATTCCAGCATTCAAGGCTGGTAAAGCTCTGAAAGACGCTGTCAATTAATTTTTGATATCGTAGCCTTTGTAAGGCGTTCGTAATGATAAGCACTGTTTAAACAGTGCTTTTTACGAATTGAAAGTAATGGATTTTGAAGCACAATTTCTACCATTACTCGGGGTTTTAGCACTTACCAGTGGTAGCGTCTGAATAATCCCCATAAATTACAGAAAGGCGCATCTCAAGTTGATGCGCCTTTTTATTTTGTTAATCGCAACGAGCGAGAAATCTGATGTTAGAAAAGATCCGCGACGGTTCGCAAGGCGTGATTGCTAAAGGCATTCTCGTACTTGTGATTTTATCTTTTGCATTTGCAGGCGTGAGTAGCTATTTAGGCTCAAAATCGGACGTCCCTGCCGCAGAAGTCAACGGTGACAAAATCACTAAAGCCGAGTTAGAGCAGGCCTATCAGAGCGAACGCGCTCGTATGGAGCAACAACTGGGTGAAATGTTTGCTGCGTTATCTGCCGACGAAAGATACCTAGAAAGCATCAAGCAGAGCGTACTCGAACGTTTAGTGGCCGATAAATTGATTGACCAAGCTGCCGCCGCGATGGGGCTGCGTGTGTCTGACGAGCAAATTATCACGGCGATTAAATCAGAACCCGCTTTCCAAACCGATGGCAAATTCGATAACGACCGTTATCAAGCGATTTTGCGTCAGTTAGGCTACCAGCCACAAACTTTCAGAAGCATGATGCGTGTCGATATGACCCGTCGTCAGTTAACTGCGGCGTTAGTGGGCACTGAATTCGTATTACCCGGTGAAGCTAAGCAATTAGCTGAGCTGCAAGGTCAAACTCGCGACATTCGCTACTTAGTAGTCGATTCTGCGCCATTCCTTGCGAATGCCTCTGTGACAGACGAGCAAGTTAAAAACTACTACGACACCAACCAAGGCCAGTTTATGAGCCCTGAGAAGGTGAGCTTAGAGTATGTCGAGTTAAACGCGGCTGATTTTGCTAAAGACAGCAAAGTGACTGATGAAGAAGCTCAGGCTTACTACGATGAACATAAGACGCAATATGTGTCTAACGAGAAACGTTTAGCGGCGCATATTCTGATTGGCCCGGGCAGCGATGAAGCGGCGGCAAAAGCCAAGGCTGAAGATTTAGCTAAGCAGTTAGATAACGGTGCTGATTTTGCTGAGTTAGCTAAAGCCAATTCTGAAGATACCTTAAGTGCGGAGCAGGGCGGTAAATTAGACTGGTTTGAACCCGGTGTCATGGACCCAAGCTTTGATACTGCACTGTTTGCACTGCAAAAAGGTCAGCATTCTGGCGTTGTGAAAACGGATTTTGGTTTCCACATCATCAAACTGTTAGACGTTCAACCTGGTACTACAGTGCCATTTGCGGATGTGAAAGCTAAGATTGTGGCTCAGCTGCAAGAGAAGAAAGCGGTAGATCAATTCTATAGCTTACAGAGCAAACTGGCTGATACCAGCTACGAAGTGCCTGATACCTTAGCCGAAACCGCAAAAGTGGTGGGGGTTGAGATTAAGACTACGCCAATGTTCTCACGTGATGATGTGCCAGCGGCATTGAATAAGCCTGATGTGGTAAAAGCGGCGTTCTCTGACACGGTTTTACGCCAAGGCCTAAACAGTGAAGTCATCGAACTTGAGCCAAACCATGTTGTGGTTATCCGTATGAAGGAACATCACGACGCGGGCACTATGCCATTAGCCGAAGTTAAGACCGACATCGCTGAGCGTTTGAAGCAAGATCAAGCGAACGAAGCAGCACGTGCTAAGGCGCAAGAGCTGATGACCCAAGTTAAAGCGGGCGCGACTGATGTGAGTTTAACGGCTAAGACTAAACTAGGCCGTGGCGCACAAGACGTAGACGCAGCGATTGTAGGCAAAGCCTTCCAAATGCCAACACCGAGTGCTGCACCTGTGGTTGACACTGTTGGTTTAGCTAATGGCTACGCTGTGATTGCTCTGGATAAAGTGAACGCGGCTGAGTCTGTTAGCGATGAGTTAGTCAATGCGCTGAAACAACGCTTAAATGCACAATACAGTGAAGCGGATTACCGCGGTCTGATTGAGTCACTGAAAGCGAATGCGAAAGTTCATTACCCTGTAGAAGGTTAATGATGATAAGGGATAGCTGAGCTTATCCCTTATTTTTGCGAAGCAATAAATGCTTTCGCGAAGCAAATAGAAAAGGCCAAGTGTTTACTTGGCCTTTTTGTTTGTCTTGAAACCGTGTTATCAAACGATCTGGGCGCTATAATACTAGCCGCTTAATCATCCACGCCAATCATCACGCTGCTAGCTTTAATGAGTGCGTAAGCCGAATCACCCACCTTCAAGTTTAAACGCTCACAGGAAGCTTTAGTGACGACAGAGGTTAACACTACGCCCGGTGCCAGTTCGATAGTGATTTCGTTGTTTACAGAGCCAATTTCAATCGCGGTAATAGTGCCACTCAGGGTATTACGTGCACTGATCTTCATTCTTTGTCCTTAGTTAGTGTTTGAATGGTCATGCTAGTTTAGCCTATTGCCGTGGGTTTGCAGCAAATAAAAACGCCACCCGAGGGTGGCGTTTAAAGGTAAGGTGTCATCGAGACGATTACAGCTCGATCACATCGAACTCAACGTATGGATTCACATCAGCATCGTAGTCGATACCTTCGATGCCAAAGCCGAACAGTTTAATGAACTCGGCTTTATACTCTTGATAATCGGTCAGTTCTGACAGATTTTCAGTGGTGACTTGTGGCCACAGATCACGGCAATGCTGCTGGATATCTTCGCGCAGTTCCCAATCGTCTAAACGCAGACGGTTGTCGCTGTCGGTCTCAGGTTTTGCACCATCGGCACGGAACAGACGCTCGCTGAACATGCGATAGATTTGCTCCATACAGCCTTCGTGCAGGCCTTCTTGGCGCATCTTCTTAAATACCATTGCAATATACAGTGGCATCACAGGGATGGCCGAGCTGGCTTGAGTGACAACGCTCTTCAGCACCGCAACGTTAGCACTGCCGCCTTTGGTTGCTAGCTTATCATTTAAGGCTTTAGCCGCGCGGTCTAAGTCCATCTTGGCTTGACCTAATGCGCCGTGCCAGTAGATTGGCCAAGTTAGCTCAGTGCCGATATAGCTGTAGGCTACGGTTTTGCAGTTATCGCTTAATACGCCAGCCTCGGCGAGTGCGTTAATCCACAGTTCCCAATCTTGACCACCCATCACTGTGACAGTATCGGCAATTTCTTGCTCAGTCGCAGGCTCAACGGTGGCTTCGATAATGCAGTCTTTGTTGGTATCAACGGCAGTCGCTGTATACACTTCACCGATTGGCTTGAGTGCAGAACGCACTAGCTCACCTGAGTCAGGCAGTTTGCGCACCGGTGATGCTAATGAGTAGACCACCATGTCCACTTGACCTAAATCTTGCTTGATAAGCTCGATAACTTTTTGCTTAGCTTCATGGCTGAAAGCATCGCAGTTGATGCTCTTAGAGTACAAACCTTCTGCTTTGGCAAATTTGTCGAAAGCGGCAGAGTTGTACCAGCCCGCGGTACCAGGTTTTGCTTCAGTACCAGGCTTTTCGAAGAACACACCAATGGTTGCGGCATCGCTACCGAAGGCGGCGGCAATGCGTGAAGACAGGCCATAGCCACTTGATGAACCAACAACAAGCACTTTCTTTGGACCGTTGGCGATTTTGCCTTTGGCTTTGGTTAAAGCAATTTGTTCTTGAACGTTAGCTTCACAACCAACGGGATGAGTTGTGGTACAAATGAATCCACGAATTTTGGGTTTGATAATCATGTTTAAGCTTCTTCTATCAAAATGACCAATAGGATAAATACTTCGGCGGCTAAATGGCATCTATTTTTAGCCAATTCGCCTGAATATTTAAGTGGTTGGAGCAGTTTAACGCTTATGAACAAACAGGCTCTGCTCCTGAATCAGCCTTTGGGTATATTCGTGCTGAGGCGAATTAAATATCTGTTCTGTTGGGGCTTTCTCAACCATCACCCCTTTGTGTAACACCATAATTTTATCGCTGACATGGCGAATAATATTGAGGTTATGGGACACGAAGATGTAGGACAAGCCTAAGTCCTTCTGCAATTTGAGCAGCAGGTTAAGGATCTGTGAGCGTACCGAGAGATCCAGGGCGGTTAATGCTTCATCGGCGATGATGATCTTCGGATTGAGCATCAGTGCCCGCGCCACTGCAACCCGCTGTTTTTGACCCTCCGAAATCATATGGGGATAAAAATCCGCATGCTCGGGCAATAAACCGACCTTCCTTAAGGTATCAATCACTTGGCCACTACGCTCCTTGGCGGATAACTCAGTGTTAAAGCGCAGTGGTTCATCTAGTAATTGGCCAATGGTGAGCCTTGGGTTGAGTGAGGTATTGGGATCTTGGAAAATCATCCGAATAAGGCGGCAGCGCTGCTTAATATTGCGACTATCAAGCGCCTCGCCCTCAAAGTAAATTTCACCGCCGCTGCGGGGCTCTGCGCCCACCAAAATACGCGCTAACGTACTCTTACCTGAACCCGCTTCACCCACAATCGCTAAGGTTTCGCCGCGGTTTAATTCAAAGGAAACCGGGGCTAAGGCATCGTTATATTGGCGAGTAAAGCCTTTATAGCCGGTATCGTACCTCTTAAAGAGATCGTTAACTTTAAGCAGTGGGGTCGTCATTTGTCGTTTCACCGTGGTAAGGGAAATGGCAGGCAAAGTAGCGGTCGCGTAAATGACTCAAACTAGGCTGATTAACGCATTTCTTTTGTGCCTCAGGGCATCTTGGCCCTAGGCGACAACCAATGGGCAGATGCTGCAGGGCGGGGGCCGAGCCTGGCAGAGTCGGCATAATGGCCTTGTGCGCCTCTATCCCCGAGTAATCTGGCATATTATCCAAGAGTGCCTTAGTGTAAGGATGATACGGCTGATTGATCAGTTCTTCCGTTGGGCCAGATTCCATCACTTGGCCGCAATAGAGCACGGATAGGTGATCGCACCACTGTGCCAGCGTTTCAAGCTCATGACTGATGATTAAAATCGACACGTTTTGCAGTTGGTTAAGCTGTGACAGTAGACGGAAAATCTGTGCCTGAGTACTCAGCTCCATCGAGTTGGTCGGTTCGTCGGCAATCAATAATCGCGGTTGGTTGGCGATCGCCATGGCGATCATCACTTTTTGGCATTCGCCTTCCGAAAGCTCCCAAGCATAGCTAGACATGACTTTTTGCGGATTCTTAATCCCGACCTTATGCAGCCATTTTTGCGCCGTGAGTTTGGCATGTTTGTGTTTTTGCCAAAAATAAGCCTTCGGATTCTTAGGCATAGCCTGCATCAGCTGACTACCCACGGTTTGCGAAGGGTCAAGGCTGCCTGAGGGGTCTTGGAAGATCATCGCCATATCTGAACCCATCAGATTACGGCGCTCCTTCGAGGTCATGGCCATCAGATTATTACCGTCCCACATCATGCGGTCGGCGGTAATGGTCCAATTGGGGCCTGGGATCCCAAGAATGGCTCTGGCGAGCAGACTGCGGCCCGAGCCCGATTCACCCACCAGACCGTGAATTTCCCCCGCGTTCAGGGTCAAACTCACTTTCTCAAGGGCGCGCACTCTGCCGTGGGGTGTGTCGAGCTCAATGGTCAGGTTTCTAACGTCGAGTAATGGCATAGGTTAGTTTCTGATGGGCGCAAGCGCCGATCTCAAGCCATCGCCCACCAAGTTAATGGCGAGCACACTAAAAAGAATTGCCAACCCTGGAATGGTCACAGTCCAAGGTGCGGTCAATAAATTATCCATGCCCTGGGCGACCATTGCACCCCATTCAGGACTGGGAGCTTGGGCGCCAAGGCTTAAAAAGCCAAGGGCGGCAATATCTAAAATCGCGGCAGAAATGGCTAAGGTGGTTTGAATAATCACCACTTCCCACACGTTTGGCATGATCACATACCAAAAAATCTGCAGCGAATTGGCGCCGTCTAAACGGGCGGCAGTTACGTATTCTTTCTGTAACTCTTCATGCACCGATTGATGAATGGAGCGTACAAACTGCGGCGTTAAGGCAATGCCCACAGCCCAGAAGACGTTTTCAAGCCCTGGCCCCATCACGGCAACCACTAAAATCGCCATTAATAGTGAAGGAATCGACAGCAATGCATCGAGCAAGTGCCCCAAAATACTGGACTTTAAGCCGCGCATCATGCCTGAGAGCGAGCCTATGATGAAACCCATAAACAGCGCGGTGCCGACAATCATTAGCGCCATGCCGAAGGTTAAATGCGCCCCATGTAGCAAGCGGCTAAAGATGTCTCGGCCCAGATCGTCTGTGCCTAAAAAGTGCGCCACTGTGCCCGAAGGGTCCCAAGAGGGCGGTAACAGCAAAGCCCGTGGATCCTGTGCCTCGGGTGAGAAGGGGGCAATCATTGGCCCGAATAGGGTGAGCAGCAGCAGAAAAGCAATGGTCCACAAACCCGCTAAGGCAAAGGGGTTTGCCGAAAAATTCTGCCAGACCCGCATCATCGGCGAGGCGATTTGATCTTCCTGATAAATTTTAATTGGAGGCATAAAGATCTTTTCTGCTCAAGGGATTGAAGACGGTATGCAGCACTTCAATCAAAATACTTAAAAAGATGATCAACAAGGCCACGGCTAAAATCCCGCCTTGGATAACCGTATAATCCCGTTGATAAATACCCGACACCAACCAAGAACCGACACCCGGCCAAGAGAAAATCATTTCAACAACAATCGCATAGCTCGCAAATGCTCCGAGCATTAATCCTAAGTGCTTCAATACGGGGATCAGCGCGTTGGGTAAGGCGTGGCGCAAAATAATGGTGTTGGTGTGCATGCCTCTGGCTTCGGCGGCGCGGATAAAGGTTTGGTTCATCACATTCATCATCGCCGAGCGCGTACTGCGTACGACTACGGTAAAAGGCAGCACTGCGAGTGTGGTGGCGGGCAGGACGATATGTAATAAGGCATCTTTAAAGGCCGATATGCGATATTCCGAATCAGACAGCAAAATGTCGACCAACATAAATCCGGTAACAGGTTTTATCTCATATAACAGATTGAGTTGCCCCGAGATTGGCAGCCAGCCTAGGTCTACACCAAACCAGAGTGACAAATACAAACCTAACCAGAATACAGGAACGGAATAGCCCGTCAGGGTAATCGCCATAATGGTGTTTTGGGTAAGTTTATGTTGGCTCTGGGAGGCCAACACGCCAAGCGGCACACCTAAACCTATTGCTATCACGGCCGCCATAACCGCAAGTTCAAAGGAGGCGGGAAGCACCGAGCTTAATTCTTCGGCCACGCTCTGGTGAGAAGTGACGGAGACACCCAAATTGCCGCTCAGCCTTTGCTGTAAATAAGCAATAAACTGCATGGCCTTATTGCTATCTAACTTATAGTCCTGCTCAATTTTCAGCAGTTGACTCTCTGATGGCGCATGGATACCCGTGAGGGCGAAGGTGCGCTCAACAGGAAACAACCCTGTTGCATAAAACAGTACACCGACCATCACGAGCGAAGTGGCAAGAAACAGGTTGAGGCGCCGTAACAGGTATCTGAACATCAGTGTGTCTCCTGCTCAGCTTGACTGGTACGGGCAAATGAGATGCCACCAAAAGGGGTCAACTGCATATCATGGATATTGCTGCGGGAGAGAGCGACTCGCTTGGCATGGGCCAGACTCAACATTGGTACTTGCTCGGCTAAGAAGGCTTCGGCCTCCTGGTAAATCTCCTTGCGCTCGGCCTGAGTCGAGACTTCCCTCGCTCTGTCTAGAATGGCATCAAACTCTTTATTGCACCAGCGAGAGCGATTGTTGTTTGATTGCATCGCCGAGCAACTCAGCAGTGGTGTGAAAAAGTTATCGGGGTCACTGTTATCGGCGTTCCAGCCGATGAGGACTGAGTCATATTCATCTCGGCTCAATCTTTGGCTAAAGACGCTCCAATCGTAACTGATAATATTGACCTTAACGCCGATATTGGCCAAGTCAGATTGAATTAACTCGGCGGTTTTCAACGCGTTAGGATTATACGCGCGGGCGACGGGCATGGCCCAGATATCGATGCTGAGATGTTTGATCCCCGCTTCTTTTAACAAATCCCGCGCTTTTTGCGGATTGTAATCTAACAGTTTTTTATTGCTGTCATAGGCCCAAGACGCTGGCGGCAGCACTCCAATAGCTTCTATGGCGGTGTTTTGATACACGGCACGTAAGATATTTTGCTTATCTACGGCATAGGCGAGGGCACGGCGCACGCGTACATCATCTAAAGGAGGCTTTTGTGTGTTAAAGGCCCAAAAGGCGACGTTAAGACCGGGTTGAGACTCAATGCTCAGCTGTTCATGCTGTTTGATAACGGGCAGTTCCCCCGCCTTGGGCAGGGCCGATACGCTGCAGTCGCCAGCGATAAGTTTTGCGAGTCTCACCGTGCTTTTGGGGGTGATATCGTAGACCAGCATATCGACTTTAGCGGGCTCACCCCAAAAGTCGGGATTGCGTCGATAGCGAATATATTCGTTTTTAGCGTAATGCACTAAGGTAAAAGGCCCTGTGCCGATGGCGAAATGATCGAGATTTTCAGGGTGCCCCAGTGCCAGTTGCTGATCGGCATATTCGCTCGAGAGGATAACGGCAAAGTCGGTGGCGAGATTCGATAAAAACGACGCATCTTTGCGCGCTAGCCGAAAGATAACCTCGTGGTCATTGATTTTTTCGACACTTTTAACTTGTTCTGAAAAGCCAATACTTTGGAAAAAGGGATAACCGGTACGTGATACGCCATGGTAAGGGTGATGTTTGTCGATAATTCGATTGAAGGAAAACAGCACATCGTCGGCATTAAAATCGCGACTCGGGGTAAAACGGGATGAATGTTGAAACTTAACATTTTCCCTGAGGGTGAAACGGTAACTTAAGCCATCGTCACTCTCGGCCCAACTGGTGGCCAACGCAGGCACGAGCTGGCCTGAGAGCGCATCATAGTCCACTAAGCGGCTATAAATTTGGTGTGAGGTCGCGTCGATAGTGGTGCCTGAGGTCACCAACTGCGGATTAAAAGACTCGGGATTCCCTTCGGAACAATAGACCAAACCAGAAGGGAGTCGTTGGGGGCCACATGCAACCAACAACCCACTCATGCAGAAAACTGCAGTTGATAGGCACAGGCGTCTTATTAGCACACTCATTTATAAATCATTATTTTATCGACTATGAACGGCTATTTTAGCAGTGCATCTCGCCCGTGGGCAATCTGCTTATGCTTTATCGAGCAAATTGTACTTTTTCAGAATGCCGCGCAGCTGGTGATAGCTTAAACCAAGGATTTCAGCCGTCTTCTTTTGATTGTACTGACTGGCCGACAAGGCTTGCTGGATAAGCTCCATCTCATAACGTTCGGTCTGCTCTTTAAAGTCTAAGGGAAAACTAAATGGGTTGCTCATGGACTCTGCAATGACGGCCGTGTCGACATCGGTTTTGGCCGACGTTACCACAGGCGCGCTCAGCGGCGCTTCAGGTGCGGTGATTTGGCGCTCACGGGTACGCACTCGCGTGGTTGGGCGATAGGGAGAGGCAAAGGGGTCGAGAATAATCTGCTCAATAGGGCGGTTCTCACCACTATTGCGATACACACTGCGCTCGACCACGTTCTTAAGTTCACGGATATTCCCCGGCCAGTCATGGCTCATCAGCTGTTCGACCGCGCTGGCACTGAAGCCACTGAAGAGTTCCAGCTTAAGTTGCCGTGCCATGCCCACGGCAAAGTATTCGGCTAAGGTCATGATATCTTCGGGGCGACAACGCAGCGGCGGCAAGGTGATCACATCGAACGCCAGACGGTCGAGCAAGTCGGCCCTAAATTCGCCGGCGTCGGCGAGAGAAGGTAAATCTTCGTTGGCTGCGCAGATAAGGCGCACATCCGCTTGAATGGTTTTACTGCCGCCGACCCGTTCAAATTCACCGTATTCGATGACCCGCAGCAGTTTTTCTTGGATTAATCCCGAGGTGTTGGCTAACTCATCGAGGAACAGGGTGCCCCCGTCGGCGCGCTCAAAACGGCCTTCGTGTTTGCCTTTGGCGCCGGTAAAGGCACCTGACTCATGGCCGAATAATTCACTTTCGAGTAGATTTTCACTCAAAGATGAACAATTTAGCTTAATAAAACTTTGATCCCAGCGTTTAGACAGATAATGTAAGCGTTCAGCAATCAGCTCTTTCCCCGTACCCCGCTCACCAATAATGAGCACAGGTTTAGAGAGTGGCGCTATCTGCGACACATGCTCTAACACTTCGAGTAGGGCGTTCGATTGGCCGATGAGGTTGTCTTGCTGAAATTTATTATCCACGATATTTTTTAGTCTTTCGCGCTAAATTTTGGTGAAAATGATAATAAGTGGCTTGAGCCATAAAATAAAGAAAAAGTTAAAAATATGTTTATCTTTATGAATTTAAACACAAAATAAAAGTTGGCACACTTAGTGTATTACCCTAAGCGAGACCAACATCAATTTGAGGATAGCATTATGGGAATTTTCTCTCGTTTCGCCGATATCATTAACTCCAATATCAGCGCATTACTCGATAAAGCAGAAGACCCTGAAAAAATGGTTCGTCTGATTATCCAAGAGATGGAAGATACACTGGTAGAAGTTCGTTCAACGTCAGCCAAAGTGTTAGCTGAAAAGAAAGAATTAATCCGTCGTATCAGCCGTGTTGAAGAACAAGTTCAAGATTGGCAAGACAAAGCAGAGCTGGCACTGTCGAAGGATCGCGAAGATTTAGCCAAGGCCGCTTTAGTTGAAAAACAAAAAGCTGCGGGCTTAGTGGATACCTTAAACCAAGAGTTGGCCGTGATCGACGAGCACATTGTGCGCTTAAAGGATGAAGTTAGCCTGCTGCAAGAAAAGTTGCTGGATGCTAAGGCGCGCCAAAAGACCATTATTTTGCGTAAACAAACCGCCTCATCACGTTTAGAAGTGAAGAAGCAGTTAGACTCAAGCAAAATCGACAACGCTATGCTGAAATTTGAGCAATATGAGCGCCGTGTCGAAGGGTTAGAAGCGCAGGTTGAATCCTACGATCTGGGTAATAAAAAGACATTAGCCGATGAGTTTGCCGCACTGGAAGCTGAAGATTCAGTGAATGCCGAGCTGGAAGCATTAAAGGCCAAAGTAAAAGGCAAAGCTGCGACTAAGTCAAAAGAATAACAATTCAGAGGTGAGTTATGGATATGGACATACTAATGGCACCAATTATCATCTTTATGATAGTGGTGGCGCCAATATGGTTAGTTCTTCATTATCGCAGTAAGCGACAAGTGAGCCAGGGACTCACTGAGGAAGAGTTTTCACAGCTCAATGATTTGATTGCTAAAGCCGATAAGATGGCTGCACGCATCGAAACCTTAGAGGCCATTCTGGATTCAGAATCGCCTGAATGGAGGGGCAAACATGAGAGGAACTAGTGGCCGTACTTTGTATCGCATTCCCCAGTCAGGTAAAGTCGCAGGTGTGTGTGCGGGGATAGCCGAATACTTTGCAATTGAAACATGGTTAGTGCGGGTACTTGCGGTTTCTATCTTCCTATTAGGTGGTTCGGGCGTCGTGTTTATCATCTATGTTGCGTTATGGGTGATACTCGACATCAAACCCCAAAATAGCACTGTTAGGGATGACATCGAGGTGAAGAAGAAACCTTGGCAATCGGGAGAGCCTGCTAAACAAGCGCTGAGCGATGTGAGCAGGCAATTTAGAAGCCTAGAGGTGAGACTGCAAAACCTTGAACGCCATGTAACATCTGATAACTTTGATTTAAAAAGACAAATCAATAGCTTGTAATCCCTCTAAAGGGCGGCCATGTCCGCCCTTGTTGCTTAATCTCCCGTGAATTCCAGTGTATAGTTAACCTCATTCAACATTTAGGGACATCCTTATGGGAATGCTTGACGTTTCGCTCCATAAATTAACTCAGAAGAGCCAATCCCTGCTCCATAGAACGGCTGACAGGCATTTACGACTCGCGGTAACAGGGTTATCGGGGGCGGGCAAAACCGCATTTATTACCGGATTAGTCAACCAACTACTCAATAGTGGCGCGGCTTCTCAGGTATCCCATTCCCGCCATGGGAATGCTTTACCTCTGTGGCAAGTAAGCCGTGAGCAACGTTTGCTCGGAGTGAAGCGGGCGATGCAGCCGGATCTTGAAATTGCCAGCTTCGATTATCAGAGCGCAATGTTAGCGCTTACTTCGACGCCTCCGACTTGGCCAGCATCGACCCGCACGATTTCGGAGCTGCGCTTAGCCATCAAATACCAGCCGCAGAAGGGGCTGCTAGCCAAGTTTGCCGATACCGCTACGCTGTATTTAGATATTGTCGATTATCCCGGCGAGTGGCTATTAGATTTACCTATGCTGCGACAAAGCTTTATCGAGTGGTGCAGCGCGCAGCAACAACGTGTCGCTGTGCTAAAAAGCTCGCCTTTGTATGCAGAATTTCAAACTTCGTTAAGTGCGCTCAATTTAACCGAGGCGGCCGATGAGCTGCAGCTTAAACGCATTGCCGATCAGTATCAGCAACTCTTGCACGATTTAGTGCATGTACAGGGTTATTATCAGGCACAACCCGGACGAATGTTATTACCAGGGGAATGGGAAGGCGCGCCGCTGCTGGCGTTTTTTCCGCTGTTATCGGTGACCGACAATCAATGGAACGAGCTCAAACAAAGCGATAAACACAGCGCCTTTCATGTCCTAGAAAAACGCTACCAAGAATACGTGGCTAAGGTCGTTAAACCTTTCTATAAGCAGCATTTTGCGGGGTTTGACCGCCAGTTAGTGCTGGTTGATTGCTTCAGCGCCTTAAACCGCGGCAAAACCCAGTTTGAGGATATGGGCGCCGCATTAAATGCCATTATGGAGAGTTTTCAATACGGCCAATCCAGTTACTTACGCCGATTGTTTGCGCCGCGGATAGACAGATTATTATTTGCCGCCAGTAAGGTTGACCATGTGACGCGGGATCAGCAAAGTCATGTGTTATCCCTGCTCACCGATATGCTCAAACATAGCCAACATTTTGCCAGTTTCGATGGTTGTAAAGTTGAGACTATGGCCATTAGTGCCATTAAGGCGACGCGTCATGGCATGGTGACCACTCAAGAAGGGGATGTGGAAGTCGTGCAGGGGATTGGATTGAACGGCCAAGCCCTGACGCTTTTTCCAGGCGAAGTGCCCACTCGCTTACCCGAGCCCAACTTTTGGCGCGACCAAGGGTTTCATTTTATGGGATTTGCTCCGCCGAATAACAGCAATGTGGACCCATCTTCGGTGCATTTTGACCATATCCGTCTCGATCATCTTCTGCAGTATCTCGTGGGGGATAAATTGGAATGAGTTTAGATTCGTTACCACCTTCAAGTGAGTCAGAGACAAACGGGCTCGATAAGCCAATGTCTGAAAATACACTTGGAAGCCAACCGCTCAAAAAACAACAAGTATTTGATTCTGATAAGGTCAAACTTCAGTCTGCCTCTGATGAGCTTAAGAGTGCCCAAGCTTTTGCACCACTGACACCCTTAAAAGCGGTGGATGAAGTTGTCGATGATGCCTTAGCGGCTCATCCGCAAGCATTGGATGTATCATCCATTCGGCCAAAACTGCATCAATCTCGCCGTTGGTCTTGGCTGGCGCGTTTATCCGTCTTTGGGTTATTGCTACTGGTTTTAGTGCAAACGGGATTAGGTTTGCGAGACGCTTGGTTATCAAGCCCTTGGTTATTTAGCTTTTATGGCGCAGTACTCGGTTTAGTCGGCAGCTGGGCTATGGTCGGAGCCTTGGGCGAATACCGTAAATTAAAACGCCTCAAGCAGGTTGCCGATACGCAAGAGTCGGGTGCAAGGCTTGCCCTCAGTATGCAAATGGGCGAGGCCGATGGTTTTATCAATAATATAGTGCGCCATTATCCCGATAGTCAGGGGCTACAGCGACTGCGTCAGTCGCTCAAAGATGAACATAACGATGCTGAAAAAGTGCTGTTATTTGAGGATTTAGTGCTTACTGAGCGGGATGAACTGGCGAAAAAAATCGTCCGTCGATACGCGGCCGAGTCAGCCGTGTTGCTTGCCGCGAGTCCGCTAGCTGCATTGGATATGGCCATTATTCTTTGGCGTAACCAACGCATGCTGCGTGATGTCGCCGCCTGTTATGGGATAGAATTAGGCTATTGGAGCCGGATAAAACTCATTCGTAGCATCATTATTAACATCATCTATGCCGGTACCAGCGAGTTAGTGACCGATTTGGGCACCCAACTGCTGTCGGTTGAGATGACGGGGAAATTATCTGCACGGCTTGCCCAAGGCTTAGGTGGCGGGCTGCTCACGGCGCGCTTAGGGTATCAAGCCATGGCGTTGTGTCGACCGATTCAGTTTAGGGAGGAGCAGCGCCCCAAATTATCGAAAGTTCATCAAGAGTTGTTGATTGAGCTTAAACAGTTTGCCGGTAAGTTATTGACTAAAGACGGGCGCGATGCGCTTAAGAGCCAATTAGAGGCTGCTGAGCTTAAAACAGGCTCAATACCCAAAGAGAAATAACCTAGCCGAGTGCGCAACACCGCGACTGCACTTTAGGCTAAATGCTAATGCGCTAATGACCCTGTCATTAGCGCATTTTTTATCGCAGATTTTCTGCCCCAAACCTCTGAATGTAACAACTTAGTTACAGCGCCTCTGATGCTATTTTCACCATGACACTGGTTTCACCCGCTCGGCAGGGTATGTTAGTGCTTATTCGATAGGGCTAATGTTTCATTAACTTAACAATAGGACTTATCAAGACCCTAAGCATGGCCTCATTAAAACGAACAATGAAACAACAAGCGAATGAGGCTCTGCGACAACAAGGAGTGAGCAATGCAAGATGAATCAAGCAAGCAGTGGAAAGCCGCAACCCAAGCCATTCATGCCGGGCATGAGCGCGAAGCCTTTGGTACTTTAGTGACGCCACTTTATCAAACGGCGACCTTTGTCTTTGAGTCGGCGCAGCAAGGTGGTGAGCGATTCGCTGGCAACGAACCCGGTTACATTTATACTCGCCTAGGTAACCCGACAGTTGCCGAGCTGGAACGTAAAATGGCGATTTTAGAAGGGGCAGAAGCGGCGGCGGCAACTGCTTCAGGTATGGGGGCGGTGTCGGCGGCGCTGTTGGCTAACCTCCAGATGGGCGATCATTTAGTGGCTTCCAATGCTGTTTATGGCTGCACTTTTGCCCTTATGACCAGCCAATTTGCCCGCTTCGGTATCGAAGTCACCTTAGTCGATTTTACCGATTTAGCGGCCATTGAGCGGGCTATCAAAGCCAACACTAGGGTGGTTTTTTGCGAAACTCCGGTTAATCCTCATCTACAGGTGTTTGATCTTAAAGGTATCGCCGATATTGCGAAACGGCATCAGCTTGTCAGTATTGTCGATAATACTTTTATGACGCCGCTGCTACAGCAACCCTTGGCATTCGGCATCGATTTAGTGGTACACAGTGCGACTAAGTATTTGAATGGACACGGCGATGTGATTGCCGGGGTCGTGTGTGGCAGTGAAGAGCAGCTG
The DNA here is from genome assembly GCF_023475885.1 of Shewanella sp. 10B. Classification (NCBI taxonomy): domain Bacteria; kingdom Pseudomonadati; phylum Pseudomonadota; class Gammaproteobacteria; order Alteromonadales; family Shewanellaceae; genus Shewanella; species Shewanella sp. 10B. The sequence goes on from NZ_JAMDJO010000001.1 coordinate 621,923, forward strand.
CACAGAGTGAAATATGAAATCCTAAAAGATATCGGTGCCGTCATGTCTCCCCACGATGCTTGGCTGATTTTGCGCGGGCTGAAAACCTTAGATGTGCGTTTGCAGCGCCATTGTGACAGTGCCCAGCGTGTCGCCGAGTTTTTGGAGCAACATCCTGCTGTGACTCGGGTGTATTATCCCGGGCTTAAATCCCATTCAGGGCATCGATTTATCGGTGGACAGATGGCGAGAGCTGGTGGCGTGATTGCCTTTGAGTTAGCCGCCTCTCTTGAACAAGCCATGGCTTTTGTGGGTTACCTTAAGCTGTTTTCAATCGCCGTAAGTTTGGGGGATGCGGAATCCCTTATTCAGCACCCAGCTTCCATGACCCATTCGCCCTACACGCCAGAGGCGCGCCAGGCCGCGGGGATAAGTGATAATTTACTGCGGATCTCAATCGGTTTAGAGGATTGTGACGATATCATCGAGGATTTAAACCAAGCCTTGGCCATGCTGGCATAAGGCTCTGTGAGGTTTAGTGAAAGGATGTCCTTTGGCATCCTTTTTGTTTTATGGCACGACGCAATGTGCCACATCATCAACAACGCTATCTGCAAAGAATGGGTTATGTTAGCGATTCGCAATATTTGTTTTGAGCCGTTTGGAAATTCATAAAAGCTTCGTCTATGTTTGATTGACGGCCACGGAAGTAGGACGAAAGGCCGAATTTCAAGGAGAGAGGAAGCATTATGAAAGTAACACACCGTTTACCCGCAATGGTGAGCGCCATTGTCTTTTCAGCCCTGTTTGCACTACCTGCGATGGCGGCCGATCCCGTTAAAGAAGCCAGTAAAGTACAAACTCAAGCTAAGACCGATGCTAAAAGTACGGCAATGGATGCTAAGCAAGCCATGCCTGATTCGGCTCAGGTGAATATCAATACCGCCTCGTCTGAGCAGTTACAAATGCTCAAGGGCATTGGGGCGGCCAAGGCGCAGGCCATCATAGACTATCGAACGCAGAATGGTAAATTTAAGGCCATTGATGAGTTGGCCAATGTCTCTGGTATTGGCGCTAAGCTGATTGAGCAAAATCGTCATATGATTAAGCTCTAGGGATAAGGCGCATCCTGATTCTTGGTGCTGGAGCCCTTATAAGAAAAAGCCTGCATTAGCAGGCTTTTATCATTTTCACTTAGCTAGTTTGCCTATAGATTGTCCAGTTAAACCGGATATTTGCCAAACGGACGGATTAGCACTTGATCCCATAGGAGCCATGGGGGATAATCCGCGTCGTTCGGTGATCATCCACCAAGTGATACACTCGAAGTTATGGTGACCCTAGGGTCCCCCCGCAATGATAACTTGTGAACTCGGCCAGGCCCGGAAGGGAGCAACCGCAGCAAGCGACTCGTGTGCCGGGGTGTCGGCTCTAGGGGAACCTCCAAATCTCCCATCATTTTCCAATCTTCTTTATCTTTAACTCTACGATTAGTAATAACTGCTTTACTTAGCATTTAGCAACACTGCTAAATTTACTCGTAAAAGCTTGTTGTAAATTGATATAGCGATACCAATACCATACGACTTAGCTGTCTGATTCTTCCTGCTGCATTCTTTTTTGTAGATTCTGTTTAAGAAAGGCGCGTGATTTCTCTAATGCGGCTTGGATCTCTCGTTTAAGTTCTTGCAACTCGTTGTAATCTTCAAAGAAATAGGTGTCGACTAGGTGACGAATATAGCGCACGGGCAGTTGATTGAGTGTCACACAGCAGAGATCGGCTAAATAATCCTCCGGCAATTCATCCATCAGGCCTTCATCGGATAACATTTCCATTAAGAGAACTTCGTAATAGTTACGGATTTCGAGTTGCATCGCTGTGCTCCATGATGATTTTTATTGAGTTTGCTACCACAAATGGTTGGCTGCAATAAAAAGTTGGCTATGTCTTTGGCTTAATTGTAGTTCGTCTCGGCTGTAGCCGCCGCCAATTACCGCTGCAACAGGAATATTTGCTGCTTTTGCCATAGATAACACAGTTAAATCACGTTGATATAATCCCTGCTTGCTGATCTTTAGGTGCCCTAAGTCATCATCTTGATGAATATCGACGCCAGCGTCATACAGGATGAAATCCGGTTGATGGAGTCGAATCAGCAACTCAAGAGTCTGTTCGACGGTTTCCTGATAAGCGCTGTCATCTGCACCTTTCGTCAGTTCAATATCATAGTGTGACTGCTGTTTACGACTGGGAAAATTCTCTTTGCAGTGGATGGAGCAACTGATAATGCCTTGATGCCTGTGGCTGAGGGTGGCTGTGCCATCACCTTGATGCACGTCACAGTCAAAAATCAGTACCTTATGTAATTGCTGCTCGGCCATCAGTTTGCGGGCGGCGATAATCAAGTCGTTGAAAATACAGTAGCCGCTGCCAAAGTCATAGTGTGCATGGTGATAACCGCCCGTTAAGTGAAGGGCGATACCCGATTGCAAGGCTAAATGTGCGGTCATACTCGTCCCCGATATTGAGTGCAAAGTGCGCTCGACCAAGGCTTCACTCCATGGAAAGCCTATACGTCTTAAGGCCGTACTGGCTAAGCTGCCTTGGATAAATTGTTCGACATAATCTTGCTGATGCACCTGCATTACATCTTCTGCCGTCATCGGCGAGGGAGTATGGAATTGAGCCGGAACAGCCAGTTGATTATCGAGCAGATACTGATAAAGACGTGCGTATTTGGTCGTGGGAAAGCGGTGGTGAGAGGGTAACGCCAGCTTGGAGTAGCTGGCGTGATAAACCAATGGGATCATCTTGATTAGAGTTGTGAAATAGCCCAGCTCATAAACTCTTTACGTGTTTTCTCATCGGCTTGTAACCACCAGTATTGCAACATCTGTTGTGGATTCGCGCCAGCCGCTTTAGAAGTATCAACCGGAGCGGTTAATGAGGTGGCGTTCACAGCTGCCTGGGCAGAAGTGGGGGCTGGTGTGGCAACAACCGCCGCTGTGCCTGCTGCGCCCGTTGCTGCGGCTGCAGTGCCTGACACATCTACCGCTTGGTTACCGCTAAAGAGACGGGAGACAAAGCTCTCTTCTTCAATGTCGGTGTTTGTCACTTTGTAATTCACCTGACCTTTGTCAGAGCGGGTTAATACGACCTGAGGATTTTGAGCGAAGGTTTTAGGCTTTTTAACGACCTTGCCCTCAGCGGCTTGCAAATAATATTGATGATCGCCGTCCACTTCTAAGGTCACGATAAAAGGGGATGACTTAACGAAGGTTTGGCTGTCACTGAAATCGTCTTCAACCATCTCATGGTAACGGATCGCGATTTTGTGAGTGCCGGGCGCCAACTCTAAGCTGCTTTTATGGTTGAATACGCTGGACTCGACTTTTTTGCCGTCGAGGGCAAGGTATTCGAAGGACATAGGGATATTCAGATCTGCGGCAAAGGCTGAGGCAGAGCCGAGTAGCACTAGCAGGCTGCTGATTGGCAAAAGTGATTTCATTGTTGCTCCTTAACGATTATGACTCTGATGCGGACGTTCGAATGCTTGAATGCGATCTTCGATATAACTGATGGCTTGCCTGCATTTACCCAAACGACGATGCATCAAAAGGATGTCATTTTGCAAACGGATTTTGTCAGCACTATGACAGTTTTCAAGTTTTGATTCCATTTCTGCAATTTTTTGTTCAAATTTCTTAGCCCAATTCAGATGCTTATTCAGTTCGGCATAGATTTCGTGGCTATTTTGTAACACATTGCTGGCAATCCAAGCAAACCCACTGGCTTGGTGCGATTGGGTCTGTTGTTGGGCAAAACGCGCACGTTTACTGGCACGTTGTTGATTTTTAGACTTTATATCGATTGAGGTTGTCAGTAGCGCCCGTTTAACCGCGGTAAAACGGTCTTGAATACGTTCACAGCTTAGGGCGATGGTTTGCGGCGCGAGTTTTAGGGCGATCTGTTTCTCTAACTGACCGATACTATTACGTATTTGTTCAATGCAGGGCATCAGTTGGGCGCCATTTTGAATAAACAGCGACTGATTAAAGCGCTCAATATCCTGCAGAAGTTTACGCTGGCTCGGCGCAAGATGACTATCATGTTGCAGTACCTCTTGCTCGAGTGTTGTGAGCTGATTTTTCAACGTGCTGATTAGCTGCGAAGTGTTCAAAACCATGCGCTCCACGCCAGATTAGCGGCAATTGACAGGACAATTAATATAAACAAAGGCCGAATAAAAGGCATACCAAATTTTATCGCGCAGCGGGCACCGATAAAGGAGCCGAGCATCATAGATAACCCCATCCACAGACCGATTTGCCAATGGACTTGCCCTAGAAAGCCAAAGATTGCCAGCGCCGTTAAGTTACTGGTAAAAGTCATGGCTCTGGCAAGCGCGCAGCTATGCAACAGTGGTAGTTTGTATAAAGCGCCTGAACTCACAGTCCAAAAGGCACCAATGCCAGGGCCGGCAAAACCATCATAACCACCCAGCAGGAGCCCTTGCAGACTTTGTTTGAGTTTAGATTGGGCTTTTGTTGGTGCCTGACAATCGGTATCCGAGATGGCATTTGGGCTCACCAAGCTGTATATCGCGATGCCAATAATGAGCAGTGGTAAGGCTTTTTCAAGCCACTGGGCATTTAACAGGTACACCAACACACTGCCGAGTACTGCACCAATAAAGGTGGCGATAAACGCCATATACCAAAAACTGGGTTTGAGCAGATGTTGTCGATAATAGGTCCAAGCCGCCATGGAGGAGCCAAAACTGGCGGCAAATTTATTGGTACCTAAGGCGGTATGGGGCGGGATCCCGAGGGTGAGCAGGGCAGGAATGGAGAGCAGGCCTCCACCACCGACTACGGCATCGATAAAACCTGCAATTAAGCCAATGACAGCCAACAGGGCCCAGTTACTGGGCTCGAGTAACAACTCCAAATCTTAATCCTACTCAATGACTCGTCTAAAGGGGGGCAGAGCGTCTAGCAAGGATTTGCCGTAACGTTTGGTCACTAATCGTCTATCAAGGATAGTGACTCGGCCATAATCCTGCTCTTTACGCAGTAATCTACCACAACTTTGGATAAGCTTTCGCGATGCATCTGGAATGGTAAGTTGCAGAAACGGATTTCCGCCCTTTATTTTCACATACTCGGCATGGGCTTGCTCAACGGGCGATGTCGGCACCGCAAAGGGCAGCTTAGTGACGATGAGGTTGGTGAGATAATCTCCGGGTAAGTCTAGACCTTCAGAAAAACTGCCCGTGCCGAACAAAATACTCGGCTCACCTTTGTCACACTTGGCTTTGTGGGTCTCAAGCAATTGCTGGCGCGGGGCATTACCTTGAATAAGGATTTCCTGCGTGAGTTTGCCCTCAAGCAATTCGGCCACTTTCTCCATTTGCCAATAAGATGCAAACAACACTAAGGTGGCCATTTCGCCGTCAATCAACTCTAGAATATGCTCAGCAAGCTCAGCGGTATAGGCATCGTCCGTCGGCTCGGTTTTCATCTTAGGTAAGTAGAGCGTGGCGTTATTCGGATAATCGAAGGGGGATTGCAGGGCGAGATAACGACTGCCGTCCTTTACCGATAATCCCACTTGATGGGCGAAATGGTCGAAGTTATTCAGCGCTCTCAGGGTTGCGCTGCACAGTACGACGCCAGCCGCCTTTTGCCACAGCATAGATTCGAGCATAAAACCCACTTCAATCGGCGAGGCGCTAAACAGATAATCGACCTGTTTGCCCGTGAGCAATTCAATCCAGCGGGCGAGGGGCGCGCCTTTAGTCGAATCTTCCTTTGCCATCATTTTCCAGAGCTTTTGCAGGTTTTCGAGTCGCTGCAACATAAAGCCCATTTCGGCCTGTAGCGCTTCCGCTTGGTGCTTAGGAATGTCGCCATCTTTTATCGCCTCGGCCAGCAATAACTGCATCTTGTTAAATTGTTTAAGGGCGAGATTGGAGGTGGCCGCGAGATTCTCGGCGGGGATTTTCAGTGCATCGGGCAATTTGCCGTGTTCGAACCGATAGCGGCTCTCAGGATTAGCAAACTGCTTGGTCTGGGTATCACAGAAGTGGGCGACTTGATTGAGCTGAGCGATTAAGTCTCCGATATGATCCTGCATCGCCTGCGCTGGGGCGATGATATTGTTGCTCTTTATCTGATTTTGTAACTTGGCGCTGGTCTTACCGACTTTTTCGAGCCAGTCGGCGGCGCCTCTAAGCGTTGCCTGTGCGCTAGAAAAGTCCCGGGCGACGATAGGTAAGTGGTGAGCTTCGTCAATGACATAAAATACGTCTTCGGGATCGGGCAAAATCACCCCGCCCCCCAGCTCCAAGTCGGCGAACAGCAAACTGTGGTTGGCGATCAGTACATCCCAAGTGTCCACATCCTCGCGGGCTTTGTGAAACGGGCAATTACGATGACTGGCGAGTTGCCGATGACAACTGTGTTTATCGCAGGCGATTTGTTGCCAGAGATGGTCCGGTATTGGTGTCGATAGTGTGTCGATTTCACCGTTCCAACGGCCTTCATTAAAGTCGCTTAGCAGCTCCTGCAACATGGCAATTTGGCTGTTATCGGGCTTTGTTTGCCACATGGTCATTTGGGTACTGTTATCATCGCCGATTAACATTGCAAGCTTGGACAAACAGACATAACGCTGGCGCCCTTTAACCAGACCGAAGCGAAAGTTTAGCCCTGATTGTTCGAGAAAAAACGGTAAGTCTTTGTGCAGTAACTGCTCTTGCAGTGCCACGGTTGCCGTGGCGATACAGACCTTTTTCTTACTCGCGAGCGCAAGCGGGATCGTGCCCAAGATATAAGACAATGATTTACCAATCCCCGTACCCGCTTCGACCACTATGATGCGTCTATCTTTGTCATAGTCGCCAGCTAGGGTCTTAGAGATTTCTGCCACCATAAAATTTTGCTCGCGGCGTGGCCTAAAATTAGGCAAAGCGGCGGCAATATCTTTATAGATAGCGCGGATCTGGTTTTTTACGTTGTCAGGTAACATGCGGCACTACTTTATCGAATTAATGCTGTACATAATAACAGTGATTGCATAGCCTAAGAAACTTTTCTGCCATTTTGTGGCAATTTTATTCTGTGTCCCGAGAATCAATAAACAGCGAGAGCCTTAGAGTGAAACCGCAGTTGAATCCCCCCGAGAGTCTGACGCATGACACGGCTGCGCCTGTGAGTGTACAGGGACGCGTCCTCACGCGCCATGCTATTACACACGGTGCAACGCTTGTGCTGCAGTATTATCTCGCCACCGTTTCAGGCCCTGTGCTGGTGGAGTTACCTGACTCTGAGTACATTTGTTTTTGTCATCAAAGCGATATGGCGGCATTGCAATTACAAACGCCGGGGCTGGCGCTGCGCGTTGTGCCGCTTGCCCTTAAAAGCTTTAAAAGACAAAGCGTGGCGGCAATTTATGCTCCATCGAGTAGTGTGTTTCGTCACTTGCAGCGGATAGCGACTGATGCGGGAATTCCTTTATTTGAGGCGGATATTCGTCCCGAACAGCGTTTTTTAATCGAGCGTTTTGTGGCGCTCGATGTGGCATTTTTAGGGCATTTTGTCGGCAAAGCAGGCATAGATGGACAGTTGCCTGTTTTTAGCGCTATACGCGCCAAAGCGGTTGCGCCGCAGCCTGCAATTAAACTGCGCTCAATCTCCCTCGATTTTGAATGCAGTTTTGACGGTTTACTCTATTCCGTGGCCCTTTATGGACGCGATGCGCAATCTCAGCCCTATGAAAAAGTCATTATGGTGGGCGAGGCGCAGCCAGATGCTGCAATCTATATCGAATGGGTGAACGATGAGGCAGCGCTTATCCATCGTCTCATCGCTTGGTTTACTGAGTTTGATCCCGATGTGATCATTGGTTGGTCGGTGGTGACTTTTGACTTAGCCCTGCTATATCGGCGTGCGTTGCTGCACCGGATCCCGCTGCGTATTGGTCGAGGTGGCGCGCTCCTTGAGTGGAAGGTTGAGAATAAATTTCGGCCAGAAACCTTAAGTTTGCCAGGGCGAGTGGTGCTCGATGGTATCGACTGGTTAAAGGCGGCCTTTTATCAATTTGAGCGTTTCTCCTTAGAGTTTGTCGCCCAAGCTTTACTCGGTGAAGGCAAAGCGATTCATGATGTGGAAAATCGAGCCCAAGAGATTGATGGATTATTTGCCGAAAATAAACAAGGGCTTGCTCACTATAACCTGACCGATAGTCGCTTAGTTTGGGATATCTTTGAACATACGCAATTGTGGGATTTTGCCCTCGCTCGCGCCGAGTTAACGGGGTTAGAACTGGGGCGGGTAGGCGCCTCGGTCGCCGCATTCAACCACTTGTATCTACCGCATTTACATAGGGCGGGTTTCGTCGCGCCCGCTGAGCCTGCCAGTCAAGGGATTGAAAGCCCTGGCGGTTATGTCATGGATTCTGTTCCTGGTTTTTATCAGCATATTTTAGTGTTTGACTTTAAAAGCCTTTATCCATCGATTATCCGAACTTTTTTGATTGATCCTAAGGGGTTGATTGAAGGTTTGGATAACGAGGAGGGGTCTGCATTAGATGAGCCTGAAACTGTTCCGGGTTTTTTGGGCGCGCGTTTTAATCGGCATCAACCTATTCTGCCCAAACTCATCCAAAATCTCTCAGAGCAACGTGAGAAAGCTAAGCGGGAGGCGAATGCGCCTTTATCGCAAGCGATTAAAATCATTATGAATTCGCTATATGGGGTTTTAGGCTCCCAAGGCTGTGTGTTCCACGATGCGAAACTGGCAAGCTCCATCACCATGCGCGGTCATCAAATTATGAAACAAACCCGCGCGTGGATTGAGGAGATGGGCTACCAAGTCATTTATGGGGATACGGACTCCACCTTCGTCTATTTAGGCCCAGAACCCGATCTCAGTGATATTAATGCCTTAGGTAAGCTGATTGCCGCGCGAATGAATCAGCAATGGCAAAGTAAAATTGCGCAGGAGTTTCAGCTAGAAAGTTTTCTCGAGCTGCAATTTGAGCGCCACTACGAACAGTTTTTTATGCCGACCCTGCGGGGCTCGGAGGAGGGGAGTAAAAAGCGCTATGTTGGAGCTTGGCGTAACCATAGCGGAGCGTTAGAAATCACTTTTAAGGGAATGGAGCAGGTTCGTAGCGATTGGAGCCCCTTAGCCCGCAAGGTGCAGGCTGAACTCTATGAGCGCATGTTTAACCAACGGGATATTAGTGGTTATTTGGCTGATGTTATCGGCGAACTTCAAGCGGGCAAGCGCGATGATGAGTTAGTGTTTAGTAAACGTATGCGCCGAAATTTAGACGAATACACGGCTAAGTCTTCTCCCCATGTGAAAGTCGCGCGCCAGCTTTGTGAATTAACAGGAAAGTCATCCTTTGGCAAGCGAGGGGCACAGATTGATTATGTGATTACTGTAAACGGTCCTGAACCCATTTCGCATAGATCGTCTACAATTGATTATCAGTACTACATTGATAAGCAAATAGGCCCTATTGCAGAGCCTGTTTTTTCAATAATGAAACTAAATTACACCAGCATTACGTCGAATCAGCTGTTGTTAATTTAGTGTTTCCATTGTGTGTTTTGTGTTTTGTTTGCTGGTCTTTGTAGTGTTTTAACCTGTTTTATAGAGGTTAAACACGCTGTTTTTGTGATGTTTCTCTACATAATCTTTAGGTTTCGCTTGGAGAGTGTAATGAAAATTTGCTACTCTCACCGGGAAATTGTAAGGAAATATAACAACGGAATGACGTTGATAAAACATAAACGAAAAGGTTAATCACCAAATGAACAAAACGTTAGTAGCAACTGCGCTAGCAGCACTCTTTCTCGCCCCAACAGTATCTGCAATCGAAATCTACAAAGATGATAAAAATGCGGTAGAAATAGGTGGCTTTATCGATGCGCGTGTAATCAACACTCAAGGTGAAACTGAGGTTGTTAATGGTGCTTCACGAATTAATTTTGGTTTCAGCCGTGAGTTAACCCACGGTTGGAATGCCTTTGCTAAATTGGAATGGGGTGTGAACCCTGTTGGCAGCAGCGACATTGTCTACAACAACCGCTTCGAATCTGTACAAGATGAGTTCTTCTACAACCGTTTAGGTTACGCGGGCATTAGCCATGATGAGTACGGCACTATCACTATTGGTAAGCAATGGGGTGCTTGGTATGACGTGGTTTACAACACCAACTACGGTTTTGTATGGGATGGTAACGCGGCAGGTGTTTACACTTTTAACAAAGACGACGGTGCAGTAAACGGCGTCGGTCGTGGTGACAAAGTTGTTCAATACCGTAACAGCATTGGTGATGTGAGTTTTGCGGTTCAGGCGCAATTGAAAAACAGCAGCTTCTACACCTGTGATATTGAAAACATCACAGAAGAAGCCTGTGAAGTGGAATGGAACGCAGGTAAGAAAGAAGCACAACAAGTCACTTATGATTACACCTATGGCGGCTCTGTAACTTACAAAGCGACAGATAAGCTAAGCTTGATGGCGGGTATTAACCGCGGTGAATTTGATATTGCTTATGGCAATGGCGATCAAAAAACCGCTGTTGATCTGATCTACGGCGTGGGCGCAACTTGGGGCGACTTCGATAAAGATGGCTTATATGTTGCTGCCAACGTTCACAAAGAAGAAAACCATGATACCGATAACATTGGCCGCTTGATTAAAGATGCCTATGGTGTTGAAACTTTAGTTTCTTACAAGTTTGATAACGGTTTACGTCCATTTGTGTCTTACAACATTCTGGATGCAGGTAAAGACTATGTTATTCAACCCAACTTTAACGCCGATCCTAACGATGTGTTCAAACGTCAGTTTGTAGTCGTAGGTTTACACTTTGTTTGGGATCCAAACACGGTTCTGTATGTTGAAGCACGTAAAGATTACAGCGACTTTACCAGCTCAGATCAAGCGCAAGAAGCAAGAATGTCATTGTCAGAAGACGACGGCATCGCCATTGGTATCCGCTATACGCTTTAAGCCTCAACTGTTTATCTAGAAACTAGATAACTAAAAGTTAACAAAAAACGCCAGTCAGCAATGACTGGCGTTTTTGTTTTTACCGACGCTTCCTCAGTTCTCTTATGATTACCTTGTCTTCATTTTGTTTTATTTGTTTATTTTATGTTGATTAAAGGTTTTATATGTGATTTTATTGTTTTTGCTGAGTGCTCCGTAGTTTTTCGAGGTACTCCTGTTTGAAACTGCTTATTAAATAAGCGGATTATAATAAAGACATAATATGTCCAGGGAGATAGACAATGCATAAGAATAACTTTTTAGCCAAGTCTGTGCGTTTCGCATTGATTGGTGGCGTAGCTGCAACTGCGCTAAACGTGCCATTAGTGATGGCTGCTGATGAAGTCGGCGCTGATAAAGTAGAACGTATTGAGGTAACAGGTTCTCGTCTTAAAAGAACTGACTTAGAAACTGCAACTCCAGTAACCACTGTCACATCAGAACAAATTGCAAGTCTTGGTGTTCAGGATATTGGTGAATTTTTACAATCGACATCTGTTATGTCTGGCTCACCAATTGCGACAACTACTAACAACGGTGGTAATGGTGATGCATATGTTGAATTAAGGGGCCTAGGAGCATCTCGTACGTTGGTGCTTATTAATGGTCGCCGTCCAGTTTCATCAGATATGCAAGGTATTCCTGCATCAATGATTGAGCGTGTTGAAATTCTGAAAGATGGTGCCTCAGCTACTTATGGTGCAGATGCTGTTGCTGGTGTAGTTAACATTATTACTAAGCGTGATTTTGATGGCGTAGAGTTTAATGCTCAGACCAAGCAGAACTTTGATGTAAGTGCTGGTGAACAAACAAGCTTCAGTTTATTAGCTGGTAAGAAATTCGATTCTGGTCATTTCGTTGTAAACCTCGATTATGTTAAGCAGGATGAAGTTTATCAAGGTGATGTAACTGATATCGACTTTTTCCAACATCCATGGAATATAGATGATCCAGAAAGTTTTGCTCAAAACGGCTTAATTCCACCAGGAAGAGATGGTGCGAACGCTTTTGATGCTGGTAGTTCGATAATCCCTTGCGGTAACTTTTTCCTCTTTAGCCAATCAGGTTCATTTACAAATGGTACCTGTCGCGATAATGGTGATGTGGGTTCAGGCGTTGCTACATTAAGTGATATGAGGAAGTATTCTGGTGCAACAGATACTTATAACTATAATCCAGTAAACTACTTACAAACACCGTACGAAAAGATAAACTTTTACGTTGATGGTAGTGTAGAGCTAAATGATTCAGTAACTGTTTATTCTGAAACTCGCATAAACAAACGTAATTCTCGCCAAGAATTAGCGGCAGTTCCATTTAACACGGGTACAGATCCAGGTTACACTGTTATTAACCCGACGACAGGTATTGCTTCAAATGGTGTATCTAAAGACAACTATTACAACCCATTCGGTGAAGATGTAAGACAAGCTCGTCGTCGTATGATTGAAGGTGGTCGTTCATTTGAGCAGGATGTGCTTCGTGCTCAGCAAGTTATAGGTACTGAGATTGCTCTAAACGACACTTGGTCTTTAGATGTAAACTATAACTATGGTATTGAACAAATCCAAAGCACTGACTTTGGTCAATTGTATGGTCCTAACTTAGCTAAGGCACTTGGCCCATCTTTTGAGGATGCAAATGGAAACATCGTCTGCGGTACAGCTGATAACCCAATTGCTGACTGCGTTTCTCTAAACTTATTCGGTGGTGCTGGTAGTATTACTCAGGAGATGTTAGATTACATTACCTCTCCTTTAGTCGATACTTCTAAATACACTCTCGATACATTTACGGCATTCTTAGGTGGTGACATTTTTGATTTGCCAGCTGGCTCTGTAAGTGGTGGCTTTGGTTATGAATATCGCTCTGAGAAATTAGTTTCTCAAGTGGATTCAGGAAAGTACATGGGCCAAGTGTCTGGTAACAAAGGTCAGGGGACTTCTGGTTCTTTCTATGTGAACTCGCTTTTTGCTGAATTCCGTGTGCCATTGCTAGAAGGTTTACCAGGTGTTGAACGTTTAGAAATGCCTGTAGGTATTCGTTATGATAACTTCAATACCTTCGGTGGTGCGACAACTTACCAAGCTGGTTTAGAGTGGGCTATTTTCGATGGTCTGCTTGCCCGTAGTACATATGGTACAGTATTCCGTGCTCCTACGATTAGTAACCTCTATTCACCTGGTGGTGATTCCTTTAATGCAGGTACAGATCCTTGCCGTATAAACAACTGGTCAAATCTCACTGCGGATGCTCAAGCGCGTTGTATGGCCGATGGAGTTCCTGCTGGCGGCTTAAATAACGATGACCAACAGCAACTGGCTAAAGTTGGTGGTAACCCTGAGTTAGAACCTGAAGAAGGTGATACTTTCACTGTTGGGGTTGCCTATTCTCCTGACTTTATTGAAGGTTTAGGCCTTACTTTAGATTATTGGGCTGTAGATATTGATAACGTTATTACAGCAATCGATCCAATTGATTCTCTGGATGCTTGCTATATTGGTGGTTTGGATACTTTATGCCAAAACGTTAATCGTAAGTCCGATGGATCGATTGATTATATCGAAGCTCGTAACACAAACTTAGCTCGCATGACTGCAAAAGGTGTTGATTTTGAAGCTAATTATGCATTAGAAACTGGTTTTGGTGACTTCAGCTTCAATTTTGTGTGGACGCATTTCCTTGAACGTGGCGAAAACTCTTTCGAAACAACTGAAATGCCTGATGGCACCGTGGAATATAGCTATGGCTTTGGTGATGTAGCAGGTACGTTTATTAACGATACTAGCTATGCTAAAGACAAGTGGAACTTCACGACCGCGTACAAACTTGATGATTTAACTGTAACGTACCGTACTAACTATATCTCTAGCATGACTTATCAAGATCTAACTTACTGGACCAAGTCAGATTTACTAGGTGAGTATGGTTACTTACCAACTTATAAGATCCCAAGTGTGATGTATCATGATTTAACTGCAAGTTATGCATTTAAAACTAATACAACAGTTACTCTTGGTGTGACTAACTTGTTCAATGAAAAGCCTCCATATATTGAAACAGGCTTCAATGCTAATACAGACGAAAGTACGTATCGTTTATTTGGACGTAGCTGGTTCTTAAACCTGAATCAGAAGTTTTAATTTAGCTCTCTAATTCAGAGTATTAGTCAAATCTAGGTGCGCTCGGGAAATATCCTTGGGCGCACTTTTTAATTAAGTTCGGCATTAAAAGCTGCATACCTACAGATAGTTTAATGGCAATAAAAGTAGTACCTGTCAAATATTTTTAAGCTGAATTTTCTCATATTCACCAACTGCATTTACTCCCTTTGACTCAGTTTGTTTAAAAAAACACCTTTCGTAAAAAAATTCATAACTAAGACTTCTTTACACTAGTTTTTACGTGTCCCGAATGTTGACACAGGTCAACATTTTGTGAAATGATGCCAGCGGGTCTATGCCTGTAAAGGCGTAGGAAAGGGAAGAAAAAACTAAGAATCACAAGAGAAAGATGGACTTACAGTAAGCATTTACTAAAGTAAGTCTTGCTTAAAGTGATGTTGCTGTTAAGTTAACTTTTTTATTCACTTCAAATTGGTTGGGAACTATGTCCAAGGTAAGCAATAGAACAAAAATCGCTACTGCACTTGTTGGCGTGCTGGCATTAGCGAGCAGCAACTTAGTAGTTGCAGATCCTCTTACCGACGTGCAAAAAGCGGATAGTATGATCCATGCTGATGCTGCTGCGTCGCAAAAGAATGTTGATAAGTATTTCGATCAAGCACAAGACATGCTTTTTGAGTATGGTTCTGTTGCTGATGAGCGTGAATCACTGAAGTCCTATAACGATTACGTTGCCAGCTTAGTCGCTGACCAACAAAAAACGATGGACGCGATTCAAACTGACATTAACGGCGTAGATAAACTGCGTCAGGGCGTTGTGCCTTTAATGTTTAAAATGGTTGAGTCTTTAGAACAGTTCGTTCAATTAGATCTGCCATTTAACTCTGAAGTTCGCGCTAACCGCGTTAAAGAGTTAAAAACACTGTTAAACACTGCTGAAGTAACTTTAGCTGAAAAATACCGTTTGATTCTGGATGCGTACAGCATCGAGCGTGAATACGGTAGTGCTGTTGCAGTTAACCAAGGTAAATTGACCTTAGACGGTAAAGAAGTATTAGTAGACTTCTTTAACTTAGGTCGCGTAGCTCTTTATGCTCAGAGCTTAGATCAAAAGACTGGCTGGATGTACAACCCAGAATCTAAGGGTTGGGATAAGTTAGATGACAGCTATTTGCGTGAACTGACCAAAGGTATCCGCATTGCCCGTAAACAAGGCGCTCTAGATCTATTCGCGTTACCAATTCCTGCTGCGGAGACTGCACAATAATGAAGAAGTTAATTACTACAGCTGTATTAGCTGCAAGTTTTTCTTTAACTGCTGGTATGGCTAGCGCTGCTGATGCGCCTAAGACCATCGATCAATTATTGCAGCAAGTTAAAGTTGATCGCGCTGCTGAAGGCAAAGTTAACAGCAAACGTGAACAAGAGTTCCAAGCTGAGCGTGGCGATAAAGCGGCTCTGTTAAAGCGTGAAAAAGATGCTTTAGCGGCTGAAAAGCAACGTGGTAAAGACCTAAACCAAGCTTTCTTAGACAACGAGCGTAAAATTGCTCAGTTAGAAGAAGACCTGAAAACTGCTCAAGGTGACTTGGGTGAGATGTTCGGTGTGGTTAAAGGTGAAGCGGGCGATTTCGCTGGTAAATTAGCGAGTTCAAACGTAAGTGCTCAATACCCAAATCGCGATAAGTTCATCGCTGATTTAGGTGCGCGTAAGCAATTACCAAAAATCGAAGAGTTAGAGCAATTCTGGCAAGAACAATTATTCGAAATGGCACAATCTGGTAAGGTTGTTAAATTCGAAGGTTCTGTAACTGGTATCGACGGTAGCGTTAAAAACACCACGATTCACCGTATTGGTACTTACAACTTAACTGCTGATGGCAAGTATGTTGTTTACAACCCTGAATTAGGTTTAATTCAAGAGTTATCACAACAGCCAGAAGGCTACCAAGTTAGTGCAGTAGGTAAGTGGGAACAAACTACTTCTGGTACTGCGCCATTCTACATCGACCCAGCACGTGGCGTTCTGTTAAACATCTTCACTAACAAAGCAAGCTTTGAAGATCGTTTAGAAGCGGGTGGTACAATCGGTTACATCATTATCGCTCTGTTAGCATTAGGTCTGTTGATCTCTATCGAACGTTTAGTGACTATGACTATCATCGGCGCTCGTGTGAACAGCCAACGTAAGAACATTGATAAGCCAGGTAACAACGCCTTAGGTCGTATCCTGAAAGTGTATCAAGAGAACAAAGACGTTGACGTTGAAACATTAGAGCTGAAACTTGACGAAGCGATTCTGAAAGAAACGCCTGCGTTAGAGTCTCGCATTTCAATCATCAAAGTTCTGGCCGCTATCGCTCCTATGATGGGTCTGTTAGGTACAGTAACCGGTATGATTGCAACCTTCCAAAGTATCCAATTGTTCGGTACTGGCGATCCAAAACTGATGGCTGGCGGTATTTCTATGGCGCTGATCACTACAGTTCAAGGTCTGGTTGCGGCTCTGCCTCTGATGTTAATGCACGCAGTTGTTGTTGCTCGTAGCAAGTCAATCGTGCAAGTTCTGGAAGAGCAAAGTGCTGGTATCATCGCAGCGCACGCTGAGAAGAGGGCTGACTAATGATGATTCACCTGATGGACATATGGGATTCCGTCAGGGGCTTCATGGCCTCCGGAGGCGACGTCCTCTGGTTAGTAGCGTTTGTGCTGTTCTTAATGTGGGTATTGATGCTTGAGCGTTACTGGTATCTTAATTGGATATCACCAAAGCAACATAAAGCAATCATAGCTGCATGGGATGCTAGAGAGGAAACCACCTCTTGGTATGCACACCGTATCCGTGAAGCTTGGCTGTCCCAAGCGAAGCAAGATTTGAATGCACGTATGCTGGTCATTAAAACCTTAGTAGCGATTTGTCCTATGATAGGTTTGTTAGGTACTGTTACCGGTATGATTTCAGTGTTCGATGTGATGGCAGTTCAGGGGACGAGTAATGCTCGTTTAATGGCGGCTGGTATTTCAATGGCAACAATGCCCACTATGGCGGGGATGGTTGCAGCATTATCGGGAGTATTCTTCAGTACTCGCCTTGATGCCAAAATGAAAATCAGCTTAGAAAAGCTAAAAGACAGCATGCCGCACCACTAGAGAGAGATTGAACATGGCACGTAAAAAGCATTCCAGTGTAGACGAGGAAGCGCAAATTGATATGACACCGATGCTCGACATCGTGTTCATCATGCTGATCTTCTTCATTGTAACAACGTCATTCGTGAAACCATCTGGTTTGGACTACAACAAACCAAAAGCTTCACAAGCGACTTCTAAGCCTTCGGCTAACATCTTTATCGGCGTCAGCAAAACTGGCGTGATCATGATGGAAAACCGTCAGGTTGATATCGAGCGTGTAACTGCAAACGTTGAGCGTATGCTAGCTGAAGCGCCTGAAGCAGCTGTGCTGATCCAGGCCGACAAAGATACGCAACACGGCTTAGTTGTTAAAGTTCTAGACCAAGTCAAAGCGGCTGGTATAGATAAGATTTCGGTATCTGCGGGGAACGATTAATATGCTAAGAGCACTAGTATCAATCATTATTGGTGCTGCTGTGACTTTTGGTCTGTTCGCTTTTATGGCGTTCTTGGTCGGTGGTGGGGCGCAACGCGCTGAAACATCGGCCGAGACCCCTGTAATTGAAATCACCATGGATAGACAGGATGCAAAAGCACAGAATAAGCCAAGGGTAGTGCCTAAGCCGCCACCACCACCAGAGCAACCACAGAAGCCTGATACTACGCCACCAGACACTTCATCAAATATTGATACGTCTATGTCGTTCAATATGGGTGGGGTTGAAGCCGGTGGTCACAGTGCCGGTGGTTTCAAATTGGGTAATATGATGACGCGTGACGGTGATGCAACACCTATCGTCCGTATCGAACCACAATATCCAATTGCTGCGGCGCGTGACGGTAAAGAAGGTTGGGTACAATTACGCTTTACGATTAACGAATTAGGTGGTGTAGATGACGTTGAAGTTATCCAAGCTGAACCTAAACGTTTATTCGATAAAGAAGCAATTCGTGCACTGAAAAAGTGGAAGTACAAGCCTAAGATTGTTGATGGCAAGCCACTTAAACAACCAGGCATGACAGTACAACTAGACTTCACTTTAGATAAAGGAGGCAAATAACAATGCGTAATGCAAATAAAATCGCAGTTGCGTTATTACTGTCTCTTTGTGGTGGTGCCTTATCTGTTTCTTCAGCTGTTGCAGCTGAGAAATGTGAAATCGATAAGCGCCAATCTAAAGCGGTAGGTGAAAGTGCTGCCAAGAAGGTTCAGAAATCCTTTGAAGCTTACACCAATGGCCAGCTTGATGAAGCGATTGCCGTATTGTTGGAAGCCAACCCAAAGAACGATTTCGATAAAGCGTATGTTGCGCGTATGCTCGGTAACTTCTATGCCGAAAAAGGCAAGATGGATACTGCGATCAAGTACCTGAAACAAGCTGTTGAAGCGGATATTTTAGGTGGAACAGACCACGCGGCAACACTGCGCCTCTATGCCGACTTGTTGTTACAAGAGAAGAAGTTTAAGGAAGCGATTCCTTACTATTACAAGTGGATGGACTTCACTTGTAAGGCTGACTCTCAAATGTATCGTCGTATCGGTATTGCTTACACAGAACTGAAACAGTGGGACAAAGTGATTGAAGTGGCTGATAAAGGTCTTTCACTCGCCGAAGCTCCTGATAAAGGTCTGTATCAGATGAAACTGACGTCTTACTTCAACCAGAAGAAGTATAAAAAAGCCGTTGGTGTGTTAGAAGTCATGGTGCCGTTATTCCCGGATGATGGCAGATTATGGGTTCAGTTAGCACAGTTTTATCTGATGGTAGAAGACTATGATAAGTCGCTAGCGACTTATGATTTGGCTTACCGTAATGGTTTCTTGGATTCTGGAGCTAACATCACTCGTTTAGCTCAGCTGATGGCACAGAAAGGTGCGCCATATCAAGCTGCTAAAGTATTCCAAAAGAACATGAAGTCGGGCCTCATCACTGAAGATGCAAAATCTTATGAGATTTTGGCTGGTTTCTACCAAAACGCGAAAGAGTTCAAAGAAGCTGCTGAGTTTTATGGAAAAGCGGCTGCTATCAATAACGATGGCAAGCTGTACCTGAAACAAGGTCGTTTACTGAGCTTGAATGAGAAATACTCTGAAGCGATTCCAGTGCTTGAGAAAGCCATCTCTTTAGGTATTGAACATCCTGGTGAAGCAAACTTCGAATTGGCGCTAGCCCATTTAAGTTTGAAACAGTACAAGTCAGCTTATAACCGCGCTGTATTAGCCGCGAAGGATAAGAAGACTGAGAAGAGTGCAAACAGCTATATCGCTTATATCAAAGAAAAAGCGCGTATGCACAACGTCGAACTGTAATTCACTGTATTCGCGATACAGATCTAAAAAGCCCCGTAAGGGGCTTTTTCTTTATTGAAGCTTTACTAAAACTTGTGATTGTTGCTGATTGCGTTCGAGTTCGAGTGACAGCTTTGAGACATTGTTAAATAAAGATTCGATACGTTTTTCTTGGGTCGGTAAGCAGAGGCAGGCAGCGAGTTTATAATCGATTTTCAGTTTGTGATTTTTACCAAATTCTTGATTAAATTCCTGAATATGTTGTTCTATACGCTTTAACACTACCTCAGTACCTTCCTCATCAATATTGAAAAGTCCTAACGCAAAATGGTTGTGATCTAACCTTGCAATCAAATCTGTCGCCCGTAGCAGTGCTTCTTGTACCTGTTTAGTAAAGAATTCGAGTAAATGGGGTTGTTTGACGGTTTCATGAATGTGAGGGCACAGATACAATAACGCCAAGCTTTGTTGCTCACGTATGTGCCTGTGCCACTCTCGGTTGAATACTTCCATGAAATAGGTTTGGTTATAGACCCCTGTTTCAGGATCCCTAAAACCTGAGTTACGAAATGAGTAGATCATAGATGAATCCCGTAAGCAGACTTTGAACTAAGTATAGGAAGAGTTTGGCTATCACGGACCCAAAAGGAGAAATATAAAAGATGAAATTTAGTTTATTAGCGGGAACGATAGCGTTAGTGCTTGCTTTACAAGGCTGCTCAAAGCCGGAAACAACGACAGCAGTACAGGAAGGTACGACCCAAGCCGCTCTGGCGCAAACTGAAACTCAAACCGCTGAGTCTAAATACGCTGCCTTAGTCGATGCCTATTTTAAAGATTACTTAAAGTTAGAGCCGATTTATGCCACTTTTGTCGGTATTAATGATTACAACGCGCAGTTTGGTGGAGACTTAACCGAGGAATATCTCAAGGCGCGTCATGATCTTAATACCCGTTATTTAGCGCAAGTGAGGGCGATTGACCTTGAGCAATTGCCAGCTGATTTACAACTCAGCTACGCGCTGTTTGTGTATGACCGTGAAATGGCCTTAGTGGATGAAACCTTCCCATCACGCTTTATGCCGATCAGCCAGTTCTACAGCACAGTGATCACTATGGTACAACTGGGTAGCGGTGAGAGTGCACAGCCCTTTAACACAGTACAGGATTATCGTAACTGGGAGCAGCGTGTTAACGGCTTTATCGATTGGATCCAATTAGCTGAAAATCGCATGAATGAAGGCATTGCCAGTAAAGTGGTGTTACCTCGCGTGTTAGTTGAACGGATTATTCCACAGCTTGATGCCATGCTTACCACGGATGCTAGCCAAAGCATTTTCTATTCACCGATTAATCACTTCCCAGAAGGGTTTTCGGATCAAGATAAGGCTGAGCTAACGTCAAGTTATCAGGCGATGATTAATGAGCGTTTAGTGCCTGCATTAACGGGGCTGCGCGATTATTTCAAACAAACTTATTTGCCAAAGTCCCGTGCAACCGACGGTTGGTCTGGCCTGCCAAACGGTAAGGCTTGGTATCAGCATTTAGCCAATTCCCACACCACCACAACCATGCCAGTGGATGAAATTCATCAAATCGGTCTGAATGAGGTCGCGCGCATTCTTTCTGAGATGGACAAAGTCCGTGAGCAAGTGGGTTTTAAAGGTGACTTAAAAGCCTTTTTCGCCTCTTTATCGTCTGAGCCACAATACTTCTATAACGATCGCCAAGGCCTAATCGATGGCTATATGGTGTTAAAAGATAAAATTAACCAAGTATTGCCACAGTATTTTAACGTGATGCCAAAGGCCGACTATGTGGTTAAACCGGTTGAAAGCTTTAGAGAGCAATCGGCTGCGGGCGCATCCTATGAATCGCCGGCTGTGGATGGTAGTCGTCCAGGGGTGTTTTATATCAACACCTATAATCTAAAAGCTCAGCCGAAATGGGGCATGACGACGTTATCATTACATGAGGCCGCGCCTGGTCACCATTTCCAAATCGCCATTAAACAAGAGCTCACTGGCGTTCCTGAGTTCCAACGTTTCAGTGGCTATACCGCCTTCGAAGAGGGCTGGGCGCTCTATGCTGAATACTTAGGCATCGAAATGGGGCTCTTTAGCGACCCTTATCAGTACTTTGGTAAGCTTTCAGACGAAATGCTGCGTGCGATGCGTTTGGTGGTAGATACGGGATTACATGCCAAAGGTTGGAGCCGCGAGCAAGCGATTCAATATATGAAGGATAATTCGCCCATGGCCGAGTCGGATATTATTGCTGAGGTTGAGCGCTACATGGCGATTCCGGGTCAAGCGCTTTCCTACAAAGTAGGTCAGCTAAAAATCCTTGCCCTACGTGAGCGTGCTGAAAAAGCCCTAGGTGATAAGTTTGACCTAAAAGCCTTCCATGATCAGATCCTCACCTCTGGCTCACTCCCTATGGCGGTGATGGAGCAGAAGATAGACCGCTGGATTGCGGCGACTAAGGCTTAACACTGAGTCAATTATGTTGCGTCGTTATCGATAACAAAATTAATGACGGCGCAGTTTAAGACTTTTTAATTAAACAGAATGTTTTTATACTCAACATTCACATCCCGTTTAGATGTCATAAAAACGGGAACCATATGATATTCGGGGCAAATGTCTCAGGATTATTCAGGGAGTTTTACCATGGTTCAGGCTACAGCAAGACATTTGTTAGTGAGCAGCGAAGAGCAGTGCCAAGCACTTAAACAACAGATCCTAGACGGTGCCGATTTTGCGCAAATCGCCCGCGCCCATTCCTCATGCCCATCAGGTGCTCAAGGTGGTGAATTAGGTTCATTCGGCCCTGGGATGATGGTGCGTGAGTTTGATGAAGTGGTGTTTAGTGCGCCATTAAACGTGGTTCAAGGTCCAGTTAAAACCCAGTTTGGTTACCACTTACTCGAAGTGACCAGCCGCGGTTAATCGTCTCCTTGCCGAGACAATGGCAGCGTTTGGCTGCCATTTTTTTTAGTTCGTCCATCCATTGGGGAGCCGCTATGCTTGAACTCTATACCGACAGATTAAGACTTCGCAGTTTACAGGAGCAGGATTGGCCACACTTCTTGGCATTATATCAAGATCCTGACATCAATCGCTATGTGCGTATTCCTGAAGCTCCCGAAGTGATCCGGCAAAAGTTTGAGCAGCGCTCAGCCACCTGGGACTATGCCTCTGGCGAGTGGCTCACACTGGTGATCGAAACCCTTGATAGCGGTGAGTTTATCGGTTTAACCGGTCTTCATTGTCAAAGTGTGGAGGAGCAACGTGCCGAGGTCGGTTATTTGCTGGCGCACGCGGGGCACGGTAAAGGCTATGCCACTGAGAGTTTACAGGCGGTTGTCGATTGGGCCTGTTTGAGTTTGTCAGTTCATAAATTGGTTGGGCACTGCGCCAAAGACAATATTGGTTCGGCCCGGGTGATGGAGAAATGTGGCTTTCAACTCGAAGGCGTATTTCGGCAGCATTTTAAGATAGGCGATGAGTGGCAGGATGAATGCGCCTACGGGCTGCTCGCCGATGAAAGGCAAAGATAAGTTAAATTATCTGCATCCCATGGGACATGCTGCTATAATGCCGCAGGTTTATTTTTTGAGGCGTGTTTAAGTGGCGCAAATTAATCAGTTAGCTTTGTATCCTGGCGAAGATTTTATTGAATTGTACAAAGTATTAAAGGTACAAGGCATGTCGAATGCCGGTGGCGAAGCAAAGCATGTTATTGATGAAGGTTTGGTTACCGTCAATGGCGAAGTGGAAACGCGCAAACGTAAAAAAGTCGTTGCGGGTGACATCGTCAGCTTTAATGGTGAATCGGTTCAAATCATTGCGGCTGAATAAGCCAGATACTGTGGAGTAGGATATGCAATTTCCAGATGACGATAATGGCAAAATGCTGGCTGCGATGGCCGAAGCCGGAATTGACCTCACTAAAGCCCTCGATGTTGATTTCTTTTTAGTTTTCGATGATCAGCGTGATGCTGAATCTGCACTCGAAGAGTTAGCCAACTCCGATTTAGAAGGCGAAGTTGAGCTGAACCTTAACGATGAACTTGGCAAGTGGGAAATCATCGTATGCATCAACATGGTGCCAGACTACGATGACTTGGTTGAGCAAGAAACCATTCTCAATGATTTTGCGGCCGAGTTCGGCGGCATGACCGATGGATGGGGCGTAATGCAACATCAAGAAGGTGATGATGAGTTTATGGATGACGACCATGTTCACGATGAACATTGCCATCACTAAGCCTATCGCCGGATAAGCGTTAAAAAACCACCGCTCAGGTGGTTTTTTGCTATCTAGGCTTTGTCGTTATCTGACGATTGTCGATATGGGGCAAATAACTCGAGCATCCAATCGATAAAGGCCTGTACTTTTAGCGGCAGGCTAGGGGATTTGGGGGTGAGCAAGTAATAAGCGTATGGGCTGGTAAAAGGCGCTTGAAACGGGATCACCAAGCTGCCATTGGCCAATTGTTCTTCGATAAAGAAGCGTGGGATCAGTGCAGCGCCCATGCCACTGGCGGCTGCTTGACTCAACATATAAAAATGTTCGACGCCAAAGGTTTGCGCCTGCGTGAGCACTAGCCCCACTTTATCCGCCCAATACTCCCACAGCTCTGGCCGTGTGGTGTGTTTAAGTAGCGTAACCTGATTGATGTCTTCGATGCTTTTGAGTTTAGGCGCGAGTGATGGCGCGCACACCAAACACAAGTCTTCATCCATCAGTTTGATGTAATTTACCCCTCTAGGGAGTTGAGTGCTGCTGCGAATGGCGATGTCGTAACGGCCCTGGCTGAAGTCGACGGCAAAGTCACCGATCGAAAGATCCACATACAAATGCGGATGCCGAGATTTAAATTGCTCCATCCGGGGGATTAACCAGTTGATGGTTAAACTGGGTAACACATTGATCGCTAAGGTTTGTGGTCGTGAACCTTGGCTGCGTAAATCGGCTGTGGCGCTTGATAAGGTTTGCAGAGCCGCTTGCACATGGGGCAAGTAGCGTTTGGCTTCGTCCGTGAGTGCGACTTTTTTATGCAGGCGCACAAAGAGGGCAAAACCTAAGAATTCTTCTAATACACGGATTTGTTTACTGATGGCGCCGTGGGTGACATGCAGCTCTTTGCTAGCAAGTGTCATGCTTTGCAAGCGGGCGGCAGACTCGAATGCCCGTAATGCATTGAGGGGCGGCAGGGAAGTAAACATAGGCGTATCCGAATCGAGTAAATGATAGAGGGCATTTAGTGTGAGCTTTACTCACGCTAGCGCGACAATAACTCCTTTGCGTTTATAAGGCAAACGCAGTCTAATGCGAAGCCTTAGCTCCTATTACTCAATAATAACAATCATGGAATTTGAACTGACTCTACAAATTGCGGCATTACTCTTTGGCGTGGCTATGGTGGCGGGGTTTATCGACTCTATCGCCGGCGGCGGGGGATTGCTGACTATCCCAGCGTTAATGTGGGCGGGGTTACCGCCAGCGGTAGCGCTCGGGACTAACAAATTACAGGCCTGCGGTGGCAGCTTCTTTGCGAGTTTGTACTTTGTGCGTAAGGGATTGGTCGATTTGAAGGCCGTTAAACTGTCCCTTATCTGTGCCTTTGCGGGCGCCGCCTTAGGCACGATTCTAGTGCAGTTGATCGATGCCAAAGTACTGGAGTTAGTCTTACCCTTTTTAATCCTCGCCATTGGTTGTTATTTCCTGTTTTCGAAAAAGATTTCGGAAGATGACCGTCATCAAGTGTTAACACCTACCGCCTTTGCCTTTACCGCCGCGCTCGGTGTGGGTTTGTACGATGGCTTTTTTGGCCCTGGCACAGGGAGTTTCTTCGCGCTGGCCTTTGTGACTCTTGCCGGTTTTGGTCTGGCAAAAGCGACGGCACATGCCAAGGTGTTAAATTTCTCGACCAATATCGCTTCACTTATCTTCTTCACCTTGGGTGGCAAAGTGATTTGGGTGCTTGGTTTAGTGATGCTTGCAGGACAGGCAATCGGCGCTACTTTAGGTTCGCGCTTAGTCGTGACTAAAGGCACTAAGATCATTAAGCCATTAGTGGTGACTATGTCCTTGGCCATGAGTGTGAAACTGTTGGCGAGCCAATATCACCTGTTTTGATATAGCCGCTATCGTATTTGACCCTCCCTTGATAAGGCCGATTGCCTATTTGTGCTGCATAGTCTCATGAGCACAGTTTTTGGCCTTATTGCTGTAAATCTCCTCAGTCCCTTGGTATTCGCTATACTCCGCAGCAATGTTTAGGATAACCTAGCATTTTTAAAGCGTTTTTAGGATCAATAGACTGTGTTATTGCCAAGCGTTTGCACCGGAAACTTCACAAGTTAAACGGTAAGCACCCACGCGATAGAATCGGCTTAGTATCCATTAAGGTTTAGCAACGATGAGATTTATCCATACCTCTGACTGGCACATTGGCCGCCAGTTACACAATCAATCACTTTTAGAAGACCAAGCCTACGTGCTTGATCAAATTGTGGCATTGGCAAAGCAGCACTCTGTCGATGTGGTGATTATTGCCGGGGATATTTACGATAGGTCGATTCCACCTGCCAGCGCCGTGGCTTTGCTCGATGAGGTGCTTAATCGCCTCATCACCGAGTTGGGATTACAAGTGTTGATGATTGCCGGTAACCACGACGGGCACGAACGCTTAGGCTTTGCGGCCAAACAAATGGCGGCAAGTGGTTTGCACATTATTGGGCCACTACAGGCTGATTTAACGCCGATCCGCTTAACTAGCTCAAGTGGCGATGCTTACTTTTATCCGCTGCCTTACGCCGAACCAGCAACTGTGCGCCAAGTATTTGAGGCGGATGCTAAGGGGCTCAGTATATCCAGCCATGAAGAGGCGATGGCGCTACTGTTAGAACAAGTCCGCTCCCACGATAGCCAAGGGTTACCTAAAGTCGTTGTTAGTCATTGCTTTTTAGATGGTGGCAGTGAGTCAGAATCTGAGCGGCCATTGAGTATTGGTGGCGCCGATAAAATTTCCCCACGGCTGTTTAGTGAGTTTGACTATGTTGCCCTCGGCCACTTACACGGACCGCAATATAAAGGTAGCGAGCATGTACGTTATTCTGGCTCGATTTTGAAATACTCCTTTAGCGAACAGCATCAACACAAGTCAGTCACTTTAGTGGATGTTGCTGCGCAAACTCCAGCGCAGATCCAACTCTTGCCCTTAACGGCGCTGCGCGATGTGCGGATTATCGAAGGGGAATTGGCGCATTTGTTAGAGGTAGGGAAAACCGATGCTAAGCGTGAGGATTATCTGATGGTTAGACTCCTCGATAAACACGCCATTTTAGATGCCATGGGCAAACTGCGTAGTGTCTATCCCAATGTGCTGCATCTAGAACGCACAGGATTAATGGCGGGCGAACAGGCCGTCGCACTCAATCGTGACCATATCAAAAAAGGCGAAATGGCCATGTTCCGTGATTTTTTCAGCCAAGTCTCTGGCGAGGCGCTGAGTGATGCGCAGCAAGCGGTTATGGATGAGATTTTAACTAAGCTTCATAGGGATGAAGGGGATAGCGTTGGATCTACTCGCGTTGCAGCAAAAGGGGACCAATCCGCATGAAGCCACTCACGCTGTCAATGTCGGCCTTTGGCCCCTTCGCCTCGATTCAAACCATTGATTTTACCGAACTGGGGGATAACCCCTTATTCCTGATCAACGGGCCAACTGGTGCGGGCAAGACTACATTGCTCGACGGAATTTGTTTTGCGCTCTACGGCAAAACCACTGGTAACGAGCGCGAAGGCAGTCAGATGCGCTGCGATATGGCCGATGATAACTTGCTTACCGAGGTGACTTTTAGTTTTCAATTAGGCTGTACGAGTTATCGTATTCGCCGCGTCCCCGAGCAGGAAAGATTAAAGAAAAGCGGTGATGGCTCAACGGTACAAAAGAGTGAGGCTCAGCTGTATAAGATTGCCCCAGACGGCAGTGAAACCCTTATCGTCGCCAGTAAAGTATCAGACGCCACGGCCGAAATCGAGGCATTAACCGGCCTAGATGTAGAGCAGTTCCGCCAAGTGATGGTGCTGCCGCAGGGGAAATTTCGCGAATTGCTGATGGCCGACTCTAAGGCGCGTGAGCAGATTTTTAGCCAATTATTCCAAACCCATATCTATAAGCGCATCGAAGATACTCTAAAGGCTAAGGCGGCGGATATTCGTGCCTTAGTGAAAGAGCAGCGCGCCCGCCGTGACGGTATTTTGCAAACGGCAGCACTCACATCCGATGATGAACTTGCCGCTGAGTTTAGTCGCATTGAACCCGAATTCGCGGCAGCGACGGTAGCAAAAGAGCAAAGCGTTGCGGCGCATTTGGCGGCATTAAAACAGCGTGATAGCGCGCAGCAACTCTTTGCGGAATTTACTCGCTTAGAGGAATTGCAGGCTGAGGCGCTTCGTCTTAATGAGCAGCAAGCGCATATTGCAACCCAAACGACACGGCTTGAGGTGGCCAAGCAAGCACTGCGGGTAAAACCCTTATTAGATAATGCCTTGTCGCGGGAGCAAGAAGCGAGTGTTGCAGCCGCTCAGCGCGATAGCGCGCAGTCGACGCTCGATGCCGCCAAGCTCGCCCTCACTCATGCAGAAACTGCGGCGCAGGAAATTATTCCCCTCGAACATAAGCTGCGTGAGGTTGAGCAGCAACACAGTCATCTCAGTGCGTTAGTGCCGCAGCTGGCAGAGTTTGCTAGCCTGGAACAAGCTTTAACGCAGGCAAAAGAGATACTGCAACACACCAAGCTGCAGGGGCAGGAGAGTAAAACTGCACTTGCCACCTTAGTTGAGCAGCGCAGTCATTGTGAGAATCAATTGCCAGCCTTGCAATCGCAAAGTGAGCAGCAACTTGCCACTGCGCAGGCGCTGCAACAGCACCGTCATATGCTCGAGCAGTTCAAGCAGTGGCAGCAGATCTGTGCCAAAGTCGCGCACACTCAAGGGATTCTTGAGCAGGTCGGCTCACAAGGAAAAGTACTTAATACCCAATATCAAGCAGCTTCAACGGCTTACAAGTCTTTGCAGCTGAAGTGGTTTCAAGGTCAGGCAGCCATTTTAGCTAGAGAGTTAAAACCCCATGAACCATGCCCGGTTTGTGGCAGTTCGGCCCATCCTCATCCCGCGGTGAGTCATGAGGATTTACCAACGGATCTACAATTGCAGGCGGCGCAGGATGCCGAGGCCTTGGCGCTCGATAATCTCAATAAAGCGCGGGCAGAATATCGTGGGCTGCAAAAGCAATTAGAAGCACAGCAACAGCAGGCGAATGATCTGGCAACAGCTCTTGGTGATAAGGTTGAGTTGTCACTCGAATCCCATAGCCAAACCTTAGAAAGGCTCATGCAGCAAGCGAAGCAGGCCGACGCAGCGGCGCAAGCGCTGCAGCAGTTACAGCAACAGATCAAAACCTTGCAGCAGCAAGAGTCGACTTTGACGCAGCAACTGGAAATTGAGCGTGAGCGTTACCGTGAGCAAGAAGGCAAAGTCGAGCGGCTATCGGGTCAATTTGCGGAAAAAGCGCTGAGGATCCCAGAAGAATACCGAACACTGGAGGTATTGAATCAAGCGATTGCGAATAACCAGCAACAACTCGAACAGATAAAGCGTCAGATTGATGCATTGAGAACCGCGCAGCAGCAGGCAACGCAGCAGAGTGTCGCGGCGCAAACGGCATTATCGGCGGCAATGGAGCGTTGTCATGCTACGGCAGATCTGCAGGCGCAAGCACAGCAGACACTACTGACGGCGCTCGATAACGCAGGCTTTATTGATAGGGATGCATTGCGCGAAGCCTTGTTAACCGATGAGCAAATGCAGACGCTGGCTGAGGGCATAGAAACCTATCACAGACAGTGCGCCTTAAATCAGTCGCAATTGACTCAGCTTACAACCAAGTTGAGCGAGTCGACATCACCCGATCTTGACGCCTTAGAGGCCTTGCTCACTGAGCGACTCGCGCAGCTTAAAACGGCGGAAGAGGTATGGAGCCAACTCAATACTCGGCTCACCCTGCTTAACAATACCCAAACTCAGCTGGCGGTGGTCGATCAAAAGGCCAAATCCCTCGAGGATGAATACGCAGTGATTGGCACCTTGGCCGATGTTGCCAATGGTAATACGGGCAACAAAATTTCCCTGCAACGCTTTGTGCTCAGCGTACTGCTCGACGATGTGTTGCTTGCGGCAACGCAGAGGCTGCATTTAATGAGTAAAGGGCGCTACCGATTATTGCGCAAAGAGGACAGGGCGAAGGGCAATAAGGCCTCAGGGCTAGAGCTTGAAGTCGAGGATGCGTACACCTCTAAAGTGCGTCCCGTGGCGACCTTAAGTGGTGGTGAGAGTTTTATGGCAGCTTTGTCGATGGCCTTGGGCTTATCGGATGTGGTTCAAGCTTACGCGGGCGGCATAAAACTCGATACCTTATTTATCGACGAAGGCTTTGGCAGCCTAGATCAGGACTCCCTCGAACTTGCCATTCGCACGTTGATGGATTTGCAGTCGGCGGGGAGGATGATTGGGGTGATTTCCCATGTATCCGAAATGAAAGAACAGATAGGCACTCGAATTGATATCTTGAAAACCTCCCATGGGAGTGAAATCAAGGTGATTTTGCCTTAGTCTAACTTAAGCGGAGAAATGTTGGCTTAACACATTGTTTTTATTGATATGACAAACGAGATTTTGCGCTATTTAACATCTATATACAGAACACACAATCGGTTTAAAGTGCTAACTGACGCATGTTTTTAGTAAATAGTGCTATAAAAGTGCAAAATAGCGTTTGTCATAATCGGTTTTTTGGGATAAGTTGACAAAATTCGGGCTTCCCCCAGAGGGACTGGTTCAAAAATATAACGCAATAACGATAACAAAAGGTGAAAGCGTTGCAGACAGGTAAACCCAATTTGGCTAATTTTCCGCAAATTCGTTTGCAGAATTTATCTTCAGCCCACAAGAATATTCTCCTCGTTGGTGGTTTATTAATCGGTGCGGCGATGTTAATGCCGAATGCCAACCATGTGGTTCCTACTGCTCAACGTATTCCCGTCGCGCTCGATCTTGAGACGATTTTGCCACAGGTTTCTGAGCCTGTTGAAACAGCCCCAATTGTCGATAATACCCCTCATTTTGAACGTGTCATTGCTTCTGGCGATACCTTAAGTGCTTTATTTTCTAAAGCCGGTGTTGATCAGCAAACCATGTATAAAGTATTAGAAGCCGACTTAAACATTCTGGCGCTCGATACCTTATTACCCGGTAACCGTATCCAATTTTGGTTGGATAATGAAGGCCAACTGCAAAAGTTAGAGCTGTATTTTAACGCCGCACGCCAAGTGGTATTTACCCGTTATGAAGATGGCAGCTTTAACGTTGAAGAAATTAACGTTGAAGGTGTGTGGCAAAACCGTATTCTCACCGGCGATATTAAAGGCTCATTCTACGTTTCGGCGCAAAAAATGGGTTTAGCAGCGGCCGATATTCAGCGGATTGAAGATTTACTCAAAGAGAAAGTGAATTTTGCACGGGATTTACGTGCAGGTGATAAATTTTCTGTTTTGGTAAATGATCAATATGTTGAGGGCGAAGCAACGGGAAGCAGTCAAATATTAGGAGTGAGCATTAAAACGGGCCGCTCCGAAATTAGTGCATTCCAACATACCGATGGCAGTTATTACGATGCTAAAGGCCAAAGCTTAGTGCGTGCCTTCCAACGTATTCCGTTAGCCAAACAACCACGCATGAGTTCTCGTTTTAACCCGACGCGTAAACATCCTATTACTGGCCGTATTTCACCCCACAACGGTACCGACTTTTCAGTGCCTATTGGTACTAAAGTTATTGCCCCTGGCGATGGTGTCGTAAGCTTAGTCACCGATCACCAATTCGCGGGTAAATATATTGTGATTGAACACGGTGGTAAGTACCGTACACGCTATTTACACCTTTCTAAGGCGTTAGTGCGTAAAGGTCAACGCGTCACCCGTGGCCAAGTGATTGCTTTATCAGGCAATACAGGACGTTCTACTGGTCCACATTTACATTATGAATTCCACGTTAACGGCAAGCCAGTGGACCCAATGAGAGCCGATATCCCGATGGCAAGCCAATTAGCGAATCAAGAATTACGTACCTTCACTAATATAGTGAAGAGCCGCCAAGCGTTAATGAATTTAGGCTAAGCCATTCATTAATCTGAGCGAACCGAATATAAAAACGCCGATGAATCTGATGTCATCGGCGTTTTTATTTGCGCTGCGTTTAGTATAACCGCTGGAAAGCGCGGTATTCATCAACATACAAGCTTAATAGGGTTGGTATTGGGACGAATACGGATTGAGCTTTACTGCTTTAATAAGTGATGGATAGAGTGAAGTAGGCCGAATTAACACGTATATACACAACTGAAAGGATAAAAGTAGATATCGGCTTATAGATGTGTCAGTGCCGAAATTAGCGAGTCACATGGCTTGCGCTAGCTAGCTTGTATTGAGTTTGATGGATTACGGCTAATAAGTCGTTAACTCAAATGAATTAACTGGCCTGACGTTTCTGTATTGCCTTTAACGCACATTTACACAGACGACCTTTTAAAGCTGGGCAGCCTCCGCAGGGGGATTTTTTAAAGGGACGAAGTGCAAAACTGCGTTCAGTGGGTAATGGACGTATACGCTTAATTACGGCGGATGCTAAAAATTTAGCATCATTCGCGGGACTAAAATGGGCTTTAGCTAATTTAAGTTGTTTTTTGCGGGCGGTCTTATCGAGGGTTTGGATATGCTGTTTTGCCAGATATTCGGACAATAATTGGCTTAAGTGTTTACGCTGCTGTTTTTTATTTTGTGCATGAGTCGCATGCATTATTGGTGTATTTGCCGAATAAAGGTTTTGCAATTCAACAAGACGATTGGATTTTGTCTGCTGCTTTTGCAGTTTTTTGGCCTGTTTGTTACACCATTTTTCTAGCTTTTTACCAATCTTTTGCTTTTTCATACGACTTTTTACACGACTGTAGTGCGGTAAAGGATAAGACGGATTCATTCTAAATGAAAATTATTATCAGTCAACTGTGCGTGATAAATCGATGAGTAAAATGCGAGCCTAGTCGAATAAGTTTGTTTAGTTTGAGTAGGGCGATTGATTAGCGTCGATACAGGTTAGCAGTAAACGCAGATCGAATTCGAATTGATGGTAATCGGGCTCCATATAAGTACACAACTTATAGAAAGCTTTATTATGATCCTTCTCTTTTAGGTGGGCGAGTTCGTGTACAACCACCATTCTGAGCAAGGGTTCGGGGACGCGCTTTAAACGTGAAGAGATACGGATTTCGTTCTTAGCCTTGATTTTATTCCCTTGCACTCTGGAGACGTAAGAATGTAAGCCAAGTGCATGATGACTCATGTTAATTTTGTCATCGAAGATCACTTTAGATAGGGGAGAGGATTGGCGTAAAAACTGATTTTTTATCCCTTGGGTATAGTCATAGAGGGCTTTGTCGCTGCGGATCTCGTGGACTGTGGGATGACGGCGCAGCAAAACATCCGCAAGCTTGCCACCTTCGAGTAGCTGTTGAACTTGCCGTTGGATATCCGGGCTATAACCGCTTAAATATTTTAAGGTTTGCATTGTTTTGAGCTGTGGGAAAACGAGCTTAGCGCTACAGCCGCGCTAAGCTCATAGGCTTTAAGCTTTACCGAAGATACGGCGATTTTGCTGAGCGTAGGCGGCCTCAAAGGCAGGTTGTTGGACGCGCTTGAGATCTAAGCTGTCAAAATCAACTTGAGGCGGATTACGCTTGTTTTGTTCCTTGATCGCAACAGGCGATAATAAGGTCACCGGCAGATCGCCGAGCTGAATTGCGGCTTCGAGTTTAAAGCTGGTGGCAGAGCCTGCCAGTTTGCCTTTTTGCTCGCGCTCGATAATGACGATTTCATCGACCTTATAATCTTCCATTAACTTATGGAAAGCGAAGTGAAATTCACGGATAGTTTCCGCTGAGGCTGATTGAGCGACGCTAAAAGACACTTTACGGCAGCTTGGTACGTTGAAGGTTTCACCTTCGTAGCTCAGCAGACTGATAATGGCTTCGCCGCCTTTTAATTCAACACCACAAATTCGCATGTTACACCTTTAAATATCAACATTTCTTACATATGGCAGGAGCATATTCCCACCCGTAATGTCGAGAGTCTGCACTATGGACTCTCGCGAGTAAATCATTAACGCTCGTCGTCATGATCCTGCAGCAATGGCACCGCAGGTTTTTTACGCATAGGCGCATCACCCACATCAACCCCAGTGATAAAGCGTTTGTCACGGGAGGCGGCCGTTTTAACCGTTTTTGACTTGGTTTTCGCTTTGGCTTTTGTACCAGCCTTAGCGACCGCTTTAGTTGCGGCGGTCTTTGGCTTGTCTTTTAAACCACTAAATTTAGCTTCGAGGCCCTGAATGGCACTGATCTCAAAGGTCTTTCTGAGGAAGAGTTGTACTTTCTTAAAGTTATCCCAATCCTTAGGGCCAACGAGGGAGATTGCATCACCTTTTGCGCCCGCGCGGCCGGTACGACCGATACGGTGGACATATTCTTCGGCAAATTTGGGCATGTCGAAGTTAATGACGAGGGAGACATTGAGTAAGTCTAAGCCACGGGATGCCACATCTGTGGTCACCAGAATCTGCTGCTGACCGCGGGCAAATTGATCCATGATTTGATTACGGGCCGCCTGCTTCAGCTCGCCGCTTAACGCCGCGGTGGCAAAACCCTGCACCGAGAGTTTGTTGGCTAAGCGCTCGGTATCGGCGCGGGTGGCAGTAAAAATAATCACTTGCTTGTGGGTTTCGTCACTGAGCAAACGCGTGAGCAGGGCTTCTTTGTGATCTAAATGATCACACAGATAAATCCGTTGGGTAATGTCCTGATGCTCAGTGTGGGCTGCACCAATCGCCACATGTGATGGATTTTTGAGTAATGCCGCGGCAATCTCATTGATTTCACTGTGATCTAAGGTGGCCGAAAACATTAAGGTTTGACGGCGCTTATGATCTGCAGCGGCGTTAATGGCTTTTAATTGCGGCGCAAAACCCAGATCCAGCATACGGTCGGCTTCATCGAGGACAAGCAGTTCTAATCCATTGAGGAAGAGGTTTTTTTGTTCTAAATGATCGGCGATGCGTCCCGGCGTTGCCACGATAAAATGTGGCTCTTTTGCCAGAGCTTTAGCTTGATCGTTAAAGTTTTCACCGCCCAACACGCTAATGGCTTTGTATTGAGTGTTGGCAACCAGCAAACGTAGCTGGCTATACACTTGGTGGGCCAATTCGCGGGTTGGTAATAAAATCAGTACTCTAGGATCGCGCTTGGTTAAGGCGCGGGTGGAGATAACCCTTTGCATCGCTGGCAACAAAAAAGCTAAGGTCTTACCTGAGCCTGTCTTTGATGACGCCATTAAATCTTTACCTGCCAATGCGATAGGCAGTGCTTGTTCCTGGATGGCGGTTGGGGTCGCAATCCCCATATGCTTTAAGCTTTGTAACAGACGCTGGTCCAGAGAAAAATCAGTAAACTGCAAAGGTATATCCCCTAAATCTAAGTGAGGGCAGATTATAGCCTTAAATCACTATGCTCAGCTATCTTGATTGGTCATTATCTTACTGGATCCGTTAAATCGCCGCAGATAAGGCTAGTCACCATTGGTTCTTCACTCTCGTCATCAGAACCGTTCCTTAGGCTCGTTAGGTAGGCTGGTTGTTCAATTGCTCTTAATGCCACCCATTACTTGAGTTAACGAATAATCAGCCATTAATCATTGACAGTGTTCAGAGCGGAACTTAGCTTATTCAAATCATTGAGTTGTTAAGGGACACATATTATGGGCAAGGGGACAAAACCCACCATTGGCATCGCGCTTGGAAGCGGAGCCGCCAAGGGTTGGGCTCACATCGGTGTACTCAATGGCCTTGCCGCCATGGGAGTCAAACCCGATAAAGTGGCCGGATGTTCAATCGGCGCGCTCGTCGGGGCGGCCTATGCCCATAATCATTTGACCGAGCTTGAGGAGTGGGTGCGCAGTTTTTCGAGCTGGGATGTCCTCGGGTTAATGGATATTCGTTGGCGTAAGGGCGGTTTGATCGGCGGCGAGAAAGTCTTCGATGTGCTGCAATCGCGCATCGGTGATATCAATATTGAAGAGCTCGAGCGACCCTTTGCAGCAATCGCGACTGACTTGTATTCTGGGCAAGAAATTTGGTTTCGCCATGGCGATTTACGCCAAGCTGTGCGCGCCTCTTGCTCAATGCCGGGGATATTAGCCCCCGTTCGTCAAGGAGATCGTTGGTTAGTCGATGGCGCTGTGGTGAACCCTGTGCCTGTGTCAGTGAGCCGCGCGATGGGCGTCGATATTGTGATTGCCGTGGATTTGCACGGGTTTCATTCGGGGCGGCTGCAGGTATTGCCCGTCAATATGACCAGCCATAAGGCGCCGAAGGAAGAAGCCGAAATGCCCGCGCGCCAAGAAACCGGCTTTATGGATTTATTTGCTCGGGGGCGGGAGTATGTCAGCAGTTTAACCGACAAGTTTTCCCTCGGCACTAAATCTAACCCTGGCATGATTGCGGTGATGTCTCAATCGATGGGGATTTTAGAGCAGCGTCATAAACGGGCGCGTTTGATGGGAGATCCGCCCGATGTCTTGGTTGTGCCCGAAGTCGCTAATATCGGCACCATGGAATTTCACCGTGCCGACGAGGCTATTGCGGCGGGGGAGGCGGCTGTCGCTAAAGTGGCGCACTTGATTGAAGCCGCGATTTGGAAAGGCTAAGTTGTGAGGATATTTAGGGCGTGTTGACGTTTCGAGATTAAATTTTGTTCGTTCTGGCAAGCACGTGATCGCGAAACGAATAATACTTTAGGCAAGTGACTGTTTGATTGGCTTATTTTTTGCTTTATCCCCATCACACAGTGTTAGATGCCGAATTATTGACGATGAATCCTCTTTTAAATGCCTTAAATCTGAACCGTAGCAGTGTTGCCGATGCCTATGGCCTGAACAGCAAGAAGACGGACACGAGTAAGACAGACACAAGTAAGACTGACGCCAGAACGGATGCCAACTCATCCACCAAGGATACGCCTAAAACTGAAGCGAAACCGAGTGATGAGATTGCCTTGTCACCCCGTGCGCTTAGGGCACAAAAAATCCAAGCCATGTCGAAGGACTTTTTTGCCGATGGCCAGTTTAGTGTGTCAGATATTCCGGCCCTAGTGTCTCGGCTGCAAAAGGACGGCATTTTGTCCGATGCACAGGTTGAACGACTGTCACAAAACGGCATTAATTTGCCGAGCCAAAAGCCGAGCAAGCAATCTCTGCAGGACTTTATCGACGACGAGTTAAAGTCCTTAGCGGAAAAGTCACCCAACAGTCCGATGATCAACACCTTAGTCGATGCTAAGAATGTATTGTCGAATATGGATGATGCGCAATCCCCTGTGCTGGCACAAAAAGCCATCAAGGTATTTGGCCAGTTAACCGATTATCTAAATAGCAATCCAACAATGAGCGATAACCAAAAGCAGTTATGGCAGGGGCTTAAATCGACCATGCAAGTGGCTTCCTCTATGGGGATGCAGCAATCGGCATCGGGGCAACTGAGTAGTTATCTTGCTTTAGCCAAGCGTTAACCCTGTCTGAGTGCAAACCTAAGCTAAGGGCAAACGCCGAGCTACGGACTTCTTTTATTCCAAGGACTTTGGCTTTCGGGTCAAGGTCCTTTGTCGTGATTAGCGTGCATTTTTAGCGTCCGCTATCCTGCTTTATGGCCAAGGTCAAGGCTTAATACTGAGATCATTGGGCTTGGCTACAGTTCTTCTTTGTTCTTTTTATCCATCCGATAAATCATGATCTGGATCATGGAATTTTAGGTGTTAATGCCGCTTAATTGCCTAGATATTGTGTTTGTTGATTATCTGAACACTATATGTAGTGTTAATTTTAATCGGAATGGAGAGGAACTGAACAATGCCAGTCGTGATCAAGCGGGATGGTTGCCGCACACCTTTTGATGAAACAAGGATAAGAGATGCAGTGATAGCGGCTGCAAACTCGGTTGGGATAGAGGATGCTGACTATGCCGCGGCGGTTGCCGCCTGTGTGAGGGAGCGAGTGGCGAATCTGGCAGAAGTCGAGATCCACCATTTACAGGATGCGGTTGAAAATCTCTTGATGGAAGGCCCTTACAAATCCTTGGCCCGGGTCTATATCGAGTACCGCCATGACAGAGATATTTGCCGCGATGCCACCAGTAAACTCAATCTCGAAATCCGTGGTTTAGTCGAGCAGAGCAATGCCGCGCTGTTAAATGAAAACGCTAATAAAGACTCTAAAGTGATCCCAACCCAGCGGGATTTACTCGCGGGTATCGTCGCGAAACATTACGCCAAGAGCCATATTCTGCCTAAGGATGTGGTGGCCGCCCATGAACTTGGTGAAATCCATTACCACGATCTCGATTATTCGCCGTTTTTCCCGATGTTTAACTGCATGTTGATTGATTTGGCGGGCATGTTGACCCACGGTTTTAAGATGGGCAACGCCGAAATTGAGACCCCAAAATCCATCTCCACCGCTACGGCGGTAACGGCGCAGATTATTGCCCAAGTGGCGAGCCATATTTATGGCGGCACCACGATTAACCGTATCGATGAAGTGCTCGCGCCTTTTGTGGCGAAGAGCTATGACAAACACTATCAAGTGGCGCTCAACTGGCAGATTAAAGATGCCAAGGCCTATGCGACGGCACTTACCGAAAAAGAATGTCATGATGCTTTCCAATCCCTTGAATATGAAGTGAATACCTTACATACCGCCAATGGACAAACGCCCTTTGTGACCTTTGGTTTTGGTCTTGGTACTTCGTGGGAATCGCGTTTAATTCAGCAATCCATGCTGAAAGTACGAATGACGGGCCTAGGTAAAAATCGTAAGACTGCTGTGTTCCCTAAACTGGTGTTTGCGATTCGTGATGGCATTAACCACAAGGCCGGTGATTGCAACTACGATGTCAAACAAATGGCCCTAAAATGCGCCAGCATGCGCATGTATCCGGATATTTTGAACTACGAGCAAGTGGAAAAGGTCACGGGATCATTTAAAACCCCAATGGGCTGTCGCAGCTTTTTAGGCTCCTATAAAGAAAATGGCGAACTGGTCCATGAAGGGCGC
Organism: Shewanella sp. 10B; assembly: GCF_023475885.1. Lineage (NCBI taxonomy): Bacteria > Pseudomonadati > Pseudomonadota > Gammaproteobacteria > Alteromonadales > Shewanellaceae > Shewanella > Shewanella sp. 10B. The sequence continues at coordinate 660,808 of NZ_JAMDJO010000001.1, forward strand.
AATAACCTTGGGGTGGTGAGCTTAAACTTGCCCCGTGTAGCCCTAGAGGCCAATGGCGATGAAGCTGAATTCTATCGCATTTTAGATGAGCGTTTACTGCTCGCCCGCCGCGCATTAGACACCCGCATCGAACGCTTAAATGGCGTTAAAGCCAGAGTTGCGCCGATTCTGTATATGGAAGGCGCCTGTGGTGTGCGCCTGCGCGCCGATGATGATATCGCCCAAATCTTTAAAAATGGTCGGGCATCGATTTCATTAGGCTATATCGGTTTACATGAAACCATCAATGCGCTCTATGGCACTGAAACCCATGTGTTTGATGATGCCAAGCTGCGTGAAAAAGCGGTGGCGATTGTCGCACACCTTAAAGCGGCTACCGATGCATGGAAGGCCGAAACCGGTTATGGCTTTAGTCTTTATAGCACCCCGAGTGAGAGCCTCTGCAGCCGTTTCTGCAAACTCGATGCGCGCCAATTCGGCGTGGTTGCGGGCGTAACCGATAAAGGTTATTACACCAATAGCTTCCACTTGGATGTGGAAAAGCGGGTGAATCCCTACGATAAAATTGATTTTGAGCAGCCATATCCTGCTATTGCCAATGGTGGCTTTATTTGCTACGGCGAATACCCCAATATGCAGCACAATATCGAAGCGCTCGAAAATGTGTGGGATTACAGCTATAGCCGCGTGCCTTACTACGGCACTAACACGCCGATTGATGAATGCTACGACTGCGGTTTTACCGGTGAGTTTAGTTGTACCAGTAAAGGCTTTACTTGTCCTAAATGTGGCAACCATGAGCCAAGCAGGGTATCTGTGACGCGTCGGGTATGCGGTTACTTAGGTAGCCCCGATGCCAGACCATTCAACCATGGCAAGCAAGAAGAAGTGAAACGCAGGATCAAACACTTGTAACACTTTTGCCTTGTTTGTTTTGTTACACTGGCACAGTCGCACTGGTGGCGACTGTGCTTTGATCTTTAGCCCCTAACCATATTGGGCTTTAGCGCGGACGCAGCAATGAACTATCACCAATATTATCCCGTTGACGTGGTGAACGGCCCCGGTACTCGGGTCACCCTATTTGTGTCAGGTTGTGAGCACCAATGCCGAGGTTGCTATAATCAAAGTACTTGGGATGTGCGCTCAGGCCATTTGTTTGATAAGGCAATGGAAGATACGCTTATTGCCGATCTACAGGATGAGCGCATTGTGCGCCGCGGCTTGTCACTCTCTGGGGGCGATCCACTCTTACCCGCCAACCTTGAGGGGATACTCGCGTTAGTGAAGCGGGTGAAAACCGAATGTCCAGGTAAAGATATTTGGCTGTGGACGGGTTATACCTGGGATGCGCTAACGGATAAGCAGCGGGCGGTACTGGAATATGTGGACGTGCTGGTGGATGGTAAATTCGAGCAGAGCCTTGCCGATCCGAGTTTGCCATACCGTGGCAGCAGCAATCAGGTGATCCGTTTCTTATAAAAGCGGTAACGAGGATCGCTAACTTGCTGTTATAATCCCACACCTTGACACAGTGACCCAGACATTCAGGCCCTAAATGGTGCAAATATCGACTGGGATTCACTTAAGTAATTTAAGGTAAAATGATGAATTTAAAGCAAGAACTGCAGCAGCTTAACGATAAGTTAGATAAGTTTCGTCGTAAACTGGCGGCAGCAGAGCAACGTGGCGATGCCGTTATTGTGGCGCAATTTAAACGCGAGATTGCGGCGGTCACTAAGCAAATCAATAGTGTAAAAACGCAGCAGTCGCGCCTTTTACAAAAGCAAGGTACAGATATTCAACACTTGCCATTCCATCGCGCCCTCACCAAAGCTGAGCAAGCCGACATGGGTCAACTGAAAAAGTCAGTCAAAGGCCTAGTGGTTGTGCATCCTATGACGGCATTAGGACGCGAAATGGGCTTAACCGAAGTCACAGGTTTTGCTCCAGCAAAGTTTTAAGTTTTATTGGCAAGTTATTCATTGAGTTGCAAAATAAGGCACATGCCTATTTTGCAGCGCCTTGAATGGTGGTTCGACAGATTGAGCTATACCCGTGATAGCGCCGCAGGTTTCGATTTATAGTTGATTAAATTACTAAAGTATTTCGTGATTATGGAAAACGCTTTAGAATAGGCGCTCAGTAGGCGAAGAGCCCAATCATCGTTTTGTTTATGGATGTTCCTTCCGTCTCATGGAATGAGAGTAGTCGTTAAGGTTAAGTCATGTCGATAAAATATGTCGCGACGTCAAAATTACCCACTCCTTGGGGCGTTTTTGCCATGCACGGTTTTGAAGATACCGAAACCGGTAAAGAGCATGTTGCCCTCACGTTTGGCACCCTAAGTAGCGATGCCCCCGTATTAGGCCGTATTCACTCTGAGTGTCTTACGGGCGATGCCTTGTTTAGCTTACGCTGTGACTGTGGCTTCCAGCTACAAACTGCGATGCAAAACATTGCCGAAACCGGCAGTGGATTTATCTTATATTTGCGCCAAGAAGGCCGCGGTATTGGTCTACTGAATAAGATCCGTGCCTATGAATTGCAGGATAAAGGTGCCAATACGGTTGAGGCGAATGAGCAATTAGGTTTCCCGGCGGACATGCGTAAATACGATATGATCCAACCTATGCTTGAACAAATTGGCGTGAAGCATGTACGCTTAATGACCAATAACCCTCGCAAAGTCAAAGCGATGAAAGAAATCGGCATCGAAGTGGTTGAACGTGTTCCCCTGCAAGTCGGTAAAAACCGCTACAATGAAGCTTACTTAAAGACTAAATCCACCGAACTTGGGCATATGATGTCTGAGTATCATTTTACGGATGAAGAGTAATCTTTAACCAAAGCGATAACCGATTAGGCTTAGCAAATCAGGATCTGTTTGCATAAATTGAAGACCATTTTTAGCCGGTTACTCGTTAAATGCTTTTCCTGTTCGGCGCTATCAATGGGGTGCGTCTTCCCACTGTTGGCGTCGACCGCTCCCATTGCAAGCCACACCCAACCGCAGGCTGCGCAGCTATCTCCGTCGTTTGCTCAAATGAGCCCCGAATCGCCGATTGATGGCCAAAATAATCCCAACTCTGTTTATGCCTTTGGCAGTTATCTTGGCACGGGTGTGTATCGGGCCGCCGATCAAAATGCCACTGTGGTGAGCATTCCCTTAAGCTTTGATTTCTTAAAGGACGAAAGTAGTCAAACTTGGCTGCGTCTACCCTTGTCCTTCGGTTTTTTTGACTACTTAGCCAAAGATATTACCGATGGTGAATTGCCTTCCTCGGTCGGCACTATGACCATGACACCCGGCATCGAACACCACTGGCAAGCAACGGTAAACACGCGGATGGAAGCCTATCTGGATGTGGGGTTTGGGACGAATTTCGATACCGATGCAAACGTGGCGATTTTAGCCTCGGGCGTGAGTAGCTTATATGATTTCAGCCTCGCGGGTGAAGACAGCGTTTGGGTGTCGAGGTTAAGGTTTGCGGGCTACAGTGAGCGGGTAGGGAAATTAACCGACCAATTTGCGGTATTGCAAACCGGGGTCGATATTGGCCTTTCACCCCGCTGGCAATGGTTGAATATTCAGATGCAGCCGAGAGTCTTTGCGGTTGGCTATTGGTATTTCAACGAGCTGGATTTTAGCCAAAATGCTGAAGATGAAACCATTGTTTCCGGCAGCTACGAATTTGGCGCGACACTCGCCTTTGCTAAGCCTTTGGGTGGTGAACTCCTCGGCATAGATAGAATTGGGATCAGTTATCGAACCGGTGATGGATTAAATATCTGGCGTTTATTATTTAGTTTCCCTATTTAGTTTGCTATTCAAATCAAGCGTTAGACGCGATATTTATGAGTAGTCGTTATAGTGGTTCATTTCGAGATTAACCTGCCGATTTCTTGGCTTCTCGCACTTTTTGCTCCATCAAACTAGTCATTTGACCGCTAAGCTGCATAATTTGATCCTGTAACAGCTTGCGCTGTTGAGCCGCAGCTTCTGAGTTATCACCCTTCAGCTTAGTGAGTTTTTCTTGCAAGTCTTTGATTTGTTCTTTGATACGCTTAATTTGCTCATCAATAATCGATGTGGGTTTCTCTTCCGTTTCCTTACTTTGTGACTGCTGCAGTTTGTCGGCGAATGCAGTTCTTAAGGTTGCACTAAGATCGTTGGCAAGCGCTTGCCTTCCCGCATTTGAAATATTCACGCTGGATTGTGTGTCTGACTGAGACTCTGTGCTCGCCGCCGTATCGGCTGGGGAAGTGACGGGTGGAATTGAAACATATGCCGTAGATACCGACTTAAAGGCGCCGCTGTTTGCGGTAGTATTTAATCCATTAATGTTCACGATAGATTCCTTTAGTACTTCAATGTGGTCGCTCAACTATGTTCAATAGCGTAACCAATGTGAGTGACACGTGTGCTTTATCAAGTTATCGGCTGATGGATAAAAAACTCAAGCAGATTTTTACCCTTATTTTGCAAAGGACGCGGTATGTGCGATTGAGAAAGGGCAAATTGGCAGTGAGTTATCTGTTACGGAAACTTCCTTGTTGGATTGACATGCTAAGTCAGGGGATTTGGTAATACGGAATATCTAAGGTAACGTAGGCCAATTAATTGTACGACAATAATTTTACCCTACTAGGATGCGAGTCAATGGATCATAAAAAACGCGCCGTACTACTCACAACAGCCAGTTTTAAGGCGGTTTCTCTCTTATCTCTCAGTGTCTTGAGTGGTATTTCTACGCCAGCAATAGCCAAGAATATCTTAGATAAACTGACGGTTGCCGAAGGTTTTAACGTAAGCCTATTCGCTGATGATGTTGAAAATGCGCGCGAAATTGCCGTATCCGATAAGGGCATCGTCTATGCGGGCTCAATGAAGGCGGGGAATGTTTATGCCCTAATCGACCGTAACCAAGACGGCGTTGCCGATGAGAAAATCCTCGTTGCCTCAGGACTTAAGCTACCTTCAGGTGTGGTCATCAAAGATGGCGATCTGTATGTCTCCGAAGTCGAGCGCATCATTCGATTCAAGGATATAGACAACAACTTAAACTCACCCAAATTTGAGGTGGTCTTCGATGGCTTTCCAAGTGAAACCCACCATGGTTGGAAAGTGTTAGGGGTTTCACCGACAGGCGAGTTAATCATTCCGGTGGGCGTGCCCTGCAATGTGTGCGCGGAGAATGAACGCTATGGGCGCATTTTCTCGCTTAATCTTGAGACCAAAAAATTAACGACGATTGCCCAAGGGGTTCGTAATTCCGTCGGGTTTGATTTTCAGCCTGGCACTCAAACCCTTTGGTTTAGCGATAATGGCCGCGACATGATGGGCGATGATATTCCTCCCTGCGAAATCAATAAGGTCAGTTACTTGGGTGAACATTTTGGCTTTCCTTATGTGCATGCAGGTACGATTCTTGACCCTGAGTTTGGCCAAGGTAAAGATCCTGCCAAATACACTGCACCGGCACTCTCCCTAGGGGCGCATGTTGCGCCGCTCGGCATTTATTTTTATTTGGGTAAACAGTTCCCTAGCGACTATCAACAGCAGTTATTTGTGGCCGAGCATGGTTCGTGGAATCGCACTAAGAAAGCGGGTTATAAAGTGGCCGTGGCAACGATTGAGCAAGGCAAGGTGGTGAAATACACCCCGTTTTTAACTGGCTTTATGCAGGATGAACAAACCTTCGGTCGCCCAGTGGCGTTTGCCGAATTGGCCGATGGCAGTTTACTCGTATCGGATGATTATGCGGGGGCGATTTACCGTGTGACTTATCCGCAGACAAAGTAGCCGATAGCTAAGGCTTAAACGTTAATCCGGCTGTTAAACCACTTAAAAAATAATGCGCGGGATAATCGAGTGAATTATCCCGCGCATTTTTGTCTGTTCTTGTGAATGCGCTTTTGAATATTCTCGCGAAATTAGTCGCGCTTGCCCCAGATATGGCTATTGATCTGGCCATCCGTTGCAGTTGTCGATGCGGCTGCATTCGTCTGAGCAGGTTTTTGTGCGGGTTTTGCAGGCTTCTTGGCCGCTGCTTTCGCCGGAGCGTTAGATGATTTTGCGCCTGGCAGTGGTAGTTTATTGGTTTTTAAATACAAATATTCCACTTTTTCCCGCGCCCAGTCGGTTTTTCTTAAAAAGCGCAGACTCGATTTGATACTCGGATCTTCGGTAAAACAACGGATTTTGATGCGCGCGCCGAGTTCTTCCCAACCATAGTGTTCCACCAGTTGGGTGACTATGGCTTCGAGTGTGATGCCGTGTAATGGGTTATTTGATTGAGTCATCTTGAATAAACTGCCGTGAACAATGGCGGGATTATACCAGCATTATGGGCTTAGGCTTAAGGCGATGGATAAAAAAACGGACACTGATGAGTGTCCGTTCAATTTGAGTCGCGATATTTCTAGTGGTTTTGCTAGAAATTAGGCTTCATCCGGTAATTCGCCTTCGCTATCGACTTCGCCTTTTCCTTTGGTTTTCACAATCAATAACGCAGTGATAACTAAGGTTGAAATGCTTCCTGCGATGGTCGACAGGGTCATAGGCAAACCTGCGCCTAAGGTTGCTGAATTGAGCAGGAAAGTGATAACCACGGTAGTCATAAACATCGCTGGAATAGTGGTGATCCAGTGCAGTTTATTGTGACGTAGTAGGTAAGCAGAGGCTGTCCAGAGCATTAATACTGCGGTCGCTTGGTTAGCCACACCGAAGTAGCGCCAGATCACGCCGAAGTCGACTTGAGTCAATAAACCACCAATCACAAACAATGGGATGGCCAAGACTAAACGTTTTGGTAGGGCAACCTGTGGCATTTTAAAGAACTCAGCCAAGATCAAACGGGCAGAGCGGAAAGCGGTGTCGCCTGAGGTAATGGGTAGAATGATTACCCCAAGGATGGCCATAAAGCCACCGACAGCACCTAATAGACCGGTAGAGGCTTCGTATACTACGTTTGCAGGGTTGCCCGCCATGCCAGTGCTTAATCCTTCAACACCGTGGAAGTAAGACAGCGCAATCGCACACCAGAGCAGGGCGATAATACCTTCACCGATCATGGCGCCAAAGAACACGAAACGGCCGTTCTTTTCGTTTTCAACACAACGTGCCATCAGCGGCGATTGTGTAGCGTGGAAGCCTGAAATCGCACCACAAGCAATGGTGATAAACAGTGCAGGCCACAGTGGCATGTCTTTAGGGTTTAAGTTTTGGAAGAAGTCACCCGCTTGCACATTGGGCAGCAGTGTATGTTCGCTCGATAATATGATCGCAAAGGCTAAACCAAAGGACATAAAGAACAGCAGCGCGCCAAAGAAGGGATACAGGCGGCCGATAATTTTATCGACAGGTACCACAGTAGCAATCAGGTAGTAAATGAAGATAATCGCAACGAAAATGCTGACATCCCAACCCGTTAGCTTGCCTAACAGACCCGCTGGCGCAGAGATAAACACCACACCCACAAGTAACAGCAGGATAATGGCAAACACGTTCATAAAGTGTTTGGCGCTCTTACCTAAGTATTTACCCGCAAGGTTTGGCACAGATTGGCCGCCGTTACGGACCGACAGCATACCCGAGAAGTAATCGTGCACCGCACCGGCAAAAATACAACCGATCACAATCCACAGCATGGCCGCTGGACCGTAAAGCGCACCTAGGATTGGGCCGAAGATTGGGCCCACACCTGCGATATTCAATAATTGGATTAAGTAGACTTTGCCTTTGGACATAGGCACATAGTCTACGCCGTCGGTTTGGCTAAAAGCCGGTGTTTGACGTTTTTCGTTGATACCAAATACCTTTTCAACAAAGGTACCGTAGATAAAGTAACCGCCGATCAATAGACCGACGCAGAGTAGGAACCACATCATTTTAGTTATCTCCCCATTTTGAGTTGTGCAGAGTGTAAACAAGTTGTTTACACAAAACAGCGCTAACTGGGTGAGAGGTCGATAATGCTGACTCAGCGGCAATAGAATGGGGCGAGCGGTTGCATACGTATGTCATTCATAAGTATTAACCGTCCCGAGCGGTTAGGAGATGAGCATAAGCGGTTAATAATCGGACTATTGGAAGCCAAACAATTGCTTAAGGCTTTTGAGGTAGCGGCGGGATACGGGCACTTTGTCGCCAAGCAGGGTGGTGACTTCGGCACCGGTATCGAGCAGTTCTATCTCAGCAATGGCCTTGGGCGAAATGAGATATTGGCGATGACAACGCACCAGCGGCGTTTTTTCCTCTAACACCTTCAGGGTGAGCTGGGTGTGGACCTTGCCTTTGGTACAGGCTACATGAATACCGCTTAAATCGCTAAACACATATTCAACATCTTGAATGGGGATGACTTTTAACTTACTGCCGCTGTAACAGGGCAAATGCTCCAACGTCGATGGCGCAATCAGGTTCACTGCTTGTGGCGTCAGATCCTTACGCACTCGTTTCAAGGTTTGGCTAAGACGTTCGGCATCTATGGGTTTGAGTAGATAATCAAAGGCATGATTATCAAAGGCTTTGACTGCAAACTCATCAAATGCGGTCACAAACACGATTTTCGGCAAAGTGTCGGGGTCGAGCATGGCTATCAACTCCATGCCTGAAATCCGCGGCATTTGAATGTCGAGAAAAATCAATTGAGGTTTTTCTTTGGCAATGGTTTGCAGCGCCTCAATCGCATTGGAGCATTGGCCGATAATCTCAATATCAGCTTCTTGACCGAGCAGATCGGCCAGTTCCTCGCGGGCAAACAATTCATCGTCGACAATTAAACAAGTGATCACGTGCTGGTTTCCGTCTGTTCTATGGGTAAGCGGATGGTGACTTTGGTGTACTCATCCGGTTCGCATTCCACCTGAATGCCATACTGCTCGCCAAACAGGTTTTGGATCCGTTTATGGACTAAGTTCATGCCGAGCCCTTCAGAACCCATAATGGGTTGATAAAGCCCAGCATTATCAGTGACTTCTAAAACTAATACCTGTTCATCCATCCGGCCCGTCACCTTGATTTGCCCTTGCTCAATCATATGGGAGGTGCCGTGTTTGACGGCATTTTCAATAATCGGTTGCAGGGTAAATGCAGGCACTTTGCAGTGATAGAGTGATTCAGGGATAGCGATATTGACCTGTAATTTATCAATAAATCGGGCTTTCTCAATGGTGAGATAGGAGGCGATGTGATCGAGCTCATCCCCGAGCGTTACTAAACCCGTGGTACGCTTTAAATTAATCCGCAAAAACTGCGATAACTGCTGTAGCAGTTGCTTCGACATATCGGGGTCGCGCTTAATAATCGCACTGATGGTATTGAGTGCGTTGAATAAAAAATGGGGATTCACTTGAGCTTGCAGCAATTTGAGTTCGGCTTGGGTCAGCAGATTTTGCTGCTGTTCAAAGCGGCCATAGAGGATCTGGTTCGACAATAGCCGCGCAATCCCTTCGCCTAAGGTGCGGTTAATGTTCAAGAACAGTTTATTTTTAGGCTCGTATAACTTGATGGTGCCAATGACTTCAGTGTCGCTGCGAAGTGGGATCACTAGGCTCGAACCGAGTTTACACTGGCTCGAAATCGAGCAGGAATAGGGCATTTCTACCCCATCGGCGAACATCACCTTGTTCTGGTTAATGGCCTCAAGGGTTATTTTTGAGGAAATCGGCGTGCCGGGAATATGATGGTCGGCGCCTATGCCGATAAAAGCTAAGAGTTTTTCGCGGTCGGTAATGGCCACCGCGCCGACATTGGTTTCTTGGATCACAATTTGCGCAACCTTACCGCTACTCTCTTCATTAAAGCCCTTGGAGAGTAAGCCCACGCTGCGCTCGGCAATCTTGAGTGCCTTGGTCGAGAAGCTGGAGGATAGCTTATCGAACATGGTTTTTTGGTCACGGATCATGCTCATAAACAGCGCCGCACCGATGGAGTTAACCAAGAGCATCGGCGGTGCAATCTGTCGAACTAATTCCCAGGCATCATCGAAGGGGCGGGCGATCAGTAGAATAATGCTCATCTGCATCATTTCGGCGTAAAAGGTTACTAGGCAAACTAACAGTGGATTGTAGATAAGCTCGCTCTTGCCCGCACGGCGCAGGTAAAAACTGATCATGCCCGCTGACAGGCCTTCGAGGGTAGTTGAAATGGCGCAGGCTAAATCGGTAAAACCACCCATGCTGTAGCGGTGCAAACCACCCGTGATACCAACTAAAAATCCCGTGACAGGCCCGCCGAGTAAACCACCTAATACGGCGCCCATCGCGCGAGTATTGGCAATGGCGCCCGAGGTTTGCTCGCCAAAATAAGTCGCCATGATACAAAAGCTTGAAAAGATGAGGTAAATAAAAATTTTGTGCGGTAGGCGTGGCGCGGTTTCGGCAAACAGTTTAAAGAGTGGCGTTTTACTGACCAAATACACTATCACTAAGTAGAGTGACATCTGTTGAGTCAGGAGCAAGATCAAGGACATAGTGGCTCACTTTATCGTCATTGCAGTTGGCACAGGCATTGAAATCGGCAGTATGTGCGCAAGATCAGGGTTAAAATTCAACAGTTCGGATATAAAGCTTAATCTTTTTTACATCTTTTGGAGAGAATATGTCAGATTCTGTTCACGGTCATGACGTTATGGCGCTGATGGTAGCGCAAGAAAATCCGCTTTTAAAGCCTGAGTTTATCGCCTTGATGGCACAAACCTTTGGTAACAATGCACGTTACCACACTTGCAGCGCCGATAATCTGCAGGCGGAAGAGCTGATTAGCCTATTACTGCGCAAAGGAAAAATGCTGGAATCGGAGCAAGGGTTGACTCTGGTGGCTGGGCGGCAGTGCAATCATTCACACCACTAAGATGATTGAAAGTACTCTTGTTAATCGAAGCCTAGCTAATCGAAGCTTAGGCAATAGAAGTTGAAGCAAATTGTAGTCTAGGTTCATATGAGCCTAAGTGAATCGACATCCGTCGGCATAGCATCACAAGTTCAGAGCCATTGGCCGCATTAGGTTGCGGCCAATTAAATCTCCCGAAAGCGCAATTTATAGAGGTTTACATTGCGGCAGTTTTATTGCAGAAAACTTAAGCCGTTATCACTCACCGATAACCGCTAATATCAATGCATAAAGAGTCGAGTTAACCCTCATTTTTCTTACTTTTATTGACTACTTTGAGTTGTTCCTCAGCCGTTCTGTGGCTGAACTCATCAATCAAAATCCGCAGCAGCCGCGATTTAGCAATCTTGGTTTCCTTTGCCAGGCCATCGAGCTGGGAAATACTGGTTTCGGTTAAGGTAAAAGTGGCGTGGCGGTAAATCTTGGCGGACTTTTTATCTAATCCCTTTGGCTCGACTGTGGGGATGTTAAGAATACTCGCCTTGCCAAGAGCATAGTTATTGGCATCTTCAATAAAATCATCAACAGAAACCGACTTGATGACTTGTTTGGGTTTCTTACGTTTAAGATCAGTTAAGCTCATAACTATTTTCTGGAGGTAAGGTGAACAGCTCATCCACAATTGCGCGGATTTCGTCGGCCGCTTTTCCATCGGGCTCAATTTCCATCACAGACGATCCTTTTTCCTCACTGTCATCGTAAATATTGCGGCAGAACGTCACCGAATTAAGCACGCGTAACCCGAAGGATTGCACCACTTCTTTGGCCTCTAAAATACGTTTAACCTGTGTGGGCAACGCGGGACATTGGGTGAGCACTATGGTGGCCACCATTTTGGGGTTAACCATCTTACAGGTGCTGAGCATGTCTTCCATATGGGGCAAGGTTTTTAGATCGCGACGCTTAGGTCTTAGGGGGATCACCACGTAAGTGGCCACCGACATCGCGGCGCGCATCGCAAGGTTATCTTGGCCACCACAGTCGACAATCACATAGTCAAAACGCTCGTTGAGACTGAGCAAATCATTGCGAATTTTGCCGTAGAGTTGAATACAGTTAATAGCAGGGAGGCTAGGGTCGTTGTTTCGGGCTTGGATCCAATCGGATGTGGTACGTTGTGGGTCACAGTCGACCATCAGCACATTGGCGTCAAATTTCTGTTTTATATACACCGCCAGATTTTGTGCGAGGCAACTCTTGCCACTACCACCTTTTTCACCACCCACCAGCAATATCATAGCTATGTCCCCTGTACGAATAGTTCAACTAATTCAGTGTAGAACAGCTCAATCGACCCTGCGTAGCTGGATTGAAATTAAAGCAATTGCATGGCGACATGATAACTTTGATCATGACGTTTAGAGCAGCGGCAGACCTGACCTTTAACGCTATTCTCATGATCGGTGTCAGGATTAAAGGTCACTGTGACTAAGTCACCCAGCGAGAACGGTTTTTTATAATCAAACAAAATGCCTCGACGGGCTAAATCGATGCACACGCCTTGGTCGGTATGGTTTACATCGTCGTTATCTGTCCAATGTAAGAGTACGCGCTCGGCTTCCATATCCACGCGAAGCGACCCACGTTTTTCTTCAAATCCTGTTGGATGGTCACCCATAACTCAATTGCCCCGTAAATAATTGATCTCAGTAAAACTAGCATAATTGCTTTTTGGCAGAATACCAATGTGAAAGCGAGGTCTTTGGTGAGGATTTTACTGGCAAGAACATCGCGCCATTGCCTTTGGCTGGCAATGGCGCGCGTGAGGATTAATTATCGTATTCTTGATTTTTAGGGTAGGGCATTTTTAATTGGCCCCAACGGATAACGATAACCGTGGCCGCTAAAATCAAAGTCGAGAGAGAAATGGCGGCAATGCGCCAGTCGTCCATGCTCTTCATATCTAAGATTAAGTACCGCGCTAGGGCGACAATCGCAATGTACAGCGGCATACGCACGGGTAATTTGCCCGATTCGGCGTAGTTGGCCACCATGGCGAGCACTTCAAGGTAAATAAACAATAACAGTAGATCGGCAAGCGCTACGGCGCCGACATTAAAGACATGAACAATTTCTTGGCCGATGGCGACAACGGTCGCAATGGCGATGATGATTAATACCAGATGCTCAACGGCTTTTAAGCCCTTGGCACCGTATTGGCGATAAAATGGCATAGGTACTCCCTACTGAATATTTTTATAGATAGTAACAGTAAAAATACCTTAGGTAGGGAAAAGAGGCGTGATTCTCTGTGACTCAATTCACAAGATAACAAATGCTCGCTGAGCCACAGAATAAAAGCGCCGTGATTTTAGACGCCGCTTTAGCCTGGGCGCCCATCGGCCCTTACGCGACAAAGCATAGGTCCATAACAGTAACAGAAACAGCCAAAGGCTAAGATCCACAGCGCAATGGCGGCGAGCATGAGTTCGATAAACCAAGTACTAAGTAAGCCCGCGAGGACGCGCAGCACTGTGGCGCAGAGGATCAAGGCAAAAGCCAGCGCCATTGGTCGCGGCGGTGTCAGTGTACGCCCCGTATGCCCGAGTGAAACCCGTGACATCATCGCAAGGATCATTCCGCCTAATCCCCCAACAGTAATGGCATGCATGCCAACGGAAAGTGGCAATCCTGCAGCAATTAGCCCTAAACCTATGGGGATACATAAGTAATTTAAATGCAGCGACCATAATAGCGGCACAGGCCAACTGGCATTCCATCCCCAGCGAGACCAACGAATGAAGAGTACTAAGCCTGCAACACCTGCAAGGAGGCGGGTCAATAATGTTTCTGTTAAAAAGAGACTTATCACTAGGGTTAATAGGCTAACGAAACTTAAATACTCTAGCGCAGGGAGCGGGGCTTGCTTTTGCCATTGGGTTGCACGTTCAGTAAAAAATGGGATCACCCGTCCACCGAGCACCGCGACAATAACCGCGACCAATATCACTGCGGCATAGAGTCCGTTATTCATCCAATTCAATTGATTAGTCATTAAGCCGTAGTAACTCACGCCGTTGAAAACGGTGAGTAAACTCAGAATGGGGATAAACACAAAGTTGCGCCACTGGCGAACCTCAATCACCGAAATGGCTAATAAGACCGCCGTTAAGGGTAAAAACAGCAGATCGATGATCATTATGACAACAAGCGGAATGTTGAAGGACAATATGAACAACAAACGAGGCAGTAGCCATACTAAAAATAGTCCAGCTAAAGGCAAACCTTTAATGCCAGGGCGTCCCGTCCAGTTTTGAACGGCTGTCAGTAAAAAGCCTGCAACTACAGCGCAGACAAAGCCAAAAATCATCTCATGGCCATGCCACCACAGAGGATTGAGTGTGCTTGGTAATAACGATTTGCCTGAGAGCAAACCGCCCCATATACCCAAACTTAAGAGACTAAACAGGCTGGCAAATAGGAAAAAGGGTCTAAAACCTAAGCGAAACAAGGCCACTTTGGGTTGTAGGTGTGCGGGTTCATCAATATTCAGCATACAGAGCAGTGGTGAAGGTGAACATGGGGACATTTTAAGCTGCAAATAAAATGAATGTATATATCTCCTTTTGAGTAACAGTCAGTTTACTGCGGTGAAAGCTGTTTATTTTGCTGTTAGATGTGACGGATTGGCTCTTAGATTCGAGACGAGATAGCGGGCAGCTTAAGGATTTAAGTTTAGCAAGCGGCAAGTGTTACAGGGGCTGAGAAGGTCATGCAGAGAGGAGTTAACTTGTTCAATATCTTGGGTGAGCTTGACTACGAGATCCAATGCAACAAGTTAAGCCAATGTACTAAGCTGGATCACTAACAAGACATCTAAGCGCTAATCAAAGTGATTAGATGCGCTTAGATGCCCTTAAATCAAATACGAGTGAGCTGCGGGATGGTGCAGCAAAGCTTCGGCAATTATTTTGTCTTACGCTTTTGCCATTTAAACATGATGGAGTATTTCCACAGGTTACTGATCGTCAGGTATCCCAAGGCGGAAAATATGACTCCCAACACTAAGCAACCAAGCAAAAATGCAGGGCCAATGGTGGCCAATGAGGATTCAATCCATTGCCAGCTGGCTTCAAAGGCAAACTCCTGCGGCGCATGGCCAAGAATTTTTGCGCCTAATAAATAAGCGCCATAAAACATCACTGGCATGGTGAGCGGATTGGTGATCCACACTAATGCGACAGACACGGGAATATTGACATTAAACAGGATGGCGAAAGCGGCGGCGACCACCATTTGAAACGGCATTGGGATCCAAGCGACAAACAAACCTATGGCAAAGGCCCCCGGGGCAGAGCGGCGATTAAGCGCCCACAGATTGGGGTTATGTAATAAGCGACCGAAAATGCGTAGGTGTTTGTGCTCACGCAGGGTTTCAGGCTTAGGCATATATTTTTTGATTAATTTTTTTGGCATAGGCTGAAATTGCTGTCTTAACTTAATTCACTATGAATGGATTCATTTTTGGCTTTAGTGCCACCTTATTATCAGCGATGTTGTGGCCCTCGCTGCTGCCAATCGATTCTTTACCCTACCTTTGCCTTGGGGCACTCATCGTATTCAAAAAAGCGCCTAGTTTGTCTGGCGTACTTTTCGCGATGTGTTGGCTTACGGGGTTTTGCTTAGTCTTATCTCGGCAGGATCTTCCTTTATCGCAACAGCCAATTCAAGTGAGGGCCGAAATCATATCACTAGTTAGTCAAAACAGCGACTGGGTTAGCTTCGATATTATTGTCGATAAACCAAATTTAATCTTTTGGCCAAGGGCGAAGTTGCGACTCACTTGGCAATCTCCTGAAGCGGTGCAAGTGGGGCAAGTTTGGTCATTTACGCTGATGCCTAAAACTATCTCGAGCGTGTTAAATCAAGGTGGTTACAACGAACAAAAGCAATTGATTAGTCAGCATATTGTTGGCAAGGGCAGGGTACTACATGCAACGTTAGAAACATCGCTTTTTTCATTAAGAAATCATCTGATTAGCCAATTGTCCCCTAAGTTGTCGACATTTGCGCAGGGGGATATTTTGCTCGCGCTGATCTTGGGCGATAAGCAACTCATACCAGCCAGTAAGTGGCAGGCATTAAGGCAAACCGGAACTGGGCATTTAGTGGCGATATCTGGGCTGCATTTATCTGTGATCACCGCCTGGGTTTATGTATGCACGCTGTTTCTATTAAGCCGCTTCGTGGCGCATTCGAGTAGGCGAAATCTAGTGTTTGCGCTATTGCTCGCCGGAGGTAGTGCCTTATTTTATAGCTATTTAGCGGGGTTTGCCGTTTCGACCCAACGCGCGTTAGTGATGATTTTATTAATCATGCTACTGAGTTTATTAAGACGCTACTCGAGTGCGTGGGACCGTTTACTGTTTGCACTCTTTATTGTGCTTTTGCTCGATCCGCTTGCCTGTTTGAGTGCTGGCTTTTGGCTGTCGTTTTGTGCCTTAGCGATTATTTTATATACCTTGGAAAGCGCGCCGACTATTCAGCCCGTCGAAGGTAACGCTACCTTTAGGGCAAAAGCGAGAGGGAGACTCACGCAGTTTTGGTCGATTCAATGGCGTTTAAGTCTGGTGTTAGGGCTGGTACAGGCGGTGTTTTTCGGCGGCCTAAGCGTACACAGTCTGTGGATGAATATGCTGGTGGTGCCTTGGTTTAGCTTAATCATTATCCCCTTGTCTATGCTGGCGTTTATCCTCTGGTTGTTAGGCACGCTTTTTGGTCAAGTATGGTTTGCGTTGTTCCATCTGGCAGATTTAACACTGTTACCCTATGGCTGGTTATTGGAACTTAGCGGTGATTTACCCGCCCATTGGCATTCGGTCTCTGAGACCTTGCTCGGGGCCAGTCTGTGCGCACTGTTGGCCTTGATACTGTGGCGTTATCTTCCGCATCATAGTCGGTATTGGCTCTGGCATTTACCCTTAGCATTGCTGTTTATTCCGTTCATATTAGTGATTTTTCCACGAGTGACTGAGTCCTCTTCCCCTCAGTGGACACTGCATCTACTCGATGTGGGGCAGGGATTAGCCGTGGTGATTGAACAGGATAAACGCGCACTTATCTATGACACGGGCGCCGCCTTTGGTGAAGATTTTAGCTATAGCGAACGGGTGATTATCCCGTTTCTTAACAGCAAAGGTTTAGCTCAGGTGGATTATATTGTTGTGAGTCATGGCGATAACGACCATGCTGGCGGTGCCGAAGTGCTGGCCAAAGCCTATCCAAGGGCAAACTGGATAACCGATGTGGCTCATTTGGCTGGTATGCCTTGTGTGCCGCAGCAAATTCACTGGCAGCAATTAACGTTGAACTTTATTTCGCCGCAGACGGCCAAGGGGGGGAATAACGCCTCCTGTGTGCTGCGTATCGATGATGGCGCGCACAGTTTGTTACTCAGTGGTGATATTGAGAAGGAAACCGAAGCGGTATTGATTGAACAAGCGCTCAAAGGCACCGAGCTTAAAAGCCAAGTGCTCATTGCGCCGCACCATGGCAGCCGCACCTCATCAACTCCTGCCTTTATCGATTCTGTCGCTCCTGAGTTAGTATTGTTTCCAGCAGGTCTCAATAATCGTTATGGTTTCCCCAAGCCCGATGTGGTCGCGCGCTATCAAGCGCGGAATATTCACTATTTCACGACGGGGCGAGAAGGGCAGCTCAGCGTTTCTTTTGCTGCTGGACGGCTCGAGGTAAAGACCTATCGGCGTGATTTGGCGCCATTTTGGTATAACCGCTTGTTTAGATTTGGTGACTTGATTAATCCAGAGTAGAATGGCCACTTTGCCATAATTTAGTGTTTTCAATGACAGCATCTCCTAAAGACGAAATGTGGACAGTTTTCAAACGACTACTGGGCTACCTCAAACCGATGAAGGGCATGTTTTTGCTTTCAGTTGTCGGCCTGATTGTATATGGGCTTGTCGACGCGGCCTTTATTTCTTTTATCGGTCCTTTTATCGATAAAGGCTTTTCCAGTGCACCGGCGATCAGTAACGGTATCGCACTTCCCACTAGCCAAGGTTTTCATGCCGATAACCAAGTGTTATTAATGGCGCCGATAGTGGTTATTTTGATGTTCTCCCTGCGCGGTTTTGCGAACTTTGTCTCCACCTACGGCATTTCTTACATGAGTGCGCGTTTGATCATGGATATGCGCCAGCAGGTGTTTGAGCATTATCTGAGCTTGCCCGTGAGCTACATGGATAAAGAAAACACCGGGAACTTGATTTCAAAAGTCACCTTCGATACCGAACAAATTGCCCGCGCATCGGGTAGCGCCTTGATCTCCATCGTGCGTGATGGGGTGACGGTTATCGGTATGCTTGCGCTGATGTTTTACAACTCGTGGAAGCTATCCCTGTGTATTTTAGTGATTGGCCCGATTATGGGATTGGTGATCACTATTGTCAGTCGCCGCTTCCGTAAGGTATCGAAACAAATCCAAACGGCGATGGGCGATGTCAGTGCCGCCACCGAGCAGATGATTAAAGGCCATAAAAACGTCTTGGCCTTCGGCGGACAAGAAACCGAAACGGCGCGTTTTGCCAAAGTGAATGACAGAAACCGTCATCAAAACATGAAACTCGCCGTGGCGCAGGCCATTAGCCAGCCGCTGATCATGGTGATTGGCTCCTTTGCCTTGGCCTTTGTGCTCTATGCGGCGAGCCTCGATAGCATGAAAGCCGATTTGACCGCTGGTACCTTCGCGACCATTCTCGGCGCTATGATGGCCATGCTGCAACCCATCAAAAACCTCACGCGTGTGAACGCCGAATTTCAACGCGGTATCGCGGCCTGTACCACGGTCTTTGAACTGTTAGATACTTTGCCAGAGTCGGATACGGGTACTTATAGCGTCAAGCGTGCTAAGGGCAACTTACGTTTCGATAATGTGTCTTTCAGCTACGATGGGCAGGAGCGCCGCGCCTTAGATAATATCGACTTCGAGGTAACTCAAGGGCAAACCTTGGCCTTAGTCGGTCGCTCTGGTTCGGGTAAATCCACTATCGCCAGTCTGGTGACGCGTTTCTACACTGGCTTAGAATCTGGTGATATTCTGCTCGATGATGTCAGCATCTATGATTACTCATTGAAATCATTGCGTAATCAAGTGGCACTTGTGTCGCAGCAAGTGACGCTGTTTAACGATACTATTGCCAACAATATCGCCTATGCCTATCCCGGCGAAGCGACCCGCGAGCAGATTATTCAAGCGGCAACCTTAGCCCACGCGATGGAGTTTATCGAGCAATTGCCGGAAGGTTTAGATACTCAAGTGGGTGAAAACGGCGTGTTGTTATCGGGCGGCCAGAGACAACGTATCGCGATTGCCCGCGCTATGCTGCGTGATGCGCCTGTGCTGATCCTTGATGAAGCCACCTCGGCACTCGATACCGAATCTGAGAAAGCGATTCAGCAGGGGCTGGATAATCTTCGTCAAAACCGCACCTCGGTTGTGATTGCCCATCGTTTGTCGACCATTGAAAGTGCCGACCAAATTTTAGTGGTCGATCAAGGCCGTATCGTTGAGCGCGGTACCCATAAATCCCTTCTGGAACTTGGCGGCATGTATGCCAAGTTATACCAAATGCAGTTTGGTAGCTAAATGCAGGCGCTGGTGAATAAAATCTGGTACGAGGGCCACCCATTGCGGTGGCTCTTGCTGCCGTTTTCAGTGCTATTTGCCTTGATTACTGCGATTCGTCGCAGCCTGTTTCGCTTGGGACTCAAATCCCAAACTTCATTACCCGTGCCCGTTATCGTCGTCGGTAACATTACCGTTGGCGGCAGCGGTAAAACGCCTACCGTTATCTATTTAATTGAGTTGTTACGGCAACAGGGGTTTAAGCCTGGCGTCATCAGCCGTGGTTATGGCGCGGATATCCAAGGGGTAAAAGTCGTTACCGCGGCAGATAGCGCGGCGGCAGTAGGCGATGAGCCCGCCATGATTGTCGCGCGTACCGGTGTGCCTATGGTGGTGGGAGCCAAACGTGTCGATACCGCCAAGGCGTTGTTGGCAGAGTTTGCCGTGGATGTGATTATCTGTGACGATGGTTTGCAGCATTACGCCCTCGGCCGTGACATTGAGCTGGTGGTGATTGATGGAAAGCGCGGTTTAGGGAATCAGCATTTGTTGCCCGCAGGACCGCTACGGGAAGGGGCTTGGCGCCTAAATCAAGTGGATTTTGTGGTGGTCAATGGTGGGCCCGCGCAGGCAAATCAATATGAGATGCACCTGAGTCCAAGTGCGGTGTTACCAGTAAATCCTAAAGCTGAGGCCATGTTTGACCCGACGCAACCTGTGGTGGCAATGGCGGGTATTGGTCATCCGGCGCGCTTTTTTGAGACGTTAACGCAACAAGGCATTCAACTCGCGTTATCCCATGGTTTTGATGACCACCAAGCCTACGATAAACACGTGTTATGCGAGCTTGCGGCATCTCGCCCGCTGATGATGACAGAAAAAGATGCGGTTAAATGTCGCGATTTTGCACAAGAAAACTGGTGGTATTTGGCTGTGGATGCCAAGCTATCGCCACAATTTGATCAACAGCTGCTGAGCCGTGTGCGCTCTGTGGCTGCAGCTAAACAAGGAAAATCCCATGGCGTTTGATAAAAAACTGTTAGACATAGTCGCTTGCCCTGTGTGCAAGGGAAAATTGGAATACGATAAAACAACGCAGCAATTGATTTGTAAGGCAGACAAATTAGCCTATCCAATCACGGATGGGATCCCTGTGTTACTCGAAAACCGTGCAGTTCCCTTAAACGAAGCGGTTTAATTGCAGACTGAATGAATTGAGGCTTTGAGTTAGCGCTCAGTGAGTTAGCTAAGTAAAGCGTTGAAATAAGGGCGATAACCTCGCCCTTTTTTTTTCTTTTTACTGGTAAAGATAAGCACTCAAACTTGCTAAAAGCGCGCAAATTTTTGTTTATCTTCCTCGGTGGCGCCTTCTTTACATTCTCCGCGAATTTCACCGCGTCCCGATTCAATATTTCGACTCAATTCGAAATAACCCTCGCGGCAATAGCCCGTCATTTCTAAGGTTTTTTCTAACCCCAGCTCCACCTGTTTGCCCCAAATCTCGAGTGAGTCGGCCTGCTCTTTACGACTGCGGCGCTGCTCTCTAGGATCTTGGGCGACTTGGCGCATGCGTTCTTCGTGGGGGAAGGGGCGCTCGGCATTATCCTTTTTCGATTTGTCTTCGGCTAAACCGGCTTGATAGGTAAAGAGTTTTAGGCCATCGGCGCGCAGATCTGTGGTGAGTTTATCTTTAAATTTTCCGGCAAACTCAGTGGGATCTATCGGGGCGCTGCTACAGGCGAGTAGGGTAAAGCAGCTCAGCAGTGTCAGACTTATCGATCTTAATGGCATATGAAGGATTACTCTTAGGTGATTCACTTATCGAAGAATACCTTAATTTGCCGCGAAATATCATGCAATTATGGGTTTTATTCACGATATACTGACTCTCGTATACCGTGATTATCTTTACCGCTTTATCACGCCGAATGGCGCTGTACCGAGGGAGCCTTTTTCATGTTGGACTTTTGGGCGAATCGTTTTGCACAAATCGAATGGGATATCAGCCCATTGCAGTGCCTGAGTCTGTTGCTACTGGCGCTGTGGATTTATGCCATCTGGCCTAAGGAGGAGCTACAGCAAGTGCTGAAGGACAAAGGCTTACAATGGCGGCTGTTATTGACCCTGATTGCGGTAAATACCCTGTGGTTGCTCAATGCCAGTATTCAAGTGGGATTGCATTTACACTTTTTAGGCATAGTCACTTGCCTATTGATGTTTGGTTGGCGTTTAGCCACGGTCGCCTTGCTGCTACCGAGCGCATTTTTCAGTGTGTTTGTATTAAAGCAGCCCGCCGAGTTTGGGGCTTTTAGCTTGTTTGCTATCGCTATTCCGATGTTCTGTGCCTTTATCCTCTACAGCCGTAGTTATCATTTGTTTCCTAAGCATATTTTTGTGTTTATTTTTGTCGGCGCCTTTATTAATGCTGGCTTGTCGACGGTTTTTCATCAATTTAGTTGGGCATTCTGGCTGTGGTGGTCAATGGGTTATGACTGGGGTGTGTTGATTGATAACTATCTGATGTTAATCCCGTTATTAGCATTTCCCGAAGCGCTGCTCAATGGCATGGCGGTGACGCTGCTCGTGGTGTACCAACCCCAGTGGTTGTTTGACTATTCCGATCGCGAATATCTTTGGCGTAAATAAATGTGGCGTAAGTAAATAAAGGCCTAAATAAAAAGCGCGCCATAGGGCGCGCATTTCATTTAGGCAAAGCGTTGATCTAAGTAATTAATAATTTCTTTCGACTCATACAGCCATTGTACTTGGCCATTTTCTTCAATGCGCAAACAAGGAACCTGTTGTTTACCGCCCTGAGTGATGAGCTCATCTTTGTGCGGGGATTGTTTTGCATCCACCGTTTGAATATTCAGTCCTTGACGACGCATAGCGCGGCGCACTTTCACGCAGAAAGGACAGGCATTGTACTGATATAAAGCGAGCGCTTCGGTCTGGGCGTCAATCTGTTGTTGTTCTGCCTGTGGGCGTTTACGCTTCTTTGGGGTGAACACAAAGTTCAGTAACAAAATGATCCGGCCTAAAATCCAGCGAATAATAAACATAATTACCTCGAATAAAGTGTGTTAGCGCGCCGCAGTATGGTGGCAAATGGGTATTCCGCTGTCGAAAAGACTTGGCGAAATGTGATTCCGCTCGCATAAAGCCGCAGAGTGTAACCTAAGGGATGCGTGAGGCCAAGTAATTGAGACTGAGGCTGTTAGTCGACTCGCGGTATAAAAACGCCCAGTGAGGACTGGGCGTTTTATTATCCATGTTTTGGTGTTGGTGAGTATTTAGTTTGCATCGATACTCATATTCACCTGCGCCGCATCTTGGCTCAAGGTCACGCGGCTCTCGAGTAGGAAAATCCGCTCTGGCGCGATCCCTTTACTGTCGACAAGATAGGCTTTAACCGATTTAGCCCGCTCTTGGGCTAAATCGCCTAACATGCCAGGGCTAACTGTTTGCGCTTTTACCGTGAGGTTATACAGCGCAATATGCCAACGGGTGGTGAGTTCCTCTTTGCTCAGTGGCGCATCTTTGGTCTCAGCAACAATAGTGTCTTTCACATCATCCGGATTGGTTTTGACTTCCTGCTCGTACAGTTTGACCAGCGCATCGGCCAGTGGGCCTTCGGTTGGGAATTGGCTCGGACTGAGATCTGCGGGTAATTCCGTCAGTGGCAGATTGGCTAGCGTGGCCAGCTTGCGTTTCATCATGCGCTCGGCAATCGCTTGGCTATCCTTGACGGCATCGACACTGCCTTCAAGGCTCAATTTCAGCATTGGGCGATCATCTAAGCCTTTAGCGAGTTTATCTAAGCTTTCCTGCTCAGTTGGGCTGAGTACAAATTGCCCTGGATTGAAGGGGATTTTATCCAAGGTTTCATCTGAACCTACAAGACCCGCAAGGAAAGAGAAGGGCGCTGTTACGGCCTTAGTGATCACATTGGTGATGGCTGTCATGATAATGCCGCCGACACTAAAGCTGGGAGAGTCTAAGTCGCCGGAGACTTCCATCCCAAGGTCAATCACGCCGTGGCGGTCCTGTAACAGGGCAATCGCTAATGTCACGGGCAAACTAGTGGCTAAGTCACTGTTGCTGCGTTTACCCAGTTTGAGCTGATCAATCACTAAGTGGTTGCTGCCCTTGAGTTGGTTTTGCTCCAGTTTGTAGTTGAGCGCTAAGGACAATTGCCCCTTATCGATGTAATAGCCTGCATAGGTGCCTGAATAAGGATTGACAGAGGTTAGCTCGACACTCTTAAACACTAGGTCTAAGTCAAGATAAGGCTTATCCAGCAGTGGGTTAATATCCCCTTTTAGGGTCACTGGCGCATAACGATCGATTTTCCCTTTAATATCGACCGATGCTGTCGTGCCGGGTTTGGAGGATAAGTGACTGATATTGCCTTCAAGCTGCTCAATGCCTGAGGCAAAGTTAGGCGTGAGGGAGTTATCGGCGAAAAATGCCGAGCCTTGGTTAAAGCTGATTTTCTGAATATCTAAGCTTAACTCGGGCTGCTGAGCCGTTGCATCGGGGCTGCTCTGCGGCTTGGCCTCTGTCTTGGCCGTTGTCGCAGTCGTCTTAGACGCGTCAGTCGCAGGCGTTTCCACAATCAGATTACTGATATTGGTCGTGCGATCCTTAGCGATAACCACCTTAGCGTAGGGCTGATTAAAGCTTAGATGGTCGATATTAATTTTATTCAGCTGCTGGTCGAAATCGAGCTGATTAATATGCATTTTTTGCCATTTAACCAAGGGGGCTTTACGAATGTTGTCGAGGATACTCAAATCATCCAGCTCAACACTGCCTTGATAAATCGCTTTGCCTTTGCCGTCGGCATTTAGCTTGCCATCAGTGCTGAACAGGCCACTGCTGAGCTGCATATTCACATAGGGCGCAAGGTAGGGTTGGAATTGGGCTAAGGCGAGTTGCTCGACTTTAAGGTCGGCGCTAATTGACTCACTAGGCACATCGACTTGCCCCTTGGAGATAAAGCGTCCTTTATCATTTAGAGCAAAGGAAAGCTCGTATTCGATAGGCGCCTTTAAATCGCTCACTATGGCTTGTGTTGCAAAATTAAGGGGATAAACACGCCATTGCTGCGCGGTTTGGGTAAGTTTATGCTCCGCAAGTTGTATATCGTAGTTTTCAATACTCAGTCCGCCCAGTGTCACTAACCAGGCATCTTGCTGTTCAGTCGCGCTCTTATCCGAAGTCGCTTGTGAAGCCGATGCGGCTGACGCGTTCGTTTCAGCTGCGGCTTCTGGTGTTTGTGCTTCAGCAGGCGTGTTCGGCGCTGCGGTATCTGTGCTGGCAGCCATAGATTTTGGCATTAACAGCTGCGCTAAATCGATGCCTTGTTCATCAAGCTTAGCTTTCAGGCTTAAACCTTTACTGTGGATTTGCTTAATGTCGACGCGCTGCTTGGCGAGGTTGAGGTTAATTCCATCAATCGCCAGCAAGGGTAGGGCGATAACGGACTGGTCGCCATTGAGTAAATCAACTTTCTCTACAATCACTTGACCTCGGTCGGCCGAGAGTTGTAGGTTTCCATCGGCTGGCAACTCAACTTGGTAATGACTGTTGATACTGAGTTCACCCGCCGCCAGTTTTACCTTGAATTGGTCGGCAACAAATGGCCAAAAAGGAGCGAGTTGTAGTTTGGCTAGCTGTGCATCCCCGACAAGCTTAAAGGGGAAAAGCTGGAATTGTCCGGCAAGACTGACTTCGCCCGCATGGGCATCCTGCAACTGGGCGACAAATTGGTTGTGCAGAATGTTCGGAGGATTCGATGCAGAGTTGGCCTGAGTCGTAGGTGTATCCGTTGCAGGCTTATCCTGAGATGTCATTGCTTGGCTATTTGCAGGGCTTGCAGGATTGGCCGTCATCAAATACTCAGTATCTAACTGACTGAGTTTGAAGTTGATATTGGGGTAATCAACCAAGGCTTGGGTGACTTTATCATCAAATTTGACCTTACCCGCCGTTAAGCTTAATTCACCTAATATCACTCGCGGTGGGTGGGTATTTGCTGTAGCGGTTTCAGGCTCACTCGGCGTTTTAGCCTGATTGAGGGTGGTAATAATATCGTCGAAGTTAAACTGGGTTTTCCCTTGGGTTTGAAACCGATTGATATTGGCGAAGGGGCCTTGCAGCTGGATATGATCGATCACCACGGCTTGATTAAACACCGACTGCCAAAAGTTGACTTCAAATTGCAGCTGAGATAATCCCGCAAAGGCTTGATTATCTTTCTCTTTAACTTCGAACTGTTCGATATTGACTTGGAAGGTAAAAGGATTGACCCGCATATCCTGCAGTGTCACAGGACGGCCCAATACTTCTGCAAGCTTCTCTGGGGCGAAAGACACTACGGCCTTGGGGAGCACCAGTCCAAGGATAATCAGGTAACTTAAGTAGATTATCGTTAAATAGGCGAGAATTCGTTGGTATCGAGGACGGCTAAAGAACGCCAGTTTTAACCGTGATAGCTGAGTCAACATAGTGAGATTAAGGCTCCAATACGCACGCAGGCGCGAAATCTATCAATAAATGCGACTATTCTAGCGAATAATGCTCAGGTGTACATGAGTTGTTTTTAGTTTTTCCAATTAAATCTGAGCATTACCTTATGGTAACGAGTTTGAACGTCAAGCAATATTAAACAATAACCCTCTGTTCACAGCAGTAACGTTTCTGCCAATCAAACGCAATTAGATGCAGTCGAAACGGCTTAGGCTGAGAGGTAACTAATTGCGGCGATAATGGCGCCCTGTGGATCTTTTATCCAACAAAACGACCCACTTTAGGAATATCCTCTGGGCCGAAGAGAATGTCGCCGCCGAGTTTTTTCGCATTAATAGCGACCAAATCGACGTCGGCCACTGTGACGTACCCCGTCCAATGTGAAGGTAATGCTGGGATCAGATTATCGGTAATACCGCCAATACCTACGCCTTGATTTTCAATGAGATGATATTGACCATGGGGCATTTTGACCGTTCTAAACTGCCAACCAAACACTTCGCCATAAAAGCGCATGGCTTCTTCGGTATCGTGGGTCGTCAGTTCATGCCAACCTAAAGCACCAGCGGTATTAAATGCAGAGTCCATAAGCACATCCCTTATGTTTACGTGATTAAGCAAGGTTGTGGAGTTTTTGTCCCCTTGAGTGTAGACGATGCTTTTCAATAATTCCTAAGCGCGTTGAGAAATGTGCAATTATTTTTCCTTAAAATCATTAAACTAAGTTAATGTTAATTAATGAAATAACCTGATTGACGCCACTCGCCGTTAGCGATGTAAGGCTGGCCCGGCTAGCGCTTGAGTTAGCTGGGTTTGCGCGATGTTTTATCGGTATTTGGCTACGTTTTTCATCCTTTTTCAGCATTAGACCTGCATCCCTTTCGCTTGCTAAACTAGCGCCATTTGCAATCGAGTCGATAGCTTAAGAGGGGAGTAAGATTGAATAAGAGTTTAGTGACAAATGTGCTAGCGGCCATTTGCGTTGCATTGGGATACGCATTGAGCCAACCCATTCTGTTTAATGTAGGTTTATTTGCTTTATCTGGCGCCATTACTAACTGGCTTGCGGTGTATATGCTGTTTGAGAAGGTCCCAGGTTTATACGGTTCGGGCGTCGTGCCATCGCGTTTTGAAGAGTTCAAAGCGGGGATTGCGCATCTTATGATGAAGCAGTTCTTCACCACTGAGAATATTGACCGTTTTCTGTCGGAAAAAGAGGGAATTAGCCAAATCGATTTAGCGCCTGTGATTGATAAAGTGGACTTAGCGCCATCCTTCGATGCTTTAGTTAACACTGTGGCTCAATCCTCCTTCGGCGGCATGTTATCCATGTTTGGCGGCACTGAGGCGTTAATGCCGTTAAAGGAACCCTTTATCGAGAAGATGAAAGCCTCTTTGGTGGAAATGTCCGAGAGTGAACAGTTCCGCAACCTATTGAAACAAGAAATTGAACAGCCGAATGTAATGGCCGATCTACAAACGAAGATCGCCAATATCGTTGAACAACGCCTAAATGAATTAACGCCGCAAATGGTTAAGCAAATCGTGCAGGAGATGATCCAGACGCATTTAGGTTGGCTCGTAGTGTGGGGCGGGGTATTTGGTGGCGCTATCGGACTTGTCGCCGCCTTAGTACAAGGTTAATCTGGCAATAGCCAGCATACTAAAGGGAGCATTGGCTCCCTTTTTTGTTTGATTAATCATGGGCAGGGAAGATTATGGATCATCACAGCATTAATTATTTAGAAATCCCCACCACAGATATTGGTCGCTCGAAGGCCTTTTTTAATACGGTATTTGGTTGGCGCTTTGAGGATTACGGCCCGCATTATAGCTGTTTTATTGATGCGGGGATCACGGGTGGTTTTTATCAAGCAGAGGTAAGTTTTAACCTCGAAAAAGGTTGTCCGTTGATCGTGTTGTACAGCAAGGATTTAGAACAGACACAAGCGGCTGTGAAGGCGGCGGGCGGCGCTATCAGTACAGATATTTTCAGCTTTCCCGGTGGACGACGTTTCCATTTTATTGAGCCAGCTGGCAACGAATATGCGGTCTGGTCAGAGTAATCACCTCGAACATCCCTGTGTGCGAAATTGCTGCCTCGATCAGCAAGATATCTGTATGGGTTGCTTTAGGCATTTGGATGAGATCTTAGCCTGGCGCACCATGACAGAGGCGCAGCGCGAGGATTGTTACTTAAGAATGGCTGAGCGTAAGGTTGCATTCGAGGCCAAACGAAGCGCTAATCCTTAGCTAAGTGACTTAGAACCGCTAGAAGTAAGAGATGAGAAAAACGCGGCGCCCAGCAAATACAATTGTGTAAAGCTAAAGCGCCGCCGGACTCTCTTTAAACGGGGTCGACCACAATATGCTCAAGTTCGATGGCCGCAACGGCATGTAACGCATCCATGGTTGCGCCCACTAAACTGATTTTCCCCTGCGATGACTCGACCAGCACCGCGCGGCGGATCTCGCCAAAATCACGGTTATGTCGAGTCAGATTCGATAAGGCCATCTGCATTGGCAGCATGGAAGGGTTAAACGCCGCGTTTTCAGCGTAACGACCACAATAGGTTGCGCCATCCGCTGTTTCTAATACGACGGCCGCGTAACTTTGGGTATAAGGCGCGTAGCTTAAACCCGCATGATCTAACGCCTCAATCACCATAGGATCGCTGCTATCGAGGGCAAATTCGGTTTCCTGCTTGACCAGCAAGGGCGACTGCACATTTAAGTCCTTCGGCCCAAACGCATAGGGTAGGTAATAGGACAGTAAATGGCTGTCTTGCGATGGCAAATGGATCTTGATTTGGCCACCCTCGACCAGTTCGTTCATAAACTGACGGCAATGACCACAAGGGCTAGCATTGACTATCATATCGACAATTTGGCTCTCGCCACTTAACCAAGCGTGACTGATGGCGCTTTGCTCCGCATGCACAGAGTGAAACAGGGCCTCGCCGGGCAGTTCAAGGTTGGCGCCCATATAGATATCGCCACTTTTCCCTTTGGCAATCGCGCCGACGTAAAATTCGCTAATAGGCGGTTTCGCCAAGGCGGCGGCAATGGGCAGCAGCGCCAGTAATACTTCGGCTTCGGTCATTTTGCTGCTTTGGACTAACTCTGCCAGTTGCTGCGCATCAATATGTCCCGCAAAGTTTTGATGTAATAGGGGAATTAATGCGTCAGCCAATGGTGTTGGCAGCTGGGTTATGCTTTTGATAAATCTATCTTGCATTTCCCGACTCCTTGTTTGTTAAGTTCATGGAAGAACATTCTAGTAATTTTGTTACGGTATAAATGCGAGTTAGTTCGCGTTTATACCTCAATTTAACGCCAGATAAGTGACAACTGAAAGAAGTTATCAATGTCTGGCGTTAAATAACTGTCTTATCTGATTGAACTCTCTGCTTAGCGATTCGCTATCGGTGTTGTAGAGTCCGCGTAGCTTTAGAGCCCGCGTAGATAGTGACACAGGGCCGCGAGTAACTTCTGTTTGTGTTCATCACCCTCGGTATCTTGCAGCAGATTTTCAAGTTTGAGTAAATAATCCTGATCGCTCAAACGTTGTTGGCAGAAAGTACGCCAACGCTGAGCTTCTTGATCATTCAGCAGCTCAGGGTAGTTACGTGCTCGGTAGCGAAACAGCATCTCGGGAATGCGTCCATCATCAAACTGCAGATCCAGCGCCGCTAAATTTTGTGGCAAGGTATGGCGAATGATCTCCATCTTGGCTTTATCGGCTGGGCCGAAAAAACCACCCGAATACAGCATTAAGTCAGGATCTGTGGTTGTGACTTCACCTTCATGCTCAAAGAGTTGGGCCAGTTTTTCCCGCAATTCTGGGTGAGCCTTTAAGCGTTTGTATTGCTCTCTGGCAAAAGCTTTATCGATATTAAGTCTTTCTGCCTGGGCATCATCCAAAATCTTGGCCGAGGTAATAAAAGGGCATTTGTTAAGATGAACTTGTTTGACCGGAATAGGTAACTCATCCGCGGCAAGCTCGGTTCTTGGCGTATACATGCGAGTCTTTATTTGCTCGACATCTAACTCAAGCAGCGGGCTTAAATCCATGGCTAAGTTAACGCAAATAATGGCGTTTTTGTTGCTTGGATGGTAGGCAACAGGGGCAATAAGAGTTGTACACCCCTGCAGCGCACTGATTTTGGAACTCACATGGGCAAGCGGCTGCATATTCAACACATCGATTTGGGCACTCACGGCCTGTTTACGGCGTAGCTCGAAATAGTATTGATATAACTTGGGTTGCTTTTCTTTAATTAGCTTGGCCATAGCGATGGTGGCGTACACATCAGACATGGCATCGTGGGCTTTTTCATGGCTTAAACCATTGGCTTGCGTTAGGTGCTCTAACTTAAAACTGGGCGAGCCATCTTCTTTTAATGGCCAATGGATCCCGTCTGGTCTAAACGCATAGCAAGCTCTGACTAAATCGATGATATCCCAGCGAGTATTGCCATTTTGCCATTCGCGGGCATAGGGATCGATAAAGTTACGGTAGAAACCGTAGCGGGTGACTTCATCGTCAAAACGTAAGGAGTTATAGCCTGCGACACAGGTATTCGGTTGGCTAAAGAGGGTATGAATGCGCCCCATAAACTCGGTTTCAGGCAACCCCTTTAAATTGGCTAATTGTGGTGTGATCCCTGTGATTAAAATAGCTTCGGGCGAGGGGAGATAATCCGTTGATTGTTTACAGTAAAAAGTCTCGGGTTCACTGATGATATTGAGATCTAAGTCTGTGCGGATCCCGGCAAACTGGGCCGGTCTATCCTTGGCGGGATTGGCTCCGAAGGTTTCATAATCGTGCCAAAAAATACTTGGCTGAGATGCTGTATACATAATTTCAATCAAATGACGGTTTTGTCGAATGATAGCATCTTAACACTTAAACTCACCGCAATATTCATTAGCAAAAACCGAGATTGAGAAATTATATTGAAAAGATAAGCGCTTAAGAGGTGATCTTTACCTCGGTTGGCAGTTACAATTCCCTTTAGAACAGGGAATAAGTCTTATGCATCATCAATATCTTAATGAACCTATGGTACTCGATGTTGGGCAGAGCTCGACGCTGACCTTAACCTTGCCCAGCAATATCAGCGATTTTATTGTGCTTGAGGCGATGGGGGCACCATTGCTTGAGTTGATTGTGGTGTCTGAAACACCGCAGCCGCAGATTGCCGTCCGCTTTCAACCTATCTTAGGACTCAAACTCAATGCCGAGATAGTGGAAGCGACAAGTTTTGCAGTATCGACGTCAAGATCTTTGGGGCAAGGAGTTCGGCTTTACCATCGTTTAGGTACTGCACCCAAATTTTGCGCGCAGGAACTGCGCGCGGGCATTGCCATTAAAGTCGATGCGCAGGCCGGGATCAGTGTGTCACTGCAAGCGGCATCTAAATTTGAGCTCGTCGCACTCGAGTCCGATGGCCGAGGTTTGCATGAGCCCAAAGTGTTGATGATGGCGAAAGCGATATTAGCGCGGGAATATGACTATAATGCTACCGCTGAATCCTTGGCCGTATGCTTGACTGAAATAGAACAAGTTCGGCTCGAGCTACAAGCGTTTTTACGGGGAGAGTTGGGGCATTGTCATACGGGGTTAGCCGAAGAGGCGGTGCGACTTGATCCCTTGCTGCAACAAAAGCGCCAATGGTTATTTCGCACTTATACTCATATGTTCGAACGACCAAATTTTAGCCGTGCAGCGAATGACGGTTTGAATATTGATAAAGCCTTAAGGAAGCTCGAATGTTTTGAGCTGCTCGCTTCCCCTGAATTACTGCAAATGGTGGAGCGACTCATGGAAGATGAGGCATAAGCCAGCCATTCCAATCATTTATAGAGTTAACCAATGCAATATATATGTCCTTTGTGTGCCTTACCGCTCACCTTGACTGAACGAACTTGGGGATGCCCGCAGGCACACAAGTTCGACATGGCCAAAGAAGGTTATGTGAATCTGCTTCCCGTGCAGAAGAAAAATTCCAAAGATCCTGGCGACAATCAACAGATGATGTTGGCCCGCAGGGAGTTTTTAACTGCGGGTTACTATCAAAGCTTAAGTGACAGAGTGAATGCGTTGGCACTTGCGTATGCCAGCGGGGCGCTGCAGGTCCTCGATATCGGCTGTGGTGAGGGGTATTACAGCCATCGTTTGTACAATACGCTTGTCGCCGAGCATCCTTGCCAGTTACAGGGCGTGGACATCTCCAAATCGGCGATAAAATATGCGGCTAAACGGTACCCGAACCTCAGCTTTTGTGTGGCGAGCGCCTACGAAATGCCGATCCCATCACAGAGCATCGATTTAGCGATTCGTATCTATGCGCCATCGAAGCAGGAAGAGTTGCAGCGGGTCATGGCGCCCAATGGCATTTTGATCACAGTATCGCCTGGGCCTTTACATCATTTTGCGCTAAAACAGCAAATTTATGCCGAACCGAGATTGCATCCAGCGTCGGATGCCAAGATTGAGGGGTTCGAATGTTTACA
Organism: Shewanella sp. 10B; assembly: GCF_023475885.1. Classification (NCBI taxonomy): domain Bacteria; kingdom Pseudomonadati; phylum Pseudomonadota; class Gammaproteobacteria; order Alteromonadales; family Shewanellaceae; genus Shewanella; species Shewanella sp. 10B. The sequence continues at coordinate 693,342 of NZ_JAMDJO010000001.1, forward strand.
CCAAGAGCGGCTTAGGTCACAACTTGAGCTAAATAATAGCCAAGATATTAGCCATTTTCTGGAAATGACTCCCTACGCTTGGAAGTTTACGGCCGAACAAAAGCACACATTTGCACAGAGCGGATTAAGCTGCGAATTAGACTTTCAGATTGAAGTACATCGCATTTCAGTCTAGAGGTTGATTTTAAGCTATTGAAATAAATTATTTAAAATGCTTAACTGTCGATGCTTACGCCGTAAGAACATGCTGTTCTGCGAGCCGGTGGCAAAACCTGAGATGGGCTTGGTTTAAATAAATTTTTCAAAGTGTCGCAGTATGTTGACTTATCTTTAGAATGGTTTATAGTCTTACTAGCTTGAAGGTTGGGCTTATATTTATGTGTTCAATACGACCAGTTCGTCCTGTAAACATAAGTAATACCGGCATTTTCCAGCTCCACCGCCGTTAAGGCTTTAATTTTTTATTTACAGGATTTATATCATGTCTCAAGTTACTGGTGTTGTTAAGTGGTTCAACTCTGACAAAGGTTTTGGCTTCATCGAGCAAGAATCTGGTCCAGACGTATTCGTACACTTCCGTGCAATCAACTCTGACGGTTTCAAAACTCTTGACGAAGGTCAAAAAGTGTCTTTCACTGTGACTCAAGGTCAAAAAGGTCCTCAAGCTGAAAACGTAACCGTAATCGGTTAATTTTCAGTGCTATTAGCCTAGCGCTGATAGCAAGGGATTTAAGAGCTGTGGTTTATACCACGGCTCTTTTTATTTGTGTCGCTTTTAAGCTTTCTACACTCTTGCTTTGTATATCGAGAGTGGATTAGGCGATATTCTTTCTTAACCTCTTAACCTCTTAACCTCTTAACCTCTTAACCTCTTAACCTCTTAACCTCCTTTCCTCTGTTCTGGAGCCTATTTATCTAGCCAAAGTTGAGTAGTGAAAGTTGAGTTTGATAGTTAAGCTATCAGGTATCGGTGCACATCAAGTCTTGTTTTACCAGCAGAAATAAACCCACGATCTTTTTGCGAAGTTAACCTTCAGACCGTGGGTTAGCAGTTATTGCAGCCTTATTAGGTGCTTATTTAAGAATCGAGCTTATCGTCAGCGACTTTATAGTGAGGATCGTCTAGCAAATTCACTTCAACCAGATCGCCTGCTTTGTGAAGTAAGGCTTTACAGTCGGCACTTAAGTGCACCAAATGCAATTTTTTCCCCAGCGCAACATAACGTTCGGCAAGGGTATCTATGGCTTCTAATGCTGAATGGTCGGCTACGCGTGAATGTTTGAAATCGATAATGACATCCTGGGGATCCTGCGAGGCATCAAATAATTCGAGGAAACTGGCCACTGAGCCAAAAAACAGTGGGCCGTTCAGCTCATAGACTTTCCAGCCCAGACTATTTGAGGTCACTTTCACGCTGATGTGTTTAGCATGTTGCCATGCAAACACGAGCGCAGATACTACGACGCCGACAAAGACGGCAAAGGCGAGATCGGTAAAAACGGTCACTGTGGTCACGAGCACAATCACAAAGGCATCATGTTTAGGGACTTTGCCCATAAACTTAAAGCTTGCCCATTCGAATGTGCCGAGCACCACGATAAACATCACGCCAACCAAAGCGGCTAGCGGAATGATTTCGATAAAAGATGCGCCAAACAGGATAAAAGTCAGTAAACCGATAGCCGCGGTAATACCGGATAATCTGCCACGGCCACCCGAGTTAATGTTAATCATCGATTGACCAATCATAGCGCAGCCGCCCATCGCCCCAAAAAAGCCGCTGGTGATATTGCCCACGCCTTGGCCTATACATTCTTTATTGCTGCGTCCGCGGGTATTGGTCATTTCATCGATAACCGTTAAGGTTAACAGTGATTCGATTAATCCAACGGCGGCTAAAATAAAGGAATAGGGCAGGATGATATAGAGCGTCTCAAGGTTAAACGGCACCTGTGGAACAGCAAAACTTGGGAGTGAACCTGCGATGGTTGCATGCTCATCACCACTCATGGTTTTAAGAAAATCCAACACATTACGGGTTTCTAAGTCAAAACCCGCCACGATGGCGGTCACGCTTAAAATCGCAACTAACGATGAGGGGACTGCTGTAGTCAGCTTGGGTAAAAAGTAAATAATTGCCATGGTCAGAGCGACTAACCCTAACATCAGCATCAAAGGCTCTTGCGGTAGCCAGACTAATTCCCCTGCGGCATTTTTGACTTTAAATTGCCCGAGCTGAGCCAAGAAAATCACAATGGCGAGGCCATTAACAAAACCTATCATCACAGGATAGGGCACAATGCGGATAAACTTACCCAGTTTAAATATCCCTGCGCTGATTTGGATTAACCCCGCCAGCACCACAGCGGCGAATAAGTATTGCACGCCATGTTCAACCACTAAGGACACCATCACCACGGCCATGGCCCCTGTTGCGCCCGAAATCATGCCTGGGCGGCCGCCAATCAGTGCGGTAACCAATCCCATAATAAAGGCCGCATAGAGGCCGACCATAGGTTCGACATTGGCGACAAAGGCAAAGGCAACGGCTTCTGGGATCAGCGCAAGTGCGACCGTCAGCCCCGAGAGAATATCGGCTTTGTGACTAGATGTTTTGTGGCGAAAGAGATCGAACATGAAACCTCTGTTAATGACTTGTGTTGGCAAAATAGCCGCGCATACCAACAAAAAAGCCGATTGAGCTAAACCTTAAATATGGCTTAATTTGCTGAAAATAAAAAAGCCATGCAAGAGCATGGCATTTTTCACAACGGGCTGAGGATTATGGACGAGCCATATCCGATTCAGCGCTGTTGCTGTGTTTCAGTTTAGGCGCAGCGGCGTCGGCGGAGGCGACACTGTCATACTCACGACCTTTCGGTACTTCTACCTGAGCTCTAACTTCTACCGTTGGCTTGGTCATTTCTGATGACACCATAGAACCAAAACGACTCGCCGCTTTGGGTTTGCTCACCACAGCTTCAGCAGCAGGCGCTGCCGCGGCTTGAGTCACAACGGGTTTTGCCTGTGGTTTAACGATAGAAGCAGGTTTTGCCATTGGCGCAGAGGCAACAGATTTTACGGCTTCTTTTGCTTCGGCTTTATCTGCTTCAGGCGTTACGGCTTCAACTGCAACGGCCTTTGCTTCTGCTTTTGGTTGAGCTGGAGTTTCGGCTGGAGCCACAACGGCTTCCGTTACTGCTTCTACAGTTTTCACTGGCTCAACAGCAACTTCTTCAGTTTTAACGCTTGTCTCAGCCTTGTTGTTTACCGCAGTGTCTGCAGGAGCTTCTGTTGCAGCAACCTCGGCTTTAATCTCAGCCACTTGCTCGGTAGCGACAGCCTCAACAACTTCAGTCTCAACAGCGTTATTGGCGGTTGTTTCAGTAACCACACTGACATCTGCCGTTTCGACTACAGCAGCAGGAGAAGTCACAGTCGGTTCAGCAATGACTTCAATTGCTTTTGCTTCAGTGGTCTCAGCAGCTTCTGCCGTTTGAGTGCTTGGAGCTGGGTAGTCTTGATCGTCACCCAGTGCGTCGTTTGGTACGAATTGCGCAGGTGCAGAGGTGCCTTGTTCATCTTCATCACGGCGACGACGTTGACCAGCTGCTCTTAAATGACGTGGGCTGCGGCGACTACGACGTTGTCCATCGCGAGATTCACGTTTTGCTTTATCATCTGCATCGGCACTGACGTCTGCGTTATCCGCATCGGTCTCGGCTTCAGTCTTAACGCTTTCTGTTACGTCAGCCGGCGCATCAGCACGGTTTTCTACTACAGGTGCTTCTACAGCCACTTCAGCACTTGCTTCAGCTTGGCTTACTGCATCAGTCGCTTCTGCTGTCTCGTTGGCAACCGCGGCTTCTTTGCGTGGTTGGCGACGTGAGCGAGGTGCTTTGGTTTCAGCTTGTGGTTCAGTTGCAACGTCAGTATTGGCAGCATTAACAGCGGCCACTTCGGCTAATACCACTTCTTCTTGAATTGGCGCTTCAGTGGTGTCATTGGCGTTGTCGATGCGTACTTTACGACGCATGTTACGGCGCTGACGACGCTCACGGGCCACTTCTTGCTTTGGCGTGTCGTCTTGAGACTCTGCTACCACTTCTTTTGGTGCTTGGTTACGGCTCTTAGGCTCTGGCTTAGTGCGTTTTGCATTCTCGTCTTTTTCACGAGCTGGACGCTCCTGAGTCTGAGGTGCATCAGCCGACTTCTTGGCATTGCGGGTGCGTGGCTCGCGGGTGCCTTCTTTCGCTTTGTCTGCATCTTGGTTATTGCGAGTGCGACGAGTGTCATTACGACGATTACGACGGTTCGCATTGGCCGCTTGGCTGTCAGACTTTTTGGTTTCTGCGGTCTTTTCAGCCGCAGGCTTATCGCTTGAGCTGAAGAAGGCGCCAATGGCACTGAACAGTTTGCTGAAGAAACCTGGCTCTGTTGCTTCCACTTTATTGGCAGCTGGTGCGGTGGCTTGTTCTACTTTCTGTGGTGCAGTGAAGCCTTTTAGGGCTGGTGCTGGCGCAGCAGTGCGTTCCAGTTTACGGGGCTCATATAACTTGGCTTCAGGCTGTTCGATGCGCTTATAGCTGGATTCATCGATTTCATCGTCAGTGCGGTGACGAATGACGCGATAATCTGGGGTCATCATGTGCGGATCTGGGATCACATAGACTTCCACATCATGGCGTTGCTCTGTGATACGAATCGCTTTGCGTTTTTCGTTCAGCAGGAAGGCCGCAACATCGACAGGCACTATGGCTTCGATTTGTGAGGTGTTTTCTTTGATGGCTTCTTCTTCCATCAAACGTAGAATCGACAGCGCTAAAGATTCGGTACTACGAATAGTGCCTTGGCCATGACAGCGAGGGCAGATATGCGCAGCCGATTCTTCTAACGAAGGACGCAGACGTTGACGCGACATTTCCATCAGGCCGAAGCGAGAAATGCGGCCTAATTGCACGCGGGCACGGTCGTGGTGAACGGCATCACGCAGGCGGTTTTCAACTTCGCGTTGATGGCGCACTGGCGTCATATCGATAAAGTCGATAACGACTAGACCACCTAAGTCACGCAGACGTAATTGACGGGCAATCTCATCGGCGGCTTCGAGGTTGGTGTTTAATGCGGTTTCTTCGATATCGCCGCCCTTAGTTGCGCGGGCAGAGTTGATATCGATTGAGGTTAATGCTTCAGTTGGGTCGATAACAATCGAACCGCCCGATGGCAGACGCACTTCACGTTGGAACGCCGATTCGATTTGCGACTCGATTTGGAAGTGAGTGAACAATGGCACTTCGGCTTCGTAGAGTTTTACACGCTCAACGAAATCAGGGCGCACTAGTGCGATATGCTGTTTGGCTTCTTCAAAAATACGTGGGTGGTCGATTAAAATCTCGCCCACATCGCGGCGCAGATAATCACGAATTGCACGTACAATCACGTTACTTTCTTGGTGAATTAAGAAAGGCGCTGGTTTACTTTGCGCGGCTTCGGTAATCGCAGCCCAGTGGTGCTGTAGAACTTTTAAGTCCCACTTCAGTTCAGTCGATTCTTTGCCAACACCTGCGGTACGTACGATAAGGCCCATACCCGCTGGAACTTCTAAATCGGCCATGGCTTCTTTTAATTCGGTGCGCTCGTCACCTTCGATACGGCGAGAAATGCCGCCAGCACGAGGGTTGTTTGGCATCAAGACTAAGTAAGAACCCGCTAAGCTGATAAAGGTCGTCAGTGCAGCACCTTTATTACCGCGCTCTTCTTTGTCAATTTGAACAATAACTTCTTGTCCTTCACTGACGACTTCTTTGATGTTTGGGCGACCTTGGAAAGAATAACCTTTAGGGAAATATTCTCTGGCGATTTCTTTTAGCGGTAAAAAGCCGTGGCGCTCAGCACCATAATCAACGAAAGCGGCTTCTAAAGAGGGTTCTACGCGGGTAATTTTACCCTTGTAAATGTTGGATTTTTTTTGCTCGTGACCAGGACTTTCAATATCCAGATCGTACAGTTGTTGCCCGTCAACCAGGGCAACACGCAACTCTTCTGATTGAGTTGCATTGATTAACATACGTTTCATGATGACGTCATTCTTCTTTAAATGGAGGTCATCAAACAATCGCGTTTCGCTGCATTACGGGCCTAGCAGTAGGTCAACGAAGCCTCACGGCTGGTGGCTAGGCAAGGTGCGCATTACTGTTAGACGCAGTCGCTGCGTGTCGCATCCTATTTATGGCTTATTTTTTAATGATTACAAAAACAAGGAATTCGTTGTAAAACATCAACCAACCCCATAAATTCTTTCATTTCGTTCCGGTAATGCCCAAGTCGAATCGGTTTGTCTGACGACAAGTTAAAATATATTTCGAAATCGGTGAGAAAAACTTTAGATAAACCTAGTCAAAGTAAGGTTAGATTCTCGATTTAATCGTAAAAAACGCATTTGTGGTATTTTTACTCAGTATACGATTTGCAAATCAATGAGTTGCTATCAAGAAAATCTTTTTTAATCTATAAAGCTTTTCACTTGGGACTGGGACCTTGTGAACACTTTATTCACGGCTTATCCCTAATCGCTGGTGAAATATAGCAATAATCAAAAAATTCAGCAATGGAAAGGCACAATTCTTCTTAAGTGTTGTACAATGGCCGCCGTTTTAAGCAGATGGCACATCATGAATACAGAATCTCCACAGCTACAGGTGCAGTTGATCACGATTGACGAAGACCACCTCGACCAACGAATCGACAATTTTTTAATCACAGTGCTCAAGGGCGTTCCTAAGAGCATGATTTACCGTATCGTCCGTAAGGGCGAGGTACGGGTGAATAAAAAACGCATTAAGCCCGAGTACAAATTGCAAATCGGTGATGTGGTTCGCGTGCCGCCGGTCAGAATGGCTGAGCAGGACAATCGCACCGCGCCTTCAGCAAACTTGAGCAGAGTGTCACAGCTTGAAGACCGTATTTTGCATGAAGACAATCATCTGATTGTATTAAATAAACCTGCGGGGATTGCGGTGCATGGTGGCAGTGGCGTCGATTATGGTGTGATTGAAGCGCTACGGTCGTTACGTCCACAACAAAAGTTTTTAGAACTGGTTCACCGTCTCGATAAAGACACCTCTGGTGTGTTACTGGTGGCGAAAAAACGCAGTGCGCTTAAGCATATGCATGATCAACTGCGTTATAAAAAGATGCAAAAGGATTACTTGGCCTTAGTTAAAGGCGAGTGGTCGGCGCAGGATAAAGTGGTTAAACAACCACTGTTAAAGCTGACACTTAAGTCGGGCGAACGTATCGTTCGAGTCAATGCCGAAGGTAAACCTTCTGAAACGCGTTTTAAAATTGTACAGCGTTATCAAGGTTGTACGCTTGTGCAGGCCAGCCCTGTGACAGGACGTACCCACCAAATTCGGGTGCATTGCCAATATATGGGACATCCTATCGCCTGTGATGAAAAATACAGCGAGCAGGCGTTTGATGACAGTATGCGCTCACTGGGTCTGACTCGACTGTTTTTACATGCGGCAGAGTTAATGTTTATTCATCCTGAAAACGATGAGGTGATGCGAGTTTCAGCGCCGCTTGATGATAATTTGCAGCAACTGTTAGGCAAGTTAAAGCGCGCTTAGTGCTTTTTCTGCGCCAATTACCCACGGATAACCTGAGAGCGTGAAAGTGTCAGTGAGCCATTCAACCCAACGAAAATATGATTTAGTTATTTTTGATTGGGATGGCACGTTAATGGATTCCATCGGCAAGATTATTGTTTGCATTGAGAATATGGCAAGGGCGCTGGCGTTACCCGTGCCAGCTGAGACGGATATTCGCAATGTGATTGGCTTGTCGATGACGCAGGCGTTACAGGTGTTATTTCCCGCCGGTTTGACTTCAGGGCAGCCGCATGACGCCGTTGCGAGTGCAACACAAGAAAATGCTGCTCAAGCGCTTGTGGGCACAGATGATTGCTATATTAAGATGCGCGCCGAGTTCAAGACGCAGTATTTGCATCTTGATACCACGCCAACGCCGATTTTTAACCAAGCCCCCCAATTACTCGAATCATTATCAATTGCTGGGTACCAACTTGCCGTCGCGACGGGTAAGGCGAGAGCAGGCTTAGTGCGCGTGTGGGAGCAATCCCGCTTAGGTCACTATTTTATTGCTTCACGCTGCGCCGATGAGGCGCAGAGTAAGCCCCATCCAGAAATGATCTTAAGTTTGCTACAGGAGTTAGGCGTTCAGCCTGAACGAGCCTTGATGGTCGGAGACTCTTTATTGGATTTGAGCATGGCGGCGAATGCGGGGATTGATGCTGTGGGCGTAACTTACGGCGCCCATAATGAAGCAATGCTTCAGCAAGCCAATCCCATTGCCTTAATCGATTCCCCTGAAAAACTCTTGCTGCATTTATAGTGATTGACTCATCAGCGCATATTTATGACGAATGCTGAGCTGAATCGCTAAAAACCTAAGTGCTTTTTGAGTTATCTGGGCAAGCGATTATGGATAACAGTGCCATCTCGCTTGCTTATCTCGGGCCGCACTTGCGTATATCACCGTAATAATAGCTTCGCGCTAGTCGGTTAAGACATCGATTCCTTGAGTGAGCAGCATTTCAGTTAACAGTATTAAGGGCAGCCCAATCAACGTGTTAGGATCGCGGCCTTCTAAGCGATTAAATAAGGCAATTCCTAAGCCTTCACTCTTAAAGCTACCCGCACAATAAAAAGGTTGCTCTTTATCGACATAAGCGGCGATTTGCGCAGCCGTCAGCTGACGAAAATGCACGGTGAAAGGTTCGACCTGAGCTGTCATTTCTCCAGTCTTGGCATCATAGAGCGCAAGACCGGTATAAAAGGTGATTGCTTTGCCCGAGGCTTGGCTGAGCTGCTTGATCGCATTGTCTCGATTTAATGGCTTACCAATAATCTTGCCGTCAATCACGGCGACCTGATCTGAGCCTATAATTAATCCACGAGGAAAATGTCTCGCACCTGCCTCGGCCTTGGCTTTGGCAAGCCTTAAGACTAAGTCTTGGGCGGACTCATTTGCCATGGGGCTTTCATCGATATCTGGATTGCAAGTCTCAAAGGTTAAGCCTAACTTTTGCAATAGTGCTTGTCGGTAAACAGAGGTGGAAGCGAGGATTAACTGGGGCGTCATCGGTAAAAATCCATAAGAAAACCTGACTTATTGTCGCTAACCTGGCCGCTTGAATGCAAGCGAGTGGTGGCAGATAGCATGACTTTGGGGCGGTAATCGGGGATTCTTACGATGAGTGCGGCTATTTTAGACGGCTTACGCTTGTGCGCCGCCCCGTGCTTGGGTAAAATTTCGCTTCCGTTAATTTCAATGTTGGGGCTAGAGAATCACTTAAGTCGCAAACTGGGACTTAAGTTAGAAATTTTTCTTTGACTCTAGCGTTTTCAAACTATAATATGCGCGCCTTATGCAAACAGTAAAGATACCGGTTTCAATTGATCCTTTTCGCGCCGCCTCGAGCCGTTCTACCTATGAGGGGATAGTGCCTGGGCAGCAATTGAGAAGATTAAATGAGTTATGTGCCGGCGACTGTTCCGATGTGGCAGTGTCGATTGAATGTGGCGTAGATTTGCAGGGGATAGTCTACCTGAAAGGGAAGGCTGTGACGGAGCTCACTCTGGTTTGTCAACGTTGCATGACGCTATTTACCACTGAGGTTACGGTCGAGTTTTGCTTCGGTCCATGCCGGACTAAGGCAGAAATCGATGAGCTCCCGGATGCGTATGACCCAATTGAGTGCAATGAGATTGGCGAAGTACGTCTGCATCAATTGATCGAAGATGAATTGATAGTCGCTATGCCTATCATCCCGATGCATGAAGAAACTGATTGCAACATCGGGTCAATGGACATAGTTGTAGGCGAGATCGAACCCGCTCAAGAGGAGCGTCCAAATCCGTTTGCAGTGTTAGAAAAACTGAAGAGCAAGTAATCTAGGAGACAGGGCCAATGGCTGTACAACAGAATAAAAAATCTCGTTCTAAGCGCGGTATGCGCCGTTCACATGACGCACTGAGCACTGCTCAGCTGTCTGTTGACGCTACCAGCGGTGAAGTCCATATGCGTCACAATGTGACTGCTGATGGTTTCTATCGCGGTAAAAAGGTAATCAACAAGTAATTTGTTGGTTTCCTAATGACGAGTCTGACGCTCGCGTTAGATGCGATGGGTGGCGATCATGGCCCCCACGTCACGGTGCCTGCAGCCTTGCGGGCACTAAAATCTCACTCTTCTCTTAAAATCATTTTAGTCGGCGATAAGACTGAAATTGATGTCTATCTGCGTCAAGCAGAACAACCGTTACTTTCACGTATTGAAGTCATTCACACCGATGAAGTGGTGAGCATGTCCGATAGACCCGTGCACGCTTTGCGTACCCGCAAGAATAGTTCGATGCGCTTGTCGATTGAACTGGTGCGTGATGGACGAGCGGCGGCGTGTGTGAGTGCGGGCAATACTGGTGCCTTAATGGCCATGGCCAAGGTGTTATTAAAAACCTTGCCCGGCGTAGACAGACCCGCGTTGGTCAGTTGTTTACCCTCAGTCACGCAAAAGCCGGTTTATTTATTGGACTTAGGTGCCAATATCTCCTGCGATTCAGAAACGCTTTTCCAATTTGCCGTGATGGGCTCTGTGCTGTGTGAGGCAGTGGATAAAAAATCCCGCCCTAAAGTTGCACTCCTTAATGTGGGCACAGAAGAAATCAAAGGCAACGATCAGGTTCAACAAGCGGCGCAAATACTGCAAAACACCGATCAAATTAATTACACCGGCTTTATCGAAGGTGATGAAATCTACTCGGGCAATGTGGATGTGATCGTTTGTGACGGTTTTGTGGGTAACATCACGCTCAAAACCTCTGAAGGCATTGCCAAGTTATTGGTTCATCAGTTAAAACGTGGCCTAACCCAAGGTTTCTTCGTGCGTTTTTTGGCAAAACTCATCGCCCCACGCATTCAGGCGGTCCTCAGCCAGATGAACCCCGACCACTATAATGGTGCAAGTCTGATAGGATTGCGCGGCATAGTTGTAAAGAGCCATGGAAATGCGGATGAAACTGCCTATTTACAAGCAATTAGTTTGGCAGTGACTGAAGCGCAACGTCGACTCCCCGAAATGATAAAAGATCGTTTGGAGTCGATTCTTTTAGATATAAATAACTGATTCCTCCTTATGCATACAAAAATTCTCGGAACTGGTAGTTATCTGCCAGTGCAGGTGCGTAGCAATCAAGATTTGGAAAAAATGGTGGAAACCAGTGACCAATGGATTGTTGAACGTACAGGTATTTCAGAGCGTCGCATCGCGGCGCAAGACGAAACTGTCTCAACTATGGGCTATCAGGCGGCATTAAATGCGCTTGAAATGGCCGGCATAGAAGCATCAGAGTTAGATATGATCATTTGTGGCACCACCAGTGCGGCAAATGCATTCCCTGCGGCGGCCTGCGAAATTCAAGCCATGCTCGGCGTACATACCATTCCAGCCTTTGATATTGCGGCGGCTTGTTCAGGTTTTGTGTATGCCTTATCCGTGGCGGATCAATTCGTTAAAAATGGTACCGCGAAAAAAGTCCTCGTGATTGGCGCCGACGTATTATCCCGTCTGTGTGAGCCAGAAGATCGCACTACTATTATCCTATTTGGTGATGGTGCAGGGGCGGCGGTTATCGGTGCTTCCGATGAGCCCGGGATTATTTCAACCCATATTTATGCCGATGGTCGCCAAGGTGACTTGCTTAAGTGCGCCTTCCCACCTCGTCAGGGGGAAACCTCTGAGGCGGTTGGCTTTATGACCATGAAAGGTAATGACGTTTTTAAAGTAGCTGTGACTCAGTTATCCCATGTAGTCACTGAAACATTGCGCCTGAATAATATCGACAAGTCGGAAATCGACTGGTTGGTTCCCCATCAGGCTAACTTCCGCATTATTAATGCCACGGCAAAAAAGCTGGACATGAGCTTAGATAAAGTGGTGTTAACCCTTGCCAAACACGGTAATACCTCGGCGGCGTCGGTACCGATTGCCTTAGACGAGGCCGTGCGTGATGGCCGGATCCAACGTGGTCAGCTATTGCTGCTCGAAGCCTTCGGTGCCGGTTTTGCGTGGGGCAGTGCGCTCGTCCGTTTTTAACCGTATCTGGATACGACTAAATTCCTAACTATCGTTATCTTGGTTTGCTGTCCAAGATAACGGTTTAGTGTTCAATAAATTAAGTTCGCCATAGGTAATTTGATATGGAAAATGTAGCTTTTGTATTCCCAGGCCAAGGTTCACAGGCCCTAGGCATGCTAGCCGAGCTGGCTGGTGCACAGCCGACCGTGGGACAAACCTTTGCCGAAGCGAGTGAGGTGTTAGGGTATGATCTGTGGGCATTGGTACAAGACGGCCCCGTTGAAACCTTAAATGAAACCGATAAAACTCAGCCTGCCTTATTAGCGGCAAGTGTGGCGATTTGGCGTGCCTATGTTGCTTCTGGCAAGGCCATGCCTGCGATGTTAGCGGGTCACAGCCTAGGCGAATATTCTGCATTAGTTTGTGCTGGTGTCATCGACTTTAAAGATGCGATCAAACTGGTTGAGCTACGTGGTCAACTGATGCAGCAAGCCGTACCAGCCGGTACTGGCGCCATGTACGCGATTATCGGTCTGGATAATGACGGTATTGCTAATGCTTGTATTGAAGCCGCTCAAGGCGAAGTAGTGAGCCCTGTTAACTTCAACAGCCCTGGCCAAGTGGTTATCGCCGGTCAAAAAGAGGCGGTTGAGCGTGCTGCTGCGGCCTGTAAAGCGGCGGGTGCCAAAATGGCGGTTGCCTTACCTGTCAGCGTGCCATCACACTGCGCATTAATGAAACCTGCCGCTGATAAATTAGCCCTTGCGTTGAACGATGTGCAGTTTAATACGCCAAGCATCACAGTTATCAATAACGTAGATGTGGCATCACCCACTGCGGTTGCCGACATTAAAGATGCGCTGGTTCGTCAACTTTATTGCCCAGTGCGCTGGAGCGAAACCGTTGAATTAATGGCCGAAAAAGGCATTACCCAGTTAGTTGAGTGTGGCCCAGGTAAAGTATTGACAGGCCTTGCAAAACGCATTAATAAATCTCTTTCTGCCCAAGCAGTTAATGACGTTGCATCCCTTGCCGCGTTAACTGAATAAGGAGTTTGTATGAGTATCAATCTGAGTTTAGCGGGCAAAGTTGCCTTAGTGACAGGCGCGAGCCGTGGTATTGGCCGCGCGATTGCCGAAACCTTAGTCGAAGCAGGTGCGATTGTGGTAGGAACTGCCACAAGTGAGAAGGGCGCCGCAGCAATTCAAGAATATCTGGGTGACAAAGGTTTTGGTTTAGTGCTTAATGTTACCGATAGTCAATCCGTCACCGATTTATTCGATTCGATCAAAGAAAAAGCGGGTGATGTTGATATTCTAGTCAACAACGCGGGTATCACCCGTGATAACTTGCTGATGCGAATGAAAGATGATGAATGGAATGATATCATCGATACCAACCTGACATCATTGTTCAGACTATCAAAACCTGTGATGCGTACCATGATGAAAAAGCGCTTCGGCCGGATCATCAATATTGGTTCAGTGGTAGGCACTATGGGCAATGCAGGTCAAGTTAACTACTCGGCTGCAAAGGCTGGTTTGATCGGATTTACAAAATCTCTTGCAAGAGAGGTTGCATCTCGTCAAATTACAGTTAATGCTATCGCTCCTGGATTTATCCAGACCGATATGACTGATGAGCTGACCGAAGATCAGCAAAAAGCTATCATGTCTCAGGTTCCGATGGAACGATTAGGGCAAGCGCAAGAGATTGCTAATGCCGTACTCTTCTTGGCGTCGGATTCTGCCGCTTATATCACAGGCGAGACCTTGCATGTGAATGGCGGAATGTACATGGTTTAAGGGCGGATGGCAGGGATACTGTCGCAACTGAGTAGTGATCTGTATCAATTGGTCGCTAAATTTCGTGGTTAGACCACGAAAACTAAGCTTGCATTGTCAGCCAAATCTAATAAACTACTCGCAATCTTACGCAAGTGCGTAATTTGAATAGGAAAGAAAACTAATGAGCAACATCGAAGAACGTGTAAAGAAAATCATTGTAGAGCAACTGGGCGTTAAAGAAGAAGACGTTAAACCAGCGGCATCTTTCGTTGACGATCTGGGTGCAGATTCTCTGGACACTGTTGAGTTGGTTATGGCTCTGGAAGAAGAGTTTGATACCGAGATCCCTGATGAAGAAGCTGAAAAGATCACTACTGTTCAAGCAGCGATCGATTACGTTTCTAAGAATCAGTAATTCTGAATTCTAGAGAACAGGCGGCAAATATGCCGCCTGTTTTTGTTTTAGCCCCGCCCAATTCTGCAATAGTGCCATTCAATCGTCTCTGGAGCCTGTGTGTTGCATTTGTCCATGAGATGCTCGCCGCAGATTGGCGAAGACTCTTTATGATAGAAACACCGTTATCTGTCATAACCTTATCTATTTAGCATTAAAAGGTGACTGCCGTGTCTAAACGTCGTGTAGTGGTAACCGGTTTAGGGTTAGTAACTCCCGTGGGTAATACTGTCGATACTACTTGGAAGGCGCTGCTTTCGGGTAAGAGTGGTATTGCACCTATAACCAAATTTGATGCCAGCGAATTCACCACTCGTTTCAGTGGTTCTGTAAAAGATTTTGATGTTGAGCAGTACTTAACCAAGAAAGACGCCCGTAAAATGGACCTCTTTATTCAGTATGGTATGGCTGCTGGCATCCAAGCTATCCAAGACTCGGGTCTGGATATGAGCAAAGTAAATCCTGGCCGTGTCGGTACTGCTATCGGTGCGGGCATGGGTGGTATGTGGTTAATTGAACAAAACCACAGCGCACTATTAAGCGGTGGCCCCCGTAAGATTTCGCCTTTCTTCGTGCCAAGCACCATCATCAATATGATTGCTGGCCATTTATCGATTATGTACGGTATGACAGGCCCTAACTTTGCCGTTACGACCGCTTGTACTACTGGTGTGCACAACATCGGTTTTGCGGCGCGTACTATCGCCTATGGCGACGCCGACGTGATGGTTGCTGGCGGCGCCGAAGATGTCACTTGTCCATTAGGCGTGGGTGGTTTTGGCGCAGCTAAAGCGCTGTCGACCCGTAACGATGACCCAACCGCAGCCAGCCGTCCATGGGATAAAGACCGTGATGGTTTTGTCATCGGTGATGGCGCGGGTGTGATGGTAATGGAAGAATACGAGCACGCTAAGGCGCGCGGCGCGACCATTTATGGTGAACTCGTCGGCTTTGGTATGAGCGGTGATGCGTTCCATATGACATCGCCACCAAGCGATGGTGCGGGCGCAGCTGCAGCTATGGTCAATGCGGTGAATGATGCCAAACTGCCATTTGAGAAAATTGGCTATATCAATGCCCACGGCACTTCAACACCTGCGGGCGATAAAGCCGAAGCGGCAGCGGTGAAATCTGTGTTTGGCGATCATGCCTACAACCTGCTGGTCAGTTCGACTAAGTCTATGACGGGTCACTTGCTGGGCGCTGCGGGTGCAGTAGAAGCGATTTTCACCCTGCTTGCACTACGCGACCAAGCTGTACCACCGACCATCAACCTCGATAATCCAGATGAAGGCTGTGATTTAGACTTCGTGGCGCACACCGCCCGCGATGTGAAGTTAGAGTACGCCCTGTGTAACTCTTTCGGTTTTGGTGGCACAAACGGTTCATTGCTGTTTAAGAAAGTTTAAACAACGGTTAGCTCAATAAAAAATGCGCCTATAGGCGCATTTTTTATGCCCGAATTGTGCCGAATATCACTTTCTAACCTGCTGATATCCAAATAGTTAACCTTTGTTCATCAAGCTTGTTTAATCCAGCTTGCCGCCGATAATGACAGGCATATACCGCTTAAATGGATGCTTGTCATGTTAAACCCTCTGGTGATCCCACTTGTGCCAATCGTTGGCGCCGTAACCGCAAATTTGACCGAACTTATCCGTGGTGAATCCAAAGTTTGGCATCCGAATATGGATATCGGCATGAAGACCTTCACCTTTGCCATTGCCGCATATGTACTGGTGTGGTTTGCGTTGTTGGTGACTGCCATCAGTGTCGGTGGCAGCAACCATATGTCATCGGGATTTGAAGTGATTGGGCTGTTTTTGGCGGGGTTGGGTATTTACACTTATGGCAAGGGCACTCGCTTTGTTAGCAGTCAATTACAACTGTGGTTGTATCGCCTAGCGTTGCCGGGATTATTACTCACCTGCGGGCTGATAAGCTACTTTGGCTAAATCGGTTCTCTTCACTGGGACAATCGTAATTATCTTTACGCTATTGCGCATTTCTATCGTAAACTCAACTTATTGCAAAATCATTGAGCCACAGAGGCTGAATAAGTTGAGGTTATATGGCTGGTATCGATAGACAAATTACCCTGAGATTTTTGTCTGAGCCTGCGGATGTGAATTTTGGTGGTAAGGTTCACGGCGGCGCTGTGATGAAATGGATTGACCTTGCGGCCTATGCTTGCGCTGCGGGTTGGAGTGGTAAATATTGCATTACCGCCTATGCGGGGGGAATTCGATTTGTACAGCCGATCCTTGTGGGCAATATTGTCGAAGTCAGCGCAAAGGTGATTTATACCGGCAAGACCTCGATGCATATCGGTATTGATGTGCGAGCAGGGGATCCTAAGGTCTCTGAGCGCCATCTCACTACTCACTGTATCGTTATCATGGTGGCCGTGGATGAAAATGGACAACCGACACCTGTGCCTGAATGGGTGCCGCAGACTGAGCATGATATTCACCTGCGTGATTCTGCGCTGCGTTTAATGGAGATGCGCAAGAAAATTGGCGCCGAAATGGAAGCCCACGTGCAAAAGTGATTTTGGCTCGTGATATAACACAAAGGCGCCTTAGTGCGCCTTTGTTGTTTCTGTCGAACACTGCGTTTGCTGCCAAGGGCATTTTTACTCTGACGCTCGCCTAAGCGAGTGCTACACTGCCGCCAGCGTTTTTTTTACCGATTGACCCTTTAAGTTGAAACACTTGCTCGCATTTTTTTAGTTTAGGTCGGGTCTTTCTCGGAGTAACATAAGCGCGCGTTCAGCGTGTCGTTAGTCCATTGTGGTCAATTCAGTATTGTCAATCTGGCGGTGTTAATGAACGCAGTAAAATGTGTGGTGTAAAACGTTTCACCTTGTTTATCAATCAAAGGAATTCCTCATGGCAAAAGTCGCATTTATTGGTTTAGGCGTAATGGGTTACCCCATGGCAAGACACTTACTCAACAAGGGCCATGAGGTTACTGTGTATAACCGCACTTTTGCCAAGGCACAAACTTGGGTTGAGAACTACGGCGGTCGTTGTTGCCCAACGCCCAAAGAGGCGGCTATTGGCCAAGATATTGTGTTTACCTGCGTAGGCAACGATAACGACTTGCGTGAAGTGGTATTAGGCAATGATGGCGTGATCCATGGTATGGCTCAAGGCACTGTACTGGTTGACCATACAACGGCTTCTGCCGATGTGGCCCGTGAATTACATAAAGTGCTGGCCGAAAAAGGCATCGATTTTCTCGATGCGCCTGTATCGGGGGGCCAAGCTGGCGCCGAAAATGGCGTGCTGACCGTGATGGTCGGGGGCGATCAAGCCGTGTTCGAGCGTGTAAAGCCCGTTATCGAGGCGTTTGCGCGCTGCGCCGAGCGTTTAGGTGAGGTAGGAGCAGGTCAACTCACTAAGATGGTTAACCAAATTTGTATCGCAGGTGTGGTACAAGGCCTTGCCGAAGCCCTGCAATTTGCCCGTAAGGCTGGCCTTGACGGTGAAAAAGTGGTTGAAGTGATCAGTAAAGGCGCGGCGCAAAGCTGGCAGATGGAAAATCGCTACAAAACCATGTGGGGCCAAAGCTATGATTTTGGTTTTGCCGTCGATTGGATGCGTAAGGATTTAGGCATTGCCCTAGAAGAAGCTCGCCGCAATGGCTCGCACTTACCCTTAACCGCATTAGTGGATCAGTTTTATTCTGAAGTTCAAGCCATGGGCGGTAATCGTTGGGACACCTCAAGCTTGTTAGCGCGTTTTGAGAAAAACACTAAGTAGGCGGTGATTGCCAAATAGATGACCATCGTGAATTTGATGGCATAAAAAAGCCCAGTCATGCACTGGGCTTTTACATTGATGGGATATCGACAAAGACGGATTAGTCTGCCCAGCGAATATGGGTGACTAAACTGTGACTCTCGCCGGGGGCCAGCGTTAATTTATCTTCAAGCACATTGGCGGCTTCTAAACACACCATGGTCAGATAGTCATCGTCATTAAAGCGGGCAAGGCGAGTTGATTTTTCAATCCAAGGGTTCCACAACACGGCCGAGTGGCTATTTTCGCGGCTCACTTCAATCACACCTTGGGGCGTATGTAAGTGTTGTACTGGGCCTAGCTTGGTGTAAACGCGATCGGTTTCGCGGTCGAATAGCACGTCGTCCGTTGTTTGCGGGTAAGGCCCTTCGGCAAACTCAATATATTGAGCACCACTAAAACCCGTGGCTTTAAGTTGGTGAATATCTTCAATTGGAAAATAACTGTGTAGTGCTTGGGTGAGTGTTACGGGCACATCGCCAAGGTTAGTGTTAACTAAGCTGATACTTAAGGTTTCACCTAAGGTAAAGAGGACGTTGACTTGGGTATGGTGCGGCCAAAAAACCTTATCTTCTTCACCGATCGTTAAGCTGAAACGCAAATCTACCAATTGATTACGCATCTCAACCGACTCGAGTGTCCAAATACGGGTACGGGCAAAACCATGTTGTGGAAAATTAGCTTGGTTGCTCATGCCAAACCAAGGCCAGCAGACAGGTACACCGCCACGGATCCCATTACCCGGTTGATAGTCATCCGCCGAAGACACCCATAACAAGGGCGGCTTACCTACGGGTTGAAAATGATCGATTTGCGCGCCTTGTAAAAAAATCCTTGCTTGGCATAACGCAGTGTTCACTTCGACATAATCGAGCCCGTTTGCGTGTTTTTTGGTGGTAACAGAACCCATAGTAACAATATCCTCAACCTGATGACGTATCAGCAATACAGACACTTAGCTTACAAACTTTTGCACTTGAGCATAAGCCTTTGTTGCGATCAATTTACGGTTTCGCTGTTCGATTGTGTAAACAAAAGTCATTGTGCCAAGGTCCAGATGCTTCCTTTTTCAACAGATTTAGCTAAAGTGGTCAGAGCACTGAGTTCATTGCCATAAAACAAGAAAGGGAAGCGATTATGCCAGTCTATCAAGCACCACTACGTGACTATCAATTTATCCTCGATGAAATGTTGCATATTTATCAGCAAGATGCCTTAAAAGGCTTCGATGAAATCGACCCCGATCTGGTCGATGCCATCCTACAGGGTATGGCGGATTTCAGTACTGAGGTGATGTTGCCGTTAAATAGCGTAGGGGACGTGCAGGGCTGCAAACTCGTGGATGGCAAAGTGGTTACCCCCGAAGGTTTTGCCGACGCCTATCAGCAGTTTGTCGATAATGGCTGGCCTACACTGACCTGCGATCCCGCCTATGGCGGCCAAGGACTGCCCGAAGTGGTCGGTATTTTCGCCACAGAGATGCAAACCTCGACCAACATGGCCTTTGCCATGTATCCCGGCCTGACCCATGGCGCCTATGCGGCCATTCATGCCCACGGCAGTGAGGCGCTGAAACAGAAGTATTTAGCCAAATTAGTGAGTGGTGAATGGACTGGCACCATGAACCTAACCGAATCCCATGCAGGAACCGATTTAGCACTGCTGCGTACTAAGGCCGTTCCCGCGGCGGACGGCTACTTTGTCATCACTGGGGAGAAGATTTTTATCTCCTCGGGTGACCATCAATTTACCGATAATATTGTGCATTTGGTGCTCGCCCGTTTACCCGATGCCCCCGAAGGCGTGAAGGGGATTTCGCTGTTTGCCGTGCCTAAAGTGTTGGTGAACAGTGATGGCAGTTTAGGTGAGGCGAACAGCCTCTATGCTAGCGGCCTCGAGCACAAAATGGGGATCCACGGTAATTCAACCTGCGTGATGGTATTTGAGGGGGCACTCGGTGAGTTAGTCGGCGAACCCCATCAAGGGCTGCGCGCCATGTTTACCATGATGAACCAAGCGCGCCTTGGTGTCGGGATGCAGGGATTAGGCGTGTCCGAAATCGCCTATCAAAATGCCTTGGCCTACGCCAAAGACAGATTGCAGAGCCGCGCCATCAGTGGAGCTAAGGCGCCCGAAAAAGCCGCCGATCCGATTTTGGTTCACGGTGATGTGCGCCGGATGTTGTTATCGCAAAAAGCCTTTAATGAAGGTGCCCGGGCACTCGTTGGTCAGCAGGCGCTGTGGCTCGATGAGGCAGAGCGTCATAGCGATCCAGCCAAGGCGAAAGTGGCTGCCCAGTTAGCGGCCTTATTTACCCCTGTGGTGAAAGGTTTTATCACTAATCGTGGCTTTAATGCCTGCGTGGATGCCCAGCAAGTGTTTGGTGGTCATGGCTATATCCACGAGTGGGGGATGGAGCAGTTTGTGCGTGATAGCCGCATCGCTTTGATTTATGAAGGCACAAATGGCATTCAGGCGCTCGATTTAGTTGGGCGTAAATTGCTGAGCGATCGCGGCGCCGCCATGCAGCAATGGTCTGCGTTAGTGACTGAGTTTATTCAATCACAGGATAAAGATCCGCAAATGCAGCCCTATATCAGTGGGCTAATGGATTGTGCCACCGATTTACAAAAGGCGAGCGGTTATTTAGCGACCCATGCGACCAGCAATCCCGACATTATCGGCGCGGCATCGATGGCGTATCTCGAGTTATTTGGCATTACTGCCCTTGCCTGGATGTGGGCGCGTATGGCGAAGATTGCACTCACTGCACTCGAAAATGGCACACAAGAGTCCGACTTTTACCAGGCTAAACTGAAAACGGCGGACTTTTATATGGCGTATTGGGCCGTGCAGAGCCGCAGTCTGCGTAAACAATTGGAGCTGGCGAGTGAGATGCTAACTACACTCGATGAGGCTATTTTTTAAGTCTTACCTTCAAAGTGTTACAACCAGTCAAAGCCAGCAGCGTGATGCTGGCTTTTTTATTTAGATGGCTTTTATTAAGCGCCATTCAATAAGAGCCATGCCGTTTATCCATACACAAAGAATGGACTCTCTTTACAATTGTTACAAACCCCGACCGATGTAAATTTAAATGAGAATTATTGTCATCTAATAATCAAACTTTATAATGACGGCACATTTTAGATGACATGGGTAAACCACAGGTTTGCTCAAGGTTGGGGGACTTTGTGAAATCACGTTTTGCCTATTCAATACTAACGCTTGCCCTGATGCCGCATTTGGTCTTTGCGGCTGCGCCTAACGCTCAAGAGAGTCAACCCGAGCAAGAAAGTGCTTCAACGGCACAAGCCAATATACAAACCAACACACAGGCCGAAGCACAAGCTGAGACTAAGGCGCCAGAGCGCATTGTTGTGCGTGGTCGCGCCATGCAGATGTATGTCGATAAAGAGACGGAAATCGGCACTAAAACGGCAATTAATGTGATGGAGCTGCCGCAGTCAGTACAAGTGCTGACCGAGCAACTGATTGACGATCAAGCCGCCCGCAATATTACTGACTTATACCGCTCCATTGCCGGTGTCAGTGAATTTAGCTATTCCGGCGTGACCTTTCGTGGCTTTCGCGACGATGCCAACGTGTTTTACGATGGCGTGCGTGGCGACCCGTATTCGGGATTTTCGGTGCCACAACTGTTCAACGTACAGCGGGTTGAGGTATTAAAAGGCCCTGCATCGGCACTCTATGGCGGTGGCGAACCCGGCGGCATGATTAACTATGTCACCAAAAAACCAACCTTTGTCGAGCGTAAAGAGCTCACCCTAAGCACGGGCAGTTACGACATGATGGGCGGCTCGCTGGATTTCACCGGCGGCTTAACCGAGGATTTAGCCTATCGATTGGGGGGCTATTATCAACAGGAAGATAGCTTCCGTAACAATGCCGATAGTTTAAATGCCGAAGTAGCCGGTGGCTTACTGTATGAAATCAGTGACGATACTAAGCTCACCACCACATTCGATCTGATAAGACAGGATTTGGGCGGTAATCGGTTACGTGGTGTACCCGTGGATGATGCGGGCAATTTCCTCGTTGACCCTTCCTACAATGCCAACGAGAAGAGCGACTTCCAGAAAATGGATGCCTTGGTGCTGCAAGCGATTCTCGATCATCAATTTAGTGATGATTTTTCGGTAAAAACTCAAATTCGTTATCTGAATAATGAATCCGATCAGCAATATCACGAATCCCGTGGTTGGGTCGATGTGAACGGTGATGGTAAGGCAAACAGCGCAGATGGCACCATCAAACGTGAATATCGTGTCCAATCCCGTGCCAATGACGAAATCAGTTTAACCAATGATTTTGTCTATCGTTTTAATGCCTTAGGTTTTGAGCATGAGTTCCTGTTTGGTGGTGATTATCACTATGTCGAAACCGAATACCATTACAAGTTGGCGACCAGCAAGGAAGGCGTGGGTAATCTCAATATCTTTGAGCTGAATTACGGAGAAACTAATCCGAGTACTTATCAGTTAAAAGACATGGATACCGACGGTACTCGCTCCAACCGTTTTGGCCTCTATCTGCAAGAGCATCTGCATTTTAACGAGCAGTGGTCTTTAATTGCGGGTCTACGCTTTAGCCAGTTTGATGATTACGATAAAAAGACCGGATTCTCCTTTAGCGATAATGCTATTACCCCAAGGGCAGGGCTGAATTATCGTCCAATCGAATCTATGTCTTTCTATTTGAACTACTCAGAGAGCTTTAATCCGGCATCATTGTCGGATCAAGAGAGTATTAAAAGTGACGGCACACTCGATTCCGAAACCGGTAATCAAATAGAGCTTGGGATGAAAAACGAGTGGCTCGATGGCCAGTTTATGACCACGCTCGCACTCTATCGTATTGAAAAACAAAATGTGGCCCAGGCAAACCCTCTAGATACCGGCGATGACGATGGTATTCCAAACTTAGTCAATTTAGGCGAAGTACGTAGCCAAGGGGTAGAATGGACGCTGGTGGGGGATCTTACGGATAACCTTACCGTAACGGCCAACTATGCCTATAACGATACCCAAGTGATTAAAGGCGTGATCAACGACAGCCTGACCAACACCTTTGGTGACGGCAAACACTTTGCCAATGCGCCGCGTCATCAAGCCGGTTTATGGACGCGTTACGATATTCAAGCGATTGATTCGGCCATTGCCTTCGGGATGGACTATGTGGGCGAGCAATTTAGCCTCAATGGTCAAACGGTGAAACCCCATACAGTGTTTGATATGAGCTGGACAACCCAATGGGATCAAACCCAAGTGCGCGTAAATCTGAAGAATATCTTCGACAAGGAATATGCTGTTAGCGGATTTAGTGAGCGCAATGGCCATTTCCCCGGTGAGCCGCGTAATGTCACCTTGGAATTGACCCATAAGTTCTAGCGTAAAGCTTCCAAGTGTCATCTATGCCCGCGTGATGATTCGCGGGCATAGATTGATTGTGCAAAAGATTGTATATAAAGATAAATTTCGCTATATCTTTGTAATGTGCATGAGTGTTTTAGCATTGCTGCTAACCATGCCATGATCCGCATGAAACGCTTCTTATATTTCATTTACCGATTACAACGATAGATTCTATCCGTTTTTGACTGTGACTATCTTTGTTTAGACTGAGCTTATCTATTCTCCATTGCGTCTTTGTTGCGATAAGGTCAGTTATGCCGCCGATTAGCTATTTATCTTCTGCCTCTCAATCTGTTACCGCGCCGAAAGTAGCGTTAATTGCAGAAGGCGGTGGCCAGCGCGGCATTTTTACTGCGGGCGTACTCGATGCTTGGCTTGAGGCGGAATTCGACCCCTTCGATTTATTGATTGGTACCTCAGCAGGCTCGCAAAACTTGACCAGTTTTTTAGCCAGACAAAAGGGTTACGCCAAAAAACTCATCCGGGGCCTTACGCGCCATAAACGCTTCTATCAGCTAGGGCGTGGTCTGATTGGTGCCAATGTCATCGACCTCGACTGGTATTTTGAGCAGACTCAGCGTGGCAGCTTTAAGCTGGATTTAGCGGCGGCCAGTCATTCCCTCAATGGCCGAGAACTCCTTATTACCACCACGCGAGTCTCTGACCGCCAAGGGTATTTCTTGAGTCCAACCAGTCATGAGCACTGGCGTGAACTACTCAAAGCCTCTAGCGCCTTGCCTTTTTTATATAAACAGGGGGTGAAGTTAACGCCTTGGTTAGGGATTGGATCTGCTAATCATAGCGATGCGACACTCGAATCCAAGCAAGACTTTTACCTCGATGGTGGCTTAGCGGCGCCGCTGCCCGTGCGTGAGGCGTATAAACGGGGTGCCCGCAAAATTGTGGTGGTCAGGACGGTCAATGAGGACTTTCAAGCCCAATCGGCTTGGGTACATAAGCTTAAATCGTGGATCTGTGTTTCTGGTTTTTGCCCTAAGACCATTGATTACCTAGTGCAGCATGAAGAGGCCTATCAGGCCGAGCTAGACTTTATTGCCAATCCTCCAGATGATGTTGAAATTGTGCAGATTTTTTCGAAGGCGCCATTACAGAGCAAGCTGTTAGGCAGCACAGATGCGGATTTACGCATTGATTATCAGCAAGGGATAAAGGCGGGGAAGGCGTTTCTTGCAACGTCTTCTTGGCAAATTTCCAAGGCTAAAGATGCGACACTCGTTGCACCGCTGGCGATATCGGCCTAGGTTTTTAGTTCGCTCTACTTGAAATACTCAAGGTGATATTCCAAAGCAACATTTATGTTTGGTGCCGTGTGGTCAAGCTAAATCAAAGTCTTAAAGAGTTAGATAGTTAAAGATAAAAGCCACCCTAGGGTGGCTTTTATCTTGATGACATGCCTCAGCGATTAATAACTAGCAGCATGCACTGAGCGTACGGCGCGGCCTGATGGGTCGATAATGCCACGTAAGCTTTCGTCCCACGCCAGCGCTTCAGGCGTAGAGCAGGCGACCGACTTGCCACCGGGAACCGTTTCGGCGGCACTTGGCAATGGATAATGCTCTTCAAAGAAACAACGGTAGAAATAGGCTTCCTTGGTTTCTGGTGTGTTGTACGGGAAGCGGAACTTCGCATTGGCCAGTTGCAAGTCGTCGACTTGCTCAGCGGCATGGGCTTTTAAACCATCGATCCAAGAGTAACCCACGCCATCGCTGAATTGCTCCTTTTGACGCCAGGCGACTTCTTTTGGCAATTTATGCTCAAAAGCTTGGCGCAGAATGTGTTTCTCAATCCGACCATCCTTAGACATTTTTGCCTCAGGGTTGATACGCATCGCCACATCCATAAATTCCTTATCGAGGAAAGGCACACGGGCTTCGAGTCCCCACGCCGCCATGGCTTTGTTGGCGCGCAGACAATCGAACAGATGCAGTTTATCCAGTTTACGCACGAGTTCCTCGTGGAAGGCCTGCGCGTTTGGCGCCTTGTGGAAGTACAAGTAACCGCCAAAGAGTTCGTCGGCACCTTCACCCGATAACACCATTTTAATGCCCATCGCCTTGATTTTACGCGCCATCAGGTACATGGGTGTCGCGGCACGAATGGTGGTGACATCATAGGTTTCTAAGTGGTAGATGACTTCTTTAATCGCATCTAAACCCTCTTGGAAGGTAAAGTTGATCTCGTGGTGAATGGTACCAATCGCATCGGCGACCTTCTTAGCAGCGGCTAAATCCGGCGCGCCTTTTAACCCAACGGCAAAGGAGTGCAGCTGTGGCCACCAAGCACCACTTTGATCGTCATCTTCGATACGGCGTTTGGCAAAGGTTTGGGTAATCGCCGAGATCACCGAGGAATCTAAACCGCCAGACAACAACACGCCGTAGGGCACGTCGGACATCAATTGGCGCTTAACGGCGGCTTCGAGGGCATCACGTAATTCTTCCTGGCTGGCGCCGTTATCTTTCACCGCATCAAAGCTCTGCCAATCGCGAGTGTAGTATTGCACTGGCTCACCGATGCTTGAGTACAGATATTGCCCAGGCTGAAATTCGGCCACGGTTTTACAGACCGGCATCAGTGCCTTCATTTCGGAGGCCACGTAGAAGTTACCCGCCGCATCACGCCCAGTGTAGAGCGGGATAATACCCATATGATCACGGCCAATAAGGTAGGCATCTTTGGCTTTATCGTAGAGTACGAAGGCGAAAATACCGTTTAATTTATCAAGGAATTCAGTGCCGTATTCTTGATATAGCGCCAAGATCACTTCGCAGTCAGAGTTGGTTTGATAGCTGTATTTATCGCCGAGTTGGGCTTTGAGTTCTTTATGGTTGTAGATCTCACCGTTGACCGCGAGGATAAGGCTGCCGTCTTCGGTTAGTAGTGGCTGCGCACCGTGTTCAATATCGACAATCGCCAAGCGCTCATGGGCCAAAATCGCTTTATCGCTGGCGTAAATGCCTGACCAATCGGGGCCGCGATGGCGCATCAGTTTGGACATTTCCAGTGCCACTTGGCGTAGCTCTTTCGCATCGGATTGAATATCTAAAATTGAAAAAATTGAACACATAATGCAACTCCTAAACCGCTGTATTTCATTTGAGGATGTCTCAATTGAGTATCAATGTGCCAGCGATTCGGGATTTTGCCAAATACTATTTTTGATGATTTGTTTGTTTTTAGGTGTTTTCGATGGTTTTGATCTGCATGTAAAATGGTTATGGCTGATGGTTGTTTAATTTATCGTGCATTTTTATGAATAAAATGTTTTTGGTTATTGGTTGCGAAGCGGGATATTGGCAAATACATAATGTTCACTCAATAAAATCCGTTTTTGGCAAAATCATGATAAATGTGAGCAAGATAGTGATCCAATCACAAATATTGCTGATTTAATGAACAGTTTGTCGGCGGTCATTGCACGTGTTGTCACAGCCAAGGTCAAACTGTGAGTCTAAAGTGGGGCGGCTGATAAAATAATAAGGCACCTCTCAAGGTGCCTTATGGGATGTTTCAGCGATGAATCGTTTTCAAGTGTTTACTTTGCGGCCGTGGCAAGTTCCGTTTTGGCAGGACGCAGGCTGTTGAACTCAGTGCCTTGATAATAGCCAGGCCAATCTTGGCTGTTACCTAAGGTGCGAGTCACTTGATAGTAAACTTCGAGATCTTGAATCGCACCGCTCAGATCCCAGTCTTCATGGTATTCATCGCAGACATTGTGGTAGCAGCCCTTCATGGTCGCTTGCATTTGAGTCTTATAGCTTGCGGTTGCAGCATCTATGGGTTCGCTTCCTCCACCGGCAAAGACCGCAGGCACGCCAAGTTTGGCAAAGCTGAAGTGATCAGAGCGGAAGAATCCGCCCGACGCAGGATTCTTTTCACCCAAAGCAATACGGTTTTGCTGTTTGGCGGCATCGACTAAGTAGTTTTCAAGCTCGGACTTGCCTTTACCGACGATAGTGAAGTCCTTGGTTTTTCCATAAATATTGGTGCTATCTAAGTTGAGTACTGCCACTGTTTTATCAATGGGGTAGATTGGGTTGGCAGCGTAATAGCGTGAGCCGAGTAAACCTTGCTCTTCACCTGTCGTCGCGATAAAGGTCACCGAGCGCGCTAAGCCGTGGCCCTGTTTGGCGTTATCGGCCAGTTGTCTGGCGATTTCTAAAATGCCCGCAATGCCCGATGCGTTATCCATGGCACCGTTGTAAATCTTATCGCCTTCTTTACTGTCATCTTTGCCAATATGGTCCCAGTGGCCGGTAAATAGGATTTGCTCATCGGCTTGCTGAGTGCCGGGAAGGGTGGCGACAACGTTATAGCTGTTGGCGTATTCGGCTTTGTTTTTAAAGGCGATATTGGCCATTTGCTCAAGGGGTAAGTTAATTGGACTATCGGCGGCGCGCGCCATCAGCGTTGGTAGGGATAAACCCGCTTTTTCAAATAATTGTGTAGCAGCATCTAAGGTTAACCAGCCTTCGACTTGCACGCGGCTGTCTTGCTCGGCTTTGCTGAGGACTAAATCTTGCTGCGCGCCAGTCCAGCTGTTTTCAACCACGGACCAAGGGTAAGAAGCAGGCTCGGTATCGTGAATGATCAACGCCCCGAGTGCGCCTTGACGGCTGGCTTCTTCAAATTTGTAACTCCAGCGACCATAGTAGGTCATATCTTTACCGTTAAACTTACCAGAGTCAGGGCGGGCAAAGCCGGGATCGTTCACAAGGATCACCGCAATTTTGCCTTTCATATCCACATCTTGGTAATCGTTCCAGCCATATTCCGGCGCATTTACACCGTAGCCAACAAACACTAAGGGGGCGTTTTCGATATTGACGCCGCCATTATCGTGACGACTGTTTAAGACGATATCTTTGCGATAGGTTAACGGCAATCCTGCCAAGCTGATTTGCTGCACATCGTAGGCGGTATAACTCACCATAGGTACAGGTTGTAAAAAACTGCCTTGATAGGCGCCTTTGAGTCCCATTTCGGCAAAGGCCTTAGACAGGTAGTCTAAGGTGAGCTTTTCACCGTGGGTAGTGGGGGCGCGGCCTTCAAACTCATCGGAGGAAAGGTTTTTAATGTCGTTTCTAAAGCGTGCTTCATTCATTTGCACGGGTTTCAGTGCTGCACTGCTGTTGGCATCGGGCTGGGCCGAATTAGGGCTGCAGGCGCTGAGCATGGCTAGCGCGCAGACAGGATACAAACGTCGCATAGGTTAATCCTACTGTTGTTTTTAGGGCGTATTTCACGCATATATCAAAGGGGTATGTCGTGCCTTATCATGAAGCAAGCGCTATTGGGGGACAAGGGAGAGCCAAGGGGAAAAATGTTACTTAATGTTGCTTTACCGTATCGAGTCTGTTGTGGTTCTCAGCACGCTAAGGTGCTGAGAATCGGGCGATTTAAGGATTAAACTACATCAATATCGCCGGCGCAGGCGAATACATGATTTGGGCGGAAAGGCTCTTTATCGATATCTTCAAGCTTACTCACGCCGCTGGTGACCAGAATAGTCTCAAGCCCTGCTTGAAAACCCGCCAGAATATCGGTGCGCATATTGTCGCCAATAATCACGGTATTTTCGGAATGACCGTCGATATGGTTGAGCGCTGAGCGGATAATCCACGAGCTGGGTTTGCCCACATAAAAGGGCTTTTTACCGGTAATGCGCTCTATTGGTGAACACAGGGCGCCGCAGGCCGGACTGTAAGCGGGGCCGTGAGTGTCGGGATTGGTGGCGATAAAACGGGCACCGCGGGCGACGAATCCGGCGGCCTTATGGATCATATCCCAGTTATAGGAGCGGGTTTCACCGACAATCACGAAGTCGGGATTAATGTCAGTAATGGTAAAGCCAGCCTTGTAGAGCTCATGGGTGAGGGCGCCTTCGCCAATCACAAAAGCTTTACTGCCTTCCTGATGCTTTAAAAAATCGGCGGTGGCCATGGCCGAGGTGTAAAAACATTCTTCTGGTACGTCTATCCCGGCGGCGCTGAGGCGGTTTTGCAGATCTTTACCCGTTTGTACTGGGTAATTGGTCAGAATAACGAGGGGATTGCCTTGGTCGAGAACGCGGTGGATAAATTTATCACTGCCGGGGATCAGCTTATTGTCGTGCAGGAGTACACCATCGATATCGCAGATAATATTTTTCATCTAATAGTCTCTTGTATGCCGAACAAAATCACTTTTCGTTAGCTTATCTAATGCCACATTAGGCGAGAAAACAATGATTTTGTATTACAAGGCGAAAAAAAAGAGACCCTTAAGGTCTCTTTTTTTTCGCGAGGCAGTGTTTAATCGGGGGCGTAGCCGTTAGGTCCGATTAAGGTGCCATCGAGATAGGCTTGGCCGTCCTGCATCTTGAGGCGTTGATGGCTGAACCATTTCACCACCAAAGGATAAATCGCATGCTCTTGCTCATGGACACGAGCGGCGAGCATCTCAGCAGTATCATCCTCATAAACAGGGACTTTTGCCTGTAAAATCACTGGGCCAGCATCCAGCTCTGGGGTGACAAAATGCACACTGGCGCCATGTTCTGTGTCTTTGGCATCAATGGCGCGCTGGTGGGTATTTAATCCGGTATATTTAGGCAGCAACGAAGGGTGGATATTGATCATGCGTCCTAAGTAACGATTCACAAAATCGTTGGTCAGAATACGCATAAATCCGGCCAACACGATCAAGTCAGGTTGGTACTTTTCAATTGTTGCCATTAACCGTGCATCGTACTCAGAGCGAGATTCACCTGAATGAGCAATCACGCAGCTGGTATCAATTTCACTATGATGGGCGCGAATTAAACCGTAGGCATCGGGTTTATTACTGATCACTCCGACAACTTCGGCCTGCAGATTATCGTCACAACCGTCGATAACGGCTTGCAGGTTACTGCCATTTCCGGAAATTAATACAACTACACGACAGCTTTGGGGCATTACAGGATCTCCACTTGCTCTTCATTGCCTTCGCGAGCAGCGATAGCACCGATTAGCCAAGCTTGTTCGCCTTCGGCGGCGAGCAGTGCCAGTGCGGCATCGACTTTATCGGCTGGCAGCGCAACGATCATGCCGACACCACAGTTAAAGGTGCGGTACATTTCATATTCTGCAATGTTACCGTTTTCCATTAACCAGTTGAAAACGACAGGCCATTGCCATGAATCACCTTGGATAACGGCTTTGCAGTCTTCAGGCAGTACGCGGGGGATGTTTTCCCAGAAACCGCCGCCAGTGATGTGCGCCATTGCGTGCACGTCCGATGCTTCGATCAGCTTGAGCAATGATTTAACGTAAATTTTGGTTGGTTCTAACAGATGTTGGATCAATGGCTTGCCATTGAGATCCTGTTGAGGGTCCGCTTGGCTGACTTCTAATACTTTACGCACTAATGAATAGCCATTTGAATGAGGACCGCTTGAGGCTAAGGCGATCAGCGCATCACCCGCAGCCACTTTACTCCCGTCAATGATGTCGGCCTTTTCAACCACGCCCACACAGAAACCTGCGAGGTCGTAATCTTCGCCTTCATACATGCCTGGCATTTCAGCGGTTTCGCCGCCGATTAACGCACAACCAGATTGGAAACAACCTTCGCCGATGCCGTTAACAACCGAGGTTGCTGTTTCTACATCGAGCTTGCCTGTTGCGTAGTAATCGAGGAAAAACAACGGCTCAGCGCCTTGAACGATCAAGTCGTTCACACACATAGCCACTAAGTCGATACCGACTGTGTCGTGTTTTTTGTAATCGATAGCTAAACGCAATTTAGTACCAACACCATCGGTGCCTGACACTAAAACAGGTTGCTTGTATTTAGTGGGTAATTCACACAATGCGCCAAAACCACCTAAGTTGCCCATTACCTCTGGACGACGGGTACGTTTAACAGCCGCTTTAATGTTACTTACCAGTGCATTACCAGCATCAATATCAACGCCAGCGTCTTTATAGCTCAGTGGGGTAGGAGTGCTCACGGAGGATCCTCTCGGGTACATCGTTATTGGATTTTTATGCGGCGGTATTCTACCAGCTTGTGCTAGGGGTCGAAAGCCATGATTTGGATTTATCGCCTTGCGGGGAGTATTTTTAGCTTCACAGGGGGATATTTCACATTTTCTATCCTGCGATTGGTCATAAAATAGTAGATGAATGGGCGTATCTTAAGCGATAGGCAATAATTCTTGGGATATTGCTCACGATTAGCTCGAATGGCAAAACTTTATGTTTTACCCAATAAACAAATCATCTAAAATCTGAAAAATTTGCCTAAGATATTTCGCGAACAACAGTAGGAGAGAAAAATGAAAGTTGTCGAGGTTAAACACCCGTTAGTGCGTCACAAAATCGGCCTGATGCGTGAAGGTGACATTAGCACTAAACGTTTCCGTGAGCTAGCCGCCGAAGTGGGCAGCTTGTTAACCTATGAAGCTACCGCAGATTTCGAAACCGAAACTGTTACGATTGAAGGCTGGAATGGTCCAGTGGATGTGGATCAGATCAAGGGCAAAAAAGTGACTGTTGTGCCAATCCTGCGTGCGGGTTTAGGCATGATGGACGGCGTGCTTGAGCATATTCCAAGTGCGCGTATTTCGGTTGTGGGTATTTACCGCGACGAAGAAACCTTAGAGCCAGTGCCATATTTTGAAAAGCTGGCCAGCGATATGAATGAACGTATCGCGCTGATTGTTGACCCTATGCTGGCAACCGGCGGCTCAATGATTGCGACGATCGATCTGCTGAAAAAACGCGGTTGTACGTCAATTAAAGCCCTAGTGTTAGTTGCCGCGCCTGAAGGGATTAAAGCCCTTGAAGCGGCTCACTCAGATGTTGAGCTATATACTGCCGCTATCGACAGATGCTTAAACGAGAAAGGCTATATTCTGCCTGGTTTAGGCGATGCTGGTGATAAAATCTTCGGTACTAAATAAAAACGAGATGACTTAACCGTCATTAAGATTCGATAGGGGAGCTTAGGCTCCCTTTTTGTTTTTGGCGTTCGTAATACAATATTCATCGCCCCTTCCCAGTGCTTGAACTAGAGTTAACAATAAGATTTATTTCAATTTAATACTTGAACAATGCAATTGTTCGTTATATTCAATTCATTTTAAGTAAGATGATCGCAGGGATTATGATTAGTACAAAACTCAGTTGGGCACTGGTTCGTCAATCCTGTTCACTGGCAACATTGATATTTGTTGTCCTGCTGCTGATCCTCTTACCCTTCAAAATCGATAAGGAACATAAGGCTTTCGTTCATTTCCTGAGGGCAAAACACACTGTGCCAAGTTATGTGGAGCTGCTAGGAAAAGGCTTGTCGTTACACGATATTATTGATTTTGATAGCGCGCTGCTTGCGCCCTTTAAGCTTGACCCTTCGCGCTTATTATTGCCTCCCGGGAGCCATTTGCTGCCGGAAGAAGAGCAAATCATTCGTTATTTTGACTACCTCTATTCGAGTCGCAAGAATGCGGTTCGCGGGGCTTTTGTCTATATCGGCTTATATAAAAGCAATGCCTTGTATGTGGCATCCCCAATTCCGGAAGAAGTGAAAAACCGATTAATTCACGATCATATTTTGACCAATGAGTTCTGTCAGC
Source organism: Shewanella sp. 10B (assembly GCF_023475885.1). Lineage (NCBI taxonomy): Bacteria > Pseudomonadati > Pseudomonadota > Gammaproteobacteria > Alteromonadales > Shewanellaceae > Shewanella > Shewanella sp. 10B. Next base: position 726,606 of record NZ_JAMDJO010000001.1, read on the forward strand.
GGCTGCATTATTGCAGTAAGGACGCGTCGGCGGAGTCCTTGGCGGACGGTATCGTGTTATCGATTCCTTACGTCGATGAAATTACAGGAAATGTTATTTTCTCTATGGCGGCGCCGATTTCATCTTCCCACGATCCTGCGCATATGTGGGGGGATGTGATTGCCGATACGGCATTTATGGCATCGGGATTTATGCGGGGTAAAGACTATGAGTCGGTGATGACCCCTTATGGCACCGATATCGTGATCACTGGCGACAGCCTCTGGACGCGTATTACACCAGAGTTCTTGTTTTATCCCATGAGCAATCATCTGGATAACCTCACCACATTAACCTACAAAGTCAGTGTATTACGCTTTGTGGTTCAGTATGTTCCCCTATGGTTCTTGTTGTGCGTGTTAACTGTTATCTTCCAACTCAGGTATATGCGCCTTAAACAGCTGCGAGCAGAACGTCAACGGTTCGGCGAGGCGATGCTGCAGGATCCTTTTACTAAAACCTACAATAAGAAGGTCTATGAGACGCTGATATTTAAGGCGGCGACTGAGGGCTTGTATGCGGTGATCTGTATCGATGGCGATAAAATCAAAACCATCAATGACACCTACGGTCATAAACTGGGCGATATGGCAATTCTGCAAATTGTTGAAGCCATGCGGGCGGTATTTCGGGAGAATGACTTGTTCATCCGCACTGGTGGGGACGAATTTGTGGTGATCCTCAGTAATTGCTCCCAGGATAAAGCGTTACAACTTGCTCATAAGCTTAAAGAGAATGTTGAGCAGCGCCAGTTCTTAAGCATGCTAACGGTATCGTGCGGGGTGGCAGATTCGAGCGGCTATCCATCCTTTGATTCTGTGTTACAGGCGGCGGATAAGGCTTTATACGTGGATAAGGCCAAAAAGGGTGGGCATGTGTCCGATAATAGCCTGCGCTGAGTTCCTTTTACTGAGCTAGCTAGACATTAAAAATTAGGCATAAAAAAGCGTGGTCTTGCCACGCTTTTTTATTGCTATCAGTCCTAGAGCACCATGGCGGCAATCCAACCAAAGACCAGTAAAGGGATATTGTAATGGATAAAGGTTGGGACCACGCTGTCGCGAATATGGTCGTGCTGACCATCGGCATTTAAACCCGAGGTCGGGCCCAATGTTGAGTCAGATGCTGGTGAGCCAGCATCGCCCAAGGCCGCAGCGGTGCCGACTAACGCGATAGTTGCAGGCACTGAAAAACCAAAGCTTAAGGCTAAGGGCACGTAAATCGTCGCGATAATCGGAATGGTCGAGAAAGACGAGCCAATGCCCATAGTGATCAAAAGACCGACCAGTAACATCAAAAAGGCGGCGAGGGCTTTATTGTCGCCAATCAATGAACTTAATGACGAGACAAGTGTGCCGACTTCGCCGGTTTCTTTGACTACCGCAGCAAAACCTGCGGCGGAGATCATGATAAAGCCGATATTGGCCATCATGCGCACGCCTTGAGTGAAAATATCTTGATCGGCAACGTGCTTGAGCGCGCCCGAAAAACTGAAGATCATAAAGCCGACTAAGGCGCCGAAGATCATCGAATCGGTTTCAAGTTGCACAAACAGAGTCGCCAGAATCGCAAACGCAGCGATAACGATATTGCGTTTATTGAGGCTTTCTTCAGACTCGGCGGTCAGTACCTTAGCTTCATCGTAAACCCTAGGTTTGCGGTAACTGAAAAATACCGCGATCAACAAGCCAACCACCATACCGGCGGCGGGGATCAGCATGGCAGGGGGAATTTGATCTCGTACGGCGACCAATCCATTACCCGTCAGGTTAGAGAGCAATATATCATTCAAGAAAATCCCGCCAAACCCCACGGGTAAAATCATGTAGGTGGTCACAAGACCAAAGGTCAGCACGCAGGCGACCAGACGACGGTCGATATTCAGCTTGGTCATCACATGCAGCAGCGGCGGCACGAGTATCGGAATAAAGGCGATATGGATCGGCAGGATATTTTGCGACGCCATCGACATAGCAAGCAGGGATAACAACAATAACCAGCGCACCCAGTTGGTGTTGGTGGCATTGGGGTCCTTGCCAAGGCTTTTAATAATGGAGTTGGAGATCAGTGTCGTTAAGCCCGAATGGGATAGTGCCACAGCAAACGCCCCGAGTAAGGCATAACTGAGAGCGATTTGTGCGCCGCCACCTAATCCCGTATTGAAGGCATCAATTGTTTGATGCAGATCCATTCCCCCGACCAAACCGGCAACGAGGGCACTGATAGTGAGTGCAATCACCACATTCACCCTCGCCAAACTGAGGGCTAACATTAAACACACTGCAATAACGACTGCATTCATAGACAATATCTTAATTCTGTAAACCAAAGGGACTATTTTTGACTGCAAAGGCCGTGTCTGTCCAGTTTACGGCGGCTTAATCTGAAAAATATCTGAAAATGTGAATTGGGTGGGTTTTTACTGTTAGACGAATGTGTTCTCGTACGCTTACCACTCGTCCAGATTGCTCTATCCTTAAGCAGTAGTGTCAAAATGCCCTTGAAAAATGTGATATTGGTCTTAAATAGGTTGTAAGGCAAAACGCACGACTTATAATGCCTAAAGATTTGATTGGTAAGCTCCCTTAAAGACACTCGCACAAATCGGTGCTAGCGTGTTTAAGGGATGTTTTACTTTAATAGTTAGTTCAACTCATAGATGGAGATATAAAATGAGCGTATTAGTAGGCCGTCCGGCTCCTGATTTTACTGCTGCAGCTGTATTAGGTTCTGGCGAAATCGTAGATAGCTTTAACTTAACTGCGGCCATCAAAGGTAAGCCAGCGGTTGTATTTTTCTATCCACTTGACTTCACTTTCGTTTGTCCATCAGAGTTGATCGCTTTCGATCACCGCATGGAAGAGTTCACTAAGCGTGGTGTTGAAGTGATCGGTGTGTCTATCGATTCTCAATTCACTCACAACGCATGGCGTAACACCCCTGTAGAAAAAGGTGGTATTGGCCAAGTGAAATACACTTTAGTTGCTGACGTTAAACACGACATCTGCAAAGCATACGATGTTGAGCACCCAGAAGCTGGCGTGGCTTTCCGTGGTTCATTCCTGATCGACAAAGAAGGTATGGTACGTCACCAAGTGGTTAACGATCTGCCATTAGGCCGTAACGTTGACGAAATGCTGCGTATGATCGACGCCCTACAATTCCACGAAGAGCACGGTGATGTGTGCCCAGCGGGTTGGGAAAAAGGCGACAAAGGTATGAACGCAAGCACTGAAGGTGTTGCGGCTTACTTAGCAGAAAACGCAAGCTCTCTGTAATTTGCAGATTTTCGCGTAATAAAAAAGCTGCCCTAGGGCAGCTTTTTTATTGGACGGTCGATAAGCATTAACGCTTATTCCTCACCATCTGCATCCTCTGACTCACCCGCGGCTAATAATGGCCAACCACCTAACTGCTTCCAGCGGTTAACTATGTAGCAAAACAGCTCTGCGGTGCGCTCGGTATCGTAAAGTGCTGAGTGAGCCTCTTTATTATCGAAGGGGATCCCCGCCATAATGCAGGCTTTGGCCAGCACGGTATGGCCGATAGCTAAGCCTGCGAGTGTTGCCGTATCAAAGGTAGCAAAAGGGTGGAAGGGAGAGCGTTTTAAGTCACAGCGCTCAATCGCTTTACTCACAAACCCATGATCGAAGGCGGCATTGTGCGCCACGATAATACTGCGGTGACAATCTGAGGCCTTCTGCGCCTTTTTAACGGCTTTAAAAATCTCTAAAAAGGCTTCTTTTTCGCTTACGGCGCCGCGTAATGGGTTGGTGGGATCAATACCATTAAAGGCCAGCGCCTCGGGTTCTAAGTTGGCGCCTTCAAAGGGCTCAATATTGAAATGCAGGGTTTTATCAATGCCGAGCATGCCTTCATCATCCATTTTTAACAGCGTGACGGCTATTTCCAGCAACGCATCGGTTTGAGAGTTGAAGCCCGCGGTTTCGACATCTATCACTACCGGAAAGTAGCCTCGAAATCGGTGTTTCAATTTGTTTGCGTCGCTAATATCGCTCATTAAAGTACCCAAGAAAAATGATAGGGCGCTATTATGCTAAATGTACTAGGATGTGTCATGTTTGATTGGTGGTTTTATGAGCTAAAGGAACTAAAAAGTTTGCCGATAAAACTTCGTAACCGAATAAACACGAGTAAGGGCTATGTGGCGAAAACTGATATTAGTATCAATTTTATGCGTTCCAGCAACTGCAATGGCAGAGTTGCGCCACTATGTGGCCTCTTTGGGCGAATCCCAATGGCGAGTCAGTCAAAACAGCCCCATCATATGCCGTCTTGAGCATGATATTCCATCTTACGGTAAGGCGATTTTCACCAGCGAAGCGGGTAAACAGTTAAATCTTAACTTTACCTTGGACATGTGGGTGAAACCGGACCAAGTCACACAGGCGACCTTGATGAGTCGCGCCCCCCAGTGGCGTCCTGGCGTAGTATCGAAAGAAATCACTTCATTACGTTACCAAAAGTACTTTAATGGTGAAGTGCCAAAACGTGCCGCTTGGTCGATGTTGAGCGAACTGAGCCGTGGCATGGAGCCGACGTTTTATTATGCCGATTGGTATAACGAATCGAATAAAATTGCGGTAGGGCTGTCGGCGGCGAACTTTGGCCGTAAATATGCTGAGTTTAAGTCGTGCCTATCACACTTATTGCCATACAGTTTCGAGGATATCGCCTTTACCGTACTTAACTATGAAGAGGGCGGCACCGATTTAACTCGTTTCTCACAGCAGCAGCTTTCCCGCATTCAGGAATACTTATCCTACGATCCGGATGTGGAGCTGGTGTTAGTCGATGCCTATACCGACAGTTACGGTGGTCGTTCCGTTAACCAAAAAGTGTCGGATAAGCGCGCAGAATCGGTAAAAGATTTCTTTGTCGCCAGCGGTATTCCGCAGGATAGAATAGTCACCGTCGGCCATGGTGAGCGCCGTCATGTGGCGTCGAATGATGATATTGAGGAGCGAGCACTCAACCGCCGCGTCGTTATCCGGATCAGTAAGCCGCTGATGTGATATTTGGCTCTAAGTTCTAGTTTCGTTCAGTTTAAATACACCTCATTTAAACCAACAATGCCAAGTATTCGGACTTGGCATTGTCATTTCTGAAGCGTGCATCTCGTGAACGCATGAATGTTACTCCAATCTCAGTCATTCAAGCTTATGGCTTATTATACCAATCGTATTAAATATCTGTTCATTCAGCGGGAGTTAAACGGGCTTTAGACAAGGCGAAGGCTTGAAGGCATAGTGGCGCTCTGTCGAAAGCCTTAAACACAGTATAAAGCCCATTCAACCCCGCCCTTCGGGAGCCTCACAGGCATCTCACTCCCGTGTTACATTGACTTAAAAGGGAATAACCATTTCTTCGTCAATGCGCCTTGGATTGAGAGGCCTGTGAGGCTCTGAACTGATTAGATATTTAATGTGATTGGTATTAAAAGTGCGGCAATGCTAAGAGTGACGTCAAGGCATAAGTTTATTGCTGCGTTTTTAGGGAAGAGGATTAGATTTTTATGTAACAAAAAACGACTGAAAATCGCTAGAATTTCGCGGTGTGTTTGAATCGAGATAAAAAAAAGCCCGCTTAATCTAAGCGGGCCGCAAAAAATGCATTTGCAATCAACAAATTGAAGGAAGGAAGTCAAGCATAAGAACCAGGGATGAACTGACATCTTAAAAAGACACCAGTTTAAAAGTTCTTTGTTTTCCATATCCGCTAGCGGATATCTCCTGAAAACAAGCACATTCTAGTGCGTCCCAAGGGCTCAAGCAAACGAGAAAAATTGCCTAGACACATTAGTAAAACTAATGAATAATTAAGTGATTTAGCTCACTTAAGTCACTATTTAGCTTGATTAACAGCTTGTCAGTCAGAATTAATGCATAAAAATACACTTCAATAAACTCATCATTGCTACCACTTTGTTAAATCTTGCCTCTTAGCGAGAAAAGCTCATCTTTTGCTGCGGCATTGCCATGAAAAATTTTGCTTGTATAGTACTTGCTGCAAAAGAGCGTTAAGCCGGATATCACTAAAAGGACGATAAAAGATGGCATTAAGATTTCGCCTTGCCCAGCAAGGTTTATTAGTGGCCACATTGGGCATGGCGTTGGCCGCCTGCCAGAGTGGCAATACGCCAGAAGAGGCCGCACAGCAGGTCAGCGCCAACAAATTGGTTTACCCAGAAACCCGAAAAGACAACTTAGTCGAGACGATTCACGGTGTTGCAGTGGCGGACCCTTACCGTCACCTTGAAGAAAACACGCCAGAAACCGAAAGCTGGGTCAAAGAACAACAGGCCTTTGGTCAAGCATACCTAGCGAAGATCCCCAACAAACAAGCCGTGGTTGACCGTATCACAGAGCTGTGGAACTACGAGAAAATCTCTGCTCCTTTCGAGAATGGCGATAACCAGTTTTATTACCGTAACGATGGTTTACAAGCGCAATCTGTACTCTATGTAAAAGGCAAAGATGGCGTTGAGAAACCTGTACTGGATCCAAATGGTTTTTCAGCCGATGGGACTGTGGCGCTTTCCGGCGTATCAGTCAGTAATGACGGCAAGATTTTAGCCTATGGAGTGTCTAAGTCAGGCTCTGACTGGCAGCAGTGGCAGTTTATCGATATTGCCACGGGTAAAAAGCTTAAAGATGAACTCAACTGGATTAAATTCTCCAGCGCAGTGTGGGATAAGGAAAACCAAGGTGTTTTCTATGCCCGTTACGATGCACCCGCGGGCGGTGATTTACTGGCTGATGTGAATTTTAATCAAAAAGTGTATTACCACAAGTTAGGCACAGATCAGCGCCAAGATTTATTGATTTACGAACGCCCACAAAATAAAGACTGGGGCTTCGGCATCGATGTGTCTGAGCAGGGCGAATATTTACTGTTGTCAATTTCCCAAGGCACAGACAAACGGAATCGTTTCTTCTATAAATCACTGTTTGAACCTAAAGCGCAGGTGGTGGAATTAATCCTTAACCTCGAGGCGGAATATGAGTTTTTAGGCAATGATGGCGCCGTATTTTATTTCAAGACCGATTTAGATGCGCCAAACGGTAAAGTGATTGCCATCGATACCCGTAATAGTGATAAATCCCAGTGGCAAACCATTATTCCAGAATCGAAAGATCCTATTAATAAAGTGGCCATTATTAATGACCATTTAGTCGTGAGTTATTTGCACGATGTATTGGGACAGTTATCGATTTTCAGCATGGGCGGACAAAAGCGTCAGGATGTCACTTTACCTGGTAAAGGTAATGTTGCCGGACCTTTCGGCAAGGCGAGCAAAGACTATTTCTACTATGTCTTTAACAGCTATATTCAACCCGAAACTACCTATAAGTTCGATTTTAAAACGGCAGAGTCGACAGTGGTTGCTAAGCCGCAGGTGTCGTTCAATCCCGATGACTATGTGTCTGAGCAAGTATTTTACACCAGCAAGGACGGTACTCGCGTCCCTATGATGGTGTCCTACAAGAAGGGGCTGGTGAAGAATGGTCAAAACCCAACGCTACTCTATGCCTATGGTGGTTTTGCGATTTCAATGACTCCGCGTTTTAGTCCTGCCAACATCGCTTGGTTAGATATGGGCGGCATTTACGCCGTACCAAGCCTACGTGGCGGCGCCGATTACGGTGAAAGCTGGCACCAAGCTGGGATGTTCGATAAAAAGCAAAATGTGTTTGATGACTATTTTGCGGCGGCCGAATACCTAATCAACGAAAAATACACTAACAGTACTAAGTTAGGTGCTTATGGTCGCAGTAACGGTGGTTTGTTGATGGGCGCTGCTGTCACTCAACGTCCTGAACTGTTTGCCGCCGTGTTACCGGCCGTGGGTGTGCTGGATATGTTGCGCTTCCACAAGTTCACCATTGGTTGGGCTTGGACCAGTGAATACGGCAGTGCCGACAACGCTGAGCAATTCCCTGCCTTATTGGCTTACTCGCCTTACCATAACGTTAAAGTCCAGGCCTATCCTGCGACTATGGTGATGACGGCCGATCACGATGACCGCGTAGTTCCGCTACACAGCTTTAAGTTTGCTGCCATGATGCAAGAGAAGCAGCAGGGCGATAAACCCGTCATTATGCGCATTGAGTCTAATGCAGGGCACGGTGCCGGCAAACCAACAGCGATGAAGATCGACGAGTTTGCCGACATTTACAGCTTCCTGTGGCAAAGCTTCGGGCTGACATTGCCGCAAACTCTCGCAAAATAGCGAACTATGTTAATGAAATGGGGTCGTTTGACCCCATTGTTATTTACAAATCCCTCAATTGCGCTGAAACCCGCGCTATCCCTATCTATATCTTCGTCGGGTCATTCACAAGTCTTGTTTCCCTAGGTATAGTAAGCGTCAATTTTTCAACCAAAATTTGCTGATTTCAAATGACGTTTAATTGGCCCATTTCAGTCTATTACGAAGACACCGACGCTGGTGGAGTTGTCTATCATTCGAACTATCTCAATTTTTTTGAGCGGGCGCGAACCGAGTGGTTAAGAGCTTTAGGCGTAAGCCAGACTGCACTGTTAGCCGATGATACGGCGTTTGTGGTTAAGCGGGCGGAATTGGATTTTAAAAAAGCCGCGCGTTTTGAACAGAACCTTATTGTAGAAACTAAGGTCATAGAGTTGAAAAAGGCCTCGTTGGTATTTCATCAACGTTTGGTTGATCATCAGGGAGACTGTTATTGTGAAGGCACAGTGCTAGTAGCCTGTGTTGCCTTATCACGAATGCGGCCCCGAGCTATCCCCTTAAATATTGTGCAGGAGTTTGACAGTGCAAGCTGATATGTCGATTGTCGGGTTATTTTTACAAGCCAGTTTATTAGTGAAATTTGTGATGTTCACTTTACTTTGCTTGTCTGTAATGTCTTGGACGGTGATTTTACAACGCCGTAGCTTATTGACATCTGCAAAAAGTAAATCGGCAAAATTTGAAGATAAATTTTGGTCAGGCGTTGATTTAAATCGTCTGTATAAAGAATTATCGGCTCGTCCAGATAATACTGGCTTAGAGTCATTATTTGTGACGGGTTTTAAAGAATATTCACGTCTAAATAAATTAAATAGCAAAGTGCCCGATGCAGTGATGGATGGTACTTCACGTGCCATGCGCGTCACCTTATCCCGTGAATTAGAAAAGTTAGAGGCCAACTTACCTTTATTGGCAACCATTGGTTCGACTAGCCCTTATATCGGTTTGTTTGGTACGGTATGGGGTATTATGAATTCATTTATCGCTATCGGCTCAATGGAAAACGCGACGCTTGCCATGGTGGCGCCAGGTATTGCAGAAGCACTGATCGCAACCGCAATGGGTCTGTTTGCGGCAATCCCTGCTGTTATCGCTTATAACCGTTTTGCCACCCAAGTTGAAAAGCTGGAAATCGGTTACGCTAACTTTATGGAAGAGTTTTCTAGCATCCTGCATCGCCAAGCGTACAGTGAGAAGGAAGGCGTATAATGCAAGTCGGTTATCAGCGTAAACGTCGTCGCCCCGTTGCCGAAATCAACGTGGTGCCTTATATCGACGTCATGCTCGTGCTGCTGATTATTTTCATGGTAACAGCGCCGATTGTGACCCAAGGGGTGAAAGTGGAGCTGCCTCAAGGTGCGGCGGAAGTGCTGCCTGCGGACAGTAAGCCGCCAGTAGTAGCGTCTATCGATGCCGACGGCGCTTATTTCCTTAATCAGGGCGGTTCCAATAACGAAGAGATGGAATTGGATGAGTTAGCCACCGCCGTTGCGGCGATCATGGTGACTGAGCCTGAGCGCCCAGTGGTGGTGAAAGCCGATAGAAATATTCCTTACGATAACGTGATCCAATTGATGGTGACCCTGCAGCAGGCAGGCGTTCCCTCAGTCGGTTTGATGACGGATTCACCCAAGGAGAAATAGGTGGCGGATAATTCAAATGTTGCATTACCTCTGTCGATTTCAGCAGGTATTCATATTGGCGTGATAATTATTCTGGCTATTGGCATAGATTTCACCCATAAACCTGAACCTGTGCAACAAGTTAGCGCCCCTGCAGTAAAAGCTGTTATGGTTGATCAGCAAAAAGTGGCTAATCAAGTTGAAAAGCTTAAGCAGGAAAAGCGCGATGCCGAGCGCCGCGAACGTGAGCGCCAAGCCGAACTTGAGCGCAAAGCACAGGAAGCAAAGCAAGCCCGTGAGCGTGAACAGGCACAGTTGAAGAAACTGGCGGAAGAACGTAAGCAACAGGAAATTGAGACCCAAAAGGCCAATGATGCCGCGAAAGCCGCGCAGGTGAAGCAGCAACAGGAAAAGGAAAAAGCGCAGAAAGCTGAAGCCGACCGCAAGCAGAAGGAGCAGGAACGTAAACTTGCTGAAGATGCAGCTCAAAAAGCGGCGGAAAAACGCAAAGTAGAAGAAGCTGCAGCCGCGAAAGCCGAGGCTGACCGTAAGCAGAAGGAAGCCGAAGCCAAGGCGAAAGCCGAGGCAGACGCTAAGGCCAAAGCGGAGGCAAAAGCCAAGGCCGATGCAGAAGCGAAAGCAAAAGCCGAAGCTAAGGCAAAAGCGGATGCTGAAGCCAAGGCGCGTGCCCAGCAAGAGCAGGAAATGGCCGATGCGTTAGCCGCCGAGCAGGCTGCGTTATCGCAAACCATGAATAAGCAAATGCAAACGGAAGTGGGTAAATACACCGCGATGATTAAATCGACGATTCAACGTAACCTAGTGGTTGACGAGTCGATGCGCGGTAAAACCTGTACTGTTTCTGTGCGTTTAGCCAATGATGGTTTTGTGATCAGCAGTCAGACGCAGGGGGGCGATCCTAATGTGTGCCGTGCAGCAAAAGCGGCGATCTTAAAAGCGGGCAAGTTACCAGTGTCTCCGGATCCTGCGGTTTATAACTTGATGAAAGAAATTAACTTAATCGTTGAACCAACGTTTAATTAAAGGAGTCCCATGAAAATTTTGGCAAAATGGTTAGCATTGGCGGTTCTGCTTTGCACTATGCCGGCAAAAGCGGCGCTGGATATTGTGATCACTGAGGGTGTGGATGCGGCGCGTCCAATCGCAGTGATGCCATTCCAATGGCAAGGTGCGGGTGCGCCACCCCAGGCGATTGCCGATGTGGTGATGTCTGACTTAATTCGTAGCGGTACCTTCAAACCATTAGATGAATTAGGGTTACCACAACGTGGTATCGGTGCCTTAGCCCAGTTTGACGCGAGCGCGTGGGCCAATGTCGGTGCCGAAGCTGTCGTCGTGGGGTCGGTAAAACCTTATGGTACGGATCAGTTTTTGGTGAGTTTTGACCTTATCGATTTGGTTAAAGCGCAAAACCAAGCGTTAAAAGGCCCTACCAGTGCTACGGAATTTTTGATGGACAGTCGCCAAACAGTGATTTCTGCGGCGCAGTTCCGTCAATATGGCCACCGTATTAGCGATATCGTCTATGAGAAGTTGACGGGGATTCGTGGTGCGTTCTTAACCCGTATTTCTTACGTGGTGGTGAATCACACTCAGAAAGCGGCTTATTCACTGATGATCGCCGACTATGACGGTTATAACGAGCAAATGTTACTGCGCTCTCCAGAGCCGCTGATGTCGCCTTCTTGGTCTCCCGATGGTCGTCGTTTAGCCTATGTAAGCTTTGAAAACAAAAAGGCTGAGATTTTTGTTCAGGATCTTTACACCCAAGTACGTACAAAGGTGAGCAGCTTCCCTGGCATTAACGGTGCACCGACTTTCTCGCCAGATGGTAAATCCTTGGCTGTGACCCTCTCAAAGGATGGTCAACCTGAGATTTACGTTATCGATATCGCCACTAAGGCAGCAAAACGTATTACCAACCACTATTCCATCGATACTGAGCCATCTTGGTATCCCGATGGCAAGTCATTGTTGTTTACCTCCGAGCGCGGTGGTAGACCACAGTTATATCGTGTAGATTTAAATTCAGGCAAAGTGATCCGTGAAACCTTTGAAGGTGAATGGAATTTAGGTGGTTCGATTACCCCTGATGGTCGCAGCATGATTTTTGTGAATCGCACAAACGGTAAATTTAATATTGCACGTATGGATTTAAGTACGCGCTTTATGCAGGTGCTGACATCGACACGTTTGGACGAATCTCCAAGTGTGGCCCCTAATGGTACTATGGTGATTTATGGCACTACGTATCAAGGCAAGCAAGTTTTAGCAGCTGTTTCTACGGACGGACGCTTTAAAGCGAGATTACCGGTAGGTCAGGGTGAGGTGAAATCACCTTCTTGGTCTCCGTTTCTCTAATGTATTAGCTCGATTTATTCACATTTAATTTTATAAGGAACAGATAATGGATCTGAACAAGTTGTTAAAAGCTATGTTGGTAGCACTTCCAATTATGGCTATTAGTGCGTGTAGCTCAACTTCTGAATCAGAAACTGATGCAATGGGCTCTACAAACGGTTCTGGTAGCGAACTGAATGGTGGTGGCGTTCAAACTGGCGGTATTGGTGGAATGTTGTCACCTGAAGAGCAACAACGTCAGCAACTCGAGCAGTTGAGAAAAGAACACATCATTTACTTCGACTTCGACCGCAGTGAAGTTCAAACTGAATTCGCCGCCGTACTCGAAGCCCACGGTACTTATTTAGTTGAGCACCCAAGCGTACGCGTATTGATTGAAGGTCATGCCGACGAGCGTGGCACGCCAGAATACAACATCGCACTGGGTGAGCGTCGTGCTAAAGCTGTTGCTAAATACTTACAAGGCATGGGTGTACAACCTAGCCAAATGAGCATCGTAAGCTATGGCGAAGAGAAGCCACTTGACTTCACTCGTACCGATGAAGGTTTTGCTAAAAACCGTCGTGCAGTTTTAGTTTACTAAGATTGAATTACGGAGAGTAACTAGATGAAACGTGCCGTCTTAATTACGGCAATGTTCTTCGGCGCAGGAGCTGCAGTGGCAGCTCCTGCTCCTGTTGAAGATATTGCTGGTGGTTCAGGTGATGACAGACTTGCTCGTTTAGAGCGCATTGTAAAATCGAGACAACAAAGCGAAATTGATATGCAGCGCCGTCTGGATACTTTGCAGCAAGAAGTTCTCGACTTACGTGGTTTGACCGAACAACAGAATTATCAAATAGAGCAGATGCAACAACGTCAGCGTCAGCTTTACGATGAAATTGCCAATTTATCCTCCAAAGCCGCTGCCGCGCCAGCTGCTTCTACTCCTGCAACGCCCGCTGCAGTGGCCGCAACCGCCAATGCCGCCGCCAGTAGCTTAAGTGAAACGGCCAGCTACGAAAGTGCGGTGAACTTAGTGCTGAAAGAGCGCAAGTATGACGATGCTATTCCAGCGTTTCGTGCCTTCATTAAACAGTATCCAGATTCAGTCTATGCTGCCAACGCCAACTATTGGTTAGGACAGTTACTGTTTAATAAGAGTGAATTTGCTGAAGCCAAACAAGCCTTCAATACCGTCGTAACCCGTTTTAGTGATTCCAACAAACGTGGTGACAGTCTAGTGAAGCTTGGCATGATCGCAGAGAAAACCGGTGATAAAGCCGGTGCGACTCAATACTACCAACAAGTAGTAAAAGACTACGCCAACAGCGCTGCAGCACGCATTGCTCAACAACAATTGGCTGCAATTAAAGCATAATTAACTAAAAAACATACTCTTAGTCTGTTTTTCATGCAAACGACAAAAAATTGGGAATTTACGCTTGCATGGGAAAATGAAAAAGGTATTATAGGCGCCCTCGGAACGGCGAGGTCGTTCGGGGCGCAAAATACCAGTAAATGGGTCGTTAGCTCAGTCGGTAGAGCAGTTGGCTTTTAACCAATTGGTCGAAGGTTCGAATCCTTCACGACCCACCACTTACTCTAGTAAATAGAATAAGTTAGCGGTATTTGAAGTGTTGTAAATAAGATGGGTCGTTAGCTCAGTCGGTAGAGCAGTTGGCTTTTAACCAATTGGTCGAAGGTTCGAATCCTTCACGACCCACCACTTTACTGAAAGTGAATAAATCAGTGCCAAAACAGATGGGTCGTTAGCTCAGTCGGTAGAGCAGTTGGCTTTTAACCAATTGGTCGAAGGTTCGAATCCTTCACGACCCACCACTTTACTGAAAGTGAATAAATTAGTGGCAAAATAGATGGGTCGTTAGCTCAGTCGGTAGAGCAGTTGGCTTTTAACCAATTGGTCGAAGGTTCGAATCCTTCACGACCCACCACTTTTCTGAGAGTGTAAAACTCAGAGTCCTTAGATGGGTCGTTAGCTAAGTCGCTTATTTTATAAAGCGAGGGCAGTTGGCTTTTAACCAATCAGTCGAATGGTTTAAATCCTTCACGATTCACACACTTTTCTGAAAGTGTAAAATTAAGAGTACTAGATGGGTCGTTAGCTCAGTCGGTAGAGCAGTTGGCTTTTAACCAATTGGTCGAAGGTTCGAATCCTTCACGACCCACCACTTTTCTGAGAGTGTAAAATTCAGAGTTCATAGATGGGTCGTTAGCCTGTCGCTTATTTTATAAAGCGAGGGCAGTAGGCTTTTAACCAATCAATCGAATGGTTTAAATCCTTCACGATTCGCCACTTTTCTGAGAGTGTAAAATTCAGATTCCTTAAATGGGTCGTTAGCTCAGTCGGTAGAGCAGTTGGCTTTTAACCAATTGGTCGAAGGTTCGAATCCTTCACGACCCACCACTCTAAAATTCCCTAGTAAACTCCTCTTTAGCTTGCAATCCCAAAGTATTTTCGCGTTATATTCAGCATTTTCTACTTTTGTCTCATAGACTTATTGCCAATGTTGCTCGCTTGTTAAATTGTCCATATTGGCTGCGGACAAATAATAACAACTGGGGAAACATAAAATGAAACAAGCAAAACTTAGCTTGCTTTACTCTGCAACCTTATTGGCATTTATGGGCTCTGCCAATGCGGCTTCTTTAAAAAATACTGACGTTGAATTTGGTGGCTATATCAAGGCGGACGTGATGTTCAGCGATTATGGCAATGGGGCACCCGATTCGGGGGATTTATCCCGTCAGTTTTACGTACCGGGTACCATTTACGGTAAAGACGGCAACGGTAACCAAGTGGTGGATTTCCAAGCCCGTGAAACGCGATTTAATTTTAAGGCGGCAACGGACCTTGATGGTCATAGCTTGTCGGGCTTTATTGAACTGGATTTCATGACCCACACAGATGGCAATGAGCGGGTGTCTAACAGCTATTCACCACGTATCCGCCATGCCTATGTATCCTATGATAATTGGATCGTAGGTCAAACCTGGACCACATTCCAAAACCCTGCGGCTCTGCCTGAAAACCTCGACTTTGTGGGGGCTGCAGATGGTACGCCCTTTGTGCGTCAATCGTTACTGCGTTATACCCATGGCAACTTCCAATTTGCGATAGAAAACCCTGAAACAACGGTAACTCCGAATCAAGGTGGCGCACGGATCACCAGTGGTAATGGTGTCGTGCCTGATGTGGTGGCACGATACAATCTCAAGACGGACGGCGGCGCCTCATTCTCGTTTGCGGGTATTGCTCGTCAACTCAATTTAGAAACCAAAATCGGTGCGACCCAAATCGATAGTTCGAGCTTTGGTTACGGCGCCAGTGTGGCGGGGATTATCCCCATTGGTAAAGATGATCTGCGCTTTACCGCAACCTATGGTGATGGTTTAGGGCGTTATATGGCGCTTAACTACATTAATGCGGGTGTGTTAGATGCGAGCGGCGATATCGAATCCATTCGTACCTTCGGCGGCTTTGTGTCTTACCGTCATTGGTGGAACGAACAGTGGCGCACCAGTGTGACATTTTCTGGTATGCAAGCGGATAATGATGTGGCTTTAACGGGCACAGGGGTGAATAAGGATGCCTATTCTGGCTATATCAACCTGTTGTATTCCCCTAGTAAACCACTGACCTTTGGGGTGGAATATATGTACGCCCAAAACAGTAAAGAGAATGGTGATGATGGTGATTTAAGCCGGATCATCTTCTCGGCGAAGTATGTGCTCTAACGTTTGATGTAATAAATAAAAAGGAGACCTGAGGTCTCCTTTTTATTTGGTATTAGGATTAACCTAACAGGTTGTTATCGCGAACATATTGTTCGAAATCGGTGCAACCACCTACGTGTTTTTCATCAACGAAAATCTGTGGCACAGTTTCGACTGGCTTGCCGACAGTTTTCTCGAGATCCGCTTTAGAAATCCCTTCGGCGTGGATATCCACGTATCTAAATTTAAAGTCATCACGTTTTTCAACGAGTTGCTCTGACAGTTGTACTGCTCGCACGCAATAAGGACAGCCAGGACGGCCAAAAATAACAACGTACATAATAGCTCCTTAGGATTACTTTAAGCGTTTTATACCATAGCGCTAACCGAATTGATAATGTCAGATGTGTTTATTTTCAGTTTGATAGCGCCCTTGGTAATCGAAATAGCTTTCGAGCAGATCCCAGCCTTTCTTGTGCTTTTTCAGCAGTAACAGATCCGGCATTCGAAAGGCGGCGCTATCGGCAATCAGCTCAGACACTTTTTTGTATTGCTTAGGTTTTAGGCCCGGCGTGCGACTATGGGGAAAAATAAACAGCGCATACAAGGTACGCCATTGTGCGGGCGTTTGCAGTTTAAAGCGTCGATTAAACTCGTTTCCTTCAATGTCCAGATATTGCACCTTAAGATCGCCTGCATCACCCATTAACGTCATATGCTGGCAGCGGAACAGATGATGGTGCTGCTTATTCAATACTTGCTTAAGGCGTTTGTCGGGGTCGATTAAGGTTGATTGGCAATGCTGGCAAATACGCGCCGCAATGTCGTTCTCTTGCCCGCAATCGGGACAGGATTTAGATCTAAAACGAAAGTCACATTGCTGCTTTTGCCCATGATGCTCGACTATGCCCTGACAGCGACGGCCAAAGTGTTCGATAATATCGCCATCATTGTCGGTTAATCCCCAAAAGATATTGGCAAACTGGCAGACAGGGCAGTGAACTTGTACCGGAACCGAATTGCTATTGAGCTTAGCTTGGCCGACTTCTGGAAAATACAAATCATAGCCATTGGCTGCGTAATCAATCACTAAACAATCTTTTTTACCTTCACAGATCCTAAGACCGCGGCCAATCATTTGCTGAAATAAACTCACCGATGCGGTGGGGCGTAAAATCGCAATCAAATCCACATGGGGCGCATCGAATCCCGTGGTCAATACCGCCACGTTGACAAGGAACTTAAGCTCCCTCGCTTTAAAGCGCTCGATAAGTTCATCACGTTCATTATCTGGCGTCTGCGCTGTGACGATTGCCGTTTGCTCGCTGTGCTCCTTGTTGAGCTGGCTGACAATTTCTTCAGCATGGCGAACTGTTGCCGCGAAAATAATGATCCCCTGGCGATGGTGACTCAGCTCAATCAGTTGCTCCACAATCGCCGTTGTCGCGCGTCCAGCGTGATTCAGCAGCGCATTGACTTGGGTCTCGGGATATTCGCCATTGTCATTGGGCTTGATTTGGCTGAAGTCATATTGAGCGCTTAAACCATCGAACAAGGTGGGCGCGGTTAAATAACCTTGTTTAATCAGCGGACGGATGGGGAGCTCGAAAATACACTGCTCGAAGATCCCAAGTTCAGGCGAGCCAACTTTGCCATGGTAATGGCGTTTGTAAATCCAGCCCGTACCGAGCCGATAGGGAGTGGCCGTTAGGCCTAATAATTTGAGCTTGGGATTACGCTGCTGTAAATGACTTAAGATCTGCTGATATTGGCTGGTTTTTTCGAGGCTGACTCTGTGGCACTCATCGATAATCACCAGCGAGAAGGGCTCATCGAATTGAGTTAAGGCGCGCGCGGCGGATTGGATACTGGCCACGACGGTTTTGCCGTCAGTCGATTTTTGATTTAACCCAGCGGAGTAAATGCTGGCCTCAGTCGTCAGTAATCCGACCTTTTGCGCGTTTTGGGCAACCAGTTCCTTCACATGGGTTAAAACCAGCACACGTCCTCTGGCGATGCGGGCAAGCTCGGCAATAACGATACTTTTCCCTGCTCCTGTTGGCAGGACTAACACGGCGGATTCGGTGCTTTTTTTGAAATGCGCGATGGCGGCATCGACGGCTTGTTGCTGGTAATCCCTGAGGGTAACGCTTGGGCTGGAATTAACTGACACGCTGCTAGATATTCTTGGTCGATTGAGTTTGGCGCCAAGCTTAACACAGAACCAAAAAAATGCCCCTTGGTTGGAGGGGCAACTAAGAGAAAGGGGCAATCAGGCACTTTCTCAACAGGGTTTGCTTCATTTAAAGGAACCTTTACTCAAAGGTGCAAGGTTCAAACGTACAGGAGCTAAAGCTGCGCTTAACCGTGAAAAGTCACGATTAAGCGCGGGATAACGATTACTCGTTACGATTCAAGCGAGTTTCAATCAAGGTCTCAATCACGGCTGGATCGGCCAGCGTTGATGCATCACCTAAGTTGGTCACTTCGTTCGCGGCAATCTTACGCAGGAAACGGCGCATGATTTTGCCTGAACGTGTCTTAGGTAATCCTGTCGCCCACTGGATAAGATCCGGTGTGGCCAGGGCGCCAATTTCTTTGCGAACCCATTGGCGCAGCTCTTGGCGAAGTTCTTCACTCTCTTCTGTGCCGCGGGTTAAGGTGACATAGGCGTAAATACCTTGACCTTTAATATCATGGGGATAGCCCACAACGGCGGCTTCAGCGACCAGTTCGTGTGACACCAGTGCACTTTCTACTTCTGCAGTGCCTAATCTGTGCCCAGAGACGTTAATCACGTCGTCTACACGGCCAGTGATCCAGTAGTAACCGTCTTCATCGCGGCGCGCGCCGTCACCGGTAAAGTACATGCCACGGAAGGTTTTGAAGTAGGTCAGCACGAAGCGTTCGTGGTCACCATAAACGGTACGCATTTGGCCTGGCCATGAGTCGAGCAGCACTAAGTTACCTTCGGTTGCGCCTTCTAAAATGTTACCCATGTTGTCCACGAGCGCCGGTTGTACCCCAAAGAAGGGGCGAGTCGCCGAGCCGGGTTTGGTATCGGTTGCACCTGGTAATGGCGTAATCAAAATGCCGCCGGTTTCGGTTTGCCACCAAGTATCGACAATTGGGCAATGCTCATGGCCGATGACCTCGTGGTACCAGCGCCAAGCTTCAGGGTTGATGGGTTCACCCACAGAGCCCATGATGCGCAACGAGCTGCCATCATACTGGTCAAAATGCTGTTTACCTTCGGCCATCAGTGCACGGATAAGTGTCGGCGCCGTATAGAGAATATTGACCTTGTGACGGTCAATCATCTCGCCTAAACGCGCTGGGCTTGGGTAATTAGGGATCCCTTCGTGGATAAGCACGGTCGCACCGTTCGCGAGTGGGCCGTACACCATGTAGGAATGACCCGTGATCCAACCCACGTCGGCGGTACACCAGTAAATCTCACCGGGTTTGTAATCGAACACATACTCGTGGGTCATAGAGGCATACACCATATAACCGCCGGTGGTGTGCAATACGCCCTTGGGATTACCGGTAGAACCTGAGGTATAAAGTAAGAAGAGCGGATCTTCGGCGCCCATTTCTTCAATGGCGCAGTGCTCGGATGCGGTTTCAACTAGTGAGTGCCACCACACATCGCGGCCTTCTACCCAATCAACTTTGCCGCCAGTACGTTTAAGTACGATTACCTTCTCAACGCTGGTAACATCGGGATGCTTGAGCGCATCGTCGATGTTGCGTTTGAGTGGGATCGCGCGGCCACCACGCATACCTTCATCGGCGGTGATGACGACCTTAGATTTACCGTCGATGACCCGTGAAGCGATTGAATCGGGTGAGAAGCCACCAAAGACCACCGAGTGTACGGCACCGATGCGGGCACAGGCCAGCATTGCCACTGCCGCTTCTGGCACCATTGGCATATAAATGGTCACAATATCCCCACGACGCACGCCTTGGCTGCGTAGGGCGTTGGCAAACTTACACACTTGAGTGTGCAGCTCACCGTAGGTGATTTTACGTTGTTCGCTGGCGTTATCGCCTTCCCAAATAATGGCAACGCGGTCGCTGTGCTCTGCTAGATGGCGATCTAAGCAGTTGGCTGAGGCGTTTAGGGTGCCGTCGTAGAACCAGTTAATCGATAAGTTATGATCGTCAAAAGTGGTTTTTTTGATTTTAGTGTATGGCTTTATCCAATCGATCCGTTTGCCGTGCTCTCTCCAGAAACCCTCTGGATTGACAATCGACTCTTGGTACATTTTTTTATATTGATCATTATTTACAAGTGCATTGGCAGCGATATTGCCGGAGACTTTGTAGAGAGACTGCGAGCTCATAGGGCTTCCCTTTCTAAAAATTGCGTAGTCTGAGTATGGTATGCAAGGGGCTGGCAACTCCATTAGACCTTGGTCTAGTTTTAAAATCTCCTTTATATTTAGGCTGTTGCACTCGAAAATCTGGCTAGATTTCAGCCATTATTTATCGCACAATAATGGAAAAAAGAGCAAAAATATGAATCTAACCTTAGTCGTCGCCGTTATTGCTATTTGTTATGTCTCACTTTTATTCCTTTTAGCCTGGGGCGCGGAGCGTTGGTTTAGCGGTGTGACCAAGAAGCTTCAGGTAGGCATTTATGGTTTAAGTCTGGCGGTTTATTGTTCATCGTGGAGCTTTTTAGGCACGGTAGGGCAGTCGGCTAATGATTTTTGGTCCTTCATTCCGATTTTTATCGGTCCTATCATTATTTTCACCTTAGGTTTTGGCATGCTGCGCAAGATGGTCCTCGTGTCCAAGGCGCAAAATATTACCTCGGTCGCCGACTTTATCGCCGCCCGTTACGGTAAGTCACAAACCTTGGCGGCCATTGTTACCCTCATCGCGCTATTTGGCATCATGCCCTACATTGCCCTGCAACTTAAGGCGATGGTATTTAGCCTTAATTTGTTTCAGCCAGCAGACGATCCTTTAAACGGCATTACTATCCCTTTACTTATCACAGCATTGCTGGCGATTTTTGCCATTCTATTTGGAACGCGTAAGCTCGATGCCACCGAGCATAACCCCGGCATGATGCTGGCGATTGCCTTTGAATCGCTAGTCAAACTGGCGGCATTTTTGCTGGTGGGGATTGTGATTAGCTTTGGGGTGTTCGATGGTTTTGGTGATATCTGGCAGCAGGCGAGTGAAAAAGCCTTAATTAATTACCCAAATCCTCGCATCGAAGCCTTAATGCCTGAGCTGCTCGTCGGCATGGCGGCGTTTTTATGTATGCCACGGCAATTCCACGTGATGGTGGTGGAGTGCGCCGATGAGTCGGTGTTGTCTAAGGGGCGCTGGTTATTCCCACTGTATTTGGCCTTGTTTGGCTTATTCGTTGGGCCACTCGCCCTAGCGGGTAAAGTCATCCTCGGGGATAGCGTTGCCGCAGACACTTATGTGATCAATTTACCGCTTGCGTTAGATCATCCACTGCTCGCCGTGATTGCACTGTTGGGTACGTTATCTGCGGCAACTGGCATGGTGATTGTGGCGGTAGTGACGATAAGCGTGATGGTGAGTAACGAGTGGCTGGTGCCTGTGATGCTGCGCACGGGCAATATCCGTGAGAAAAACTTTAGCCAGTTTTCGCAGATGCTGTTAAATGCACGCCGCCTGGCCATCGTCATCATCCTTGGCCTGGGGTATGGCAGTTATCTGGCGCTAGCCGACAGTGACTCCTTGTCGCACCTTGGGATGTTATCCTTTGGGGCGTTTGCCCAGCTGGCTCCTGCGCTGGTGGGCGGGCTCTATTGGAAGCACGGTAATCGTGCCGGGGTGTTTTTAGGCTTGAGTGTGGGCTTTGGCCTGTGGTTTTACATCATGCTGAGCGGCATGAATGACGGCCAAAATGTGGCGACCTTGTTGTCGAGTAATATCGACCTGTTAGATGCCATTACCCCCAATGTGCGCGATGCGCTCACAGCCTTGTTCGCTAATATTGCCTGCTACATCTTAGGCTCGATTTGGTTTAGGGCAGGGGTGGCCGAGCGTATTCAAGCCAGCGCCTTTGTCAGCCCGGGTAAGCTTAAAAATAATGCCAATAAGAAAAATGGCCCCATCTCCCAGCAGGATTTGCTGATCTTAGCCAGTCGCTTTGTTAGCCCAACCCGCGCCTATGAAAGCTTTAGCCGATTCTCCACCGAGGCGGTCAAGAGTGACAGCTGGCACAAGGCTGCGACACCTGAGCTTATCGCCCACACCGAGCGCTTACTCGCCGGAGTGCTTGGCGCTTCCAGTGCCTCCTTGGTAATGGACTCGGTTTTACAGGGGCGCGACTTGGCCTTGGATGAAGTCTTTAGTCTAGTAGATGAAGCCTCATCCAAAATCATGCTCAGCCAAGATATGCTGCGCGGGGCTATCGAGCATGCCTATGAAGGGATGAGTGTTATCGACAGCGACCTCAACTTAGTGGCATGGAACTACAAATACGTCGAGCTATATCAATATCCGGATGGATTTTTACAGCAAGGGATGCCGATTGGTGAAGTGATCCGCTTTAACGCGGCGCGGGGCTATTGCGGTGAGGGGGATATTGAGTCACAGGTCGAAAAACGTGTGCAGCATATGCGTAATGGCACGCCGCATACCTCAGAGCGACAACGTAAAGACGGTAAAGTGATTAAAATTCAAGGCAATCCTATGCCCGATGGCGGCTTTGTGATGACCTTTACCGACATCACTCAATACCGTGAGCAGGAACGGGCTTTACTTGAGGCCAATGAAACCCTCGAATCGCGTGTTAAAGAGCGTACCTATGAGTTAGCCATGCTAAACAGTGAGTTGCTTGAGGCCAAGGCGCAGGAAGAAATGGCTAACGCTTCTAAGAGTCGCTTCTTAGCGGCGGTAGGGCACGACTTAATGCAACCCCTGAATGCGGCGAGATTGTTTACCGCGTCCTTGTCCCAGTATCCTAATTTGGACCGCGAGGCGCGCACCACCCTATCCCATGTGAATAGCTCGCTCAAAACAGCGGGCGAGTTGCTCACCGACTTATTGGATATTTCGAAGCTGGATTCCGGCATGGTGGAGGTCAATCGCCGCGACTTTGCCATATCCGAGCTGCTCAATGGTCTGTCGGTCGAATTTGAGGCGATGGCGGCGGACAATCAAATTCGCTTTAAGATGATATCTTGTAGCGCGACAGTTAATTCCGATCCTTCGCTACTGCGGCGCGTGCTGCAAAACTTCTTAACCAATGCTTACCGTTATGCCCGTGGTGGACGGGTGTTGTTTGGCTGTCGCCATCGCGGCAGTGAGTTAGAGATCCAAGTATTGGACACGGGCTGTGGGATTGATGAGCACGAAACCCGCGAAATTTTCAAAGAGTTTAAGCGCTTAAATAATCCACGTAGTAAAAGCGTTAGTGGTCTTGGCCTAGGGTTGGCGATTGCCGATAGGATCAGCAGGGTACTAAACCACAGTATTCAAGTGTCCTCACAGCTTGGACGTGGTTCAGTGTTCTCTATTAGTGTGCCTTTAGGGGAAACCGTGCGTCAGCCGCAGGTCAAGGCCTTGCCATCGCTATTGCAACCTTTATCTGGGATTAAAGTGCTGTGTATCGACAATGAAGAGGCCATTTTGGCTGGGCTTGAGAGTCTACTCAGCCGCTGGCAGTGTGAGGTAATTTGCGCCAAGGATTTAGCCGATGCACGCATAAAGTTAGGTCTAAAAGGGGTGGCGCCGGATATTGTTTTAGCGGATTTCCACTTGGACGATGGCCAAAATGGTGTCGATGCGATGGATGGGATCCGCGCGCTCTATGGCAAAGAGTTACCGGGGATTTTAATCACCGCCAATACCCGTAAGGAGCTGGTGGAAGATGTGCAGCGTCGAGGTTACCACTACATGGCGAAAATGATTAAACCGGCGGCGCTACGGGCATTGATTTCGAGCCTGGTCAAGGCGAGTCGTTAAAGAAGAGGCCAACATCAGGATGTTGGCCCCATATTGAGTTCACTCGAGCTTAGAGCTTAAACGCCGCCAGTTTGGTATTGAGATTAAGCGATAGCTCGGCGAGGCTTTCGCTTTCTTGAGCAAGATAAGTGGCGGATTCAGACACTTCAAGCGCCGAACTATTAATCCCGCAGACGTTACGGTTCATTTCTTCTGCCACCGCGCTTTGCTCTTCGGCCGCGGTTGCAATCTGGGTGGCCATATCACTCACGTGCTTAATATGGGTCACAATGAGGGATAAATCGTTGCCTGCCTTTGTGGACTGGTCAACGCTCTTTTCTGCCAGATCGCGGCTCGTATCCATCGCATTGGCGGCACTGACAGCACGTTGTTGTAATAGGGAAATGGTGTTTTGAATTTCCTCTGTGGATTGCCTCGTTCTGCTGGCTAATTGCCGCACTTCATCGGCCACCACGGCAAAACCTCGGCCCTGCTCACCGGCACGCGCCGCTTCAATGGCGGCGTTTAATGCCAATAAATTGGTTTGATCCGAAATGGCACTGATCACCGCCGTCACTTCACTGATCTGCATGATTTCTTCTTTTAATTTATTCACTTGCTGCGTTGCTTGCTCCACTTCTTTGGCAAGCGCATGGATACCGTCAACGCTGGCGTGCACGTCCTTATCGCCAAGCCCGGCTTCGCGGGTGGCTTCTTTGGTGTCTTTCGCGGTACTTTCGGCATTATTGGCCACATCGGCAATGGTGGCGCTCATTTCGTTCATCGCCGTGGCTAACTGGGCGAGTTGGTCCCGCTGGTTGTTTACCGCTTGATTGGTTTCTTCGGCGGTTGATGCGATACGTGAAGCGGCTTGCGAGACGTTGTCGGCGCTGTGGTTAGCCTCTGCCAGTACCGTTCGAATGCTTGTCATGCTCTGATTGATGTTGTGCGCTAGGGTCGCAAGTTCATCTTTGCCAGTGACCACAAGCTGCGGTGTCAGGTTGCCAGTGGCGATGATTTGCATCGCGTTGTTCACTTGCTCTAACGGTTGAACAATAGAGCGACTGATGATGTAGCCCAATGCCGCCATCAGCAGAATGAGAATAAGTGTAGTGCCGCCCATTAGCACATATTCATGCCAAATCGTGTTTTCAATGTCTTGCAGTAAAATCCCCGAGCCTAAAATCCAGCCCCAGGGTTTAAATCCCATCACTAAGGACATTTTCTGGGCTTTTTTGCCATTGCCTGTTACCCAAGGATATTGCAAGACACCTTGCTGACCATTGCGTCCTAACTCGACCATGCTGAACCAGTACTGCTCTGCGCCATTGTTGCCCATTTGCAGGCTGACTAACTCGGGTTTAACGGGATGAACTATGATGTGGCGTGTTTCATCAATTACAAACAGGTAGTTGTCACCGTCGAACCGCATATTATTAAGCATCTCTTTTGCGGCTTGTTGAGCCTGCTCTAGAGGTAAGTTTTGTTGTAAAGCTTGAATGCGACTGAGGGCTAAGCTGAGCACTGCGTTGAGTCTGGCTTCACGTTCTGCCATCAAATTGCTTTTTAAGGTAGTGACGGAAAGAGTGAGAAGAATTAAGGCGCCGATAAGGGCTGTGATAAGTTGTAGCGCGAGTTTTCGGCTGACGGGAATGTCGGCGAGTTTAAACATAAAAGCTCCTTTTTCTTGGTCACGCACTAAGCTATCCTTTTTGCCTAGGTTTTTAGCGGCTGCTTATGAAACGTACTTATGTGGAAGTCAGTGTTATTAAGCATTACTGGCTTTAACTAATTTTCCAGTTAACTTGCTAAATAAATGTGAAAATAGTGAGATTTTATGCAATTTGTGAACAAGGTTATCTAAAGCGTTTTTATGTGACGACTTTCACTCAAAGTAAGATGAACCACATTAAGAGTACAAAAGATAACTCAATTCAGAGCCGGTTGAGTGAGCCAGTTGAGTGAGTAGGGTTAGGATCGCAAAGTCAAAGCCTGAGGCCTTTGAGAAACAGTCCTGCCGATCGTTAAGGCATTCGGCAGAACTGAAACTGCGCTGAATTTACATTTGGCTGAGTTTAATTGGGCCAAGCTTCGATATGCAGAGCAGAGCTTGCATCACAATTGCATTGTGATTGAACAACATTAGCCGTGGCTGATAGTGATGCTCTCTGTCACCAGTGCGTCGCTTTGTTTTGCACGGGGCGGGGCAATTGTTGCCGCCACTTGCTTCATCGCTTGAGTCAGCTGTGTAAGCTGTGAAGAACTAATCACATAGGGCGGCATAATATAAATCAGGTTGGCAAAGGGACGAACCCATACGCCTAAGTCGACAAATTGCTGTTGCAGTGCGGCGGTATTGACCGCTTGGTGCATTTCGAGCACGCCAACCGCGCCGAGCACGCGCACCTCCTTCACGCTGGGAATATCGATGGCATCGGCAAGCTCGCGCTGCATTTGCTGTTCGATGGCGGCAACCTGTGCTGGCCACTCCTGCTGATTGATTAAATCTAAGCTGGCGCAGGCGGCGGCGCAGGCGAGGGGATTGCCCATAAATGTCGGGCCATGCATAAAGACGCCGGCGGGTGATTGGCTAATGCCTTGGGCGACGTTATCCGTACATAAGGTGGCGGCAAGGCTGATATAACCGCCCGTTAAGGCTTTGCCTAGGCAGAGAATATCGGGCGTGATATCGGCATGTTCATAGGCAAATAACTTACCAGTTCGGCCAAAACCCGTGGCGATTTCATCGAGAATAAGCAGCACATTATATTCATCACACAGGGCGCGCAGGCCACGTAAATATTCGCTGCTGTAGAATCGCATTCCCCCTGCACCCTGCATAATCGGCTCGATAATCACGGCGGCAATATGTTGATGTTGCTCGCGTAAAATACGTTGCATTGGCGCTAAATCATCTTGGCGTAATGGCTCACCGAAGGGCGTTTGTGGCGCGTCGACAAAACACTGTTTCGTGACGGCCTCGCCAAACATGGTATGCATGCCACCTTCGGGATCGCAGACACTCATGGCGGCAAAAGTATCGCCATGGTAACCCTTCTTCACCGTAAGAATGCGCTGTTTTTGGGCTTTTTGCGCTATAGGCAAATCTTGCCCTTGCCAATATTGCAGCGCCATTTTGATGGCGACTTCGACGGCAATTGAGCCTGAGTCGCAGAGAAAGACTTTAGTGAGGGGCTCGCAGGTCATCGCCAACAGTTTTTTACAGAGTTCAATGGCGGGCTCGTGGGTAATGCCGCCAAACATCACATGGCTAAGTTGGTGCAGCTGCCGCTCCATCGCCGTTAATATCGCTGGGTGTCCGTAGCCATGTACACAGGCCCACCAAGAGCTGGTGCCATCGATAAGCTTACGGCCATCGACCAATTCCAGCTCGCAGCCTTGGGCACTGTGTACCCCAAAAACAGGAAGTGCGCGGGTCATGGAGGTATAAGGATGCCAAATATGGGCGCTATCAAAATCCAAATCGAGTAAATTGCGCATAAAAGCTCACAGTGTTGATTGAAAATTAATCAGTGGTAAACCTGTATCACTGGTTGGCGTTGACAGTTTAAGGGCTGAGGTTATCCTAGCCAAGGTAAAATACAAAAATAAAAGGGTGTTCAATGTCGCAGTTGCAAGTTCGTCATGATTGGAAGCGGGAAGAAATCGAAGCCTTATTTGCGCTGCCGATGAATGACTTATTATTTAAAGCACACAGTATCCACCGTGAAGTGTACGATCCTAACGAAGTGCAGATCAGCCGATTACTGTCGATCAAAACCGGTGCTTGCCCTGAGGATTGTAAATATTGTCCGCAGAGTGCGCGTTACGACACTGGCCTTGAAAAAGAGCGCCTATTGGCGATGGAAACCGTGTTGACCGAAGCACGCAGTGCCAAAGCCGCGGGCGCTTCACGTTTCTGTATGGGCGCCGCTTGGCGTAACCCGAAAGATAAAGACATGCCATACCTCAAGCAAATGGTGCAAGAGGTTAAAGCCCTCGGCATGGAAACCTGTATGACCCTTGGAATGTTAAGTGCCGAGCAAGCCAATGAGCTGGCCGATGCAGGCCTTGATTACTACAACCACAATTTAGATACCTCGCCTGAATATTACGGCGATGTGATCACAACCCGCACCTATCAAAACCGTTTAGATACCTTAAGCCACGTGCGCGCATCGGGCATGAAAGTTTGCTCCGGCGGTATTGTTGGTATGGGCGAAAAGGCCACAGACCGAGCGGGCTTATTGCAACAATTGGCGAATTTGCCTCAGCATCCCGATTCAGTGCCCATTAACATGTTGGTCAAAGTGGCGGGCACCCCCTTCGAAAAACTCGATGATTTAGATCCGCTGGAGTTTGTCCGTACCATCGCTGTGGCGCGTATTTTAATGCCTAAGTCCCGTGTGCGTTTATCGGCGGGCCGTGAAAACATGACTGACGAACTGCAAGCTATGTGTTTCTTTGCGGGTGCGAACTCGATTTTCTATGGCTGCAAGCTGTTGACTACGCCAAACCCTGAAGAAAGTGATGATATGGGCCTGTTCCGCCGTCTGGGCTTACGCCCTGAGCAGGGCGCTGCCGCGACTATCGATGATGAACAGGCTGTATTAGCCAAAGCTGCGGCCCACCAAGATAAAGCCTCGGCACCTTTTTATGATGCGGCGGCGCTGTAACTAAGATTTATCGCCTCAGTAAAACTCGTTTTTTGGACTTGCGCTTCGTTAAGTGGCGATGCGCAGGTCTCAAAGGATGATGCGGGCGGCGAGATTCAGCGAGCATTTGAGCCGTCGTTATGCCGAGACTGAGCGAAAAACCAGTCAAGGCGCCGAGTAAGCCAGCAAAGTAAAATGCACAGCAAGAAAAGTTGAGCAAGACAAGTTGAGTAAGAAAAAATGAGTTCACCACTCACCTCAAAACTGAGTTCAAAAATCCTCGCCCGTCAGCAGGCGTTAGCCGAGCAAGGTTTGCTTAGGCAGCGTCAGGCGCTGTCGAGCGCGGCAGCACTCAGTGAGGATGGTCCCCAGTTTGGCTTAGCGGATCAGCACTATCTTAACTTCAGCAGCAATGATTACTTTGGTCTATCCCGTGCTCCCGCATTGGTCGAAGCGCTGCACCTTGGCGCTAAGCAATATGGCGTGGGTAGCGGCGCATCACCACTGGTGACGGGTTACAGCGAGGCGCATTTGGCGCTAGAAACTAAGCTGTGCCAGATAACGGGATTTGAGGCGGCGCTACTCTTTAGCTCAGGGTTCAGCGCCAATACGACCTTGTGTAAAACCTTGTTCGATAAGCAGGATGTGGTACTGGCCGATAAACTGGTCCATGCATCGATTATCGATGGATTGCGCGACAGCGGCGCGGATTTTAAGCGCTTTTTACATAATTCCATCGAAAGTGCCGAGCGACTATTAACTAAGAGCGCTGTATCTGCGTTGATCACTGAGAGTGTGTTCAGCATGGATGGTGATATCGCGCCGATTTCGGCGTTATCAGCTCTTTGCCGGGCACATAATGCTTGGTTGATTGTCGATGATGCCCATGGTTTTGGTGTTGTTGATACTGTGAGTGCTCAAGCTGAGTCGACTTCAGCTTCTAACCTTATCGATATCCAGATAGTGACCTTTGGTAAGGCGTTAGGCTGTCAGGGCGCGGCGATCCTCGGGAGTCGGCAGTTGATTGAGTTTCTGGTCAGCAATGCACGGGAATATATCTATTCTACGGCGCTGTCGCCCGCCAATGCAGCCCTTGCCTTGGCCGCTGTTGAATACACTGAGGCCCATCCTGAGCTTAAGCAAAAATTGCAGCGCAATATCTTATTGTTTAAGCAGTTGTGCCAAGATGCTGACATTCCACTCCTAGGTAGCGACACGGCAATTCAACCTTTGATTATTGGTGATGCGGCGCAAACCTTGCGGGTGGCAGAAAAGCTAAAGGCATTAGGCATTTGGGTCGGCGCCATTCGTCCACCCACAGTGCCGGTCGGTTCGGCAAGATTGCGCATTACCTTAAGTGCATCCCATAGCGAGGCGGCAATACGACGCTGCGTCGGTAGTATTGCCACAGTGCTGAAGGAATGCGCACTGCCTAGGGTTTCTGGGCGGCCTGAACGGTAAGCCAGCGTTTGATTCAGAACATCCGGTGAATGGCAGGGCACTTCAATGCTCGGTATTGAGTTCTTGAGAGTGGAGAGCTTGAAGATAAGAGTCTGAAAGTAAGAGCTTGAACGTAAAGGCTTATAAGTAAAAGTTTGATGTTAAAGTGAGAATAATTTGTGATGTCTATGCCGCTTGGCGTGAGTGTTAATTCCCATCCATCTGCCCGTCAGGTCGAGCATATTGCCGATCGGTTTTCTGCTGCGGCCAAGCGCTACCAAGAGCATAACTGTTTACAGCGTTTAAGCGGCGCGAGTTTGTTGCAGGGATTTGCTGCCAAGGGCGCAATTCTTGATATTGGCGCGGGGCCAGGGACCGATTTTGCCGACCGTGTAGTGGGTGACAATATCAAGGTTTATGCCCTCGATATCGCCCTAGGGATGCTGCAACAACTTCAAGTGACTTTCCCTCGGCACCAATGCGTGTGTGGTAATGCCGAGCAACTCCCCTTTGCCGATGGGAGTATCGATAGTATTTACTCCAATTTAGCCCTGCAGTGGTGCCATGATTTTTCGGCGGCGACCAGTGAAATGGCTAGAGTCTTAAAAGCTGGTGGAGAAGCGCACCTGAGTATCGTGGCCGAAGGCAGCTTGGCTCAGTTATCCCATCTTGGTTTAAGGGTGAACGGTTTTCAATCCCTTGAAAGCTTACAAGCGGTTTTTGATGCCAAAGACTGGCAACTATTTGATGTTCAACTTGTGCCAATGACCGTTTATTTTCAAGATCTTAAAACCTTGCTCTATTCCATTAAGGGTGTGGGCGCATCGGTGCAATCATACGTACGGACCGAAAACTCTTCAGATGCCGATACTCACTTAGGCAAATTGCGTGGCCGCCAGGATTGGCTGGCATTACAACAACGCGCAGAACTATTCCGTGAGGCTCAGGGCCTGCCTTTAACCTATCAAATCGCCCAATTTCGTGTACGTCGCCAAGGCGATAGGGTGTAAGGCTCGTCGTTTAGCTTTGAGCGCGTGATTGACCATGGATTAAGAAGGAAAACGCATGTTTTTTGTAACAGGTACAGATACTGACAGTGGTAAAACCTTAGTGTCGACGGCGCTGTTAACCGCATTCAATCGTGAAGCTGCTCGCACAGGCGCTGCGCACTTCAGCCTTGGGGTAAAACCTGTGGCCTCGGGATGTGAAACCACAGAGCAGGGCTTACGTAACAGTGATGCGTTAAAACTGATGTCGGCATCATCTTTAAAGCTCAGCTATGAGCAGGTCAATCCGATAAGCTTTGAACCCGCCATTGCGCCGCATATTGCCGCAAAACAGCTTGAGGTTAATTTATCTCCAGAGGCGATTTTGGCAAAACTCGACAGACAAGCCTTTGCGCAGGCTGATTTTTGCTTGATAGAAGGTGCGGGTGGCTGGCGTTTGCCCTTAGGGGACGGGCGTTATTTATCGGAATTAGTGCAGCAACTTAATTTGCCAGTGATCTTGGTTGTGGGAATGAAACTGGGCTGCTTAAATCATGCGTTATTAACCCAAGAGGCGATAATCGCCGATGGCTTAACCGTGGCGGGTTGGGTGGCAAATTGCGTCGATCCCAATATGAGCGTGTTTGATGAAAACTTAGCATCGCTTAAAGAGATGATGACATCGCCTTTCCTTGGTTGTATTCCGCATCTTAAACAGGCTGATGCAGAACATGCCGCCCATTTTATCGATATCCAGGCTTTGTTGATGAAATAACCCATTCAAAAAATACGTGTGATATAACAAAAAAGAGGCCATACAGCCTCTTTTTGTTATTGAGCGTTTAATTTATTGTGACTAAAACTTAACTCGGTAGCCAATATTAAAGGCGATGTCAGTGCTGTTATCCATATTGAAATAATTTTCAACGACGGAAAACTCAATTGCACTTGTGTCTAAGTAATAACGGTAGCCGAGTAATATTTCATTTGACGCCTTAGCGAAATCATTTTCTGTTTCTAATAAACCTTGGTAATGATGTAACTCAATTAACCAGCCATGGCGACCCGTGATATATTCATAGCCGAGATTGAGCGAATAGGCATGATTATCGTAGCGGATCCCCGAGAGCACTTCATTTCCCTGCCTGAAACTGACTGCGGCGCTTGAATGAAAATGATGCTTCTCGTAACGGAAGCTGTAATTTAACTGCAACGCTTGTTCAAAGGCTTCATTTTCAAAGGGGCCTGAGTCCACATAGTTATAATATAAGCTACCACCTAGGGATAAACCCTGATGTTGGCTCTCAAATAATTGATAACCAACATAAAGCATAATGGCATTATTGAGTGTCTCACCCGAAATATCTTGTTGGTTTACACCATCTTTAGAAAATATTTGGTTTTGGTGTTTTGCCGTATCTTCACGACCATTTTGACTAAAACCAAAAGCATCATGGAACCACATAGTTACCGAGTCTAAGTGATTATCGCCGCTAAAGCGCCAGTGATAACTTGTGTCTATCATCCATTTGTCATTGATTTGCCAAGTCAGCCCACCTTCGAGGGTGTTGTGGTAGTAATCGGCAAAATAATCATCGGTTTCAGCCCAAACACTGGCCGCACTTGCAGATAAGTGCAGCTCTTTTTGACCTTCAGGTAACGAAAACCCAGATCTAAGCATCGGCGTTAAACTGCCCGCTTGGGTCGGTGATTGTGCGTAGGTGCGTAAAGGACCGTAGTCACTAAAATCGACGGCAGTTGCAAAGGCATTCGGGACAAACAGCAAAGAAAGCGCAAAGGCTGGTTTTAGGTTTGAAAACGGCATAGCTTAAATATCCGTCTAGATAATGAGTTATCTAGATTCGATGGGTTGATGAAACAGGGTATTATCGACCAACAGTTACACTGATGATTAATATAGATGTTAACGTTAATTACTGAATTAACATTTTGTTTGCATTTAAATCAGCGTATAGCAGAGTAAAACCAACGCAAGCCAAAACACTCGCCCAATCATTGGTAGTGAATATAAGGCAAGTAAGATACTTATCATTAACAATATTGTCGTTGGCTTACGAAAGTACGCAGCATTTAATGTGGGTAACTTCATTTTTTCTCTGACATATTCATGATGCGAAATATAACTAACACTGAATATGGTGATTGCAATAGATGGATATCTTGTAAAGAAGTGTATATAGCAAATATTCAGTTGCTGTGAAGGGGTAATATACCGTTGTGGAGTAGGGGAGTAAATCTTATGGGCGCGCTAAATAGGGCCGAAAATTGGAACTGAAGTTCCCTATTTTTGTTAGATAGAAATAATCCTAGATATTCCGAAGACGTTATTCTGCCCAAGTTATCCCGTAAATTAAAAAGCTGAATAGCTAAAGAGTCATGATGTTGTCACGACTTGCTGAGAATATAATCGAGTTAGATCTGAACATTCGTTAGTGTAGAACCAAGCGCAATAAAAAACGCCGTAAGTTCGGCGTTTTTATGGTGTAACGGATAGCTAGCTTATTTTCCTAGGGCCAATCATCACTGTTCCAGCGATACAGCCAAGTAGCGGCCACAGGTTTTTCATCTTTACGCAATTGAATCCGTAGTTCTGCCACATTGGTGCTTTCGGGCTCGAAGGTCACAAATACGCGGGCACCATTGATATCTGGATGAGCGACGATACGCGATGACAGGATCTTGCCCTTGCTGATACTGGCATCAATCACAATGTTCTCAATATCTTGTGGTTTGATATTGCTGTAATCGATAAGCAACTCTTTACCTTTGGCTTGCTTTTGTCCTTTTGAGCTACGAACCACTCGCGCCTTAGTGTTAGCACTGGGGCTATCGTTAGACGCTGTGATGCGATAGGAGTAACGATAGGGTTCACCTTGCTTCAATCCGCCCTGAGGCTCCCAGTAAGTGACTATATTGTCGTTGGTTTCAGCGCTCGATGGGATCTCCAGTAGCACTAGCTGACCTTTACCCCAATCGTTAAGCGGCTCAATCCAAGCGGAAGGGCGCTGCTGATAGTTTGCAGTCAGATCTTGATAGTAATCGAAGTTACGATGACGTTGGATTAAGCCAAAACCCTTAATATCTTCATCGCCAAAGGCACTGATCTGCAATTTATTTGGGTTATTGAGCGGGCGCCATAAACGCTCGCCATTACCGCGATCAATTTGTAAGCCTTCGGAGTTATGCACCGCTGGGCGATAATCTGGCTTATCCGGCGTATCTAAACCACCATAGAGGAACATTGAGGTCAGTGGTGCAATCCCTACATGAGTGATATCACGGCGGGGGAATAGGGTCACATCTACCTCGACCCGCGTTGGCGCGCCAGGGTAAATACCGAAGCGATAGGCACCAGTAACACTCTGGCTATCTAACAATGCGTGCACCACAATCGCCGTTTGATACTTAGACGGACGCTCTACCCAAAAACGCTTGAATAATGGGTATTCCTCACCTTTAGGTTGAGCGACATCGATAGCTAATCCGCGATTCGATAAACCATAGGTTTGCCCTTTGGACAGCGCTCTAAAATAGCTTGCGCCTTGGAACATGATGAACTCGTCTTTTACCTCATCATCATTGATGGGGTAGTGCAGGCGCACGCCGGCGTATTGGCCAACCTGAGTCAATAATTTCTCTATGGTATCGTTCGGCACACTAAAGGAGGATTCGGTTAACTCGATAGGAAAAGCATGGCTGTTTTCAACCACATCGATATCGACCAAGTTTTTGTATAAAAAGCCGGGGGCAAACAGTTGTACCGAAAACTTCGTGGGGGTTCCGCCCCAAATCGCAGCGTTTTCTTGATAATTGATTTTGCCATAGGTGGCGTAATCAAGATCGATTAGCTCTTTGGGGGCTTTTCTCGCTTCTTTAAACGGTTTTTGAGCCAGTTGCTGGGCAAGTTCAACCACAGTGTCATGGGAGAACATCTTAGCTTTTTTCTCTTGAGCGGCATCGGCGCCATAGGCGGTAAAACTGCTGATGCCGAGCGTACAGGCGAGTAACGAACCGAGAAAAAACCTCGATTTGGTCGCTTTGGGGCGCGAGATAGGGGCGAAATGGTTGAATGTTGAATGCAGTCGCAAAATAGAAACTCCTCACTTTAATGGGCTAAGGCGAGAGACTCGCACTTAATGACTTGCCCAAAACTCCCGATTTATAAATAACTTAGAATGCTTTTGTACGGGAAGTGCTCAGGGGTGAATAATAATTTAATCTTGTTTATCAAAGTGTTCGACAACGAAATTAGAGCAGTTACTTAAGTGGTGCAAGTCTTTTCTGCCGCAGGATAAGTGTTTGCCTTATTGGTTAAAACACTTGCCGGCTGGTGTTATCACTTGGGATATTGTTGATTTCCGTCCTCACCGCGCGCGGTATCCTTGCCTCTGTATACGACATTTTGCGGCATGTTATCGGCCAGCCAGCTTGATTACACACTCATGCTCGGTGGCCGATAGTAGCAGATCCGCTTAGGCAATGCCGCCGCATAGATCTTATTTCAGCATATGGGATAAATCGCTGCTGACAGGGATCGGGATTTCTTGCTGCTCACCACAGAATAAATAGGCAGGATTGTCACCTAGCAGAGATAAGGTGTCTCCCTGACGCCAAAGTGCGCTGCCTTCGACAATACCTACAACTGGCGTGATGGGGTCGACACGAGTGAATTCGAGCAAACGTTGGGCGCGGGTTTCGCCGTTATGTCCCGGAGCGCGGTAGTTCGAATAATGTGGATTTAACTGAAACGGTACTATATTTAACGCGGTAAAAGACGGTGGCTCGATAATCGGCATATCGTTGGTGGTGCGAATACTCAATCCGGAGACATTAGAGCCCGCGCTCCAACCAATATAGGGTTTACCATTCAGTACTTCTTCACGGATAAGATGCACTAAATCGTACTTATAGAGCTCGTGCAATAAATGGAAGGTATTGCCGCCACCGATCAAAATACCGTCGGCATCTTTAATCGCTTGGCGCGGATCAGGATGCTGGTGAATGCCGCTGATATCGAGCCTAAGTTCACTTAATCCTGCGACGACTGAGGCCAAATAAGTGTCGTAACTCATGCTGACACCAGCATAAGGGATAAAAATCCATTTCTGGGCGTTAGCGGTGAGCGGCTTGATAAAGGGAAGCGCATGGGAAAGGTAAGGCGTATCACCGACGCGAGAGCTGCTCAGCAGTAGGGCATTGATAGTCATTTTTTTATCCTGAAATCTCGGAATGTGCTGGCATGTTAACAAAGTTTAATCGCGATAAACATAGATAAACACACATGAATTTGGCTGTAACGCTGACAGAGCCTAGATTTAAGTTTGGATTAATACATTGTCCCTAGACTCACGAGCCATGAAAGGCAATGTCTAAATTGAGAGAAAAATTAGCGAGTAGAAAAACTCTTATCTTTACCCCTTGAATTTCGATTAATTGGACATATTATGTCTTTGAGCAAAGTTAAATGGCATATGTTTGCCGTAAAGGAGCTGAAATGAAGCGTATTTTTTTATTAATTGCGACTAACCTAGCCGTGTTGCTGGTAGCCTCAATTGTGATGTCTATTCTGGGCGTGAATACGTCGACTATGGGTGGACTGCTTGTGTTCGCTGCGATTTTTGGATTCGGCGGAGCCTTCATCAGCTTAGCCATTTCAAAATGGATGGCGAAAAAGACCATGGGCTGTGAAGTGATCACCACGCCACGTGATAGCACCGAGCGTTGGTTATTAGACACTGTTGCCCGTCAAGCGCAGCAAGCTGGGATTAAAATGCCAGAAGTGGCAATTTACCAATCGCCAGAGATGAACGCTTTTGCCACAGGCCCAAGCAAAGACAACTCATTAGTTGCCGTAAGTACCGGTCTGTTGTACGGCATGAGCCAAGATGAAGTTGAAGGCGTACTCGCCCACGAAGTGAGCCACGTTGCTAACGGCGACATGGTGACCTTGACCTTAATTCAAGGCGTGGTGAACACCTTTGTTATCTTCGCGGCACGTGTTGTTGCAGGTATTATCAACAACTTCGTCTCGAGCAACGATGAAGAAGGCGAAGGTTTAGGCATGTTCGCCTATATGGCTGTGGTATTTGTCCTCGATATGCTGTTTGGTATCTTGGCCTCGATCATCGTGGCTTACTTCTCACGTATTCGTGAATACCGTGCAGACGAAGGTGCGGCGCGTTTAGCGGGCAAACATAAGATGATTGCAGCGCTCGAGCGTTTACGCCAAGGCCCTGAAAGCTCGGCAATGCCAGCGCAAATGTCGGCTTTTGGTATTAACGGTAAGCGTTCAATGGCTGAGCTGATGATGAGCCACCCGCCATTAGAGAAGCGTATCGCCGCCTTACAAACTCGTTAATCGAGTTCAAAAGTTCACAAAAAGGAGACCTAGGGTCTCCTTTTTTATTGGGGCTTTTCTTTTGCTGATGATTAGGCTAGGGAGGTTTTTAGTTGTGACTTTTAGGTTGTGGCAATGTAAAACTCTTATATAAGCATGTGGTTACATGATGCAGCGCACATTTTACCCCTCGGTATATTGATAAAGTTACTTTGCATAAGATTGGGTTGCTTATTGCTCAATCCTTAGCTAAGTTAAATCGAGTCGTGCTATTTACATTGGTTGCGAGATGGAAGTCACCCTGACAAGAATTTCCACTGTCAATCGCCATTGGAGGATACAATTGTGAGCAAAAAACTATTAAGTGCGCTTTTCGGGGCAAGTCTTGCAGCGCTAGCGCTGTCACCAACCGCATTTGCCGCGGATCAAAAATTATCAGACTTCCATGCAGAATCTGGTGGTTGTGAAAGCTGTCATAAAGACGGTACACCTTCTGCTGACGGTGCTTTCGAATTTGAACAATGTCAAAGCTGCCACGGCTCTTTGGCTGAAATGGACGCGGTACACAAGCCACACGATGGCAACTTAGTGTGTGCTGACTGTCACGCGCCACACGATATGAACGTAGGTCAAAAACCTACCTGTGAAAGCTGCCATGACGATGGTCGTACTCCAGAATCTATCCTGAAGAAGTAATACTACTTCGGTATAAGTTTGATAAAAAAACGCCAGCAATTGCTGGCGTTTTTTTATATGTATCACTCGTCCTTCGGTTGTCCTTGGATCAGTTTTTTGCCAGAAAACATGGCGGAAATGATCCCGGGTTGGCGTTTGACTTCTGTGTAAATCACGGCAAACACATGCAGCACGATAAGGAGCATCAATAAGTACACGGCGTAAACGTGTACTTCACCGGCCAGTCCCTTCATGGGCTTGATAGCATTGGCTTTATCGGTATCTACGCCTGTGGCATCGTAGGGTTTTAAGCTACTTGGCTCAACATCCGCTGCGGCTAAGTAGCTTTGTACTGTGCTGCCGAGCGGCGGATAGTAAATGTCTGTACCTGCGCGGATCAGGCCTGTGATCATTATGGTGACAAGCAAGAGCATGATGGCGAGTACGGCGAATTTTCCCTTAGGATTGTGGCCTAGATACTGGGGATTTTTACCCGCGGCAAGTTCCGCTTTATAGCTTTGTAACTCGTTCTTGCTGTTGGCATTGGGGAACATATGGCTAAAACGGGCGTATTTATTGCCCATAAACCCCCAAACTAGGCGGATCAGTAAATTAATTGCAAAGCCATAGCCAATGATGACATGCAGGGTTTTAAGCCCAATTTTGCCGGAGAGTTCGGTAATGCCTAAGTCGCTGCGAAACATCATCATGCCGCCAACGATAAGCAGGGCGAGTACAAGGATGAGATTAATCCAGTGGAACAGACGCGTGGGTCTGTCCCACACGCAATAGGACTGCATTTCAATAGAGTTTGGCTGCGGGTTGGACATGGTATTTCCTTATGATTTGTATTGATTTGATCTTACGCCTTTCTATTAAAAATAGCGCATTATTTTCAGTTTAAATTCAGCCTTCTGATTGACAATGCTCAGTGCTAAAGTTGCAGAAGTTTTTGATTTGCGTACGGTAAATATTTTTATCGTAAGTCTTTTGAATCTGTTTTATCTAATGCTAATATCGTGTGCACGGTAGACTCGGAAGTCTATTGAACGGATGTTGAAGTGGTATTGAGAGATGTTTCTCCTCTCAAAATGAATAATCGTTAACCAGACAGGGAGTGAGCAGGATGTTCAAAATATTACATTGGATTGTAGTGTCAAGATCGCAAGTTCTGATGGAATTGCTGGCAGGACGCTGGCCGCAGGAGTTTCTCGTTAAGCTGTCGCAAGTCAGCCCGGATGAGATGTGCGATCAAATCAAAGATAACCAAGCCTCTATGGTGGTGATTGACCTTTCCACCGTCGATCTTCAAAAAGCCTATCAATTTCAACGCTTGCTTGCCCGCGAACATCCGAGCGTGCGAGTCGTTTATATCCAGTTCCCTAAACAAGTTGATGCCCGCTTCTTAATGCAAGCCTCGACCACGGCAGGGGTGTTTTATCTGGATGCAGGATTGACTGAAATCAGCCTTGGCCTTTCCAACATCCTGCGCGGACACAGAGTGATCCCTATCCAATTGGTGAACGGGGTGAATGATGACTTTGGACTATTCGAAGATACCGAGCCATTGACCATCCGTGAGCGCGAAGTGTTACAAGCCCTGCTGTCTGGCAGCACTAACCTCGATATCGCCAATCAATTGTTTGTCAGTGAGAGCACCATTAAGACGCACTTGTACCGTGTCTTCCGTAAGATTGGTGTGTCGAGCCGTGGTCAAGCTATCGCGTGGGCGCAAACCTATTTACACGATGTGGTGGTGTAACCCATTGTTGATGTATTGCTAAGCCAATATTCAATTGAGCAAACAAAGAATCAAATAGAAAGGGGCGATCGTTGATACGATTGCCCCTTTTGTGCTTTATGGATAAAAGACGAATTTAAAGGCTAATGCATTAAAAATTAGTGCATAAAAGGCTAATGCGTTGAAAATTAGCGACCCAACCAAGCCTGGAGTTTGTCTTTATCTGTGATGCTTAAGGCAACCGTATCCTTTGGCGCCTCTGCAATAATCAGTTCTCCCGTCATCAATTCATCGCGTCTAAACCAATGTAGGCTTAGGCGTTCTCCGAGTGGGTAATGCTGAAGCTGCGCTTCAAATTGGCCTGTCACCTGCAGATTATCCGCCGCAATTAAGATATCTCCGGCGCTTAAACCTGCAAGGTGAGCAGGGCTGCCTTGGGCGACTGTGGTCACTTTAAGGCCCATTGGCGCGGCTTGCGTCTTAGCGCCAAAGGCAATTTCATACCCTTTAGCCGTGCCACCGCCGACATCCTGCGCGCCTTGGCTGGAGCGAAGAGTCAATTCAACGCCAAACTCGGCGAGTAGCGGTGCCAGTGGAATATCGTCGGTATTGTCTAAATAGGCGAAGAGATCTTGGCAATCACGCCCTAATAAGCGTTCAACAATCCTTTGATGACATTCATCTGTGGTGCCACGATTTTGTAGGGCATATTCCTGCCACAAAATGCTCATCACATCGTCGAGATTGTATTTACCCTGGGTTTCGATCCTTAGGGTTAAATCCAGATACAGGGCAAACAGGGCGCCCTTAGTGTAATAACTGATAATGGCGTTTTGGGCGTTCTCATCCTGCTTATAGAACTTAGTCCAAGCGTTAAAGCTGGAGTCCTTAATGCTTTGTTTAAAGCGGCCTTGACTGCGATAAACCCTTGTAAAGGTTTCGCTCAACATATCTAAGTAGCTTTGCTCATCGACTAAGCCTGCCCGATAGGTGAGGAAATCATCATAATAGGAGGTGATGCCCTCATAGGCCCACAGCTGCGGCGTATAGGTCTCCGCTTCGAGTTGATAGGGTAAGAAGCATTCCGGCTTGATGCGCTTGACGTTCCAACTGTGGAAATATTCATGGCTGCAGAGCGATAAATAGGTGCGATAGTCGTTATTAATCGGCGCATCCATCGACAGCGGCAAATCTTTGCGCGAGCACATGAGTGCCGTCGATGCCCTATGTTCTAATCCACCAAAACCATTGTCGAGCACTGTCGTCATAAACAAATAACGTTCAAAGGGCGCGGGCGTGCCAAACAGCTTGATTTGATACTCGCAAATTGCCTTTAAATCTTGGCAGAGTCTCGGCATATGGGCGCGGTGGCGACCGTTTAATACGATATCGTG
Source organism: Shewanella sp. 10B (assembly GCF_023475885.1). NCBI lineage: Bacteria > Pseudomonadati > Pseudomonadota > Gammaproteobacteria > Alteromonadales > Shewanellaceae > Shewanella > Shewanella sp. 10B. The sequence continues at coordinate 767,855 of NZ_JAMDJO010000001.1, forward strand.
TCTGACGCCGCAGGCTTCGAAACTGGCTTGGGTGAATAGGCCCATCTCAACCGGATGATCGATAAGTTCGTCATAGCTTTGCGCGCAAAACTCACCAAAGGCAAATTCATCACCGCTTTGGCGTGTCATGCTGGTGGCAAGGCGCCACACGTTGAGACTCGGCTCAGTCGGCGCCGCCATTGTTACTGTGTGTAAGCCTGCCTCATAGCCGTGGGCGGCTAAAAATACACTGCTACCGTTAAAGAAACCGTGGGTCATATCCAGGTGCGCGGTGCGTACCGACAAGTCCCAAGCATAAACTTGATAAGTTAAGGTGAGCTGCGTGCTTTGATGTTCGACCGACCAGGTTTGTTTATCCAGCTGAGTGAGCGTAAGCGGCTCGTCGTTATCGCCTGTGGCTTTAAGATCGATAATATTCTTGGCAAAATCCCGCACCATATAACTGCCGGGAAGCCACGCGGGCAAACTAAAAACTTGCTTAGGGTGGGGCGTTTGTACCGTCATAGTGACGGCGAACAAGTGCGCCTTGGGATCGACGGGAATGATGTGATAGTGGATCATAATTTATCCTGTAAAACTGCTGCGTTTTAATGGGCGTCATGCTGCCAAAAATGCGCACAACAGGCAAATGAAACGCAAAATATCTGGAGACACAAAGCGTTGAATTGCTAGTATACTATCCCAATTAACCCAAGGAGGACTCCCCATGGCCGAAGAAACCATTTTCAGCAAAATTATCCGCCGCGAAATTCCCGCCGACATTCTGTATCAAGACGAGCTGGTAACCGCTTTTAGAGACATTTCGCCAAAGGCGCCAACCCATATTTTGATTGTGCCGAATCATTTGATCCCAACCGCAAATGATATGAAAGCCTCGGATGAACCTGCTCTTGGCCGGATGATGACTGTGGCGGCTAAACTGGCGGCTGAGGCGGGGATTGCCAAAGACGGTTATCGTTTGATCATGAACTGCAACAAACATGGCGGACAGGAAGTGTACCATATCCATATTCATCTCGTCGGCGGAGAGCCACTGGGACCCATGCTGAGCCAAGGTAAATGAAGGTCAATCCCGAGTTTTTTCCGCTAACTCAAATGGCGCAGCGATTTGTCGATCAGCTCGCCCAGTGCCGCCGCTTAGGGCTCACTGTGCTTGAGGCCAGTGAGCACCATGTACTGATTGAGTTGCCCTATAGCACTGAGTTAATTGGTTATCCCGATACAGGTGTTATCCATGGCGGGGTGATCACCACCCTGATGGACACCGCCTGTGGCAGCGCTGTAGTGAGTGTGATTTTTCAAAAATATCAATCCTTAGAGATTTCGCCCACCCTCGACTTACGGGTCGATTATATGAAGCCCGCGCAGCCCCATAAGCCGGTTTATGGCTTTGCCGAGTGCTATAAATTGTCATCTAATATCGCCTTTACCCGCGCCATCGCCTATCAGGACAGCATTGATGATCCTATCGCCCATGCGGTGGGCTCCTTTATGCGGATCAGCCCCGAAATGGTGGGCGATGCCTTTAGACAAGCCTTGATGGGAGAAGCTGTGCCGCCCTTAGGAGAGACAGATGAACTCAAATAAGCCGACCGAGCAGAAAACCCTCGATGTGCAGGGAATTGTAAAACGCGCCACCGAGCTGAACGACTTTGGTCATCTACTCGAACACGTGCCCTATGCTAAGTTTATTGGTATGAAGGTCGAGCGTTTTGGCGACGAGCTGATTTTCAAACTCCCCGCTAAGGATGACAATATCGGTAATCCCATCCTGCCCGCGATTCATGGCGGAGTGATTGCTGGTTTTATGGAAATGTCAGCCATAGTGCAATTAATGGTGTTTATGCAAACGGCAAAAGTGCCAAAAGTAGTCGATTTCTCCATTGATTACCTGCGTGCCGGCCTTCATAAAGACAGCTTTGCCGAATGCCGTATCACCCGTCAGGGTCGACGGGTCGCCAACGTGAATATCAATTGTTGGCAAACCAATCGTAAGCAGTTGATCGCAACCGCAAGGGCGCACTTTTTAATCGATTAATCGCGAGGGCGGGGCAGGATGGGCAGGTTTTGCCGATGTGTACGTTAAGCATAAGTTCAGCTGGCGTCGCGTAGTGTCATTGCCCATCCGTTGTTCGGCACCTAGGTTTTTGTGAGTGAGGGAAAACAAAATGAAAGCAATTTACAGTGGATTAATCTTGGCAGCAGCACTGACACTCGGTGCCTGCACTAATACGGCGGGCATTTCGGTGAACTCACTGGGAGAAACCCGCGTCGATAACAACAGCTTCGCCCGTGATATCAGTGTTGAAGGGGTTGAGGCGCGCCGTGTTGGCGATCTTATTCAAGGTTCGGCCTTGATTGTCAGCAAGTCCTCAAGCGATATGCGAGTGCAATATAAGTTCACTTGGTATGATGCCAGCGGCTTTACCATCGAAGATGAAGCCACCAGTTGGAAATCGGTTAAATTACACGGTAAACAACAGCTGCAGGTCTCGGCCGTGGCCCCAAATGCGCAAGTGGCGAAATTCGATGTTTATGTGCGCGAGACCTATTCAAACTAAGCTTAAATCACAGGGTTTAGTTGTCACTATCGCGTTAGAGCATTTGGCACTTCAAAGCTAAGTTAACGTGCGTTTATAAAGACTTACACCACATTGATAAAGACTTACGTTTTTGAGACGTAAGTCTTTTGCTTTTATCTACCCTCATCCTCACCAACCCATCTTCCTTCTGCTCGTTTGTGCGAGATGAGTTTGTCCCGTGACGGTTGCTACGCCGGGAAGCAAAGTTGCGATAACGGACTCAGTTCGACGGAAAAACTCAAACAGCGACAGAAAAGCGGACTTTAGTCCTAAAACTATTTCAGGGTTGAGCACTACTATCAGCATAATATTAGATGAGGATAGACCTATGACCGCGCACATTAATGCACAACCTACTGATTTTGCTGAAACTGTAATTATGCCTGGTGATCCGCTGCGGGCAAAATATATTGCCGAAACCTATCTTACCGATGCCGTAGAAGTCACCAACGTTCGCAATATGCTGGGTTACACAGGTTATTACCAAGGGCAGCGTATATCTGTAATGGGCCACGGTATGGGGATTTCCTCAATGGTGCTCTATGGCCATGAGTTGATTAACTTTTTTGGTGTGAAGCGCATCATTCGTATCGGCAGTTTAGGCGCAACCCAAAAACACGTGCAAATGCGTGATGTGATTTTAGCGCAAGCGGCGGGCACCGACTCCCCCACGAATGCCAAGCGTAGCAGTGGCTATCATATGGCAACCTCGGCCACCTTTTCCTTACTGCACAAAGCCTATACCCAAGCCAATGAAAAAGGCATTAGCGTGAAAGTTGGCAACGTATTTAGTGGCGATCTTTATTATGATCCCGATGAAGATATGATCCCAGCACTGGAGCGTTTTGGGGTATTGGGTATCGATATGGAAGTCGCGGGTCTTTATGGCTTAGCACATCAACAGGGCATTGAATCATTGGCCATTCTCACGGTATCCGATCACTGCCTAACGGGTGAGGAAACCACCGCCGAAGAACGCCAATTATCCTTCAATAATATGATCGAACTTGCGCTCGCGACTGCGCTGAATTAGGTCACTCGTTAACCTTTGCACCTTTCGCATTTCACGATGGAATGACAAAAATGAATAATAAAATCACCTTAACCGCCATTAGTTTTCTCGCGAACTTTATTATGGCGGGTTTTGCGACGCAATTTGGGATGTTGATAGAACCCATAGCGGAGAAGTTTGCGGCCGATGTGAATGATGTGGCCTCAATCTTCTCCTTACTTAATGGTGGCGCATTGGCTGGGACCATTGCCGCCTTCTTCTTTATTGAAAAGTTGGGCATCAAGCGGATCACCTTGCTCAGTTACAGTCTAGTCGCGCTTTCTGCGCTGGCATTACACCTTACTAGTTCGCTACAACTAGTGATGGTAGCCATGACCTTAATTGGGTTCTGCGGTGGGATTGGTCTGTGTATCGCAGGCACCATTGTGGTGTCTGTATGGCAAGCCAAAATGCAGAGCACTATGTTAGTGGTGCAGGATGCGACCTTTAATGTTGCTGGGGTGGTGTTTCCGCTGATCACAACCTACGCCTTAACCAATGCCTTATCTTGGAGTTACAGTTACTTAGCCGTGGGGTTGGTTGCCTTAGGCACGGTGATTATTAGCTTATTCACCAATTTTTCTCTGTGCGAGCAATCATCGAATACGGAGGAGAAACAACAATCAGAGTGGAATTTCGGCATTATCAGCGGCGGTATCGGCTTATTTTTAGGCATGCTGGCACTGTATACCTTCCTCACATGGGCGCCGTTATTTGTAAAACAAAAATTTGATATCCCATTTGAAGAGGCGGGCAATATCATTACCCAATATTGGTCGGCCGCGCTGATCGGTGCTTTGATTTCAACCCTGATCGTGACCCGGGTAAAAATTCATCATTTCTTAGTCGGTATTATTGGTTTAGCCATGGTGATCACCTTTGTGATTGTGACTACCGATAAACTGAATTGGATTGCTTATTTAACCTATGGGTACGGCTTTGTCTGCGCGGCACTTTACAATGCGTTTATTGCCTATGGCGTGTCGTTTGTGAAGCAAGCCAGCAGCAAGAATGTCTCCTACATTCTGATCAGTGGCAGTACGGGCGCCATGTTTAGCCCAGCGATCAGTTCGTTCTTCGAGCGTATTATCGGCTTACAAACCGTGATGTATGTGATCCCCGTGCTTTATGCCGCAATCTTTATGCTGCTGATTGCATCGAGCCGGATGAAACCTGCGATGTCTGCACAATCACTTTCGGCAAGTTAAGCTAAAGGCCCATACTTGGTTGTTATCCGCCGAGTATGGGGGTTGTCGAAGTGGGCTAAATACCTGCTTCGACAAAGGCTTTAAGTGCATTCAGGTTTTTAATCCTAATACCTTCTTTTTTACGCTCGATTAAACCGCGCTCTTCCAAATGTTGCAGTGCCCGTCGATAGACCCTGTCTGTGGTACCAAAACGCTCCGCCTCTAAATAACGCTTACTAAAACCATCGACGGGTAAATCGTTTAAATACTCATGGTAGATATCGAATGCCACGTTATAGCTGATGGGATAAAGCAGCCTTCGGGTAAAAATATCGACGGTATCTTGGTAATCAATCGCTATGGCACTGGCAAAAAATAGCGCCAGTTGTGGGTGTTGGCCGAGGGAATGTTGTAACTTTTCAGTGCTGATGAGCGAAATTTCCAAGGGTTCGCTAGCGATGATGTCGAGCTGACACTGGTATTGGGTAAAAAACTCCATCTCACCAAAGAGCTGTGAATCACAATCGATAGTCCCTAATTGGAAACAACGGCCATTTCTGGCGGTGTGCCCCAGCGATACGCGGCCTTGCTTCACTAGCACCAGCGAGTTTATGGCTTCACCTTGTGTCATCAGGTGAGCGCCTTTTTTGAGCATTTTGACTTCGCTGATACAGCTAAGAATCACCGCTTCAATAAGAGGATAGTCTTGTTCCCATCGCTGGCTATAACGTCCCTTGGCTAACGGTTTTAGCTGCATTGAGTTGACCCTTCTACCATACTTAAAATCGTCGCCTTCTATAGCATTAGAACGCATATTGGGTCAAATCAGCCAAAGGAGAGAAGGGCGTTTATATTGGCCGATTGTGAGCTGTCAGAGGTTTCAACAAAGGCATTAATGGCGTGAGCTAAGCGTCATTTACTGATGTGCAGTGACAAGAGTGTCTACTTTATGATTTTCGTCATGTATACTTAGCGCCGCCAAGGGGTGTTTGCTAACAAAGTGGCAGACTGAGATGTCATCAGACGAACCCTTAGAACCTGATCCGGCTAATACCGGCGTAGGAATGGGCCAATCAACAGCACACTTCTGAATCGCTTATTCGTTGCCGGATCTCAAACATGTATTTGAGGTCCTATGTCTAACCAAAAGTTTTACAACAAGTCTTACACCCAAAAGTCTACCAAGGGTTCCATCTTCTCCTTATCGTTAACGCGTGCGCCATTGGCGCTGGCCATTTCGGCAGCCTTGAGTACAGCCGCGTGGGCGCAAACCGATGCTATCGATAAACCAGAGCCTAGCAATGATATGGAAATCATGGTGGTGACGGCGGATTTTCGCAGTGCCAGCTTAGAAAAAATGCCATCGAGCATTACCGTTATCGATGCCCAGCAAATTCAAGATGAAAGTGCCCAGCACTTTGAAGACGTGATGAATTCTATCGCCAACTTCAACTGGTCGGGTGGCAGCTCACGTCCTAAGTATTTTCAGATCCGCGGCGTGGGTGAGCAGGAGCAATATCAGGGTGCACCTAACTCGTCTGTGGGTTATATCATTGATGATATTGATTTATCCGGTATCGGCATGGTGTCGAGCATGTACGATCTGCAACAGGTCGAAGTGTTACGCGGCCCGCAGGGTACCCGCTATGGCGCCAATGCGTTAGCGGGCTTGATTTACCTTAAGAGCAACGACCCGACCGATGTGTTTGAACATGGCGCCGAGGTTTCTTTAGGCAATGATGACCTCCAAACCTTCAGCGGTTTTAGCTCAGGGCCGTTAACCGATTCGGGCAAATTGTTATACCGCGTGTCGCTGCAGCAGCATCAGCAAAACGGTTATCGCGACAATCTCTATTTAAATAAAGAAGATACCAATGGTCGTGATGAATTTACTGGCCGCGCTAAATTACGCTGGTATGCCACCGATAATCTGCAACTCGATTTAACCCTGCTGCATGCCGATTTTGATAACGGCTACGATGCCTGGAGCTTAACCAACGATCCTAAACATACTATTTCGGATCAGCCGGGTGTCGATAGCCAGCGCACCACTGGCGCAGGATTTAAAGCAACTTACTCGGGTGCAGAATCGTTTGAGTTAACCTCGCTGACTTCATTTGCCAATACCGATCATCATTATAGTTACGATGGCGATTGGGCTAACCCTGAGTATTGGGCTGCCAAGCAATGTGAGGATGAGAGCAATCTCGCCCCTTGTCAGTACGATTACTTCTGGGACAAAACCGGTCAGCGTAAGACCTTATCCCAAGAGTTCCGCTTAAGCTCGACCGACCAAGGCCGTATTTTTTCGGGTTCAACCGACTGGTTACTTGGGGTTTATGCGATGAACCTTAAAGAAGATAACCAACTGTATTCTGAATATAATACTTGGCCCGATGAGGTATTAGATTCTGAATATGAAGCAACTAATTACGCCGTATTTGGTCAGTTGGATACGGATTTAGGCGCCGATTATGCCTTGTCTGTGGGACTGCGTGTTGAGCGTCGCAATAGCCATTACTCAGACACCAACAATGACAATTTTGACCCGAGCGAAACCATGTGGGGCGGCCATATTGCGCTGAGCAAAGTGCTGAATGAATCCCATAATGTGTACGCCCGTGTGGCGCGCGGTTACAAGGCGGGCGGTTTTAACATGACCTTGCCAGTCGAACTCAATGATAAAAAAGAGTTTGATACCGAAACGCTATACAACTACGAAATTGGTCTTAAATCCCATTGGTTTGAAGGGCTTATCGATACGAATCTAGCGCTGTTCTATATGGATAGACAGGATCAGCAAGTGGCTGCATCCCAGCAAGATCCGAACAAGCCACAACGCTTTATCCTCTACACTGAAAATGCGGGTAGCTCACACAACTACGGTGCAGAGTTGGACGCCACTTGGTATGCCACCGATAATCTCCAGTTTTACTCAAGCCTAGGTTGGTTAGAGACGGCGTATGGCGATTACCAGTACCAAGATAAATACGGTAGCGCTGTGGATTTAACGGGCCGCGATTTGGCCCATTCACCACACTTAACCTATAGCCTAGGCGGTACCTATCGTGCGAATTCGGGTTGGTTTGCCAACGTCAATATGAGTGGTAAGAGTGAGTTTTACTACTCAGACAGCAACGACTCGCGCTCTGAGCCATACACCATTGTGAATGCGCGTGTAGGTTACGAGGCGAGTGCTTGGTCGGCGTATTTATGGGGCCGCAACCTGTTCGATGAAGAATATGGCGTGCGTGGTTTCTATTTTGGTAATGAGCCGGATAACGGCTGGGCGGAAAAGCAATATATTCGCTACGGCGACCCACGCCAAATTGGGGTCACACTAAACGTTAAGTTTATGTAATCCCATAAGAATGATACATCAGATGTCAGGTTGTGCTCGCTAATAGTGTCACCGCCTGACGATTGCATTATTAGCATTTGACCCTAGGAGTGAAGATGAAACTCACCGCCGAAATTAGCATGTATCCCTTTAATGAAAATTATCTCGACCCGATCAAATGGTTTATCCATCGCTTGGACAGTTATCCAACGATTCAACGTGTTACCAATGCTATGGCGACGCAAGTGTGTGGCGACTATCAAGACGTGATGGCCATGCTGGCGACCGAGATGCAAGCCGCCCATGAAAAATGGGGCAAAGCTGTGTTTGTATGTAAGTTTATTGGTGGTGAGCTGAATTTAGCCCACAGCGAGTAACGCCCTGAGTCAACTTGAGCCCAATGATATTTTAGTAAAGCGCGATGTTTTTAGCTAAAGCACGGTTTTTACGCTAAAGCGAAGTGGTTCAAGCAAGCGATATAGAGTGAGAGTAAGGCAATGACAGAATTATGGTTAACGCTGGTCAATAGTGTTAATGCGGCCCTAGGGGAAGTCCATGTGATGACCGCATGGGAAGCCTTAGCCGTGGTATTGGCCATGGCCTATTTGCTACTGGCCATGAAGGCGAGCGTTTGGTGCTGGGCGGCGGCATTTACCAGCACGGCCATTTACACTGTCTTGTTTTGGAAAGTCGCACTGCTGATGGAGTCGGTGCTGAATATTTATTATATGGCTATGGCACTCTATGGTTACTGGCTCTGGACCCAAGGTGGCGATAAACATCAAGGGGTGAAAGTGACTACTTGGTCGCTGAAAACCCATCTAAAACTGATTGTTGCGACGGGGATTATTTCCCTTGGCGTTGGCCATGGGATGGCAACTTTTACCCAGGCTTCTTTTCCCTATCTTGATGCGGCCACCACTTGTTTTGCGGTGATGACGACCTATTTAGTCGCCAAAAAAGTGTTGGAGAATTGGTTGTATTGGGTGGTTATCGATCTGGTCTCGATTTACCTTTACCTCAGTAAGGGACTGATGCTGACCTCCTTATTATTCGTGCTCTATGTTGGGCTAGCAGTTGTAGGCTATTTCCTCTGGCGCGCCGCCCTTGCCGATAGCCGCAATCCCCATCTGGAGTCGAGCGCCGCAAAGCTACTCGGCTAACGGCGGCAGATATCAATAGATGATGGCCAATACACAAGGGCTGCGAATGCCTAATAACCTATTCAACATGACTCTTGTGGTCTGCCGCTAATGCCGCCCATTGTTGATCAGAACAAGGATACACTGCTTGCGGTATTAGCACAGGCAGGGCTTACTGATATCACGCAAATTCAGCCGTTAGCGGATGGATTAAGTAACCACAACTATCATGTCGAAACGCCGACGGCGCATTATGTCTTGCGTGAAAACGCCAATGCCGCCGATAGCTTTTGTTCGCGGGAGCAAGAGTTGTTCTATTGGCACCATCTTGCCAAGGCAAAGCTTGCCCCCGAGTTGCTGTGGGTGAGTGGCGATCAGCGTTATTACCTAAGCCAGTTTATCTTCGCACAATCTCTCCCAAGCCTTCCTATAGCATCTCAGTTTGCGCCGCTGATGGAGGATATTGAGGGGAGGGAGGAGTTGGTTATCGAAAAGCGTATTGCGGCAAGTGGTATTGATACACTTGAGCAACCCGAGGTGCCACGCAAGCCAAGTATGGCATCACATTATCAAGATCTGAGCTTGCAAGACCTGAGTTTGCAGTACGTAGCCTGGAAAGATCTAGAGTCTCAATGCAGTGCGGCAACCTTTTGCTTGGGTGAAACGCACATTGAGGCTTGGTTGCAATCTCATGCCGATATCAAGCTCGCAGCAGAGCAGCAGGCTTGGTCTCTGTCGGAACGACTCGCTTTGTTAGACTCCTTAACGCCGAATCGCGCCCACAGCCTGTTACTGCAATTGCTGCAACGGCTACGCAAGCAAGCGACAGGGCCGTACCACATCAGTATCACTGAGCAATGGCAGGAATATCACGGGCAGTTGTTAGCCTTTGCCGCAGCGGATAAGGGCGAGGCGTGGCAGAGCCGATTGGCGCAATTACTCAGCATACAAACACAGATCTATGATTGGACGGCGACCTTGGCCGATTGTTTAGTTGAGCCGCAGTTTTGCCATCGCGACTTAAATCCCCATAATCTGCTGCTTAAAGATAACCAGTTGTATTGCATCGACTTTGAGTATGCGACCGCCTCCCATCCGCTGTGTGAACTGGCCGTTGTGCTCGCTACACACCAATTAACGCCTGCGCAGCGGCATCTGTTAGTACGGCAGTATCTGGCCGGGCACCCGGGCTTAACCTCGGATGCCATCAAGGCGATACCCGCCGCCATCGAGATGTACTGGGTGTTTGCCGTATATTGGGCATTATTGATGGCGGCGCACACCCAAGGTGAGCGGCAGCAGGAATACTTCGACTGGTTCGATCATTTCTGGCCACTTATCAGCCACACGTCTTAAGTATTTTGTTTCTCACTGCCTCTGTTTGGTTATGGTTGTTGTGTTAAAAAAATAAACTTTCCATTAACCTCAGTGTCATAGGATGACCAAGGCTGAACGGATGCAAATTGATGAAAAAAGCTGTGTTGTTAGTGGTATTGCTGTTTGGCTTAACGGCCTGCTCGACCAAATTTAGTTACCATTTTCTCGACTGGGCCATAGGTTGGGAGTTGGATGACTATGTCAGCCTTGATAAAAACCAGCAAAAGGTCGTCGATGGACTTATCGACAAGTTTGTGCTTTGGCACCAATCCGAAGAACTCGGTCATTATGTGGCGCAGCTAACCGAAGTTGAGCAGCAGATCCAAACCAATACCTTAACTCCCGCGCTGTGGGCCGAGCATGTCACACTCGCCAAACGGCATTGGTTTCGGTTATTTGAGTTTGCACTGCCGGAAATGTTGCCGATTATCTCATCGTTAACCGATGAACAGGTGAAGCAAATTCTTGCCCAGTCGCGAAATGACGAGCAGGAATTGATTAAGGAATTTGCCGGTAAAACCCCCGAGCAGTTACAGCAGGAGGCCGATGAGAATCTTATCGAGCAATTCGATGACTGGTTAGGTAGCGTAACGGATGAGCAAAAAACGCTTATTCATCAATATAATCAACAGCGACTGTCGACCTTAGATATGTGGCTGGATTACCGCCACGAATGGCTGCGCCAATTTGAAGTTGCCCTTGGACAGCGCAGCGATATTCCGCTGCTGACCGAACGATTGACCCTGCTGATGACGCGCCCTGACGAGCTTAAGTCGGAAAAACACCGCGCCATTTTAAGGCAAAACACCGAAGCCTTCGGCGGCTTGTTACTCACGATCAATGCCAGTCTGTCAGCGAAGCAGTCCAAGCATTTTTATAAAAAGCTGAATAAGCTTATTCAGGATCTTCGTGAATTAAATCAAGAGGGGATCGAAAAAGTGGCAAAAGTCGCGAAAGATTAATCCCTAAGCCAAGGTCTATTGGGCAACTCCATCTAATTCAGAGATTGCCCATGTCCCTTGTTAACCTTTATCAAAAATTCCTCAATGCGAGCCGTTATGGTGAGGGGCTTGCCCCCTTAGCCCTTAGGCTTTATCTCGCGCCAGTGCTAATGCAAGCTGGCTATAACAAACTCGCGCACTTTGAAGACACAGTAGCTTGGTTTGCTAATCCCGATTGGGGATTGGGTTTGCCTATGCCGACGTTAATGGCGGCCTTGGCGGCAGGCACGGAGTTTTTTGGCGCGTGTTTATTACTCGTTGGCTTAGCGACGCGGCTGATCTCTATCCCTTTGATGATAACTATGCTGGTGGCAGCATTCACAGTACATTGGCCCAATGGTTGGTTGGCAATTGCCGATGGCAGTTCATGGCTCGCCAATGAGCGGGTGCTCGAGGCGGGTGATAAGCTGGATAAGGCCAAATCCCTGTTGCAGGAGTACGGCAATTACGATTGGTTGACCAGCTCGGGTAACTTGGTGGTGCTGAATAATGGTATTGAGTTCGCGGCGACCTATTTTATTATGTTGCTGGCACTCTTTAGCCTAGGAGGCGGGCGTTATACCAGTCTCGATTACTTTATCGCGAAGCGTTATAACGTAAAGTAAGCCAAGTGACTTTGCTTGCAACACTTTCAATCCCACCTTTGCGTGGGATTTTTTGTACCTCTTTAGCCGCAATTTGCTATGCTTGAGCCAATTTACACGCACCTATTTTTCAGAACAGGGATAATCACTTGGACGCTATCGAACTTTTACTCACCCGCCAATCCACTCCAAGATTAACCGCGCCTGCGCCCAACGAGCATGAGCTTAAAATCATTTTAGATGCGGCGATTCGAGTGCCAGATCATGGTGCCTTAGCACCGTGGGAATTTATTATTGCCACAGGCCAAGGGTTAGACACCTTAGCAGATATCTATGTTAACGCGGCCAAAGCCAGCGGCGCCGATGAAGATTTTATCAATAAAGCCAAAGGGATGCCGATGCGCGCGCCTATGGTGATTACCGTTGTGGCGAAAACCCAACAGCACCCCAAAGTGCCAGTACTTGAGCAGCAAATCGCAGCGGGCTGCGCCACGATGGCGATGCAGCAAGCGGTATTCGCGCTGGGATTAGGCGCTGTGTGGCGCACTGGGGATTTTGCCTTCGACGCCAACGTGAATGCGGCATTAGGCTTAGCGCCAGAGGATCAAATCGTCGGCTTTTTATACGTGGGCACTCCAGCGGTAGCCGCACCGAAAAAACCGCAAAAGGATGGCAGCCAGTACGCCCGCTACCTTTAACCTAGTTTACCCCCTCTGAATGGGAGTCCTTAGTATGCAAGTTGCCCAAACCCCCAGATTGCTGCTGCGGCAGTTAACGCCCGATGATGCGTCATTTATTTTGGTATTACTCAACACCCAAGGATTTATCGACAATATCGGTGATAAGGGCGTGCGTAGTTTGCAAGATGCCAAGGACTATATCGCTAATGGACCCGCGATTAGCTATCGCGAGCATGGTTTTGGTTTGTTTGCCGTGGTGCTGGCCGAAAATGGTTTTCCGATTGGCATTTGCGGCCTGATTAAACGGCCAACGCTGGCGGATGTGGACTTAGGCTATGCCTTTTTGCCGCAGTATTGGGGTAAAGGTTATGCGTTTGAAGCCGCTAAGGCCTCACTGGAGTTTGGTAAAACCTTAGGGATTGAACGGATTGTCGCGATCGTCAGCCCGCATAATCAGGCCTCTAAGTCGCTGCTGAATAAATTAGGCATGTCGTTTGAAACCCAGTTGCAGCTTACCCCTAACGATGCGCCGGTGGAGCTGTTTAGCTAAGCAGTGGTTTTATGTGCGAGTGAGTGCGTCTACGCGCAATAAAATGGGGAGCTTAGCTCCCCATTTTTATCTCTTTTGCTTTTCCCTTAGGGAATGCGATTACTCCGCTAACAGACCACGACTACGTAGTAGCGGCTCAATGCCAGCTTCTTTACCACGGAAGTTTTTATACATCAGCATAGGGTCGTCACTGCCACCCTTAGACAAGATGTTGTTACGGAAGGCATCGGCCGTCGCTTTATCGAAAATGCCATTTTCTTTAAAGGCTTCAAAGGCATCGGCGCCTAAAATATCTGACCAGAGGTAGCTGTAGTAACCGGCTGAATAACCCCCCGCGAAGATATGCGAGAAGTAAGTGCTGCGGTAACGTGGGCTGATCTCATTAATCAATCCCATGGCGGCTAAGGAGTCGGCCTCAAACTTGGCGGCATCCTTAGGCGTGGTATCGGTTAGGGTGTGCCAATCTAAATCGAGCTTAGTGGCGGCCATATATTCAACGGTCGCAAAGCCTTGGTTGAATTTGCTGGCGGCTTGGATTTTTTTCACCAGTTCCTGCGGGATCACTTCACCAGTTTTGTAGTGCTTCGCAAATTGCGCGAGCACTTCAGGCTGAGTCATCCAGTTTTCGTTGACCTGTGAAGGGAACTCTACATAGTCGCGAGGTACTGCCGTTCCGCCTTGTGAGCGATATTCGACATTGGATAACATGCCGTGGAGCGCATGGCCAAACTCATGGAACAGGGTGCTGGCTTCATCGAAGGTGAGTAACGCTGGCTCATTACCCGCTGGGCGAGGGTAGTTCAACACGTTAACAATAATGGGTTTCGAATCGACACCGTTCATATGGTATTGCTTGCGGAACGAGTTCATCCAGGCGCCGCCGCGTTTGCTATCACGGGTAAAATAGTCACCCATAAAGATGGCCATAAGCTTGCCGTCTTTATCGTACACTTCCCAAGTACGCACCTCGGGGTTGTATTTGGGTAAGTCGGTACGTTCTTTAAAGGTTAAACCATAGAGGCGATTGGCCGTGTAGAACACGCCTTTTAAAGTGCTGTCGAGGGAGAAATAAGGGCGAGTTTGTTGCTCGTTAAAGCTGTACTTCGCAACACGGATTTTGTCGGCGTAGTAATCCCAATCCCAAGCTTGCAGTTTAAACTTGCCGCCTTGGCTATCGATTAACGCCTGCATATCCGCAACTTCGGCCTTGGCTTGGGCAAGGGCTGCTGGCCAGACTTTGTTGAGTAAGCCATAAACATTTTCAGGCGTCTTGGCGGTGCGCTCTTCTAACACAAAATCCGCATGGGTTTTATAGCCCATGAGCTGTGCACGTTCGGCGCGCAGTGCGGCAATTTTTGCCAGAATGACTTTGTTATCATTGGCATTATTGTTGTTACCGCGCTCGATATAACCCTTATAGAGCTTTTCGCGTAGTTCGCGATTATCGGCATAGGTTAAAAACGGCGTGATAGAAGGGCGTGAGGTGGTAAATACCCATTTGCCTTCATGGCCACGCTTTTTCGCGGTTTCGGCGGCAGTGGCAATCACATCGGCGGGTAAACCAGACAGGTCAGCTTGCTTATCAATCACTAGTTCGAAGGCATTGGTTTCGGCTAACAGATTGTCACCAAAGGCTAAGTTAAGCTTGCCGATTTCTTCATTCAGGGCGCGCAGCTTGGTTTTATCCTGCTCGCTGAGGTTAGCACCGCCACGGGTGAACGATTTATAGGTGTCTTCGAGTAATTTGGCCTGCGCCGTATTGAGCTTTAGGCTGCCTTTGCTGTCGTAAACGGCTTTAACACGTTGAAACAGTTTATCGTTCAATAAGATATCGTCTTCGGCAGACGATAACATCGGCGAGACTTCCTTGGAAATCGCTTGCAGCTCAGGAGTGGTATCTGCGCCAGTTAAGTTAAAGAAGACGTTGGATACGCGGGTGACGAGATCGCCAGAAAACTCCATCGCTTCGATGGTGTTGGCGAAGGTAGGTTTGTCTTTGTTATCTACAATCGCTTGAATTTCTTCGTGTTGCTGGGCGATACCCGCCTTAAATGCTGGGAGGAAATGTTCTGGCTTTATCTTGTCGAAGGCCGGAATTTCCATAAACGTATCATAGGGTTTAAAGAAAGGGTTGCTGGCATTTTGGCTGATGATTTGCGCCGACATGGCATTCGGTGCGACTGTCGCCTGCGCCGCAGTATCGCTGTGCTGTGCACTGCAGCCACTTAAGGCGAGGGCGAGTGTGATGGCGCTAAAGGTCAGTTTAATAGCGCCTGGTTTGAGTGTGCGCGCGTTAAGGGCCTGTGATTTTAGGCTTAGTCCCTTCATGTCAATTCCCCGTTAGGTGATTATTATTCTGTTGGATTAATGGTACTGCAGACCATTAATGTTATTTTAAGGTGACTATTTAGCATGTATCCGACTAAGGGTTCCATCGATTTTGTGTTTTGTTTGTAACAAATGGTTAGTCTGCGGTTTTTAACGGAAGAACTATGGCAAACTGAGCCGCGCACTAAGGCAATATTGGGTAAAGGATAAAGCCATTGCTTTGGTGCGTTTTAATGTAAGTCCCTAATCATACAAATAATAAATAGGACCTCTATGGAATTGCCTCAGTTTAACTATACGAGCCTTTGTCGTCGTTTTTCTTATTCCCTATTAGCCGCTGCGCTGTGGACATCGACGCAAGCTGCAGCATCGCCAATCACGCTTAGCCAAGATGCGCTTAAGGTGGCCGATTATGCGGTGAGCACCTATGACGCGCAGATGGTCGAGAGTCTGGCGCATTTAATCAGTTTTAATACCCAAGCGGTGGAAGGGCAAACGCCCGATACCAACCCTGCCTTTATTGGTTTTAAGTCGAGTTTAAAAAGCTTGAGCCAAGAACTCGGACTCGATTATGCCGATCACGGTTATGTGGTGCTGATTGGCCTCGATGCCAATGTTGTCGATGCCCAACGCTCACAGGTTGAGAAATTGGGCATCGTCACCCACGGCGATGTGCAGCCCGCCAATCCCGCGCTCTGGGCCAAAAGCCCCTATGTGCTGGATACCGAGTCTGAACCTGGCAAGCTGATAGGTCGTGGCACCGAAGATGATAAAGGCGCGATTGTCACCGCCATGTATGCGATGAAGGCCATCAAAGATAAACAACTCAAACGGGAAAAACGCATTGAGCTGTTGGTGTATTTAGCCGAAGAGTCCGATTGGGATCCGCTAAAGGCCTTTTTAGCCCATTACACCCCTGCGCAGATGAATATCACCATAGATGCCGAGTATCCTGTGGTTACCGCCGAAAAGGGTTGGAGTAAGATTGGGTTTACTGTACCGAATCTCGAGCCAACGCAGGAGCAGGGCGCGGCAGCGAATGTCCCGAGCCTAACGGCATTCTCAGGCGGTTATTTTGCTAGCCAAGTACCACAGCAAGCCGAGGCGAAAATTCATGCCATCACCCCAAGCTTATTGGCACAGTTACAGTCGAGCGCGGCCAACCAACAGGGGATGAAGTATCGATTCGAGCGAACTTGCGAGCAGGCCGTGTGCGACTTGCATATTTTTGCCGACGGTAAGGCGGCCCATTCCTCCACACCAGAAGATGGGGTGAATGCCGTGACGCATTTGGCCGCGTTACTGCAGCCATATACTTGGCCTAAAACCACGGCGGCTTTAACCGTCGCCGCCATGAATGAGTTAGTGGGGTTGGGGATTTATGCCGAGCAGTTTGGCGAGCTGGCCTATAAAGATGATTTTATGGGCGCTTTAACGCTGGCTCCAACTGTTGTTGCGCAAACGAGTAAAGGGACGGAAGTCACCATTAATTTACGTCGCCCAGTGGGCAAAACGCCTGAGTTACTCTCAGCCCAAGCCAAGGACGCGCTGAACAAATGGCAAGCTGAGCATCAAGTGACACTCATTGATGTGGAAAGTTATTGGGGCGAACCTATGGTGATGAAAGATGCACCGCATCAGCAGACCTTACTCGATGTATTTGCCCACTTTACCGGCATAGCATCTCCCAAACCTGTGGCCATTGGCGGCTCAACCAACAGTAAATTATTCCCCAACGCCTTAAGTTTTGGCCCCGCCATGCCGGGCGTGGAATACACGGGTCACACGGAGAAAGAATTTATTACCCATAAACAGTTTATGCTAAATCTGAAAATGTACACCGCCGCCTTTATTGAGTTAACCGCTGCAAAATAGTGCGTTTTTTAATGTGATTAATTGAAGTTATGGGTGAAATACACAAGAAGGTGAAAGGCGCTGAGTTCACGCCAAGACTCATCGGTTTATAAGATAATGGCGGCTAATCCGAAATAGCCGCCATTACTATTTAATCGTTAAAACAAGATAACAACAGTTCATCTGGCTAAAAGCTTTTGCCCCAAAACTAGTAAGTTTGTCGTCTGGTGTGCAGGATGAATTGTCATTGTTTCCCCTGTGACACGCCATAAACTCCTCCCTGAGGGCTCGACGGCGGCATCCATGCCGCCAACGGTCACAGTTGCAACAATGACAATCTTTACGACCATTGAATAGTTTATCCGGCTAAAAAGCTCATGCCCCTTTCCGTGTTTCGGCTCGTTATCTCAATCGAAAATACCTACTCCAGTTGCCATACAAATTATTATCTATTTACCTATGTTTGGCCTTACCAGAATTCAGCTAATAATGTATGGCTATACAGTCATATTTAAATTTAGGTATTTTGTATGATTTTAAGGTTGGAACAGTGCGCACTAATTCAATCCGCAATAAATAAAACTTCATAAAATCAACTAACTATAGAGACTGAGTTTTAGTTAATAGGTTTGGAAAACGCGCATGCGTGTTTTTCCAGATGGTGTACTTGGCAGAAAGCTGATAAGTTCTTTGCATACAGATAGTTAACTGTGCGCGTTTTCACTGGTCCAACGAGGTAAACGCGCATGCGCACGAAAAAATGTTATGCATTAAGGATGTCATGAGTACGAATCCAATCTCAGCGGTCATTCCATTATGGTATGCCCAGATGAGCTGGGCGAAAGAGCTAATTCGACTTGGATTCGGTCTATCGAAAGCTGAGGACATTCTTTCTAGCGAAAATCGTGGCTGCAAATTAGTGCCAGGAACAGTTTGGTATATTCGAACTCACGGTATCGGTGTAGATGTTTTTAAAACTCCTGATGTTGGAGGGATCGATTTTGATTTTGACAAACCCGACCCAGATCCGTGGCGAATGCAGATCTTTGTTGTGAGGCAAGTAAACGATGGAAACTTGCCTTACGAAAACTACCGTGAATTACTTAATGATGATGAACTAATGAAAAAGGCCATTTCAGAGGCATTGCCGCAAAATGCATAACAAACGCCAGCACATCGCGCCTGCGGCGCTGGACTCGCAACAAGTTGCTAGCCTGTGTGGCGGGCGTTATGTTTCTTCCGTAGTTCACTAGATTTTTTAGAAAAGGATTTGAAGTACATGAAGTTCATCAGGTTTACAACGCTCATATTGGTCGTTGCCATTATCATAGCAGTACTGTCATACGAGAAACTTATCTCAAATATATTACTACCACAGTATATTGACTGGGCATATGAAACTGATAAAAAAGGTTTGGAGTCTGGAATACCTCTTAATGCACAAGAATTGTCTTTAGCAGAAGAAATAGGAATTCAAAACCCCAAAAAAATAAGGATTGTGTATGTGGATGAAGTTCCGTTCCCATACGAAAACTTTGCGCTGAAAACACTAGGTGAAGCACTCGGATTTATTGGTGAAGGCGTTATCAACAATGCTCAAGTGTTCGGATACTCAATTTATGTTCGCAATGGTTATGAATTAAATAGGCCAAAGCTAGCCCATGAATTGGTTCATGTACTTCAAATTGAACGAGGCAATCTCAGCCATATAATAACTCAGCACTTCTCGGAATTAGCAGAATATGGGTACGACAAAGCACCTTTAGAGGTCGAAGCGTTTAAAGCGAATAAAGAATATGCGGCCGATTGGTAACTATGCTTTTAGTAGAAAAACATAACAGTCGCCATCAAAAGCGCGTCCGTTGGGCGCTCGACTCGCACCACGTTGCTCGCGTTTGTGGCGGGCGTTAACAGTACAAAACAATGAGCATCGAATATCCACTCAAACCTAAATCAACAAGCTACCTTGAGCAAGGACAGTTTTGGGCTGTGCCTCTTGAACAAGGTGGTTTTGGCTGCGGCGTGGTACTAGCTAAATTATTGCGTCAAGGTAAAACCGATACACGTTTGTTCTTTGTGGGCCTGTTAGATTGGTTTGGTGAGGCACCGCCAACATTAAGCCAAATCAAAGGTGCTAACATCATCGAAACTGGAGCCGTACATATAAAAAGCATTACTGAAACAGGCAGTGTAATTATTGGCTCTGGTTATAACGTAGTAGGCATTGCAAGAGAAATCGAAAAATCCGATTTCATTAGCACATGGGGTTACAACGTGATTACAAAGCTAGCCGAAAGGTACGTAACAGTTAACAAGTCAAGCAAGCGGGACGACGTAACCAGCACCCTTTCTTGAAGAGTTATCACCATAGAAGTTTTAATCTGCAACTCAAAAATTAGAGTTGGGAATCTAACATGCTTTTGTCCCAAAATGAGCAAGTATCTTCTTTAAAATCGACATCCGAAAATGACAGTTGAAATCAACACAATCCCAACTGTCTCTCGAAGCATTCTTCTGGCTAAAAACTCATTGCGACTATATGGTCTGGCTAAATTAAGTGTGGAATAAATTCAGGTCGGTTAACCGCATTTTAGCTAGAGCAGGCTATTATCCTTGGGGGAGGCTTGGGGCTGTAATGTCTTCTTTTAGCACTAAGACAATCAAAAAAATAACGCCCAATAACGGGAATAATCCCAGTACTGCGCCTAGCATCCCTGTGAGCTTAGGGTTTGTCGTTTTTTTGCGCCCGAGTGAATAACTCAACATGCCGAAAAACATCATGCTAGCTAAGAGCAATAGCAAAATCAGCGATACAATTGACACAATAAATTCCTTTTTAATTCATATGTTAGAGCTTGATAATAAAGAGCGAGTTAAGGCTGAGTCAATCTTATTTATCATGATTGAGTGCTATGGCGGTGGGTAATTGGCCAGTTTTACCACTTACTTAGTGAATCCTAAAGAACCATAAAACAGACGATATCGAATAAATCTGGATGGCGATGCTACTAAGCCATGCAACATCGACCAACAATGAGGACTCGCCTTTAGCATGTGATGCTCCCGACATTTTTACAAACTTTGAGTGTAAATGTAATGAGAATTGTTATCATTCTTGTGTATTGATAATTATTTTCAATTAAAATGCATCTCTCAAAAACAATGATGGGGAATCATGATGCAAAAAACGCTGTTAGCGACACTCATTGCGAGTTTTTTATTCGTACCAGGCACCTATGCCAGTGAGGACAAGTCCGCGACCAATATTGAGGTCATTAGTATCAAGGGGAGTCGATTAGATAAGGCCGCAACGGCAACAGGTTTACCCTTAACTCTTAGGGAAACTCCGCAATCCGTTACCATTATCGATCAAGAGTTTATTCAGAGTTTCTCACTGGATAGTGTTGCCGATTTAATGTTTTTAACCCCAGGGGTTTATGCTCAAAAAGCTGAAACTAATCGCTATTTCTTTAGCTCCCGCGGAAATCCCATTACTAATTTTCAGTTTGATGGCGTGCCCGTTAACTATTCGAGTTTCTTTAATGACGCTTCAACTGACACCATATTATTTGATCGCGTAGAGGTTGTTCGTGGTGCAACCGGACTCTTAACGGGGGCGGGTGAACCATCGGCGGCCATTAACCTTATCCGTAAACGGCCTAAATCTGCGCCTGGTGGTTATGTCAGCGCAAAAGTCGGTTCATGGGATAGTTACCGAGTTGAAGGCGATGCCTCTGTTGATGTGACAGATAGTGGTGCTGTGCAGGCTCGTTTTGCTGCTGCCTATGAAAAATCAGATAGTTACATTGATCTTGCCGAAGATGAAAACCTCCAAATTTATGGTGTTATAACGGCAAAACTCGGTGACAATACCTTATTTACCCTAGGTGCCGATTACAGTGATCGTGATCCAAAAGGCTCAACTTGGGGTGGTATCCCGCTATTTTATGCCGATGGCAGCTTAGCCAATGATTTACCTCGCTCGACCACAACGGCTGCCTCTTGGTCGAGTTGGCAACGGAATGGCGCGAATGTCTTTGCCACGCTTGAACATGATTTTGATAATAATTGGGACCTTAAATTTGACGTCGAACATCGTGAAGATGAGATGGACGGCCACTTGCTGTATCTCTATGGTGCGCCAGATAAAACGACTGGCTTAGGTATGAAATCATCGGCGATGATCTACCAATCGACACGTAAACAAGATGCCGCACGACTATTTGCCTCAGGGCCATTTGAGCTCTTTGGCCGCGAGCATAAATTGACTGCGGGTTTATTGTATTCTAAGCAAGATACGACTGCAGATTCCTATTATCCATTGAATAGTTTAAGTATTGGTAACTTCTTCGAATGGGATGGCTCAATTGCCGAACCTAATTATCCGTCGACGCCAATCTATCAGGAAGGTGAGGAAACTCAAAAGGGGGCCTATCTCGCGACCCAAATTAATTTACATGATCAATGGATGTTGTTACTGGGTGGCCGCATTAGCCAATATAAATTTGAATCAAACGCGGCTGATGACTACAACAATAGCGATGTTTTTACACCTTATGCTGGCCTGATATACAACCTGAACGATAGCATCTCGATTTACACCAGTTATACCGAAATATTTTTACCGCAAGACGCAAGGGACGCGAACAATAAGCGCTTAGATCCGATGACGGGGAACAATATTGAATTGGGGGCAAAAGGGGATTTCTTCGATGAGAAACTGACCGCCAGTGTTGCCGTATTTAAAGTGCAAAAAGAAAATGTGGCAGAACCCGATGATGGCGCACTTCCCTTACCAGGTGGCAGTTATCCTATGCATTTGGTAGATGGAACCAGTAACCAAGGTTATGAAGTTGAGCTAAACGGTAAACCAACAGAAAATTGGGATCTGTTTTTCAGCTATACCTATAGCAAATCAGAAGATCAGGATGGAGCAGCTTTTAGCACTCATTTACCTAAAGATCTGGTGCGTTTATCCTCACTTTATCACTTTGATGGTGCACTCGCGGATTTAACCGTTGGCGGTAACTTAAGTTGGCAGAGTAAAATTTACAAAGATAAAGCGGGTCCTAATGGCGAGCGCTCCGAGCAAGACAGCTATTACCTAGTCAACCTGATGACAAGCTATCAACTGACGGATGATGCTAAAGTTCAGCTTAATATCAATAACTTATTTGATAAAAAATATTACTCCAGCATTGATTTTTACAATCAAGGTTTCTTCGGTGAACCTCGAAAGATTGAGTTAAGCCTAAGCTACAACTTTTAAATACTCTTCCCTGTAAGCTAAAGCCGTGTCCAATAAGACACGGCTTTAGCATCACTCAGTGATAGGAGATTAGTGAATATAACGCCCGGCATTTGCTAATAATCTGCTTTTGTCGTTTGCTTGACTCTTACTGAGAGAGTCAATATCCACTGCTTAGCTTGAATGCTCAATATCGAGCAGCTTGGCAATCAGCCTTATCACTCCTATCCAACCTTTTTACATAACGCTTGTATGCCAATCAGCGATTAGTAACCGACGGCTTCGCTACCCGAATGACGGGGATCGGTGGCACCAAAAATCCCTTGGTCCGTTACCATAATGGATTGGGTGCTGCCCATGGCCGATTGCACTTTCACCTTATGGCCTTTGGCTTCGAGTAACGAAATGGTATCGCGGTTCAGGCTGGTTTCGACCCTAAGTTCATCGGGTAGCCATTGGTGGTGTACCCGCGCTGCATTGCTGGCTTCGGCAATGTTTAAGCCGTGGTCAATCACATTCATAATGATTTGCAGCGTGGTGGTAATGATGCGTGAACCGCCTGGGCTGCCTGTCACTAAGAAAGGTTTGCCGTCTTTCATCACTATGGTGGGGCTCATTGAACTCAACGGACGTTTATTACCTTCCACCGCGTTGGCATCGCCACCCACTAAGCCGTAACCGTTAGGCGTGCCGGGTTTAGCGGAAAAATCATCCATTTCGTTATTGAGTAAAATCCCCGTGCCTTTGGCGACTAAACCCGAGCCGTAACTGAAGTTTAAGGTGTAAGTGTTAGACACCGCATTGCCCCATTTATCGACCACCGAGAAGTGGGTGGTTTGGTCACTCTCATAGGGCGCTAGATTACCGGGTTTGATTTCGGTACTAGGTGTGGTTTTATTTAGCGCAATTTGGCTGGCAATCTTTTGGGCGTAGTCTTTATTGGTTAACTGCTTGACGGGCACCTTATAAAAATCGGGATCGCCTAAATACTCGCTGCGATCGGCGTAGGCATGCTTCATGGTTTCGGCCATCACATGAATCGTTTGCGCCGTGTTGTGGCCAAATTGATCGATTGGGAACTGCTGCAACACATTAAGCATTTCGATAATGTGCACGCCGCCCGAGGATGGCGGTGGCATAGAAACCACCTCATATCCACGGTATTGACCACGAACGGGTTCACGCTCGACGGTTTTGTAGTGTTGTAAATCTGCTAAGGTCATGATGCCGCCAGCGTCTTGCACGGCCTTAACCAGTTTCTCTGCGGTTTCACCTTCGTAGAACCCTTTAGTGCCTTTCTCGGCGATAAGTTGCAGGGAGTGGGCAAGTTCTGGCTGCTTTAAAATATCATCCACTTGGTAGTCGCTACCGTCGGCCTTATAGAAGATGGCTGCCGTGCTTGGCCATTGGCTCATTCGGCGCTTTAAGCCTGCAAGGGATACCGCCAGATCTGGGGTAACGCTAATGCCTTCCTGCGCCATTTTGATGGCGGGCGCTGTGACTTGCGCCATGGTCATAGTGCCATATTTTTCAAGGGCTAAACTCATGCCCATCACAGTGCCTGGGACGCCGACAGCCAGACCATGTTCACGGCTTAATTTAGTTACCGCATCGCCATTCTCATCGAGGAATATGTCTTTTTTCGCCTTTGATGGCGCCATTTCACGGTAATCGATGGCGATGGTTTTGTTTTCTTTGGCCAGATGGACAAGCATAAAGCCACCGCCACCAATATTGCCCGCGCGGGGGAGCGTGACGGCTAAACTGAATGCGACCGCCACCGCAGCATCGACGGCATTACCGCCTTGCTTCAAAATTTCGATGCCAGTGCGGCTGGCCAGCGCTTCTTGGCTGGCGACCATACCATGTTTTGCCCATACGGGTTGTGCCGTGGCCATTTGGCTGAAAATCGAAGGCTCTTCGGCATGGAGAGTGGGCGAAGACAACAAAGGCAATGCCATGGCGATAGCGAGAATAAGAGGTCTAAAAGTTCCTGCGCGGCGCATATTCAATCCTGAATTTATTTTCATTTTGGCTATGCAATGTGCCGAGAATTAGGCTTAATTGCAACCTTGGATCTTTGCTTAGTGTGTTTAACGGATAAGAATTCAACGAATGAGACAACTGATATTGGCCTTTGCCAGCGCGGTGCAGAGTATTGACGCTAACAGCTGGGACCGATTGATGGGGACGGATAATCCCTTCTGCCAGCATGCCTATTTACTCAGCTTAGAGCAGAGCTTGTCGGCCTGTGCCGCGACGGGCTGGCGGCCACATCATTTAGGTGTGTTCGACGCAACTGACAGTGAATTTGCACAAGAATTAGCGCCAGATGCCGTTATTTTTAGCCAAAAGGATGTCGCAGATTTTATGGATTTACCCCTGCTGGCATTGATGCCGCTTTATCAAAAATCCCACTCCTACGGCGAATACGTGTTTGATTGGGCATGGGCGCAGGCCTATGAGCGCCATGGTTTTGAATATTATCCTAAATTGTTAAATGCCATTCCGTTTACACCGGTGCAGGGGCGGCGGTTGGGGCTATCGCCTACGCTTTCGGCTGCGGAGGTCAAGCTGCTAAGTCGCGCCGTATTTACGTGCTTAAATGAGCAATTTGTGACCGTGGATGCGCCAATGTCCTCTTGGCATTGCTTATTTGTCTCGCCTTCGCAGCAAGCGCTATTTACTGAGGCATCCAATCCCACTTCCCTTAAGCGTTTAAGCACCCAGTTCCATTGGCATAATCGTGGCTATGCAGATTTTGACGCGTTTTTAGCGGCGCTCACCTCCCGTAAGCGTAAAAACATCCTTAAGGAGCGTGCCCAGCTACAGCCCTATGGCTTGCACTATGAGTTTGTCGCGGGAGCGGATATTAGCCGTGAGCAATGGCAGCATTTTATTGAATGTTATCAATTAACCTACCTTAAACGCTCCGGCCATCGTGGCTATTTAACCCCAACATTTTTTAACATGATTGCCGAGCGGTTGGCTGAGCAAATTGTCTTGCTCGTCGTAAGTGATGCGAAAGGGCAGATGTTAGCGGGCGCGCTGTATTTTACGGGCCGCAACGAGCAAGGGCAGACATGTCTGTTTGGTCGTTATTGGGGCAGCATTGTCGAGCTTGAGGGATTACACTTTGAGGCCTGTTATTATCAGGGTATTGAATACTGTATCGCCCATGGGATTGATATCTTTGATGCCGGCGCTCAGGGCGAACATAAAGTGCTGCGCGGCTTCGAGCCTGTGGCGCTTTATTCCTACCACAATATTGCTCATCCCGACTTTAAGCGAGCCATAGCACATTTTACCGAGGAGGAAGCTGCACAAATGGAAGTGTATATGCAGCAGATGCGCGAGGTGTTGCCCTATAAAAAGGGCTAATAACCACCATAAACGTAGAGCGTTGCGTCAACAAATACGTTGGCGCGACGCGAATGGGTCTACACAAAAGAGTGATGTACTAAGCACATATCACTCAAGACAGCATGTTTAACTAGCTCACCGCTAACCAAATGCCAACGCCAATCATAAGGCTGCCGGCGATACGATTTAGCCAACGAATATTATCGCCACGACTTAAAAATATCCTCAGACTCTTACCGCCACTGGCGTAGGCCAACATAGAAGTAAACTCTGTCACCATAATAATGCTAAGTAGGGCTAGGAGCTGCGGCGCAACCTCGCGCTCGGCATTAATAAATGGCGGTAATAGCGACACCATAAACGCCCAACCCTTAGGGTTAGCAATGGCGGTAATAAACCCCTGTGAAATCAGCGTAAAGTTACTGGCTCTTGGGTTAGTGTCATCATCGCTGAGCATGGCCATCTTGCCTCGGGCGCGCCACATCTGTACGCCGATATAGCCTAAGTAAATGCCACCAACCCATTTAAATACCTGAAAAACCTCAGGGTAGTTAAGCATGATACTCGCCACCCCCATGACAGCAGCGGTAGCGACCAAGGCAACCCCAACAAGCTCACCGAGCATCATCCACAGGGTACGGCGCACACCAATGCTCATCCCGAGCGTCATGGCAAGTGTCATACACATCCCCGGGGTGATAGAAACAAAGAAAAAGGTCGGGATAAACACTGCGAGTAAGGCAAAATCTGGCATGGTCTAAACGGTCTACTAGAAGAGTGAAGGAACGCTAGTGTAATGAAAATGAGAGAGTTAGCCAATCGGCTTGAATGAGCGGAGCTAATTTTCATCGTGTTTGAAGGCATTGTTTGCTGACGTTAGCTTGGCTGGATGTAAAACCGTACAACAATTGATGCAAAAAAAGCATCGGATTTGTTGTTGCGCTTGAATTATTGATAGTCGATTGTTAGGGTTGCGTCATTATAACAAGGGTTAAATGTTGAACTTAGATGACAGAAAAGCAAAAAATGTTGGCGGGGGAAGCCTATCAAGCCTCCGATGAAACCTTAGTCGCCGAAAGAATGCGAGCTAAATTACTCTGTCATCGATTTAATCATGCCGATCCCACACAGCTTGAGGCGCGCATGGCCCACTTGCGTGAGCTACTCAATGTGCCTAGTTGTGCCCATATCGAGCCTAACTTCTTTTGTGATTACGGCTATAACATCCAAATTGGCCAGCAATTTTATGCGAATCACAACTTAACCATACTCGACGTTTGTCAGGTCACGATTGGCAACCATGTGATGTTTGGGCCTAATGTACTGATTTCTACTGCGACCCATCCTATTGATCCCATTGCTCGTCTTACAACAGAATTTGGTAAGCCTATTCATATTGGTCACCATGTGTGGCTCGGCGGTAATGTCAGTGTATTGCCCGGTGTCACCATTGGCGATAACTGTGTGATTGGCGCGGGCAGTGTGGTGAATAAAGATATTCCAGCCAATAGTGTGGCTGTGGGTAATCCTTGCAGGGTGATTAAGCAAATCACTGTTTCTAATGCGTACTGAAGATCAATCCTACAGGGCTTTTGGTCGCTGAGGTTAAAGCCGTCGCCGAGTTTATATGTAAACTTGGTTGTACTGCCATTTAATGCACATGGCATAAGCTTTAATAGCGACCCAATAAACCTTTTAATTTTATGCGTTAGCGCTCTTTGAGGTTGATTACCGATTGAAGACACTTTTTTCGCCTTTGTTGCCAGCAAGACAAAGCCATATCGCACTGCTGTGCGCAGGCATTATCTATTGGCTAACTGGCGCCTTAGGCCAAACGTTATTTAGCTTGCAACCTGAGAATATCACCTTGATTTGGCTGCCCTCCGGCATTGCCTTGGTGATGTTACTCATGTGGGGGCGTAAGGCATTGATGCTGATATTCCTCGGCAGTTTTACTTTGAATTTTCAAGGCATGTTGCAACAGGACTCCCTCGGTCTTTCGCTGCTGCATACTTCAATTGCCGCGTTAAGCGATATGCTCGCGCCTGCGATGTCGATGTTGTTACTCAGACGCTTCTTGCCACAGGGGACGGGAAGTGCGAATGACTTGATGAAGTTTGTGGTGGTCGCAGGCATCATCCCCATTTTCGGCTCCAGCGCATTGTTATCCGCTAACTTAGTGCTTGGCGGTTATATTTTACCCAGCGCGTTTTGGAGTATGGGGCAAATGTTTTTCTTTGCCGATATTCTGGGAATAGTGTTGGTGTATCAGCTGTATGCCGGATGGGTGGAACCCAATGTGCTAAGCATAGCCAAAACCCGCTATATCCTTCTGCCCTTGATTGGCTTGCCACTGTTTTGTTTGGTGGGGGTTAAGTTTGATCTGGGCTGGTTGTTTTATGTGATCCCGCCGCTATTGGTTGTGCTCTCCTTTGAGGTCACGCGTTTTTACCTCGCGCTGTTTAGCAGCGCCTCCATGCTGTTTATGATTTTAGCGACAGCTCAGGGTTATGGTCCGTTTATCAATGCCACGCCATATCAAACCAATGCGGAGATGATGGCTTTTGTGTTGTCATCGGCATTAACGATTTTTGGGGTGTCGTTACAGCGGGCACAGCTGCGCCGAACCGAGAGAGATAAGCAAACTGCGGTGCAAGAGGCGCTCTATGATCCCTTGTCGGGGCTACTGAATCGCCGCGGCTTTATGCCACAGCTGACAAATCTTAACGGCCCGACAGTGCGTTATTCGGTCGCTATGTTGGATCTCGATAACTTTAAGATGATTAACGACACCTATGGTCACAGTGTGGGCGATAGGGTTATCCAGCTGTTGGCGCAGTTGATACACAATCACAGCCGTAGCCAAGATATTGCCGCGCGCCTAGGCGGTGAAGAGTTCGCCCTTGTGCTTAGGGATATTGATGCTGAGCAGGTGTATCCCGTGCTTGAACGTATTCGAAAATCCTTTGCAGAGATGTCGATAGCAGCCGAGGAGCACACGATTTACTGCACTGTGAGCATTGGTTGGGTGGAGTATCAACAAGGTATCACTGGCGAGTCGTTGCTGCATTTGGCGGATAAGGCTTTGTATCAAGCCAAGGCACAGGGCAAAAATACGATTGTAAAGTATCACGCTTAAGGACCACACCAAGAAGCTTTGTTCGAAAGTGCGATGCTCCAGCGTACTGTAAGGGGCGATACTCAAAAGGTAATGTCGAAAGACAATAATCGAAAGGCCATACGCGAAGCGTGACAAACAACGGGTCACTATAGGGCATAAAAAAACGGTACGCAGTGTGTACCGTTTTTGTTTCTTATGCATTAATGGCTGCGATTACAGTACGCCGCGGCGCATTTGGTCACGTTCAATCGATTGGAACAGGGCGGTGAAGTTACCTTCACCAAAACCTAAGTTGTTCTTACGTTGAATGATTTCGATAAAGATCGGGCCAAACAGGTTCTTAGTGAAGATCTGCAATAAATAGCCTGACTCGTCGCCGTCCACCAAAATTTGGTGATGCTTGATACGCTCACGGTTTTCGGTCACTTGTGGGACTTTATCGAAAATGGTGTCGTAATATTCAGGAATAATATCCAAGCATTGAATCGAGCTACCTTCCATCGCATCTAAGGATTTAACGATATCACGGCTTCTAAAGGCTAAGTGTTGTACGCCTGGACCGTTGTATTCCTTCAGGTATTCATCGATTTGGTTCTTATCGTTGCCTTTACCTTCGTTAATTGGGATACAGAAGCTGCCATCGGGTGAGCGCAGGGCGTAAGACACCAGTGCGGTTTGTACGCCGCTGATGTCGAAGTAGCGCACTTCGGTAAAACCAAAGATGTTTTTGTAGAAGTTAGCCCAATGTTCCATGGTGCCTTTGTAGACGTTATTGGTTAAGTGGTCTACTTCGACAAAGCCTTTCTCTTGGGTGATCACAGGCTCACTTAAATCTTCAAAGTCAGTGGCATAGATATTGTTGTCGGCACCGAAGGTGTCGATAAAATAAATTAAGCTGTCACCAATACCATAAATGGCTGGATAAGGCAGATCCTTGGCCGAATCGGCTACGGCTTTGGCGCCGCGCTCTACCGCCACACGGTGAGCAAAGCTGGCATCTTCTACGCGCCAGCCCATAGAGCTAATGGCAGGGCCGTGGGATTTGGCAAATTCTGCCGAAAATCCTTCGCGCTCGTTGTTAAGCAGGAAGTTAATGTCATTTTGTTTGTAGTACAAAATGTCTTTATTTTTGGCTTTTTTCAGCAGTGAAAAACCAAAGTCGATAAACACTTTGTGCATAAAATCGCTATCGGGGCTGGCAAATTCGGTAAATTCGATACCGAGTAAGCCCAGTGGATTGAGTTCGCTTGCCATGATCTGTTCCTCTTGATTAATTCAACACGCAGTCACTCTTTTTGCCTTGTTCGCTGTGGTGACTTACGGCTAGTAGGCTTAGTTAAGCCATTCACTCATGCTGCGGTGCAGCGTTAGTTTTCTAGCCAAGAGCGGTTGTAGTCTTTACTCATGCAATTTTGCACATGTTCGGTTAATTTCAGTGGGGCGAAGGTGTCCACCATCACTGCATATTCATAGGTTTCTTTTTTGCCAATCGAGGCTTCGGTACGGCCGGGTTGTGGACCGTGCGCTACCCCTTTTTGATGTAGGGTGATGTAACCGGCTTCAATCCCAGTACGACTCATAAAGTCACCGTCGACGTAGTACAGCACTTCATCACTATCAATATTGTTGTGATAGTAAGGCGCAGGAATGGCACGCTCGTGGAAGTCATAAGGACGCGGTACAAAGTTACACACCACAAAGTTGTGGGCGGTAAACACTAAGTGGTCTGAAGGCGGTAAGTGAATTTTGCCGACTTTTGGTGCGTATTCGGTAATGTTAAATGCCCAGGGGTAAACACAGCCATCCCAACCCACAAGGTCAAAGGGATGCCACTCTAAGGTAGTCAGTTGGTACTTATCACCAAATTTACATACCAGCGGGAAGGCGCCACGTTCAACCACGGCATCTTGCAATACGGGCGTGCGTAGATCGCGTTCACAATAGGGGGCAGACTCGAGTAACTGACCGTATTCATTACGGAAATGTTTTGGCACTTCCACCATTGAAAAGGCTTCAATTACAAATAAGCGCACATTACTGTAATCGTTGAATTTGAGCTGATGTGTGGTGCCGCGTGGGATCACTAAGTAGTCCCATTTTTTGATCTCTAGAGTGCCATATTCACTGTAGAGCGTACCTTCACCTTCGTGCACAAACACCACTTCATCGGCGTAGGCATTGCGGTAAAACTCCGGCGTGTCTTGAGTCACTTTTGCGGTATAGATGGCCACATCATTGTTATAAAAGATTTTGTTGCGGGCACTAAAGAAGTTGCCTTCGCGATCGGCCGTGCGAGAGTCCAATTTGTAGTTTTGAACTAATGAATCTTCCCATTGGGCACCGTGACCGAGGCGGTAGGGCGCTACTTCCAATGCCTTAGTCGGCATATTGTGGTGATATTTATTCGAATAAATATTGGAAAAACCATGGGTTGAAAACAGCTCCTCACGGTATAACTCGCCGTTTTCTTTCTCAAATGCGATATGGCGCTTATGGGGGACTTGGCCTTGTTTCACATAAAATGGCATGGTGATTCCTTCAAAGTTGCGCTGCAGGCTTGCCTACACCGCGAGTCGTTATGCTGCAAGTTGCATTAGTGTGATCTTCTTATCAATTTAGTTGCTTGAATGAACAAAAAAAAGAATAATAAATCTGTTATCTCCATCTAAAAATTAGATGGTATTAACTGCTTTACGCTTCGTAGCGTTTCCGTGACATGTTAATGAGAGCCTAGGAGTCCCCATGCGCATCGATATTGATGCTTTTAATGTGCTGCAAGTGTTGGTGGAAGAGGGCAGTTTTGCCAAAGCCGCCGAGCGTTTACACAAGGCGCAATCGGCGGTCAGCTATCAGGTCAAAAAGCTGGAAGAGCACTTAGGTGTGCAACTTTTTAGTCGTGATCAATACCGCGCCGAATTAACAAGCGAGGGGCGGGTGATCTTGGCCGAGGGGCAAAGACTGTTACAACACCTTGCCAATATCGAACATCTTGCCAGTCGTTTCAGTGAAGGTTGGGAGCCGAAGCTTGAGTTAGTGATCGATGGCGCCTTGCCGATGGAGCCGATTATGACGGCACTTAAACGGATGGCAGAGCATCAAATTCCAACGAAAATCCAACTCAATATGGAGTTTCTCGGTGGTGTGCAGCACAGATTCGAGCGTGATAACGCGGATCTGATGTTGGTTAAAGACTACCGCACCGGCCCCTATTATCACCCACAGCCACTCCCTGCGATAACCAGTGTGCTGGTGACGAGTGCTTCACATCCTCTGGCTCAGCAAAAACACATCAGTTTGCCCGAGTTACAGCAACATGTTGAGCTGACCATCGAAGATTCCTCCCCCAATAAAACCTATCGAGATGAGCTGCAATTTGGCGGCGATAAAGTGTTCTATCTTTCTGGTTTTATTATGAAAAAGAACGCGTTATTAAAAGGACTCGGCTTTGGTTGGCTGCCAGATTTTCTGGTGCAGGAGGAGTTATTGAGTGGTGAGCTTGTGGAAGTCGACTTTGTCGGTGGCAGTCGCTATACCTTTACTCCCCAGTTAGTCTCGACCCTTGAGCGCCCCTTGGGCCGTGCTGGCAAACTCTTTACCGAATTAATCCTAGAGGAATTTGCTAAAGCAGGGCAGTTTAACGGGGTGGGCTTAGGTTAATCCTCTGCGACTTGTCATGTTTTGAAACAACTTACTGACGCAACCTTGGGATAAAAACGGTCGCCTTTTGACATTTTATGTCATAAAGTGAGTCCAATATCGTGGCACTGATGATTACGATTTGCCACATTAATTGGACTAACAGAGTAAGGGAATGGTATGTCTAGACGTTGCCACGAAGTGGACTATGAAATTATCGGTCACAGCATGCAGCTGGTTGAGGTGGAACTTGACCCGCACGAGACTGTGATCGCCGAAGCCGGCGCGATGAATTATCTAGAGCAGGACATTAGCTTCGAGGCCAAAATGGGTGACGGCTCCGAGCCTGAATCTGGCTTTTTTGGCAAGTTGATGGGGGCGGGTAAACGTGTGTTGACGGGTGAAAGCATCTTTATGACACACTTTACGAACCTCGGGCATCAGAAACGTAAAGTGGCGTTTGCCGCGCCCTATCCAGGGACGATTTTGGCTATCGATCTCGCTCAATATGGCGGAGAGCTGATTTGTCAGAAAGACAGTTTCCTCGCCGCCGCCCTAGGGACT
Organism: Shewanella sp. 10B; assembly: GCF_023475885.1. Taxonomy (NCBI): domain Bacteria; kingdom Pseudomonadati; phylum Pseudomonadota; class Gammaproteobacteria; order Alteromonadales; family Shewanellaceae; genus Shewanella; species Shewanella sp. 10B. The sequence goes on from NZ_JAMDJO010000001.1 coordinate 801,463, forward strand.
CGAGTGAGCATGAAGTTTAATCGCCGCCTAGGCACGGGCTTTTTCGGTGGTGAAGGTTTTATTCTGCAAAGCTTACAGGGTGATGGCATGGCGTTTATTCATGCGGGTGGCACTTTAATAAAGAAAGAACTCAAAGGCGAAACTTTACGTGTTGACACAGGTTGTTTGGTCGGTTTTACCCCAGGAATTGATTACGATATCGAGCGCGCAGGCTCGTTAAAATCGATGGTGTTTGGTGGTGAAGGCCTGTTTTTAGCGACCTTAAAAGGCCATGGCACTGTGTGGCTGCAGAGTCTACCCTTCTCGCGGATGGCGGATCGCATTATTGCTCACGCTCCCTCTGCTGGTGGTAGTGACCGCGGCGAAGGTTCTGTCCTCGGCGGGCTTGGCCGCATGCTCGATGGGCGTTAACCCTAAACGAAAATGCGCACACTTAACTGTTTAAGTGTGCGCAGTAAGCCGTTTGCACATTCAGATCAATAGGTGACCACATTGATGATATCGAGGATCTTACGGCTCTTTTCATCGAGCTTGATAATGGAACCTTCGACTTCAATGCTTATTCTGCCGTCTCTGTCGATGGGGACTACGACGCGGCCGCGGTCATAAATATCGTAATCTAGGATATCGCCACGACGCAGTTTTTTCTGCCATCCGGGAGGGAGAGGCTGACCTTTATCGGCTTTCTTTTGTAAGCCGGGTGGTAAGTCTTTGTCTCGCTTGTCGTGCTCATGCTCATTCTTTGCAAAAGCGGCCATTGGGGCGACCAAACTGAGTACGACTCCGCCAATCAGTGTTGCAGTTAATTTATTCATACTAGCTCCCTTAGGAATTACGTGGTTGTGGTCAATCTAGCTTAGCTTAGATGAACTTTAGCTGAATATGCGCCCTTAGCGGGCGAGCATAAGCACGGCTTGCCATTGTTCTTCGGTAACAGGTTGAATGCTCAGCCTAGAACCTTTAGAGACTAAGTACATATCGGCCAGTTGCGGCAAACTTTTGATCAAACTTAAGGGGATGATTTCCTTGAATTGTTTGACGAAACGAATATCCACCCTTAACCAGCGTGGCTGCTGTGGATCGGACTTAGGATCAAAATATTTTGATTCAGGGTCAAAGGCCGAGCTGTCAGGATAGGCCTGCGTCACGACTTCGGCAATGCCGACGATGCCGGGGACTTTGCAACTTGAGTGGTAAAAGAAGACTTGATCGCCAATTTGCATCGCATCTCGCATAAAGTTACGTGCTTGGTAGTTACGGATCCCAAACCAAGCTTCAGTTTGATTGGGGCAAGCCTTAAGATCGTCGATACTAAATTCGTCGGGTTCCGATTTCATCAGCCAGTAGTTCATCTTTTATCCTTCACAAAAACAGCCAGTCTCTTTGAGTTAATGCATTGAGTTTATCTTACTTTTTGTTTGCCTCACAGTTAACCGTACTCTGAGCAGATTATTGAGAGCGTTAAGTCAGCGTTCAGTTAACCCAGCTTACCCTGTTGTCACTATCGAGTCTGGTATGCCTTATGCACTGGTGCTATGACGCCGCGAATTGATGCAAAGTTGGCAGCTTTAGATCCTAATCCAAGCTTTTTTCAATACCCGACTTTTATATGAGTGATGTTGAGACAGTGAGGTGTGCTATGGAAACTTCAGCAATGACCACAGACAGTGGCCTATACACTAAATACCTTAAAGATTTTACCGCGGGTGATGTGAGCCTGCACCGCGATCGCATGTTGGAATTTATCAGCGATTTAACTACTCAGGGCTGGTTGCTGGCAAATTTCACTTGGGATTATTGGTATAACAACAGTTACTTAGTTGATAAACCTGCTTATATCCGTGATGCCAGTGTCGCGCAATGCCGCCTGTTATTAACTGCGATGACTCGCCTCGAAGTGTTCAGCCCTGGGGTGTTAGAGAATATGCGCCGCCAAGGGGTATTGCTGGCGATTATGGAGCGTTTGCAGCGTTTAGAGGTGGTAACTTCCGATAAACAGGTAGCGTTTATTACCCGTTAATCAAGACGTTCGAGTAACAGAACATCCTTACTCTTTAGTCTAATACCGTGCTTTTTTACTTGTGACATGTTCCGAGGATTGGTTAGTTTGAATCCCGCTAACCATAATAAAAAAGCACGGAGGCCTTAATGTCTGTTTCAACGACTCAAGCAACAAATCAAGCCACTCATCCTCTCAAATACAGTGAGTTCCGGGGGCCTAATTCCCCAGAGCTCGTTGAGAAAACCATAGGACAGTATCTTAACGATATCGCTAACGTTTATCCCGAACAGTTAGCCGTTGTCGTGAATCATCAAGATATCCGCTGGAATTACCGCCAATACCTTGCACAAATTGATGCTTTGGCCACAGGTTTACTCAAACTTGGCATAGGTCCTGGGGATCGCGTGGGCATTTGGTCGCCCAATAATATTGAGTGGTGTCTAACCCAATTCGCCACCGCCAAAATTGGCGCCATCATGGTGTGTATCAACCCCGCTTATCGGCCTGAAGAATTACAATATGCGCTAACTAACGTGGGCTGTAGGGCGGTGATTTGCGCCGATAAATTCAAGTCCAGTAACTATTTACAGATGCTCTACGAGTTAGCGCCAGAGCTTAAGGTGTGCGCCGCAGGGCAATTGCAGGCCAAGGCGTTGCCCGAGTTACAGTTTGTGATCCGCATGGGGGCTGAGCAGTCTCCCGGCATGTTGAACTTTGATGATTTATTGGTTGAGGTGACGGCCGATGACAAGGCTGCGCTAGAGCAAATCGCCGAATCACTTAGCCCTTATGATGCCATTAATATTCAATTTACCTCTGGCACCACAGGCAGCCCGAAGGGTGCGACATTATCGCACCATAACATCCTGAATAATGGCTACTTAGTGGCCGAGGCGATGAAGTTTACCTGTGAGGATAAGCTCTGTATTCCAGTGCCTTTATATCATTGCTTTGGCATGGTACTCGGGAGCTTAGTGTGCCTTGCTAAGGGCGCGGCGGCGGTTTTTCCTGGGGACTCCTTCGATCCGCTGACCACTCTAGAGGTGGTAGAACGTGAACGCTGCACCGCACTGCACGGTGTACCGACCATGTTTATTGCCGAGTTAGAGCACCCCGAATTTAAACGCTTTGATTTAAGCTCGCTGCGTACCGGTGTTATGGCGGGGGCAACTTGCCCAGAAGAAGTAATGCGCCGGGTACAAAACCTGATGTATATGCAGGAAGTGTTAATTGGGTATGGGCAAACCGAGTGCAGCCCGCTGAATCACATTACCGAAATCGACTCACCGGTAGAGAAGCGTGTGCTGACCGTTGGCCGTGCTTTACCCCATACCGAAGTGAAAATCGTCGATGAATTTGGTGAAGTGCTGCCGATAAATACACCCGGTGAAGTCTGTAGCCGTGGGTATTGCATAATGCAGTGTTACTGGAACGATCCTGAAAAAACGGCGGCAACCATCGACAGTGAAGGCTGGCTGCATTCTGGCGATATTGGGCAAATGGATGAGCAAGGCTATGTGCAAATTGTTGGTCGCATTAAAGATATGATTATTCGCGGTGGCGAGAATATCTATCCCCGTGAAATTGAAGAGAAACTCTATACCCATAAAGATGTGCAAGATGCGGCAGTGTTTGGGGTACACAGTGATAAATACGGCGAGGAAGTGTGCGCGTGGATCAAGGTTCGCAGTGGCGCCACGATTTCAGAGGAGGATATTCGTCATTTCCTCACCGAAAAGTTTGCCTACTTTAAAGTGCCTCGCTACATCAAGTTTGTGGAGCAATACCCCATGACTGTCACGGGCAAAATCCAGAAATTTAAAATGCGTGAGCTGATGTATCAAGAGTTATATGAGGATATTAATGCATAGGGCATGTTGACGTTTTGAGATGAAATGTTGTTCGTTCTGGCAAGTTTGAGCTCACGAAACGAGGATGACCTGTCATTATTCTACTCGAATGGCGAATCACTTTTATTACACCAAGTAAGAGAGTTAACTTGCCAAACGAACCCTTCGGGCAGTGTTTAGCTGGCGTTTCTGCTGCGTTATCGTCCGTTTATGTAGAATAACAACACAGCACGGACTCTGCCTTGCATAAACGTTAGCCATATCGCTGTAAAAATCCCCCTAAAACGTCATCACGCCCAAGGGCACATAAGATAAATCAACCCAAGTTCGATGGCTTGGGTTGATGTTTAGGTCGAGATTCAAAATTATCGACGGTGGCGGCGAATTTGATTATCGAGCCAAGCCGCACTCTTAGTTAATTGTCGTTGACTTAGGCGCAGCCAACGTTTTGCCCAAGGATACTGGGTGCTCAAGAGGGTTAGTCCTATCAGGATAAACAGCAGTCCCGGTCCGGGTAAGAGTAAAAATATCCCTCCGACTAAGGTAAAACATGCACCAATCACGGTAATGACGGTTCGAGTCATCGCGGGATGCATAAAAGTCAACTTACTGTCTTTGAAATAAATTGGCATATCGCGTCCCCTCAGATTGACTTCATCAGCTGGCTCTCACCAGCTTGGCCTCATCTTCCACTTTTCGCCGCGTGCATGACGACAGTGAATATCGATGCTCGTTTCAGTCTACTCTTATCATTTCTGCTTAGGCTAGGTTCTTGTCGGGTAAATATGTAACAAATATTCACTGTACCTTGAGGCATGGCTGATTATACTGAAAAGAGTTTAACCGATGAGCATGTGATGAATTGTTTGTTTTTCAATCCATTAAAACAGATGATCCTTTGATGGAGGTGTTATGTTCCGCTGGTGCCTACTGATGCTCTGTTGCCTTTTCGCCACGGCCAATAGCGCATTTGCCGATACGCTTAAGCTCACCTCATTACTCTGGCCGCCTTATTCTGGTCAGCAACTGGCACAACAAGGGGCCAGTGTCGCGGTCGCTCAAGCCGCCTTCGAACGTATGGATCAGCAACTGGTCGTGGATTTTTACCCTTGGAGCCGAGCGATAAAATTGGCGGCCATGCCAAGCTCCGATTACATTGGCTATTTTCCAGAATATTATTTTGAAACGGACAAATTTGTTTTTTCAAAACCAATAGGGATCAGTCCATTAGGCATTGTTGAGCAAAAATCACATCCCATCAGCTGGCACTACTTAGCCGATCTGAACCGCTATACCTTAGGGGTGGTGAAGGACTATGTGAATACCGACTCCCTAGATCTGATGATTGCTTCCGGTACACAGCCCGTCGAGGCCGTGACCTCCGATGAACAAAACATCAAGAAGGTGGCAGCCGGTCGCATCGATGGTGCAGTGATTGATGTCAACGTACTCTATTACCTGTTAAAGCAGCCTCATCTCCAGCCATTGGCGGATAAATTACAGGTGAATAAACAACTGCTTGCCAATAAACAGCTGTATGTTGCGTTTCGTAATACCGAGGAGGGGCGCCATTGGCGAGATGTTTTCGACCAAGGCTTAGCTCAACTGGATATTGAGAGCATTATGGGGGAGTTGTTGTTTCAGGAGGAAGTGACACGCCACTAAAGGAAGCTTGGCTTTGGCTTAATCTGTTGTCATAAATGTGTCGTGGTTCGCCATTAATATCGTCCTAAGGCTATGAGTCGATGCTCATTTCACTTTCTAGGATGATATGAATAACATTCCCTTCGAGTTAGATACACTTTCACAACTCATTGATACTCATCATCTTAAACTCAAATATCAGGTTCTTGCGGACATTCCATTTCGGCACCAACATTTTCCGCTCTACAGTGTCGAGTTAGGCGTCACCGAACGCCCTTGTCCGACCGTGTTATTCGTCGGCGGCGTGCATGGGGTGGAACGGATTGGCTCTCAGGTGATTTTAGCTTTGCTTAACAGCCTGCTACAGCGCCTTGCGTGGGACAAACACCTACAAGCGTTATTAACGGACATCCGCTTAGCCTTTGTCCCTGTGGTGAATCCCGTCGGGTTACTGCTGGGGAGTCGTGGTAATGGAAATCAGGTCGACTTGATGCGCAATGCGCCAATAGAGTCCCGTGAAAAAGTATCTTTTATGGTTGGAGGGCAGCGGCTCTCCTCTAAGTTACCTTGGTTTCGTGGCCTTGGCGGCATGGAGCTTGAAACCGCGGGGCTGGTGGCCTATGTGCAACAATTGCTTAGACAAAGCACCAGTCTTATCTCCCTCGATGCGCATTCTGGTTTTGGTTTGACGGATCATATCTGGTTTCCCTATGCCCACACTCGCGCGTCCTTTGAAAATGCCCACTTCATTTATCACTTAAAGCAATTATTTGAAGCCAGCTATCCCCATCATGGCCACTATCGGCTTGCGCCCCAGAGCCAGTTTTATCGCACCCACGGTGATATTTGGGATTACTTGTACCGCCAGCATCATGCCCAAGATCCTCAAGCAAACATTCCATTCTTACCCTTAACGTTAGAGATGGGATCTTGGGCATGGATTAAGAAAAATCCAAGGCAAATATTTAATTTTGCGGGTTTTTTTAATCCGCAAAAAACACACAGACACCACAGGATTTTACGTCGGCACACAGTACTGATGCAGTTCTTGATGGAGGCGGCGTACGCACGGGAGTTAGAAGGACTGACGCCCGAGCATCTCACACAACTAGCACAGAGTGCGCAGCAGTTTTGGTATCGGGAGCGTTTTTAATGACAACTTGGGTATTACTCAGGGGCTTAATGCGGGATCAACGCCATTGGAATGGCTTCGATCAAAGGTTAAGGCAACGGGGTTGCAGAGTTTTCACCCCAGACTTGCCCGGCAATGGGATCCTCACTCACCAAGCCAGCCCTTTAACTATCGCTGAATACGCCAGCTCGGTGTGGCAACAATTGGATAAGCAACTAGCGGGACAAGCCTTTTATCTGCTGGGCTTATCGATGGGCGGCATGCTCGCCATGGAAATGGCTAAGCAGCGCCCGGAGCAGATAAAGCACCTATTTGTATTGAATAGCAGCGCGGCTAACTTATCGCCTTGGTATCAACGATTTAATGGATTGAATGCCCTGAGTGCTTGGCTCAAACGTTGCCGTGGTCGACAGCTTCATCCCATCGAATCGACAATTGTGCGCTTAACCAGCTATCGCCATCGGCGCGATATTGCCTTGATTGAGCGTTGGAGCCGATATCGCCACGAGTCGACGCCATTTTTCAGCAATGCATGTCGTCAGTTGTGGGCGGCGTTTCGTTATCGCTGCCCAGCGTCTTTACCTGTGCCCGTCAGTATTTTATCGGGTGATCGTGATGCCTTAGTGAATATTCAAACCAGCAGGGCATTAGCACAACAGTTTAAGGTCGAGTTGGTTGTCTTGGCCTATTGTGGTCATGACATCACCATAGATGCGCCAGCTAAACTGGCGCATTATCTATTCGAAATCATAAGCCTAGAGCAAGGGGAAGGGAGTGCGTCGTTTGCAGATTGTGGCGATTTGCTCGATGAGGAAACCGCCTTTCATGAGGCAAGGTTAGTGCAGTCACTGCCAAACTATTTATCAGCACTACCTACTGACGTAGAGTAGTGCTGAGTGATTTGCCTTACGCTTTAGCGACTATGATTACTACGCCTTCGCTACTGTGGTTATTACGCTTTCGCTACTATGGTTTGCCCGATCGGCGTCAGGCTTAGTAGCGCCAGCTTGATATGTTGGATCCCGAAGGGGATACCAATAATCGTCACAAAGCAGGCGAGGGCATGGGCTAAATGACCTATGGCCAACCAAATCCCAAACAGCAAGAACCAAATAATATTGCCCACCATGCCAAAGGCGCCAGTGCCTAAATCTTCACGTCCGGTTAAATGGCGACGATTCATTTGTTCTTGCCCAAAGGGCCAGAAGGTTAATTCGCCAATGACAAAGCAGGCACGGCCGAAGGGAATACCGATAATACTGATAAAACACAAAATCCCTGCGAGCCACCAGGCGAGTCCCATTACAAATCCACCAAGGACAAACCAAGCGATATTGAAAATTAACCGTAAAAGCGACATTGAATACTCCTTAACTCATTTTAAATCTGTGTTGGTATGATGTTGGCCAACACACAGGATCATTAATTGATACTTAAATGGTATAAGCGAGAATTGTGCCAAAATATTTTTCATTATTTATCAGTAAGATGTTCATATGGATGACTGTGTGACGTTGTAAAAAATGCTAGATTTTCGCGAAAATGCTTAATAATTACGGACGATGTAGACAAGCTCGCGGTACACTAACGACCTTGTTTCCTTCGAGTGTATTCATGTTAGCCAATAGCCAGTTGAGTCAAAGCTTGCTCTCTAAGAGTCCTGTTGAGTCTTTTTCCTTTGCCGGACGCGAGATATTTCTCAAGCGAGACGATTTATTGCATCCTGCGTTTAGTGGCAATAAGGCGCGTAAGTTTGCCTATTTTCTAGACCATGATTTTGCTGGCGTGACTAAGCTGATTGGTTATGGCTCCGCGCAGGCTAACTCACTGTATTCACTGTCGGCGCTCGCAAAACTGAAAGGCTGGCAGTGCGATTTTTATGTGGATCATATCGCTAGCCATGTCCGCACATTGCCGACGGGTAACTATGCCGCTGCTATTGCTAATGGTACGCGTGTCATTGATTTATCAAGCCTGATTGCAGCCAATCCTTCTCTTCATCGTGAGCCTAATTGGACTTGCCAGGATTATATTGAGCAGCAAGTCTTGCCTGCTGAGCCTAAGGCTTTGTTTATTCCCGAAGGTGGGCGTTGCAAGTATGCGAAATATGGCGTCAGTCAGTTAGCCACCGAAATAGCTGCTTGGGCTGAGTCACGGCAAATTTCCGATCTCAAGGTGTTTTTACCTGCAGGTACAGGAACAACGGCACTCTTTTTAAATCAGTATTTTGTGCGTCAGCAATTGAATATTCGAGTGCTTACCTGCGCCGTTGTCGGCGGCGATGAGTATTTAACGCAGCAGTTTTATGAGCTAAGCCCTAACGCTGCGGAACATCCACAGATTCTGAATGTGAGGAAGAAATACCATTTTGGGAAACTCTATCCTGAGTTTTATGCCATGTGGCAACGACTCTGTGCCAGCGGTGTGCAATTTGAATTACTCTACGATCCCTTAGGCTTTATGGTGTTAGAGGATTATTTACGGCGCGAGCAACATGTCTCCATTCTCTATATTCATCAGGGGGGGCTATTAGGAAATCAAACCATGTTGCCAAGATACAGACGAAAATACGGTGAGGGCGATGCCGGATAGCATTTAGCCAACTAACTTATTGCGCTTTAATATTTTGTGGGTGCGAGTGGCGATCTTTTCCAGATGTTTAAGATCTTTCAATCCCGGCGTATCGGTTGAATATTGCCAGTAGCTTATTTCAGCATCCAACATTTCCAGCATTTTTTTAGAACAGCCTAAACACTCACCTTGGCACATTTGTGCTTCATCTAAGTTGAGCGGAATAACCTGTTTAATCTGGGTTATTAAGGTCAGCATAGCCGTTTTAGTATCGGGTTTTGACATAGAAAATACATTCACAAACGGAGTGAGTGATTATATTAGCAGGGACAAATACAGATTAATTTGATCTAGATTAGATGAATACACATTTGGTTCGGCACGTATCTGTGTGAGCTAGATACAGCCTGAACCAAACGAGTTCGTCATTCGACGTAAGGGGATAGCAAATCGTGATATTGGGCTATCTATTTCGGTAATTAGGCTTCGGTATGGCGAGGAAAATGGGAACCGAATAAACCTAAACACCGTTTTGGGTACTCTAAGGAGTACACAATGAGACTTATTTATTTGCCGACAATAGCCATTTCATAAAGTTTAAGGCTTCGGTACGCTTTGAAAAAGTCTGCTTGTTTTTACCTTGTCTATCGGTAAAAGCAATGGATGTTTTGTTAACTGAAATAGAGTCTACAGGAAAGTTCACTGTGATTTCATGTCCGTTAATTTTGTATGACATAGGCCACACTCCTTTTAATTCAATTCACCCTTGGGTGAGTAAGTTATAACAATAAAATATCCTTAGCATAATTGCGAAAGATGATACTAATGAGTCTTGAGGTTACCCATTCCATGATCATTAATCAAGAGATGCCTTATTGATAACTAATGCATATCAGCGATTATGTCAATGGAATATCTCAATTAGCCCAGTTGACCATAGTAAAGTGACAGTACTATGACATGGGTTTAATTAAATAGTTCACTGTTTTTGAGTCGATGCAGAAAATCACTAACTCATTATTTTTGTGGGACTTACTTGTAGTAGGCTTTCTTCGTGAGGATCGTTTTTGTCATTGCTTACGCGAATGGACAAATCGATATAAAAAGGATAACGACAAGATACTTCTCAAAACGGCGGGCAGTATAACAGCAAAATTCCCGCTGGCAAGTTTATTTTTTACTCAGCGGGAAATAAGTTTGTTGGTATTTTGTTGTAATTTTGCGTTTATCGGTTATTCACTCTGCCAGCTTATTTTAAATGTCAGCGAGATTAATAAATCAGCTCACCAATGGGATTCAATAATTTACTGAGCCCTTTGGTAAAATATAACGGCGCATCTAACACTGTGTAACAGAGGCAGCCTGACTGGGTTTTAGGCGAATGTTGCGTGTTGCCATCTAAGATGATGAAATCGCCGGGAACATACTGCCCGTTGATGTCCGAAAATTCCCCCGCCAATAACAGGGTCAGTTCGTATCCCTTATGGGTGTGCTGCGGGATCTCACCTAAGGCGTCGATGTGCAATAGGCTGGCGCGGGTGTGGCTTTCATCCACATCGAAACGCATTCGGCTGACCTTACCAATTTGCTGCCACGGATGAGCGATATGTTGACGAAAGACTGTCGGGATCTCATAGCGCACATGCTTATGATTTAGGGAAACCGTCGCTTTGGCGAGATAGTCGCTTTCAGTTGGCGTTGCTTCTGGCAAGTCCATAATATGCGACAACATTTGCTGCCAAGCGTCATCTTGTGCCGTATCGGTTTCTCTGATAAAAGCTGGTTCAGTGGTTTGGCTCGGCGTTAAAAAGGCGAGTTCTGCCGCTTGTTCCGTAAAGCGGCTTACTTGCGATTGGCACTCATGGCAAAGGGCACAATGGGCCGCAATGGCAATCGACATAGACAACGGCAGCTCGCCTTGTGCATGGGCTAATAGCAAATCGGTATGGGGATGATGTTTAATCATGTTGCGTCTCCAAAAAGCTTTTCAGCTTTTCTAACCCCAATCTGAGTCGCGATTTTATCGTACCAATCGGGACTTTTAAGGCATCGGCTAATTCTTGTTGCGTGAGTTCTTGCATATAGATCCCTTGAACCACTTGGCGTTGAGGCAAGGGCAGGGCATCTAAATGCGCGAGTAGCTTGGCGGTGAGTTTATGATCTGGGCCGTTTTCTTGACTGACGGCGACATCGTAAATAGGCCAAATATCATCCCCGAAGGCATCTTCACGGTTATGTTGGATGCGCCTGAGCATGTCGAAACACTGGTTGCGCATAATGGTAAATACCCAGGTCGCGACCGAGCCTTTGTCGGCATTGTACAAATGGGCCTTGGTCCACACTAAGGTCATGGTTTCTTGCACCAGATCCATGGCCAGCCCTTGCTGATTTAAGCGTTGCAGACCGAATGCACGAATTTTGGGCATAAAATGGCTGAACAATTCCGCAAAGGCGGCTTTATCCCGTTGATTCGCGACTCTTAGAATGGCGCGCGCTAAAGGATCCGCATCTGTGACTGGCTCATTGGCTGTTGAAATAGTGCTATCGTTTTCCATAGCAATATCGATAGGGGATGATAACTGCCTATCATAGCGATTTTGCGCTAAATGTGATTGAAAATTTTCCATTATTAGCTCTTTACTTAAGGTTCAATCCAGTCTGAACATCACAAAAGATGTTACGTCAGGGCCGACATTCGATAAGCATACAGAGCAATACGTGGCTCGCGGGAAGTTGGATCACTTAAGCGGATTGAATGACAGTATGTAATAAATCCTGTGTTAGTTGATGATCTAATGCATTGATACAAGCGTATTTCTCGGCTGCTTGTACCGGCAGAATTTCTAACCAGCGTTGGCAAACCCAGGCGATATCTTCAAATTGTTCCACCTGATAATGTTGCAGGTGCAGCGGGAACTCCTTAAGAATGTTTTGCAGCATCTCACTCAAGTAACGCTCATCGTCTTCAATCGGTGCACTCGGCCAATTATCGATAAGCTTCACCTCGGCACGCTTTAATCCGTCCGACTCTATGCTGATTTCGCCGAGTGTGAAGCGTTGTTTTCCTTGAATGCTTATTCCGAGCATTCCATCGGGTAAGGTTTCAAAATCGATGATATGCACCAGCGTGCCGATGGGATAAAGGGTTTTGCCATCCTCCGATGTCATACACAGGCCAAAACCATCCGCCGATTTAAGGGATTCAGCGACTAAGCGTTTATACCTGGGTTCAAAAATGCGCAACTGCGTATATCCCTCTGGTAATAAACAGATTGGCAAAGGAAAAAGAGGTAATTTCATAGTGGCCTCAAGTGAACTTATGTCTATATCATTACGTACCATATACAGAATTTGATCAGTGTACCAAGCAATAACCGATTCATTTAAGGGAATGAGATGAAGTTAAATCCATTCGAGAAAAAGTTAGTCCAGCATCCGCTGCGTTTTTGGTTGCAAAACCATGTTGAAGCGCCATTACTGACTTCTATGATGCCCAAACCCCTTCCTTATCTACGTCACGCCCTCGAAATTGGTTGTGGTTTTGGTAACGGAATTCAGTTAATCCGCGACCATTTTGGGGCCGAGCATGTCACGGCCGTCGACCTTGACCCTGAGATGGTCGCAGCCGCGAAAGCGCGCTGGCATGATTCACCCTATGGGTTAAGCCAATTGGCATTTAGTGTTGCCGATGCTACTGCGTTGCCTTTTGCAAATGCCCAGTTTGATGTGGTGTTCAATTTTGCCGTGTTTCACCATATTCCCGATTGGCAAGCGGCGGTTGCCGAGGTGGCAAGGGTGCTAAAACCCAACGGCTACTTTGTGGTAGAGGATTTATACCGCGCCGCCATTTGCAATCCCTTGAGTCGACGGTTGTTCGAGCATCCACAACAGAATCGATTTAACCATCAAGAATGGGTAGCAGGGCTGCGCCAAGGGGGATTTGAGATCCTCTGCGAGAGGAATCTTCTCAATCTTTCGGGCATGGTGCTGGCCCAAAAACGCATGGCATAAAGGGGGGAATTGCGGCGATAGATGCGCGATAGCCGTAAGCGAATCACGTATTTATCGGGACGCCTGCCGAACGATAAAGGATTGCCGAGTGATTGTAATTTTTAGATAAAATCGACTTATCGCATGGTTCTCATGGTGAGTTTACCGCTATAATTTAGCTTAATCCGTCACTGGTGAGGAAAGCTGTTCCTCCAAAGTAGAGAAGTCGCATTATGGCAAACGTGCTTGCAACCGTAGATCAACGAACCAAACTCGTCGGTGAAAATCGGCTCGAACTGCTGCTGTTTCGAATTAACTCTACCCAGTTATTTGCGATTAACGTCTTTAAAGTCAAAGAAGTCGTCAAGTTACCGCCATTAAATTCTATGCCCGGCAGTCATCCCCATATTTTTGGGGTGGCGAATATTCGTGGCATGTCGATTCCCGTCATTGACCTGCGTTCGGCTATCGGTTTTAAACCCGTGCCTCCGGGAGATGATGCCAATATGATCATCACCGAATATAACCGCAGTGTGCAGGGCTTCTTAGTCGGTAAGGTCGAGCACATTATCAACATGACCTGGAGCGATATTATGCCGCCGCCTAAAACGGCTGGGCGAAATAATTACCTCACGGCCATCACCCGGATCGAATATCAAGGTCAGTCGCAACTGGTGTCGATTATCGATGTCGAGAAGGTACTTGCGGAAATCGTCCATTACGATATTCGTCTCTCCGAAGGGGTATTGGATGAGAGCCTGTTAGACAAGATGCCCGGTAAGAAGGTGTTGATTGTCGATGACTCGTCAACCGCAAGGCGCCAAGTGCGTGAGACCTTAGGCCAACTTGGGATTGAAATCATCGAAGCCTCCGATGGCTTGCAGGCATTGCATTTACTGCAAAAATGGCGCGATGAAGGCAAGAATGTCGCCCAAGAGCTGTTGATGATGATAACCGATGCCGAAATGCCGGAGATGGACGGCTACAAACTGACCTACGAAGTGCGTAACGATAAGGCGATGTCGGACTTATTTATCACTTTAAACACTTCACTCAGCGGTAGCTTTAACAATGCGATGGTGGAGAAGGTTGGCTGCGACAGGTTTATTTCTAAGTTCCAGCCTGACTTGCTGGTGGAAGTGGTGCAAGACAGATTAAAACAAGTTATTGGAAAATAACGCCACTGATTGAACTGATTGCTCAATAACACGTGAAACCAATGGGCCGCCCTAGCAACCTGCGATTGGCGGCCTCGTTATTTTCTGCACTCGATTTTAGTATTTCACTTGTGGCTCGTACTATTGGCCGTAACTCGGACTATTTGCTGCGATATAAACGATTTACCGCGATACGGCTTACTGGTTGAGTTCGGCTTTAACATCGGCAAGGACTTGGCGCTTCATCTCTTTGGCTGCGGCGATATGGATCCGCGCAAGCCTAAGGGCATAGTTAAATCTCTGCCTACCGACTAATCGGATAAGCTCGGCAAAAAATACGGGATCTAAGCAGAATTGCTGGCTGTAGTAATGAATCGCCGCGGGTAAAGAGGTGTAAGTCACCCCATCAAACACAAAGCGGGTACTGTCTAACTGGCATTCGAGTTCAACCCCTTCAAGCTGTATCGGCCAACCCGGAAAATTAATCCTGTCGCGGGCAATTTGATACATCATCCAAGCGCTTTTTTTAAAGCCTTCAAACACTTTGCAGGAAAATTCAGACTCGGCTAGCTCTTCCTCTGTCCAATTAATCCCAATGGCTAAGTGCTTGGCATAAATGCTCATCAGGGCATCTTTAACCGCCACTCGGCAGTCCCAGATTGAGGTTAAGGTGTGCTTTTTAGCCAGTTTTAAGCATTCGGCGCAGCAAGGGACGGCTAAAGCCGGGTGGGGCGCATGTGACTCAGCTTGATATTCCAATCGGTCTTTGCAGGGCTCGCCGCAAAACCAACAGAGGTGACGTTTATCGAAGGGAATGTCGATACAAGGGAAAGCGGACATCAAGAGCTAAATACCTCAGCCCTTGATGCCTTAAACATGTTGTTTTGGTTGATGGAATTAAACCTCTTCAACATCAACTAAATCTTTCGCCAGAACGATAGGATCTAACTCTAAGCAGTCTTCATCGCTCTGCCAATCAACACCAATCAACACGCCATCATCGTTGAGATCCGATACCCAGTACTCGAGGAATTCTTCGAGGCTAATGGCCACCGCTTGGTAGTCTTTCCACTCTTCGGTGCAGTGAGACTTTGCCTGCGCTTCACTCGACCATAAAGGCATAACATCAGTATCTTCGAACTCGCCCGAGTCACAAACGACCCAGCCTTCGCCAGTTTCATCCATCAAACCCCAGAGTGTTTGATGTTCTTTTACGTTTTCGATAAAGCCAGCCAACGCCGCGTTGATTTCAGTCATGATAGGTCTCTTTGAAGTATGCTGTTAACTTGTCCATTATACGGCAACGGATAGATAGTCCAAGGGATTCTTTGCTAAGATTTTTTCGCTGTTGGTTAACTGAGCAATAAGTGAATTTATCTGGCGATTTGTGGTGATAAGCATTGTGTTAGCGGGCGCTATGGGTCAGGATGTGCCGAGCAGAGGCGCCGATAATGACTACTGATTGTTGGTGAGTATCTGGCTCGATTTTCTGGGGGAGAAAATAGTTTCGTGGATGTTTGGCCGTTGCCCTGTTTGTTGACCTATCAACACAGCGGCAACCTGTTTATGGCTAAATATCGTATCTCTCTTGGCTCGGGGTGATCCACCCCTTGCCTCGCTCAGCTAAGATACATTCTTAGCGCTGACCGTAGGAGTAATTGATTTGATCAAATTGAAAGGAATGTCCTATCTTGCCGCCAGCATCGCCGCGTGTGTGAGCTTAAGTGCGTGTTCGAGCGCACCAACCTCCGGCGGTACGACTCAAACCGCGATCGCCGAGACGCAGGCCGCCGTGCAAGAAATGCCACTCAGTGACACCATCGCCGCCCATGCTGCGGCGTTTCCGACCTGTGTGGCTAACCTACAGGAGCGCGCACGTACCGAAGGCTTATCCGAAGCCACTATCCAAGACACAGTTGCCAGTTTGCAGTTTGTGCCTAAAGTGATTGAGCTTGACCAAGCTCAGCCCGAGTTTAGTCAAACCTTCAACAACTATTTTACCAAGCGAGCGACCGATTGGCGGGTGAATGAAGGCCGCCGTTTACTGAAAAAACACCGCGCGCTGCTCGATAAATTGGCGCAGGAATACGGTGTACCGCCACAATATATTCTGTCTTTCTGGGGACTTGAGACTAACTACGGCTCCTACAAAGGCAAAATGTCTGTGTTAGATTCCCTTGCAACCTTGGCCTGTGAGCCGCGCCGTAGTGGCTATTTTACGACTGAACTGATGCAAGCGCTTAAGTTAAAAGAAAAATACGGCTTTGATAAGAGCACTATGGTGGGCTCTTGGGCTGGCGCCATGGGGCACACCCAGTTTATGCCCTCGGCCTATGCTAAATATGCCATCGATGGTGATGGCGACGGTAAGGCCGATTTGTGGAATAGCACCGAAGATGCACTCACCTCGGCGGCGAACTTTTTGCAGCATTTAGGCTGGCAACGCAATGAGCGTTGGGGGCGTGAAGTGGTATTGCCGCGCAATTTCAGCTATGAAAACCTTGGTGCCAAACAGGCGCAGCCACTATCCCAATGGGCGGCGCAATCTGTCGTGCAAAGTAATGGACTGCCTTTACCCGCTATTGATATGAAGGCGTCGCTGTATTTGCCCTCGGGTCATACTGGTCCCGCGTTTTTAGGCTATGAGAATTTCAATGTGATCATGCGTTGGAACCGCTCTGAGTTTTACGCCATTACCGTTGGTCATTTGGCCGATAGAATTAATGGTGGCGAACCATTAAAAGTGGCACCGCCCGAGCAACCACGTTTGAGTCGCGAGCAAATCAAACAGTTGCAAACCAAGCTGAATGAATCAGGCTTCGATGTCGGTAAACCCGACGGCGTACTTGGGCGTAACTCTTCGGCGGGGATCCAAGCATTCCAGCGCAGTAAGAATATGATTGCCGACGGTTTCCCAAGCCCTGAAGTCTTCAGTGCTCTGGGGATTTCACTCTAAAGTCTTTAGGTTGTGTCGTACTGCCTGCGAATATTGCCGCAAGTGGCTTATGGTTCACTCAACCCTATGCCACTTTAGGCATGGGGCTTGCTGATCCGCAGCCGTTTAAGCTTTGGTGAGGTATCGCAGGGATAAAACAGTGGAGTGCAAAGGCCAGTTTTGTTAAGCTCGGCCGACATTTGAAATCGAAGCAAATCAAAGGATATTCGATGAGCATTAAAGACGATATGGTTGTGCAGTTTAACTACACTCTGCGCGACGAAAAAGGCGAAGTGATCGAGACGAACGAAGGTCGCGAGCCGATTGCTTACTTACACGGCCATGACAACATGATGCCAGGTGTTGAGAATGCGATTAATGGTAAAGCGATTGGTGAAAAGTTCACTGTTACTCTGCCATGCACTGAAACCTATGGTCAACGTATCGAAGGTGAAGCGGCGCAGCAACGTGTGTCTGTGAAGCACCTGTTAGGCGCTAGCGTGTGGAAGCCAGGCATGACGGCTGTGGTTCACACTGATCAGGGTCAACGCCAAGTGACTATCGTCAAAGTGGGTAAGTTTATGGCGACTGTGGATGTTAACCATCCATTAGCGGGCCGTGACTTAACCTTCGATATCGAAGTGGTTGGCGCCCGTGATGCGACCGATGAAGAAATCGCCCACGGTCACGCCCACGGTGTAGGTGGTCACCACCACTAATCTGTGTGGTTTTCCCGTTAATACTCTGCTACAGCAGGCGTGCCCGGGAATAACGACCAGATAAGTAAACAAAAGCCCAAACCTAGGTTTGGGCTTTTTTGTGCGCTAATGCTTTGGTTTCAAACAAACTCTAGCAATGAAAGTCTCGCAATCAACATCGTGGTTTTGGTGCAAAGGATTCACCGCTAAACTTATGCCCACTTTTCGTGGCGAGGCTTGAGCACAGGCTTTCCTGCGCCCAATCCCAACAAGTGCACAGTTTAATGGGTATGCTCCATTGGTTTATCACTAAACATCATATCGAGACTGGCTTGGGTCTGTGGGTGGTAACCACTGCGGGCCGATAAGTAAACGGTTTTTGCCCAGTCATAGTGCTCGCTGCTCGCCAGTTTTTGATACAAAGGTACAATTAGCCTGCGCCGGCCAATCTCGGTTAAATGTTGTTTCAGTGCCGGCAATACACTGTAATAACCGTTATCGAGGGCGAGGGCATACCAAGCAAAAGCGATTTCATTATTGTGGGTGCCAGTAAAATGAAAGGCTTTATCTAACTCGGCTAATTGCTGCTCTGTGAGATTTAGCCTTGGCATTTCATTAATAAAGCGTAGCCATTGATGCACAGTCCAGTCCTGAGTGTTTAGCGCGCGGGCCTCACGCTTGCCTTCTAACCACGCTTGGCGCTGAGCATCGATATCATCGAAGGCGTGTGAGTTCGGCGGCACTAAAAAGCTGGGTAAACCTTGTCCCTCTACCCAAGTATCCACTTCGGACTCGCTGACGATATTGGGATATTTTTGCAATAACTGTTGCGTGAGGTAATTGCGGAACTGCTCCGTGGTAATGCTTTGAAACGCAAAGTGATCGAAGTAGCTCTTCACAAAGGTGTCGAACCGTTCGCGGCCAAATTTTTGCTCGAGGAAGCGCAAAAATAATTGCCCTTTCACATAGGGAACGCCGCTAAAGGCATCGTCGGGATCGCGATCGCCTAAGTCAATATGCAGCACTGAATCGCCGGCGGGTAACTCGGCTAATTCGGCCAATAGCTCAGAGTAACCAATGGTTTGCTCCATCAGGGCGCGGTCGCGACCATAGAGATCTTCCATAATGCGATTTTCCACATAGGTGGTAAAACCTTCGTTAAGCCAGAGATCGCGCCAGGTGGCGTTAGTGACTAAATTGCCCGACCAAGAATGAGCCAACTCGTGGGCGATTAAACTCACTAGGCTTTTATCTCCCGCAATGACGGTGGGGGTAATAAAGGATAATCGCGGATTTTCCATCCCGCCGAAGGGGAAACTCGGCGGAAGGATCAGTAAATCGTAACGACCCCAACGGTAATCGCCGTAACGTTTGGCGGCGATGGCGATCATCTCCGGCGTATCGGCAAATTCTTTGCTGGCCTTGGAAAGCATTTCGGGCTCGGCCCAAATACCTGAGGTGTCGTCTAAGGCGGCAAATTGCAGGTGTCCCGCGGCAATGGCAATCAAATAGGCCGGAATCGCCTGCGGCATAGTGAATTGGGTTTGCGTCGAAGACACGTTCTTTCGGTCGGCGCTCATCACGACACTAATGCCTTGCTGAGCGGTGACAGTGGCGCTATAGGTTTGGCGCACTGCGGGCGTATCTTGCAGCGGGATCCAGCTTCTGGCGTGGATGGCTTGGCTCTGGCTAAACATAAATGGCCATTGCTTACCTTGGGTTTGCTCTGGAGTCAGCCATTGAATACCGGATGGATTCTTGGAAGTATGGTAATTAACTTTGACCTTAGCGACTCGCTCTTGAGGCAGATTGATGGTGAGCGCTGCGCCTTTAACCTTATCGGCCGTGCCTAAACTAAAGGGCACGGATTGCCATTGGCCGTTTGCATTTAACATGCTGACACTGTTAATCGTAAGGTCACGGGTGTCGAGCACCAGCACTTTTCCGGCCTGATGCCAATCCAGTTCGAGAATCGCGTCCCCCGAGAGTTGCTGCTGTGCAAAATCTACGTTTAATGCCAATGCGATGTGATGAATGCTCACTTGCTGGTAATTGGCAAAGGTCAGCTCATCGGTAACAGAGTGCTTTTGGCTGGCGGTGACGCTGGCTTGGCTCGTATTCGGTAAGATATTGGCCGCATTGGCATATTGTACTAATGGCAGCAGCATCAAGAGTGCGCTGCTAATGAGGGTACGACGGGATAAAAACATATAACCACCCAGTGTTGTGATTCTTGTTATGGTGTAAAACGCGCTAGCCGCGAGTGGGCTGGCATCGCTGATGCGAGATTTTACTCGAACTGCTCTGTTTTGGGGCAATTTAGCTGACACTAAAATGTAATTAAACTTTATCTAGACTGTGGGATTGCCTTGCTAAAAAGCTGGGTTAAGCGTCTATGCCGAGCGGATAAGGACTTGACGTAAGCGCACTCTAATACTGCAGCTGTGGATTTGATGGTGATGGATAAACCTAAGCTTGCTCAACCTATGGCGTGTCAGTCATCAACCCTAATGCGAGTTTAAAAGTTCATCCTTGGCGAAATAACTTTGCTATCATGGCGCGTTTTAACAGTGACTATCACGAGAGCGGAATAGCTATGTTAGTGGAATTTTCTCAGGGTAAGTTGATTGCCACTGAATTTGAAGTGCAGATCCGGCTGAGCATGGCCAACGTGGTGCTTCAAGCCGCGGCCGAAGACATCAGCCTTAGGCAGGAGCCGCCGATGATTATCGCCAATGGCGGCGGCGTGCGTTGGAGCATTAAATTAGATAACACAAATCAGCTCGACGCATTGCAAGCTCTCCTCGGCATTGATTATCTGTAAAGCGCTCGCGGGGCGAGAATAATAACTTTTGATTTATAAGGGATTTGTCACTATGACACTTGAACGTATTGTGATTGAGCCTCAAGTTGAGGCGACGGCGGCGGTGATTTGGTTACACGGTTTAGGAGACTCGGGCGCAGGCTTTGCACCTGTGGTTCCGGCGTTAGGGTTGCCTGCGGGGCATAGCATTCGCTTTATTTTCCCCCATGCGCCAGAGCAAGCGGTGACCATTAACGGCGGCTACATTATGCGCGCTTGGTATGACATCAAGAGCATGGATTTGCACGATAGAGCCGATATGCAGGGTGTGATGGCCTCGGAGCTGAGTGTACGGGCCTTGATTGACGAACAAATCGCGGCTGGTATTCCGAGTGAACGCATCGTCTTAGCCGGTTTTAGCCAAGGCGGGGTGATGAGCCTATTTACGGGATTACGTTATCCTCAAAAACTCGCAGGCATTATGGCACTTTCCTGTTATTTACCGACGGGTGATGTATTACCCAGCCAATTAAGTGTCGCCAATGCGAA
Organism: Shewanella sp. 10B; assembly: GCF_023475885.1. Taxonomy (NCBI): domain Bacteria; kingdom Pseudomonadati; phylum Pseudomonadota; class Gammaproteobacteria; order Alteromonadales; family Shewanellaceae; genus Shewanella; species Shewanella sp. 10B. The sequence continues at coordinate 822,794 of NZ_JAMDJO010000001.1, forward strand.
AACGCCTATTTTACATCAGCACGGTGAACAGGATGATGTGGTGCCATTATCCGCAGGTTTATTAGCGAAGAATGCGCTAGAGGCGGGGGGATATTCGGTGCAATGGCAAACCTATCCTATGCCACATTCGGTCATCCCTGTGCAATTAAAAGCAATAAGCACTTGGTTACAACAGTGTTTTGAAATGTAGAAAAATCTAAATGCTGATAAAAACATCATGCTGTAAAGTGCGTTTTTACCGTTTGATGTTTTTTATTCAGAACAATAAGATGTTTTGTCATTAATGGCTAACTTGCTTAAATTTAAAGAGTTAAATTTAATATTCCGATATTTTTCAGTCATTGAAACAAAAAGTAAAAATCAGCCGTTTAGCTTATTTTTTATTTGAAACAAATTTGTCTTAAATCCTCCCTGTGATTCCACATTAAAGTCACGTTTATTAATAAAAATGACACAATTCGTCTTTATTCTTTGCTATTATGCGTGACGCGAATTGGATGGACTTCGCGACAATCTATCTATGATAAAATAATTAAAATCAAGGGGTTGATGTAATGACAAATAAACTTATTAAAGGACTAATTGCGACTGCAGTGCTGGCTGCGCTAGCAGGTTGTAATAGTGATGATGATAATACTAAAGTGCCAACAACCTGTGCCGAAGCGGGCAGTGCTTGTAAAACTTTTACCGTATTACACACCAATGATAACCATGGCCGTTTCTGGGAAAACAGTGATGGCGAATATGGTATGGCAGCGCGTAAAGCGTTAATTGATCAAATTCGTGCTGAAGTCAGCAAGAATGGCGGCCAAACATTATTATTGTCTGGCGGTGATATTAACACTGGCGTACCAGAATCTGATTTACAGGATGCGATTCCTGACTTTACCGGTATGAACAAAATTGGTTACGACGCAATGGCGGTTGGTAACCATGAATTTGACAACCCATTATCTGTATTAGATATGCAGCGTCGTTTAGCCGAATTCCCAATGTTGGCGGCGAACATTTACCGTAAAAACGCTGAGGGTGGTCAAGGTGAACGTTATTTCGAGCCTTACAAAGTGTTCGATATTAACGGTCTTAAAGTGGCTGTGATTGGTTTAACCACCGAAGACACTGCAAAAATCGGTAACCCAGAATTTATCAGCGATTTAATTTTCACCGATCCTAAAGTGGAAGTGGCGAAAGTTATCAACGAAATTAAAGACGCCAAAGCGGCTGATATTATCTTCGCAACGACTCACATGGGTCACTATGCCGATGGCCAAAACGGTAGCAACGCCCCAGGCGACGTCGCTATGGCACGTGCGTTGAATAAAGGCGACTTACAAGTTGTGATTGGTGGTCACTCACAAAATCCAGTGTGTATGGAACCGGGTACTGACAATAAGTCTTATGCCGACTTCAAACCAGGTGATGACTGCGCGCCAGACCAACAAAACGGCACTTGGATCATGCAAGCCCATGAATGGGGTAAGTATGTTGGCCGTGCGGATTTCCAATACTTCAACGGTGAACTGCATTTAGCCAGCTACAAGCTGATCCCAGTTAACATGCGTAAACTGGACGAAGCAGGTAAGAAAACCACAGAGCTTGCTGGCACTAAGATTGAGCCAGATGCTGAGTTAAAAGAGCTGCTGTCTTACTACCAAGAGAAAGGCCAAGCTAAGTTAGATGAAGTGATTGCGACTACCGATGCGCTGCTCGATGGTGAACGTGCAAACGTACGTAACAAGCAAACCAACTTAGGCCGCATGTTAGCCATGGCACAAAGCGGTAAAGTGTCTGCTGACTTTGGTGTAATGAACTCAGGCGGTGTGCGCGCTTCTATCCAAGCGGGTGACATTACTTACCGTGACGTGCTGACGGTTCAACCTTTCGGCAACATGGTCACCCTGAACGAAATGACGGGTACTGAAGTTGCAGCTTACTTAGGCGCTGTGGGCAGTATCCAAATCGGTTCGGGTGGTTATGCGCAGATCACTGGCGTGAAAATGACCATCGACTGTGCGGCTAAGACGGCTAATATCAGCGAAATCAATGGCAAAGAGTTCAGTGCGACAGCAAGCTATAAGTTCACTGTACCTAGCTTTAACGCTGCAGGTGGTGACGGTTATCCAAAACTGGCTAGCCCAATCCAAACAGGTTATGTAGATGCGGACTTACTCTATTCATTCCTGAAAGAGAAACAAGCAATCGTAGCTGCTGACTACAACCCAGTGGGCGACATTGTTTACGAAAACTCAAACAATGTTGAAGGCTGTCAGCTGTAATCGCATGCGATAAATTATCGCAAAAAAAATGCCACTCATTTGAGTGGCATTTTTATTGGTATTCTAAATTCACCTCCTCTGGAGGTGGTGATCGTTCATGTGGGGATTTGCCCGTAGAATACCCATGCTAAATGCTGCCTTTGTTTGTTACCAGCAAATGAAGGAGTAAATAGCATAAGCAGATACGAGTCTTCATCACACGAATTTTACCGTTGTTAGTATCACTTAGTGTGGGCACCTAAGTACAGATACAAGATTCTGAAAGAAAACTTGGGTAAGGAGCTTTACTGAAGTATTTATGTATATTGCAATATGAAGAGATTTACGGTGGTAGAACTAAATGTGCAAATGGACCATGTGGACTTGGTTGTAAGGACTCCACCAAGTCTAAGCGTATCGGAATTGATGGTTTTTGTTAAAGGTCGAACAGTAATCAGGCTGTTTGCAAAGTTTCCTTATTTAAGAAAGCAAAGGCTTTGGGGGAATCACTATTGGCAGAGGGGCTATTTTGTTGACTCAGTAGGAGCCAATGAGGATATCATCAGAAGATATGTAAGGTATCAGGATAAAGTCGCTAAAGAGAAAGCCAAGAGGCAAATTCAGTTAGATTGGAATATTAGTTTGTTAGCCCCATTCTAGGGGGCTGTATCAAAGGCACCTGCTATGCAGGTGGATTTATACTGTCTTTAAAGCAATTTAGTGATGTTTCTGATTGCTAGAATGCCGTCTTGCTATAACGCAGCTCTGCTGCGCCAAATTCCGTTTGCACTCCATACCGCCCCAAGACTAAAGAGCATTACGCCGCCCATGATGACTGCCAGCCTTATCCAAGGCGCATCGTGGGCGATACGCATTTGTACCGAATCGATCGCGGTTGTGCCCCAAACGATAACCACACTGATGAATAATATCGCCTGCAGTAGTCGAATGACGACAGGATGTTTGATAAGTAAACCCATAGGCGCGAATGCAAATAGGCCAGTTAATACAAGCTGGTCATAGCGTAGAAAATGCGCGCTTAACAGCCAAAAGGCGACAATAATCCAGCTCACTCTCCACCACATAGTTTTCCTCTCTATCTTTCTATATTGACGAGGTCTAATGTAATGGGTTTTAAAGAACCATTCTATTTGCTTGTTCACAAGATCAGGATAAGACAAATAAAAAAGCCCAACTGAGTTGGGCTTTTTAGTAGGTACAGATGCATTCGAAAGTGAGGATTATTCTACTTTATGCACTTGCTCATCGAAGTTACTGGCGACTTTACCTGCTTGGGTATTGTTGAATACGGTTTCGTTAAATTCGCCTTCAGATTTAGCAATCACCACAGTCGCGACGCAATCGCCTGTTACGTTAACCGCGGTGCGCACCATATCCAGCAGTCGGTCAACCCCGATAATAAGGGCAATCCCTTCTACGGGCAGGCCGACTTGGTTAAGCACCATAGCTAGCATGATTAACCCTACACCTGGAACCCCTGCAGTACCGATTGAGGCTAAGGTCGCGGTGACAACAACGGCAGCATAATCGGTAATGGTTAACTCAATACCAAAGACTTGGGCGATAAATACGGTAGCGACACCTTGCATAATCGCCGTGCCATCCATGTTAATGGTGGCGCCTAATGGCAGGGTGAAAGAGGCAATTTTGTTATCAACACCGAGTCTGTGCTCAGACGCCTCAATCGTAATCGGTAAGGTGGCGTTAGAGCTTGCGGTTGAAAAGGCAAACAATTGCACATCGCGCATCTTACGAATAAAGATCAGTGGATTTAAGCCTGAGAATAACTTAAGCAGGGTCGGGTAGACGATAAAGGCGTGGATGAGTAACACCACCAACACGACAAAGAAATACTTGACCACACTCTCGAATGTTCCCAAACCTAGCGTTAAAGCCAGTTTGGCCATCAGTGCAAACACCCCGTAAGGCGCAAGCTGCATGATCAGCGTAACGACCCGCATGATCACTTCATTTAAATCTTCAAATAACGCGGCAACACGTTTGCCACGTTCGCCAATATGCGCAATCGCAAAGCCAAAAATCACCGCAAAGATAATAATCTGCAGCATATTGCCTTCGCTCATAGCCTGCATCGGATTCGTTGGCACAATATTGATTAGGACGCTCGAAAGACTAGGCGCTTCTTTGGCTGTGTACTCCATTTTTTCGGAAGCGAGCGAAGCATTACCTGGATGAACTAATACCGCACTGACAATGGCCAGAATTAAAGCAATCGCTGTTGTGAATAAATAAAAGGCTAATGTTTTGCCGCCTAAACGACCTAATTTTGAAGGTTCACTCAGTGAGCAAGTGCCACAAACTAATGAAATAAATACCAGTGGAACCACTAGCATTTTCAAACTTGAGATAAAGATAGTGCCGATAACATGTAAGAAACCTTCAGTAATATAGTCTTTTACGATATCGCTTTCTGGAAAGACATTGCGGAGTATGAGACCTAAAGCAATACCTGTTGCCATACCGAACAGAATTTTGCTTGTAAGGCCGAATTTCTTTTGTAATAAGGTTGCCATGGGGATTCCTGTGTGTTTTTTATACATTCTAATATTGGCGACGACAAGCCTAGCAAGAAAATGCAGAAGTTTAAATGAGTTCCGATGTTAAACTGACTGCAAAATATGAGAAATAAAATAAGAGAGTATTGGAAAAGTTAGGTGAAAATTGTGTAATGTTAGCCTATAAGTTAAAGGCGTCAATCTTAGTATTATCATCAGAGTAACAGGGAGCCTGACAATGAAGTCAGCGTATAAGGTTTTTCTCGCAGGATTATGTTCACTTTTCTTGGTCGCATGTGGCGGCGGAGGCAGTATCTCCGACGATGGCACAGGAACGACACCCCAGCCTAGTGTAGTGACTGTCACTCTTAGTATTTCGAATAGTGACAATGTTTCACTTGATACTCCTGCGGAAGTGCAGGCTACCGTTGTGGATTCTAAAACAGGACCTAAGGCTGGTATTGTCGTTACATTTAAGCTCGACAATGACGAATTGGGCACTTTTACGCCTTCCACTGGTACTCAGTTAACTGATTCATCTGGGGTTGCGAAGATCAAGCTTGAAACGAGGAATTTAGCAGGTGCAGGAAGTGTGACTGCTAGTATTGTAACAGGTGAGTCCGCTAGTATTGGATTTTATTCTAAAGGCGATGGAGCCATTAATCCGGGAACGGGAAATAAACTAAAGCTATTTCTTGTGAATGCTCAAGGGCAAGCCATAACAAGCATTAGTACAGCAACTCCTGGAGTTGTTAAAGCACTATATACTAATAGTTCAGACGAGCCTCTTGTAGGTAAGGTTATTACCTTTACTTCTACGTTAGGTAAATTTCAGCCTGAATCAGGTACTGCTCTGACAGATACACTGGGTCTTGCTAAAATAGCTATAACAGCAGGAACTGTCGCTGGTGCTGGGAAAATTATTGCAAAAGCTGATGATACAGAGTCAGAAGCTTTTGGATTTAATACCTTAGGCGATGAAGTTGTTGTTAAACCAATTGATGCCTATAGCATTGCGTTAACGATTACAGATTCACAAGGTCAAGAATTACGGAATATTAGTCATAGTGTTCCAGGTTCTGTGATTGCAACTCTGCGAAAAGATGGGGTTCCAACTAGTTACCAAACAATTTCATTTAATTTAACAGGCCAGGGTACATTAAATCCTTCATCTGGAACTGCATTAACTGACTTGAATGGTCATGCATCAGTGACCTTAGTGACTGGTACTAATGCTGGGGCTGGTACTGTCACAGCAAGTTTTTCACTTGAAAACGAAACAATAACTGATAGCTTTAACTTTGAAGTTGCAGGTGATGCTCCTGGTGGTAATGGCGAAGCAAATTCTTTGTCTATTCAGCTGACAAATAGTCAGACAGGGGTTCCAACCACCGATATTAGTGCTACACAGCCTGGTAAAGTAACTGTTGCTTTAGTGGATAAAGATTCGACTCCCTTGGTTGGTAAAGTTGTTAGTTTTAGTAGTACATTAGGTAACTTTCTACCGACTCAAGGAACAGCGTTAACAGATTCTCTTGGCCGTGCATCTATTACATTAACCGCGGGAAGTATTGAAGGTGCTGGTGAAATTACTGCAACTTATGGAACTGCAAAAGCGATTATTGGATTTGTAACCGCGGGAGATGAAATTGACCCTGTTGAAGCAAGCCCTGAAATTAGCTTTGATATCTATGATTGTAATGATGTTGCAACTTGGGATAAAGCGTTAAAGAACTTCGAAGTTTGTAAGGCTACAGACAATATTACTAATGATAAACCCGGCATTGTCGGTGCTAAAGTGACTCGTTCCGGCAGCACACAAGCTTTGCAACAAGTGTTGATTACTGCTGCGACTACTATAGGGGCAATTAGCCCAAGCTCAGGCACTGCTATTACAAATGCTGAAGGTAAAGCAATTCTCGATTTATATGCGAATGGCAATGTTGGAGCTGGAGAGATTTCACTGAAAGTGAAAGATGTAACGGCCACCAAAGCTTTTGAAATTGGTAGGGTTAATATTTCACTTAAACTAGAAACTTCCCTTGGCGGTAATTTACTTCCAGCTGGTGGTTCCACCATTTTGGATGTTACTGTTTTAAATCCAGACGGTTCGTTAGCAACAGGTCAACCTTTTACTCTTGTATTTACTTCTGAATGCCAAGCATCCAATAAAGCAATAATTGACTCACCTGTTATTACAAATGGTGGAAAAGGATACGCGACTTATAGAAGTACTGGGTGCGAAACACAGGACACAGTATCAGTGTCTGCTATAACAGGCGGAGGAAGTGTAAGTTCAACAGCTGTAATCAATATTGATTCTATTAAAGTTGGAGCTTTGCAATATATTACGGCTAGCCCGACATTGTTGGCTTTACAAGGAACTGGAGGGATCGCAGGTGCGGGTGCTCGTTCTGAAACATCAGTAGTAACATTCAAGCTATTAGATGAAACAGCTGCACCAGCGGGACAAGAAAGAGTTTGTTTTGAATTAAGCACCGAAGTAGGAGGGATTAGCCTAAGTCCTGCTCCATTAGCGCAAGATTATCTCGATTGTCCTAATTTCCCGAAACCAAATTCTCCTAACTATCCTGCTGATTTAAGTGTGCCTAATAAGTATGCTGTTGCCGTAACGGACAGTGCAGGACTCGCTTCTGTTATTGTAAGAAGTGGTGATAGAGCGACTCCTGTAAAAGTTTTTGCATTATGGGCAGGGAGTTCTGCGGATGGCCATAATGGCGTTATTTCAAATGTGTCAGATCAACTTGCAATCACAACAGGTCTTGCTGATGATGACAGTTTTTCTGTATCAGCATCCATATTTAATCCTGAAGGTTGGGATTACGATAATGAAACAGTAGATATAAATATATTGGCGGCTGATCATTTCAATAACATGGTACCCGCTGGCACAGTAATTGTTTTCACTGCAGAAGGCGGTGCAATACCAGGCTCTTGTACAACTGGTGGTTTAACGAATCCTGATGGGGCTTGTGGTGTTCAGTGGCGGAGCCAGAGCCCACGACCATTTTCGAGTACAGTAGTGCAATGTCCTGTACCATTTTATGGAGATATTAATCCTCCTTGTATGGGGCCATCAAAGAGTCTGTTTGATTCAGGAATCAATTCAATATTGACAGAACCTAGGCCAGGTAGAGCGACTATCACTGCTTATGCTATTGGTGAGGAAAGTTTTGTGGATTTAAATGGCAATGGTTTATTTGATACAAATGAACCATTTACTGACAGATCCGAAGCTTTTACTGATCATAATGAAGATGGTTATTACCGGAAAGCTTCACCTTCCTCATTAGCTGATTTACCTATTCAACCAGCAGGTTCGGTGAATGAGGAGTTTGTTGATTACAATTTTGATGGCATCTTTAATAAAGCAGACAATAAATACACAGGGCTATTATGTGCTTCTGGTTCGAGTGCTGCTTGCACTGACACTGGTTTAGATGATAATCGAGCTCAACTAAATATCTTCAGAAATATTCCAATTGTTATGTCTGGTAGTACACCAATGGTTCGATTAGTAAAGATTGATCCAGCTGATAAAGACACGATGACAGCAGTAACAGAAATAGATTTGATTGACAGAACAGATCCACTAAACCCGATAGAAAAAGAGCCTCAAACAGTTTATCTGTTTGTTTCTGATGTAAATAACAATACATTACCTTACGAGACTAAAATAACGACATCAATAGACAATGGAAAGCTCATAGTCCCTGTTGGAGGGAGTTATTCAATTGCGAGTAATGCATCTAATAAACCGTTAATATATGCATTTACTATTGGTCAGGAAGACCAAGCTAACCAAAAACTCTCTGGTGCTCTTGTCATAACTGTAAAAACACCAAAAGGTTCGCCTGTGAGTGTGACAGTGAATGTCAAAGATGGTGGTTAATCAGCCTGCTTAATATTCACTTAACAGTATTAAAGGCGATCAGAGCATCGCCTTTAATTTTTGTAGTTTAGCGTGGTTAGATAGAGGTTTATCTTTGGAATGGATACACACTTCCTAATTTCATGATTTGAGTGAGCTCATCTAATGCGGTGCGTGATTCAATCACTAATTGTGGATCGGCTAAATCTTGAGTCGATAAGCGGTCGCGATAGTGTTTATCCACCCAAGTGTTTAAACGCGCGAATAAAGCATCGTTAAGTAAAGTGTGTTGATTCACGGCTGCGACTTCTCGCTCATTCATGGCAACCCGTAAACGCAAGCAGGCGGGGCCGCCACCATTTTGCATACTTTGTTTCACATCGAAATACAGCACTTGTTTGATTGGCGTATTTAACGTGAGTAGCTCATTTAAATACGCATAAACAGCCGGGTTCTCTTGGCAGTCCGTTGGCGCAATGATGGCCATTTCGCCTGAGGGAAGGGTGATTATCTGGGTGTTGAATAGATAGCTCTTTACCGCATCGTTAATCGCCACCTTGGCCGTTGGAACCTCGATAAAGAATAATTCGGTGTCGAGTTTTCGTCTTATTTCATCCAATTTAGCCTGTGTATTTAAGAATGCCTGCTCATGGTAAAACAGCACATTTTGGTTACCCACGGCGATCACATCATTGTGAAATACCCCTTGGTCAATGACATCGGGATTTTGTTGAATAAAGACACAGTTATCTTCCTCGAGTTGATGCAATCTTGCTATCGCCATCGAAGCTTCGAGGGTTTGTCTCGCGGGATATTTTTGCGGTCTTGGCGCATTAGGATTGGTGGCTTCTTGGCCGTAAACAAACAGCTCGACCCCAGCATGACCATATTCTTGGCACAGGCGAGTATGGTTCGCCGCGCCCTCATCACCGAAGCTATTATGCTCAGGTAAATGGTTATGATGATGAAAATAGTGGGGATCGTTGAAAGTTGCTGTTAAGATGCGCCCCGTTGTGATGGGCTCGATGCTGCGATGTAACTTATCTACTAAGTTGGCAGGGGTAAAATGCAGTTTACCGTCACGGGTGTCGGCACTGGGAGACACGGTTGCAGCATTTGCCGTCCACATACTCGAAGCACTGCAACAGGCATTAAGCAGCGCAGGCGCGGTTTTAGCGGCTTGTTGTAAAACTTGGGCATCACTGCCAGAAAAACCAATTCGGCGCAGTGTATTAAGATCTGGGCGCTCTTGTGGCGCTAACATGCCTTGGATCATCCCTAAATCAGCGAGTGCTTTGGCTTTTTGCAAACCTTGTTTAGCGGCGGCTTTAGGATTTGAGACTAAAGCGGCGTTGTTGAGTGAGGCCACATTGCCAAAAGACAAACCGGCATAATTGTGGGTTGGCCCAACGAGTCCGTCGAAATTCGCTTCAAAGTGCTTCATTGCTTATCCTTGTGATAGGGAAGGTTATTATTTATTCAAATGGTCCCTGAGGCGACCCAGTATACTGAAGGTTTTTGTGGGCACAAGCGCACGGTTTTGTGCTCAAAGCGACTTTTTCGCGATAAATGCATAACTATTTCTTGCTTGCTGGCAAATAATGAAATATTAGTTTTTAATTACGCAATATTATTTTTTTACATTTTTTCAACTTTGATTAAAAAGTGACTCGCTGGTACATATAAAAGAGGGATTAGCTTGAAACTCTCAATGCAACCCTCTATATATGGAGCCAATTTCCACCTTCTTGAGATTTTTTGGCGCAAATCAAACTATGGGTAAATCGCTAGTTATTGTCGAATCACCGGCCAAAGCTAAGACTATTAATAAATATCTTGGCAAAGAATTCATCGTTAAATCGAGCGTGGGGCATATCCGTGACCTACCAACTTCTTCTTCATCTGACGGCAATGAAAAGGTGAAATCCGCCGCCGAAGTGAAGAAGATGTCGCCAGAAGAAAAGGCGCGATATAAAAAGGTGAAAGACCACCAGGCGCTGGTGTCGCGTATGGGCGTTAACCCTGAAAAGGGCTGGGCGGCTAAATATCAAATCCTACCGGGTAAAGAGAAAGTCGTTAAAGAGCTGCAAGCCTTAGCCGATTCTGCTGACCAAATCTATCTCGCAACGGACTTAGACCGTGAAGGGGAAGCCATCGCCTGGCATTTGCAAGAGGTGATTGGTGGCGATCCTTCACGGTATCAACGCGTTGTATTTAACGAAATCACCAAATCTGCGATTCAAGAAGCCTTTAGTAAACCTTCTTCCCTCGACACTAATATGGTGAATGCCCAGCAGGCGCGACGCTTTTTAGACCGTGTCGTCGGCTTTATGGTGTCACCACTGTTGTGGAAGAAGGTTGCCCGCGGATTATCCGCAGGACGGGTACAATCCGTGGCCGTGCGTCTTGTGGTGGAGCGTGAAAGCGAAATCAAAGCCTTCGTACCTGAAGAGTTTTGGGATGTGCATGCACAGCTGAATACGCCTGCGAGCGAAGCGCTGCGCATGGAAGTGGTTAAGTACCTAGACTCAGCCTTCGAGCCAACAAACGAGCAGCAAGCGTTAGCCGCCGTTCAAGCCTTATCTTCTGCCAGCTTTAAAGTGATCGCTCGTGAAGATAAAGCGACCCAGAGTAAACCTTCGGCTCCTTTTATTACCTCAACCCTACAACAAGCGGCCAGTACTCGCCTAGGCTTTGGGGTGAAGAAAACCATGATGATGGCACAGCGCTTGTACGAAGCGGGTCACATCACTTATATGCGTACCGATTCGACAAACTTAAGCCAAGAAGCGTTAGACAGTGTGCGTGAGATGATCGGCAAGGAATATGGCACCAAGTATTTACCTGCCGAACCGATCCGCTACGGCTCTAAGGAAGGCGCGCAAGAGGCGCACGAAGCGATTCGTCCATCAAACGTGAAGGTCGAAGCGGCTGCCTTAACTGATATGGAACGTGATGCACAGCGTCTCTACGAGCTGATTTGGCGTCAGTTTGTCTCTTGTCAGATGACACCAGCCCAATACGATGCGACCAAACTCACGGTCAAGGCGGGTGACTACGAACTGAAAGCGACGGGACGTATCCTGCGCTTTGACGGTTGGACTCGTGTTCAAACCGCATTAAAAAAGAAAAATGAAGAAGACAATACCTTGCCTTCGGTGAACGAAGGTGATCTGTTGTCTCTGGTCGAATTAGAGCCTAAGCAACACTTTACTAAGCCGCCTGCCAGATACAGCGAAGCGTCATTGGTAAAAGAATTAGAGAAGCGTGGTATCGGTCGTCCTTCAACCTATGCCACTATTATTTCGACGATTCAAGAGCGGGGTTATGTCAAAGTTGAAAACCGCCGTTTCTACGCAGAGAAAATGGGCGAGATTGTCAGTGAGCGTTTAGTCGGTAGTTTTGCTGAGCTGATGAGCTACGATTTTACCGCCAGTATGGAACAGACACTCGACGATGTTGCCAGTGGTGAGCTGGATTGGAAAAAGGTTCTCGATGGTTTCTATGCCGACTTCACTAAACAATTAGAGAAGGCGGAATTGGCACCAGAAGAAGGCGGTATGCGCCTCAATCAAATGGTGATGACCAATATTAAGTGTCCGACTTGTGGTCGCCCTATGGGGATCCGTACCGGCACAACTGGGGTGTTCCTCGGTTGTTCGGGTTACGAGTTACCACCGAAAGAACGCTGCAAAACCACCATGAACTTAACGCCAGGCATTGAAGCGATTAGCGACAGTGAAGATGCCGAAACCGATGCGCTACGCGCCAAGCATCGCTGCGGCATTTGTGGTACGGCGATGGACAGCTACCTTATCGACGAAAAGCGTAAGCTGCACGTTTGCGGTAATAACCCCATCTGTGAGGGTTATGAAGTCGAAGAAGGACAATTTAAGATCAAAGGTTATGAAGGTCCATTAATTGAATGTGACCGCTGTGGCCATGATATGGAGCTGAAAAACGGCCGTTTTGGTAAGTATTTTGGTTGTACTAACGAGGAATGTAAGAATACTCGTAAGTTACTGAAAAACGGCGAAGCTGCGCCGCCAAAAGAAGATCCTATTTATCTGCCAGAGCTGAAATGCAGCAAGTCTGATGCGCATTTTGTGCTGCGTGATGGTGCGGCGGGGATTTTCTTAGCCGCCAGCACTTTCCCTAAATCTCGGGAAACCCGTGCGCCACTGGTTGAAGAGTTAGTGAAATATCGCGAGCTATTGTGGCCAAAATATCAGTACCTTGCCGATGCTCCTATCGCCGATGATGAGGGGAATAAAGCGGCGGTTAAGTTTAGCCGTAAGACCAAAGAGCAATATGTGGCGACCGAAGTTGACGGTAAAGCAACCGGATGGTCGGCCCATTATGTGAATGGTAAATGGGTGACTGAATCGACGGCGAAGAAAGCTAAGAAGTAACCTGATCTGAATAGGGTTTAGGATCCTTTTCTTCGTGGTTATAAATGGGTTCACTTAGGTGAGCCCATTTTGTTATCTAGGGTTCTTACAATCGCCGATTGCAGTAATGATGTTGGCGTATCGATAACCGAGATATTGTGAATAAAAATACCACGCATAAAAAAGCCAAGTCACAGACTTGGCTTTTTATGGAAAACGTTCTTAATTGAGCAATGCGATATCACCATTTCTTCTTCGGTTGAAACAGCATATCGATGTCATCTTCTTCATTTTTAGGTCTAGGCGCACTAGGTGCAGACAGTTTTTGTGCACCCATAATCTCATCTAACAACATTTTGGCTTCATCGACCTTGCGGGCAATAAAAGGATCATTCGGTGTTTGCGCTTTAATAGCGTGTAGGGTTGCTAAAGCTTTTGTGACCATTTGCTTAGACGAACCATATTGCTTCATAAAGCTCGCGGCACGGGCACGGGATAGCATGGAATCAACATTAATCCGTAGCTGTAAACTATCGATACGATTCTCTTCCTGAGCAAAAACATTGGGGTCGACTCGGCCCTTGTTGTGCTCTGCACGTAAAATGGCTTTCAGTTTCTTGAGTGTTTGTACTAACACTAAGATCTGCTTGTCATTATCCGGCAATCTAAAATTCTCAATAGGGGGCATCTGTGGCGTGTTAGATTGCAATGTCTCGATTTGTGACTTGAGATCGGTAAGACGACGTTGAAAATCCGATTGCTGTTGACTCGCACTTAAAGTGGTGGCGATTTCTAACGCTTCTTGCACACGACGATAGAGCACTAAAATGATGTGTGTACTGCAAGGGATCATCCCTGTGTTGGATAATACGGTTTCAGTTTCATCAATAATTGCGCGTTGACGGGCAAATTCTATGCGACGTTCAGCCTCAGCACGTTCTTTTTGTTGTTGTATAACGTTAATTCCGATAACAAGCAGTAAAAGTGCACCGATGAGGATCAGAACCAAGGTGAATGTCATAGCTGTTCCATTATTTATCTAATTGGGCTAATGCTACAATAAATCAATAAACTAGCATAGTTATCTTAGCCTAGGTTATCATTTCTGTCGTATGAAACTTAAGACTTGTGCTCTATATTCCTATTTGCTTTAATTTTTACTATATACTATAACGATTGATTATAGCTGATACTGAGTTGCGCCATGTTCGCCAATCCAATTCAGCCTGTTTGAGACAAGGACATAAGATGAAACTGCAACAGCTCAGGTATATTGCTGAGGTCGTCAAACACAACCTTAACGTATCGGCCACCGCGGAAAATTTATATACATCGCAACCTGGGATCAGTAAGCAAGTTCGCATGTTGGAAGATGAATTAGGCATTCAAATCTTCGGTCGCAGCGGTAAACATTTGACCCACGTGACACCCGCCGGACAACAGGTGATAAATATTGCCAATGACATCTTAGGCAAAGTCGAAAGCATTAAAAAAGTCTCCGAGGAATACACTAAACCTGATCAGGGTGAATTGAATATCGCGACCACGGATACGCAGGCGCGGTATGCGTTACCCCATATTATTCGCCAATTCATTGACCGCTATCCTAAAGTCAACCTGCATATGCACCAAGGCACGCCATCGCAGATCAGCGAACAAGCGGCGCGTGGCGATGCTGACTTTGCGATTGCCACCGAAGCGATGCACTTGTATTCCGACTTAATCATGTTGCCTTGTTACCATTGGAATCGCTCGGTTGTGGTTCCCAAAGATCATCCCTTGGCGACCCGTACCCATATCAGTATCGAAGATTTAGCCCGTTTCCCATTAGTCACTTATGTGTTTGGTTTTGACCGCGCATCGGAGATTGAAAAAGCTTTTAACCGCGCCAATCTCGAGCCGCGGGTGGTCTTTAGTGCGACCAGCGCCGATGTGCTGAAAACCTATGTACGTTTAGGCTTAGGAGTCGGGGTGATAGCCTCAATGGCGATTGACCCTAATATCGATAAAGACTTAGTGGCTATCGATGCGGGCCATTTATTTGCCCACAGCACGACTAAGATTGGTTTTAGAAAGGGTAGTTTCTTACGTAGTTATATGTATGATTTTATTCAACACTTTGCACCGCATTTGACTCGCGATGTCGTTGAAAAGGCGGTGGCACTACGCGATCAGCAATTGATTGATGAAATGTTTGCCGATAAAAACCTGCCAATGCGTTGATTCGCGGTTGTTAGAGACAATAAAAAATGCCGCAATGAATGCGGCATTTTTTATGCGAAATTGACAGCAGCCACGGCCGAATTAGGTCAAATCCACTTTATCCATTTCAAGCTGGCCTAAGGCAATAACGGCTTGAGTACGATTACGGACTCCTAGCTTTCTAAAAATCGCAGTAGCGTGGGCTTTGATGGTGGCTTCAGACACACCTAAGTCATAGGCGATCTGTTTATTGAGTAAGCCCTCGGCGAACATCTGCAACACTTTGTATTGCTGCGGCGTCAAGTCGGAGAGTTTGTTGGCCATCTTATCCGTATCATCATCTTCAATCGGGATGATTTCAGCACCAGCGGGCAACCAGATATCCCCAAATAATACGGCGGTGAGCGCTTCTTTTAAGGTTTCCATCGATGCCGATTTAGGAATAAAACCACTGCCGCCATAATGGATAGCACGGCTAATGGTATTGATATCCTCATGGGCCGAAATCACCACCACAGGCAGTTCAGGATAATGGGAGCGCAGGTGAATAAGCGTCGAATAGCCGTGGGAGCCAGGCATTTGCAGATCCAGCAAAACCAAATCGTAACTCACATTCTGTGAATCTAATACAGACTGTAAGGCATCGGCACTGTCGGCCTCATACCATTGGGTGTGTTCAAAGGCGCTACTGAGGGCTTGACGTAGTGCATTTCGAAACAATGGATGGTCATCGGCAATAATAATATTTAAGTTTTCTAGCTTCATGGCTTTGTTGGTTATGTTCGTGGCACGTGAAGATTAAACCCAATGTAACAGAAAAGTAATCGAGGATCCTATTGCTTTATGCAGTAAGATTGACAAAATTTTTATATGTTTCTGGTTGTTATACTTTTGTCTATCAAAAGTGGACGGGATATTCACATAGAAATAAGCCCCAAAACCAAGGGGTTTAAGGGCTAGAGTGCGTTATCTTGGCTGACTAAATATTATTCAGCGGTCCACACCTGAGTTGGGTGGCGTTGTTCGTCAACCGCAACAAAGGTGAATACACCGCGGATCGCATGCTCGCGATGGTCTTGATACATGTCTTCGACGAAAATATTCACTTCCACCTTTAACGAGGTATTACCCACATGGATCACGCGGGCGATGAGTTCGGCTAAGGTGCCGGCTGGAATAGGTTTTTTAAAGTCGATTCTATCGGAGCTGACGGTCACTAAGGTTTTACGGCAAAAGCGAGTCGCCGCAATAAAGGCGGTTTCATCCATCCAGGCTAACGCTTCGCCACCGAATAAGGTGTTGTGGTGATTGGTGATAGACGGGAATACCGCCTTGATCACCCGCGCTTCGGATTGATTGATCCGCTGTTCGATGACGTCAGAAAAGGCAGGGCGGCTAGAGTCGAGCGAGTTTGGCATACGGCAACCTGAGGTTATGCATTTTTAAAGAGGCGCAATTATAGTGAGTTTTCAATTTGAATGGTAGAAAACGCCTATATCGTTAGGTGTTAAGACTGCACGAAAAGTAAAAAGGCTTCCAGTGGAAGCCTTTTGCTGTGGGTCATCGACTTATTTGCCGAGAAGCTCACGTCTATCGCGAGAGGCTTTGGCCAGATCGCGCAGTAACTTTTCCGAGTCATTCCAATGCAGGCACGCATCTGTGATGCTTTGGCCGTAGCATAATGGTTGGCCCTCAACCACCTTCTGGTTGCCTTCCTGTAAGAAACTTTCGGCCATAACACCCGCAATTGCCGTGCTGCCAGCGCGCATTTGCGCCATGATATTATCGGCAACGACTAACTGCTTCAGGTGATTCTTTTCGCTATTACCATGGCTAAAATCAACCACCATACGCGGTGTTACATCGACAGACTCAAGTTTTAATCTTGCTTCTTCAATGTCTTGCTCAAAGTAATTCGGTTTTTTACCGCCACGTAAAATGATGTGGCCGTAAGGATTACCATGGGTGCGATAGACAGACATGGCACCATCTTTATCCGGTGAATAGAAGATATGTGGCACTTTTGCTGCGCGCACCGCATCGACGGCGATATTAATATTGCCATCGGTACCGTTCTTAAAGCCCACGGGGCAGGAGAGCGCCGAGGCCATCTCGCGGTGGACTTGGCTTTCGGTGGTGCGGGCACCGATAGCGCCCCAGGTGATTAGGTCGGCAATATATTGACCATTCACCATATCTAAAAATTCAGTGGCAATCGGTAACTTCAGCTCAGTGATTTGCTGCAATAACTCACGGGCAATACGTAAACCTTTATTTGGCTCGAAGCTGCCGTCTAAATCAGGATCGGAGATTAACCCCTTCCAACCGACGATAGTGCGTGGTTTTTCAAAATACACGCGCATTAAAATGCAGAGATCGTCCTTCAACTCTTGGTGCAATACGGCTAAACGGCGAGCGTAGTCGAGGGCGGCTTGAGTATCATGGATAGAGCAGGGGCCAATGATCACTAATAGGCGTTGATCTTCGCCCATAATAATGGCTTCGACTTCTCGACGTTGTTGTACGAGATAATCGGCTGCATCTTGGGTTAACGGGTACTCAGATGCCAGTTGTGCAGGTGAGATGACTTTAGCTAATAAGGAAGTGCGTAATTCGTCTGTTTTAATGGTCATTCAAAATACCGAGCTTGCGTGCGGCGCTTTTCGCCAGATTGCCTCGGATTATAACGAATCGAACAGCATTGCACAGTGCCAATTGTGTTAATTGTCGGCAACTGTGCAATGAATTTGATTTAAGTTAGACCTATTTAGCCTAAATCGAGGGACTCGATTGCCTCGTTCGAAATCATCAAGATTAGAACATATGACGTTCTAAGCCTGTCACGTCCAAAATCTTAGTGGCGATTTCTTCGACCGAGTGGTTGGTGGTGTCGATATAAGGAATACGTTCACGTTTAAACATCATCTCGACTTCTTTTACCTCTAAACGACACTGCTTTAAGGACGAGTAGCGGCTGTTTTCCATGCGGCTTTGGCGGATTTCATGTAAGCGCACCGGATCGATGGTTAGGCCGAACAACTTCTTCTTATTGCGTTTTAACGCTTCGGGCAGTTTCAGGTTATCCATATCGTCTTCGGTGAACGGATAGTTGGCCGCCTTAATACCAAACTGCATCGATAAATAGAGGCTGGACGGGGTTTTACCGCAGCGAGACACGCCAAGTAGGATTAAATCGGCCTGATCCATATGTTTCATGGTTTGGCCATCGTCATTGTCCATCGCAAAATTGATGGCATCGATACGGGCTTCGTAGCCGTGATTAGCTTTCCCGTGGGTGCGATGTAACACCGGAGAGGCGCTAACGCCTAAATGTTGTTCAAGTGGTGCAACGAAGGTATTTAAAAAATCGTAATCGAGACCTTCACTCGAATAAATAATGTCCCGAATTTCAGGTTTTACGATCGAATGGAACACTAACGGCCTTTCACCTGTTGTAATAAAACAATCATTAATTTGTCGTTTAACGTTCTCGGCTTTTGCCAATGTTTCAACAAATGGAATTGTAAGTGACTCAAATTCTAATGGAAATTGCGAGAGTACTGCATGCCCAAAAACCTCAGCTGTGATCGCTGTCCCGTCGGAGATGTAAAATACCTTTGGTGCCATACTGACCTCTTGTAGTAATAAAATTACAAATAAAATTATAGATTTACGCTGCTTCGGCGGGAGTGTAAAATGCCGCTGCCCTCGTGTGAAGGGGCCACTGAAATAAACTTGCGGAGATAGAACTGTGCAGCAATACGTACTCTGGTATCAGGAATTAGGCATGGGTGACGTCAACTTGGTTGGCGGTAAAAATGCTTCTCTTGGCGAGATGATCAGCAATCTAGCTAATGCCGGTGTTCAAGTACCTGGCGGATTTGCGACTACTTCTTATGCGTTCAATGAGTTCCTTGAACAAAGTGGAGTAAACCAGAAGATTTATGACATCCTAGCAACATTGGATGTAGATGATGTCAATGCACTGGCACAAGTAGGTGCACAGATCAGACAATGGGTTATCGATACCCCGTTCCAACCAGCTCTAGAGCAAGCGATTCGTGAAGCTTACGACAAACTTGCCGCTGAAACGAGCGATGCATCATTCGCGGTGCGTTCTTCTGCTACCGCAGAAGACATGCCAGATGCTTCTTTTGCTGGTCAGCAAGAAACCTTCTTAAACGTGAAAGGATTTGACTCAGTACTCGTGGCGATTAAGCACGTGTTCGCGTCACTCTTTAACGACCGTGCAATTTCATACCGTGTTCACCAAGGTTATGAGCACCACGGTGTTGCCCTGTCTGCCGGCGTACAACGCATGGTTCGTTCAGACAAAGCGGCATCAGGTGTGATGTTCACCATGGACACTGAATCAGGCAACAACGATGTGGTGTTTATCACTTCATCTTTCGGTCTGGGTGAAATGGTTGTTCAAGGTGCGGTAAACCCTGACGAATTCTATGTTCACAAACCTATCCTCACTCAAGGCCATAAAGCCGTTGTTCGCCGTAATATCGGTAGCAAGCTCATCCAGATGGTGTATTCCGATGATGCTTCTCACGGCAAACAAGTGAAAATTGAAGACGTTGCTGCTGAAAAACGTCGCCAATTCTCCATCAACGACGCCGAAGTGATGGAACTGGCTAAACAAGCTATGGTTATCGAAAAACACTACGGTCGTCCAATGGATATCGAGTGGGCGAAAGACGGTAACGATGGCAAACTTTATATCGTTCAAGCGCGTCCAGAAACGGTTCGCAGCCGTGAAGACGTACAATTAATTGAACGTTACCACTTAAAGAGCCGTGGCGCGGTGATCTCTGAAGGTCGTGCTATCGGTCATAAAGTGGGTTCAGGCGTGGCTAAGGTATTAACTTCAATCGCTGACATGGATCAAATCCAGCCTGGCGATGTGTTAGTGACCGACATGACTGACCCAGATTGGGAACCTATCATGAAGCGCGCCAGCGCCATCGTGACTAACCGTGGCGGCCGTACCTGTCACGCGGCGATTATTGCCCGTGAATTAGGTGTACCTGCAGTAGTAGGTTGTGGCGACGTGACCGACCGTATCAAGAATGGTCAGTTAGTGACGGTTTCTTGCGCCGAAGGTGACACTGGTTACATCTACGAAGGTAAGCAAGAGTTCGAAGTGGTGTCTAACCGCGTTGACGCTCTGCCTGCATTACCGATGAAAATCATGATGAACGTGGGTAACCCAGATCGCGCCTTTGATTTCGCTCGTTTACCAAACGAAGGTGTGGGTCTAGCGCGTTTAGAGTTCATCATCAACCGCATGATCGGTATTCACCCGAAAGCGCTGCTTGAATTCAACCAACAAGACGCTGCGCTGCAGGAAGAAATCAACGAGATGATCGCAGGTTACGACTCTCCTGTTGAGTTCTACATTGCCCGCTTAGTCGAAGGTATCGCCTCAATCGGTTCAGCTTTCTATCCGAAGAAAGTGATCGTGCGTATGTCTGACTTCAAGTCTAACGAATACGCTAACTTAGTAGGTGGTGATCGTTACGAGCCAGAGGAAGAAAACCCAATGTTGGGCTTCCGTGGTGCAAGCCGTTATATTTCCGAATCATTCCGCGATTGTTTCGCGTTAGAATGTGAAGCGATTAAGCGCGTGCGTAACGAGATGGGTCTGAAGAACGTTGAAGTGATGATCCCATTCGTCCGTACCGTGAAAGAAGCCGAGCAAGTGATTGAACTGCTGAAAGAGCAGGGCTTAGAGCGTGGTAAAGATGGTCTGCGCGTCATCATGATGTGTGAAGTACCGTCAAACGCGCTGTTAGCGGACCAATTCCTTGAGCACTTCGATGGTTTCTCTATTGGCTCAAACGACTTAACCCAGTTATCACTCGGTCTTGACCGTGACTCAGGCATCATCAGCCACCTGTTCGATGAGCGTAACGAAGCCGTTAAGATCCTGCTGTCTATGGCCATTAAAGCGGCTAAGGCGAAGGGCGCTTACATCGGTATCTGTGGTCAAGGACCTTCAGATCACGCAGATTTCGCCGCCTGGTTAGTTGAACAAGGCATCGATACCGTATCGTTAAACCCTGATACAGTGATTGATACTTGGTTATATTTAGCCGAAGCGCACGGTTGATCTCGGTTGTAATTTTATAAAGGTGTTAAAAAAGCCGCTTTTTAGCGGCTTTTTTTTGTTTATAATGGGCCGCATAACAATAATTGACTGAAGCCGCTCATGTTACCTCTGTTATCACACCAACAAACCTTAGAACCTGTCTATCTGGCCTATCTTGATGCCTTAGCGCAAAGTGGCTACGCCGGTGACATCGATAAGCGCTACAGCGCGCGCCTCGTGCAGGCCACGGATAACTCCGTGTACCAATTTTTGCCGCAGGCGGTGCTTTATCCTAAGCATCAAAAAGATATTCAAATTGCCTTGTCGCTGGCGGCAAAAGCTGAATTTGTGGGTGTGACTTTTAGTGCCAGAGGCGGCGGTACGGGCACCAATGGCCAATCACTGACCCACGGCTTGATCCTCGATGTTTCTCGCTACATGAATCGCGTATTGGAAGTGAACCCCGAGCAGGGTTGGGTACGCGTCGAGGCGGGTGTCGTCAAAGATGCGCTAAACGATGCGCTGCGTCCCCACGGTTATTTTTTCAGTCCCGATCTCTCAACCTCAAACCGCGCCACTATCGGCGGTATGATTAATACCGATGCCTCGGGCGCGGGATCCTTAGTTTACGGTAAAACCTCTGATCACGTGCTGGCGCTACGCAGCGTATTGATTGATGGCAGCGTGTTCGACACTCGTCCCCTCGATGCGGGTCTGCTATGTAACCCCGATAACGTGAGCGATAACCCGCTCGGGCAAAAACTGATTTCGGCGATTGCCGAGGTGTGCCGCGAGAAGCGTGCGCTGATCGAACAACAATTCCCTAAGCTCAATCGTTTTTTAACCGGATATGACTTAAAGAATGTCTGGAACAACGGCTTAACCCAGTTCGATCTCTCGCGTATTTTAACTGGCTCTGAAGGCACGCTGGCGGTGATCACCGAAGCGAAGCTCAATATCACACCACTGCCGAGTGAGCGGGCGATGGTGAACATTAAGTACGATTCCTTCCAGTCTGCGCTGCGCCATGCGCCATCCTTAGTGGCTGCGCGGGCCACTGTGGTCGAAACCGTGGACTCAAAAGTGCTTAACCTTGCCCGTGAGGACATAGTTTGGCATTCGGTTTCAGACCTTATTCAAGAAGTGCCGGGCAAAGTGATCGATGGCCTCAATATGGTTGAGTTTGCAGGTGATGCCGGTGAGGTGAGCGAAAAGCTTGCAGCACTCGAAGCCGTGCTGACCGAGCAAATCAGCCGTGGTGAGTGTGGTGTGGTTGGTTATCAAGTCACTCAAGATAAGGCCAGCATTGAGAAAATCTACGGCATGCGTAAAAAAGCCGTGGGCCTGCTCGGTGCTACCAAGGGACGTCGTAAACCCATTGCGTTTGCCGAAGATACGGCAGTGCCGCCCGAAATGCTCGCCGATTATATTATGGAGTTCCGTGCGCTACTCGATAGTCACAATTTGCAATACGGCATGTTTGGCCATGTGGATGCGGGCGTTTTGCACGTGCGGCCCGCGCTGGATATGTGCGATGTCGAAGATGAAAAACTGCTTAGGGTGATTTCTGATCAAGTCGCGGCGCTGACACTCAAATATGGCGGCCTGATGTGGGGCGAGCACGGTAAGGGCGTGCGCGGCGAATATGGTCCATCGGTATTTGGTGACGAGCTTTATGGCGTGCTGCAAGACATTAAAGGCCTGTTTGACCCTGATAATCGGCTCAACCCAGGTAAGTTAGTGGCGCCCAAGCAAGCGGGTGGCCTGTGTTTTGATGTGGACAGTACTAAGCGCGGCAAGTTTGACCGGCAAATTCCGGTCGAAGTGCGCGATGCCTATCCCGATGTGATGAACTGTAATGGTAATGGGCTGTGCTTTAACTACAGCAGTTTCTCACCTATGTGTCCGTCATTTAAAGTGACGGGAGACAGAGTTCAGTCGCCTAAGGGGCGCGCGGGCTTAATGCGTGAGTGGCTGCGTTTGCTTGAATCTGAAGGCGTCGATGTCAATGCGCTGGCCAGAGCCAAACCCTTAGGCATTTTGCAGCGCATGCAAAATACCCTCAATGCGAAGCGCGATTACGATTATTCCCACGAAGTGATGGAATCACTGAAGGGTTGTTTAGCCTGTAAGGCCTGCTCGAGCCAATGTCCGGTGAAAGTGGATGTGCCTAAATTTAGGGCGCAGTTCTTTAATATTTACTATCAACGTTACCTGCGTCCGGCTAAAGATTATCTGGTGGCGGGCATCGAGGACAGTTTACCTATTATGGCGGCGGCGCCAAGGTTGACCAATTTCGCCTCGCAAAACCCGCTCAGCCAATGGGTGATCAAAAAAGCCATCGGTTATGTGGATGCGCCAGCGCTGTCGGTGCCGACATTAAAACAACGGCTCGATGGTCATGCGAGTCGCGGTTATGATCTGGCGGCATTACAGGCCATCCCCGCCGATGAGCGGGCAAAATTTGTGTTAGTGGTGCAAGATCCGTTTAACAGTTTCTACGATGCAGGCTTGGTGTATCGTTTTATCCAACTGATTGAAACATTAGGATTAAAGCCCGTTTTATTACCCTTTAAACCCAATGGTAAACCCACTCATATCAAGGGCTTCTTGGATAAATTTGCCAAAACGGCGCAGTCGAGCGCGGATTTCTTAAACCAAGTGCATAAGTTAGGCATGCCTATGGTGGGCATCGATCCTGCCTTAGTGCTCTGTTATCGCGATGAATATAAAGAAATCTTAGGGACGAATCGCGGCGCGTTTGAGGTGAAACTGGCTAACGAATGGCTCCTTAGCATTCTGCAGGATATTCCCACTAAGGCCATGCAAGATAAACAATTTACTTGGTTTAGCCATTGTACTGAGTCTACGGCGAAGCCGAATACCGCCAATGAGTGGAGCAAAATCTTCACTCACTTTGGCGCTAAATTAACCGCGGTGAATCTGGGTTGTTGCGGCATGGCGGGTACTTACGGCCATGAGGCTGAGAATCTTGAGCGTTCTAAGACCTTGTTTGATATGTCGTGGAAAGACACTTTGAGCAAGATAGATGCGTCGCAGGTGTTAGTCTCGGGCTATTCATGTCGCAGCCAAGTGAAACGTTTCGCCGGGTATAAGCCAAAACATCCATTAGAGGCTTTATTGGAGCTTTCTAAGGCTTAACGCAATTTTGACTTAGGGATTGGATAATCCCTAAGGCAATGCCACACTAAACCAGTCGTCAGGCTGGTTTTTTTATTGAGGGGACGCTATGGAAAAGCACACGGACAATGTTATCGACACGCTACAGGAATTCACCAGCAAGCCAGCGCCGGATGTCACCGCACAACCAACGGCGCTGTGTAGTGAAGTCGCGTTATTTCGTATCCAACTCTCCGGTGACTGGATATATCAGGACAGCCCATTACCGACCAAGTTTGCCAAGTTATTTGCCAGTATTTTACATGGTATCGATGGCGAGCATTTTCTGATCACGCCTGTCGAGAAGGTGAGAGTCGAGGTGGAAGATGCGCCATTGGTGATTGTCGATTATGTAATGAATGACACAGCACCTAGCTTGACGCTCAAAAGCAGTATCGGGACTGAACATCAGATTGCGGATCTCAAACGACTAAAGCTTACCGACTTTGGGATTTATCTGCCCCTAGAGCGCGGCTTATGGGGAAAATTAAGTCGCGCCTGTTACTATAATTTTGTGAATGAATTCAATTTATCCGACGACCAAGGGTCGGATGCATAAAGATTTTGATTGCAATTACTTGGGCAAGCTGACTAGTTTATTACAGGTTAAGTGGTAGTATTAAAACTGACTTCGGCGAATATCCTTTTGCTTGTGGTCTGTGTTGATGGGTCTAAATGGTGTTTTCGGAGGTGCTGTTTGAACCGCTATGAAAGCTTAGGCTATCTTGTTTCCCACTTGAATATTGAGCTGCAAAATGAGCTCGATATCCAGCTGAAACGCTATCAGCTCGACATAAAGTTGTGGCCGGTGTTGTTCGCGCTTTGGCAGGAGGAGGGGATCACTCAGACCGAGCTGTCTAAGCGTTGCGATGTGGCCAACTATACCATGACCCGTCTGCTCGATCAGTTGCAGGTTCAGGGATTGATCACCCGTCACCAAGAGCTCGATAACCGCCGAGCTTTCCAGATTTTCCTCACCGATGAGGCTAAGGCGCTGGAGCAGGATTTGATCCGTGAGGCCGAGCGCGTCAATGAGAAATACCTGTCCAATCTCAGCGAAGAGGAGCGCCAGCAGTTTATGCGCTTACTCAATAAGATAAATCGCTTACCTTCACTCACAGAGCTGTAAGCTCTGCCCTTAGACAATGCTGTTTAACCGTCTCCACGCATTCGCTAATGGCGATTAAACTGCTATCACAATGTTTGTTTTCTCAGCGTATTGGTTTGTTACTAATACTCCGGCCTATTACTCATTCTTGTTTTAACCAGCAGTACAAATTGCTACCCGAGTATTGTTGCAAAAATGTTTCTCTAAACGCCATCTTGTTGCACTGGAAGCTTGCATTCCAACACAAAAACATTGCTCAGATTGGTTTGTCGACTGAGCAATTACAAGGTGATTTTTCAGGGAACATGAAATGAAACAACTCTTTAAGCGCAGCCGTATTGCTGCGACCTGTCTTATGGCGATGGGGCTCGCGACCAGTTACGCCACGCTGGCGGATGATAGTGCGTTCGTGGATGCACAGTCTGGTGCGGTGCAATTTACCTTAATTACGGGTGAGGTGGTCACAGCGGTCGTGCGTGCTGATGGCTCACTCGGCGGGATCCGTTTGCTCGGTGAACATGGGGCCGAGGTGATCACCAGTATTTTTCAAAATGCGAATGGCCAATATCTTATTACCCCCAAAGCCCAACCACTGGTGACATCTAAAGCCGTCGATTTAGAGCTCTTTAACATCACTAAATTACATGCAGCGGGCTATGACGATGCTTCCACCGATAAGCTGCCCGTGATTATCGAATACCAAGATGGCACGCTGGCGGGCTCTGCGGTACCTAATCCTATTGAAGGGGCGACATTAACCGATGAAATCGAGCTTATTGACAGCGCCGCCTTTGGTGTGAGTAAGTCGAAAGCGGCTAAGGTATGGGAAACCCTCAGCAAAGATGCTTCGGTGAAATCTGTATGGTTAGATGCCGTGGTGCATGCCGATAAAGAGGTACCAAATGGCGTGAATGCATTGGCAAACTTAACTCCAACCGTGCCGTTAACCGGTGCCTATGGCAATTTAGCCAAGCACTTCAATGGTCAAGGTGTCACTGTTGCAGTACTTGATACTGGTTATGATCTTGATCATAACGATTTAGCAGAGCAAGTGCTTGTCAGCAAAGATTTTACCTATTCCAGTAATGGAATAGACGATCTCAATGGTCATGGTACACACACCGCGGCTACTATTGCGGGGACGGGTGTCGAATCTAATGGTCGCTGGGCGGGCATGGCGCCAGGAGCCAAGCTGCTGGTGGGCAAGGTACTGACAAATGCGGGCTCCGGCTCTACTAGTGGGATCTTGAGTGGTATGCAGTGGGCCGTGGCTCAAGGCGCCGATGTGGTCAGCATGTCTTTAGGTGGCAGTGGCACTAGCTGTACTGGGCCGCTTGTCGATATGGTCGAAGCCTTGAGCGACAAAGCCCTGTTTGTGGTATCGGCGGGCAATAGTTTTACCCGCGAGACGGTGGGGATCCCAGGATGTGCTCCGAGTGCGTTAACCGTGGGGGCCGTTGACCGCGACAATCACACCGCATCTTTCTCTTCCCGAGGACCTTCTCCTGATGGCCATTCTGCAAAACCCGATATCGCCTCCCAAGGTGTGGATGTCGTGTCGGCGGCTTCAGGGGGATTTGGCTTGACGGCCTATCGCGCTCTGTCGGGTACCTCCATGTCGGCGCCCCATGTGTCAGGCGGTGCGGCGATTGTGATGCAAGCAAGACCCGAATTGAGTCCGCGCCAAGTGAAAGAAGTGTTGACCTCTTCGGTATTACCGAACGATTCACACGTGCTTGAACAAGGCGCTGGGCCTATGGATGTGAATCGCGCAATCGCTCAAAGCATTATCGCGCCGCCCAATATGGAGCTTGGCTCCTTTGCCTATGATCAGGATATTGGCGTTACAGAAAAAACCATTAGTTTGCGCAACTTATCCGATAAGGACATTAATCTTAAGCTGAAAATGAGCTTGATAGGTGAAGATGGTAAAACCCGTATGCCAGCCACATTGGCGGGGTTAAGCCTTAACAGTATTACCGTCCCTGCCAATGGGAGTGCTGAGATCCCAGTGTGGATAGACTCGAGTGTGGCACTGCGTAGTGGCGCCTATGGCACTATCACTGGGCGCATCGAAGGTACAACAACGGGTAAATCCGATGAACGGGTTACTGTACCTGTGTCATTCTGGATCGAGCCGCCGCAGGTAAACTTGAGCTTAAGTGTGACCGATATGCGTGGTCATCCTGCCACCTCGCCATCAAAAGTGTATTTGATGAATGAGGAAGATGATTGGGGACAAGCCGTAAGCTTAACCAATGGCCAAGCGAGCGTGAAAGTGCCTGAGGGTAACTATTCAATCGTCGCTAATGTTATGACCTACGACAATGATTTTACTTCAAATGGTTTAGTGGAATCGGCGACTCAAATGGCGGTGCTTAATCGTAAGTTAAGCCAAGATACCCACCTCGAGTTTGATGCCGGTAATGCTGAAAAATTGCAGTTTAAAGCCAGTAAGCCGTTAGCGACGCAAGGTTTCTCCTTTGGATTTACCTATGCATTGGATGATAACAAGCTAGCAAAATTGGCGGCGATGGACTTTGCACCCGACTATGTGAAGGATATGTACACTTGGTCACAGGGGCACGATGACAGATTCCGCTCCTTCGTGACGACTCGTGCTATTGCCCCCGAAGCTGTGCTGACGATGCAAAATGGGGAAGTGCTGGAGTATAACAAGCAAGGTTTGGCAATGTCCTTCAATGGCCAAGGCAGTGCTGAAGCAGTATTTGTGGGCGATGGCGGTTACAGCACGGATTGGACTCAGTTCGAGCTTAAGGGACGCATTGCACTCATAGGTAATCCCTATTATTTGACTTCAACCATGGTGAACAATGCCCTGAAAAATGGCGCGATAGGGGTAATTTTCTATCGTCCGGGTCTTAAGGGCCGTTACAAGGGAACGATTGGTGGCACGCCGCGCATTCCTGCTGTAGGGATCAGTTCAGAGCAAGGTGAAGCTCTATTGACGCAGGTGGAAGCGGGTAACAATATCGTCAGTTGGTCAGGAATTGCTGCAGAGCGTACACCCTATGCTTATTCCATTAACCATATCACCGATGGTCGCATCGATGGTGGTCAAGTGGTGTTGCAAGAGCACAAGATGCAGAAAATTAGCGCTGCCTATCATTCACAAAATGATGAGCGCCCTGTGTTTGTGGATGTGATGGGGATGACCAATAGTACGGGCGAGTTTTATTCCACGGGCAGCACGCAAATGGTGATGACACCGATTGTCCGTGATGAATACTACACGGCAACCAGTAAAAATATGTGGACCAACATCGTTATGCCTGGCTCTGCGATGACGGCCGAAGGTGCTTACTTCGATGGTCCACGTATGATGACCGAAGGCAGAGTTGAGAGCACCTCTTGGCTTAAAGGACCTAAGGCGGGGAGTTTGTGGCGCAATTGCCTATCGCGATACAAATACTATCGATTTAAGTATTGTGCGATTCGGTGATGCGGCAGGGCATGATGGCACAGGTGGCTACAATTCACAGTCTCTCTATGGACTGAAAGTGAATGGTCAGAACACTTATCTCGACAGTGGGCTGCTGACGCTTCCAGACTCGAATGCTCAAGTAGAACTCGAAATTCGCTCCTACGCTCGTGGTGTCGGTAGCAGCTCACCGATTAAAGATAACTTAGGCTCTTTCTACCAAGGGATTTATCACTTCAGCACGGATTCGAGTAAGCAAGGTGTTCAGGCGGTATTGGTACCTAAAATCGATATTCCAGTCGCGCTTGATAACACTGTAGCTGCGGGTGAAGCGGTTACCGTCAAGCTTGCGGGTGTGATGGATGGCATAGGTCAAGTTGACTTGGCTGATGTCAGCTTAGAGTACGGTTATGGCCAAGAGTGTTCACTGGCAGCAGTCTCTGTATCGATTTACTGCCCCGTTGCGAGTAAATTTGCTGAAAGTGCATGGAAAACGGCAGAAGTCAAAATGGTCGATGGTCAGTGGGCTGCGACCATTCCTAACGATGCTGCCGCGGGTAATTTTGTGCATTTACGTGTACAAATGAACGATGGCAGTAGCACTGGGCAGCAGACTATGATGCGGGTTTATATGCTGAAGTAATATGCCAGAGTAGTTTGGATAACACCGCTATTGTTTAGGCAATAGCGGTTTTTTATTACTGAATGTTTAACACGGCTTAGAAAGGGAAGAGCACGGCGAGCAGCACTAAACTGGAACCCAGCAGTAACCCCTGTTGCAGCAGACGTTGGCCTTGAATAAGGCTGTTTTTACCTTGTTTTAAGCTGGTAATAAGTTGATTGTGTTTATAAATTCGGCAAGTCAACTCATCGGTTTGGGGATCGATAAACAGCTTGAAACTGCATTGATGGCCATCATTGAGCTGCACTTTATGTACGCTGTTCGGGCCAAAGTTAAACTTGCGCGACACCATCAGCCCATTCACGAACACACGTTCAATTCCAAACCAATCACTGGCCTGTAGCTCAACCGAGTCCTGATTTAACTCGTACTTAAAACTGACCATATGCAATCCCTTCATTGACAGACGAGTGATTAATTCAAGCAGAGGCACATAGGCTTTTCCACTACAGAAAAGTGAATTTTACGTGGCGTTTTGGTATCTGATTGGTATTAAGAGGAATTTATTTTTAGCTGGATAAACGAAGCGAGGGAAGAGGTTGAGGCGAACAACAAGTCGTTGTCCGCCTATAGCATGATTAGGCTTTTGCTGCTTGATAAATGGCACGGGCCATTTCGTCTGCAACCGCCGCAGTAGTGCGGTTTTCAGCGTCGGCTTTAGTGAAAATCTTCAGCAATGTATTGTAGATTTCTCTGACCTTAGCTTCTGATTTCGCTGCGTCATAGTCTTTTTCAAATGACACGTTGATGATACCGCCAGCGTTAATCACATAGTCTGGCGCATACAGAATGCCCATTTCTTTTAACTGCTCGCCATGGCGAACTTCGGCTAATTGGTTGTTGGCGCAACCGGCAACAATCTTAGCTTTAAGCTGTGGCAAGGTCACATCGTTTAAGGTGGCACCTAATGCACATGGCGCATAGACATCAACGTCTTGGGCATAGATATCCTGTGGGGCAACGACGATGGCGCCAAAGTCGGTAGCCACTTTGTCGAGTGAAGCTTGGTGAATATCGGTGACGATAAGCTCTGCACCTTCTTCATGTAGATGTTTACACAGGTAGTAACCCACATGGCCCACACCTTGAACGGCGATTTTAAGGCCTTTTAAGCTGTCTAAACCGAGTTTGTGTTTAACGGCAGCTTTGATCCCTAAATAGGTGCCTAATGCGGTAAAGGGTGATGGATCGCCGCTCTTGCCTTCAAGACCCGCCATGTATGGGGTTTCTTGATGGGCGATCATGATATCCGCTGTAGTGGTACCTACGTCTTCTGCTGAATAGTAACGTCCACCCAGGCTATTGATAAAACGGCCAAAAGCACGGAAGAGGGCTTCGCGATCAGGGCGCTTAGGATCGGCAATAATTACTGACTTACCACCACCCATAGTCAAACCTGCGAGGGCGTTTTTGTACGTCATACCGCGGGAGAGGCGTAATACGTCTGTCAGGGCTTCATCGTCGGATTGGTAGTTCCACATCCGGCAGCCACCCACAGCAGGACCTAAGTTGGTGTTATGGATGGCAACGATGGCTTTTAAGCCACTCTCTTTATCATGACAGAATACGACCTGTTCATGCTCATCAAAGGATACATGATTAAATACAGCCACGTGAAGTTCTCCGCTATACACAATAAAACGTCGATGGAATGGCTTCCCATCGACAGCTCGTTATATTTATTGCAGAACCATAGCATTTAGCGATACTCTCAACCATGCATAATGACCGAATAAATAGATTATTTGTGGCAATCTAGCTTTCCACTTTACGTAAACGTAAGGTTTTTAGTGTGAAACCAGTTTTTACTGGGATAATCTCAGACATTAGAACGATTCGCGTGCTGTCCCAAGAATGAGAGCCGCGTAATAACAATAAGATAGGACGGAAGTATGACTGAACAAGCTGTCGACCAGGCTCAACCAACAATCTCTCCAGAAGAAATGGAGAAACTGCGCCAAGAGTGGGTCAGAACTCAATTCCAAAAAGCGAACCGTTTTTTAGCAGAAAAAGGGGTGATCCCAAGTAAAGTGCTAGCCGACGAAAGCCGTTATCTGGCACCTTATTTAGCGATTTGGAAAATGGAATCTAAGCGTCCTTCGGCCAAAACCTATTGGGTGATGTCTGGCGATTTACCGTCGGATTTCGTTGATATACATGTCGCTAAAACTGCTAGAGATGCAGTTAGACATTTTTCTATGATGTGGCAGATGCAGGCTGAAAACCTGATCCGCTCAGGCGCGGTTCGACGCGATGCGACGCAGGCGAAATTTGCGCAGTTATTAGTCTCGCGTGCTGAGAGCTTGTATCGTATTTATAATGACGAAAAGCTTTGGAATACCAATGCTTAATCTAGTGTTAGCGTAAAAATTAAAGGCACTCAGTTGAGTGCCTTTATTGTTTTGGATGACGCTAATTAGTCACCTAACGCAATAGTGCGCTAAGACTTAAGCTTCATCGTCACTTAAATAATACAAGCCTTGATTGATAAGCTGGAGCAGCAGCGCTTGCACTTCGGCATGCTCACACAGTGCCATGGCGCTGTCGCAATCAAAGCTAACATGGTCGCTTAACTGGGTTAATACGGCTTCTGGCGTATTGGGCAGCTCATAAATTTCGCCATTGATGAATAAGCGTGATTGAGTGTCGTTTTCTAAGCGCAGCACTTTTAAGCCACCGATACGATTAACGCCGGCACCTTGCTCGAAGGCATCCTGCAGATCGTCGGCGTTATAGGCTTCTTCACCCTCACAAATATCCAGTTCAAAGCGGTTTTGACTCAACAGTTTACCCAGCACCACTTGATAGCTTGTTGGATCTTGAGCGAGCTGGCTTAACAGCGACATGATCCCGAGCTGATGATCTTGACTGATCACGCCAGGATTTGCAGGCTCTGACGCCGAGGTGAAACGCTGCTGACCTAAGTTATTGTCGAGCAAGTAATCGGCAACTTCACTGGCGAGCTCCTGTTGGCTCGGTGCGCGGTAACCAATTGAATAGCTTAAGGCTAAGGTTAAGGTTTCACCGCAGTGTGGGTAACCAGGCGGAATATATAGCACGTCGCCTTTCTCTAATACCACGTCGATGATGGGCTCGAAGTCTTCCACCAGTGGCGAGTTCGGGTTGCCGCCACGGCGTTGCTGCGGCGTATTAGCCCCAACAGTCCAGCGACGCTCGCCTTCACCTTGGATGATAAACACATCGTAGTTATCAACGTGTGGACCGACACCGCCACTTGGGGTCGCGAAGGACACCATCAAATCATCGAAT
Source organism: Shewanella sp. 10B (assembly GCF_023475885.1). NCBI lineage: Bacteria > Pseudomonadati > Pseudomonadota > Gammaproteobacteria > Alteromonadales > Shewanellaceae > Shewanella > Shewanella sp. 10B. Next base: position 855,853 of record NZ_JAMDJO010000001.1, read on the forward strand.
CGCCAGTCGGGCAGAAAACGAAACGCTTCCACTAATGGCTGAGAGTCCGGGTACCAATGGTTTACGGCTTGCACCAGTAATTGCCAGTGGGTTTCACCGTAATTGTCGTAATCCTCGAACGGGCCCTGGATCACTTCCCAGTTGTCTTTTTGAGTGACCACGATGCGCGAGGTGATTTCTTCTTCACAGGCAAGGCCTGCAAGCTCATCGGCGCTGATAGGATCTTCAAAGTCAGGGAAGGCCCCCTTGATGACTACAGGTTTTTGTTGCCAGTGTTCCTTGAGGAACTGGGCGATATCGAGATTGAGTGTATACATAGTGTCAAAAAAGGCGACTACATCGAATGTAACCGCCTTAATCCTTATTTGTGGCTGATAAACAATATCAGCTCGCGAATCTTTGCTCTTGCTACTTTATGAGCAAATTCCGCTGAGCTAAAAATATTAGTTAAGCTCGTCGACGAAGGCTTCAGCACGGCCAATGTAGTTGGCTGGCGTCATCTTCTTCAGCTCTGCTTTCACTTCTTCAGGCAGGGCTAAACCGTCGATGAATACTGCTAATTGCTGGGCATCGATACGCTTACCGCGAGTCAGTTCTTTTAACTTCTCGTAGGGTTTTTCAATACCATAGCGACGCATAACGGTTTGTACTGGCTCGGCTAAGACTTCCCAGTTTTGGTCGAGTTCGGCACGTAAATGATCTTCGTTCACTTGTAACTTGCTGATGCCTTTTAAGGTGGCTTGGTAGGCGATCAGCGAGTGGGCAATACCCACGCCTAAGTTACGCAGTACGGTTGAGTCGGTCAGGTCACGTTGCCATCTTGATACTGGCAGCTTAGACGCTAAGTGTTGCATCAGTGCGTTAGCAATCCCGAGGTTACCCTCAGAGTTTTCAAAGTCGATTGGGTTGACTTTGTGTGGCATGGTGGATGAACCAATTTCACCGGCAACGGTACGTTGCTTGAAGTGACCAAGGGCAATGTAACCCCAAATGTCACGGTCGAAGTCAATCAGGATAGTGTTGAAACGCGCGATGGCATCAAACAGTTCGGCGATGTAATCGTGTGGCTCGATTTGCGTGGTGTAAGCGTTCCAGTGCAGGCCTAAGCTGGTGACAAAACGCTCAGACAGTGCATGCCAGTTCACTTCTGGGTAAGCAGATAAGTGAGCGTTGTAGTTACCCACGGCGCCGTTAATTTTACCCATGACTTCAACAGCTGCGATCTGCTTGATTTGACGCTCTAAACGTACCGCAACGTTGGCCATTTCTTTACCTAACGTCGAAGGCGAAGCGGGTTGACCGTGGGTGCGTGACATCAATGGCACTGAGCGGTATTCAACGGCCAGTTTTTTGATGGCGCTGAGCAGTTCATTGCAGTATGGCAGAACCACTTGCTCACGGGCTTCGGTCAACATTAAGCCGTGGCTCAGGTTGTTGATGTCTTCAGAGGTACAGGCGAAGTGAACAAATTCACCCACAGCGGCGAGTTCGGCGTTGTCTGCGATTTTTTCTTTGATGAAGTATTCAACCGCTTTTACGTCGTGGTTGGTGGTGCTTTCAATGGCTTTCACGCGTAGCGCATCTTGCTCGCTGAAATTGTCTTTAATTGCATCTAACACCGCGATAGCAGATTCGCTCAGTGGCGGCACTTCAGTGATTTCTGGGCAATCGGCGAGTAATTTTAACCAGTTGATTTCAACTTGAACACGGTACTTAGTAAGACCGAACTCGCTGAAAATCCCTCGCAATGACGCTGTTTTACTACCGTAACGGCCGTCTACCGGAGAGATAGCAGTTAGTGCGGAAAGATCCATGTGAAGCTCCTTGATGAAAACTTATTTTATTATAGGGTAAGACTTTTCTTGGCTGTGTCTATGATGGCTTTACGGGCGAAGACTAAGTGTCGACGTTTACCGCCCAGTTGTCGCCATAACACGGCGCTGCGCATGGCTGCTAGCAGCAGGGCGCGAATTTTGTGTTGTACCAGTGGACGTTGCAGACACAGTGGATTGCCTGAGATCTGAATCTTCGGTCCAAGATTACTGATAATGTCGCTGTAAATACTGGCCAGATTGGCAATGACTTGCTCGTCGGTGATCGCAAAATGATGTAGTTGGCGATTCACTTGATTGATGCGCTCAGCAAGCATGGCTAACCCGCTGTTCGAGCGAGTTAATTTACGTTCAAGCGCCAAAATGCCGACCAGATAGCGGGTGATTTCCACATCTTTTTGACTGCTGTCGCCCAGTTGGTTTAACACCAACTGATAACCTTTGTGCAGCGCGGCCTTGTCTTGATAGACATCGGCGGCGCTTTCAGGGTCGGTCACTAAAATAGTGTTTAAACTGGCCGCCAGCTCATCCGTGTCACTCTCACCATGACGGGCTAAATACTGAACTTGCGCAATGGCCTGCAGTATTCCTGCAAAGGCCATAGTGCGATTATGGAGCTGCTCGTTCACGGCTTATCCTCGGATCAGTTGATCGATAATCCCGCCACCTAGGCACACTTCGCCATCGTAGAATACCGCAGATTGGCCAGGCGTTACGGCGGCAACAGGCTCGTCAAACACCACCTTGAGGGTATTGTCATCAAGATAGGTGAGGGTGCAGGGGATATCCTGCTGGCGGTAACGGGTTTTCACCACAATCTTGCTGCCTTCGGCGGGACCTTTGCGGTCGACCCAATGCAATTGATTGACGAGCATGCCGTTGGACATCAAACGCGGGTGATGCCCACCTTGGCCAACCACCAAGACATTACGTTTGAGATCTTTATCGACCACGTACCAAGGATCGTCGTTGCTGTTTTTCATGCCGCCAATGCCCAGACCTTTACGTTGACCTAAGGTGTGGTACATCAAGCCTTGGTGCTTGCCAATGATTTCGCCTTCGGCTGTTTCGATATTGCCCGGTTGCGCTGGTAAGTAATTACCTAAGAACTCGGTGAATTTACGTTCACCGATAAAGCAAATGCCAGTGCTGTCCTTTTTATCATGGGTAATTAAGCCCATTTTCTTCGCGATTTCACGCACTTCGTGCTTTTCGAGTTCACCAACGGGGAACAGGCTACGCGCCACTTGTTCATGGCTTAAGGTATACAGGAAGTAGCTCTGATCCTTGTTGTTATCGACACCGCGTAGCATTTGCGTGGTGCCATCGGCATTATCGCGGCGGCGCACATAGTGGCCCATGGCGATATAGTCGGCATCGAGGATATCGTCGGCAAAGTCTAAAAAGGCTTTAAATTTGATTTCTTTGTTGCACATGATATCGGGGTTAGGGGTACGACCCGCCTTGTATTCGGCGAGGAAGTACTCGAACACATTGTCCCAATATTCGGCGGCAAAGTTGACCGTGTGCAGTTTGATCCCAAGCTTGTCGCAAACGGCTTGAGCATCCTTTAAATCTTCGGCGGCCGCGCAATACTCGTCGTTGTCATCTTCTTCCCAGTTCTTCATGAAAAGGCCTTCAACCTGATAGCCTTGCTGCATAAGCAAATAGGCTGAAACAGATGAATCAACACCGCCGGACATGCCGACAATGACTTTTTTTCCTGTATGAGTGGGTTCGATTGATGTCATAGATCCTAAAAACCATTGAGTATATGTATTGGTTAGCCGCGAGAATGACTCACCTTAGTGGGCCACGCTCACGTTAAAATCTGCGTCTTCGCTTAGACTGTGTTTGATGGCAGACAAGCGGGCGATTCATCGAGCGAGTGTTTGCTAAAACAGCGCTTAAATGCCGTGTTGAATCGCGAATTTACGCGGGGGCGTATTCTATCACGCCTTGTCGCTTGGGGCTATCTTTGACATCCCGTCAGACGCTGACTATCGAGTAATTCGAGGGAATAGGTTTGCCCCTGTTGTTGCTGATGGCGGTAATCCTTAAGGCAATCGAGCACCAATGGGCTACGAAGCTGTTGCGTTTTGGCTTCGATTTGCTCAAAGCTCAGCCAATGGGCGGCATCAATATCCGCATCCTGTGGCTGAGGTGGGAGCAGCGCATCGACTTGTACGAAAAAGGTAAAGCGCACAAAAGCGAGTGCTTCACTGGCACTAAACTGATAAATCCCCACTAAACCCTGTGGCTTAAGAGTAAGCCCCGTTTCTTCGAGCACTTCACGTTTACAGGCCTGGATCAGACTCTCATTCGCTTCTAAATGTCCGGCGGGCTGGTTAAGGCGCTGCTCGCCATCGATCCACTCTTCTACCAACAGATACTTATCTTCGGTAGGAGCGTGGATAATACAGGCCACAGTCACATTGGGTTTGTATCTGAGTTTTTCTGCCACGCTAATCACCTTTTTATCTGTTGGCTGGGCACAATGACATCCTGTTTATTGCATTCGCAGTGTTGTTAAATCATCCAGCCTTTTGAGTCACTTGGATGCATTTATGTTCACCCGTGGCTAAATCATCTAGACTCCATTGGCCTATTTTATAACGAATGAGTCTTAAGGTTGGAAAACCAATATGGGCCGTCATCCGCCGAACTTGGCGATTACGCCCTTCATGGATTTGAACTTCCAGCCAAGTGGTAGGGATGTTTTTTCGCTCACGGATCGGCGGATTACGCGGCCAAACATTCGGCGTCGCCATGATGCTGACCTTAGCGGGGAGTGTCATACCATCTTTTAATTCAACCCCTTGGCGCAATTTTGCTAAATCTGCTTCCGTGGGTTCTCCCTCGACTTGCACCCAATAGGTTTTAAAGGTTTTCTTTTTTGGCTCAGTGAGTTTGGCCTGAAGTTGACCATCGTTGGTGAGAAGTAACAAGCCTTCACTGTCACGATCCAATCGCCCTGCGGCGTACACTTCCGGAATAGGGATGTAATCCTTTAAGGTTTTACGGCCTTGCTCATCGGTAAATTGGCACAGGACATCGAACGGCTTATTAAATAAGACGATCATCGGCTCGCCTTGGGTTTTTGTGCGTGCAGCCGTTGAGCGCTGCTGCGGGCGAGGCTTGGCGCCGCTACGCTCAGCACTGTTTCGCTTGGCGTTTGCACCTTGCTGTAAACTTGGCTTGGCATTCTTGGCGAAGGTATGGGGTTTCTTGGCGCTATTGCGGTTATCCACCGGATTGGCGCGCCCTGTAGCGGGGCGTTTCCCGCTGGCGCGTGGGCTGGATGCGGTTGCTGGCGTGCTGTTTTTGTTCATGCTGTGGCTAATAGTCGCTGTAAGCTGACGACCGAACTTAAAAGTTTGAGGACGTGTATCAATAATCTGTACACAGTGTACTTGGCATTCGCCGTTAGTGGAATTTGAATATTACTGCGAATGCTCTATGATGTCGGCCTGAAAATGTGATCTACGCCTAAATGTTTGTTAGGTATTAATGAGTCGATTTACCCACGTTGGCGAACGCAAAGAGGATGTTGCCGCGGGTTTTGAGGTAGCAGAGGCGTTCACGATTGCCTCGATAGAGAATTCCGCCGTGCCAATGTTTGTTCGTCATGATATAAAATTATTATAAAAATATTAAATTTTACAATAATGTAGGATGTAACATGAAAGATAACTCACCAACAATTATTTATACCGAAACCGATGAAGCACCAGCTCTGGCAACGCTTTCTCTGTTACCTATCATCAAAACCTTTACCGATGCGGCGGGTGTTGCGGTTGAAACCCGTGATATTTCTTTATCGGGCCGTGTGATTGCTAATTTCCCTGAAAAACTGACTGACGCGCAAAAGATTGGCGATCACTTAGCTGAGCTGGGTGAATTAGCTAACCAACCTGAAGCTAACATCATCAAACTGCCAAACATCAGTGCCTCAATTCCGCAGTTAAAAGCTTGTATTTTAGAGCTGCAACAGAAAGGTTACGACATTCCCAATTATCCTGACGAGCCAAAGACTGACGAAGAAAAGTCTATCAAAGCGCGTTACGACAAGATCAAAGGCAGTGCGGTAAACCCAGTACTGCGTGAAGGTAACTCTGATCGCCGCGCGCCGCTGTCAGTGAAAAACTTCGCTAAGAAAAACCCACACTCAATGGGTAAGTGGACCAAAGAGTCTCAATCACACGTTGCTCACATGAGTGAAGGTGACTTCTACGGTAGCGAGCAGTCAGTGACGCTGGCTAACGCAGACACAGTTAACATCGTACTGTCGCAAAAAGACGGTCAAGAAGTGGTATTGAAATCTGGCCTGAAACTGCTAGCTGGTGAGATCATCGACGCGTCAGTGATGAGCAAAAAAGCCCTAGTTAGCTTCTTTGAGCGTGAAATCGCCAATGCCAAGGCCGAAAACGTGTTGTTATCACTGCACCTTAAAGCCACCATGATGAAAGTGTCCGATCCCATTATGTTCGGTCACGCAGTCAAAGTATTCTTCAAACCTGTGTTTGATAAACATGCGTCATTATTTGCTGAATTAGGCGTTGATGTGAACAACGGCTTTGGCGATGTATACGCCAAAATCGCTAGTTTACCAGCCGATGTTCGTGCACAAATTGAAGCGGATATCGCCGCCGTTTATGCTGAGCGCCCAGCGCTGGCGATGGTGGATTCTGACAAAGGCATCACCAACTTACACGTACCAAGCGACATCATTATCGATGCTTCTATGCCTGCAGCCATTCGTTCATCAGGCCAAATGTGGGGTCCTGATGGCAAGTTGCACGACACTAAAGCGCTGATCCCAGACCGTTGCTACGCGGGTGTGTATCAAGAAACTATCGCTTTCTGTAAAGAGCATGGTGCCTTCGATCCAAGCACTATGGGTAGCGTGCCAAACGTTGGTCTGATGGCGCAAAAAGCCGAAGAATATGGTAGCCACGATAAAACCTTCGAAATCCCAGCGGATGGCGTGGTTAACGTGATTGATGCCAGTGGCAAAGTGTTAATGAGCCACAACGTCGAAGCGGGCGATATTTGGAGAATGTGCCAAGTTAAAGACGCTCCAATTCGCGACTGGGTGAAATTAGCTGTACGCCGTGCACGCTTAAGCAATACTCCTGCGGTATTCTGGTTAGATGCGAATCGCGCCCACGATGCGCAGCTGATCGCTAAAGTGAAGCAATATCTACCTGAGCATGATACTGACGGTTTAGACATCAGCATCATGTCACCAGAAGAAGCGACTCGTTTCTCATTAGTGCGCATTAAAGAAGGTAAAGATACTATTTCTGTTACCGGTAACGTACTGCGTGACTACCTGACTGACTTGTTCCCAATCCTCGAATTGGGTACCAGTGCTAAGATGCTGTCTATCGTGCCATTAATGAATGGCGGTGGCCTGTTCGAAACGGGTGCGGGCGGTAGTGCGCCTAAACACGTACAACAGGTTGAGAAAGAAGGTCACTTACGTTGGGACTCATTAGGTGAGTTCCTGGCTTTAGCGGCTTCTTTAGAGCATTTAAGCCAAACTGTGGGTAATCCTAAGGCGCAAGTACTGGCAGATACCTTAGATCAAGCCATCGGTCAGTTCTTAGATAGCAACAAGTCGCCATCAAGACGCGTTGGTGAGCTGGATAACCGTGGTAGCCATTTCTATCTGGCGATGTACTGGGCACAAGCTTTAGCCGCTCAAACCAAAGATGAGCAGTTACAAGCTCACTTTATTCCATTAGCGCACGCGTTAAGCGCAAATGAGCAAGTGATTGTTGCTGAGCTAAACAATGCGCAAGGTGCGCCTGTGGATTTAGGCGGTTACTATCGTTTAGACGCGGCAAAAGCTGAAAAAGCCATGCGCCCAAGCGAGACACTGAACAAGTTATTAATTGCTTAACGATTTATCGTTAACTTAGCATTAATACTGAAAAGGCCTGCATTGCAGGCCTTTTTTATCACATTCAATCTTCAAGAAAGCTATTAATCGCCCAATAAAAAGGCAGGGATATAATCCCTGCCTTTTAGATCATTGGCCTCACCAAACGTTATTTTGTTGGTGAAATGGCTGAAGCGTGCATTCCTTTTGGACCCTGTTCTACTTCAAATTGAACTGGTTGGCCTGCTTTTAGAGTTCTATAGCCTTCCATTTCAATGGTAGAATAGTGTGCAAAAACGTCCTCGCCACCTTGATCAGGGCAAATAAACCCGAATCCTTTGGCGTTGTTGAACCATTTAACAGTTCCGCTTGCCATACTTCCACTTCCTTCTGTTGTCTACTTACCAGTAAGATAGTAAAACCTGTATAGACGGGATTGTTTCACCGTCTGAGCTACAGAATGTAAGGAGTAAAAGCGGAAGTCAAGCTAAAATTAACAAAGAGGTAACAACTAATTAATTTGAAGATAGCAATTGGAAGAGGCCAACACGAGAGGCTAGTATTAAAAAATGGGTAAGACAGGAAACATAGAACACGTTGAAGAGCGTGTGGAATCTGAGTTAATGCCACCTTCGATGTATAAGGTGATCCTTAATAATGACGATTACACTCCAATGGATTTTGTGATCGAAGTGCTGCAAATCTTCTTTCGCAAGAATGAGCAGGAAGCCACAGATATCATGTTGACTATTCATCACCAGGGAAAGGGTATCTGCGGGATTTTCCCCTACGGCATTGCAGAAACTAAGGTGATACAAGTAAATCAATTTGCAAGACAAAACCAACATCCGTTACTGTGTTCGTTAGAGAAGGCTTAACCGCGCTTACTCTGTTGTCAGTTGTTAATTTTGGGGGTGCTTATGCTGAACAAAGATCTGGAAGTCACCTTAAATCTGGCGTTTCAGCAAGCCAGAGAGGCACGTCACGAGTATATGACAGTTGAACATCTGTTATTGGCTCTGATCGACAACCCTGCGGCTCAAGAAGCGCTAATCGCCTGTGGAGCGAATTTAGATAAACTCAGAGATGAAGTAGCAAGCTTTATCCAACAAACCACCCCAATCATTGCAGATATGGATGATGATAAAGAGACCCAGCCAACGCTTGGGTTTCAGCGGGTGCTGCAACGCGCCGTTTTCCATGTGCAGTCTTCGGGCCGCAATGAAGTCACTGGTGCCAATGTGCTGGTGGCCATTTTTAGTGAGCAAGAATCCCAAGCCGTGTATCTGCTGCGTCGCAGCGACATCAGTCGTTTAGATGTGGTGAATTATATTTCCCATGGTTTTTCAAAAAATGAGGACAGCGACGCCCATCAAGATCACGAACGCATCGAAGATCAAGCCGAAGCGGGTGAAGAGCGCAGCATGTTGTCGCAGTTTGCGAGCAATCTAAACCAGCTTGCAAAACAAGGGATTATCGATCCACTCATCGGCCGCGATCAAGAAATAGAGCGGGCAATTCAAACCCTATGCCGTCGCCGTAAAAATAATCCGCTGTTAGTGGGTGAAGCGGGCGTGGGTAAAACTGCGATTGCCGAAGGTTTGGCCTATCGAATCGTTAATAATCAAGTGCCAGAGGTGATGTCGCAGGCGACGGTTTATTCCCTCGACTTAGGCTCCTTGCTTGCTGGCACTAAATACCGTGGCGATTTCGAAAAACGTTTCAAGAGTCTGCTTAAGGAGCTTAGCGCCGATAAGCACGCTATTTTATTTATCGATGAAATTCACACCATCATTGGTGCGGGCGCCGCATCGGGTGGGGTGATGGATGCGTCGAACCTGCTTAAGCCGTTATTATCGAGCGGTAACTTGCGTTGCATGGGCTCAACCACCTTCCAAGAATATCAAAGCATTTTTGAGAAGGACCGCGCATTGGCGCGTCGTTTCCAAAAGGTCGATATCAATGAGCCTTCAGTGGTTGAAACCACGAAGATTCTGATGGGGCTCAAGGCTAAGTACGAAGAGTACCATGGCGTACGTTATACCCAAGCGGCGATTAATAGTGCGGCTGAACTGTCGGCAAAACACATTAATGACCGTCATTTACCCGATAAAGCCATCGATGTGATCGATGAGGCGGGTGCGCGCATGGCCATGTTGCCACAGAGCAAGCGTAAGAAAACCATCGGTCAGGCCGAGATTGAAACCATAGTGGCGAAGATTGCTCGGATCCCAGAAAAGTCTGTCTCTGCCACCGACAAAGACTTACTGCGTAATCTTGAGCGCAATCTCAAGATGGTGGTCTTTGGTCAAGATAAGGCGATTGAGTCATTAAGTTCGGCGATTCGTTTATCACGCAGTGGATTAGGGACCGATAAAAAGCCTGTGGGCAGCTTCTTATTTGCAGGCCCAACCGGGGTCGGTAAGACAGAAGTCACCAATCAGTTAGCCAGTTGCCTTGGCATGAAACTGGTGCGTTTCGATATGTCTGAGTACATGGAAAGCCATACGGTTTCTCGCTTAATTGGTGCGCCTCCAGGTTATGTGGGCTACGACCAAGGTGGTTTATTGACCGATGCTGTGATTAAGAATCCCCATTGCGTGGTGCTGCTCGATGAAATTGAGAAGGCTCACCCCGATGTGTATAACCTGTTGCTGCAAGTCATGGATCACGGCACCTTGACCGATAACAACGGTCGCAAGGCGGACTTTAGGCATGTCACCTTAGTGATGACGACAAACGCAGGGGTTCAGGAAACGATCCGTAAGTCCATTGGATTTACGCAGCAGGATCATACCCAAGATGCCCTGTCGGAAATCAACCGGGTATTTTCGCCAGAGTTCCGTAACCGCTTAGATTCCATCATTTGGTTCAACCATTTAGACATGACCATCATTGCCAAAGTGGTGGATAAATTCTTGGTGGAATTGCAGGCGCAACTGGATGCGAAACATGTGGTGCTTGAAGTCAGCGATGAAGCCAGAACTTTACTCGCCGAGAAAGGCTATGATAAGAGCATGGGCGCGCGGCCAATGGCCCGTGTGGTGACAGAGCTTATCAAACGTCCGTTAGCGGATGAAATCCTCTTCGGTGAGCTTGAGCATGGCGGTATTGCCCATGTCGATGCGAAGGAAGGGGAAATCGTTATCCACACCGAACGGCATGAGAAGAGTACCAGCAAAGCGTAAACGCTTTGAAATCCAATAAAAATGGCTGCAATTGCAGCCATTTTTCTGATCTTTCGCCAACAAAAAAACCCGGCCTCGCCGGGTTTTTCAACTAAGGGGTACTATTAGCGTGCGCGGAAGACAATACGACCTTTGGTCAGATCATAAGGAGTCAACTGAACGGTCACTTTGTCACCAGTCAGGATGCGGATGTAGTTTTTGCGCATTTTGCCAGAAATGTGGGCTATCACCACATGACCATTTTCAAGCTCTACGCGGAACATTGTGTTTGGCAAGGTTTCAAGGATAGTGCCTTGCATTTCAATGTTGTCTTCTTTCGCCATTAATTAGTTATCCCATTAGCCTTCGAATATAAAAAACGGGCGTATCATGCCGCAAATTCACCTTGCTGTAAAGGGGAAGTGCCTAGCAAACTTGGGAATACTCCCAGCCTTGGGGGGTTAAAATCTGGTAAGGGCGGTATAAGCGCTTGTAGGACATTTTTCGATTGGCATCAATTTGATATCCGAGATACAGAAATTCTTTGTCCTGTAATTTTGCTAAGCGGCACTGGAGTAAAATCAGCAGTGAGCCAAGGGAGCGCCGTTCTTCGTCGGGGTCAAAATAACTGTAAATGGCCGACAAACTATTGGGGAGTGTATCTGTGACAGCTACCGCTAAAAGTCGATTACCATCATAGACTTCGATAAAGGTTGGCGGTAGCCAATGGCAAAATAAAAACTGCTCATATTGCGATTTACTCGGGGGAAACATGGGGCCATCGAAGTGGCGCTCACTGATGTATTTTTCATATAGGGCATATTGAGCCTCGGTGTGCTCAGAGGTAATACGCCAAGTTAAATCGCGGTTATGGGCTAAGTTGCGTTTTTGCCGTTTAGAAGGCATGAATTCATTAATCGGCAGACGAATCGGCTGACAGGCACTGCAACGAGGACAGCGCGGTTTATAGATGGCGCTGCCACTGCGGCGAAAACCTATGGCTAATAGGCGGTCAAATAAAATCGGGTCGAGTGTTTCCTCTTGGATCACCAACAGCTGTTCCTGCTGTCCATCCAGATAGCTGCAGGGAAAGATTTGGCTGATCCCAATGGCGATGGGCGTGTTACTCGCGTTAGAGTTCAAGTGTGACCTCACTCGCTATCCAAGCCGCAGGGTTGACTGGCTTATCCCTAAACTGAGTTAAGAGCTGAATAAAATCAGCGCGTTTCACCAGTTTTGCCCCTAAGCTCTCAAGGTGTGGATTCATCACTTGTGCGTCAATCAGTTTAAAATTCATTGTGATAAGATGCTGTTGCAACACCGCCATGGCCGCCTTTGACGCGTTAGTTTCGCGGTGGAACATGGACTCCCCACAAAAGACTTGGCCGATGGCAATGCCATAAAGGCCGCCAATTAAACGCTCGCCGTGCCAGACTTCGACGGAATGGGCATGGCCATTATGGTGTAACTCGCGATAAGCCATTTGAATTTCATGGGTTATCCAAGTGCCAGCTTGTTTACGCCGAGGTTGAGCACAACCCGCCATGACATCGGTAAAGGCATGGTTGATGGTGAAACGCCAAGGCTGTTTTTTTAAATATTTCCGTAAACTGGTGCTGATATTCACTTGGCCAGGAATAAAAATGGCGCGGGGATCCGGTGACCACCACAAAATGGGATCGTCGGCGTTAAACCAAGGAAAAATACCATGATAATAGGCGGTCAATAAACGTTCAGGGCGGAGATCTCCGCCTATCGCCAATAAACCGTTTGGATCGGTTAGGGCGAGTTCGGGCGAAGGAAAAGCTTCAAATTCGTGATTCAGAAAAGACAGTGAGTTCACAATTGCGTATGATTCAGTAATAGACCCTTATATTAAGTTAGCGGAAATTCGGATATGTGGAAACCTACACTAGCGAGCTTTATGTTTATTTGTGCTTTAGTGATTTCTCCCGTGCAAGCAGGCTACGATCGTAATCAGGCTGTGCCGGTCGAAAAAGTCCTCTATGGCGATATCAACTCGGTACGCAATATCACCGAAACCCAATTGATTGAAGACAGAAACCAAGGTTGGAAAACCTTTGGTGGCGCCTTAGCGGGCGGGGTGATTGGTCATCAATTTGGTGGCGGCTCAGGCCAAGATATCGCAACGGTATTGGGGGCGTTGATTGGCGCAGGTGTTGGCAATCGTTATGGCAGTGGCACCACAGTGCAATCACTTAAGCTAGTGGAGCTGATGATCACTCAGGAAGATGGCACGCAAGTCATGGTGATCCAAGATTATGATCCCGGCATGGTGTTCAATGCGGGAGATAGGGTACGTGTGGTGTACCTGCAAGGTGGGGTTCGCGTTGATTTAGCCATGTGATAAAGTACGAACTTAAGCGTAACTGCCTATAAACAATACAAAAGTGTAAACGGTGATAGAATGACACGGACAGAACTAACCCAATATTTAGCCGATTTTTTGCGCGTAGCGGCCTTTAAAGATTACGCCCCGAATGGATTACAGGTTGAAGGGAAAGCAGAGATCCGCACTATAGTGACAGGTGTGACGGCGTGCCAAGCGTTAATTGATGAAGCGATCCGCCTAAAAGCCGATGCGATTTTGGTTCACCATGGCTTTTTCTGGAAGAGTGAACCAGAGGTGATCACTGGCATGAAACAGCGCCGGATCAAAGCTTTACTCGCCCATGATATCAACTTGTTCGGCTATCACTTGCCCTTAGATGCTCATCCTATGTTGGGTAACAATGCCACACTTGGCCGCAAACTTGGGATCCTCGATGCCGAAGCGGTTGAAGATGTTGCGCAGGGGCTCGTGTGGCGTGGCAAACTGGATTTACCCGTGAGTGCCAGTGAATTTGCCGCAACCTTAGGTGAAGTGCTTGGCAGAACGCCATTGCATATTGGTGAAAGCTCGGATGAAATCCAGCACTTAGCTTGGTGTACAGGTGGCGCTCAGGATTATATCGATATTGCCGCAAGCCTTGGGGTCGATGCGTTTATCAGTGGCGAAGTGTCCGAGCGGACGTTCCACAGTGCGGTGGAGCAGGGTATCCACTATTATGCTGCGGGTCACCATGCGACCGAGCGTTTTGGCATTGAGGCGCTGGGGCGTCATCTCGCCCGCGAATTTAATTTAGTGCACCATTTTGTGGATATCGCTAACCCAGTCTAATGGCGTTGCCTTATCGACATAGAGTAAATGAAAGGCGAGCCATGCTCGCCTTTGTTTTATGTAAATTACCCCTAATTTTAAATCAGCCCTAGGGTCGATAGAATAAAAATGCCTAAGGTGCAGGTGAGCAGTGAGCAAACTGTGGTGAGGGCGATAATATTGGCCGCTAAGGTGGCATTTCCCCCCATGGCCCGCGCCATCACATAGCTTGCGGCCGCCGTGGGCGCGGCGCTCATCAAAAACACTAAAGCCAGTTCCACACCGCGATAGCCAAGTATCAAGGCTCCTAGGGTGATAAATAGTGGAGCAAAGATCAGTTTTAACGCGGTCGAGAACCAAGTGGAATACTTTTCATGCCTGAGCGAGCCAATATCCAGTGAGCCGCCGGTGCACAGCAGTGCTAAGGGGAGCGTCATATTGGCAAAGTATTGTCCGGCATCGAGGACCATTTTAGGGACAGGGATCGCCAGCAGATAAAACAGCATGCCGAGCATAATGGCAATGATCAGCGGGTTTTTAGTGATGGTTTTAATGATCACCGCAAAGGCGCGGCGGCTCGATTCCTCTCCCCGTGGGCTTAAACAAATTACGGCTTGAATATTGTAGAGCAGCGTCATGGACGCCACATAAACGGCCGCTAAGGCAACGCCCGATTCGCCGTAGGCATTCGAGACATAGGCTAAGCCGATAATGGCGGTATTGGCTCTAAATCCCCCTTGAATGATGACGCCTTGATCCTTCGGCTCGGGGAAAAATCGTTTCGTCGCGTAGGTCGAGAGGATAAAAAACAGTAAGTTGGCTAATAAGCCATAACCGATTAATGGCGCACTGGCGGCAAGATCGTGATGCGAGCTGATGATGCTGAGGAACAACAGCGCGGGCAGGGTGACATTAAAAACCAGCTTAGAGGCGACATCAATAAAGTGCTCATCAATCACTTGGGTGCGTTTAAGCATCACGCCTAAGGCTAACATTAAACAGATGGGACCGGTTATTGAAGCAGAAAACAACAACTGCTCAATGATATTGCCCATAACTTCTCCTCGAAAATTCCATAGTGCGTTGCCGCAGAAATAGTGCGCTTAGCTATTACACTCAGCCATTACTGTTTAGTCATCACCGCTCACTAGATAGAGCAACTTTAGCCACAGGCGCGATAGTGTCGCACAGTGAGTCGCTTGTCGAGAGCACATCAACTTACGTTTCCAGAAAAGCGTAACGGGATGTTTTTACCAACAAATAAGGCCGCATTAAATGCGGCCTTATGTCGATTTAGCTGTAGCTTGACTCGTGTTTAGCCTAGCTTACTTCACACGCATGCCAGGTTGTGCGCCTTCGTGGGGTTCTAAAATCCACAAATCGCTACCACCTGGGCCTGCTGCCAGTACCATGCCTTCTGACATGCCAAAACGCATCTTACGTGGCGCAAGGTTAGCGACCATCACTGTCAGCTTACCTTCGAGATCCTCAGGCGAGTAGGCCGATTTAATGCCTGCAAATACCTGACGGGTCTCGCCGCCGATATCCAATTGCAGTTTTAACAGTTTGTCGGCTTCGGCCACATGCTCGGCTTTGACGATACGCGCAATACGCAGATCGATTTTAGCGAAATCTTCAAAGTTGATGGTGTCGCTAATCGGATCGGTCGCCAATGGGCCCTTAGGTGCTTCTGGCTCGCTCGTGGCTTGCAGGTTTTCTTTAGAGTCGGCCACCATAGCGTTAACCTTGTCTAATTCAACACGTTGCATCATGGCTTTGAATGGTGCAATTTCATGGCCAGCCATATCTTGGTTTAGCGCATCCCAAGTTAAGGTCTGTTGGAAGAAGGCTTCAACATCCAACGCTAAACGTGGCAACACAGGTTTTAAGTAAGTGACCAGAATGCGGAACAGGTTCAGGGCATTCGAACACACTTGGTGCGCCGCTTCCTGTTGATCGTCTTGCTTCACTAACTGCCAAGGCGCGGCATCGGCGACAAAACCGTTGGCGATATCGGCCAATGCCATGATTTCGCGCATCGCTTTACCGTATTCGCGGGTTTCATAGAACTCGGCGATTTGCTCTTGCTTAGCTAAAAACGCATCTGTGAGCGTAGTGTCGGCAATCTTGGCCAACTTGCCATCGAAACGCTTAGTGATAAAACCCGCGGTACGAGATGCTAGATTCACCAGCTTACCCACTAAGTCTGAGTTTACGCGTTGTACGAAGTCTTCTAAATTCAGATCGAGATCGTCGATACGGCTGCTCAGCTTGGCGGCGTAGTAGTAGCGTAAGTATTCAGGATCTAAGTGGTCTAAATAGGTGCGCGCCTTAATAAAGGTGCCCTTAGATTTAGACATCTTAGCGCCGTTTACTGTTACATAACCGTGGGCGTAGACGCTGTTAGGCTGACGGTAGCCCGAGCCATGGAGCATGGCTGGCCAGAACAGACTGTGGAAGTAAACGATGTCTTTACCGATAAAGTGATAAACTTCGGCCTTAGAATCCTTCGCCCAAAATTCGTCAAAACTCAGCTCGGGACGTTTGTCACAGAGGTTTTTGAATGAGCCCATATAACCGATAGGCGCATCTAACCATACGTAGAAGTATTTGCCCGGTGCATCTGGGATCTCAAAGCCAAAGTAAGGCGCATCGCGGGTAATATCCCATTGCTGCAGTCCCTGTTCGAACCATTCGTCGAGTTTGTTGGCCATTTCGGTTTGCAGTGCACCCGAGCGAGTCCACTCTTTGAGCATGTCTTCGAAGGCGGGTAAGTCGAAGAAAAAGTGCTCAGTGTCCTTCATCACAGGCGTCGCACCAGAGACGGCTGACTTAGGGTTAATCAGCTCAGTTGGACTGTAAGTTGCGCCGCAGGCATCACAGTTATCGCCGTACTGATCCGGTGACTTACACTTAGGGCAGGTGCCTTTGACGAAGCGGTCTGGCAGGAACATCGACTTTTCAGGGTCAAATAACTGAGAAATGCTCTTGCTCTTGATATAGCCATTAGCGCGCAGTTTTAAGTAAATATCACTCGCCAGCACGCGGTTTTCTTCACTGTGGGTGCTGTGATAATTATCGAAGGCGATATTAAAATCGGCGAAATCCTGCTGATGATCTTTGTTGACTTGAGCGATCATTTCTTCAGGCGCCATGCCTAATTGCTGCGCCTTGAGCATAATCGGTGTGCCGTGGGCGTCATCGGCACAAATATAGTGGCACTCATGTCCACGAAGCTTTTGATAACGCGACCAGATATCCGTCTGGATGTATTCCAGCATGTGACCTAAATGAATCGGTCCGTTCGCGTAGGGAAGTGCGCTGGTCACGAGAATTTTACGTTGTGAAGTTGCCATCTTGTCTCAAATATCGTGGTGGGCCAAAAATAATGGTAGAGATACTAACCGATTACAGGATGATTTTCATCAAAACCTGAGTCGATTGGGTTAAATCTGCGCTAATGTTTTTGTCATTATCTGGTACACTTGGGCAAATTTATTGGTGGGGGTAATTCTTTTGTCTTCAACTCAAACTGATTATCGTTTAAATGACGATCTTCTCGGGCCCGTTCTGGCCATTCTCGATGCATATATCGACCCGTATTTAGCGAAGGGGTTAGTGAGCGCAGGATGCGTGAATAAATTGGCGATTGAAGGTAAGCGTTTGCAGCTTGGCTTAGTCTATCCATACCCTTGCATGACCCAATACCGTGATACTGTTATGGCACTCACCAACAAACTCGCGGTGCTGGATGCCATCGACGAAGTTGAGTGCGAAATCGATTTCCAACCAAAAGTATATTCGGCGATTGCCTCTATCGCACCGATTGCCAATGTGAAGCAAGTGATTGCCGTCGCATCAGGTAAAGGCGGTGTGGGTAAATCGACCACGGCGGTTAACCTTGCCTTAGCTCTTGCTGCAGAAGGTGCCCAGGTCGGTATTTTAGATGCCGATATTTATGGTCCTTCCGTCCCATTAATGCTCGGGATCCCCAACTTCAGACCCGTTTCCCTCGATGGTAAACACATGAGCGCCGCCAGCGCCCATGGCATTGCCGCCCAATCGATTGGTTTTATGTTAAGTGGTGATGAGGCAGCAGTATGGCGTGGCCCTATGGCGGCGGGCGCTCTTGCGCAGCTGCTCAATGAAACCCAGTGGCCTGAACTGGATTATCTGGTGGTCGACATGCCGCCGGGGACTGGTGACATTCAATTAACCCTGTCACAAAAAGTCCCAGTGAGTGGCGCTGTGATTGTGACAACGCCGCAGGACATCGCACTGGCCGATGCCAAGAAAGGCATCACCATGTTCCAAAAGGTGAATATCCCCGTCCTTGGGATTGTTGAGAATATGAGTTTCCATTTATGCCCCGAGTGTGGTCATAAAGAACACCCATTTGGTACGCACGGTGGCAGTAAAATGGCCGAGCGTTATCAAGTTCCACTGTTAGGCGCCTTACCGCTGCACATCAATATCCGTGAAGCCATGGATGTGGGTGCGCCGACGGTTGTGGCCGAGCCTGACAGTGAAGTGGCGGCACTTTATCGGGAAATTGCCCGTAAAGTGGGCGCCGAATTGGCTCTCAAACAGAGTCAAAAAACAGTTTCTATTAGCGTATCAGATGACGAGTAAGGTTTAAGGGTATGAATTCTCAGCAGTGTGTCATTATTGCAATTGCTGGCGCGTCAGCATCGGGCAAGAGTTTAATTGCCAAGACGATTTTTGACGAACTTCGCCGCGATTTAGGCACAGATCAGATTGGGGTAATTAACGAAGACGCGTACTACCGCGATCAGAGTCATTTATCCATGGATGAGCGTGTGTTAACCAACTACGACCATCCTAAGGCGTTAGACCATCAGCTGCTATGCACGCACTTGCAGTTGCTCAAGTCTGGCGAAGCTGTTGATATTCCTTGTTATAGCTATACCGAACATACGCGTATGGCTGAAACTGTGAAAATGACACCGAAAAAAGTGATCATTTTAGAAGGCATTCTGCTGTTAACAGACCCTAAATTGCGTGAATTGATGGATGCGAGCGTGTTTATGGATACGCCGCTGGACATCTGCTTCCTGCGCCGTTTAACCCGCGACGTGGCCGAGCGTGGCCGTACGATGGAATCGGTGATTTCACAGTACAAGAAGACAGTGCGTCCCATGTTCCTGCAATTTATTGAACCTTCAAAACAATACGCTGATATTATCGTGCCTCGCGGCGGTAAAAACCGTATCGCGACCGATATTTTAAAGACTCGTATTCAACACCTACTGGCAAAATAACGACTAAAACTCAGGGAGTAAAAGGCAAGATGCGCTTAACCGATATCGAAATTGAACAGGCCCTTGATAACGGCTCGATTGTGATTGAACCTCGCCCAAGCAACGATGCGATTTCTGGTGTGAGTGTCGATGTGCGATTAGGGGGGCAATTTCGCGTCTTTAAAGATCATACCGCGCCTTTTATCGACCTGAGTGGTCCGAGTACGGAAGTGCAGGCGGCGCTTGATCGGGTGATGAGCGAAATCATCGAAATCCCTGACGGCGAAGCCTTCTTCCTGCATCCCGGTGAATTGGCGCTCGCCGTGACCTATGAGAGCGTGACGTTGCCTGCCGATATCGTCGGTTGGCTCGATGGCCGCTCTTCACTGGCGCGTTTAGGTTTGATGGTGCACGTCACTGCACACCGAATTGATCCGGGTTGGCAGGGTAAAATTGTGCTCGAGTTTTATAACAGTGGTAAGTTGCCTTTAGCGCTGCGTCCACGGATGACCATTGGTGCATTAAACTTTGAACGTTTAAGCGGCCCAGTGGCGCGTCCTTATAACAAGCGTAAAAACGCGAAATATAAAGATCAGCAAGATGCGGTCGCCAGCCGTATCAGTCAGGACTAATACCCTTGATTTGGGTTAATGGGGTATCACAGGCAAGCATTGCTCCCATGGACAGAGGGCTTGCCTATGGTGATGGCCTATTTGCCACGATGCGAACCGATGCGCATGGCATTTTATTTTTTGAGCAGCACCAAGCTCGTCTTACGGCGGGCGCTGCGCGGCTAGGGTTCGACTGGCAAATGAGTCAAGCCCTAAGCCAACAACTCGATACTCTCGCCAAGCAATACCCACAGCACTGCATTAAATTGATGCTCACGCGGGGCGTCGGTGGCCGAGGCTATGCGCCGCCAGAGCAGGTTCAAGTCACTGAAGTGGTCTCTGTTCATCCTATTCCTGCCCAATATGCCTTGTGGCAGCAACAGGGCATTCGCCTTGCGACGTCAGCGGTCCAATTAGGCCATCAACCTTTATTGGCGGGCATAAAGCACCTTAATCGCCTCGAGCAAGTGTTGATCAAATCTCAGCCCTTACCACAGGGTTTTGATGATTGGTTGGTGCTGGATTGCACTGGGCAGGTGATTGAGTCCTCGATGGCCAATATCTTTTTTGTCAAAGGCAATCAAGTGATTACCCCATCGTTGGCGCACTGCGGCGTCGCGGGTGTGATGCGCGAGCAAGTTATGTTAGCCTTACTTGCACAGCAGATGAATATCGATTGTTTGCCGTTTGGCGCCGAGCGTTTAGTGGAGTTTGACTCGGCATTTATCACTAACAGCGTCTTAGGTGTAGTGGATGTGCTGGCGATTGATTCGCACACTTTTACTCCTTCTCCTTTGACAGCAGATCTTAGACAAACACTTTCACTCTCACTATGAAGAAAATCATTCTGATCGCAAGTTCTACTTTGTTGACCTTGCTGACCTTAGCTTGTTTGGTTGGTTATTGGGGCTATCGAACGATTATTGATTACAGCCAAACCCCCTTAGTCTTAACCGAAGCCAAAGAATTAACCATTGCCCGTGGCACCAGTGTGCACCAATTAGCGCTGCAGTTAGAAACCGATGGTGTTATCCAAGACAAATGGAAACTCAAATGGTTACTGAGATTGCGCCCTGAGCTGGCGAAGATCCGTACCGGTCTTTACGAGATGTCTCCTTCGCAGTCGATTGCCGACTTACTCAACGATTTAGTTAATGGCAAGGTGAAAACCTTTAGCCTGACTTTAGTCGAAGGCAAAACCATTGCCGAGTGGGAACAACAACTCGCGAGTGCGCCGCACTTACAGTTGTCCCCCGAAGTCTTTAGTGCGGTATTGATGGAGCAGGGCGACGATTCTGCGTTGCCCGAAGGAAAATTCTTCCCCGATACTTACCACTACACCGCCGATAGCGATGCTAAGGCGCTGCTCACCCAAAGTTACAAGATGATGGAGCAGGAGCTGGCCAAAGCATGGGCGGAGCGTGTGCCCGGTTTACCACTTAAATCGCCCTACCAGATGTTGATCTTGGCATCGATTGTCGAAAAAGAAACTGGCCAAGCGTTTGAGCGTGATCAAATCGCTGGCGTCTTTATCAATCGACTCAATCTGGGGATGAAGCTGCAAACCGATCCAACGGTCATTTATGGTATGGGCGATAGATTTAAAGGCAATATCACCCGTAAAGATCTCGTCGAAGAGACCCCTTTTAACACTTACCGGATTTTCGGTTTACCGCCAACGCCGATTGCTGCGCCGAGTAAGGCGTCATTGCAGGCGGTGTCTAAACCTGCCAAGGTCAGTTATTTATATTTTGTGTCGCGCAACGATGGCACCCATGTGTTTTCGACCACCTTGGAAGAACACAATCGCGCCGTCGATATTTATCAGAGAAAGAAAAAATGACCCAAGCATCCGCCAAATTCATTGTTGTTGAAGGACTGGAAGGCGCAGGCAAATCGAGTGCGATTGCCCTTATTCGCGATTTTATTGAAAAACATACCGGCCTTGCACCCGTGTGTACCCGCGAGCCAGGCGGTACGCCGCTGGCCGAGCGCATTCGTGACTTAGTGAAAATTGCTGACCCAAGCGATCCTCTGTGTGATGAGTCCGAATGTTTATTGATCTACGCCGCCAGAGCCCAGCTCGTCGCCAATGTGATCAAACCCGCGCTGGCAGAAGGTAAGTGGGTGTTAGGGGATAGACACAATCTTTCATCCTTAGCTTACCAAGGTGGTGGACGCGGCTTAATGCCTTTAGTTGAAGCCGTGAGTGACGCGACGCTCAAAGGCTTTAAACCCGATTTAACCCTCTATCTTGACCTTGATCCAAAGCTTGGGCTGCAGCGCGCAGCAAAGCGGGGAGAGCTAGATAGGATCGAGCAACAAGCCATCGACTTTTTTGAACGGGCGCGCGCAACTTACCTCAAGCTTGCCAGCGAAGATGAGCGGATTGTCGTCATCGATGCCAGCCAAACCATGGCCGAAGTGCATAAAGATATTCTGGCCGTGTTACAGGCGATGGCATGGTAACGCAAAGCGGATTTGATGTATTAACCCTGCCTTGGCTTGATGCGCCAAGACAGGCGTTTTTAACCCAGTTACAAACCCAAAAAGTCCCCCACGCGCAACTCGTGGGTATCGATTCCGCCTATGGCGGTGAACTTCTGAGTGTGTTTATGGCGCGCGCCGCCATGTGTTCGCAACCCACTCCTGCGGGTGGATGTGGTTTTTGTAAGTCCTGCCAGCTATTTGATGCGGGTAATCACCCCGATTTTTATCAAATTGAGGCCGATGGCCATCAAATTAAAGTCGACCAAATCCGTGAGCTGTGTACCCGCTTGAGTGCAACCGCCCAGCAGAGTGGTCGGCGCGTCGCCATCATTCACCACTGCGAGCGCCTAAACTCAGCCTCTGCCAATGCCTTACTCAAGACGCTTGAAGAGCCGGGCAAAGACACCTTACTGCTATTACATTCCGATACGCCTGCGCGTTTAATGGCAACGATCAGCAGCCGTTGCCAGCGGCTTCCCTTTGTGGCGCCGTCTAAGATGTTGATCAAAAACTGGTTAATTCAGCACTGTCAGATCCAAGAGGATGTGACTTGGTGTTTGAGTGTGGTCGGCGGCCCATTAAAGTTGGCCGAAAGTTTGCAGACTGATGGGGCACAGCCGAGTCGCTATCAAACTTTGTTAGGTTTTCGCAAAGATTGGGCGCAAAGTTTGTCGTCAGGCCATCTGTGTGCTAGTTTGTTAACGATAAGTGAACAACAAATCATTGATGCTCTTAAGGTTTTATACTTACTCCTGAGACAAATTTTACTGAAGTACGGCGACCAAGATGCGTTTGTGCAAGCGCAAATAGGGAACTTGGCGGCGAAAATCATGGGAATGTGTCATAGCTTAAGTGCAATGCCGAGTGTCAATTATTTAGGCTTGTGTCAAAGTTATGTCTTAGAATATAGAGAAATAACAAATAAGTAACATGCCATGGTCGATCTTGTCGTCAATTTTGATACCTTACATCAGCTTTATCGCGCCTATATGCCGTTTATCAAACCGGCAGGGCTGTTTGTCGCCACCGGGGAAACCCATTACCTCGGTGAGACGTTAACTATTGCCTATCGTTTACCCGGCGCGACCACCTCAAACGAGTTCCGTGGAGTGGTTGTGTGGATTAATCCGCTGGGCGCATCGGGCGGCCGCCCCGTGGGGATTGGGATTAAAATCGTTTCAGATCCTGATAGCCATAAACACCATATCGAAAAACTGTTATCCCGAGAGCTCGCTTCGGGCGACTTAACCTGCACTATGTAACTTTTATCTTGGTCAGCTAGGGCCTACATTTAACCTGAACTCGGGGTAACGAGTGTCGAAAAATCTAAATTTAACAACCTAAATCAATGCTGTAACCAATTTTTTTAAGTTGATAATATTTTCTGACTGAATGCGCAGATTTTTGGGCATATCAAGGCGCTCTGTCGTACGCCATAGCGAGCTATGGTTAGACTGAGCAACGCAAAGAGGCCCGAAAAGATGCCTATTCAGCGGCTCTACTTATCCCGAGCTCAGGTTATTTAGTGCTGAGTGAAGCCTTAGCGGAATTTGACCTCGATCCCATCGCTGAGTATCCTTGTGCTCCTTTTTTGTTTCTCTGTGTGGAAATTGCTGTGCTTATCGATTCACATTGTCATCTCGATCGCCTGAAAGCGGCGCCCGATCAACAAACCTTAGAACTCATTCTCGCTAACGCTAAGGCGCGCGGTGTCGACTATATGCTCTGTGTCAATGTGCGCCAGCAGGGATTCGAGTCGATGCGTGACAAGGTTGCCGCTTTCGAGCAAGTTTTTTTGTCTTCGGGCGTGCATCCGCTGGATGTGAAAGACGGCCTCGATGTTGAGCAAATTCGCCGTTTTGCGATAGATCCGAAAGTGGTGGCTATTGGTGAAACCGGCTTAGATTATTTTTATGCCGATGAGACCAAAGCCCTGCAACAACAGTGTTTTGAGCAACAAATTGCCTTAGCTCTTGAAGTCAATAAGCCGTTGATTGTTCACACCCGTGATGCTCGTGAAGACACCATCAACATGCTTAAAGCGGGGCAGGCGGACAAAGTCGGCGGTGTGTTGCATTGCTTTACGGAAAACTGGGAAATGGCCAAGGCGGCGATTGACTTAGGTTTTTATATTTCCGTCTCCGGCATTGTGACCTTTAAAAACGCCGGTGAGTTAAGAACCGTGATCCGCAAAGTGCCGAAAGAGCGTTTATTGGTGGAAACCGATTCGCCTTATCTTGCGCCTATTCCACACAGAGGACAGGAAAATCAACCCGCTTATGTGCGTGATGTGGCTGAGTTTGTGGCAGAGCTGCGCGGAGAGCGTTACGAAGAGCTTGCCGAGTACACCAGTGAGAACTTCTTTAACTTGTTTAAGGATGCGGCCCGTTTAGTCGGCCGATAATGTGTCAACTCTTGCTGAAGTCCGCAAAGGCTAAGCTTTTACTTACGCCTTGTGAGTAAAATGGTCGTCGGTAAAGCTAGCTCCATAAAGCTAACACCTAATAGCTTAATTTGATTAGGCGTAAGCCCATAAAAAAAAGGCCCAAAACGATTCCAACTGTTTGGGCCTAGGGGAATGGCTCGTTGAAGAGCCGTGCGCTACAGATGAAAGCGCCATGCAGTGCGCTTTACAATAGACTCAGTGTAGTTGAGTTTAGTGTGAGTGACACTTTCTCCGCCCCGTTTTTTAGGTTATTTCTCGCTAAAAAATCGCCGATTTATAACCATTATGCCTGTGGTGGTAGCAATAGGACTTTATCTTTTACTAAGTCTCTGGGCAGGCTGTTTTTTAATTTATTGCCTAAATGTTTAGCCATGCCTAAAGGCGCGCCGCCATAACAGACAATCACTTCACCTTGAGCTTTGCCCGCCGTATCGAGGGGAATATCTCGTCCCATCAAATACTCTTTCGCCTGCTCATCGCTAACGTCGACGACTTTAGCGCCGTTTTTTGCCCCAGCTTTAAGCGTTTTACACGCAAGCGCAATAATCGCCTCATGGCGGACTTTAAAGCCATGTTTACTGTGGTCGGCAAGCTTAACCCCAATCCGCTGAAAGCGCATTTTGCCAATAAAGTCTCTAAATTCGTGGGGGAAGAGCCAAAACTCATCGTCACGCACCATAATGAGATCATCGGGCAGTTCGATACCTAGATCATCGGCAAAATAGGCTTGAATGGCTTTGGCTTGTTTGGCACTCGCCTCCGTAAAGGGGAAATTCTTTTGCAATTTAGGCTCAGGTTGCAGACGGGGCACGGAGCGGGTTTTAGTCAGCTTAGCGACAAAAAAGCCTTCACTGTCGTAAATTTGCGGCCAAACGTGCAAAAAGCCTTCTGGCGTAGTGGCTTTTTCAGCGCCATCAAACAATTGGCTTAAGGATTCAAATTGCACCGCATCGCCATAGGTTTGCTGTAAATATTCGCACACGCCTTGGTTTTCATGCCGATTAAGGGTGCAAGTGGAATACACTAAACTGCCACCCGGTTTTAACGCCAAAAAGGCGGATTCGATTAACGCTTTTTGGGTTTCGCTAATTTCGATTACTTCATCGAGGGACCAAGATTTTAACGCGTCCGCATCTTTACGAACTGTGCCTTCACCACCACAGGGAGCATCAATCAATACCGCATCAAAACTTTCATACAGATATTCGCCAAATACCCGTCCATCAAAGTGGGTTAGGGCACAGTGACTGGCACCCATGCGTAGCACATTGGCATGGAGCACTTTGACGCGGCTGGCGGAATATTCATTGGCGACTAATAAGCCTTGATTATTCATCAATGCCGCCATTTGAGTGGTCTTAGAGCCGGGCGCAGAGGCTAAATCTAATACACATTGCCAATCCGCATTCGGGGTAAATAGCGCTGTGGGGGGCAACATGGAGCTGGCTTCTTGGATATAGAACAATCCCTGAATATGCTCTAGGGCGTTGCCGAGCTGCTCTTCTTCATCGTAGCTTATCCAGAAGCCATCCTCACACCATGGAATGGGCGCAAAGGTCCATCCTTTGGGCTGCATTAACTGCTTAAAGTCTTCACTGCTGATCTTTAAGGTATTGACGCGAATCGAGCGGCGTAGTGGTCTCGAACAGGCCGCGATAAAGTCATCCATTGAGAGATGGGCGGGCAGTTCTTGGGCAATAGTATTGATAAAATTTTGATTTAATTGAACCATAATGGGATTAGGCTGTGTATCAACTGCGGCAAGTATATCATAATCCCTTACTGGGCTGGGATTTTCTCCCTTGGCTTTTGCCATCCAAAACGAGTCATTAAAGCAACATAAAGACAAAGCATGAATAAGAATAAGGAAGGGGCAGAGTGCTAAATCGGGTGTGGTTAGTGTTTTTCCTCACATCGCTGCTGGCGATGGCGGTACAGTTGTTTAATGGGCATATCGACGTACTTGCCAACGCGGTAGAGGCCCTGTTTGCCAGCGCTAAACTCGCCGCTGAAATTGCCTTAGGCTTAGTGGGCGTTTTGTCCCTGTGGATGGGATTAATGCGAATCGGTGAAAAGGCTGGGGTTGTTGGGGCGATTGCCTTTGTGTTTGAGCCGCTGCTGCGCCGCTTGATGCCCGAAGTGCCCAAGGGACACCCCGCATTTGGCAGTATGACGATGAACTTAACGGCCAACGTATTTGGGCTAGATAATGCTGCCACGCCATTGGGGCTTAAGGCTATGCAGGATTTGCAGAGTCTAAATCCGGTCAAAACCGTCGCGACCAATGCACAAATTCTATTTTTAGTGCTCAATACTTCCTCGGTGACGCTAGTCCCTGTCACTGTGTTTTTATACCGTGCCCAACAGGGCGCCGCCGCACCTGCGGACATTTTTTTACCGATACTCCTCGCCACATCTGCCTCAACCTTAGCGGGGCTTTTGATCGTTGCTGTTGTGCAGCGGCTTTCACTGCTCAATGCCGTGGTGCTCGGATATGGCGCAGTACTGCTGTCGGCATTAGTTGCCAGTGGCTTTTATTTGATGACCTTAACGGCAGACGCGATTGGCACTGTTTCGACCGCCTTAGGCAACGGGGTATTGCTACTGTTAGTCTTCAGTTTTGTGCTGGTGGCGGGCGTGCGAAAAGTGGCGATTTATGATGAGTTTATCGAAGGTGCCAAGGCGGGGTTTAACCAATCGATTCAACTGATACCGTATCTGTTAGCCATGCTGCTGGCGATTGGCTTACTCAGGGCGTCGGGCGCGTTGGATTATCTGCTGCAACTGATTGCCAGTGGCGTGAGTCTTTTCGGATTTGATACTCGCTTTGTCGATGCGATGCCAACCGCATTAATGAAACCTTTTAGCGGTTCGGGCGCGCGGGCCATGATGCTCGAAACCATGGCGCACCATGGTGTGGACTCCTTTGCGGGGCGCTTGGCGGCGATTTTCCAAGGGAGTACTGAAACGACTTTCTATGTGCTGGCAGTTTATTTTGGCTCCGTTGGGATCCGTCACGGGCGTCATGCGCTCGCCTGTGGTTTAACGGCCGACTTTGCAGGGATCTGCGCCGCGATTGCGGTTTGTTATTGGTTCTATGGCTAAGGATGCAATTGAGAAGAGCTGATTGACACCGATAGTAGACCGTTGCTTTAGCGGATAAAAATCAGGCGCATTAGAGTTTATCTAATGCGCCTGATTTTTAAGAGATATCGAATTCGCTAGGCTTATTATCAAACTGGCCAAACTACAGATAAGGCTTGACTTTATTGAGCCGGAGCCCATTCCTGCCATTCGCTCTGGGCCTTGTGTTGCAACTTAATCACAGCACCTTGGCTTAAGCGATTACCTGCTTGTGTCGTTTCCTTGGTAGCGACATTAATGCCGCCCGCCAATAGGGTTTCGAGCGAGCCAGCTTCAATTTGCGCACCAGAGAAAATCCCCACATCGACTTTAATGCCTGAAGCGTCCCAGAACTGACTGCTCTGATTCACTAAGTGACTGTACTGCGGCTCAATATGCGCTTGCATTAGCACACTGTTACCTTGAGACGACAGACTATAACCATCGATTTGGCCGACTTTAATGCCACGGAAGAAGATAGGCGTGCCGACTTTCATCGAGCCAAGGTTGCTGTCTTCTAAGGTAAACTTAAGCGCATCTTCGGCCACGTTGGCATAGCTGCTCTCAACCAATTTGGCTTGGAAGTGGGTGGCTTTTTGGTTGCTCTTACCCGGTAACACGCCAATATAAGGTCCAGTAATTAAGGTTTCTGGCGCTTTGATCCCCGCTAAGGAGATTTGCGCATCAACCATATGGTACTCAGTATCACTGCGGCTGAAGTGCTCGGCATAATCGCCATAGAGATAAGCCGTTGCCGTGAGGGTAGTTAAGTCGGCATTGAGCTTAACTTGCGTCACTTCACCTACTTGATGGCCTTGGTAACGAATGGCGGCTTTGGCGACCAATTTCGCCGAGGCGGGTAAGGTGAGTTTGATTGCTTGAGCCTGGGCTAAGGCGAGCTGTTTACTTTCGTATAGTTTAAGTGCCGCATTCGGTTCAGCCGTTGAACTATCCAACAAACCTAAGCTGATGCTGCCCTTTAACGCACCTTGTAGTGGTGCGACGGCGACATCAATACCCGCAAGACTGGCACTGACATCCACGGCACTGTTGCGCCAAAACACTTTAGGTTTTTGTACTAAGGGTTGGAACTGCTTATCGATAGCGATCTTAATCGCAAAGTCTTCAGTTTTACTCTGCCAGTTGACCGACTCAACACTGCCGATTTGCATTTTTTTATAGTAAATCGGTGAGCCTTGGCTGACATCGGCGCCATCGACACTGGTGAGGGTAAAGTACAGACGTTGCTGCCGAGCAAAGAATTGTTTTGCTTCATCTATCGAACTAAAGAGTGGCAGGCGAGTATTCGCCGCTAGTGGTGTGTCGCTGCTTCCAGGAATAAGACTCACAGCCCCTTTGGTGAGGGTAGCCATATCACGGGTTTTCACCGACACCCCATCGAGTGAGGCATCGATGCTCAGAGCCGACTCGGGGATAAAATAGCTATCACTGCGAACTAAGCTGGCAAACTCAGGTTGCAGCTCGAGTTGATATTCAACGGCCGACAGATCTTTAGTTAATTTCACCGCCAGCACCTGACCGATAGGCAGCTGCTTGTAACGCACTTCAGCGCCAGCAGTGAGCCCCATATTTTCAGTTGAGGTGATAGTGAGCTGACGTTTCTTGGCCTTAAGTAGATCGGGCGCCGACTCTTGCAGGGCAAAACTACTAGGCAGCGCCGTATTGGCATTGGTGCCGGGTAAAAAGTTAATCACGCTGCCCGTGAGTAAGCGTTCGGGGTTTTTGATCCCAGAGAGCGAAATATCGGCGCCTTCAAGCCAAAACAGCCCGTCACTGGTTAACAGGTTAGCGTATTCAGGCTCAAACTTTGCCACCGCAGTCACGCCGGTTGCGGTGAGTTGTTTGCTTTGTAGGGTGCCAATGGTGATGCCGCGATACACAATGCGAGTGCCTTTATCAATCGCGTTGCCATCGTTCATGGTCAGGCTGACTTCAATTCCGCCAAGGGCGCTGGTTTCGGAATCATAGAGGGCAAAACTGTCACCATTTTGTGCCGCAGGCGCTTTATCATCGGAGCTGAAACTCACGCCGCCAGCTAGAATCGAAGCAAGGCTCTCAGTGTTGACTTTAATGCCCGCTAAGCTGGCGTCGACTTTCACGCCGGATACGTTCCAAAAGTGGGAGTTTTTCTTCACTAAACGCGCATATTGCTCTTGGATAAAGGCGCTGATAATCACTCTGGCGTTGCCGTCTAAACGGTAGCTGACCACGCTGCCGACGGGGATCTGACGAAAGAATACCGGCGAGCCTACGTCCAACGAGCCGAGTTTATCGGCCGTCAGTTCAATCATCACCCCTTCAGTACCGATTTGCATCGGTGGTGGTTGACGCTCAGCCTCGAAGAAGGTGGCGGCATTGCCTTTACCGGGCTGAATTGCGATATAGTTGCCCGAAAACAGCGCATCTAGGCCTTCAACACCCGTGATGCTGGCTTTTGGAGTGACTAACCAGAAAAGGGTCTCTTTATTTAAGAAAGGCTTAGCGCGATAGTCCATCATGACTTTGACGTTTACGCCCTTAAGATCCTCATCGATACCAATGTCTTTCACCTTACCGACGGTAAGACCTTGATATTTGACTAAGGTTTTACCCACGTCGATCCCCGTGGCACTGGGGAAGTGGATCTGAATTTCAATGCCCGATTCTTTGATGCTCTTAATGCCCAGCCATGCGCCGAGTGCGAGCGCCACAATTGGGAGCAGCCAAATCGGCGAAAAGAGTTTTTTCTTCACAACTTTTGGCGATTCAATTTGTGTCATCTTGAGGTTCCAATCGATCCCAGAGTAAACGAGTGTCTAAAACTTTTGCGGCAAGTTGCGTCAGTAAAATCACCAATGCAAACGCCGTGGCCGCGGGTGCAGGCTTTGCATCGAGTAGTTGCCCCATATTGACGAGGGCAACGGTTAGGGAAATTACAAACAAATCGAGCATCGACCAGCGGCCAATCCACTCAATCACATGAAATCCCACCATGAGTTTCTTTTTTGAAATCGGCAAATTAAAGCTAATGGCACAGAGGTAAGTGGCCAAACCGATAATCTTCACCCAAGGCACTAAGATACTGGCGATAAACACGATAATAGCGATGGGTAACATATCCGAATGCACTAAATGGATAATGCCAGAGAAGATCGTATCGTGGCGCACTTGCCCCTGATTGGTGAGCATAGTAATAGGGTAGAGGTTAGCGGGAACCAACAAAATGGCGGCGGTGATCAGCAGCGCCCAACTTTTTTGTAAGCTACTGTAATCGCGCACCTGTAACTCGGCTTCACAGCGGCTGCAATGAGTGTTATCACTGCTATTGAGCTGCCGGCACACTCGGCACAGACACAGGTCTAAATCTTTCCCCTGTTGTTTCATCTTAGCGGCGCCCCTGCATCAGTAGACTCCACATATGCTCAATATCGTATTCCCGCTGTAAGAACAGGGTGACTAAAAAAAGCATAGTGAAGCAAAAGGTGCCCATTCCGAAGTAAATATCAGAAAAATCAGATAATTGAAATGAAGAAACCAGAAAGCTAATCACATAAATCTCCAGCATAGTCAGCTGGGATAGCAGCCCTTGAAGTTTTAATAACTGTTTGAGGCTGCGACGCCAAAAGGGGCTACCAAGTCCCCATTTGACAATCAAAATCTGGCTGAGGATCGATAGGATCAATAAACCCGGACCAATCACGGCGGCGGCGAGCACGGCTAGTCCCACGACCCAATAACCTTGGTCGAACACCGCAAAGGCGCCCTGAAACACTGTTGTGGTGCGAATACTGCCCAAAAAGTGGATTTCGAGTACAGGGAAAAAATTGGCGGGGAAATAGAACACCAGCGCGGTAATGCACAGCGCCAACATGCCGTTTACAGAGCAGTATGGTGTGTCATAAAGTGCGGTACTGCAGCGCGGGCACAACGCCCTAA
This sequence comes from Shewanella sp. 10B, assembly GCF_023475885.1. Taxonomy (NCBI): domain Bacteria; kingdom Pseudomonadati; phylum Pseudomonadota; class Gammaproteobacteria; order Alteromonadales; family Shewanellaceae; genus Shewanella; species Shewanella sp. 10B. The sequence continues at coordinate 887,766 of NZ_JAMDJO010000001.1, forward strand.
CACCCGTAGGTAGGGCGCGCTTTCGAATGGCCAAGTCGCAGGAACGACAGAGGATTACAGAGTTTTCTGCTGTATTTTCATGCATATAAAAATATTAAATTAGCCCCAAAGCCATTGAGATTGCGCAAATAATCTGTAAACGAGCAGATTATCCAATGAGACATCAAACAGCTTGACCCATCTCGACAACGAAAAGCGCACTCATAATATCAGAATAATCAGAACACTTGCATCACTAGTTCACTTTATGTCATCCTGATCACTGTATATAAAAACAGTGCGAGGGCAGTCATGGCAGTTATTACACAGTTTGTCGTGGTAAGAGAAGGGGTGGAGAAGATGACATTCATATCGAAAAAGGAGGCTGATGCCTACGATAAGATGCTCGACATCGCCGACAACCTCATTCCATTTATTCAAAAAGCGCAGCTCGGAATTGATGAAACCGTGAGCGAACAGCTCGCATTCTATTTTGCTAACAATAAAGATGAGCTGACAAACTTGCTTAAAGGCGTGGTTCAAGTTAATAGTACGCCATCAAAACAAAATGCAGCGAAGAAAGCGCCTAAGAAGGACGACGCTGCCGAATAATTTTTTAGGAAGTCTATGAAACCGCAATTTTATGAGTCACTGAATCGTCAAGCGCTGGCCTTACTCGATGGCGAGGATGATTTAGTGGCTGCCATGGCTAACTTTTCTGCCTTGCTGAACGATAACCTGACCGAACTGAACTGGGTGGGTTTTTACGTGATGCGTGGTGACCAACTGGTGTTGGGTCCTTTTCAAGGCAAAGTGGCCTGTACCCGTATTCCTATGGGTAAGGGCGTGTGTGGTACCGCCGCGCAAACCAATCAGACGCAGCGCGTCGCCGATGTGCATCAATTTGATGGTCACATTGCCTGCGATTCGGCCAGTAATTCTGAAATTGTTATCCCAGTCCGCGCCGATGGTAAGGTTGTGGCCGTGCTGGATATCGATAGCCCTATTTTTGACCGCTTCGATGAAGAAGACCAAAAGGGCTTGGAATTATTGGTAAAAAGCTTCGAAAACTGCCTATTTGCTTAATTTGCGTACAATAACGCATAATTCATAGTCGCAATCGGTGGCGTGCGCCTTATAATAGCGCATGCACTGATAAGGCTTATTTTGAGCGCTGCCGAAATAAGCCTGATAGGTTCAGCCGTGAAAAATTGTTAACTTATATTTTTTAACTTTAGTTAACTCGGCGAGAATGCTAATTTGTACTTTGGCTCATATGTGGGCTTAACCAAGATAAACGACTCGTAAGAAGCTGATTTTTATCACCTCGGATTCGATGTCCCTTTTTAACTGTGGAAGTAATGATGGAATCAACAGATAAGTTGACCGACACCAACGCAATTTTGGCGTATTTGTATGAAACATTTCCTTTGTGCTTTATTGCTGAAGGTGAAACTAAGCCATTAAAAATCGGATTGTTTCAAGATTTGGCTGAAAGGTTGGCTGATGATTCTAAAGTCAGTAAAACTCAACTGCGAGTTGCCTTAAGACGCTACACCAGCAGCTGGCGCTACCTGAAATCGGTAAAAGCCGGTGCACAGCGTGTAGACCTCGACGGTCAACCATGCGGTGAGTTAGAGCAAGAGCATATCGATCATGCTCAAGCTATGTTGAAAGAAAGCCAAGATAAAGCCAAAGCTAAGCGTGCTGCTCAAGCACCTAAAGCGGCACCTGCTGGCAAAGCGCCTGCGAAAAAAGCCCCTAAGAAAGTGGCTGTACCTGCACGTAAGACTGAGCGCCCAGCAAAAGCAGCCCCTAAGGCTGAACCTGCGGTTAACTTAGTGCAAGCACAATTGACCGATCTAACCAAGAAGCAACGTGTCAATGTTAAGTTAGGTATGACGCCAGTAGCCGGCGTGATCACCGACATTAACAAAGAGGACATTCATGTTCAGCTGGATAGCGGCTTAACGGTAAAAGTGAAAGCGGAACATATCCTGCTGTAATCATTTAATCAAACGGAGTAACTTGTTGATGCGAAAACTCACTTTGGCTACATCCATTGCCACTGTTTTTGTCGGATTCTCGGCTTGGGCTGTACCACCCACGATTCAAATCAGCGAGTTACCCACTCTCAAGCAGGAAGCGCAGCATAAAGTGGCGAGTAAGCGAGTGACGGATTTATACACTCGTTCCCACTATCACAGATTCGCCTTAGACGATGCGTTTTCGGCGCAGATCTTCGACCGTTACCTGCAGCAACTCGATTACCGTCGTAATGTGCTGACGCAAGCCGATGTCGACAGTTTTAAGCCTTATACCAATCAATTCGATGATATGTTGAGTTCGGGCGATCTTGACCCTGCCTACAAGATGTTTGATTTAGTGCAAAAGCGTCGCTACGAAGGTTTTGTGTACGCGCTTTCTCTGCTCGATAAAGAGATGGATTTCACCGTGCCAGGTGATGCCTACGAGTACGACAGAGAAGATGCGGCGTGGCCAAAAGATCAAGCCGAAATCAACGAGCTGTGGCGCCAACGTGTTAAATACGATGCGTTGAATCTGAAGCTCACAGGCAAGAAATGGCCTGAGATCGTCGATATTCTGCAAAAGCGTTATAACAACGCCATCAAACGTCTGACCCAGACCAATAGCGAAGATGTGTTCCAAGCGGTGATGAATGCGTTTTCTCGCAGCATCGAGCCACACACTAGCTATTTATCGCCACGTAATGCTGAGCGTTTCCAAATGGAAATGAACTTAAGCCTCGAAGGGATTGGTGCACAGTTACAGCTCGAAGACGATTACACTGTCATCAAGAGTTTGATTGCAGGCGGTCCTGCGGCCAGCAGTGAAAAGCTGTCACCGGAAGATAAGATCGTCGGCGTCGGCCAAGAAGGCGGTGAGATTGTTGATGTGATCGGCTGGCGATTAGACGATGTCGTCGATCTGATTAAAGGGCCTAAGGGCAGTAAAGTCGTATTACAGATTTTACCTAAGAAGGGCGGCTCAAACGCTAAGCCGTTTAATTTGACCTTAGTGCGCGACAAAATCCGTTTAGAAGACCGTGCCGCGACCTCAAAGATCATCGAGCCGAAAGACGGTGAATACGCCAATCGTAAAGTGGGTGTGATTCAAATTCCTGGTTTCTATATGAATTTATCCCAGGACGTCGAAAAAGAATTGGTGAAGTTAAACGAAGCCAAGGTTGAAGGTGTCGTTATCGACTTACGTGGTAATGGCGGCGGTGCGTTAACCGAAGCCGTGTTACTGACCGGACTCTTTATCGATATGGGCCCCGTGGTGCAAGTGCGTGACGCCGATGGTCGAGTGTCTGCCCACCGTGATAACGATGGCAAGACGACCTACGCAGGCCCGTTAACCATTATGGTTGACCGTTACAGTGCATCAGCTTCTGAGATTTTTGCCGCTGCCTTGCAAGATTACGACCGTGCGCTGATTGTCGGTGAGTCAAGCTTTGGTAAAGGTACAGTGCAGCAGCATAAGAGCCTAGGTCGCATCTACGATATGTACGAGAAGCCGATTGGTCACGTACAGTACACGATCCAAAAGTTCTACCGTATCAACGGTGGCAGCACTCAGCTCAAGGGCGTAACCCCTAACATTGCTTACCCAAGTGCGTTAGAGCCGGGTGAATACGGTGAAGCGGAAGAGAAGAATGCTTTACCTTGGGACAAAGTGCCAATGGCGCAATACGGCACCCTAAACGACATCACCCCTGAGTTGGTGGCGAGTTTAGATAAAAAGCACCTTGCCCGTATTCAAAACGATGTTGAGTTTAACTATATCAATCAAGATATTGCCGACTTTAAAAAGCATCATAAAGAGAAAACTGTCTCCTTAGTTGAAAGTGAGCGCATTGCCTCGCGTGAAGCCGATGAGAAGAAAGTACTCGATAGAACTAACGAGCGTCGTGTTGCCCATGGTTTAGCCGCGGTTAAATCGATGGAAGACATTAAAGACAAAGACGATGTTGAAGCACCAGATGCCTTCTTAGACGAAACGGCCTATATCACTTTAGATATGGCGGATGCAAAAAAGCTGGCTAACGCTGGCACTAAATAGGCGGTTATTGCGCCTGTTTACCGTATCTTAAAACGCGCTTATGGCGCGTTTTTCTTATTTAGAACAAAGTGTTAAAGGGAACGACATGACACAAGCACAAGCAAAATACCTTAAAGATTATCAAGCTCCCCAGTTCACGATCGAAACCATTGATTTAGATTTTAATCTCGATGGTAAAAACACTCTGGTAACAGCCGTTAGCAAAGTCAAACGCACTTCTTCCCACACCAATCCCTTAGTGCTCGATGGTGAAAGTTTGACCTTAGTGAGTGTGGCCATTGATGGACAAGCGGCGGCGTACCACGCGAGTGAAGGGCAGTTGTCAATCGAGACAACCCTGAATGAATTTGAGTTGACCATCATCACCCAACTCGATCCCGAGGCTAACTCAAGCCTCGAAGGGCTTTATATGTCTGATGGTGCCTACTGTACTCAGTGCGAAGCCGAAGGCTTTAGACGTATCACTTATTTTCTCGACCGCCCGGATGTATTAGCTAAATACACCGTGCGAATCGAGGCCGACAAACTGGCGTTTCCTTTCCTGCTTAGCAACGGCAACTTGGTTGAAAAAGGTGAGCTCGATGGTGGCCGTCATTACGTGCGCTGGCAAGATCCCTTCCCAAAACCCGCCTATCTGTTTGCCTTAGTCGCTGGCGATTTCGATCTGCTGCAGGATGAGTTTATCACCCGCAGTCATCGCAAAGTGGTACTGCAGGTGTTTGTCGATAAAGGTAATTTGCACAAAGCGCACCATGCGATGGCGTCCCTGAAAAAGTCCATGGCTTGGGATGAGTCCCGTTTTGACCTCGAGTACGACTTAGATATCTACATGATAGTCGCCGTCGACTTTTTCAATATGGGGGCGATGGAAAACAAAGGCTTAAATATCTTCAATACCAAGTATGTGTTGGCCGATACCTTGACCGCAACCGACGAGGATTACCACGGCATTGAATCTGTGGTCGGCCATGAGTATTTCCACAACTGGACGGGTAACCGTGTGACTTGCCGTGACTGGTTCCAATTAAGCCTCAAGGAAGGCTTAACAGTGTTTCGCGATCAGGAGTTTAGTTCGGATTTAGGCTCTCGTGCTGTGAACCGAATTCACGCGATTAAAGTCATCAAAAACCAGCAGTTTGCTGAAGACTCGGGCCCAATGGCGCATCCTATCCGCCCCGAGTCTGTGATTGAGATGAATAATTTTTATACTGTTACTGTGTATAACAAGGGCGCCGAAGTTATTCGCATGATGCACACCCTGTTGGGTGAAGCCCATTTCCAAGCGGGGATGAAGTTATACTTCAAACGCCACGATGGCCAAGCCGTGACTTGCGATGATTTTGTCGCGGCGATGGAAGATGCCAGTGGTATAGATTTAACGCAATTCCGTCTCTGGTATAGCCAAGCGGGTACGCCAATTGTCACCGCAAGCGACAGTTTTGACGCTGAGGCTGGGACTTATCAGTTAACCCTCAAACAAACGTTAGCGGGCTGCGCTTCACCCTTACATATTCCCTTTAGCCTAGAGCTGTTAGATGAGAAAGGGCAATCACTGATAAATCAAGTACTTGATTTTACTCAATCAGAGCAAGTGTTTAGCTTTGAAGGTATGCAGCATAAACCCGTAGCCTCCTTACTACAGGATTTTTCTGCACCGGTTAAATTACATTATCCCTTTGAAATCGACCACCTAGTACATTTGATGCGCTTTGCCTCGAGTGAAGTGGCGCGTTGGGAGGCGTCGGTGGCGCTCGTGAGCCAAGCGATTTGGCAAAATGTGGCGCATTTACAGCAACATCACACCATGACCTTAGATGAGCGTGTGAAAGACAGTTTCAAAGGCGCCTTACTCGATGAGCAGTTAGATCAGGCGCTGATGGCGGAAATATTAGCCATACCATCGGCCTCAGCCTTGATTGAGCAAACCGATACCGTTGATTTAGATGCCTTAGCCTTAGCCCGTGAATTTGTGCTCACGGAGCTTGCCGCCTATTGTGAAGATGAGTTAACAGCGCTGTATCGCTCATTGGTAAACCGTGATTGCACAAAAGCGCGCGCGTTAAAAAATCAGTGCCTTAACTGGTTGAGCCGAGTCAGTAGCGATGCCGAAAGCTTTGTGGTTGAGCAGTTTGAGAAGGCTGCCAATATGACCGACTCACTCGGCGCATTAAGCGCGGCCAATGTCGGCTCGTTACCTTGCCGCGCACATTTGATGGCAATGTTTGAAGCCCGCTGGCGCGATACGCCGCTGGTGATGGACAAATGGTTTATGTTGCAGGCGACCCATGATGAGGAAGGGGTGATTGATAGCTTGCGTCAATTACAGCAACACGCGAGCTTTAGCATGAGCAATCCTAATCGCGTGCGTTCACTGATTGGCAGTTTTGCTGCGGGGAATATTTATCAGTTCCACCGCGCCGATGGCAAAGGTTATGAGTTTTTAACTGAATGCCTTATCAGCTTAAATAAACTCAACCCGCAGGTTGCAGCGCGGATGGTGACGCCACTCATCCAATTCAGTAAGTTTGATGCGGCGCGTCAGGCCAAGATCAAGGCTTGTTTAACGCGATTACTGGCGTTACCAGAGCTTTCAAAGGACTTATTCGAGAAAGTATCTAAAGCCTTAGCGCAATAAGAGTTGGGCGAGGGCAGCGCTTTGCTGCCCTTATTTTTTAAGCCGTTTTCCGCGAAAATTTGCAAACTGCTGGATATTTTGTGGCTTGATGTCGAGCGTCTTAAACTGAGTGTCCTAAATATAGATGCTAAACACATAGAGGCTTTGAACGTTAAGTTCTAGGCAAAATGCCTTAGAAGTAAGGGGCTATCAATGCGTACTCTATGTGTTAGTACCTTGGAATGAGCACCTATACTCCTTTTTAAACCCTGTGAAAATTGCGCTCTTTTGGATGGATGCACAGTCAGGGGCATACCTTAGTCATACTCTTTTGCTTGTTAAGTTAAACCTAAGGAAAGCCGCTTTATACTGGGGAGTCTAAGGTTTTGCAGTGATACAGCGCTGTAGCGGTTAGATTATGAGTTACTGTAAGTCCTTATCGTTTATTTACTTTTTGGCGAGTCTAATAATGTCACGCATTTTCGCCATAAAGCCTGCTTGGTTCAGTAGGCGCAGATTATTTTGAGTATCAATATGGAATTGTATTTTAAGCTAAACCTAAGTTATCGAGAGTTTTTGCCTTACTACCAAGGCCTTGCCGATAAGGTTGAAGTGCGTGAACGTCAGGGGCGGATCCTCTGGATTAATGGCCGACATTTTAGGCGTTTTTTAACCGATAACGGTATCCATGGACAGTTCAAACTGGTGCTCGATGATAAAGGGCAATTTGTGTCGTTGGAGCAGTTAGCCTAATAAATTGTTGATTTTTATTTAGAGCAATTACTTTAAACGGTCGACTAATTACAATCGCGTAAATATGATATTTTCTTTGTGATTATGTTAATGAAATATAAAGTCTTTTACCTGCTTTTTCCCACGCTTTTTAATCTGCTGCTTTTCTAATTTAAATCCCATTGCCGTAGTAGATGACATAAATGTGTCTACGTGCTTAATTCTTTAGAAAATTTTCTCTAACTGTGCCTTGCTCATGGGGATTAATTGCTGTAACAATGATGTTACCTGTGAGCTAACAAGATGTTGGTTGTAATTCCAAGAACAAAGAATCCAGCAGGGTACGGAGAGCTAAAATGAAAATTGTTAAAAAAAGTTTTAACAAGTCGGCGCTTGCTTTGGGGGTGGCGTCGGCATTGAGTTTATTGATGGTGTCGAATGTTAATGCGGTTGCGTTCGATTGGGGGGAGATACAAGGGACTTTTGACTCGACTTGGACTGCGGGTGCCAGTTGGCGTGTTGGGGAGCGCGATTGGGACGGACAAATTGGTAAGGTAAACCAGCCGCAGTTTGATTGGTCAAATTACTCCGCATTTGGCAATACCAAGTACACTTCTGCTGAGATTTGGGCACAGCCAGGTTCTTACTCTAGCAACAACGATTTGAGTAATTTACTTTATTCTCAAGGTGATACTACATCCGAAATCGTTAAAGGATTGCACGAGTTATCCCTTAAGTACGAGAACTATGGTCTGTTCGTTCGTGGTATGTATTTCTACGATCGTAAGCTAAACGATGGTAATTACGACTTCAATGACCCGTTAACCGGGAAAGAATACGATCCTTGCCGCGATAGCAAAGCTTCTGAAGTGCAATGTAAGGACATCCGTCTGCTGGATGCCTTCGTATACGCGAATTTTGATTTAAACGATGGTGCCAACCCGCTTTCTATCCGCGTAGGTAACCAAGTGGTTTCTTGGGGTGAAAGTACGCTGATCGCCCACGGTATTGGTGAAATCAACCCCGTCGATTTGAACATCCTGAACGCGCCTGGCGCGGAACTTAAAGAAGCTTTCCGTCCTCAGGGTATGGTGTGGGCCTCATTGGGGATCACCGAAAACTTATCGGTAGAAGGTTTCTATCAATATGATTGGGAACCCGTTTGGATCCCAACCCCAGGTTCGATTTTTGCGACCAACGATTTCGCCGGTTACGGTGGTTATAACCAGAACGCGCAATTAGGCTTTAACGCTAACCCAGACATCAATTTAGACTTCTTGACGCAGGAATATCAGAAACTCGCTGGGATGATCGCCAGTGGTCAAACGATTCCTACACAGCAATTGGTGGCAATGGCACTGGCTTATCCCACTAAAGTGACGTTAGTGCAAGATGAGCAAGCCCCAAGCAACGGTGGCCAATATGGTATCAAGTTGGGTTATTACGCCCCTGAGTTAGGCGATACCGAGTTTGGTTTCTACTTTATGAACTACCACAGCCGTCGTCCGCTGATCAGCGGTACCGCCGCCGACTTTAGCACTGGCGCACTGTTGTCAGATCTTGCTGTACTGGGTCAAAACGCGGGTGATATTAACCGCGAATTGCTGCTCAGCTTAAAGAGCTTCTCTAAGGCGCAAATTGTTTATCCTGAAGACATTAAACTCTATGGCTTCAGCTTTAACACCTCACTGGGTGATACCTCTGTCGGCGCTGAAATCGCTCACCGTCAAGACGAACCGCTGCAAATCGATGACGTAGAACTACTGTTCGCGGGTATGCCACAACAGTTAGCCAACGCGGGTATTCGCCCCGATTTTGACGGCATTTCACAGATTGATGGCGTACAGCCTGGTGAAACCGTTGACGGTTTTATCCGCCTAGATACCACTCAAGCGCAAGTTACCTTTACTCACTTGTTCGGTCCTACCTTGGGATTGGATAACCTGACGATGTTGGCGGAAGTCGGTGGGGTATGGATCCATGACATGCCAGGTTTTGATGAATTGCGCCTCAATGGCCCAGGTACCGCACGTTCTGGCGGCAACCCAGATATGCCTGGCATCATTCAAGCGTTGCACAATGGTCCTGAAACCAACCCATTCCCAACGGATTTCGCGTGGGGATACCGTCTGGTGGCTAAAGCGGACTTTAACAACTTGTTTGCGGGCGTGAACATGTCTCCTCGGTTGATTTTCTCACACGATGTCGACGGTATTACGCCTGATCCTATGTTCCTCTTTACCGAAGGACGTAAGTCAGTGGCCTTAGGTGTTAATTTTGAATACCAAAACCGTTGGGGGGCAGACTTATCCTACAACAACTTCTTTGGCGGTGTAGGAACAACCAACGCGATGTCAGATCGTGATTATATTTCTTTCAATATCAAGTATTCGATCTAAAGGACTATAACAATGAAGAAACTGTCGATATTGGCAAGCGCCGTGATGATGGCCCTTGTAGCACCTGTAGCGATGGCAAAGGTTTCTGAAGCCGACGCCGCTAAATTGGGTAACGAATTAACGCCATTAGGCGCAGAAAAAGCCGGCAATGCCGATGGCTCTATTCCCGCTTGGGATGGCGGTATTACTAAGCCAGTTGCTGGATACACTAAGGGTATGCATCACCCCGATCCTTTCCCTGAGGATAAAATTGAATTCACTATTACCAATGCCAACAAAGCCCAATACAAGGATTTTTTGACCCCGGGTCAAATGAAACTGTTTGAGCTTTACCCAGATACTTACAAGATGAATGTGTACAAAACGCGCCGCAGCGCGTCAGTGCCACAATTTGTCTATGATGCGACCAAAGCCAACGCCACTCGCGCAGAACTGGTTGCACAGGGTAATGGTATTGCGGGTGCATCGATTGGTATTCCATTCCCTATCCCTGCCAATGGCTTAGAAGCGATTTGGAACCATATTCTGCGCTTCCGTGGTGTGGATGTGGAAACTTCACGTAGCCAAGCGGCACCGACGGCCGATGGTAGTTACACCTTAGTGGAAACCGCTGAAGAAATTCGTTTTGAATATTCTCGCCCTGAAATCACCCTTGATCAGTTAAAGGCCAGCAACACGCTGTTCTACTTTAAACAAGTGGTGACTCAGCCAGCTCGCTTAGCAGGTACGGCACTGTTAGTGAAAGAAACCATGGACCAAGAGGCGCTGCCGCGCCAAGCATGGACCTATAACACAGGTCAGCGCCGCGTTCGTAAAGCACCCAACGTTGCCTTCGATACACCGGGTACCGTATCCGATGGTCTGCGCACCACAGACGATTTCGACATGTTTAACGGCTCACCCGTGCGCTATAACTGGGAGCTTGTGGGCAAGAAGGAAATCTATATTCCTTACAACGACTACAAATTGCACTCAGACAAGCTGAAATATGACCAGATTTTAAAACCCGGTCATATCAATCCTGAGTTTGTTCGTTGGGAAAAACACCGCGTATGGGAAGTGAAGGCGACCTTAAAAGACGGTATGCGCCACATCTACAAAACCCGTGTGATGTATCTTGACGAAGACTCATGGCAAGTCTCGATTGCCGATCTGTATGACAACCGTGATGAACTCTACCGTGTGGCGGTTGCCCACGGCTTGAACTACTACGAAGTCCCAACCCAGTGGGATACCTTAGAAGTGTTCCACGACCTACAGTCCCGTCGTTATTTGGCCATGGGCTTAGACAACCAGAGTGGGATGTATAACTTCGATGCCAAGTTGAGTGAAGCAAACTTCACCCCAGACGCGCTGCGTCGCGAAGGTATCCGTTAATCAGCCACGGTATAAAGGGGCGCTAAGCGCCCCTCATTAGTTTAAGGAAGTTTGTATGTCGTTTCGCATCCTTCAATGCGCCGCTGCAATCAGTGTTGGTTGTTTATTTTCTTCCCCTTCATTTTCTGCGGTGTCTGAGACTTTCCCGCAAATTCAGCCCTTAGCGGCATCTTCTTTAGTGTTAGATATTGCCCATGCGGGACAGCGTTTAGTCGCCGTTGGTGAGCGTGGCCATGTGCTCGTGCTCAATGATACTTGGCAACAGGTGCCGACACCGACCTCGGCGCAGCTGACAAAAGTGTTCTTTTTAAATGAAAAACTCGGTTGGGCAGTCGGGCACGATGCCACTATTTTACACACCCAAGATGGCGGCCAGACATGGTCGTTACAAATGCAGTCGAGCGAAATTGAAAAGCCTTTCCTCGATGTGCTGTTTCTCAATGAGCAGGACGGCATGGCGATAGGGGCGTACGGACTGTTTTATCGAACCCATGATGGCGGCAAGACATGGGCAGAAGAATTCCACGAAGAGTTGCTGGCCGAAGAAGACGTGTCCTATTTGGCTGAGTTAAAGAATAGCGACCAAGCCGCTTATCTGACCGAGCGCGCCTCGTTACTGCCGCATTTTAACCGGATGATAATGCTTAATGATGGTCGTTTGTTACTGGTCGGAGAGCTTGGGCTTGTGGCGGTATCGGCCGATAAGGGCCAAACCTTTACCCGTACTGGGTTTGATTACGACGGCTCTATGTTCAATGCCATTCAATTGCAGGATGCGGTCTATGTGATGGGACTGAGGGGACACGTATTTAAGGCGGATTTGAGCCTTGGCCAATGGGATGAGATTGAAATGCCCGTGCAGTCATCCATTAATGGCGCTTTGGTGAGCTCAGACACTAGCCTGTACCTAGTGGGGAATGCTGGCGTTGTTATTCAGCTAAATCAGGATGATAGTGCGAGTATTGTCACGCGCCGCCAGGGGGAAAACTTAGTTTCGATTGCCAAAGATAACCAAGGGAATGTGTGGTTATCGGGTAGCCAAGGGCTACTCACTCTAAAGCCATAAATGATAAAACAACAATAACAGGGCCGATAAGATGTTAGAAAAACTGGTCAACGGATTTGAGTCATTTTTATTCCGCAACCGTGCTTGGGTGGTGAGCATTTTTATTTTGCTGACGGTTTTTTTGGGATACCAAGCTAGCCAATTAAAAATGGATGCGGCATTCATTAAAAATATTCCGCTTAATCATAGCTATATGCAAACCTACCTCAAACACCAAAAAGATTTTGGGGGCGCGAATAGCATTATGGTGGCGGTGGAAGACACCAGCGGCAATATTTTTAACCCTAACTTTTTCGACACCCTTAAAAACGTTCACGATCAGCTGTTTTTTATTCCCGGTGTTGACCGCTCGCAGGTGAAATCCTTATTTTCACCTTCGACCCGTTTTACCGAAGTCGTGGAAGATGGTTTCGCGGGTGGCCCTGTGATCCCCGCCGATTTTACAACCACCGAAGCGGGTTTGAATACGGTGCGCGATAACATTGAAAAAGCAGGCATTGTGGGGCGGTTGATCGCCAACGACTATAGTGCCGCCATGGTGTCGGCTCAGTTGATGGACTTTGATCCGCAAACGGGTAAGCCCTTAGATACCATCGCTTTTGCCGCTCAGCTGGAAAAGGAACTTCGCGGCAAGTATGAAACCGATAAGGTGAAAATCCACATTATCGGTTTTGCTAAGATGGCGGGTGATGTGGCCGATGGCGCCAAAGGCGTATTGCTGTTCTTCGTGATTGCCATTTTGATCACGGCGGTAATGGTTTATCTGTTTTCAAAGTCACTTATCCTGACCCTATTGCCATTAGTTTGTAGCTTAACGGCGGTGATCTGGCAGCTGGGTTTACTGACGGTCATCGGTTTTGGCTTAGATCCCATGTCAATTTTGGTGCCATTCCTCGTCTTTGCTATTGGGGTGAGTCACGGGGTGCAGATGATCAACGCGGTCAGACGCCGGGTGATGGACGGACAAACCACTAAGGCGGCTTCGGCTTCTGCGTTTCGCAGCTTATTGGTGCCGGGTGGGGTGGCGCTGCTCTCTGATACGGTCGGTTTTATCACACTGTTATCCATTGATATCGGTATTATCCGTGAGCTGGCCATTTCGGCCTCACTCGGTGTGGGTGTGATTATTTTCACTAACCTTATCCTTCTGCCTTTAGTGATCTCTTTCACTGAACTCAAGGTTGCACCACAGGGCACGCCGACTTCGGATGAAGTGCGAGCCGAGGCGATTTGGCGCTACCTTGCCAAATTTGCCACGCCGAAATACGCGGTAGTGGTAATTGTGGCAACCATTGCCTTGTATTTTACGGGTTTGCAACAGGCTAATCAGATGAAAATTGGCGATTTGCAGGGCGGGGCGCCAGCTTTACACCAAGATTCACGCTACAACTTGGACACTTTCTTTATTACTGATCACTTTTCTATCACCACAGATGTGATGACTGTGATTGTAGAAGCGAGCCCTGAGGCCTGTACTTACCATGATATGCTGACGCAAATTGATGAGTTTGAATGGTTAGTGCGTAATACCCCGGGTGTTGAATCGACAGTGAGCTTGGCTTCGGTGGCGAAAAAAGTGAATGCGGGCTTTAACGAAGGCAACCCAAGATGGGAAGTCTTACCGCGCACTACCGCGAGTTTAGTGCAGGCGATTGGCCAAATCCCAACGACATCGGGCTTGTTAAATGGTGATTGCTCTGTGATGCCAGTCTATCTATTTATGCAGGATCACAAGGCGGAAACCATTGAAACGGTTGTCGCTAAGGTGAAAGCGGTCGCGGCCAAAATGGACAATGACAAGCTGCAATTTAAGCTGGCGTCTGGCCCTGTCGGGGTAATGGCGGCGACCAACGAAGCGGTGGCGGAAGCCCAATTACCTATGATGATTTATGTGTATGGCGCGGTATTTGTACTTTGTCTTATCAGCTTTAAGTCATTAAAAGCGACTGTTGCGGTGATTATTCCACTCTATGTGGTTTCTACCCTAGCTCAAGCGCTGATGACTCAGCTCAATATTGGCTTAGCAGTCAGTACCTTACCCGTAATTGCGCTGGGTGTGGGTATCGGTGTTGACTACGGTATTTATATCCTGTCGACCATGTCATCTAAGTTGTCGAATGGGATGCCAGTACAGCAAGCCTACTATGAAGCGTTAGTCGAGCGGGGCAGTGCGGTGATCTTCACTGGCCTGACATTAGCGATTGGGGTGAGTACTTGGTTTTTCTCGGCGCTTAAGTTCCAAATGGACATGGGGATCCTGCTCACCTTCATGTTTGTGGTAAATATGTTGGGCGCCATAATTATCCTGCCAGCACTGGCAGCGGTATTCTGGCGGCAGGCTAAGTAGATACAAACAATGGGGAGTTTTTGACTCCCCATTGTCTTTGAATATAAACGCTGTTTTTTTGATTTTTTGCTCACCTGTTATCACATCTTTACGCTCTGGCTGGAATTACAGAGGATGTACCACTAAAATTTTCCTCGAAATACAGAGGATTTAGTAATAAACTTCGCGCGACGATCTGGATCACACTAATTTTCTGAGATCGTTAAGCCGAAGCATCCAAATAATGAAAAAAAGCGCTGCCATAGACGCTTAAGGAAACAGCAACATGGCCTTGAAAGATGCAATGCCTTCAGTACTACTTGAAAATGTAGTCAGTTTAATTCACGCTAAAGTCCCTAATTCACAAGCCAAGCAAGTTGAACAGTTCGCGACCTGCCTTTATGCCCACATGTCGAAAGACGACCTCAATGCGCGTAACGACAGCGACCTGTATGGTGCGGTTCTCAGTTTATGGAATGCACTAAACAAAACCCCGAAAGGGGAGACTCACCTCAGAGTATTCAATCCAAGTCAGTCAAAGCACGGCTGGCAATCAACTCATTCGATCATTGAAGTTATCCAACCTGACATGCCATTCCTGGTAGATTCAGTTGGTATGGCATTGAATCGTATGGGTATTACGGCTCATATGATGTTACACACTCCGCTGGCGATTGAGCGTTCAGCCCAGGATGTAACTAAAGTCACTTACCTGAATCAAAGCCCTGACAGCACTGAACACGTTGCCGTTTTCCTGATTGAAATCGACCGTCAAAGCAGCAGTGTGGATATCAAAGCCCTTGAGCGCGAAATCCAATCTGTGCTGGGTGATGTGGCTGCATCAGTCAACGACTGGAGCGCGATGTCAGCTAAGCTGAGTGAGACCATTAAAGAGTTACCTAAGCGTCCATTCCCCGGTGAGAAGCAAGAGTTAGAAGAAGCAATTAACTTCTTAACTTATCTTAATAATCATCACTTTACCTTACTGGGTTACCGTCAATACGATTTAAAACGCGTTGAAGGCGACGTCGAGTTAGTGCCAAATATGGCCTCTAGCTTAGGCTTAATGAATAAGCACCATAAGACTCAGCCAGAGCAAGGTTTGTTATTATCAAGCTTCTCTGACAGCGCCCGTAAAGAAGCCTTAGACCACAGTTTACTGATCCTGACCAAGAGCAGCGCCAAGAGCCGTGTTCACCGTCCTGCCTATGTGGACTATATCGGTATCAAACGCTTCGACAAGAAAGGCAATGTGGTCGGTGAAGACAGATTCATCGGTTTGTACGCCTCAAATGTGTATAACCGCAGCCCACGTGAGATCCCACTGCTGAACGAAAAAGTCCAGCGCGTATTAGACCGTTCAGGTTTAACGCCACGTTCTCACGACTATAAAGCCCTGCTGAACATTCTCGAAAACCTGCCGCGCGATGAGCTAATCCAAGCCAATGTGGATGATTTAGCACATACGGCGCACGGTGTGCTCGAGATGCAAGACAGGGACAAACTGAAACTCTTTGTTCGCAAAGATGGTTTCGGTCGTTTCTTATCCTGTTTAGTGTACGTTTCAAAAGATCGTTACAACACTAAACTTCGCCAAGATACCCAGCGTATTCTGGCTCAGCATTTCAACAGCAAAGAAGATGTAGAGTTTACGACGTATTTCTCCGAGTCAACCCTGGCCCGTACTCACTACATAGTCAAAGTTGATAACAATAATATGGATGTAGATGTGGCTGCCATTGAAAACAATTTAATTGAAGCGGCACGCTCGTGGGAAGATAAGTTAAACACCGCGCTAAACACTGCCTTAGGTGAAGAAGCCGGTACTCATCTGATGAAGCGTTACGCTAACGCCTTCGAACAAAGCTATAAAGAAGACGTATTACCAAGCTCAGCCGTTGTGGATATGCAACAGCTTGAAGCGCTGGATGACGAACACAAGTTAGGCATGTTGTTCTATCAACCGCAGGAAGCGGCGTTGAACGACAATAAAGTGCGTTTAAAACTGTTCCATAAAGATGAGCCAATCCATCTTTCTGACGTACTGCCGATGTTGGAGAACTTTGGTCTGCGCGTCATTAACGAGCGCCCATACGAAGTGACGACCTCAGACGGTTCTACCTTCTGGATCTTAGACTTCTTAATGACGGTTAAAGTCACTAATACCGACAATATCGCCGACAGCCAAGACAGATTCCAAACTGCACTCTCTCAAGTGTGGCAAAAGAAATTAGAAGATGACGGTTTTAACCGCATCATTCTAGCGTCAGGTTTAACTGGCCGTGAAGTGTCAGTACTGCGTGCTTACGCTAAGTACATGCGTCAAATCGATGCGACATTCAGCCAAGCTTACATCGAAGAAACCTTCGGCCGTTACCCACAAATCGCTGATTTGTTGGTGAAAATGTTTATCCGTAAGTTCAATCCAAAACTGAAGACCCGTACTCTGGGCAAGTTTATGGAGCAGATCAACCTACGTTTAGACGAAGTATCGAGCCTAGATGATGACCGTATTATCCGTCGTTACCTCGATCTGATTAATGCAACGCTGCGTACCAACTTCTACCAACTGGATGCCAAAGGCGAATCTAAGAGTTATATCTCGTTTAAATTCATGCCTTCGTTAATTCCAGAAATGCCGCGCCCGCTGCCGAAATTCGAAATTTTCGTTTATTCGCCACGGGTTGAAGGTGTGCATTTACGCTACGGTAAAGTGGCTCGTGGTGGTCTGCGTTGGTCAGACCGTCGTGAAGACTTCCGTACCGAAGTGCTTGGCTTAGTAAAAGCACAACAAGTGAAGAACACCGTAATCGTACCTGTGGGCGCGAAAGGTGGTTTCGTTTGTAAACAACTACCTACCGAAGGTGGCCGCGAAGCCTTCTTCACCGAAGGTCAAGAATGTTACCGCATCTTTATCCGTGCACTGCTCGATATCACAGATAACATCGTTAACGGTGAAATCGTTCACCCGGTAGATGTAGTCCGTCACGATGAAGATGATCCATATTTAGTGGTCGCGGCAGATAAAGGGACTGCCACCTTCTCTGACATCGCTAACGCCATTTCTCAAGAATATAACTTCTGGTTAGGCGATGCGTTCGCATCGGGTGGTAGTAACGGTTACGACCATAAGAAAATGGGTATCACGGCCAGAGGTGGTTGGGAATCGGTTAAACGTCACTTCCGCGAAGTGGGTATCGATTGTCAAACCACAGACTTTACCTGTTTAGGTATTGGTGACATGGCGGGTGACGTATTCGGTAACGGTATGTTGTTGTCTAAGCACACAAAACTTGTGGCTGCATTCAACCACATGCATATCTTTATCGACCCGAATCCAGATACAGCTGTCAGCTATGAAGAACGTGCCCGTTTATTCGCGCTGCCACGTTCAACTTGGGAAGACTACAACAGCAAGCTGATTTCTAAGGGCGGCGGTATCTTCCTGCGTTCATCTAAGTCCATTCCATTGTCTGCTGAAATGAAGCAAATGCTGGAAACGGAAAAGACGTCGATGACTCCGACTGAGCTGATGAAAGAACTGTTGAAAATGCCAGTGGATCTGATTTGGAACGGTGGTATCGGTACTTATGTTAAGTCATCACGCGAAACCCATGCAGAAGTGGGCGACCGCGCTAACGATGCACTGCGTGTCAATGGTCGCGAACTGCGCGCCAAGATCGTGGGCGAGGGTGGTAACTTAGGTTGTACTCAGTTAGGTCGTATCGAATACGCGGCAAACGGCGGTCGTATCAACACTGACTTCGTGGATAACGTAGGTGGTGTGGACTGCTCTGACAACGAAGTTAACATCAAAATTCTATTAAACGCGTTAGTGGCTGAGGGTGAACTGACACTCAAGCAACGTAACCGTTTACTGGAAGAGATGACTGAAGAAGTCGGCCAAATCGTACTGCAGGATTGTAAAGATCAAACCCGTACGATTTCGGTCACCCAAGTCCGCGGTGCTGAGCAGTTAAAAGAGCAAATTCGCTTTATCCAGTATCTGGAAAAAGAAGGCAAGTTAGACCGCGCCTTAGAATTCTTACCGTCGGAAGAAGAGCTGGCAGAACGTTTAGCCAATGGTCGCGCCTTAACGCGTCCTGAGCTGTCGGTACTGGTGGCGTACGCTAAGATGGTACTGAAAGAGCAGTTACTGACTCAAGAAATCACCGAAGACACGCTGCTGAGCCAACTGTTGATTGCTTACTTCCCGAAACAACTTCAGGAACTGTACAGCCACAGAATGGTGACGCACCCACTGCGCGGTGAAATCATTGCCACGTCACTGGCCAACGAATTGGTCAACGACATGGGTCTGAACTTTGTTCAACGTATGCAAGATGAGACTGGTGCCTCAGTTGCCGACGCGGCAATTTGTTACACTATGGCTCGCGAAGTGTTTGGTTTAGCTGAATTAACTAAAGCGATCACTGACTTAAACGGTATTGTTCCTGCTGTGGTTCAGGGCGAAATGCTGCATCAATTACGTCGCAACATGCGCCGTGCATGCCGCTGGTTCCTGCGTCACCGCAACCGTACTTGGAGCATCGAGCAAACTGTAGCCTTCTTCAAACCCGTATTTGAACAAATCAAAGCAAATGTTCATTCCTACTTGGTAGAAGAAGAAGCGGCGGGTATCCAAGCTGAGATCAACGCTCTTATCAAAGAGAATGTGCCTCAGAATGTGGCGACCGTCGTGGCTAACATGAGCACACTGTTCTCGGCTCTGGATATTGCGCAAATTGCCCAAGCCGAAGAGAAAACAGTTGAGCTCGTTGCCGAGACATATTTCAAACTCGGTGCCCGCGTTGAGCTGCATTGGTTCCTAGAGCAGATCAGTGCACAGCCTGTGGCAAACCATTGGCAAGCACTGGCTCGTGCAGCCTTTAGGGAAGAGTTGGATTGGCAACAACGTGCGTTGACGTCAGTGGTCTTAAGAACATGCAGTGCAACCTGTGACGCTCAAAGCGTTATTTCTCAGTGGATTGATACCAATCAAGCCCTACTGGAAAGATGGTTCCATATGCTCGCTGACTTCAAAACGTCGCAAAGCCATGAGTTTGCTAAGTTCTCTGTCGCCCTGCGTGAACTGAACCTTCTGATCCTTCATTGCGAAGGCCATAAGTAAACTTTTATAACAATCAGAAGCCCTGGCGATCGCCGGGGCTTTTTTTAGGTCGAGGAAAATACATGTTTTATAAAATCGCACAGAAAGTCATGTTTCAGATGGATCCTGAGCGAGCGCATAATTTAGCCATTGGCAGCCTGAAAATGACAGGTAATAGTCCATTGAATGCGTTTTATGCCCAGAATATTGCGCCAGCGCCCGTCAGCTTTATGGGACTGACTTTTCCAAACCCTGTCGGTCTTGCCGCAGGTATGGATAAAGATGGCGAATCGATAGATGCCTTTCATGCGATGGGATTTGGTCATGTGGAAGTGGGTACAGTGACCCCAAGACCACAACCCGGTAATGATTTACCCCGTTTATTTAGATTAAAACCCGCAAAGGCGATCATCAATCGGATGGGCTTTAATAACAAAGGTGTCGATAATCTGGTCAAAAATTTGATCGCAAAGAAAACCGATATCATGGTTGGGGTCAATATTGGTAAAAATAAAGACACCCCAGTAGAGCAGGGTAAAGACGATTATTTGATCTGCATGGACAAAGTGTATCCCTATGCAGCCTATATTGCGGTGAATATTTCATCACCGAATACACCCGGATTACGATCGCTACAATATGGCGATCTATTAGACGAATTATTAAGCGCATTAAAAACTAAGCAACTTGAGTTGGCCGAGAAACATAAAAAATATGTGCCAATTGCCCTTAAAATTGCGCCTGATTTAACCACGGAAGAAATCGAAAATATTGCTCAATCCTTGATTAAAAACAAGTTTGATGGCGCGATTGCGACTAACACAACGTTAACCCGTGACGGTGTTAGCGGCCTTGCGAATGCCAATGAAAGTGGTGGGTTAAGTGGTAAACCATTGACTGAGCTTTCAACTAAAGTGATCAAACAATTAGCTACCTGTTTAAATGGTCAGATCCCGATCATTGGTGTGGGTGGAATTAACAGTGCAGAAGATGCGTTAGCTAAATTTGATGCGGGCGCGACTATGGTACAGATTTACTCAGGTTTTATTTACCAAGGTCCAAAGTTAATTAAAGAAATTGTTGAAGCTTATCGCTTAAAATAATGATCTTTAGATCTCAATAGGGATCTAAATTACGATCATTTATCTTAACTGCGATCTAAAACGATCAATAGATCGCAGTTAAGATCCTTAAATAGATCTACTAAGTAATTGTTAACTAATCTGTATTTTTATATTTTTATTTTGATATTGAATAAAATATCTACTATGATGTGCCAGTGTTCAAATAGTAGGTAAACGTTATGTTATTATTGCCACAAAAGGATTGGCACTGGAAATATAACGATTCGTATGGTGTATTAGGCGTTTCGTTAGGTTCCGAGATAGAATTTCTGACGGCTTATAAAGCAAAATCATTAATTCCTGATGCCTTATCAAGCATGGAATTTAATATTGCGCACGCCAAATTCTATATGAGCTTGCTCGACAAGTTGCCGAAAACCTTATCCCTTACCGATGCCGCCATAGTGCAAATCGCCCTAAATGCGACAGCCGCGCATTTTATGCTGACACCGCAAATGCCAAAATCATGGTTTTTTGATTGCAGCGATGTGTGTGTATTTAGCGATGTGGGCAAAGTCTTTGAGCTTAAATGCCAAAAACAACGGGCACTAGTCTTAGTCATCGAAAACACCCTACAATCCGCGTTGGTGATGTTATTATCGCCAGAATGTGCGTTATCCGGTGCGAAAACTATGACGCAATTTGAAACCATTAAGGTAATGCACAATCGCTTACACCCACTAAGGGTACAGCGCCATGTTGTCGCGGCATAATGACGGTCTAGCCAAGTCTTGGCCGTCATTATTTATTTCGAGCTATTGCCAACATAGCATGGTATTTTTCATTATTTCCGCACGGTTTTCCGCTTATCTGACACTATTCATTTACCCTATAAATAGACATGATTTACTGAAAGGTCAATTTAGAATATCGACAGCGTTATACTTCCTCGTTAATCCAAATCGTAGGCTTTAGTAATACTTGTCGTCCCGACATTTTGAACTCAAGATATGTGGGTAAACATAGATAAGAGCGCTCTCGGATTACTTTCCATTTATCTTAGAAATGTGTTAATAAACTATTGGGTTGAGGATAGACAATAAGTTTAGGAACAGGTGATTCATTCGATTGGTAAACCTTAAGATAAGTCGACCAGTTGAATATATCTTCAAATTTCTTTGTCGATACTTTAGTGAATAATGGGCTTTGTTTGCCTATATCGCTAAGGAAACAAAGCCCTGTCAATTTCAGTTACTATTTAATGCACTATTTTAATGTGCTATTGCTCGGTGAAGGAGCGGCCATAGTAGCTGTCGAGCAGTAGCTGTTTTAGCTCACTGATTAAAGGATAACGAGGGTTCGCGCCCGTACATTGGTCATCGAAGGCATCTTCGGCGAGCTCGTCTAGTTTGGCGAGGAAGTCGGCTTCGTTAACTCCCGCTTCTTGGATAGATGCTGGAATGCCCAGCGTCTTCTTGAGTTGCTCGATTTTTTCCAGCAATTTCTCGACTTTTTCCGCATCTGAACCTCCACCTAAGGCTAAATGATCGGCAATCGCCGCGTAGCGACAGAGGGCTTTGGGTCTATCGTATTGGCTGAATGCGGCTTGCTTAGTGGGTAAGTCGGTCGCATTAAAGCGGATCACGTTACTAATGAGTAGCGCATTGGCGAGTCCATGGGCTAAGTGGAACTCGGCGCCCAGTTTATGGGCCATAGAGTGACAGATCCCAAGGAAGGCGTTGGCAAAGGCGATACCAGCAATCGTGGCGCCATTGTGCACTTTTTCACGTGCAATAGGGGATGCGGCGCCAAGCTGATAAGCATCGGGCAGATATTTGCACAGTAGGTCAAGTGCTTGCAGGGCTTGACCATCGCTGTACTCATTCGCCATTACGCTGACATAGGCTTCGAGTGCGTGGGTGATCGCATCGATTCCGCCGAAAGCGGTTAAGGATTTCGGCATATCCATCACCAGATTTGGGTCAACAATCGCCATGTTTGGGGTGAGTTGATAGTCGGCGATGGGGTATTTTTTACCCGTTTGTTCATCGGTCACCACGGCAAAAGGGGTGACCTCTGAGCCTGTGCCGGAAGTGGTCGGGATCGCCACCATAGTGGCTTTGACACCCATTTTAGGGAATTTATAGATACGTTTACGGATATCCATAAAACGCAGGGCTAAATCGGCAAAGTCGACATCGGGATGCTCGAACATGACCCAAATAATCTTGGCCGCATCCATGGGCGAACCACCGCCTAAGGCAATAATCACATCGGGTTTAAAGCTATTGGCGACTTTGGCACCTTGGCGCACTGTGGCCAGTGTGGGATCGGCTTCTACCTCGTAAAAGACTTCGGTTTCAAGACCTTGGGCTTTTAAAATCTTTAAGGTTTCGTCGCAATAACCTTGGTTAAACAGGAATCTGTCGGTCACCACGAGGGCGCGTTTTTTATCGCTCAATTCTTCAAGGGCGATGGGTAAACTGCCGCGGCGGAAGTAGATAGACGAAGGAAGCTTGTGCCACAGCATGTTTTCAGCCCTCTTAGCGACGGTTTTTTTATTGATTAAATGGCTTGGCCCGACGTTTTCAGAAATCGAGTTTCCGCCCCAAGAGCCACAACCTAAGGTGAGTGAGGGAGCGAGTTTAAAGTTGTACAGATCGCCAATTCCGCCTTGCGAGGCTGGGGTATTGATTAAAATACGCGCGGTTTTCATTCTAAAACCAAAGGTTTTCACCCGCTCGGTTTGAGTGTCTTGGTCAGTATATAAGCCGGATGTGTGGCCAATACCGCCTAAGGCAACCAAGGCTTCGGCTTTATCGACGGCGTCATTGAAATCGGCTGCGCGGTACATGCCAAGTAATGGTGAGAGTTTTTCGTGAGCAAAGGCTTCGGCCTCAGTGATGTCGGTGACTTCACCAATCAATACCTTGGTGGTGTGGGGAACATCAATGCCCGCCATTTGCGCAATAGTTGCGGCGCTTTGGCCTACGATATCTGCATTTAAGCCGCCATTTTTAAGGATGACTTGTTGCATTGCAGCAGTTTGCGCCGCATTTAAGAGATAACCACCGTGGGTGGCAAAGCGCTCTTTAACTTGTTCATAGATACTATCGACGACAATCACCGCTTGCTCTGAGGCACAGACCACACCGTTATCGAAGGTTTTAGACATCAGAATCGAGCTGACAGCGCGTTTTATATCGGCGGTTTCATCAATCACAATCGGCGTGTTACCCGCACCTACGCCAATGGCGGGTTTGCCGGAGGAGTAGGCGGCTTTCACCATACCAGGGCCACCAGTTGCGAGGATAAGGTTCACTTTAGGGTGGGTCATCAATTGATTGGAAAGTGCCACACTGGGCTCATCAATCCAACCGATAATGTCCTTGGGCGCACCGGCGGCAATGGCGGCATCTAGCACCAGTTTGGCCGCTGTGGTGGTCGAGACTTTCGCCCTTGGGTGAGGGGAGAAAATAATCGCATTGCGGGTTTTAAGGCTGATCAACGCTTTGAAGATGGCGGTGGAAGTGGGATTCGTGGTGGGAACAATCCCACAGATAATGCCCACAGGTTCGGCGATTGTGATAGTGCCGAAGGTGGGGTCCTCAGATAAAATCCCGCAGGTCTTTTCATCTTTGTACTTGTTATAAATGTACTCGGAGGCAAAGTGGTTTTTAATCACTTTGTCTTCAATCACCCCCATTCGGGTTTCGGCGGCGGCCATTTTCGCAAGCGATATACGTGCATCGGCGGCGGCCAGTGCGGCTGCACGGAAAATCGCATCGACCTGGGCTTGGCTAAAACTGGCATATTCGGCTTGCGCTTTGGCGACGCGCTCGACCATGAGATCCAGTTCTTGAGCATTGGTTACTGTCATGATTAAAACTCCTAAAAAGATTTAGGGAATGCGCGATTCGCTAAATCTTCTTTATGATGAAAAATTACACCTAAAGCCTAAGTGAAAGTGTGATCGTTCAATCAGTTTGGCGCTTTTATGTAATAAAAATACAGTAACAATGATCTGTTTTAGCCTCTTTGACCTAAAATGAGTCGAGTATCTAAAGCAGCTATTACTCAAACTTGTGATTTAACCTCAAAAATCTCATTTTTCAGTCATCTGTGGTTAAGCTACTATACTTGCCCTTACGGTTAGTTTGATGAAATTGGCGTGACACGCTCAATAAGGACTGCAACTTGGAGTTAACACTTTACGTTAAATTTTTTCTTGGCCTTGTTGCCATTATCAACCCCATTGGTTTGCTGCCAGTGTTTGTGAGCTTAACCAGTCATCAAACCGAAGCCGAGCGCAACCATACGGGTAAAGTGGCTAACTTTGCGGTGGTGGTGATCCTGCTGGTGACCATAGTGGCGGGGCAACATATTTTGAATATGTTCAGCATTTCACTCTCGGCCTTTAGGATCGCTGGCGGCACGCTGATCGCGATTATTGCGATGTCGATGCTGCAGGGTAAATTGGGCGAGGTGAAACGCAACCAAGAGGAAGACCGCGAATCTTCGGCGATGGAGTCTGTCGCTGTAGTACCGTTAGCCTTGCCGTTAATGGCAGGCCCAGGTGCGATCAGCTCGGTTATTGTATTTGCCGCAGAGCATAATTCCTTCTCCAATTTTGTGGCGATGTTCATTACCGTAATCATTTTTGGTTTGGTGAGCTTTGCACTGTTCAGAATGGCGTCAATCATCTACAAAATTCTTGGTAAAACAGGGATTAACGTTATTACCCGTTTGATGGGGCTATTAATGCTGTCGATCGGGATTGAGGTAATTGCCGCTGGGATTAAAGGGCTGTTCCCACAATTATTTAGCTAATTGATCTTATTGGGGGAGGAGCATGTTCCTCCCTTGTTTTAGCTGTGGCATTGGCACAATTATCGACCTAGTTCTTTTGGTTTCCCTTAAGTCTTATTCTCCGACTAGAGTAGGTCTTCTACCACGCTAATGAATGCAAGCATCTGTTTTTTAGGTGTTTAGCAGTTGCTAAATTAGTGCAAAATGGTCGTTATCGTGTTAATCCTATGCTATACCTTATTTGTCTTACCTTTTAACCCCATCTAATAAGGATATCGCTATGAAATGGCAATGGATTGGCAACCTCAGCTTAAAGCAAAAATTACTTATGGTTGTATTGCCACCGTTATTTGCGTGTTTTCTGTATGGTGCGTTGTTTCTCATTGAAAAATATGAATATCGTCAAGAACTCAAGCTGATTGTGCAATTGAGTGAACTCGCCGTCACCAACAGTAATTTGGTGCATGAGTTACAAAAAGAGCGCGGCATGAGCGCTGGCTTTATTGGTTCTGCGGGTAAAGCCTTTGCAGGTAAAATCCCTGGTCAAAGACAGTTGACCGACACTCAGTTGAGGCAATTCCAGGATTTCATTGCAAACAATGCGTTACCTGAAGTATTTGCGCCTAAGTTGCGGGAGATAAACACCCAACTTGGCCGCCTTTCTAGCATACGCTCGCAGGTAGATAGCTTATCCATTAGTGTGGCCGATGAAGTGGCCTATTACACCGACTTAAATAAACAACTATTAGCCATCGTCGATGAAACGGCAAAGGCGGGGGCTAACCAAGAAATTGCCATTAAGGCTGCTGCATTCAGTGCCTATCTGCAGATGAAGGAGAGGGCGGGGATTGAGCGTGCTGTACTGAGTTCAACCTTCGGCCAAGCGGGGTTTAAGCCTAAGGTTTATGCCAAGTTTATTACCTTAGTCTCAGAGCAAAATACGTATCTTGAGCGCTTCTTGGCACTGGCCACGCCCAATCTAGTGGATGGTATTCGTCAGCTGCAAAATGGTAACGAAGTTAAAGAGGTTGAGGCATTAAGACAAATAGCAACCGATCAAGATAATCAGAAAATTCAACAACAAAACCCAGAGGACTGGTTTGCGAAATCCACGGCACGTATCGACCGTTTGCGGGACTTTGAACAACAAGTTTCTGCTGATCTGTTAAAAACCACCACAGACCGACTCTTTACTGCCAACGAGCATATGTTCTTTGTGCTGGTTACCTTAACTGTGGTGCTAGTCTTAGTGTTATTGCTGAGTCTGTCGGTGATCCGTTATCTACACGACAGTGTGCATCATGTGTATTCGACGGTGACCAAGGCAAGAAAACATTATGATCTTAGTGTGCGTTTAACCCAAAACAGCTCGGACGAATTTGGGGAATTAGCCATTGCATTCAACGATATGATGAATGATTTCGAAAGTGTGATCCTGCAAGTGCGTGCCAGTGCCAGCAAGTTACAGCAAGCAGTGGAGCAAATGGATGTGTGCACCCACGCAATGGAGCAAGATGTGATGGCAGGGCACAGTGAGGCTGAGCAAGTGGCTTCGGCAATGACAGAGATGAGCGCAACTGTGGCAGAAATCGCCAGCAACGCCGTTAATGCGTCGGAAGCCTCCACCGCGGCGAATCATGAGGCGAAAGCGGGTAATATCGAAGTGGGCCGCACCAGTGCTGCCATTAAGGCCTTAGCCGATGATATTGATGGTGCCTCTAAAGCCATTAATGAACTCGACCGTGAAATTCACGGTATTGTAGTGGTGCTCGATGTGATCAGCGGCATCGCTGAACAAACGAACCTACTGGCACTCAATGCGGCAATTGAAGCAGCAAGGGCTGGTGAGATGGGACGAGGCTTTGCTGTAGTAGCCGATGAGGTGCGAAGCCTCGCGCAGCGCTCACAAACCTCGACCTCGGATATTAAAAACATGACGGATAGACTCAAATCGGGTGCCAGCATCGCCGTTAAAGCGATGGAGCGCGGGCTGATGCAGGCCAATAACAGCGTGCACGAAGCTGAACAGGCGGGAATTGAGCTTAAACGCATCGTCGAGCAAGTGGATATTATCGACCGCATGAATGAGCAAATTGCCACTGCAACCCATGAGCAGTCTGCCGTATCTGAGGATGTGAATCGCAACGCATTAAAAATCAGTGAAATTTACCTCAATACCCAAAGGATTTCGGATGAATTACGGGAATTGACCAAAGCACTGACCTACGATGCGGCCTTAATGTCTAAGGAAGTGAACAAGTTCAACGTCAATTAACGGCGAAAGTCGGACATAAATCCCACTTTATCAGGCGGTTTGTTTAGCAATTGCGCAACCGCCTGAAATCCTCTCTTTTTTACTTGACCACCCACAGCCTTTTGCGTACAGTACCGCTCCGTTAACGACGAAAGCTTACGAGTAAAGCTTATTAAAGTTGTAACATCGTGGCTGATTAACACGTAAAACGAATCACAACAATCTGGTGAGATGTCCGAGTGGCCGAAGGAGCACGCCTGGAAAGTGTGTATACGGAAACGTATCGAGGGTTCGACTCCCTCTCTCACCGCCAAATTCAAGTTTAAAGACGTCCTAGGGCGTCTTTTTTCTTATCTGTATTTTATAAAAATCAATCACTTACCTCCTATATTGTTTGATGGCATCCTACTGCATCCTAAATTTTTAGTAATGCGAGAAGTAATCTGATTCAATACTTTTGGACATCTCGCTAAGTGAGTTAACTCGCTTATTGAGATGAAGTTTGTCACCTAGAAGGATGAAGCGGCCTTAAATCGCTCCTCATCTTGTTAAATCTGCTGTAGACAGTAGTATTTTCCCCAAATTTTATCTTTTGACTGATATTGGCGACGCAATATGACGTTAAAAATTGCATCATATTGTTCAGGATGTTGCTTTAGTTGCAGCATCATTTGGCATATAGGGTAAACGCTATGATGAGTCAGTATTGGGATGAGCTGTTCAATTACGTTTTTAATGATTTTGTTAAGGGGCGGGATGGTTTGGAGTTAATCTCTCAAAATCCGATAATTTTTCTCCAAGAAAGTGATGATTTTTCGGCTATTTATGACTGGAGATCGCAAGAGTTTGAAAACGAGTACTTTGACAGCCTTCTGTTAATGCGGCTGTTTGTAATCTCGTGGTCAAAACCCTTACAGGGCTTAGCGGCATGGTTGAAAAAAGACATAATCTATTCGGCCTCATGCTTCAAATTTTCCCAGCCGTTACTACAGCGACTGTACACTTTATTTTTAGAAGATAATATCTCGCTAAAGCGTCATATACAGAATGGTACCTTTGCTGGAAATGATGCCAACCCTGCAGCATTGATCACTGCCGCTGAAACAGTGTTGGACCAATACCTCCGTCGATGTGAAAGGCTTAACCGCCGTTTTAGAGGTGACAAGCGTCGTTGGCAGGAGGCAGATTGGTTCTCTTCTGCAGCACTAGAAAATGATCTGACACAAGGCAAAGCTGGGTTCAGAACTAAAAGAGACCGAAAATTTGATTGTTACTTTGCAGAATTATTTATGGCGGCGACAGTGCTAAATGAGTACTACCCCAAAAGTCCTCTTCTCCGAGCTTTGGCAACAGTGCCATTATATTTTCCGGCATCATATGACTACTTTGAGCCCTATTTTCAACGTTATGTGCAAGAGTTATACCTGCGTAATGCTAACCCTTGGTTCCTATTCGAACTGATGCGTCATATTATGCCCGAGGCGTTTTTATTTCTCTGTAGTAGAACTCACTTCAGTGTGTCTGAGGGAGAAGCTTTAGTGCGTTATTTTGACGAGTTGTATCCGAGTGATGGCTTGATAGGTTGTTCACATACTAAAGCTGAATACTTGTAATGTTTTGGGAAATTGGCTTTGATAACGCCAATATAAGAAAATTTGGACACAGAGAACGATAGATGACGAACAAGGATGTTTTAAAGTGCTCAAGTAAAACGGTGAATACAGTCCATCGTCAATGGATGATCTTGAAATATCTCTCAAGGACTGCAGAACGTAAGACAACCGAAGAGCTTCGCGATTATTTGACGTCTGAGGGAGTAAACCAGACGCAGCGCACCATTCAACGTGATCTTGCATTGTTGGCAGATATTTTCCCTCTGCAATGCGATAGAGACGGTCATCAGGTGCGCTGGTATTGGCAACGTGATAGTCGTGCTGAGCTGATGACTGGGCTCTCATTTTCAGACAGTATTTCACTGCTGTTGGTGCAAAGCTCGCTGACGTCGTTGCTACCTAAGTTGTTATTTAAGGGACTAGAGTCGCAATTTACACTAGCAGCAAGTACGCTATCGAAATCAAAAACATTGGCTAATTGGTCGCAAAAGTTTGCCAGTATTGAGCCAGACCTTTCCTGCTCGCCGCCTGCTATTGATGAAAAGGTGTTGGAACGAGTACAAAATGCAGTGTTACGCGAACAGCAGCTTGAAGTGAGTTATCAACCCATTCACCAGTCTGGGCCTAAATCTTACCAACTAGCTCCTTTAGCATTAGTGCTGCGAGGCCAAGTGCTGTATCTACTCGCAACAGTTGGGAAGCATACAGATGTGCGCCGGTTTGCCATGCATCGTATGCTGGCAGCTGAGCTTTATGGCGGAGCGAACCCCAAACGAGATTTTAACCTGCAAGCCTATCTCGATACTGGTGGCATGCAATTCACCAGTGAAGGTTCTGCGGGTTTAATAACCTTTAAAGCCAAAGTGAAGGCGCAGCAAGCCGATCACCTTGAAGAACAACCGTTAAGCGACGATATGCAGCTTAGCAAAATCGATGATGAATGGTGTTTGTTAACCGCCACTGTTATTGATAGCTGGCAACTGCGCTAGTGGATTATGTCGCACGCTGCCAATGTTGAGATGCTTGAGCCTAAGTCATTAAGAGAGGGAATTAAGCGTCAGCTGTCAGAAGCCTTGGCTCACTATTCTAGCTAGTGTGTAATAAAGGAAGTTGTTATGAAACAAATAAGGATACTTGACCGTCTTGAGCTTAGCTTTCAAGGTGTGAAAACAACAGATAATGAGGAAGTCGCACTAAGACAAGGGGATATGGACGGAGCCTGCGGACCATACAGCGTATTGATGGGGTTGATTTATCAAGGTGCTGTAACTCGTGACGAAGTAACTAGTTTAGCTCGATTAGATGGGCGAACTCGAATTGGTAAGTTCATGAATTGTTTATATGAATTTAACGCGATGGTTCGAGATGGTACTGATGAGGATGATTTGGTTCGTTTAGGCAACTATTTCAAGAGCTCTCCCTATTCACAGATTAATATTGAGCCACTTAAAGCAAAAAGTACCAAGGAACTAGCGCATAGAACTGCCGATGCTATTGATGATGATAAACCTGTACTCATTTGGATCGACTGGCAGGGAGGTGGTGCGCATTGGGCTCTTGTCGTTGGTTACGAGTTCGTTGACAGTGATGACTCGGGGTCAATTATCACAAAGCTGTTGTTATTAGACCCAAGCGAGGAAACTCCAAGATTGTCACATTGG
Source organism: Shewanella sp. 10B (assembly GCF_023475885.1). Taxonomy (NCBI): domain Bacteria; kingdom Pseudomonadati; phylum Pseudomonadota; class Gammaproteobacteria; order Alteromonadales; family Shewanellaceae; genus Shewanella; species Shewanella sp. 10B. The sequence goes on from NZ_JAMDJO010000001.1 coordinate 918,856, forward strand.
AATGGTGTGATCCATGTGACTAACGAATCAGGCAAGGTTATCAATTCCGGGCAATTCCCTAGTGACCATTGGGCTGCAAATGGCGAAGTCACATCCTGCAAAATACGTTTGGGATTAGAAATGACTAAAGAGTTATTTTAGTAAGCAGAAATTTAAGCTCTCCAGTTTATTTCAAGGAAAGGAAATTAAGTTACATGAGTATTAGTAATCAAGAGCGTCAACAATTTTTAGAGCAATTTATTCACGAATGGCCCGTTGAACGTTTAGAGTCATTGAGCCTCGAAGAGTATACCTCCGTAGATGATCAAAACACATTTGCGTATTGGATTGAGTTCGGTGTTGGTCGTTATTTAGGCTCGATCAAAGGTGGTGATGCTTCTAAATTTGGCATTTATAAACGTAAATCTGAGCCGAAAGGGATTCGAGAATTTATTGATTCTGACGATGTATATTCATGGAAGCGAAAGTATGGTTCATCGGCAGAACAGGCATTTTCTAACATCAAATCGAAAATACTGTTGGTTATTCAAGCTGCTAAGCACGCAGAACTCGAAAAAATTGAGTTACTGGATTTTGAGCAAGTTCTAAAATGGAAATTGGCGTTTATTTATCAAGATCATAATGCTCCTTTAGTTCTACCTATTTATAAGCTGAAAAAATTTAATGTGTTACTTGATGAAAGACCGTTAACTCACTCAACTGCTTACACTAAGTTGTTACAGTCACGAGGGAACAAAACACCGTTGGAATACGGTATGGAGCTATGGCGAAAGGCTGATGAACTGGAAGGAAAGATAAGTAGTGAGCAGTTTGATAATGGCGATGATTATCTCGATAGTGCTCCCATCGCTCCGTTAAACCAAATCCTCTTTGGCCCTCCAGGAACAGGCAAAACCTATTCTACCATTGAGTCCGCTGTCGCCATTGCTGAACCTGAATTTAATTGGAGTTCTAGGACAGAGTTGAAGGATAAATACAATCAACTGGTTAAAGAGAAGCGTATTCGTTTTGTCACATTTCACCAGAGCTATGGTTACGAGGATTTTGTTGAAGGGTTAAGTGCGCTGAGTGACGAAGAGAATCCAGATGTCATTCGTTACTTTGTGAAGAAAGGCATCTTTAGAGAAATCTGTGAAGATGCCCAAGCAAGTCGTTATACCATCAATAATGAAATTAATAAATCTGGCCAGGTTTGGAAGCTTTCAATTGAAAGTGCGCAAAAAAATAGTACCAAAGATTACTGCTTAGCCAACGGGATAGGGGCCATTGGCTGGGGAAATACGGGTGATCTTACTGGAGGTGAGGAAAATTCTTACCATCAATCGTTAGGGAAAAATGCGAAAAACTCCCTCTATTATTTCAGCCAACAGATGCAGGTTGGTGACCTAGTACTGTGTATTGATAGCAAGACGTCCGTTGGCGCTGTTGGTGTCGTGACGGGGGACTATCAATATGTTGAATCGGCTGTACCTACTCGTTCAGATTTTAGACATCAGAGAAATATAACTTGGTTAGCAACAGATATATCTGTCGAGTTTAAGGAGCTAAACGGCAATACCAGTTTTAACCTCTCCACTTGTTATCCACTCTCACGGCTCAGTGTTGCTGATGTCTTGGAGCACCTGAATTCATATGGTGTTGCACTAAAACAGACACAATTACAGCAACAAACTCAAAATTACGTGCTGATTATCGACGAAATTAACCGTGGCAACATTTCCAAGATTTTTGGTGAATTGATAACCTTGATAGAACCATCTAAGCGTAGCGGCCACAATCAAACTGAAGCACTACAGGTAACCTTACAATGCTCGCAAATGCCATTTTCAGTTCCTGATAACCTCTACCTTATTGGTACCATGAATACTGCAGATCGCTCGTTAGCATTGATGGATACCGCATTACGTCGCCGCTTTGATTTTAAAGAACTGATGCCACAACCATCTAAAATTGCAGGGCATCCCCTCATTAATGGTATTGATCTATCGCGTCTTCTCACCACGATAAATGAACGTATTAGTGTCCTATACGATCGTGAGCACACGCTGGGTCATGCATTTTTCTTCCCCGCTTTTGAGGCCGCGAAAGATGAAGATCAAGACAGAGCTTTCGAACTACTTATTTCTGCATTCAAAAATAAAATTATTCCGTTACTGCAAGAATACTTTTTTGACGATTGGCAAAAGATTCGTTTAGTTCTTGGTGATAATCAAAAGGTGAATCAAGATTTAGCGTTCGTCATAACTAAGTCAGTTGAACTAGACAAGTTGTTTGGTTATGACACTGATTTTGATTTAGATACGAGTACAAGTTATCAGCTTCAAAGTGAAGGGAATTGTTGGAGACAGCCGGCTGCCTATATTGCTATTTACGAACCACAAAACGCAGGGACTCTTTGATGGTTAGTGATGGCAAACTAATTAGTGTCTTTGAGTTTGATTTTTTGTGTGTTGAGTTACCCAGCAATGGACAGGAACGTTTTCGCCAAATTTCGATACAAGCGTTTGAGTACATAAAACAGTTATGTTTATCAAAAGAGGCTGCGCAAGCAGCCTTTAAGCTGCGAATTCAACATCAGCGAGAAGTACTCCAGGCGCAAAATTTCGCGGGTGTTGTCATTACTCCTGATGGTACTCAAATCGAAATTTTACCCAAAATTGGTAAGCAAACAGAGTGTTATACGTCAGAACAGGGGCGTATGACCTTGCTATGGATGTTAAAACGTCTTAAAGGATTTCGACATCTACAAACCAACCAAGCTAATATCAAAACGCAGAAAATGCCCCTTATGGAGCTTTTTATAAGCCAATTTTTGACCGCCGTTAGTGTTTTGGTAAAACGTGGTTTACGAAGTGATTATCGAGGACGTCAAGACAACTTATTATTTCTAAAAGGAAAATTAAGTGTCACTCGTCAACTTCGCTATAACCTAGTTAACCGCCAACGATTTGCGGTAGATTTTGATGAGTTCTCTGTCGATAGGGCTGAAAACCGATTAATCCACAGTGCGCTAACGATAGTCGCTAAGTATTCTCGGCTAGCCAGTCACCAGCGACTAATTAAGGAGCTTCGTTTTTCTTTTGATGCTGTTCCACCTAGCCGCGACTATGTTAACGATTTTGAAAATGTTCGCTCAGATCGCAGTATGCACACTTATGAAGTGCCATTAGCCTGGGCGAAAATCATTATCGATGGACTATCGCCGCAGTCAATGCTGGGAACACAGCAAGCCTTTTCGTTGCTCTTTCCCATGGAAGCAGTGTTTGAAGCTTATGTCGCAGCTGAGCTTAAACGCCAATTGCTCCCCACCTGCAAAATGACTGCGCAAGCTCGCTCTCACTGGTTAGTTACTCATGATTCAGCAAATTGGTTTCGTTTAAAGCCAGACATCGTCATTGATACTACTGAAGCTTGTTTTGTTCTAGATACTAAGTGGAAGATTCTCGATCAGAAAGAGAATAACGTTTCTGCTAAATATGGTGTTTCGACGGCAGATCTCTATCAAATGTTCGCCTATGGGCATACTTACTTAAATGGCAGTGGAGATATGTATTTGATTTACCCAATGCAATTTGGATTCAGCAAAGCCGTGCAGTTACCACTTCTTTACCATTCATCAAGCTCAAATGGAGAGACTTTAAGATTATGGCTTGTTCCATTCGAAATTAATGAAAAACTGGGCAAGCTGCATCTACCAAGAATACATCAACAGGTGGCAACAGCATTCATAGCAAACAGTAGCTTTGATAATATACGATGAAGCTAATGGCTGCAGGTGTGCATAATCGAACTTCTTGAGATAAAATGGTGAAGGCTTACACTAGCCTTCACCTCATCAAGTTAATTAAGTTTATTTGTCAGATTTTGCTAGATAGCAAAGACGAAAGCCTGTTTTCATGCCTTTAAAGCGCATAGTTGAGGTCGTCAGAGGCTTTGTTTCCTAAATCGACTCAGCAAACAAAGCCCCTCATAATTGTTCAAATATCAAACTACATAGTGAGTTTCTGGCATACCTAGCCCTGTGAGCTTGTTCAACGCCCTTATCATCGCGTAAGTTTCTCCTACCTGACCGTTATAATTTCGCAAGCTTAATCTGCCACCTAGTAGTTGCTTCACCCTGTACATGGCCGTTTCTGAGATTGACCGACGATGATACCCATAGCGCTTCTTCCACTGTTTATTTGAACCATGAAGTTGTTGCCAACTGACAGCTAAGTTACGTGGATGTCCTGGTTCCCAGAGGGCGGCACCTTCCCTCGGTGGAATGAGTACTAAAGCGCATTTTCTACGGACGGCATCGTGAAAGGCTCTCGTGTCGTAAGCACCATCACCTGAGATATTACGGATTTTTCGATGGGGTTGTTTGAGCAAACTCGGCATGACTTCAGCGTCGGTCACATTTGATAAGCTGAGTTCTGCACCAATGATCTCGTGAGTATGTGTATCAACGGCAATGTGTAGCTTACGCCACACTCGGCGTTTGAATCGCCACTATTTCACTAGACAATTTTGAGCCTCATTAAAATACTGACGTTCATACTCTAACGGTGATAAGCCATGATTGGAACTATGCTGCTGTTTAGGGTTATAAAACATCTCGATATAATTAAAAATATCACTTTTAGTCGCTTCTCTTGTCGAATAGATTTTCCGCTTGAACCGCTCACGCTTTAACAGCTGAAAGAAACTCTCAGCCACTGCATTATTATGGCAATAACCACGTCGACTCATGCAGCCTTCTAATCCATGCGCGGTCAGAAATTCACTCCAGTCATGATTAGATATTGGCTTCCCTAGTCTGAATGGACTAACACTTTACCTGTAGGCTTACGGCGCCACACCGCCATTAAAAGCGCGTCTAATGCCAGTTCTTTGGTTATTCTGCTGCCCATCGACCACCCGATAATCCGACGAGAAAATAAGCCCATCACTGCACCGAGATATAACCAACCTTCATGAGTTTTGATGTAGGTAATATCCGTTACCCAAGCCAAATTGGGAGCCGATGGATTAAATTGTCGCTCTAAACGATTTGGCGTCACTACATGCTGTTCACCGCCCCGAGCACGCGGTTTCCGATATCCATAAACTCCACCAGATTCGAGCCAACTCTGCTTAAGCTGCCCAGTAAGCCGTTCATTATCCTTCTGCCGCTTTGATTTAGGGCTTAGTCTCCATGCGTAATACCCGCTCGGATGAACATCAAACAGCTGACAAAGTTGTCGCACTGAATGGCTGTGGTGATGCTCTTGAATAAAGGTGTATCTTACTCGGGGTGGCTTGCGAAGTACGCCGCGGCTTTTTTTAACAAGTCACGTTCTTCAGTGACACGTTTGAGCTCTTTCTGTAGCCGTCGAATCTCAGCGGACTCTTCAGACTTTTGCAAATGTTCTTCTGAATCGGGGCCGTAGCGTTTAATCCAGGCATAAAGACTGTGGGTGGTTGTTCCTAACCGCTGAGCAACATCAGCAACAGAATGGCCAGCAACGGTAACTTGCTTAACGGCTTCGATTTTAAATTCTTCGGGATAACGTTTATGGTTCATAGACACCTCTTTTGGGTTAGTTTATCTAACTAAAAGGTGTCTAGAAAATCGGCGGCGATTCAGTATCTTACTGGTTCCCATTGTTGCTTCTGGGCAAAATCTGTGTTTTCCTGTCCGCTTATGTCCGCTTATGTCCGCTTATGTCCGCTTATGTCCGCTTATGTCCGCTTATGTCCGCTTATGTCCGCTTATGTCCGCTTATGTCCGCTTATGTCCGCTTATGTCCGCATTAAAGCCCATCATTTCAGATATACGACTTGCCATTCTTTGCGAGTCTTTAGGTATCCACTTGCCATAGTGCTTCTTGACCATAGTGGTGTGATTGTGACCAAGTTGGCGCGCTACCCACTGAAGCTGAACGTAGTTTTAAAGTGACAGACTAGCGAATGTATCATCAGTATTTCATCTTTCCGATTAAGTAGTTTTATCTCTCACTCGCCAATCTTAACAAGGTAATGACCTAGCTCGTAATACCTCTCTAAAAATCACCGTCACCGATCAGATTATTAATGCAAGGTAAGATTGTAAAAAGTATTTATCACCAGTAAGTTAGTTGCACAGGATCTAGATATTTAGATTAAGTGTGGATTGCAAAAGAGCGTCACAGATAAAGGAGTTATGATGAGAAAGTTTAAATTAGCGGCATTTTTGAGTTTGATTATGATGCTAGGAGGTTGCGCTTCCTATACTACGCCTGGCGGCAGTGTGGCTATTGGTAGTTTGGCGGAGTCGGATATTAATGCGCTGATGTCAGTACAAGCGGCGGCAACATTTCCCGCGCATATTGCTGTGGCACGTATTCAAGCGCCGGGATATGCATCCTATCGTTTAAGCAGTTTTGGCACAGGCCGTTACAGTGTCGTTACTACCCGTGAAGTTGAAACCGAAGCCGATTTTGTTCAGCTAGCCAAAATGCCGCAGGTGGCAGGGATTGCACCGTTAAACCGTATTTTATTGCCCGAGCAGTTAGACTCCATTAAATCACTGCGGGAGGCCGCAGCAAGGCTCAAGGCAGATATCTTACTGATTTATACTTTCGATACCTCTTTCCATGCAGGTGAGCAGCAATTTGCGCCATTAAATGTGATTTCTCTAGGGCTGTTAAAAAATAAAGAAGTCAGTGTGACGACAACCGTATCGGCGGCTCTGTTTGATGTTCGCACCGAATATTTGTATGGATTAGCGGAGTCGACGGCTAAGGGGAGTCGACATGCGTCGGTATGGAGCACTTCTGATGCAGTCGATTATTTACGCCGAGAGACTGAAAAACAGGCGTTTTCGCAGCTTATTCCTGAAATTGAAAAAACATGGTCGGGGGTGATTGCCCAATATGCGAGTTTGTCAATGAAGGCGACGAACTAAACGTTGTACTCGTTTACCAATAAACAAATGCCGCGCTTAATCGTTTAGGTTTGAACGGTTAAGCGCGGCATGACAGTGTTAAACACTTTAAGTGGATTACAAGCTTGAGTGGATTAACACTCTACAATGTTCACTGCGAGGCCGCCTTTGGCGGTTTCTTTGTATTTGCTGCGCATATCTTTACCTGTATCCATCATGGTTTTAATCACTTTATCCAGTGACACCTTGTGGTTACCGTCACCGCGCAGCGCCATGCGTGATGCGTTAATCGCCTTGATTGCACCCATCGCATTACGTTCAATACAAGGGACTTGTACTAGGCCGCCTACGGGGTCACAGGTCAGGCCTAAGTTATGCTCCATACCGATTTCAGCCGCATTTTCAACATGTTCCACTGTGCCGCCCATGATCTCGGTTAATGCGCCAGCCGCCATTGAGCAGGCTACGCCAACTTCGCCCTGACAGCCGACTTCTGCGCCCGAAATCGAAGCGTTTTTCTTGTAAAGAATACCAATCGCAGCGGCGGTTAACAGGTAACGGGCGCAAACGTCGATATCGACTTCTTGCACGAAGGTATCGTAGTAACAAAGCACGGCAGGAATAATGCCCGCAGCGCCGTTTGTTGGCGCGGTGACCACGCGATCGCCTGCAGCGTTTTGCTCGTTGACCGAGAGGGCGAATAAATCGACCCAATCCATTGCGGTTAACGGATCGACGTTGTTACGGCCTTCGGCTTTGAGACGACGGTAGAGTGCTGGTGCGCGGCGACGCAGTTTTAAGCCGCCAGGCAGAATACCTTCCTTCTGATAACCTCGTTCGATACAGGTTTTCATGGTTTGCCAGATATTCCACAGCTTGGCTTTGACTTCTTCTTCGCTGGCGAGGCTAAGCTCGTTGGCCATCATCAGGGAAGAAATACTCAGGCCATGCTCAGTACATAAATCCAGTAATTGGGCGCTGCTATTAAAATCGTAAGGTGCTGATTCAATTTGTGATGCTGGAGAGGCATTGCGTTGATGGATTTCATCTTCGTCTAAGATGAATCCGCCACCGACAGAGTAGTAAGTGCGCTCAAAAATACATTCGCCTTTGCTGTAGGCATACAGTGTCATGGCGTTGGCATGGGCGGGAAGGGTTTTACGTCTGTGGTAGGTAATGCCGTCTTCACGGGTAAACTTGACTACTTTGCCGCAGCTGAGGGTGAGAGTCTCATTTTTAGACACGTGCTCAAGAATGCCATCGATGCTGTCGGTGTCGACGGTTTCAGGATCTTCACCCATTAAGCCTAAAATAACAGCTTTACCCGTGCCGTGGCCTTTACCTGTTTGACCTAGTGAGCCAAAGAGTTCGGCTCTTAATTCATCCACTTGGGCAATCTGGCCCGCATCAGCAAGGTGCTGCATAAAAATTTTGCCCGCCTTCATTGGGCCAACAGTGTGTGAACTCGAAGGGCCAATGCCGATCTTGAACATATCGAATACGCTAATCATGATTGAAGTCCTGTTGTGTCTCGATTTTTATTTTAGTCTGTGCGTGGAAGATCTTTGCAGTTACCGCGCCAATACGCTGGTTTTTATGTCGTAAACTCTGGCAAACTGCACCCATCAACCACACAAAATGTGCTTGTGTGATACGTTTAAGGTCAGTATCCCACAGTTTAGTATCAAGATTCACATTAGTTTTTTTGATTAGAAAGACTTCGGATAAGCTGAGCTTAATTAGCTTGTGGTGAATGTCGAATTAATCGGCAAGATAATCGCTTTGTGGCAAAGCGTGACGGCGAATGGCTCGCTTTTCGGGGATTTTTGTGAACCCAATGGCCAGTATCGCTATGGTTATTTTTTGAGTATGAATAAGAATTTTTAGGGAGAAATATGAGTTATCTAATGTTGGATCTGCTGTCTTTAGACGTTAGCGAAGCAGAAGCCGAGATGTTGCGCCATCCGCAGGTGGGTGGTTTGATCCTGTTTTCCCGCAATTTTGCCAGCCGTGAGCAATTAATCACCTTAGTGCATCAGATCCGCCAAATTCGTCCCGAGATTTTGATTGCCGTCGACCATGAGGGCGGGCGAGTACAGCGTTTCCGTGATGGATTTACCTTGATTCCGGCCATGGGGGATATTTTGCCGGCGGCTAAGGGCGATATGCTTCTCGCTAAACGTTGGGCCTGTGAATTAGGCTTTTTAATGGCCATCGAATTACTCGCCTGTGACATCGACTTAAGCTTTGCGCCTGTGCTCGATCTTAACGGTATCAGTCAAGTCATTGGCAAACGTAGTTTTAGCGCAAAGCCCGGTGAAGTGATTGCCTTAGCCCAGAGTTTTATTGAGGGCATGGCCGAGGCGGGCATGGGCGCTGTGGGTAAACATTTCCCGGGGCATGGCAGTGTTGCAGCGGACTCCCATATCGCGCAACCTATCGATGAACGTGAAGCTGAAGCGATTTTTAATCAAGATATTTTGCCGTTTAAAGAGTTGATTGCTAAAGGTAAATTATCGGGCATTATGCCAGCCCATGTGATTTACTCTAAAGTTGACCCTAATCCTGCGGGCTTTTCAACTTATTGGTTAAAGCAGATCCTACGCCAAGAGCTGGGCTTTAACGGGGTGATTTTCTCCGACGATCTGGGTATGAAGGGCGCTTCCTTTGCGGGGGATTATTTAGGCCGCGCCCAAGCTGCATTGGATGCGGGTTGTGATATGATTTTGGTGTGTAACGATAATCCGGGTGTGATGTCACTGTTAAATGGCTTTGTGTGGCCCGCCGCGGCGCCACAACATCCGGCGAGTTTACTCAAACCCAATGCGGCGCAAACTGCTATCGCATTGGAAAACAGTGCCCGTTGGGAAAATGCTAAGCAGCTGGCTGAGCAAATCCAGCTCGCACAACAGGTAAAAGTTTGATGTAGCGCAAGGTTCTGCAATGAATATTTGCTAGGGTTAGTGGCATGCGCCGTGTTTGGCAGATTGTTAAAAGGTCTCAATATGATTTTTTATCTTCATGGATTCGATGCAACTAGCCCTGGTAATCACGAAAAAATGCGTCAGTTGCAGTTTATTGACCCAGATGTGCGGCTTATCAGCTACAGCACTTTGCATCCCAAGCATGATATGCAGCATTTATTGAAAGAAGTCGCCAAGCAAATGCAGTATTGCGACGATCCCGCACCGTTAATGGTCGGGGTCGGCTTAGGGGCGTATTGGGCTGAGCGAATTGGTTTTTTAAACGGATTAAAGTCAGTGTTAATCAATCCCAATCTTCATCCCGAAGAGACGATGCAAGGGAAAATTGACCGCCCGGAAGAGTATGCCGATATCGCCAATAAGTGTGTCTCTGAATTCAGGTTGAAGAATACCCACAGAGCCATGTGTATTTTGTCTCGTGTGGATGAAGTGCTCGACAGTGAGGCTACTGCCGAGGCGCTTAAGCCTTATTACACCATCGAATGGGATGAGACGCAGGCCCATAAATTCCCGCAGTTAGCCGCCCATTTACCTAAGATAAAAGCCTTTAAGTTGAGTTAAATCGTTATTCGCTTATCTTTTCGTTAAAGAGGCTTATCGCGGAATATTCTGGCGATAAGCGCTTTGTCTCTGTTCATGTTTTCCCCTTCAAGAAGCATCCTATTTTCAAGCTGTTGGTGTTTGGTTACCTTGTATGAGTGAAGCCAGACTCAGATGAAGTTATGCTGTTATTTAGAATGCTCAACGGTATATGTGTCTGGTTTAGCTGGTTATTTCAGCAAAAAGCATTAAATAGACTCTATTTGTATGGCTTTATCTATCATTTTGTTGAAATTAATCATGAATTGTGTAAAGTAGCCCCTCTTAATAGTTTGTTACAAAATGCTACAAACTTTTATGCCAATTTGTCCATTCATGGATAACCTTTTGCGTATGTCGCCCGACACAGCTAACAGCGGTCTCGTTAGCTGTTTTTTTATACTTGCTTTTTTACTCTTAAATCCATTACTTAGCAAAACTCTCCCTTATCGCAGCTGAAAACTCGGCTATGCTTAGGCTGGAATCGTTTTTACGTGAGCGACGCAAAGACGCATGATAATAGCCGCATGATAACAACCGCATGCTAATAACAAGGCTTACCTTATAGGGGAGGCGCAATGAAACGGGTGCTTATTCAATTAACGGGAAAAGTGCAGGGCGTGGGCTGCAGACATGCGACCCTAACAAAGGCTCGCACGCTTGGTGTCACAGGTTATGTGACTAACTGCGCCGATGGCAGTGTTGAAATTCTTGCCCAGGGCAGTGATCCTGCAGTGGATAGTCTTATCGCCTGGTGTGAGGTTGGAGTACCTTGTACCGATGGACTGAGGGTGACGGTGAATGAAGACCAAGGTGATGATATTTATTTGGATTTCTCGATAGTGCGCTAATTTTATTTTTATACTTTCGGCGTCGCCTGAATGGCTGTTCACCCCTTAGGCAATAAAAAACCTTAGGTAATAAAAAACCTTAGGCAATAAAAAAGCGGTATGCATTGCATGACCGCTTTTTATTCGATTAGGGCTAATAGGTTTTAAGCGTTAGGTTGCGCCATCTTACGGATTTGGATCACCATGCCCATTTCGGGATGATCGAGATAATGGATCTCATCACTTTTCACTCGACGATTTTGCTCCAACGGAATAGACATTAAATAAGGTGTCATCACTTTAGCTGGGGCTGCGGCGGTACTTGTTGCTGTGTTGATGCTCACTTCATCGGCCGCCACAGGCATTAATTTGCGGCCTTCTTTACGCAAATTGAGCGCGGTTTCGATATACAGATAATGGCTAAGATAAATATTGAGCGTGCCATCGAGTTGCCACACGGGAGAGGGCTGTAAAGGCGCAGATGTTTCAGCCATCATGCCAGTCGTGCCGTTAGCGCCTTGCATTGAGGTGGCCATGGCTTGCTGCACAATTTGACGACCATCGAAGTGATAACTGGCGGAATAATCTTTACCCGCAAACAGGCGAATGGGCACTGAGCCACTCTTGCCCATCATAGGTTGTTGCCATGTCATATGCAGTAAGCTGAGGTTACCACGCTCTCTCGATAGGCTATTGATGATGCTGGCAAATTGGCCTTGGCTGCTGGCGAGTAATACTGGGCCACTGCCTTGAGACGCGTAGGCTTGGCTACCACTGCCGATTTCCGATGGGATCACACTCGGATAGCGATAGCTGGTTACCGCATTTGAGCTTGCAGTGCTTGGGCCTGAAATGGCTAAAGTACCGCCGTTACTCATCTCGGGAGTGGCGTCCGTATTCGTACCTGTGCTGGTGTTTTCAGCGCAATGGCTATTAGCATCGGCGTCATACACTAAGGTGCAGGGGGTGGATTCATTGCTCATGGAGACCACAGCTTGACCCACAACCGGTGAAATCAGATCGATAGCGCGGTTGGTTTTGGTCTCAATTGGCGCCATCGGCCATTGTTCGGTCGACTGGCTTTGGCGTTCAAAAATATAGACTTCAACCTCGAACCAAGCTTCAGCACGGGCAAGTGAACTGTGTGAAAGTGCAATAAGTGTAGCGATAGAGACCGCGAGTTGACGTAACACTATTTATCTCCAAGACGATGTTGCGATAGTTGTTCGAGCAAGAGTTTGACCAAAGCGAGCCTATCTTTTGCCGTTTCGGCATTGAGGATGAACTTTAACTTATTCGGCCCATCCATTCGATAGATTTGTGGCTGACTTTGCAGTAATCCGATGATAAAGCCGGGATCAATCACATGATCATCACTAAATTCGATGCTGCCGCCCTTGGCATGTACCTCAATTTTAGTCGCCCCCAGCCGAGTTGCCTGATGTTTATACAGAGTCATTTCCATCAGGTTTTTGGTGGCATCCGGCAGCAGACCGAAGCGGTCGATAAGCTCAACTTTAAGTTCATCTAAGGCTTCTTCACTGTCACAACTGGCGATGCGCTTATAGAGTGACAGACGAATATTCACATCACCGACATAGTCTTCCGGCAATAGCGCTGGGATCCTCAGCTCCATATCACATTGCTGATTGAGCATTTGCGCTAGCGATGGCTCTTTACCCTGTTTGAGGGCCTTGACCGCCGCCTCTAGCATTTCCATGTAGAGGCTAAAGCCGATTTTAGAAATATGCCCGCTTTGTTCATCGCCTAAGAGTTCACCCGCGCCGCGGATTTCTAAGTCTTGGGTCGCGAGCATAAAGCCAGCGCCTAAATCTTCGAGGGCATCGATGGCTTCGAGACGTTTGCGAGCATCGCTGGTCATGCGTTTAGGATGCGGTGTCATCAAATACGCATAGGCTTGATGGTGAGAGCGTCCGACGCGGCCACGCAGCTGATGCAACTGAGCTAAGCCGAAGGTGTCGGCACGTTCGATAATAATCGTATTGGCACTCGGGACGTCGATACCGGTTTCGATAATAGTGGTACAGACTAACACGTTGAATCTTTGATGATAAAAGTCCGACATCACCCGCTCAAGATCTCGCTCACGCATTTGGCCATGGGCCACCACCACCCGCGCTTCGGGTAGCAGGGTACTAATATCTTGGGCGCATTTCTCAATGGTTTCGACATTGTTGTGCAAATAATACACTTGGCCACCACGGAGGATTTCACGCAGTATGGCCTCACGCACGGTGGCGGGATCGGATTCGCGCACAAAGGTCTTCACCGCCAAACGCTTAGCGGGAGGTGTGGCAATAATCGATAAGTCGCGCATCCCCGACATCGCCATATTTAAGGTGCGGGGAATAGGCGTGGCGGTGAGGGTTAAAATATCCACGTTGGCACGCAGCGCTTTTATTTTTTCCTTCTGACGGACGCCGAATCTGTGTTCTTCATCGATGATTAGCAGGCCTAAGTTTTCAAATTTTGCCTCGGATTGCAGCAGTTTATGGGTGCCAATCACAATATCGACTTTGCCTTCTTCGAGCAGTTTCAGCACTTGGGTCTGCTCTTTGGCGGTTCTAAAGCGTGACATCACCTCAATCACCACGGGCCAGTCGGCAAATCTGTCCTTAAAGTTTTCGTAGTGCTGCTGGGCGAGTAGTGTGGTAGGCACCAGCACAACCACTTGTTTACCCGCATTGACCGCCACAAAGGCGGCGCGCATCGCGACTTCGGTCTTACCGAAGCCCACATCACCGCAGACGAGGCGATCCATAGCTACGGGGGATTGCATATCGGCGAGCACGGCATGAATGGCGCTTTCTTGGTCGACGGTTTCTTCGAAGGGGAAACCCTGGGCGAATTGCGCATACTCTTCGTCGTTAATGTCGCAGCTTTCACCGGGACGTGCTTGGCGACGGGCGTAGACATCGAGCAACTCGGCGGCCACATCGCGGATTTTCTCAATCGCTTTGTTTTTTGCTTTGGCCCAAGTGTCGTTACCGAGTTTATTAAGGTGAGCCTCGCCATCGGCGCCGACACTGTAGCGGCTGATCATGTGCAGGTTAGACACTGGTACATAGAGTTTATCGCCGCCCGAGTATTCTAGCTGTAGGTATTCGGCTACTAATCCGCCAGTATCTAAGGTGACTAAGCCTTGATACAGCGCCACACCGTGCTCTAAGTGCACAATTGGTTGGCCGACTTTGAGCTCGGCTAAGTTTTTGATCAGAGTATCGTTGCTGATCTGGCGTTGTTTTTCACGGCGGCGCTGCTGGGAGATGCGATGACCAAAGAGCTCTGTTTCGCAGATGATGCTAACGGCGGTTTGCTTTCCTAGCCCGAGTAAACAACCACGGGAGAGGGGAGATACGATTAAGCCAAGTTTGGCATCACTTTGAATAAACTCATCAAAATGGCCGAATAGCGCCGGTTTTAACTGAATTTTACCTAAGAGCTCGAGCAAGGCTTCGCGGCGGCCTTCCGATTCGGCACTAAACAACATGCGCGGCGCATGTTCGGCATACTCTTGCAGCGCAATCAGCGGTTGTTTTAACTTGTGATTAGCGCTCACCTCGGGCAACACACTGGCATCAATTTGCACTGCGCCGGTGACGGCATCGGGTTGCGGCGCAGTAAACTGATAGCGAGGCAGCGGCTTAAAGGCGGCAAATAATTCTTCAATCAGTAAATACAGCTCTTTAGGTGCCAACAGCGGCCGCAATGGGTCGACCCGTCTGTCTTCATAGCGGGTTTCCACCTCTTGCAAATGTGCACGGGCGGACTTTTCGATATCGCCTAAGGTGACTAACTGAGTATCCTTCGGCAGGTAATCGAACAATGTCGCGACCTCATCGAAAAACAGGGGCAAATAGTTCTCAATGCCGGCGGGCATCAAATTGCGGCTCACCAATTGATAAACCGATTCTGGTTCTTTAACGATCACCTCAAAGCGGCGGCGATAACGCTGCCTAAAACCTTCAATGGCGCTACTGTCGGTAGGGAATTCCTTAGCAGGTAATAGGCGCACCGCGTCGACTGGCGTGGATGAGCGCTGGGTTTCAGGATCGAAATGGCGAATGGTCTCGACTTCATCATCGAACAGTTCGATACGCAGCGGCATATTCACGCCAGTGGGAAAGATATCGAGAATCGAGCCACGAATGGCAAACTCGCCATGTTCGTACACCTGTTCAACCAAGTGATAACCCGTGTCGGTTAACTGCTGGCGCACATCATGGAGCTGATATTTATCGCCTTTTTTAAGCACAAACACATTGGAGCTTAAATAGGATTTCGGCGGTAGGCGCATCATTAGCGTTGTCACCGGCACTATCACTACGCTGTGCTCAGCATGGGTGATTTGCGACAGGGTCTCTAAACGTTGGGAAATCAAATCCTGATGGGGCGAAAAACTGTCGTAGGGCAGGGTTTCACGGTCAGGGAACAGTCGCACCTTAATAGCGCTTTTAGCCAACAAGTAGTTGAGCTCTAACTCGATACTCAATGCCGTCGGCGTATCACTGGTCACAATCAGTGTTGTGCCCTTGTGTTGGCGAACTAGGCTGGCGAGGGTAACAGCTTGACCAACCCCGGCGAGACACGACAGGGTTTGCATTTGAGTTCCATTTTTGACAACGGGCGGTGTTAGGGCTGAAATTTGTGTCATTGGCGTGGGATAAACTGATTCATTCACAATAAGTTGCGTTCATTGTAGTGACTTGGGCGCTAGGGTGCCAGCAAAAACGCTAGCCTTTATTGACGCTCGTCACGGGCCTGTTTACGCAGTTTAAGTTGTTTTTGTTGCACATTGAGGCTCGCTTTGACCAGTTGCTCCACATCTGCATCCAGTATTTGACTAAACTCGAGGTCAACGAAATAGGGCAATGCGGCATTGGGGCTATGTACTTGCTGCCCATCGGATTGGCCTTCCTGCGAAACTAAGCAGGCCGTGACCTTGGCAAAACATAAAATGGCGACCAATTCTTCGTGGATAAATAAGGTCACCTTATATTGGCGGCCAAGGGGGAGGGCCTCATTGCTCATTAGGCGAATGCCGCTGCCACCGAACTGACAACCGCTAAATTTATCGCCCTCTTGCACTTCTTTTTCGAGCACATGCTGCAGGACTAAATCGACCTTGCGGGATTGGAGCTTGAGAAAGTCCACCACCACCTTGGCTTCGTTGTCTAAATGCCGCAGTTGCAGCAGGCAACTGGCCTCGAGTGCTTTGACTTCGCTCAGCAGCTGGATCCCTAGGGATTGCATTGATCTTAAAGCCATTTCACTGGGTAGTGGCTGGTTTTCGTCCCAGAGGCTTAAGTAAGCGGTGAAGGGATGAGGCACACTAAAATACGGATTGGTGTCAGTGAACAAGGCTTGCCTCTTTATTTATAGGACCTAAACCCCTATTATCGTGCCCATCTTTATGATTTAGCAAGTTCAGCACACAGGACGCAGCCCTCTTTCAATGGATCTTCGATTTCCTCTCTACGTTGGTTACCGTTATTGGCGGGCCAGAAAAACAAACGCCTTTGCTTCTTTTATTACCTTATTTGCCGTTTCGGGCATTTTTCTAGGGGTGGCGGCCTTGATAGTGGTCAGCTCGGTAATGAATGGCCTCGAAGGACAATTAAAGCAGCGCATTTTAGGCGCTGTACCTCAATTGACTGTGGTGACTGAGGCGCCCTTAAGCGATTGGACTATACCTGCGGACAAACTCAAAGCCTTACCGGGCGTGCAGGGCGTGACGCCTAGCGTGTCGACCCAAGCTATGGTGCAGTCGGCGGCGAATATCCGCGCCGTGCAAGTATTTGGGGTGTTTCCTGAGCTTGCCGAAAAACTCTCTATGGTTGCACAGCATACCTATTCGGGTGCATTTAACGAGCTAACAAGTGGCCAATATAAAGTCATTTTAGGCAGCGAGCTTGCCCGCCAATTAAAGGTCAGCCCGGGTGATACCGTGCGCCTGTTAAGTGGCGATGGCGTAGTGTATTCGCCGCTTGGTCCAGTCCCTAGCCAACGTAAGTTTTTAGTGTCCGCCGTGTTTGAGATGAGCTCACAGGTGGATGCAGGCGTCGCATACATTCATTACCAAGATGCCAAGCGTTTAATGCGCCAACCGAGCGATGAAATCAATCAGTTAAGGCTGTATCTGAGCGACCCATTTATGGCGCCCGCACTGGCTAAGGATGTAAAGCAGGTGCTTACCCAGCAGGGGATTGAGGCGACAACCAGTGATTGGCGCGACACCTATGGTCATCTGTTTAGTGCCGTGAAGATGGAAAAAAACATGATGTCGCTGATGCTGAGCCTGATCGTGGCCGTGGCGGCGTTTAATATAGTGTCAGCGTTGGTGATGATGGTGGTGGATAAAACCACCGACGTCGCGGTACTCAAAACCCAAGGCTTACGTACCTCGGCGGTGATGGGCATTTTTGTGGTACAAGGTTTATTGAATGCTGTCTTAGGTTTAGTGCTGGGGCTGGTGGTCGGCATTCTGCTCACCCTTAATTTAAATGGCATTATGGCGACCTTGGGGATTTCCATTTTAGGCACAGGACAAGTGCTGCCGGTTAAATTAGAACTGGGGCAATTGTCGATGATTATTGTCGGCACCTTAGTCGTGACCTTAGTGGCGACACTTTACCCCGCATTGCGAGCGGCGCGGGTGCAACCTGCCACGGCGCTGCGTTACGAATAACGGTCATATAAAGAATAAAAGCGTCGCTCCCATGATGAGAGACGTGTTTGGACATGGGTTTATCCATGTATTTAGAATCAATAGCGAGAATCTCAATGCAAGACGTGTTACTGCAAGTGCAGGCGGTGAGTAAGAGTTATCACGATGGCGATGTCACTACTCAGGTGCTGACTGAGGTGGATTTACAGGTATTTAAGGGCGAGCAACTGGCGATTGTCGGTACCTCTGGCTCGGGCAAGAGTACGCTGCTGCATATTATGGGCACTCTAGATAAACCTTCTGCTGGCAAAGTCTTGTTAGCGGGTGAGGATTTATATCAGGTGAGCAGTGCCCGTCAGGCGCAGATCCGCAACCAAGACTTAGGTTTTATTTATCAGTTCCATCACCTTTTGCCTGAATTTAGCGCACTGGAAAACGTGGCTATGCCAGCGTTTATCCAAGGCAGAGACCGCGCTCAGGCTCAGGCCGATGCCAAAGTGTTGCTCGAGAGAGTCGGGCTTGGGCACAGAATGAGCCATATTCCCGCCGAGCTTTCCGGTGGTGAGCGTCAACGGGTGGCAATTGCCCGGGCGCTGATCAACAAACCCAAACTCGTATTAGCCGATGAACCGACGGGAAATCTCGATGCCAAGAGTGGCGAGGCGGTGTATGAGCTGATCCGCGAATTAGCCAATCAACTCGGAACGGCGTTTGTGGTGGTGACTCACGATCCCAAATTGGCGGCGCGGATGGACAGACAACTCACCATGAAGAATGGTTATCTGCAAGCTGTGGCGGAACACGCCCAATGAAAGGACCATTAGCCCTCTCCATTGGTTGGCGTTTTTATCGTGCGCGCCAATCGAATAGTTTTATTAGCTTTATCTCCTTCGCATCGACTGCGGGCATTGCGCTCGGGGTTGCGGTGCTGATTGTGGTGCTTTCCGCCATGAATGGTTTCGAGCGCGAGTTAGAGCAGCGCTTGTTAGGCGTTATCTCCCAAGCCGATGTGGTTGGTGTGAATGAGCCGATTGCCGATTGGCGAGCGGTTGAACAAACCGCTATGCAGATTGAAGGCATTACGGCGGCGGCACCTTTTATTAGGATGCAAGGATTAGTACAAAAGCCCGGTGGTTTTCAGGGGCTTGCCGTTGTGGGAATCGATCCTGAGCAAGAGGCAAAAGTCTCGACCCTCTCGCAATTTATGTCGAAAGAGACTTGGCAAGGCTTGAGCGAGGATGACAATCACATCGTCCTCGGGGAGAGTCTGCTGAAAAAGTTAGGCCTCGAAGTCGGCGATACCCTCGCTTTGTATGTGCAAGATCTTGATCCTGAACATGCCGGCAGTTTACGGGCAGCCAAGAGCCATCGCTTTGTGGTGTCGGGTGTGTACCGTTTAGGCGGCGAGCTTGAGTTAACCACGGCGTATATTCCGATGCGCTATGCGGCGAATATCCTGAATTTACATCAAGGTGTGACTGGTGTTCGCATCAGTGTGGGACAGGTGTTTGATGCGCCAGCGAAAATTCGCGAGCTGGGTTATGCCTTAAACCAGTCTGTTTATATTAGTGATTGGACGCGTACCCAAGGGCATTTATACCAAGATATTCAATTGGTTCGCACTATCATGTATCTCGTGTTGGTATTAGTGATAGGTGTGGCCTGTTTTAATATTGTCTCAACGCTCGTGATGGCGGTGCGGGATAAAGCCAGTGAAATTGCCATTCTGATGACCATGGGCTTAAGCCGTCTCTCAGTGATGGGGATTTTTATGGTGCAAGGCGCGTTAAATGGCCTTGTGGGTTGTGCCCTTGGCGGTGTGATTGGGATTGCGACCGCGATTAATCTCAGTGGTATCGCCCGTGGCATTGAGCAGCTGCTCGGGATTCAACTCCTGTCGGCCGATGTGTATTTTGTGGATTTTCTGCCATCAGAGCTACATATGACGGATGCTGGTTTAGTGATAGCTACGGCGTTTGTGATGAGTCTTATCGCAACGTTGTATCCCGCGTGGAAGGCGAGCCAGATTGGCCCTGCGCAGGCATTGGCGGGTAGATAGAAAATCTTTAAGCCGACAAGTACGAATATCCAAAGCAGAAAAACGAAAGCAGAAAACAAAAAGGCCAGTGAATTCACTGGCCTTTTTAATATGCGTTACTGCCGCAAGGGTATGATTAACGCTTTAAACCTTCGTTCAGCAAAGGACGCATGGTTTTCACTAACTCTGTGGTCACTTTCGGTGAACCTGCAACGATGTTGCCAGAGATCAGGTAGTTATGACCACCAGTGAAGTCGGTGACTGTACCACCCGCTTCGCGACAGATTAAGTCGCCAGCAGCGATATCCCATGGCTTTAAACCGATTTCGAAGAAACCGTCTAAACGTCCAGCAGCCACATAGGCTAAGTCTAATGCGGCAGAACCTGCGCGGCGTAAGTCAGAACACTGACCGAACACTTCGCCAAAGATTGCCATGTAGCTTTCGGTGTGTTGACGGGCTTTGAATGGGAAACCTGTACCGATAATGGTTGGAGCCAATTCAGTCACATTGGTTACGCGGATACGGAAATCGTTTAATTTGGCGCCTTTACCACGGATAGCGGTAAATAATTCTTCACGAACAGGATCGTACACAACGGCAACTTCAGTTTTGCCTTTGTGTTGCAGTGCGATAGAAACTGCGAAGTGGGGAATGCCTCTAACGAAGTTATTAGTGCCATCCAGAGGATCGACTATCCAAATATAGTCTTTGTTTTCACCACGATTTTCGCCTTTTTCTTCACCCACGATAGTGTGATCAGGGTAAGATTTGCGAATTTGATAGGTAATAGCAGCTTCTGCTTCCTTATCTACACTGGTAACAAAATCGTTGATACCTTTAGCACTGACTTCAACTCGGTCAAGTTCAGTGTAGGCGCGCATAATAGTTTGGCCAGCCGCGCGGGCAGCGCGAACAGCAATCGTCAGCATCGGATGCATTGCAATCCCCTGGATGTTAAAGAACGTTAAAAATAGCGGGCGGCATTATACTCGATTTGAATGTTATATCAAATACCGATTTTCATATAAGCATTCACGCACGCCTGTGATAGTATTCGCTCCCTGTGTTTTGTGAATTAAATTAAGTCGTTTCATGCTAAGTAATATTCGTGTGATTTTAGTGGGGACATCGCACCCCGGCAATATTGGCTCGACCGCCAGAGCGATGAAGACCATGGGGTTATCAACCCTGTATCTTGCCGAACCAAGATGTGAAGTGGATGGTCAATCCATCGCCTTAGCCGCCGGTGCATCGGACATTTTAAAGCATCTGGTGAAAGTGGATTCCTTAGAGGAAGCCATCGCCGATTGCAGTTTAGTGATTGCCACCAGTGCCCGCAGTCGTACCTTAGATTGGCCAATGCTTGACCCCCGTGAAGCGGGGCAAAAGTTGGTCACTGAAGGCTTAACAGGGCCTGTCGCCATAGTCTTTGGCCGTGAAAATCATGGTTTGACCAATGAAGAATTACAGCAATGTACTTATCATGTGGCGATTCCTGCTAACCCTGAATACAGCTCATTGAATTTAGCACAAGCAGTGCAGATCATTTGTTATGAGACGCGTGTGGCACACTTAGCGCAAACAGCGGCGCCGC
The DNA here is from genome assembly GCF_023475885.1 of Shewanella sp. 10B. Lineage (NCBI taxonomy): Bacteria > Pseudomonadati > Pseudomonadota > Gammaproteobacteria > Alteromonadales > Shewanellaceae > Shewanella > Shewanella sp. 10B. The sequence continues at coordinate 940,457 of NZ_JAMDJO010000001.1, forward strand.
AAGTGGAGGAAGAATATCCGCTTTCTGCCGATCTCGAGCGTTTCTTTGTGCACTTAGAAAGCACCTTATCATCGACAGGGTTTATTATTAAAAACCACCCCGGCCAAGTGATGACTAAGCTACGTCGTCTGTTTAGCCGTGCACGTATCGAAAGCCAAGAGATGAATATTCTTCGAGGTATTTTAACCTCGATCGATAAAGTGGTGGGTAACAAACAAAAATAGCCAAAGTACATTTGGCATATAACGCTAATCGCGAAGGATTGAAGCATGGGTGTGATAGCTAGGCTAAAAGAAGACATTGAATCTATATATCACCGTGATCCCGCGGCGCGCAGCGCCTTTGAGATCTTGGTCAACTATCCTGGCATGCACGCCATTTGGCTGCACCGGATAAGCCATAAATTATGGAAGCGTGATTGGCGCTTAATGGCCCGTTGTTTATCGACTTTTTCGCGCTGGTTGACGGGAGTGGAGATCCACCCCGGTGCCACCATTGGCGATCGTTTCTTTATCGACCATGGTATGGGCGTGGTGATCGGTGAAACCGCCGAGATTGGCGATGACTGTACTTTGTATCACGGCGTGACATTGGGCGGCACCACCTGGCAAGCGGGTAAACGCCATCCCACACTGGGCAATAACGTGGTCGTGGGCGCAGGGGCTAAGATTTTAGGTCCTATCACTATGCATGATGGGGCGCGTGTCGGCTCTAACTCTGTGGTGGTGAAAGATGTGCCTAAGGATACGACTGTGGTCGGGATCCCTGGGCGCGTAGTGGCCACACCTTCGCCACAATCGAAAGAGAAGTCTGAGCGTCGTAGCGCCATGGCCAAGAAATATGGCTTCGATGCGTATGCAGTGTCTCCCGACAATCCGGATCCCGTCGCGAACGCTATCGGTCAAATGCTGGACCATATGCATTTGATGGATTCAAAAGTGCAGGAATTGTGTCAAGCCATTCAGCGCTTAGGTGGCGATGTCTGCACCGAAAGATTGCCAGAGCTGAATGTGGGTGAGTTTAACGACGCGGAAAAAGCCGCCGCCGATAAGCGCCAGAGTGCGCTCGATGAGTTTGACCCCAGCATCTAATTAAGGTGTTTTGCGCAGTGGCATGTTGATGTTAATCCACATGCTTCTGCCAACGATTATCGTGGTTCAATTCACTCTGTGGTTGCGCGGTTTTTAAACCGAGTGGACCTAGGTGGTTAGCATTCATTCTAAGAGAGTGCGTTAGATCCCGATATGGGGGCGATTAGGACGATTAATTGACCCTTTAGCATTGAATCTTAGGGCAGAAAAAGGTTAAATACCCCACCAAGATGAAAGGGTATTGGTTCACTGCGCGCTTATATACTTGAGTGTTTTACTAGGTTTTATACTTGACTGAAATACTCGGGTATGTTGAAATAACCCCATACCTGTTTGGGAGCTATGGTAGTTATGAAACTTACATCTAAAGGTCGTTATGCAGTAACCGCAATGCTCGATGTGGCCATCCACTCGGCTTCGGGACCGGTTCCCTTAGCGGATATCTCTGAAAGACAAGGGATTTCGCTTTCCTATCTGGAACAACTCTTCGCAAAGTTACGTAAGCATGGCCTAGTAGCCAGTGTCCGTGGTCCAGGTGGTGGTTATCGCTTAGGCCTCGAAGCTAATGATATTTCTGTTGGCATGGTTGTCCATGCCGTGGACGAGTCTGTCGACGCGACTCGTTGTCAAGGATTAGGCAATTGCCAGAGTGGAACTCGCTGCTTAACGCACTCGCTCTGGGGCGATTTAAGCAAACAAATTTCAGATTTTTTAGATGGTATCAGTCTTGCTGGCTTAATGCAGAAACGGGATGTGCAGTTTATCTCGCTTAAGCAAGACACTATGCAAAAGGAGCAAAGAGTCAGCTTATAGGCTTTTTGTTATACGATAAAAATTATTTTTGTACGTTGTATGTAGCCTCGGCAGAGACTGCTAAGTACGGAGTGTGTTATGAAGCTTCCTATCTATTTAGATTATGCCGCCACCACGCCAGTTGATCCGCGAGTCGCGGAAAAAATGTTCCAATACATGACGATGGATGGCATCTTCGGTAACCCAGCATCACGTTCTCACCGTTATGGCTGGCAAGCGGAAGAAGCGGTGGATGTGGCACGCAGCCAAGTGGCTGATCTGATCAATGCCGATCACCGTGAAATCGTGTTTACCTCAGGTGCAACCGAATCAAACAACCTGGCGATCAAAGGCGTAGCGCATTTCTACAATAAGAAAGGCAAGCACATCATCACCAGCAAGACTGAACATAAAGCGGTACTCGATACCTGCCGTCAGCTTGAGCGTGAAGGCTTTGAAGTCACTTACTTAGAGCCAGATGCCAACGGTATTATTCCGATGGAACGTTTAGAAGCGGCGATGCGCGACGACACCATTCTTGTCAGCATCATGCATGTGAATAACGAAATCGGTGTGATCCATGATGTGGATGCCATCGGTGAGTTATGCCGCTCAAAAGGCATTATCTTCCATATGGATGCGGCACAAAGCGCGGGTAAATTACCTATCGATATACAAACGACTAAGGTCGACCTGATCTCTATCTCTGGCCACAAAATGTATGGTCCAAAAGGGATTGGTGCGCTGTACGTGCGCCGTAAGCCACGCATTCGCTTAGAAGCCCAAATGCACGGCGGCGGCCATGAGCGTGGTATGCGCAGTGGCACACTGGCGACTCACCAAATCGTCGGTTTAGGTGAAGCGGCTTCTATCGCAAAAGCTGAAATGGCAACGGACAACGCCCGTATCGCCAAGCTACGTGACAAGTTATGGAATGGCATCAAGCACATCGAAGAGACGTATGTAAATGGCGACATGACTCACCGTGTGAGTGGCAGCCTGAACGTCAGCTTCAACTATGTTGAAGGTGAGTCGCTGATGATGGCATTAAAAGATTTAGCGGTTTCATCGGGTTCTGCCTGTACTTCAGCCAGTCTCGAGCCAAGCTACGTGTTACGTGCGCTCGGTTTAAATGATGAAATGGCGCATAGCTCAATTCGTTTCTCAATCGGTCGTTTTACCACCGAAGAAGAAATCGACCACGCTATCGAAACTATTACACAATCTATTGATAAACTAAGAGAAATGTCTCCATTGTGGGAGATGTTCAAAGATGGCATCGACCTGAATCAGGTGCAGTGGGCCCATCATTAATTCGACCGTTTACAATAGATAATTTTGGAGCAGTACCATGGCTTACAGTGAAAAAGTGATAGATCATTATGAGAACCCACGTAACGTTGGTTCTTTCGACAAGAACGATCCTTCGGTCGTGACCGGTATGGTGGGAGCACCTGCCTGTGGTGACGTGATGAAGTTACAGCTAAAAATCGGCGCAGACGGCATCATCGAAGACGCTAAGTTCAAAACCTACGGTTGTGGCAGCGCGATTGCGTCTAGCTCACTGGTAACCGAGTGGGTAAAAGGCAAGACTATCGAGCAAGCGGCGGCCATCAAAAACACCGATATCGCAGAAGAATTAGCCTTGCCACCGGTGAAAATCCACTGTTCCATTTTGGCAGAAGATGCCATTAAAGCGGCGATTGACGAGTACAAATCGAAACAAGCTAAGTAACATCTGGAGTTAAGATGGCGATTACAATGACCCCAGCGGCAACTGAGCGTGTCAGATCTTTCTTAGCGAATCGAGGCAAGGGCATCGGCCTGCGCCTCGGCTTAAAGACCTCTGGTTGTTCGGGTATGGCGTATGTGCTTGAGTTTGTTGATGCGCTGAATGATGACGATGAAGTGTATGATATTGATGGTGTTAAAATCATTATCGATGCAAAAAGCTTCATTTATCTACAGGGCATTGAGTTGGATTTTGTTAAAGAAGGCCTGAACGAAGGTTTCCAATTTAACAATCCTAACGCAAAAGGTGAGTGCGGTTGCGGTGAGAGTTTCACTGTTTAATTGCCGAATTGACGCATGAATTATTTCGAGCTGTTTAAGTTTTCCCCTGCCTTCGATATTGACACCGCTGTGCTTGCAGAACGCTACCGCGAACTGCAACGGGCGGTGCATCCCGATAAGTTTGCCAACGATACCGAGCAACAACGTTTATTGTCGGTGCAACGCACTGCGCAAGTGAATGACGGTTATCAAACCCTAAAAGATCCTATCCGCCGTGCCGAGCATATGCTGTCGCTACGTGGTATCGATTTAAGCCACGAAACCACCACAGTGAAAGACACTGCATTTTTAATGCAGCAGATGGAATGGCGTGAGGCGTTAGAAGACATTCGCGATAGCGCCGATCCTCAAGAAAGCATTGATGAGTTATACGACTCTTTCGCGGCCTACCGGACAAAGCTGACGAAATTGCTCACCGCACAGCTAAGCAGTGACAGCGAAGAAGATGCCTTGTTAGCGGCAGATCAAGTACGCAAGCTTAAATTTATGGCAAAATTACACGATGAGCTGACGCGTATCGAAGACGCGCTGCTCGATTAATTTTCCCTATTGCAGTTATTTAGCCGATTCAGACGGGTCTGAGTCGGCGTTACTAAGTTGGATACATATGGCCCTTTTGCAGATTGCAGAGCCCGGACAAAGCGCCGCGCCGCACCAACATAGACTTGCCGTTGGCATCGATTTAGGTACCACTAACTCCCTCGTGGCCGCAGTTCGCAGCGGCGTAACGGCGACCTTACCCGATGAAAATGGGCAGCACTCTTTACCTTCTATCGTCCGTTATACCCAAGATGGCATTGAAGTCGGTCAGGTGGCGGCGTTAAGTTCTGCGCAGGATCCTAAAAATACTATCGTATCGGTCAAACGCTTTATGGGCCGCAGCCTTACGGATATTCAATCTGGTGAGCAAGCGTTCCCATACCAGTTTGAAGCCAGTGAAAACGGTTTACCGCTGTTTGTTACGCCTCAAGGGCAAGTGAATCCGGTGCAAGTGTCGGCGGAGATTTTACGTCCTCTGGTTGAACGCGCCGAGAAAACCTTAGGCGGCGAACTGCAGGGTGTCGTGATCACTGTGCCGGCGTATTTCGATGATGCGCAGCGTCAAGGGACTAAAGATGCCGCGTCTTTGCTCGGTGTTAAAGTATTGCGCCTGCTAAACGAGCCTACTGCGGCGGCAATCGCCTACGGGTTAGATTCTAAGCAAGAAGGTGTGATCGCGATTTACGATCTCGGCGGCGGTACCTTTGATATCTCTATTCTGCGTTTAAATCGTGGCGTCTTTGAGGTGCTGGCCACGGGCGGCGATTCGGCGCTAGGCGGCGATGATTTTGACCATTTGTTGCAAGCTCATATGCAGCAAGTGTGGCAATTGACGAACCTTGATCCGCAGCTAAGCCGTCAGTTATTGATTGAAGCGCGCCGTGTGAAAGAAGCCTTAACCGATGCGAGTGAAGTCGAAGCGAGCCTGACACTTGCCGATGGTACTGTGCTCAAGCAAGTGGTGACCAAAGCTGAGTTTGATAACTTAATCAGCGCATTAGTGAAGAAAACCATCGCCAGCTGTCGTCGCACCCTACGTGATGCGGGCGTAACGGCTGATGAAGTGTTAGAAACCGTGATGGTAGGTGGTTCAACCCGCGTGCCATTAGTGCGTGAACAGGTTGAAGCCTTTTTCGGTAAGGCGCCATTAACCTCCATCGACCCAGATCGCGTCGTTGCGATTGGCGCGGCCATTCAGGCCGATATTCTGGTCGGTAACAAACCCGAGTCTGAATTATTACTGCTCGATGTGATCCCCTTGTCATTAGGGATTGAAACCATGGGCGGTTTAGTGGAGAAAGTGGTTTCTCGTAACACTACGATTCCAGTGGCCCGCGCCCAAGAGTTTACCACCTTTAAGGATGGTCAAACGGCGATGGCCTTCCATGTGGTGCAGGGCGAGCGTGAGTTAGTCGATGATTGTCGCTCACTCGCACGCTTTACGCTTAAAGGTATTCCCCCGTTAGCGGCGGGCGCAGCCCATATTCGTGTGACCTTCCAAGTCGATGCCGATGGGTTGCTTAGCGTTACCGCGATGGAGAAATCCACCGGCGTGCAATCGAGTATTCAGGTCAAGCCTTCGTTTGGTTTATCGGATACCGAAATCGCGACTATGCTCAAGGACTCGATGAAGCATGCGAAGGAAGACATTAGTCGTCGTATGCTGGCCGAGCAGCAAGTGGAGGCGGCAAGGGTGCTTGAGTCGTTAAATGCGGCGCTTGCAAAAGATGGCGACCTGCTGACAAGTGATGAACGTCAGCAGATTGATGCGGTCATGGCGCAGCTTGCCGAAATTGCCCGTGGTGATGATGCCGATGCGATTAAGCAAGCGATTGAAGTCCTCGATGAACATACTCAGGATTTCGCCGCGAAGCGTATGGACAATTCTATTCGAGTGGCCTTTAAGGGTCAGTCAATTGACAACATATAGGTGATGTGATGCCCCAGTTAGTCTTTCTTCCCCATGCTGAGTTATGTCCCGATGGCGCAGTGTTGGAAGCCAAAGTAGGTGAAACGATTCTCGATGTGGCGCTGCGTAACGGCATCAATATTGAGCATGCCTGTGAAAAATCCTGTGCCTGCACCACATGCCATTGCATCGTGCGTGAAGGTTTTGATGAGTTAGAGCCAAGCGATGAGCTTGAAGATGATATGCTCGATAAGGCATGGGGACTTGAGCCTGAGAGCCGCTTGTCTTGCCAAGCCAAAGTTGTCGATAGCGATCTGGTGATTGAAATTCCGAAGTACACTGTGAATATGGTGAGCGAAGGTTAATCAACCCGATGCGATGATATCGTCAAAAACCAGTCCATGTGACTGGTTTTTGGCTTCTGGCGCCCAGCATTTGCGCAAGCAATAATTGCCATGATTGATTTATCCTAATCCGAGCGTATGATGCGCTCAAAATGAAATGGTTGTCGGAGACCAAAATGAGAATCGCGATCCTATCGCAAGGGCCTGAGCTATATTCCACAAAGCGACTCGTTGAGGCTGCGACATTACGTGGTCACGAAGTCAAAGTGATCAACCCGCTCGAATGCTATATGAACATCAATATGCGCCAGTCGAGCATCCATATTGGTGGGGAAGAGTTACCGCCTTTTGATGCGGTTATCCCGCGTATTGGTGCTTCTATTACTTTTTATGGCTCAGCTGTGCTGCGCCAGTTTGAGATGATGGGCGTGTATGCGCTCAATGATTCTGTCGGCATTTCGCGCTCCCGCGATAAGCTACGTTCGATGCAGTTAATGTCACGCCGTGGTATCGGTCTGCCAATTACTGGCTTTGCCAATAAGCCGAGTGATATTCCTGATCTTATCGACATGGTAGGCGGCGCGCCGTTAGTGATCAAATTGCTTGAGGGCACGCAGGGCATTGGGGTGGTGTTAGCCGAAACCCGCAAGGCGGCTGAGAGTGTGATTGAAGCTTTTATGGGATTAAAAGCCAACATCATGGTGCAGGAATACATTAAAGAAGCCAATGGCGCCGACATTCGCTGCTTTGTGCTGGGCGATAAAGTGATTGCGGCAATGAAACGCCAAGCTATGCCTGGGGAGTTTCGCTCAAACTTACACCGTGGCGGCACTGCAAGTTTAGTTAAACTGACCCCCGAAGAGCGTTCGGTGGCAATTCGTGCAGCCAAAACCATGGGACTCAATGTCGCAGGGGTGGATTTACTGCGCTCAAATCATGGCCCTGTGGTGATGGAAGTGAATTCTTCGCCCGGCCTTGAAGGGATAGAAGGGGCAACCGCAAAAGATGTCGCCGGTGCCATTATTGAGTTTGTTGAAAAGAACGCCCTCAAGGCAAAAAAGCCCACTCAAGCGTAGAGTTAAGCCGCGTTTAGGCTACACTCAGGAGAACAAGGTTTAGCTGCAGATGGCACAAGGGGGAGCGGATGTCGTTAAAATGGATTGATTCACTAGATATCGCCTTAGAATTGCTAGAAAAGCATTCCGAGGTTGACCCCCACAAGCTGCATTTTACTCAGTTATACGAGTGGGTGTTGGCTCTCGATGATTTTGACGATGATCCTAAGCATTGCAATGAGCGGATATTGGAAGCCATTCAGCAATGCTGGATTGAAGAGAAATAACCATCGCCCTGATGGGGCATCTTGTCCCGCAAAAAGCGCACTTACGTGACAATTGTCACATTTAGTGATCCCTAAAAGGGGATTTTTGTAGGAGTTTGATCAGTATCAAATTCATTTTAAGTGAATGACGTACCTTGTTATGTATCAGTTAAGTGATTAATCGCTTAATGTTATTTCCGCTACGCAAGGATGTTCACATGAAACTTTTGTTTGCTATGTTATTCACACTGTTACCCGCCTTGGCATGGGCTCATCCTGGTCATGGCGGCGTCGGTTTATTCCACCATCTACTCGATTTAGCCCCTGCAATCATTTTAGTTGCCTTGATTGCATGGGCGGGTATTTGGGCAAAAAATAGAAAATAACCCCTGAGTCTTTGGCAAATATGCCAATTTAGTTGTGTTGTTATCCTTTCGCCAGTCCGGTGGAAAACATGGACTGGCGTTTTTGTGTGAACAATCCGGTTACAAATCCAGCCAATGTGCGCAATATCTCAGACTTATTTGCTTTAAAGATAGGATTTGGTTTTTAAATTTCGTATAATCCGCGCGAATTTTTTCAAACTTGCTGACAAAGGAAGCTTGTTATGGCGATCGAACGCACATTTTCTATCATTAAGCCTGATGCTGTTGCTAAAAACCACATCGGTGCAATCTACAACCGTTTTGAAACTGCTGGTCTGAAGATCGTTGCAGCTAAAATGTTACACCTGACTAAAGAACAAGCTGAAGGTTTCTATGCTGAGCATAGCGAGCGTGGCTTCTTCGGTGCTCTGGTTGCTTTCATGACTTCTGGCCCAATCATGGTTCAAGTTTTAGAAGGTGAAAACGCTGTTTTAGCTCACCGCGAAATTTTAGGTGCAACTAACCCAGCTCAAGCGGCTCCAGGTACTATCCGTGCCGATTTCGCTGAAAGCATCGACGAAAACGCTGCTCACGGTTCTGACGCTTTAGAATCTGCTGCGCGTGAAATTGCTTACTTCTTCAGTGCTGAAGAACTGTGTCCACGTACTCGTTAATCTGAGTGTGAGACCGAAGAAGGGAGCCTAAGGGCTCCTTTTTTATTGGCGATATTCGACTAACCACGCCAGATACAAGGTTTTTAATGCTAATAACCTGCTCTTTTTATTTAGCTTTTAAAAAATTTTAAAAAACTGCCTTGAAATACGCTTTCCTATCCTTATATCTATTGCAGGATCGCTCGATGAGGATCCCAATCGATTCTGTGCCGCTAGGACAGAAGTTAATTTAGGCGAGACAAATACGTTTTCAATTGAAAAACGTTCGCCACTTTCCCATATTGCTTAAGACAAGGATATGAATATGCGTACTTATGATTTAACTCCTCTTTACCGTAGTGCTATTGGTTTTGATCGTTTAGCCCAAATGGCAGAACACGCTGCCGCGAATAATGGCAACTCAGGTTATCCTCCATATAACATTGAACTCCTTGGCGAAAATCGTTATCGCATTACAATGGCCGTGGCCGGGTTCTCGATGGAAGAGCTTGAGATCAGTAGCGAAGGTGAGAAATTACTGGTTAAAGGCAATAAGGCCGAGAGCCAAACCGAGCGTAAATACCTATACCAAGGTATTGCCGAGCGCGGGTTTGAGCGTACCTTCCAACTGGCCGATTATGTGACTGTATTGGGTGCCAGTTTAGAGAATGGTTTATTGAACATTGATTTAGTGCGTGAAATCCCTGAAGCGTTAAAACCACGCAAGATTGAAATCACCACCTCGCGCCTATTAGATGGTCAGTCCTAATCCTGAATTGCGCGGATAAAGAAGGGGAGCTTAATGCTCCCCTTATTGTTATCCCACCAATTAAAATCCCATGTTGGCTATTTCAAAGCATTGCGATGGCAAGCTCGCATGCGTTGATGGGCATTTCAGCGTCATTAGGCTCTCATTGCTTTTTCGCCGCGGGCTAAGCCCACAACGCCCGAGCGCGACACTTCTACTACTTTGGTCACTTCACCCATGGAGTGAATAAAGGCATCGAGTTTTTCGGTCGTGCCCACCAATTGAATGGTGTAGAGATTGGCGGTGACATCGACAATCTGCCCACGGAAGATATCGGCGGTGCGCTTAATTTCTTCCCGTAATTCCCCTTGGGCGCGGACTTTAACCAGTGCCAATTCCCGCTCAATATAAGCCGATTCGGTGACATTCGACACCTTGAGCACATCGACTAACTTGTGCAGTTGTTTCTCGATTTGCTCTAGCACCTTTTCGTCGGCCACTACGGTAATATTGAGGCGCGATAAGGTGTTATCATCGGTTGGTGCCACAGTTAAACTTTCGATGTTGTAACCGCGTTGGGAAAACAGACCGACAACACGAGATAATGCGCCGGATTGGTTTTCGAGTAATACAGATATAATTCGACGCATTAGCATTTCTCCGTTTTGCTTAACCACATTTCATTCATCGCGCCGCCGCGGATAAGCATGGGATACACGTGCTCAGTCTCATCCACCATAATGTCGATAAATACCAGTCTGTCTTTCATGGCTAGGGCTTCGGCCATCTTAGACTCAAGCTCAGCGGGATCGCTAATCGTCATGCCAACATGGCCATAGGCTTCGGCAATTTTGGCAAAGTTGGGTACCGAATCCATATAGGAATGGGAATGGCGACCCGAGTAGATCATATCCTGCCACTGTTTCACCATGCCGAGGAAACGGTTGTTTAAGTTGATAATTTTAACCGGCGTATCGTATTGCAGAGCGGTTGAAAGCTCTTGAATATTCATTTGAATCGAACCATCGCCCGTGACGCACACAACGGTTTCGTCAGGCATTGCCATTTTGACTCCCATGGCAGCGGGTAAACCAAAGCCCATGGTGCCAAGGCCGCCGGAGTTAATCCAATGGCGAGGTTTATCGAAGGGATAATAGAGCGCGGCAAACATTTGATGCTGGCCCACATCCGAGGCGACATAGGCCTCACCATTAGTGAGTTTATAAAGAGTTTCAATCACTTGCTGTGGTTTGATCCGGTTGCTTTCCTTATCGTATGCCAAGCAATTGCGGTTACGCCACACTGTGATTTCTTGCCACCATTGAGTAATTGCCTCGCTATCGTTGCTCTCCTTCGACTCCTCCAGCAGGGCTAACATGCTGTCTAATACGATATCGGCCGAGCCAACGATGGGGATATCCACTCGTACGGTTTTTGAAATCGATGAAGGGTCAATATCGATATGCAAAATAGTGGCATTTGGGCAGTATTTTTCGATGTTGTTGGTGGTTCTGTCATCGAAACGCACGCCAATCCCGAAGATAAGATCGCAGTTATGCATGGTCATATTGGCTTCATAGCGACCGTGCATCCCCAGCATGCCTAAGCTGTTTTTATGGGTGCCTGGGAAGGCGCCAAGGCCCATCAAGGTGCTGACAACGGGGATATTTAACTTTTCCGCTAGGGCTAAGATCTGTTTTTCACTGCTGGAGATAATGGCGCCGCCACCCACATAAAGTACGGGTTTTTTCGCTGCCAGTAATGCCTGTAATCCACGGCGAATTTGGCCTTTGTGGCCCGATGTCGTTGGATTATAGGAGCGCATTTTAATGCTCTCGGGGTAAATATAATCGTGTAGCAATGCAGGATTGAGGCAATCCTTTGGCAAGTCGACAACGACGGGGCCGGGGCGACCCGTGGAGGCAATATAAAAGGCTTTTTTAATGATCTCAGGGATTTGAGTCGGATCTTGTACTAAAAAGCTGTGTTTGACGACTGGGCGTGAAATCCCAATCATGTCGCATTCTTGGAAGGCATCGTTACCGATTAAATTGCTGGGTACTTGGCCAGATAACACCACTAATGGAATTGAATCCATATAGGCGGTGGCGATGCCGGTAATGGCATTGGTGGCGCCTGGGCCTGAGGTCACGAGTACCACGCCTACTTTACCCGTGGCGCGGGCATAACCATCGGCCATATGCACGGCGGCTTGTTCGTGGCGAACCAGAATATGTTCAATACCGGGGATAAGGTGCAGGGCGTCGTAGATATCTAACACTGAGCCGCCAGGATAACCAAATATGTGCTTTACACCTTCATCGATAAGGGATCGCACAATCATGCTGGCGCCGGATAACTTCTCCATGTGAAACTCCTATTGCATAGTACCGTTACGGTAAACAGTATCTTGTTACAGCGACGGTAATCGCTCTAAAAATAAGCCTGAAGGGTAATTCAGACTCCGATTGCTGAGCTTGAAATCATAGATTTCAAGCGCTCATCCCTTTGGATGCAGCAGCTGTTGCAATGAACAGAATTTCATCATATTCAAAAAAGAACACATTTCAAGGCTTTTATGTAAAAAATAACCAACTTGAAACAATTTCATGTTTAGACGCGATAAACGCTTATGAAACGGGAATTTTTATTTATGGCGATTTTATTTAATCACTTTAATTAGAATGGGTTAGCAGATTTACCATGAAAAACGGCACCCAAGGTTCTATATATAACCTGAGTGCCGTTTATTTAGAAAACACTTAATTTGTTACAAATCAACCACAAAAGCGATGAATACCACAATTGCTTCGTTTACGTGGTATAAAGATGCATTACTCCTTCGGCTTGACTTGATGAGTCGGTCGGTTAAATTGACAGAATCCCACCAATAATACCGCCGTCAGCATTAATGCCGAGAAGGGCACCGCGGTGCCATTATAAAACAGCGCGAGTAATGGCCCAGCAAGGGCGCCAAAGCCAAATCTTAAGGTGCCAATCACCGCCGTTGCTGTGCCTGTTTCCTGCTTGAATTTCATCAGCACAATAGCATCGGCGTTGACCGACATGATGCCAAGGCTCCCCATCAGCGGGATCAGCATCAACACGGTGAAGTGATAACTGAGTCCCAGTAAGTTCACTCCCAGTAAACCTACCGCCGCCAGCGCACCGAAGAAGGTCGACACATGCAGCATCCTCAATGAGCCATAACGGCCCACAATTCGGGTATTGATAATATTTGCCAGCATCAGCGCGCCCACATTGGTACTAAAGAGTAGGGCAAATAAGGATTTATCTAAGGAAAAAACCTCCATATAGACAAAGGGCGACGCGGTTAAATAACAAAAAAACGCAAAAGAGGTAAGCACGCCACTGGCAATATTCATTTTGACGCCGGGACGTGAAAACACAGTAGCATAAGCCCCTAAAAAGGATTTTTGACTGCGACTACTCTGATCTTTATCGCTCGGCATTCTGAGCAACGTAATGACCAACAACAGCAACAACATGGCATAGGCCGATTGGATAAAGAAGATCAAATGCCATTCACCAAGCTCGAGGATAAGGCTACCGATGCTGGGGGCTAATAATGGCGCTAACATCATGATTAAACTGACATAAGACATACCCTTAGCCGTGTTTTCACCATAGACTTCTTTGATATACCCAGGGACAACCACAGTGGCGGCCGCGCCGATAAAGGCTTGTAAAAAGCGCAGCCCTAAAAACACTTCAATCTGCTCGGCTAAGCCTAACAACAGGCTGACTAACATAAAGCCCGAGAGGCCCATTATTACCATGGGGCGACGACCAATACGGTCAGCAAGTGGGCCAAAGCACAGCATACCCAAGGCGTAGCCGCCCAAGTAAACACTCAAGGATTGCTGCACTAAGGTGATATCGGTATGAAAACTATGGGCGAGGGTTGCCATGGCGGGCAAATACATGTCGATCGCGAGCGGCGTGATCGCAACAATAGCGGCGAGCATAGGGATCAGCAGGGCCAAATGGGGAATGTTGCTCGGTTTAGTCGGATAGCTTGACGGTTGTGGGTCCACAGTTACCTCGGGTGGCGAAAGAAGGCGATATAAAGTGTTATGCACTCGAAAAAACAAAATTGTAGGGTAACAATTTTGCCTATTGGCGGCTCATTTCGCCTCGATTGCCATAGCGTATCTCGCCATGAGCATTGGAGGAGTATAGGGGAGAAATGAGTGACCAGCGAAGACTCAGCCAACAGTTGAACTGAATGATAGGTCTTGTCATCGAGTATAAGGATATTAAGCCATAACATAGTAAAACGCTCGGGCAAATAAGCCAATCTCGATGACGATATCTTTACACTTAAATTGTAACCAAAATCGCTTTACTGTCTTTGTATTGCATTAATTTACCAATGTACGCCTTAGCGTCATTCATTCGACTGAGATTGTCACTCCAGTGTCATCTGTATGTCATCTAACCGTCTTGAATGCGGATTAGTTTAATGGGCTTTAGCTTAACCCTACGACTAATAACAACACATTCAGGAATGATGCAATGAACACAAAACGACTGCCGCTGGCCGGTGCGATACTGGCAAGTTTACTCCTTGGTGCCTGTAATGGTGATGACGGTACAAATGGTGAGCAGGGGGAGAACGGCTTAAATTCATTAGTGAACGTGACTGCACTCGCCATAGGTGATGCAAACTGTCCCGCCGGTGGTCAACGCATCGATACAGGGCTCGATACAAATCGTAATGGCCAGTTGGAAGAGACTGAAATCGATGCGGCGCAAACCCAATTTATTTGCCAACCCCAATCTGCGGGAGTGTCGGCGGAGCTGATTGGCCGTCATCAAACGGGCACTTATGGCCTGAGCGCTGCTGAAATTGTTGAATACCACAGTGCTTCTCAGCGTATTTTTGTGGTTAATGCGAAAAGCGGTAAGGTCGACATTATCGACGCTAACTTGCTCAGTAACGCGACTAAGGCAACTGCGCCATTAGCCTTGAATAATCTTGATAAGCTGGCAGAGCTGGATGTCGCCAAAGATGTAGGCTTGAGTTTTATGGGCAGCGTTAACAGTGTCAGTATTTCTGGTAACTTGTTAGCGGCGGCCATTGAGCGCGGCGATGCAGCAGGCAATAAGACTCAAGCCAATGGCTATGTGGCTTTCTACCAACTCAATGGCAATGAGACACCGCAGTATCTCAGCGCGGTTGAAGTTGGTGCATTACCGGATAACGTCGTCTTTAGTCATGATGGCAAAACGGTACTCGTCGCGAATGAAGGCGAACCAAATCAAGACTATAGTATTGACCCTGAGGGCAGTGTGGCGATTATCGCCATTGCGGATGGTAAACCCGCAGCAACGGCGACGCTAGTGACATTCACCGAGTTTAATCAGGGCAATGCTCGCCATAATGAAATCACTAAGGACATTAAAATCAATGGCCCTATGGCCACTGTCGCGCAGGACTTAGAGCCTGAGTATATCAGTGTCAGCCCAGATAACAGCCGTGCCTTTGTGAGCTTGCAGGAGAACAATGCCATCGCGGTGATTGATATTGCCAATGCCAAAGTAGCGAAGATTTTACCCTTAGGACTGAAGGATTATGGTCTTGATGTGAATAAAATTGATGCAAGTGACAAGGACGATATGGTCAACCTTCAGGCCTATGCGGGGGTGTATGGCATGTATCAACCCGATACCGTAGCGAGTTACCGTTGGAATAATACTGACTTTATTGTCACCGCTAACGAAGGGGATTCCCGCGATTATGCTGGGTTTTCGGAGGAAGCCCGCGCCGGTGACTTAACCTTAGATCCTAATCATCCACAATTTGCCGCCGCAAAAGATAAGACCCAATTAGCCCGTTTGAAAGTGACTAAGAGTATGGGTGATGACGATAACGACGGCGATTACGACAAAATCGTGAGTTTCGGCGCGCGTTCTTTCTCAATCTGGACAGCCGATGGTCAACAGGTGTTTGACAGTGGTAGCGATTTTGAGCGGATCACCGCAGCCTTGTTAGGCAATAACTTCAACAATAACAATGAAGAAAACAAAGGCGATAGTCGCAGTGACGATAAAGGCCCCGAGCCAGAAGCCTTAGCTCTAGGCAAAATTGGTCAAAAACTCTATGCCTTTATTGGGCTTGAACGTACCTCTGGCTTTATGATTTACGACGTGACGAATCCCTTTGACGTGCATTTTGTGGATTATGTGGTAAACCGTGATTTTGAGGCGGATTTCAGCATAGATACAGATACAGGCGAAGTGAAAGGCGATGCCAGTTTAGCGGGAGATTTAGGGCCAGAAGGCATGAAGTTTGTGAGTGCCGAGAAGAGCCCTAATGGTCAGCCTCTGTTGATCATTGGTAATGAAGTCAGTGGCACAACAAGTGTGTACCAAATCAAGGTGCAATAGCCATAGCTTGGTTCAAGCTGCCATAACGTTAAATTCCAACACCTGAAATGCTTGTGATTAAGCAAGCTAAAAACGCCAGAGCATCACTCTGGCGTTTCTTTTTGCCGCTTTTAAACGCGAAAATGAACTGCTATACGACCGAATAGGCGTGTTGCTTGAGTGCGTTAAAGGTGGATTCGATGCACTCGAGCGCAAGCTGGAATTGGGTATCGTTTTCGGCGCCACCTAAACTTAATCGGATAAAGTTGTCATGGCAGTTAAAGTCATCCCCATTACGGATCAGCACGCCTTTTGCTGCTAAGGCGGTCACCAGATGATGGGCTTTAATGTCTTCGGGTAACTGGATCCAGCCATTTAAACCCCTCCAGCGTTGGGTTAACCCCAGCTTGTCACCTAATGCTATGCATTGCTGCTGACGCTCGCGAATAATTGCATCGCGATTGGCCGTGATGTGCCCGCGTTTTATTAGCTGACAGGCCAGCTCCACATTCAGCGGCGAAACCATCCAACATTGGCTATGAATGGCGAGGCGCAATGGTGCGATAAGCGGCTCGGGCACTAAAATAAAACCTTGCCTTAAGCCCCCTGAAAACAGCTTCGAAAGGCTTGAAATGTAAATGACCCTCGGCACATTCAGCGTCTGAGCTAACTGCCACAGCGGAGGGTGCCATTCCTCGGGGAGACAATAATTCACATCATCTTCAATGATATAAAACTGGTACTGCTCCGCGAGTGCCAACAGTTTTTCTCTCTGTTGCTCACTGTATTGAATGCAGGTGGGGTTTTGATTGTTGAGGGTTAAATACACCAGTTTAGGTTGATGGATTTGAACTAAGGCCTCGAATCTTGCCAGATCGACCCCGTCAGAGGTTAATGGTACGCCAATACTATTGATACCCAATTGTTTAGCGCAAATACGCACTCCGGGATAGCTGTACTGCTCGTGCAGGAGTACCTCGCCCTTGGCCAGGAAAGCATTAAGGCAGGCAAAAATGGCCTGTTGCCCACCATGGGTAAAGATCAATTGCTCTGGGTGTTGCTCAATGCCGCGTTGCGCAAGCCAGTGGTGAAATATCTGTTGATGCTGATCTAAGGGGCTGGCGCGATAGCCAAGGAGTTGACTCAGTTTAGCCGGATCCTTAGCCAGTTGGCTTAGGCAATCACTCAGCGTACTTATTTGATCCGTCAGCGGCTGCTGACAAGTCGCCATATTGAGCTGCAAATGATTAAGCTCTGGCACGGGAGAGGCGTTGACATAAGTACCATCACCGATACGCGCTTCCACATAACCGCGTTGCTCCGCTAGAGCATAGGCCCGAGTGACAGTGCCTATGGTCACCCCTAGTGCATCGGCTAAACGTCGCTGTGGCGGAAGTTTCGTGCCATGGGGAAGGGCTTTACGCAAAATGCCTTGCTCGATCGCACTGACCAGACGTTGATATTTAGGACCTGTAAATGCCGCTAGATCTGGTGTCCAAATTGTACCCATGACAATAAATCCATTGATCTCCATAAAGCTATCTATATTATTAATTGTCTCGTTTATTGTCAAATATTGTATGCGTACAATTTAAGGTGTTTATGGATATTCAACTTGTCAATGATCCACAACTCTGGGCATTAATGGCCTCAGCAGCACTCTTTTGTGCAACTATGACCATGACTCCTGGGCCGAATAATATTTTACTCGCCAGCTCAGGTGCCCATTTCGGGGTGATGCGCACCATTCCACATATCGCGGGGATCCGCTTAGGCTCGACTTCTTTGCATCTGTCGGTATTACTCGGTCTTGGTGCTTTGTTTGAGACGTTTCCGATGTTGCACCAAGTGCTGAAATACGCGGCATTGCTGTATTTACTGCATCTTGCCTATCGATTAGTGACCTCTCCCGTAAAGGCTGCGCAATTGGATGAAGGGCGTAAGCCGATGAGTTTGATGGAGGCGGCGCTGTTTCAGTGGATTAATCCCAAATCCTGGATGTCCACCATTACCCTTTGCAGCGCGTTTACCTTAGGGGGCGATGGCTTTTGGCTCAGTGCGGTATTGGGCGTGCTGGTATTTAATCTGGTGGGATTTCCCGCATCCTTTACTTGGGTGTTTGTCGGTGCGGCTATCAGTAAAAAGCTCAATACGGATAAACGTCGACGCCATTTTAACTGGTTTATGGGCAGTTTATTGTTGGTGTCCTTACCTATGATCTTGCGATAAAGTGACCTAATTGCGCTAAAACCTTAAATATTCTGGGATACTGACTCGCGTAAGGATTGGCTTTATGCCATAACCAACATAATATTGGTGGCTTTTTTAGGTAACGGCCTTTTGGGGATCCCATTGGGGCTTAGTTATACTTAGCCACCGCAAGTTAGTTCTTAACTTGGGAGTGAGTATATGGAGGTTACTGCGTGAAGTTTCCCAGTTTAGTATCGTTAATGCCCGGTTTGGCGCAGATGCTGCAGTATGAGAAGCAATGGCTCAGGGATGATGTGAGGGCGGGATTATCCGTGGCGGCGGTCGCTTTACCTGTCGCTATCGCTTACGCCCAATTGACCGGGGTCAATGCCGCTGTCGGTTTATACTCCTGTGTGCTGCCCATGTTGGTGTATGCACTGTTTGGCACTTCTAGACAATTAATTGTTGGCCCCGATGCCGCCACCTGCGCTGTGATTGCCGCCGTGGTGACGCCGCTTGCCGCTGGCGACAGCATGAAACACTGGCAACTGGTGATGACCATGACGGCGATGACCGGCTTTTGGTGTTTAATCGCCAGCCGTTTTCGCCTTGGTGTATTAGCGGATTTTCTCTCCAAACCTATTCTGATGGGGCTGCTCAATGGTGTGGCGATCACCATTATTGTCGGTCAATTCTCGAAAATTTTTGGTTTCACCTTCGATGAGCGTTACTTGATTGAACGCTTATCTGGCGCGCCTTCTTATTTAACCAAAACCCACTGGCCCACCTTGCTGATGGGAGTAGTGACCTTAGCGACTTATGCCTTAGTGAAACGTTATCGTCCCCAATGGCCTGCTTCAATGTGTGCGATGGCGATGGCGGCATTTTTAGTCTGGGCCTTTAACTTAACCAGCTTAGATATCAATGTGGTGGGTGAGGTGAGCGCGGGCTTGCCATCATTCCAAGCACCAGCGTTCGATATCGGTATTGCCCGTGAACTGGTGGTGCCCGCACTCAACTTAGCCATGGTGAGCTTTGTGAGCATGATGCTGACGGCGCGCAGTTTTGCGGCGAAAAATGGCTACGATATCGATGCGGATAAAGAGTTTCGCGCCCTAGGGATCGCGAACATCGCTTCTGCGTTATCCCAAGGCTTTGCGGTCAGCGGCGCCGATTCACGCACCGCGGTGAACGATGCAAACGGCGGCAAGAGCCAGTTGGTGTCCATCATCGCGGCGGTTTTGATTGCATTAGTCGCGCTATTTTTTACCGCACCGCTCAAATACATCCCCAGTTCAGCACTCGGCGTGGTATTGGTGATTGCTTCGATTTCATTGATTGATTTAAAGGCGCTGTGGAACCTGCGCGTAAGAGACCGCTCCGCCTTTTTACTCGCCTGTACGACCTTGTTTTCGGTGCTCTTTATTGGGGTTATTCCTGGTATTACTTTGGCGGTATTACTGGGTCTATTCCAGTTTTTAGCGACCGTTATGCGTCCAACCGACCAAGTGCTCGGGCTTGACCAAAAAGGGGTGATCCGCAGTGTGGATGATTCGGGTAAGGCCAAATCTGTGCCCGGCGTGTTTATTTATCGTTTCAACTCGCCGTTAACCTACTTCAACGCCACTTACTTTAAGCGCCGCTTACTGGAGAAGTTTATCCGTGAGCCTGAGCCCGTTGATTGCATCATCATCGATGCTGTCCCGTGTTTTACTCACTTAGATTTGAGTGTGATGGCCATGCTTGCGGATTTACACCAATTATTGAAGAAGCGCGGCATACGGTTAGTGCTAGCAGGGCGTAAGCGGCAGATGCTCGGCTGGTTTGAACAGGCGGGAATGCAGTCTGGCGAGGGTGGCATTTTGATCCGACCCGATTTATATCTGGCGCTAAAAATGAACCAAAGCTACAAACAAGCGTTAGCCGAAGGCCAGGCGCCGGTGATCAAAAAAGCGCCCGAGGATGATGTGTTACTACATAGCCATTTGTAGTGAATCATGTGTAATGGCTGATATTGAACGCTCGGTTATATTCTGAAAATATCGATAACGAAAAAGCGCGGCGTAGTCCGCGCTTTTTTATCTCAACTTAGCGTTGGCACTTCAAAGCTAAGCGTTATAAGGATAATGCTTAGTCTTTTTGCAATTTATCGAGGGGAATAAAACCGTAGTAGGCGTAGTAGCCGACGGGGCCTAACAATAGGCTGAGTAAACACCAGAACCATTTCGCATTGGTGCTTAGCTTGGCTTGACTCTTAAAGACTCTACGCGCAAACAGGCAATGGAGTAGAAACAAGCCTAAGAGCATTGCAATGATGTTAATATCCGTATTTTCCAAGTAGCTGATCCCTGTCATTCATCCTGATGATTTAGCATAAAATGTTAAAAACGATTAAGTTAGTTTACCTAAGCGCTACGTACTTTACGCGAACATTTTACCGATTGCTATTGGGTATATCAAAAATAAACGTTAATTCTTATTTACTTATAGACGTCTCTAACAAGTAAATTGGCGGATTGTCAGCTTTCCAGATCACATATTTTTCCATTGCTTGCAGAAATATTTCACTGCTGGTGAGCGAAGTTAACCAGTTCATCAGGCATGGAAACGCCACACTCAGATCTCGTTTAGCATCCACCGCCGTAAATTGGCGAATAAAAGGCACAATCGCAAAATCTGCAAGGCTTAACGCTGGACCGATAAGATAAGGATGTTGCTCAAGCTGTGCTTCGAGTCGCTCAAGAAAAGTGCAGGCCTTGGCGAAATAATCCGCCTGAGTGAATTCAGGATAACGATCGGCATATTTGTACTTATCCAGCCAAGGTTTAAATTCAACATCATTCTGTGCGATAAGCTCAGCAATCAAGCTTTGCGCTGACGCCGTTTGTCCGAGTAATTGCCGCGCCGCTGGCGAGTCGGTCTTGGTCAATGCCCAGTGCATAATCTCCAAGCTTTCGGCAATCACCTCACCAGTGGGGAGTTGCAATACTGGCACTGTTCCCTTGGGAGATATGGCTAACATCGGTGCAGGTTTGGCTTTAAGGGTGATTTCCCTAACCTCGACCTGGCACTGGCCGAGCAATAGGCCAAGGCGAGCGCGCATGGCATAAGGACAACGGCGAAAACTGTAGAGTATGGGTAAAGGCATCGTCTTGTTCCTTAAAACAATCATAAAAGCGATTTCGCCACAGCATGGGTAAAAGTTGGCAATACTAGTGACTTTAAAACAGAAATACTGCGTTTATTACCGATTTTTCCACCGTTTGCCTTGTAAATAAACAATGACCTTGGTTTTTGTCAGTGTTTATCTGACTGTGACTCAGGTAGAATTTCGGCCGATTTTTGCGACCCAGCCTGGGCTTAGGCTGGTTATTAGTTAATGCACTGGAAATTAAGTTCCAGCCAGCAGTTGAGGGTGTTATGTCTAACGTTGTTGTTTGTGCTTTATATAAGTTTGTTTCATTACCGCATTTTGAGTCGCTGCGTGAGCCACTCCTGTCCATGATGGAACAGGCCGAGATTAAAGGCACATTACTGCTGGCAAATGAAGGGATTAATGGCACTGTGGCCGGCTCTCAAGCCGCTATCGATGCACTGCTGGCTTGGCTGAATAACCAAAATGGCCTTGAAAATATCGTTTACAAGTTATCCTTTGACGATGAAATGCCTTTCTACCGCACTAAAGTTAAGCTGAAAAAAGAAATCGTTACCATGGGCGTTGAAGGTATCGATCCGCTAAAAGTGGTGGGCACCTATGTTAAACCGCAGGACTGGAACGCGCTGATTTCCGATCCAGAAGTCATCTTAGTGGATACTCGTAACGACTACGAAGTGCAAATTGGCACCTTTAAAAATGCCATTAATCCTGTGACCGAAACGTTCAGAGAGTTCCCTGAGTATGTGAAGCAGAATCTCGATCCTGCCAAACATAAGAAAGTCGCGATGTTCTGTACTGGTGGTATCCGCTGCGAAAAATCGACCGCTTATTTAAAAGAGCAGGGCTTTGAAGAAGTCTATCACCTCGAAGGTGGCATCCTTAAGTACCTCGAAGAGGTGAAACAGGAAGAAAGCCTGTGGGAAGGCGAATGTTTCGTCTTCGATAACCGCGTCGCCGTTGACCATGATTTAAAGAAAGGCCAATACGATCAATGTAATGCTTGTCGTATGCCGATCACAGAAGCCGAAAAATTAAGCCTTGCCTATGTGCAAGGCGTTAGCTGCCCACATTGTATCGATAAGATTTCAGACGAGCAGCGTAAGCGCTTTGTTGAACGTGAGCGCCAAGTGAACTTAGCAAAATCACGTAACGAAGCACACATTGGTAGCGATGTGAATCAAGTGATTGAAGCCCGTCGTCAAAAGAAAGAAGCACTGCGCCAGCAATCGGCCGAAAAGAACAAAGCTAAGCAATAAGGCTATGCAATAAAGTTAAGCAATATGGCGTAAGCCGAGCTCTTGAGCGCGAGCGTTCTCGACTATGACCACTATGGCCCGACATGTTCGGGCCATTTTTTTACTAAATGTCTTAGGGCGTGTTGACGTTTCGAGATTAGATTTTGTTCATTCTGGCAAGCAAGTGCTTGCGAAACGAGGAATGAAGTGTAGTTATTCTACTCAAATGACGAGCGGCACTTATGACAGAAAGTAAGAGCAAGGGCTTGCCAGACGAACCCTTCGGGCAGCATTTGGCTGACGTTTCTGCTGCGTTATCGTCCGTTTATGTAGAATAACTACACTGCACGGACGTTGCCTTGCATAAAAGTCAGTCAAATTGCTGCAAAAATAACCCGGAAACGTCAACACGCCCTAGTAACAGTGTTAGCATTTTTAACCCTATGATAAATTTGCCTAAATAAAATCGAGTCTCGGCAAAGTCAGCAGTGCCAGACATCTAGCGGCAGGGACAGGGCATGAGTATTTGGAAAGAGTTATACGACATTTTTGATAAAGAGCGCAGCCGCTGGCAACAATCGACGGCGGGTAAACAGGCCATCAGCTTCGAGTTAAGGGCTAATTTAGGTTTTCTCGCCGATGCCTTGAGCAGTGGTTTGCCGCAACAGGCGATAATTCAAGGGCTTGAGTGCACTCTCTTTGAGGACAAAATCAAAGAAGGTTTAGCACTGACCAGCCTGAATCGCCGTAAAGTGACACTGAAATTTATTGGTGAATTTGCCGAGTTTGCTAAGTATGTGGGCAAAGAGAATGCCGAGCTGGTGGAGAATGCCTACTCAAAAATCAAATCCTTACAGAAGCTCGCATCGGCAAAACCCGAGAACAATTACGATCTTAAAATTAAATCACTGTTTCGGTTTTTGGTGTTTATCGTGGCACATCTTGAGGAGCGTCCGCTCACTCGTCAATCTGCTAAAGGCTAATGCTTTTTACACGGGATTGAGCTTGAGTGTCGGGCACTACAAAGACGATTGTCAATCCAAAGTGCTGCCAGCAGGAGAGTGTTTCAAGGATGAAGATGAATAATACTAAGTGGCGAGAATGTTTGAGTATCTTGGCCGCGCATCGGGTTTATCTGCAACTTCGCCTCGTGGGAGATGCTGATTTTCCGCTGGATTATGAAGCCGCTTATCGAGTGATTAGCCAAATAGAGACTCGAGATTTTGTGTTTGTCCGCAAGACCATCCCCTATAAAGACATTGCAGCGCTGCGGATTTTGAAGCATACATTTCCCGCAGCCGAGACGCATAACTTAAACCAAGCAAGTGCGACGCTTTTTACTGCAGAACTTGCTGAGTTAAGAGGTAAGCTGATGCAACTGGGGCAATTACCGCTGACAGAAGATGACGAGTCTATCCTGATCACGGCTTATTGATGTCGCGAATCGGCGCTGGCTAAAACAGTTGAGCAAACCCTGATGTCAGTGCGTGAGGAGCTGTTCGTGGAGAGCTGTGCGTCATTTGGAAGAGCGACTGGCAGGCAAGGGGCACTGCCAGTGAGCGTACGTAAGCGGGCGGTAAAACGGCTAACAGTTAAAGCTGAACGGTAAAAATCGCGTCTTTACCTGCGGTAACGCTACCTTGGGCCTTATCTAAGTATTTCACATCTTCCATATTGGCCAGCACAACGGGAGTGAGTAGGCTATCTACTTGATCTTTTAGATAATCAATATCGAAAGACAGAATAGGATCGCCCACTTTGACCTCTTGGCCTTCTTCTGCCAAACGGCTAAAACCTCGACCCCTTAGCTCAACGGTACCTACACCAAAGTGCACGAAAAGCTCTAATCCCTGTGGCGACTCAATACTAAAAGCATGATTAGTCTCAAAAATTTTACCTATGGTGCCGTCGATTGGGGCGACAATTGTGTCTCCCTTGGGGGCGATGGCGATACCATCACCGACAATTTTCTCTGCAAATACCACATCGGGGACTTTTTCAATGGCCACAATTTCCCCGTTCACTGGGGCGTAAACCATAATGCCGCCAGCCAGTTGTGGTTGCCCTGATACCAATCGCCTTATTCGGCTTAAAAATCCCATTATCCTGTGCCCCTTCGCTTGTTTTTGTTGTTATCTTTTTAGTCTGTAAAGCAGCATAACCAATAAAATGTATTATTTATAGCTTGTTATACACTGCTGTAGTTCTGAAATTCTATTCTGTTGCATGGCGGTGTGCGCTAACGCAGAAAATTTCGTCAATTGCCCTTGGCAAATGGCGGCTTTCACCTCCAGCAATGCGCTTAAGTTTACGCTGAGTTCATCGAGTCCCATGCCGATAAGGAGCGGGACCATCAGCGGCGAGCTGGCAAGTTCGCCACAGAGTGACACTTTGACTCCAGCAGCTTTGGCTTGCTCGACGGTCATCTTGATAAGCCCTAAAATTGCCGGTGACAGGGAAGGGTAATCCCGTGTCAGTTGCGGATTCGTGCGATCTGCCGCCATGGCATATTGGGTTAAGTCATTGGTGCCTATGCTCACAAAATCTAACCTTGGCAGCATAGAAGCAAGATTCATCACGGCGGCGGGGGTTTCAACCACTATGCCGTAACTGAGTTCGCCGAAGCCCTTTTCTTCCTCTTCGAGGGCATCTTGGCATTCGGCAATGAGGGTAAAAATCTGATCGAGTTCTTCAACCTGATTCACCATGGGAAACATGAGTCGAATGGGGCCATGATTGGCCGCTCGCAAAATCGCCCTGAGTTGGGTCTTAAACAGCTCTGGATGCGCCAAGGTATATCTAACTCCGCGTAGCCCAAGGGCGGGATTGTCCTCGACCTCCTGGCAGAGGCAGGGCAGCTCTTTATCGGCACCAATATCTAAGGTTCTGATCGTAAAGGTCTTACCGCCTAGCGCATGCAAGGCTTCGCAGTACAGATTGTATTGCGCTTTTTCATCCGGCAGTGTACTGGTGTGCATCAACATAAACTCGGTGCGAAACAGACCAATACCATCGGCACCCACATCGCCAACATGGGTGATATCGTTCAAGTTGCCCACGTTGGCCATCAGGCCTACGAGGTGGCCATCTTGGGTCTTGGCGGGCACGTCTCGATACGCTTGCAGGGCGGCACGTCGGGCTTGCTCATGGTGCAATGTGACGGTTAAGCGTGCCTGCTGTTCGGGCGCAGGATTAACAAATAGTTCGCCACTAAGGGCATCGAGCACCAATGGTGTGCCATTGGGAATAAACTCGGCATCGAACTGGCAGCTAAGAATGGCGGGGATCCCCGCCGCGCGGGCTAAAATCGCCGTATGGCTGGTTAAGCCGCCGGTTTTGAGCACTATGCCGCTGATCTGCTCCTTGGGTAATAACGCAAATTCGGCGGGAGTGAGATCTTGCGCCAAGAGGATTGTCGGCTCAGTTAACTGGGCTAAGCCTTGATCTAAGCGTCCGTTGATGGCGGTAACTAATCGTTGGCCTAGGCAACGTACATCTTGGGCACGATTGGCAAGATAGGGATCGTCTAAGGATTCAAGCTCATTCGCCTGATGGGCGAAGATCCGCTCAACCGCCACACTGGCAGATAACTGCAGGGTGCGGATTGCTTCCTTCACTTGGTCGATGAGCTCTTCGTCCTCAAGCAGTAACAAATCGGCTTCAATTAACTGATAGTTCTCACCTTGTGGGTCGAGCTTAGTTTGGCTGTGGCTGAGTTGTTGCTGCAGTGCCTGTAGGGCTTTGACAAATTTACTCTGTTGCTGCGGGATCCGTGATAGGGGAATAGGGCGATAATCGAGGTGGTGTTCGGCCTGGGTAAGGTGGAGCGCCTGTCCGAAGGCAATCCCCGATGACACTATGATCCCCGTAATCGACATATTCGTTCCTATCAAGCTGGCTAAGATGCCGTTTAACTTAAAGTGATGAGCAGTTCCGAGACTTTCTCGACCGCTTCCTGTGCCTGCTCACCTTCGGCAAACACTTTGACGGTGACGCCATGATACAGGCCTAATGTTTGCAATTTAAATAAGCTTTTGGCACTGGCCTGTTTGCCATTGCATTCAACTAGCACATCGCAGTTGAAGGTTTTAGCTTCTTTCACTAACAGGGCGGCTGGGCGGGTATGAATACCATGTTTTGCGGTGATAGTGACAGATTTTTCGTACATAGTGGTTTAACTCTTTAGCAATATTATGGCGCTTCGTTCGACTCAATAATCTTGTAACCCGCCTTTTTTAAGGCGGCAACGGCGCTTTGGAGACAATTTTTCTTGACCAAAATATAGTCGGTATCGAAGGTGGAAAGGGCAAAAATACTGATCTGCACATCGGCTAAGGTGCCGGATATTTTCGATAAAATGCCTGTCATCGAAAATCCCAGCGGGCCTAAGACTTCAAAACAGCACCAATGGGGTTCTTGCTCTAAACTGTCGAGCTCAAGTTCACTCGATACCACGACTGTCAGACCTTCCTCGGTTCGGCCGATAAAGTACACTTCTTCGGCAAAGACTTCGCTAGGTAATTGAGCATTAGGGCTAAAACTGTGGATGGTATACTGCCGCGGGTGAACGGCTAAGGTCATGCGCATGGGCGTTCCTCAATCGGCAATAGGGTAAAGTCATATCCTAGTTTATAGCATGGATACCCGTCTAGATTGCATCCAACCTAGTTGAGTGAAGTATTTTAAACTAAAAGAGGACGTTCTAATACGTCCTCTTTGATGGCGGTTACTCTGATTATCTTATCCAGCGAACTAGAT
The DNA here is from genome assembly GCF_023475885.1 of Shewanella sp. 10B. Lineage (NCBI taxonomy): Bacteria > Pseudomonadati > Pseudomonadota > Gammaproteobacteria > Alteromonadales > Shewanellaceae > Shewanella > Shewanella sp. 10B. The sequence continues at coordinate 968,026 of NZ_JAMDJO010000001.1, forward strand.
TTTGAATTGGCCTAAGGTATGTGACATATCTTGGCTGATATCCTGCAAGGACTGCGCCGCGCGGCTGTTGCCTTCATTGGCTTTGACCGAGACTTCGGTTAATTCCGAAATATTACAGATATTGCGGTTGATTTCCTCCGTCACCAGCGACTGCTCCTCGGTTGCGCTGGCGAGCTGGGTGTTCATATCGCTGATATGGGCGATAAGCTGCAAAATCGCCGCCATGGCATTACCCGCTTCACGGGCTTTGGCTTGTAATTCATCGGATTGAGTCTGTGTTTGGCTATTACTCTTCATTACAGAGTTCACGCCCATTTGAATATCCGAGATGATTTTTTGGATCTCGTTGGTAGAGTCTTGGGTGCGATTGGCCAGTGCGCGCACTTCATCGGCGACCACGGCAAACCCGCGGCCATGGCTCCCCGCGCGGGCGGCTTCGATGGCTGCATTGAGGGCTAACAGGTTCGTTTGTTCGGCAATAGAGCGAATGACATCGAGGATACTGCCAATTTGCGCCGAGGATTGTCCGAGTTTTTGGGTGATCACTTCTGATGCCCTTAGCTCTTGCACCAGTTTTTCGGTATCACGCACCGTATCATCGATTACCGCTTGGCTTTGCTGCGCCTGATTCTTCACACTGTTGGCTGCATCGGCAGCCTGCTGGGTGTTGCTCGCCATCTCATGGGTGGTTGAAAGCATTTGATTCACGGCGGTGGCTACGCTACCGGTTTCACGGTGGATATGCTCTGCGCTTTGGTTCGACTCTTCAACGGCCAGCATTAACTGCTTGGCATCGTTATCGAGGGACTGGCCCAATGGCTGTAAATGACCCACCATGTCGCCAATTTTCTGGGCAAACAGGTTAAAGGCGTGGGCTAGGTGCGCCACTTCATCCTTGCCTTGGGTGCTTAAACGTTGGCTTAGGTCGCCTTCGCCTTGGGCGATATCCTCAAGCGCATCGATAGCGTCGTTTAACGGTGAGGTAATGGAGTGATTCAGCACCAGGAAAAACGCGAAAATTGGCACAGAAATTAAAAACATGATAATCAGATAATCGATGATCACGGCTTTAAGACTTTGTTTCACGTCGCTTAAGTAGGCACCAGTGATGAGCGTCCAGCCCCATTCGGGATAATAACGGGCTTCGACCAGCTTATCTTCAATGTTCTTCGACACGGGATTTGCAATTGGATATTCGAGCATGGTTTTGCCGTTTTGGCGGGCTAGCGGCAACATAGTGGCAAGGGGATTCGTGCCATTTTGCAGCTTAAAATTGAGCGCCGATGTGCCAATAAGATCGCTGCGTTCGCCATGGGCGAGGATCTGATTATTATCATCGATCACAATAAAGTAGCCGACACCGGCGTAACGGGTTTGGTCAATCAGGTTTGCCGCCGCTTGTTGCGCTTCTGCTTCTGACAGCTTGCCGCTTAGGGCATCTTGGCGATGAATATCGATTACACTGAGGAGGCTGCCGAGCTGGCCATCAATCTGTTGCCACTTTTGCTCAATAAGATTGCTGTATTGCTCTTTAATGGAAAAACTCGCAAAACACACAGTACCTATAGCCGCCATCACTAACATCATCATCAGTCGTTGGAGAATAGTGAATCGGCGCAAGAATGTGATCATGTGGGGTCCTTTAGGCGCAAAAAGAATGGTGTCCAATATACCTTCGAATCGGTATCAAATGAATCAAACTTGAGTTTATTTCGTGTAAAGACGTTAAGAATATTGGGATTCTTTGATCTTAAGCAGAATATTGTTTAGCACTGTGACTGATTGATGCTTTTATCGCTAATCCGTGTATCACCAAGGCGAATAAGACGTTAGACTGAATCGCGTATTTTATGAAATTCAAGTAGTTAGCCTTTAGATATACTTAATATTTCAGAGCCAGACTGCTAATTAATTGTTTTGGTTTTGATTTTTTATGCTTTTACGCGCAAGATTAATCATCGGTTTAGTTTGAGAATGGATTATGACAACAAACACTATTGTGACTTCGGATGATATTTTACTGAAGTTATGCCACTCGGTCGCCCATGTGTTATCGAGCACCAGTGCCAGCCATGTGAGCCACGCGGGCATGGTGCAAAGCATTACTCGCACCCGCTTAAAACCCGACTTAGGCTGTTTTTCGATTTTTGATGGCGGCTTTTCAGGGTTAGTGGTGATCAACTTTTCAGCCCCAGCGGCCATCGAAATCTATCGCCGCTATATGCTCAATATGGGCATGCCAGAGGAAGAGCTCGCCTTTTCCCACACGTCCGATGAAGTGGGGAACGTGATGGGCGAGTTGATGAACCAAATCTTGGGCGACTTTATTAATAAGGTTTCCAAGGAGCTGCAAACCTCCATTAGCCAAAGTCAGCCTAAAATGTTAACCATAAACAAAGAGCTGACGATTTCTATCGATGCAAACTTAGACGATGCTGTCGCCAGACGCGTGTCCTTTAAGACTGAAAATAATCATATTTTCTACCTCGAATTTGCCATGGATAAGACCGAGTTTATAAAACTCGATGAGTTTGAATACGACGAAGAGTTCGACCCTGACAGCTTGCTCGAACAACATGGTCTTGGCGCTAATGCGTCTTCGCACCCAGATACCGCATCACCCTGGAGCCGTATGACGGATAAACCCGCCATCGCCAGTACGAATGCCGATGATTTGCTCGATGAGTTAGGAATTTAACTTTATTTAGCGTTGTAGGGTGTCGGTATAAGCCTTAGTTGTATCGACACATGCTTTGTTAGCATGGGTGAGGGCGTTTGTTGTACAAGCTTTGCAGCCATTTTCATCAAGGTTTTCATCCCTGCTAACTTGTTAGTCAGTTGTAAACCCTTCGGCTATACAAGTCATTCGAACTGTTTTAGTATCGCCTCAAAATAATAATTATGGTGACCTTGCTATGGCATCGAAAGCGACCTCGATTGATATTGCTTATCGTGCTGGTGTATCCCAGTCTACGGTTTCCCGAGCCCTGAGAAATAGTCCGTTAGTCAATTTAGAAACCCGTCAACGGATCCAAGCGATTGCGAAAGAACTCAACTACAAAGTCGATAAAAACGCCAGTAATCTACGCACCCAAAATAGCCACACCTTAGCCCTGTTGTTGTGTGAAGATCCCACCAATGATGATTCACTGATCAACCCCTTTTTTCTGTCGATGTTAGGCTCAATCACGCGGGCAACGGCGCAGCAAGGTTATGATTTACTCGTGTCATTTCAACAGCTTTCCAGTGATTGGCATGCTGACTATGAAGATAGCAATAAAGCCGATGGCATTATCTTGTTGGGGTACGGCGACTACATGGATTACGAGCAAAAGCTCGAAAAGTTGCTGGCACAGAACACCCATTTTGTGATTTGGGGCGCCGAGCATAACAATAAATCCGTGTTATCCATCGGCTGTGATAATCACCAAGGCGGCTTAATTGCCACTGAACATTTAATTTCCCTCGGCCGTAAGGATTTTGCATTTCTGGGCGGGGCATCGAGTCATTGTCCTGAATTTAGGGACAGATATTTAGGCCATGTGAAAGCACTGCAAACTGCCGGGCTGACTGTCGATCCTCGTCGGCAGATTTCGGCTATCAGCACTGAGGGGGCGGGTTACTATGCTACTTTGGAGTTGCTCGATAAAGGATTGAATTTCGACGCGATTTTTGCCGCCAGTGATTTAATCGCTATAGGTGCGATCCGCGCCTTAAAAGAGAAGGGGATCTTAGTGCCAGAGCAAGTCGCAGTCGTCGGGTACGATGATATTCCCGTGGCGAGCTTTGCCAATCCGCCGCTAACCACCATTAAGCAAAATACCCAGTTAGCGGGGGAGATTTTAGTGGAAAGCCTGCTCAAGCTTATTCGCGGTCAAGCGGTGAGTCCGCAGTTGATCCCAACGACATTAGTGGTACGTAGCTCCTGCGGGATTGACTGTACGCTGCTCACTTAAGTCGCATCTAGTTTGATTGAATCATTAAGCCGAGTGTATTGATAACACTCGGCTTTTTTATTGATTCATTATACTCATCCTGCCTGATGGAGGACCTAAAATAGGGCTAACCTCTGGCGTACTGGCGTAAAAACTTAGGCACCTCGGCCTTTGTCTTAGCCATAATTTTCTGCATCAGGCTAAAGGGTGGCTCAGTAATCGCATACCCTTGTTTAAGATCGGCCAGCATGCGCAGCCATAAATGTCCGGTCATTTCTGCATCTGCCAAGGCGCGGTGATAAGTACCATTGGTCGGCAGCTGTTTGTGGCGAACTAAGGTCGCGAGTTGATGATTAATGGCCTCAGGATATAAGCGCCTTGCCAGCAGTAACGAGCAACCAAATTGGCCGGGATATTGATGGCCTATCTGGGAAAATTCGGCATCGAGAAAGCGTTGATCGAAGGTGGCATTGTGGGCAACTAAATGATGTTTACCGATAAACTCAGCAAAACGGGCCATGACTTCTGCACAGGGCGCCGCATGGGCGAGCATTTGATTGCTGATCCCTGTGTAATCTTCAATAAAACTGTTTATCCGAAACCCCGGATTCATTAACTCAGAAAAGCGCGCGGTAATTTGCCCTTGCTCAATTAATACTGCGCCAATTTCAATGGCACGAGCCCCTTGATTGGGCGAAAGCCCAGAAGTTTCAAAATCGAGTACGACCACAGTATTGGCGGGCGAATAGGTTGGCGTTTTAGACATAGGCTCCACACATATCAACGTAAGTCGCAGAGGACATTCATACGTTGGCATTGTAACAGAGTCATGGCGCGAGTTCGCACGGTTTTATCCATCAACAGCAAAAGAATACTGCTATTCACTGGTGCTAACCTATTGTTAATTAAGTGTACTCTAAGGTTCATTACCGTTGATTAGGGCCTTAGCTGTTCAACCATAGCGACAAATTGGCTGACACCATTGCCGACATCGGCAAGGCCGGCGGCGACATGATTGATACTGTCCTCCCCATGCAATGCCACATTGGTGATGTTGCTCAGTTGATGATCGATGTTTTTGATAAGGTCGGTATTTTGCTGAACCACATTCGCGATTTCGCTGGTCGCCGTGGAGGTGCGTGAGGCTAACTTCCTGACCTCATCGGCTACGACAGCAAAACCTCGACCCAAATCGCCCGCTCTTGCCGCCTCAATCGCCGCATTAAGGGCGAGTAAATTGGTTTGTTCTGCAATGCCACGGATGGTGATCACTATGTCGTTGATATTTTTTGATTGTACGAGTAGCTCACCACCAATATTCGAGGCGTTTTTAACTTGCTCGGCAATTTGATGCGAAGTACAGACGGCTTCGTTCAGCACTTGCACTGCATTTGTGGTGATTTGTGAGGTTTGCTCTGACGTGGCCGCTGCCATGTCCACCGCTTGCAGGGCGGTATTGACCCTATTGGAGATATCCGAAGCAAACTTTACGATCTTATACACTTTGTTTGATGCATCCCGAATCGGATTGTAGGTGGCTTCAAGCCAAATCACATTGTTATGTGCATCGATGCGTTTAAAGCGTCCGGTGAAATGTTCGCCTGCGGCAAGTCGTTTCCAAAAGTCGGGTCTAATACGGTAAAACTCGTTGTCGCAGAACATCTTATGGTGCTTACCTTGGATTTCATCTAAACGGTAATGCATGATATCCAAGAAGTTTTGATTCGCGGTGATCACTGTGCCATCGGGTAAAAACTCAATAACGGCTTGGGAGCGATCGAGGGCATCGAGAATGGCATTCTTAGCAATGAGGTTAAGTTGTGACGCCGTAACATCATTGGCGATTTTGATGATTTTCACGACGTCACCCGCACTGTTTTTTACGGGGAAATAACTGGCCTCGACATAAACTGGGATGTGGTTTTTCTTTAAACGTTGGAATGTCCCCGTAAACGCATTGCCTGCAGCAAGTTCCTGCCAAAACTTTTGATATTCCTGCGAGCCTGAGTATTGTGCCGTACAAAACATTCTATGGTGTTTACCAAGGATTTCATTGGCACTGTAACCCATTACATCTAAGAAAATATCATTGGCTTCAATGATTTCACCCTTAGGTGTGAAACAAATATAGGCGGTATAGGCACGAATCGCCGCCAGTTCATTCTCAAGCGTTTCGGCTGCTGTAAAACCTGATGAATGGCTGTTCGCATCCCTGTTATTTGATTTAACTTTCCACCAAAACATAATGTCATTCCTTTATTAATCATTTGGTTATTAACAAGAAAGCATCACAACGGCACTGTGCTATCTGCTTATACACCACAGGTTCATCAAACCTATATGTAGGAGTGAGGTTTAGACGCGTCGTCGAATTAACCTATTATTAACATATAGTATGGTGTTCTTTATATCCATCTGATATTCACTATATTTTTAGCTGATTGTTTAGTGTGCTATTTAGTCGCTCCGAATTGGCTTTCAACAAAAGCCTAGTCTGTCATGCTCCTATTTGCCGAGTTTATAAGCAAAAAATCTACCCATAACCGACAAAGAGAAACAAACTGTGCCTTGATTGGATAGCTTCTTACGCTTTGTGGCTAACTAAGTGATGTTATTTTGTGCAGTAAAGGGCTGCGGTTCAACGCTAAGGTAAAGCATTTTTATCGATAGATGATTAACGCAATATTGATAGGCCTTATCGGCTAATAGGGCGGTTGTGAGTGAATCATTAATGATTGCAATGGGTTACGTGTTTACTCGGTTTAGGGCTACTTATGCTAAGCACCTGACTGCGCCAGAATAAAGAGATCCGTTGTAGCCGTTGTTCCCTCAGGTGTTGGAAAGAGCTGGCGCTTGACATCTCGTATCTGAAAACCATTGGCTGCAAGTTGTTGTTCAATAAAATCATATCGATGGTAATGCACATAGACACTGTCGCCAGTGCTACCAGTTTGTAAACCAGACTGGCTATCTTCACCTTCCATGGTGCTCAGATACACTATGCCCTGCGGCGCAATCAGAGCGCGAAGATGCGCAAAAAACGCGACCAGATCCGTTTGGGATAAGAAAGGCAGTGCAAAGCCGCAGGCGATAAGATCAAACGGCGGCATTTTTCGGTCAATAAGCTTATGAAGATGACGGCAGTCCATGAGCTCAAAGTGACCCGAGGGGACATTTTGTTTCGCGAGCGCAATCATTTGCGGGGCGAGGTCGATACCAAAAACCGTTAATTTAGGTTCCTTCGCAACCAGATAGCGGCTGATACTGCCCGGCCCACAACTGATATCGAGTAGGCGACTGTCTGCGGTGAGATAGCTCAGGAGGCAATCATAGGTTTGGGTGTACGGGGTAAATTCCAGATATTTGTCCTGATACTGTTTGGCATATTTATCAAAGGTCGCCACTGTGATTTGATAGTTATCTTTTATTTGCGCCTTCAAAGCTTGCTTCCTTTATCAGTGACCAAAGATTTAGGTGATAACCAGTCTAGTACAATGCATTTCAGCCCAACAAAGTGAGACTAGACGGGATAATCCAAATCGAGCTTGATATTGAGCCCTAATTGATAGGCGTGGTTTTGCATCAGCCTCGTCATTAACGCGGTATCCGTCAGTTGCGACAAGGTGATGGGGCGAGCTTCCCATCGCGGCGCGTGACCAGCATAGTTGCAATGGGCAAGGTATAAGCGGTGCTGACTCTGATACAGGGTAAAAAAACGCATATCACAGTTTGCTGCAACGGTTAAATAAGGTTCAAAATCAAGCTCGTATACTTGCATTGCCTCAAATTCAGACCAACGAATATAACGTGAGCATTCGTAGCATTGTGCGGGTAATTGCGCCTCAGCTTTAATGCCATCAAATAAATTGATGACATCTTGCATCTGATGCAGTTTGATCATGGCTTGTTCAGTCAATCTTAAGATCCTTTTACTTGTTGATTCTTCATGTTACTCAATAAGTTAACTATTCATTGGTCATCGCGTTACCGTGCCAGAGCCTATCGGCTAAACCTGAGGCTCGCTGGGTAGCTTGCTGGCTTGCGCGCTCGAAAACTTGCTGTGTGCCTAAACAGCTAAAGTGTTGTTTTGCACGGGTAATAGCGGTGTAGACCAGCTCCTTGGTGAGCAATTGCCATTGTACTAGGCTCGGATTGGGCGGAAGTACAAGGGCGACGCGATTAAATTCACTGCCCTGACTTTTATGTACCGTCATGGCGTAGCAGGTTTCATGGCTAGGCAGCCTTGCAGGGAGCACTTTAAGCAGTTTGCCATCGGCTTTGATAAAGTGGGCCATCAGTCGCTCTGGTCTGTCTTCATCCTGCAAAATCAAACCAATATCACCGTTAAACAGGCCCAAGTTATAGTCGTTGCTTTGGATAATAATCGGTCTGCCGAGGTAAAACTCTTGCAGCGGATGGATCAGCTTGGCCTGAGACAGCGCTTTAGTCACAGCTTGATTGATACCTTCGACACCATAATCGCCACTGCGCATGGCGCATAGGATGCGATACTGGTTAAAGCGGGCAATGGCTTCGATGGCGCTTGGCACACTGCTTGGATCTGAAATTTGCAGCGGACGTAAATACTCTGCGTATTGCTCACAGGCCTGTGTTAGCAGGGCATGAAGGCCGCTGTTGTTTGCAGGCTCGCTGATTTTTGCTTGGGTCTGGCTCAGATCCATACTGTGTTCTAACCAACTAAGCTCGGCCAGTCCCCGTTGCCATACGGCCAAAATCCCCGCCAGATCGGAGCGATTTACCGCACTGGCTAACAGGCCAATGCCCGCATCGCCCTTAAATCTGTGGCTGTGGGTCAACATACACAAACTGTCGCCAATCTTTGGCTCGCGGTGAATATAGGCGCGTAAGTCAAAGCCGGTGAGCTTGCTCAATTGTTCGGCCTGAGCTTGGCTATAACGCATTCGCCATTCAGAGTGTTGCTCCGACTCGTATTTTAGGCCTGCGCAAATATCGGCTAGCACGGCGCCTGCTTCAACCGAGGCCAGTTGGTCCTGATCCCCAAGCAGGATCAAACCCGCCTGTTCGGGGAGGGCCGTGAGCAGCTTATACATCATAGGCAAATCGACCATTGAGGCTTCATCGACAATCAAGAGATCTAGCCGCAGGGGATTGCCCTGATGGTGACGAAACTGCGCCGAATTGGGAATTACACCCAGCAGACGATGTAAGGTTGATGCCTCTTCCGGCACTTGCTTGAGCGCGGCTAACAGCGCTTGAGTTTCGTGACTTTGTTCTTGTTTATTTGTCGCTTGAGCCTGTTTGAGCTCCTGCTCGAGTCTTGCTTTCGAGGCCTTTATCGATTCACTTAAACGGGCGGCGGCCTTACCTGTCGGGGCGACGAGTCTTATCTGTTTTGGTGAGCCTAATTGCTGTAACAACAGTAACTTAGTCACTGTGGTGGTTTTGCCTGTGCCAGGGCCTCCGGTGATCACCGCAAGCTTCTTGCCGAGCGCCGTTGCCGTCGCCACCTTTTGCCAGTCGATATGAGGCTCAAGGGCTGGTGTTGCATGGGAAGATGCTGCATTTGGAAATAAGTAATCGAGCTGCCTGCGTAGCGGCGCGTCTGAATATTTATCCGTGGTGTTGACGGGCTGACTCGAAGATAGCCTCGTCAGGGCGTTGGCCACCTCAGTTTCGAAATGATGATAACGCTCAAGATAGAGTCGACCGCCATCAAAAATCAGTGGCTTATTGCTGTGAGGTTCACCAACGGCCTCAAAATTTTGTAGCCTTGCAATCAGCTCTGGCAGGCTCAAACGGATCTGGCAGTGATTAACCGGCTCCGCCATCGGATTCATTGGCACTATATGTTCGAGCACTAGGCAGGTATGTTGGGCCGAGAGCTGTTGACTTAACAGGGCGCACAGCAGCATAAACAGCGGCTCTTGGGCATCATTAGGATGAAGCCTTGCCATCTCGAGGGCAAAATGGCGGTCGAGCGGGGTGATCAGCCGCTCCTTTTCCCAGTATTTGAGCAGCTCTGTGAGTGGCGCCTTGAGTCTGAGTGCGCCAGCTTCAACCCATTGGGTTGATTCTTTTGGGGGAGTCAGTTCGGTGCTGTGGTTCATGCCATTGCTCCCGTATCCTGTTGGTTCACTGTGCTTGTCTCTAGGCTGCGCTGAAACAACGCATCTAAGGCCAAAATAAGCGCCTTGGGCGGTTTATCATAATAAATACCAAAGCCAGGATATTGCACCGACATTCCCCGTAAAAACAAATAATAACAACCGCCAATATGGGTATCGTAATCATAATTGGGCAAGCGCATCGCTAAATAGCGGTGCAGCGCAAGGGAGTAGAGAATATATTGCAAATCATACCTATGATCGCCAATCGCCTGTTTTAGCGCACTATGATGATAGGCTTGAATATTATCCCCCAGATGGTTCGACTTATAGTCGGCAATGTAAAACTTGCCTTGATATTCAAAGGTTAAGTCGATAAACCCCTTAAGCATGCCCTGTAATTCATCAAACTGCAGCTCGGTATCGTAGCCAAATTGCCCAAGGAGTTGATTAAGCTCAGTATCCTTTAAGCGATTCAGAGGTAGGTAAAACTCCATCTCGACTAAGGTGTGCTGCGGCGCGAGTGCGGCTAAACACAGCTCGGGATTAATAAGCTGATTATCCTGCGCCATTAATGCCAGTGGTGCTTGTAATACCTCAAGGTACCAATCCTCTAATACGGGTTGCCATTCGGGGGCAATGCCGTATTGCAACATGGCCTTAGGTAGCTCTCGAGGTAAGTCGATTTGAGCTTGGGTAAAATCAATTAACTCAAGCACTAAGTGCATAAAGCTACCCGCGTTGGCGCCGCGCTCAAAACTAAAGCGATTGAGCAGAGGTTGTGCTTGCGGTTCAACTCCTTGCCACAAGGGGTCAATAGCGCTGTTTGTGGTATCGGTCCCCAATACGGCATTGACCTCATCATCGGCGCCTGGAGTGGCTTTAGCGTGGGGCGCATTTTTAACTAAGCCAGAATAACTGCCGACGCGCCATGGAGTGCGATACTGACGGCTGACCTTGCGGGCACTCAAGGTATGAGAATCACTTCCCCCCGTATGCAGTTTGTTAGCCGCAATGTCGTCGGCCACCACTTCAATGCTGATCGCAGGTTGACTCGCCTCGAGACCCGCGACCAGTGCCTTGGCGGCATGTTGTAGGCGTGAAAAATCACAATCAGTGTCAGTGATCCCAAGCAGATAACCTATGGCGGTTTCATGCAGCTGGCTTTTAAGCCCCGCCTTTAACATGCGGCTATGGTTGGCGATGTACAAATAACACAGGTACACGGGGCGGGTGAGCGCCACATAGAGCAGACGCAGATCTTCGGCTAAGGTTTCCTGTTTTGCCTGTTCCCAACCTTCATCCGTGCCTTCTAAATCCCATACCAGCTCCTGCGCGCCATCGGCATTGGTTCTGTGGTAGAGCATGGGCGTCGGGCGGCGGCGATTGTCCCGCGCAAGGCTGACAAAGGGCACAAAGCACACTGGGTATTCCAGCCCCTTACTCTTATGGATGGTGACGATTTGCACTAAGTTTTGCTCGCTTTCAAGGCGCAGCTGCTGTTCATCTGTCCCTGTGTTATCAATCAGTTGTTGCTCATACCAGTTGAGCAGGGCACTGATCCCATCGATTTCAGTCGCCTTTTGCTGTAACAGCTCGGCTAAGTGGCGAAAATCCGTGAGTCGACGTTCGCCATTGCTCGCCTCAAGATGAGCGGCAGCATCTTGCTCCGCTTGGTCAATGCTTGTCGGAACAGGGGAATGCAGCAGACGCGCAACCATCTGGGTGGCATTGGCTAGGCTGAGCAGCGCCGGCATAATGCCGCGTTTTTGCCAGATCTGGTGCAGCTCAAAAAACTGCTCTAGCAGTTTTTGGCGCTGCTCTTCATCTTGGTTAAAGGCATGGATTTGCTCGGCGCGATAACCAAGCAGGGCGGTCGCAAGGGCGCTACGCAGGGCACGCTCGTCCTTGGGACTGGCCAAGGCGCGCAGAATGAGCGCCATTTCCCGCGCTTCGACGGTTTCAAATACGCTGTCGCGACTTAAAAAGACGGCGCCAATCTGGCGCTTGCTCAGCGCGGTTTTCATCACGGCCGCTTCGTTTCTATCACGCACTAAGATGGCGATATCTTTAGCAATTAATGGCCCTTTGGGCGTACGGCATTGACCATTGGCGGCCTGCGTCAGCAAACGGGTTATTTCGGCGGCGGTGTCTTCGGCCAAGGTTTGCCGAGCACTGGCCTTATTGAGCCCAGTTTCGCCTTCACTCAAGAGTTTTAACCGCAGTGCGGCACTATTGGGCGCATGCTCAACGAGTTGTTTGGCCGCCGCACTGGCTGGCGTCTTTACTGGATCGAAGGGAATCGATTGGCTGATAAAAGGATCCGAATGCTGGGCAAATAAATGATTTACTCCGGCCACCAGATTGCGACTCGAGCGATAGTTAGTATCGAGGAAATAGTGCGCCTCGGTTTGTCTGCGCGCCTCGATATAAGTGTAAATATCGGCGCCGCGGAAGGCATAAATCGCCTGTTTAGGGTCACCAATCATCAGCAGGCTTAATTTGCTATCCGTGCGAGGCTTAAGTTCAGCCGCCGTCGAACCTTGAGCTTCAATCCCCAAACGGGTTTGATAAATCCCTGAGAAAATAGCAAATTGCAGTGGATCCGTATCTTGGAACTCATCGATAAGTGCCACGGGGAAGCGATTCGCCACCGCCTTAGGTAAAGTGTCGGGATTGGCCTGCATCGCCGCTGCCAAGGTGGTGAGCAGATCATCGGGTGTCAGCACATTTTTCTGCTGTTTTTGCTTGGCAAAGCGCTCGCTGATCCCTTGTTTGGCGCTGTAAAGAAATGCGGGTTTTATCGCGTTAATCAGCGCGGCTAACTGCTCCATATGGTCAAGTAGTGGCGCTTCGCTCGCACTTGGGAGCACGCCGCCTTTATTCAGCTTAAGCTCGGATAGCGATAGGGATTCGAGCACTTTGAGCGGCGGTAAGCCGTGACCAAAGGCTAGGAAGTTATCCAGCTGGTCGAACATTTCAGCCAGTTTAGGGTAATTGTCGCTTGCTTTACCAAAACGTTGGCCGTTAAGTGGTAGGCTATGCAGTAACTCTAACAGCGCGTCGCGGCCACGCGGCCAGGCGAGTTTAAAGCGCTGCACACTCTGGCTTAAGGACTCTGCCAAACGAGCAAAGGGCTGCACTGGTTTTAACGGTTTGGCCTCACTGGCACCGAGCAAGGCTCTCAACTGCTTGACTAATCCGTCGGGATCGCCAAATTCGCTGGCAATGATTTGGGCTAAATACTCAGGTAGCGGATAGCAGGCCTCACGCCAAAAGTCCCGCACCGCATGGTGTAAAAATTCGCTGTCGTCTAAGGTGAAATCCGACTCGAACAGCAATGATGATTCGAAGGCGAGATCGGCCAAGATCCGCTGGCAAAAACCGTGAATGGTAAAAATCGCCGCTTCGTCGAGGGATTTGAGCGCCAAGTCGAAGCGTCTCAGGGCGATAGCGCGCTCGGCTTCAGGGGTCTTATCGTACAGCGCCTGCACAAAAGGGTCGCTAATCTCTAAGCCTAAGAAACACTTAAAGGCCACCTGAATGCGGCGGCGAATCCTGTCCCTCAGCTCCTCGGTGGCGGCATTGGTAAAGGTCACGACCAGAACTTGTTCACAATTGAGCGGTTCGCCTAAGCCATCCCCAAGCAGTAATCGCAGATACAGACCTGAAATGGTGTAGGTTTTACCCGTGCCCGCACTGGCCTCGATTAAGCGACTGCCGCCAAATGGCAGGGTGAGCGGATCTAACGGCAAAGCGGGTGATACCTTAGTCATCAGTGCGCTCCCTCTGTGGCGGTTGGGGCTTCATTCAGGGCAAATTCCTCGAGTTGGGCGAGGGTATCCTTATGGTACAGGCTAAGCATTGGCCGATAGATGTCATCGGCGAGCTTGCCAAAATGTGCCTCGGTAAAGTCGTCGGGAAAATGAAACAGCCGCTGATAATGGGGATCTGTGCCTTCGCCAAGTTCACCTTGCTCGTCCAGCCATTCGCTCTGCGCCGCTTCGAGCCGTGCTTTGTGCGGGTCTTTGCTTGGGTGCGAGTCTTCCGCTTCATGCGCCTCAGCGCTGGCATAGGCGAGGGAGGTTCTTGGCATAAAACACAGGGGATGAATTTGGCCCTGATAAAAATATTGTAATAAGTTGGCGAGCTTCGCATGGGCAAGCGCTGGCGTAATGGGCGCGAGGGCATGAAAATGCCCCATATCCAGCAGATAGCTAGGTTGTAGGTCGCTAGGTTGAGCCACTCCTGCGGCCATTAAACATAAATGACGCAGATACAGAGCTAAAATGTCCCGCCCATGGGCACTGCCTGGGCGGCAAGTGACCAATCCCTTAGGGCTGATATCATCGATACGGCCTTCGAGGATCACCCGCTTGGTTTTTAACTGAGTCCCTACGCTCTGAGCGTGTGGCAACTCAAAGCTGAGCCGAATATCGGCATGGCGGGGAGCTACATCGCCGCGCATAAACAGGGTTCTACCGATCAGCGGCGCGATATCATGGCTGTATTGACGCAGCAGCAGATCATCAAAGGGCTGCATCGGCAAATTACCACTGGCCTTAAGGCGTTGTAACAGTTCAGTGCTGGGCTCGTTTTGCCCCTGCTCGAGCGCATCGCCAAGGAGCTGAGCCTGTAATAAATAACGTTCTAACGCATTAAGACTAAAGGGCTCATCGTTATCATCCGCTTGAATATTCAGGTTTAAATCGACTTTCAGGGTACGATTAAAGAAATACTGCGCGGGATTGCGAAAGAAGCGAATAAAGGCCGAGATATCGACATGCTCAGCTTCGCCAAGGGGCTCAATATCCTGTTGGGTCTCACTGTCACCAATTGCGCCATCTTCGAGCACTATCTGGGTATGGGCTTCGATAAATCGACCATGCTGCAACTGACTATTGCTATCGGGCGGACACCATTGCTGGCTATAACTCTGTTTTATCCCTTGGGAGGCGGGGGCTTGCGCCAGTGCTGCTTGATAGAGTTTAGGGTCAAATGGTTGCAGCGGCTGATGGCTCACAATAGCCTCAAGTAATGCCTGCTGGGCATCTTCGTTACTGACATTAGTAGCTGCTTCTGCCGCAAGGGATTCAGGCAGATAACACAACTGACAATATTCAATCAGCTCGGAGACCAGCATAGATGGAATACGCTCCGAGTTATCCCGTTCGCTACGGCCAATATAGCTGATATACAGCTGCTCCCGAGCCGAGAGTAACGCCTCTAAAAACAGGTATCTATCATCTAATCTGCGGGAGCGATCGCCTTTGCGCGCACCAAAATGGGCCATCAGATCAAAGCCCACTGGATGTTGCACCCTAGGATAGACACCATCATTCATACCCAGTAGGCACACGACCTTGAAGGGAATCGAGCGCATTGGCATTAAGGTACAAAAATTCACGCTGCCCGCGAGGTATCGTTGGCCGACACGTGACTCGGTTAAGCGTTGATTAAACCAGAGCGCCAGCACTTCGATGCTTAAATCTAAGTCGTTGGCCTGTGCCCCCATATCGGCAGGGCTTGCGGCAAGCAGCTCTTGCTCTAAAACGGCAATCGCATCGCGAATTTCCTGCAATTGCTCACGCTCATCCTCATCGGGGGCGTAAAAGGCATTTAACAGTTCGGTGAGTTCGAGTAATCGCAATGAGGGCGCTTGCGTCTTGGCTAATACTTGGGTGGTTTCATCGAGGACTTCAATAAAGTTCAACAGTTTGCCAAGGGCCTGCGCCGATTGGCCCTCAACCCCTGCAACGGTTAAATAGTGCGTTCCCTGCGGGGATGATTGATACAACGGCGCATCGTCCCGTAAGGCATAGCCTAAGATTAAGCGTTTGATCCCAAGGGCCCAGGAATTTTGCTCGAAGGCGGGCACGCCCTGTTTAAGGCGGCTCTGTTCATCGCGGCCCCAACGCACGCCGGCTTCATCTAACCAGCGGCGAATGAGTGGCAGCTCGTCTTCTTCGAGCTGAAAACGTCGCAAAATGGCTGGCACTTCGAGAATGCTTAAAATATCGGTCAGTCCGAAGCGGCTCTGATTAATATTGAGTAAATTCAAAAAGCTATTAATGAGTGGCGATTCCTGCGCCGCGCCTCGGTCTGCAATGGCGTAGGGGATATATTCCAGCCCCTGTTTGGCCGCAAACACCGCATCGATATAGGGCGCGTAGGCGGCGACATCCGGCATCATCACCACTATGTCTTTGGGCGTGAGTTGGTTGTCGCTATCCAGCAGATCGAGTAAATGATCGTGCAGGGTTTCGACTTCCCTAAGCGGGCTGTGGCAACTCTTGATTTGAATCGAATCATCGTCGGCAGTTAATACCCGGCGATTCGCAACCTCTTGATATAGCTCAGCATCCGGCCCGAGTACCCTATCGAGCGTCTGCATTTCTAAGATATCGTATTGCACCCCGGCCAGCATACTGGCGTTGGCGTGGGGATCGTTAGGATCGCCGCAGGGCTCGCAGTACACATCGTCCCCGAAGTCACAGTGTTCTGGTGGCAGTTCGAGCAGCATATCGAGTAATTCGCGGCCCATCTTGCCATTGTTGGCGAGCAGGGGATTGCCGACTTCGAGTTTATCTTCCCATTGTTCGGCTAATTGGCGTTTTCCGGCATATTGCAATGCCATTCGCGCCCGATGGCGTGGGTCGATAATGTCGCCCCAATAATGCTGACAGGGGCTCAGGCTTAAGATAATCACATCGATGCGGCTCGCGAGCTGGTGGAGCACATCGATGGTTTGGGGCGCCATGGAGGAGATCCCAAACACAAATAAACGCTGCGGCAATTTTGCGAGTGAATTTGCGCTATCGCCCAATGCGGCAATTAAATCCTGATGTAGATTGGCCCTGTGGTAGTGGCTTTGACGCAGCTCATCGCGGTTGTAGGCAATCAGTGCGCGCCAGAGGATGGGTTGCCAGCCTTGCTCCTCATTCAATTTGAGCGATTCGAGCGGTTCATTGGCTTCCCATGCGGCAATCCAGTCGGGGCGGTAAACCAAATATTGGTCGAAGATATCGGCGATACGGCCGCAAAGTTGGTAAAGCTTAATATCATCGGCGCTTATGGCGCCAAGCTGATGGTTGCTATTGAGGTCAGCCGCGCTCGATTCCATATTGTCTAAGGTATGGCCCAGATAATGGCGCAGTGGCCCAAAGGAAGGTTCATCCAGTAGCTGAGGCAGTAGCTGCATCAGCTTCCAGGTCATTGCCGCCTTAGTGAAGGCGTTTTCCTTGGGGACATTGGGGAGTAAATCGTGGCACAGTTGCCAAATAAAGCTTGAAGGTAGCGGGAATTCCAGCGCGGCGGCGATGCCATTTTGTTTTGCAATTTCAAGGCGTAACCAAGTCGACATCCCAGGGCTTTGCACCAAAATATGCTCACTTTGCAATAACGCCACGCCGGGTAGCGGCTGGCGCAAATACGCGGCAAGATGGGCACAGAGCACTTCCATTTGATTGGATTGGATTAACTTCAGCATATTCGACTCACGATTTGGGATTGCTGTTATGCATAGCAAAGTGGCTTGGCAATTCTATGTGACTGATTTATAAGATTCAACAATCTTGTCCGCCTGCGGTTTATCCCGCCTATTTTAACTGTTTACCCGGGCCAAATAGTCGCCAGTTTAGGGCTTTAGCGGCGCTATTAAAGCGCTTTAGCGCCGCTTGATAGTCACCGTCCGCAAGCTGTTGGTATTTCAGCGCGACATAGCTTTGGGTCAGGGTGTCAAACTCACGGCAAAACTCTGGTGATTGCTGCTGGTGCGTGTCAATAAGCTGCGCGGCAAAGGCATTCGGGCCAAGGTGGGCTGGGCGGGTGATGCCAAATTTACTGAGGCGCTGACAAATGCGCTGGTACTTAGCGCTGATAGGATCCTGCTCCCGTTTAAAGCGAAACAGCCCTACACTGTAGGCGATATAGAGGCCGATAAGGCTAATACAGACACTCATAAACACCGCCACCTTGGTTTTAGTAACATCCCCTAAAATGCCGCTTAACACTTTGTTTTGCCGCTCCTGATTGAAACCGAGCACCCAGAGACTCCAGTAATAATCTAGGCTGGCAAAGCGCTGCCTTAACTCATTGAGCCAAGGCATGGTTTTAAAGCGCAAACTGCTAAAGGGGCTTTCTTGCAGGTAGCTTTGCTCGGGGGAGAACTCGGCATCGAAGCCTTGTTCGATACGGTTAGGGGCGACCATGGCCGTTGGATCGAATCGTACCCAACCTTCATTCTCGAGCCAGACTTCTGCCCAAGCGTGGGCCATATATTGATACACGCTCAGGTAATCGGCCTGCGGGTTGTATTCGCCCCCTTGATAGCCCGTGACCATACGCGCGGGTAAGCCAGTGGCCCGCGCCATAAAGATAAAGGCGGAGGCGTAATGGGCGCAAAATCCGGCTTTATTTTCAAACAGAAAATCATCAACTTGCT
This sequence comes from Shewanella sp. 10B, assembly GCF_023475885.1. Classification (NCBI taxonomy): domain Bacteria; kingdom Pseudomonadati; phylum Pseudomonadota; class Gammaproteobacteria; order Alteromonadales; family Shewanellaceae; genus Shewanella; species Shewanella sp. 10B. The sequence goes on from NZ_JAMDJO010000001.1 coordinate 986,490, forward strand.
CCGGGCCAATGGGCGGCGGGGTGAGGGTGTAAAAAAACGGTTCGCGATTAAAATAACCCATCATGGCGAGCAGACGCTGCTTTGGCTCGGGATAGTTGGCCTTAAACTCGGCGGCGAGCGCCAAAGTTTTGGGGTTAGTGTCTTCGGGCAGTTTCAGGTTTATTTGCCGCTGTTTGGCACTTAGCTTGAGATCCATTTGGGCCTGAGGAAACGAACGGGCGCTGTAGCCCATGCGTTGATCGACATTACGTAGGGAATAGAGCCGATAATCGGGGAGATTGATGACCTTTTTATCTTGGCTGTAGGCCACATCGAGCCCGAATAACCAAGGCTGGTGGCTAGGTTCAACAATCACTTGATAGTCGTATCGCTGCGGCGCATTGCTGCCTGTATCATCCGTCATCGCAGTCGGGAGTAGCCGTGCGGGATCTGGCCTTGATGGCGGAAAAAACAGCGCATCCTTTTGAATTTGTTTGATGCCGACATCTTGGCGCCAGGTTTGACCGTCGTAATCTTCCAGCACCAGCACGCGCCAATAGAGTTCGGCTTGGATGGGTCTTGCCTCGGTAAAGCTCGCCCTAAAGGCCAGTGCGGAGGAGCGGGTGAGTTTGCTGATGTCGCTCACGGAAAGGGTATCCGAGAGTCCGGTTTGGGCTTCCTTCATATTCGGGACTAGCCAGAGCGGGGCAAAGCGCGGCAAGACCAAAAACAGCAGCAGCGCCAAAGGTACACTCTGCAGCAATAATTTAGCGCCAATCCAAGCGGTGTGTTGCCAGTTGTGTTTGCTTTGATACAAGGTCACCAGCACGCAGGTATTGATGATAGTGACGCCAATTAAATGCACGGTATTGAGCATGGATTGGTGGTCGATAAAGGTCAGCGCAATTAAAAAGTAGCCCACAATTACCACGGCCCGTACATCTCGGATGCTGCGCATCTCAATGTATTTTAAGGCATATCCTAAAATTAGCAGGTTGACTAAGGCGTTTAATAGCCCAATCTCACCCGATACCAATGCGAGGGTAATCGCGGCGCCAATGGCAAGACTAGTGACTAAGTAGCGTGGTGGTTTTGCCACTTTGCCGACATAGATTCCGACTCGCCACACCAGGCAAATGGCGCAGATCCCAAGGGTCCAAGGTGTCGTCTTTTCGAATAAGGGGCTGAGTACTGCAATATTGGTGAGCAGCAGCCAAAATAGTGTTTGGCGGCTGATATTATCCCCCGTCTGCGGCCCATTGGCATGGTAGGTTGTCAGCTTGTGAGAATTAGCCTTGTGATGCGTCGAAGTTTGCGTTGTCATCGCCGCGGCTCCATTTTTGCCGCATGAACGCCTTGCCCATGGGGAGGAAGCGGGCGCTTATGGCTAACGCCTTGGTTATTCACCAATTTATCGGTTTTATCCAGCGTGCTGATATCTTGTCCGTAGAGTGCGAGCGCCCTTTGGCAGGCGATGCGATGGGCATTGCCCGTATCGGGTGTGAGGACCAGATCTTCCGCCCCGACACGTTGCAGCCACAGACCAAAATATTGCTCCTGTTGACTCAAATGGTTAACTTGCCAACTAAGCTGACCTAATTGCTGTTCAAGCTGTGCGGGATCGGGGACTAAGGTTAACCATACAGGATCGCCCTGAGGCTGCTCGAACTCCTTGGTTAACATGCCGCGCCCTTGGGCCCATTGTTTCCATGCCACTTGTTTGAGGGATTCTCCGAGCACATGGGGCTTAAGCCCTTTGTATTCATCGATGCCGGCAATGTATTTTCCCGCTCTTTCTAACCGTTCGTCTTCACCAGATTCGGTGGCCGCTTTTAGTTGCAAAGGGCTTTCAATCGGGTGGGCGTAGACGATGTGCGCATTATCGAGATCAATATGGGACCAAGCGCGGCAAAGCCCTAAGGGATAAAAGGATTCAATCTTAAGTCGGCCAGGCGATACTAGGCCGCGGCGATCATGGGCAAACGAGACCAAGGCTTGCACCTCATCGGCGCCGACTTGTTTGAGTAAGTACGCTAAATTATTGGGGTAATTTAAGCTGATATTGTGGCTGCTGTGACTTGAGGTGAGCAGGACTGGAAAGGTGATGGTTTCGCCCGCATACACCTCCGGCGCCGTGAGCGCGCGAAGACGCAAACCCGCGAGATTTTTATAGCTGTAGAGGATGCAGGTATTAAATAGGCTGAGTAGCAAAATACTCAGGCCAATCACTAGGTTGTTTTGATAGTTAGTGCCAAACAGATACAGCAGCAGTACCAGAGCAAGCCAGACTAAACCAAAGCCACTGGGCAGAATAAAGATGCTGCGATGGCTGAGGACAAACTCTGAACTGGGCGGCATGCGCCTTGCCAACCAGCGTTGCCAGAAAGTCGTAAATACTCGTTTCATCTAGTCCTCATCATAGTCTGAGCGTCCTTATCGATATGATTAACAAGGCATTACATGATGGGATTGACGCTGGCGAGGATCCGCTCCGAGAGCGCTTCCCCCTGCAATTGGCTGCTGGTGCGCAGTCGATGTTCGGCCACACTGCAAAACACCGCTTGCACATCTTCGGGGACTAAATAGTGTCTTCCCTCTAAAAATGCCCAAGCTTTAGCCGCCTGCAATAGTGCTTTGGTTGCGCGGGGCGACAAGCCGACGGCATCGGTTTGGTTGCGCGAGTCATGCACTAAGGCCAAGACATAATTGAGCAGCGCATCGGACGCCGCGACCTTGTCGCATTGTTCCTGCAACTGGGTTAATGCCAGCGGGGTTAAACATTGGGGTAAATTATCGAGGGTTTGCGGCGTTTGATCGCTTTTCAGCATCGCCAGCTCCGCATCATGGCTAGGATAACCGATGGAAATCCGCATCATAAAGCGGTCGAGTTGGGATTCGGGCAGCGGAAAGGTGCCCGATTGCTCCGTGGGGTTTTGTGTGGCAATCACAAAAAACGGATTGGGTAATCTGTGGGTGATGCCATCGACTGAAATTTGCTGCTCGGCCATTGCCTCGAGCAGGGCGCTCTGAGTCTTAGGGCTGGCGCGGTTAATCTCATCGGCCAGCACCATCTGTTTAAAAATAGGGCCGGGATGAAACACAAATTGCGCTTGGTGTTTATCAAAAATCGATACCCCGAGAATATCGGCGGGCAGCATATCACTGGTAAATTGAATACGTTGATAGCTAAGGCCGAGGCTTTGGGCGAGGGCATGGGACAGGCTGGTTTTGCCCATACCGGGTAAATCTTCAATTAATAGGTGGCCACGGGCGAGAATACAGGCGAGGGCTAAGCGAATTTGCCGTGGCTTGCCTAATAGTACTTGTTCAAGTTGTTGTAATAGTTGGCTTAAACCAGAATGTGCCACGGGAGACTCCTTGTGCATGGATAAGGTCATTCACTCTACCACTATGGCGGAATATGACGCGCTTAGCCAGTCGCTTTTACTGTGAAATCAATAGGCTTAGTGTGATTCTTACCGTCCATAGAGAGGTGAGCCAAGGCATTCCATTATCTTCACACCGTATGATTTGAGGCTGAAAAGCGTTAATTAGAGTAGATAAAACTGTGAACAGGCTAACTCTTGGTTTATTAGTTCTTTTTGCTGCAGTTTATCGGCGAGCCGTGGCATTTGCTCGCCGACGCGCAGCAAGTCCATCCGTGGATGCTCGACCGCCCCGTCCGTGGGGCGGACGGTCGTCTCGCTAATCGCCACAGTTCACCTTGCTTGCATCGGTATGGTCTGTTGGCTTGGATTATAGCGGAGAAACAATCCGACAATGTGCGCTTATTAAATGCTTTATTCAGATGGTTTCTGAAGATCATCTACAAGTTGTTCTGATGATTTATGTTCTAGTGAATCCCGCTTCATTTGAAGCTTGTCGAGCAAGTAGTGGTTCGCTAGATCAAACTCTGCAAATATGGTTCCCCAAGTTTTTACGTACCCTTTTATTCGATCATTCTTGAAGCTGAACACTAATCCAGGTTCATTCTTAGCATCTGCAGTCTCTAAAGCCGAATGGATGTCGAAATCTTTCTCTGATACTTTCCTACCAACCAGAATTATTTCAAATTTCATTTTCTCCATAGAGAAGCCTGAATGCTCAGATATTATTCGAGCATAATCTTTAATTTGCTTAAGATGCTTCTCGTTGAGTGCAACAGCAGGTCTCTTTATTTCGATTATTGTGCACTGGTAAAAAGACTCACCTCTTGAATTAAAACCAATATTTTTTCTCGCTAAAAATAAGTCTACTTGTCGTCTGACACCTTCAATATCTAGCCCATCTTCTGCATCCGATGCTTCTATGTCGCAGTCATCAATTAAATTTATCCCTTTAACGTGCTCCCTCAGTTTAAAGGATATATTTTGAAAATCATCCTCTTCAGCACCTAGCACCGTGTATTTGTTACCGAAAAGCCAAGTGTTACTTTCTATAATGCCTTGTAAGTCAGGAGTTTAAAGAACTTCTTTATAGTGTTTAACCATTATTTCTCGAAGTTTTTGAACCGCAAGCTCTCTCTTTTGGAGGACTTCTATAGTACTAATAATATTTTTTAACGATGAATTTTTAACCTGTTTTGAGAATGTATTGAGTTGATTTTCATCTAGGTCAAGAATCTCACCAATAACTTCAAAAATCGTGTCATTTTCATTGGATACAAGTATCTTATCAATTAGTGCTAGTAATATTTTTACAGGCTTTTCTTTGATGTTATTGAAAATTGTTGGATCAGCCAAATAAAGAGATTTTACAAATTTCTTTGTATTTTCTCTTCGCCAAGCAGCTTCTTCTGCTTTAAGATTTTTATGGTTAGGAAAATAACCACGGATTTCATATTCATTGATCTTTTCTTCAACGAATTCGCGAAGGAATTCTTCGTATATATCACTACTGAATTTATGTATTGTCTTTTTTAACTTCTTAAATTCAGTTGAATCCGGACAAACCTGTGGAGTATCAGTGAAATTTAGAGATGAATTTGTTTTATCGAAATTATCGAACCAATCTGATCTAGAATAAGAGCTAAGATGGAAATTTGGCTTGTTATTAAAACTGCTTAAATCGCGATGTAATACCCGCCCATCATTGTTAACAACATAGTTGTATGATTTTTCATCTCCAGGCTTGTTTATCCAGCGAATAAAATCAATTTTAAATTCAGTATTATTGATGGAAATATTTTTCTCAATAAGAACACTATCAGGGATATCAACATCCAATCCATTAACAGTTAACTTTCTCTCTGGATTTAGAATTAATCTCCAACCAAAATAATTTTCAAGGTTTTTTCTAATAACACCTAGTTCTGGTAAGTTCGTATGGAAATTTGTAAGAACTACACATGTGCCTGATTTTAATGAGCTTAATGACGCATGCTGCTCGTCAGATGAAATCTCTAGTGCTGAGAAATTACGTAGTGTATGGCTATCTATTAATATCTTAGATTCAGTGTCATGGTATTTGGTGTACCAAGTAGCATTTGAGCAGAGTAAATGAAAAGCAAGCCTTCCCTTTCCGTGTGCGCCTTGGAGGTCATCATCACCTTGCTTTGAAGATTCATTAAACCTAGAAAAATGCTGATCGCATTTTTGTATGTCAATACCAGACCCGTTGTCCAATACAGTTATAGCTGCTAAGCCATGCATTTCATTGAGCTCAATTGTGACATCAACAGATGTTGCGCCAGAATCAAATCCGTTAGCAATTAGTTCGATAACTGATTGGAATGGGTGTTTCTTCCATTTTGTGAAATGTTTTTTAATTCCCTCATGCGTGATATCTGCTGTACCACTTATTACCATGTTGCCCATTTAACAATCCATATTATGTGTGATTAGTTTAATACTTAGAAGCACAACTTCTAGCCACAATTTAAAGCGTTATTAGTGTATATGCTCGTTAGACTAGTGAAAACGTGCTCAGCTAACTATCTGTATGTAAAGAATTTATCAGCTTTCCTTGAAATATACCATTAGTAAAAGGCACATGTACGTTTCCCAAACTATTATCTAAGTTTTGCTTTAAGCAAGTAATTAATTTTAAATGATTTTATATTTTCCTGTTGAAATCACCCGTATATGAATCGCTTATGATCCACTAACGAGTGCTAATAGCTTTTTTAGATAGAGGAACTGCTAGAGGGGTTGTTAAGATTGTCATTGTTGCACCAGTGACCGTTGGCGGCATGGATGCCGCCGTCGAGCCTATAGGGATATATTCACGGCGTGTCACTGGGGAAACAGTGGAAATGCACATAACGCAATATGTTATTTAGCAATATTGGTGTGATCCATTTCTAACTTCACAATCACAGCGAACCTACATTCACTCTGCCATTCTTGTATAAACCATTATTATCCCAAACAAATTAACCTTTCACTTTGCTCTGGGCGGATAAACCAAGGTTTGAATAGAAATCCCTGTACTAGATCGATATTAAGCTCGCGGGCTAGCTGGAGTTGTGCCTCGGTTTCGATGCCTTCAAGGATGCATTGTTTGCCCGTGCGTTTGCCAAATTCAATCAGGGCGCCGAGCAGGGCGATACCATGGGGCGCGTCGATTAATTTAAGCCAGTAGCGGTCAAACTTGAGGTAGTCCACATTCATCATTAAATCGATGGAGAGCATGGAGTGGGGCGCGCCGATATCATCGAGCGCCACTTGAATATTGGCCGCTTTAAATTGATGGAACAAGCGATTAGCAAGTTCGGCATCACTCACGCAGGTGTTTTCAATGATTTCCACCGTCAATTGCGGATGCTGCGATAGCAGGTCGAGTAACTTTTGGGTATGCGCGCCATCCACCGCGTGGGGGTCTACATTCACAAATAACCGCTGTGCCTGAGGGGCGTGTTTGAGCTGAAAAGCTTTTGCCTGAAACTCGACCGCCGCCAGTTGTTCGCTGGCTTCGTGTAATTGCTCAAACACTAGATTCGGGGCGATGGCTTGACCCTGCTCAAGGTAAAAACGGGCGAGTGCTTCATAGCCATGAATGCGTTGAGTATGGGGACAGACAAAGGGCTGATATTCGCAACTTAAGGATAAACCGCTGAGATTGAGCATCGAGACTGGCGTGTTAAATGACTAATCGCTAATTATTCGCATTTAGTGGCCAAGAGTGCAAACAAGTTTACCTCGCTTGAGCGCGTTTGCCGATTAAACACTCATACGGTTAAACCTTGGGATAAAACGGCATCTTGATGTGGCCAAAAATGATCAAGGTGGCCAATGCCACCTTGATTACTGTTCGATTACTATCCCATTTTCGCCATGTAGCTTAGTAATGGAACTTGAGCTCAGCCTCATTAAATAAAGGCTGTGGCTTTTGTTTTTGCGCCTCGTAAATCAACCGATAACTTAACACGGCTTGCACATATTCACGGGTTTCGGTGAAGGGAATGGACTCGATAAAACTCATGGCATCGAGCTTCCCATTCGACTCCGCTAACCAGCGGCGAACCCGCGAGGGGCCCGCGTTATAGGCGGCGGTTGCTAACACGCGGTTTTGATTGAAATCCTTCAACAATTGCGCGTAATAGGCGCTGCCTAAGTTTAAGTTCAGCTCGGCGCTGTACAGATCCTTAGGATCGCTGTATTTAGCCCCGTGTTTCTTCGCTGTCGCCTTGGCAGTCGCGGGCATAATCTGCATTAAACCGCGGGCACCGACACCTGAGGTCGCATAGAGGAAAAACGCACTTTCGCGGCGGCTAATCGCACGGATTTCATCAATATTGACCTTGTGCTTTTTACTGGCATGTTCAAAGCCTGACTGATGCGCCATCGGGAAGCGCAGGGGAATATCATCCCAGAGTTTGCCTTGGATACTGGCCTCCACGCCAAAGTCATACCAGCCTTGATCGTGAGCATAACGACCATAGCGGGCGCGCATCTCATTATTGCTGCGTTTTAGCAGGGCGACCCATTCATAGCGGGCATCGAAGTAACGGTCCAGCGCCATCAACTCCAATACGCGCACAAAGCCTAAATCGTCTTCGAGTTTTTGACTGGTTCCATCCACCACAGGCTCAGGACTTTGATTTAAGGAGACGGGCTTATTCAATAACTGCGACGCGGCAAAACCGTAAAAATTGCGCTCATTACTGACCGCCGCTAACGCCTTAGTGGCGCTTTCGGGAGCGTGTTTCGCGTTAGTGCGATACAACCAATACTGCCAGCGCTCTTTGGCTGCGCTTTCTGGCGATAATAAATCTAAGTAGCGCGCGATATGGGTGCTGTCTTGCTCGCGGATCGCCCAGCGTAAGCGGCGCTCGAACATATCATCGCTTTTCATCTCGGGCAGCAGGTTATCGGCCCAGTCTCTAAAATTATCATCCTGCTCAATCAACACGCGGCGTACCAAGTACTTTTGCAGCTGTTGATCCTGCGCTGGGGTAAAGCGTTTCGCTTTTTGATACCGAGTATATAAATTAATGGCTTGGTCGAGATCCTTACGGGCAAGGCGTTTTAAGCCTGCGGCGACGATATCGCCAACGATAGGATTTTTATCCTTAAATTTTTCGGTATGGCGCAGGCTATTGGGATCTTTAAACACCGCCACTAAGCGTTTTGCCTCGGCGCTATGCACGGTGATTTTTTGCGATAGGTAACTCAGCAGGCTGGTTTGGCCCTCATCGAAACTCAGTAACATCCGCGCCCAAATCACATCCTGAGTGCGTTTACCGGCCTTGGTCCAAGCATTGAAGAGGGGATCGCATTCCTTGGGACGGGAATCGCCATAGACCCAAAGTGACTGCGCTGCCGTGTAGGCGGTTTGGGTTTCGCCCTTGGCGAGTTTGGCCTCATAGAAATAACACTGTAGCCTGACATCGGTCGGCGCGTCTTGAGCGAGGCTCAAAAAGTCGTTCCAACGCTTTTGGCCGCCGGCATTTAATAAATATTTTGAACGTAGGCGTTGGTACATAGGCGTGGTTTGATACTTATCTATCATGGCCTTAGCGTCGTTGCCGCGTAAATCGTTAAGCTTGCCAATGTCGATATCATGGTCGAGATAAATCGCCAGCGGATAATCGCCTAACTTAGCACGCAGGGGCTTATAGGTGGCATAGTCTTGTTTCTTTAAGGCTTTTTCAGCCTCGAGAAAGGTCTTCTGGGTAGAAGTTAACGCGAAAGCCGCAGAGGCATTAAATGCCCCTGCGATGATAATTGCGCTGGATAACACCATCTTTGTCAATGGGTTGCACATGCAGAACTTGCCTCCGGGCATCAAGGTTACAATCGACTTTTCCCTATCGATTCAGGATTATGAGTTATTGGCTTTTAAACTGCGTGTTGTTCGTTATTGTTCGAGTGCGGTGGCATCCTCAGTATGGGGCAAAAGCGTATCGCGATGAGTTTGATTATCACCGCTGTCCTGCGCATCACTCTCGTCTAAGGCTTCGTTAAGCGCCTTCTCAAGTAACATCTTATCGAGTTGCTTGCTGGTATCAACACCTAGTTGCTGCATTAAATGCGCTTGACGCACTAAATTGCCTTTACCCGATGACAATTTGTTCATGGCACTGTGATAGGTTTTTTCGGCGTTATCCAGAGCGCGACCGAGTTTTTCCATATCGTCGAGGTAGCCACAGAGTTTGTCGTAGATGCGACCCGCCTGTTTGGCAATAGTTTGGGCGTGCTGGTTCTGATACTCGTAACGCCAGATATTATTGATTGTTCGCAGGGCAACCAAGAGGTTGGTTGGACTGACCAGCATAATATTTTGCTCGAGGGCAAAGTTAACTAGGCTTGGGTCATGCTCTAGGGCCAGTAAGAAGGCGGGTTCAATCGGGATAAACATCAGCACGTAATCTAAGCTTTTTAGCCCGTGTAAACGCTGATAATCCTTTTGGCTCAAGCCCTTAATATGATTGCGGATCGATAAAACGTGTTCATTGATAGCCTGTTCACGCACCAACGGATCTTCGCTATTAAAATAGCGCTCGTAGCTGACAAGCGACATCTTGGCATCGATGACGACGTCTTTATTTTCAGGCAAATGTACGATCACATCTGGCTTAAAGCGTTTGCCGCTGTCGTCCTTCAGATCTTGCTGGGTGTGGTATTCGTGACCTTCGCGCAGACCGCTTTCTTGCAGCACGCGGTCTAAAATCACTTCGCCCCAGTTACCTTGCTGCTTGTTATCGCCCTTTAAGGCTTTGGTCAGGTTAATGGCATCCTGACTCATTTTTAAGTTGAGCTCGCGCAGGTGTTCTAATTGATGCTTAAGGGCGCTGCGTTCCGACTGTTCATGATTGTAGGATTCGCGAATTTGCTGCCTAAAGCCTTCTAACTGTTGCTTCAACGGCCCGAGGACGCCTTCTAACTGGTTAGCATTTTGATGCTTAAAGCTTTCGCTACGCTCTTCGAAAATACGATTGGCAAGGTTTTCAAATTGGGTTTGTAGGCGCACTTCGGCCATTTCTAAGGTGGCGATTTTTTCCTGCATCGCGGATTGCTGGGCATCGGCCTTGGCTTGAATGGTCTGTTGCATCGCATTGGATTTGGATAAGGCCAGTTGGAGCTCAAGTTGGCGGCGATGGCTGTCGGCAAGTTGCTGCTCAACACTCGGCAGGCGCTCGGCCATGGCTTCGGCTTTACCCAGTTGTTCTATCTTTTGCTCTAAGCGCTGTTGGCATTGGCGCAGTTGGTTATCTTTGTCGTCGACTAAAACTTGCTGCTGGGCGAGGGAGAGCTCGGCGTCTTCGTTTACTTGCCGCATTTCTTGCTCTAATTCGTCTTTAAACTGTTGCCAGCGTGAGCGGGTGAGACGTTGATTGAGTAGGGCACCGATTAACAGTCCTAAAAAGGCCACGGCGAGAAGACCGATGATCTGGGCGAGGGAAAAAGATTGAGAAAATGGCATCTTATTAGCACTCCTTTAGCTGTGGCGCCTAGGGTCGCATGCCCCCAAAAAGGCTTCAAGTGCTTTAATTAACAATCTGTTTAGGCGATGACTCAAATGAGCAAGACTTAGTCGCTTAAGTTGAGATACTGTGAGGGATGAAATTTTTTTGCTGTTATCTGTGTCTATATCCCTACAGCTTATCAACACAGGTAAATGTACCTGAGGCTTTTTGGGCGAGCGCAGAGTGTGAGTCAGCGCCGGTACATAACATTTATTTTTGCAGAGGTGTCCATTGGCTAATCAATCACGTTTTACACCGGGTATTTTGAAAAAAGCGCGCTGGCATATCCAAGATAATCAAGTGACACCCGAGTCGGTGTTTAAAGCGCGCCGTCACATAGTCAAAGCCATGGGCCTTGGCGCGATTGGGGCTAGCATTCCGGGTTATGTGCAGGCGGGATTATTCGATCTGTTTGGCGAACAACCCAAAACTAGCTTTATCACCACGCCATTAACCTTCGAGGCCAATGCCCGCTTTGGCAAGGACGAAGTGCTGACCCCCGTGGATAAGGTCACCACCCACAATAACTTTTACGAGTTTGGCACCAGCAAGCAGGATCCGTCTGATAACGCCCAGCAGTTTAAGGTCGACCCTTGGCAATTACGCATTGAAGGCGAAGTGGAGCGCCCCATGACCCTTGATTATCAAGATCTGACTAAGCTGTTTCCACTGGAAGAACGCATTTACCGCCTGCGCTGCGTCGAAGCTTGGTCCATGGTGATCCCTTGGGTGGGCTTTCCGCTCGCCGCTTTATTGAAGAAAGTCGGCGTGACCAGTAAAGGCAAGTATGTTGCCTTTGAAACCGCCTTCGATCCTGAGCAAATGCCGGGGCAAAAGAGCCGCTTAATGGGTGGCGGCATTCATTATCCCTATGTGGAAGGTCTAACCATTGCCGAGGCGATGAATGAGCTGACGCTGATGTCGGTCGGACTCTACGGAAAAACCTTGCCGCCGCAAAACGGCGCGCCGATCCGTTTAGTGGTGCCTTGGAAATACGGTTTTAAGAGCATTAAATCCATCGTCCGCATTCGGGTGATGGACAAGCAGCCGCCCACCAGTTGGAATCAACTCGCGCCCCATGAATATGGTTTTTATGCCAATGTGAATCCTGCGGTAGATCATCCCCGTTGGTCGCAGGCGAGCGAGCGGCGCATCGGCGAGGGCGGTTTGTTCTCGGCAAAACGCATCGATACGCAGCCCTTTAATGGCTATGGCGAGTTTGTCGCCTCTTTATATGAGGGTATGGATCTGAGGCAGTTTTATTAACTCACTTGACGGCTGTTGTTTAGGCGCCATTGATTGCGCCTAGCGAACAAGTGGCAATATCTATCTAGTGGCATACAGGTTAGTGCCTTGAAAGAGTCAAAAGAGTAGGAGTCTTATGTTCAATATCACGGCGTTAAGAGTCACGCCAAAACAGCTTTTGTGGATAAAGCTGGTCTTTCATTTGATAGGGCTTATCCCGATTGCTTGGCTGATTTTTACTGTGCTGTCAGGCCGTGCGGGCGGCGACCCCGTGCAGCATATTATCCACTTTACTGGCATTGGCGCTTTAAATGCGCTGGCGGCTACACTGCTGATCTCGCCCCTTGCTAAGGGATTAAAGTTAGGCTGGTTAATGCAGACACGCCGTTTAGTTGGCTTGTATGTGTTTGCCTATGCGACCTTGCATATTGTGGCGTTTTTTAGTTTAGATCTGCTGTTTGCCTGGGAGTTATTCTTCAGTGAAGTGGCGAAACGGCCTTATATTTTAGTCGGCGCACTGGCCTATGTGATTGTTACCGCGCTAGCACTGACGTCCTTTAAAGCCTTGATGCGTAAAATGGGCCGCCGCTGGCAAACGCTGCACAATGGGGTGTATGTGGTGGCGATACTGGCGCCGATTCATTTTTATTGGTCGGTAAAATCCGAAATTATCGAACCGAGTTTGTATATCCTTGGCTTTAGTTTGTTGCTCGCGTGGCGTTTACCCATTTGGCAGAAGAAGCGCAGCAGCCGTATCGCCATGGCCGCCGAGGGCAAGCGATAATCTGCGGCATTTCGATTTATGTATGAGCAAAAGAAAACGGCGTTTGTAGCTTTGCAAACGCCGTTTTTACATCAGGCGGGAAGGTAATAGGCTTAACCTAAACCTTGGGTCGCCGACTTCATTTGAATAAATTCAATCTTATAACCGTCTGGATCTTCCACAAAGGCGATTTCAGTGGTGCCACCAGCAACAGGGCCGGGTGCGCGAGTCACTTTACCACCCGCAGCGGCAATGGCTTCGCAGCGGGCATAAATGTCTTCATCACCGATAGCGATATGACCAAAGGCCGTGCCGAGATCGTATTTTTCCGTACCCCAGTTGTAGGTCAACTCGATGACGGCCTGACCCGTTGATTCTTCACCGAAACCCACGAAGGCGAGGGAATATTTGTACTCTGGGTTTTCTGAGGTGCGGAGCAGCTTCATGCCCAGCACTTGAGTGTAAAAAGCGATACTGCGTTCTAAGTTACCGACGCGAAGCATGGTGTGTAACAGTTGTGACATAGGATTATCTCGGTCAATGAATTACGTCGGCAGTATATCAAAATTTGCCGTAAGTCATGCCGGAATGTTAATCGAATAAATGGATTGCTTGGTCTTGATTTCGATAATTGCGTGCGCTAGGGAAGTTCTTGCTTTGTGAGCTATGTCACTTTGCTTGGCGGTGCGGTGTGAAAAGTGCACGATTATTTAGCTCTTGCTCACAAAATAACTATCTCAATATAGGCATTTATCTCAGCCTTGATAATAATGGGGTTATACCAACTAGGAGAGTGAATATGAACACCGAACTAAAAATGGCGCTAGGTACAACAGTTGTAATTGCTTTATTTTTCAGTGCATTCTTTGTATCCATGTTCTGATATTGCCTTCAAATCCCTTCCCATGCAGAGGCGCTTAAGTCGATTGATTTAAGCGCCTTTGTGTTATTTGCCTTATCGTTTTTATCGCTTCCCCGTTTCGAGTTTATGCCCTGTCTATACGAGCCTTGTGAAGGTGGGTTGGTACTTTGCTGCGTTTAAATTTTGTGAGTCGTTGCAACACTTATGCAAATAGTTTGAAAAATGATTATTTTGATATTTATATATTTTGATTTTCAAACTAAACTGGCTACAGAAGTCATCAATCACCACAGCGTGTTTGCTCTTGCTGCATGAATTTACGCACTCATTTATGCAAGCTAGGGAAAATCGCTTAGGAAAAAATAATGAAAACAACATCTTCAACCGAGAAGCCGATGCAGAGTACTGGGCTTGGGCATTCTGTCGCGCAGTGGCAGCATTCCCATGGATTTTCTAACCAAAATACCGCGGGCGAAAAAAACACCCGTTATGTGTTGTATCTCACCGTGATTACCATGGTGGCCGAGATTGTGGCGGGGAACCTTTATGGCTCTATGGCCTTGTTGGCCGATGGTTGGCATATGGGTACCCACGCCGCCGCCTTTATGATCACCTTATTTGCCTATTCCTATGCCCGTAAGCATGCCAATGATCCGGCCTTTGCCTTTGGGACTGGTAAGGTCAGTGTGCTTGGCGGTTACACCAGTGCCATCGCCTTGGGCTTAGTGGCCTTAGTGATGTTAATTGAATCGGGGATGCGCTTGATTAACCCTGAGGATATTCACTTTAATGAAGCGATTTTTGTCGCCCTGATTGGCTTAAGCGTGAACGTATTAAGTGTGTTCCTGTTGAAGGATCATCATTCTCACGACCATGGACATTCACATGGACATTCGCACAGTCACTCACACGACCATGATCACGACGATGAAGATGATGACCATAAGGATCATCAAGATAATCATTGCTGCCATGGACACGATCATCATGCTGCTGACCATGACCATGACCATGACCATGACCATGACCATGACCATGACCATGACCATGACGACCATTCGCACAGCCACGCACAGGGTCATTCCCATGGGCATTCACACGGGCACTCGGGCCATGATCACAACCTGAGGGCAGCCTATTTCCACGTTTTAGCCGATGCGTTAACCTCAGTGCTGGCGATTGCGGCGCTGTTATTTGGTAAATATATGGGCTTAACTTGGCTCGATCCGATTATGGGGATTGTTGGCGCGATTATTATCAGCCGCTGGTCATGGGGCCTTATCCAACAGACCAGTCCAATTCTGTTGGACGGTGGGGTAAAGGCCTCGCTACAGCGTAAAGTGCGTGAGGCCATAGAGGCGGTACCGGATCATCAAGTCGCCGATTTACATATTTGGCGCGTGAGTGCCGATCACCATGCTATTATGGTGTCCATTGTGTCTCACTCACCGAAAGAAGCCAGTTATTTTAATCAGTTACTGACTAAGTTCCCTGAGTTATCCCATATTACCATTGAGCTGCATACTTGCCGTCAACGTGAGTGTGTGGCTAAGGAAGCCTAATGACAGTTGCACACCCGCATGATGCTTTATCAGCCGCGTCCGCCCATTCTACGGATCAGGCCTTGAACCATGTGATTATTGAGTTTTATGAAAAATTATCATCGTGGGAGCATGCTATTGTGCGCGATAAGGGTTTTAGCTTGTCGCAGGTACACACGATAGAGTTGTTGGGTGTGCACGGCGCGATGCGAATGAAGGAACTGGCCGACAAAATCGGTGTGACCACAGGCACGCTCACCGTACAAATCGATAAAATGGTCGAGTCCCAGTGGGTGATGCGCCGTCCCCATGAGAGTGACAGACGCTCGATTCTGGTTGAGCTCACCGAGAAAGGTCAGGCGCTGTTCCTCGAGCATGATGCGCTGCATCTGCAATTAACGACCGATCTCACCGCTAAGATGAGTGCAGAGGAGCGAAGCTTACTGCTGAGTCTGCTGACGCGGATGAACCAAGAGTTTTAATGGTAGCGTTTACTCGCGATTCAGTATTGATTAAAGCGCCCCGATGGGCGCTTTTTTTGGCGGGCGTGTTGACGTTTCAGGGTTATTTTTGCAGCAATTAGGCTGGCTTTTATGCAAGGCAAAGTCCGTGCCGTGTAGTTATTCTACATAAACGGACGATAACGCAGCAGAAACGCCAGCCAAATGCTGCCCGAAGGGTTCGTCTGGCAAGCCTTTGCTCTTACTTTCTGTCATAAGAGCCGCTCGTCATTTGAGTAGACTACACTTCATTCCTCGTTTCGCGAGTACGTACTTGCCAGAGCGAACAAAATCTAATCTCGAAACGTTAACACGCCCGCATAGCATCTCGAATATTTTCGATTCATTCTCGATTAATCATCCGTGATTACAATATCTTACCTTTTGTTACATTCTTGTTGTATTAAAGGTTGAACTGGAGGTCAATTAAGGTAATGTAGGGCAGAAATCAAGATGGACTCAATCTAAGGGCTCTGTTCAAGGACTATGTTTAAGGGCTCTGTTTAAAAAGGAATAACATGAATCGTAAATTACTGCCTTGGTGCATCGCAGGGGTACTCACTATGAGTGGTCAACTCCACGCCGAAGAAGACAAATACCTTTGGCTCGAAGAGGTTGAAGGCGCAAAGCCGATGGAGTGGGTTAAGGCCCAAAATGCCACTTCAGCCGCCGAAATTAAAGCCTTCAAAGGCTTCGAGACCTTAGTTGCCAACAGCCTCGCTATCCTCAATGACAAAGAGCGTATTCCTTACGCCACCCATATTGGCGATAAGCTGTATAACTTTTGGAAGGATGATACCCATGTGCGGGGGATTTACCGTCGCACCACCATGGAAGAATACGCCAAGGCGGATCCAAAGTGGGAAACCGTGCTCGATGTCGATGCCTTAGGCAAAACCGAAGCGGTGAACTGGGTATTCAAAGGCATTGATTGCCAGTATCCACAGAATCAGCGCTGCTTTGTGTCCTTGTCCCGTGGCGGCGCCGATGCGGTCGAAGTGCGTGAATTTGATTTAACCACCAAAGACTTTGTGCCTGCGAAAGACAAACCTTTCTTCTTAAAAGAAGCGAAATCTAGCCTTAGTTGGATTAATACCGATCAGGCCTTTGTCGGTACCGACTTTGGCGATGGTCAAAGCATGACGGACTCGGGTTATCCCCGCGTGGTGAAGTTATGGCAACGTGGAACGCCGCTTGAGCAAGCGAAAACCATTTTCAGTGGCGACAAAACTTCGGTCGCGGTATCGGGTTGGGTGATATTTGACGACAAAATCCCACTGAGCCTAGTTACCGAGGCGCATACCTTTTACACCGCCACTCAATATGTTTACCAAGACGGCAAACTCATTAAGCTGCCACTCCCACAGGATGCCGAGATTAAAGGCTATTTCCAAGGCAAGTTGTTTATTGAGCTTAAGAGTGAGTTAGCAACCCCTGCGGCGACATTCAGCCAAGGCGCAGTAGTGTACGCCAATGTGGCAGATTTGATTGCCCAAAAAGCCGCCTTTACTGAATTTGTCAGCCCAACGCCGACCGCATCAATCGCCCAGTTAACGTTCAGTAAGAGCGCGATTTTTGTTAATTGGCTCGATAACGTGAAGAGCAAACTGGTTCGCTATGAGCAAGACGCGAAAGGCGCATGGCAAAGCACGCCGGTACCCTTTGAGGCCAACGGCGCGCTTACCGTGATGGATATGGAGCGCGACAGTGATGATTTCTTTGTCAATTACACAAGCTTCCTTGAGCCATCGAGCCTGTATACCGTCAATGCTAAGGCGCTAAAACCGCAAAAGATGAAAGGTATGCCTCAGCAATTTGCGGCGGATAAATTTACCACCGAACAGTATTTTGCGACCTCAAAGGATGGCACCAAAGTGCCGTATTTTGTGGTGATGGCAAAAGATCTTAAGCTCGATGGCAGCAATCCAACACTGCTTTATGGTTATGGTGGTTTTGAAGTGTCACTGCGCCCAGCCTATTCTGCAACCATTGGTAAAAACTGGTTAGAGCAGGGCGGTGTGTATGTGCTGGCGAATATCCGTGGTGGCGGCGAGTATGGGCCTGCGTGGCATCAAGCGGCGCTTAAGGAAAATCGTCATAAGGCTTACGAGGACTTTGAAGCCATTGCAGAGGATCTTATCGCCCGTAAGATTACCTCGAGCAAGCATTTAGGTATTCAAGGTGGCAGTAATGGTGGTTTGCTGATGGGCGCCGCCTTTACCCGTCGTCCCGATCTCTACAATGCCGTGGTCTGCCAAGTGCCGTTACTCGACATGTACCGCTTCAATAAGTTACTCGCCGGCGCAAGTTGGATGGGGGAATACGGTAATCCCGATGTGCCAGAGGAATGGGCTTACATTAAAACCTATTCGCCATACCATAATTTGCACAAGGATACGCATTATCCAAAGGTGTTCTTCACCACCTCAACCCGTGATGACAGGGTTCACCCAGGACACGCGCGTAAGATGGTGGCCAAGATGAAGGACATAGGTATCGATGTGCTTTACTATGAAAATATCGAAGGTGGGCATGCTGGGGCTGCAGATAATAATCAAGCTGCGGAACTAAATTCAATGGCGTTTGCCTACTTATTACAGCAGTTAAAATAATCGTGACCTTTTCACGCAAAAAGTGTCGCGATTAGCACCGAGCAAGTCCCTATAGGTTGGGGAGCAAAAAACGGTCGAATTCATTCAGGTTCGGCCGTTTTTTTAATCCGTATTTTAACTTGTTAATAATATTAATAATTTTATTGAGTGAGCCAAGGTCAGTTGCTAAGATGACATTCATTGTTAGGCATAAGATTACCTTAAGAAAACTAAGTTAGCTTCGGCCCACTATTTATTTGAGAGACCATTACCAGTGCTGACGAGATTTAAAACCCTAACTGTGAATCGCTTCACCTTCCTCACCGCATTATTTTACGTTTGCGTTTTTAATATCCCTCTCTTTGAAGTCATCAAAAAAGGCATTGAAAAACAACCTGATGTGGATCCGATCTTCATCGCCACTATGCCGCTGTTTTTAACCTTTGCACTGAGTTTTGTGTTTTCACTGTTTACGGTGAAATACCTAGTAAAACCCTTTTTCATCATTCTGACGCTGCTGTCATCGAGCGTGTTTTTTGCGGCGCTAAAATACAATGTCGTGTTCGACTACGGCATGATTGAAAACACCTTTCAAACCAACAGCGCTGAAGCCTTGATGTATGTGAACTTTGCTTCCATCCTCAACATGCTGCTCACGGGGATTTTACCCGCCTATTTAATTTACAAAGCCAATATCCAATACAAGCCATTTTTCAAAGAGTTGCTGCATAAAGTCTTGTTTATGCTGGCGATGCTAGCGGGGCTTGGGATTATCGCCTTCTTCTATTTCCAAGATTACGCCGCCTTTGGCCGCAATAACGATGAGATCAAGCGTTATATCGTGCCGACTTATTTTATTGGTGCGGCAGCTAAGTACATCAATGTGCACTATTTGCAAACGCCGATTGAATACCAACAACTGGGTTTGGATGCCAAAAATGTTACAACCAATGCCAACGGTAAACCTAACCTGTTAGTGCTGGTGGTAGGCGAGACTGCCCGTTCGATGAATTATCAATACTATGGTTATGATAAACCGACCAATGCTTACACAGAGGGCCAAGGCTTGATTGCCTTTAAAGATACCCATTCTTGCGGCACAGCCACAGCGGTCTCGCTGCCTTGCATGTTCTCGCGGATGGGACGTGAGGATTACGATTCTCGCCGCGCCTATGCCCAAGACACGGCCATCGATGTGTTAAATCATGGCGGGATTAAAGTACAGTGGTTTGATAATGATTCGGGCTGTAAAGGGGTGTGCGATCAGGTTGAAAACATCACTATTGACTTGAATAGCGATCCAGAACTCTGCTCGGGACAATATTGTTTCGACCAAGTGCTGCTCAATAAACTCGATGAAGCCTTAGCCAATGCGGAGCAGAAAGACACTGTGATAGCCCTGCATGTGATTGGCAGCCACGGGCCGACGTACTTCCTGCGCTATCCGCCTGAACATCGTAAATTTACGCCGGATTGCCCGCGTAGCGACATTCAAAACTGCAGCGCCGAAGAGCTGATGAACACCTATGACAACACGATTTTGTATACCGATTACATTATTAGTGAAGTGGTGAATAAGCTTAAACACCAACAGGCTAAGTTTGATACCGCCATGTTCTATGTGTCGGATCACGGCGAATCTTTGGGTGAGAAAGGTATGTATCTGCATGGCGCACCTTACAGCATCGCGCCGATTGAACAGACCAGTATTCCTATGCTGGCCTGGGTGTCGGAGGATTTCAGCCAAGACAACCATTTGAATATGGCATGTTTGGCCAAAGAGGCCGAGAAGGGCGGTTTCTCCCACGACAATCTGTTCGACAGTCTGCTGGGATTAATGAACGTGCAGACCCAAGTGTATCAGCCTAAGTTAGATATCTTTGCTCGCTGCCGCAGCTAAGTTCAGCGAGCTGGTGAATACATAAAGGAGGATGGCAACATCCTCCTTTATTTTTTGCGCCTTATCATAATAATTATTGTGTCCCGTATCCAAATCGAAGCAGTTGAGTTAACTTAAGTTATACAAAAAAATAACAACCTTGGGTGCGCGACTCATGTCATCTCCTGCTGCCACTAAAGAACTCGATTCAGCGGCGCAAATTTTGCGTTTAGCCGTGCCACAAATGTCGGCGCTCGATATTCCGGTTACCCCAGAGAATTACACGGTTTGGTATGAGTATTTTGCCCAGACGAATCTCGATTTAAATCGTGCTATCGATGGCTTTCTGGCGAATAAAGTGGTGTTCACTAAGGAAGTGAATACCAGTCTGTACAAGAATTTTATTCAAGAAAAATCCCCCGAAGTTATCGAGAACGTTCAAATCGAAACTCAAATATTGATCAACTCGTTGATCAGTAAAATTACTCAGATAAATCAGGGAACGGAGGCCTTTTCAAGCACGCTGGCGGACTTTGGCCTACAGCTACAGACTAAACCGGATGTGTGCACGCTCAATCAGTTAGTGGATGGGGTGATTGATGAAATGCAAAGTTTACTCGTCAATAACCAAACCATGGAGCAGAGCCTGAGCGCCATGGGGCAGGAGGTACAAAACTTAAAGACCGAAATGGAAAATTTAAGTTTGGCGGCGATGACGGATCAACTAACCTCGCTGCATAACCGCCGCGCCTACGAGATTGCGATTCAAGATCATATTCACCGCGCCGAGCAGCAACATACCCGTTGCAGCTTATTACTCATTGATATTGACCGCTTTAAAGTGTTTAACGACAACTATGGTCATCAAGTGGGGGATAAGGTGTTAGCCTATGTAGCGCTCGCCCTCAAACAATGTGTGCGGGGGGATGACTTTGTCGCTCGCTATGGTGGCGAAGAATTTGTTGTGTTGCTGCCCAATACCCATTTCCACGATGCGTTGCAGGTGGCCGAAACCCTAAGGGAGCGGATTTCTGAGCGGCGCTTAGCCATAGGTAAAGATAAAAAACTCTCCTTGGGCGCCATTACTGTGTCTATCGGTTTAGCGTCTTTGCAGGAAGGCGATGATGCCGATACCTTGTTTAGCCGAGCGGATAAAGCCTTATATGAAGCCAAATCCGATGGGCGCAATTGTGTCCGTGGTTAGGTTTTACCGTAAAGCGTTAGGTCATACACGCCCTTAACTTATTCCTGTGCATTTAAGTGCTTTGAGTCAGATAGTCTTTGGAATCACTCGATGAACAAAGATTAATGCTCTATTTGATCAATAGCTTAACCCTTAATGTCGTCTGACTTTGCATTTTGTTACCTTTGTTGATTGTGCTGGCAATTGCTTTACATTCGATGTCATCCATATAATAAGCAATGCTTACTATGTGGATAGCTTATGAAAACCTCATCAAATACCCTAGGCGCACTCTTAAGTGATATTACCCGCATGATGCGCCGCGTGTTCCAAGAAACCTACAGGCCCACGGCGGACTGCTCGCTGACGTTATCGCAGGCAAGAGCCTTATTACATATCGCCCGCAACGAAGGCCTTAAGCAGATTGAGCTAGCGGATCGCCTCGAAATTAAACCTATCACGGCCGCGAGATTAATTGATGTGCTGTGTGACGCAGGCTTGGTTGAACGCAGACCCGATGCCAAAGACAGACGCGCTTTTCAGTTATTTTTGACGGAGGCGGCCGCGCCCCATTTAGCGGAAATGGAACGTGCCGTGACGATTGTCTACGCCCAAGCCTTTAAAGGATTCGATGAAGCCGAGTCGGAGACTGTTATCAGGCTGTTATCGCAAATCCATAAAAATTTTTCAGCTTAATCAAAGCTGATAACCCATACCCGTGATAGACATTTAGTGAAGTTGGAGTTGTTGTAATGAGTGACGCAAATCCTCAAGCACCTAAAGCGAATATGCGTAAAAAGCGCGGCGTGTTACTGATTGTGGTGCCGCTGTTATCCGTGCTGGCCATAGGTGCGGTTTACCTGCATGGCGGCCGTTATATGGAAACCGATAATGCATATGTGAAGGCGGATAAAGTGCCCGTAAGCGCGCAAGTGGCTGGGAATGTCGACAGCTTGTATGTGGTTGAAAACCAAAGGGTTGAGAAGGGGAAAGTGTTGTTTCGCCTCGACGATGCCATGTTTAAGGTGATGGTCGATAAGGCGAGTGCCAAATTGGCACAGGTCAAGACGGATTTAGCGGTACTCAAGGCGAGTTACCATGAGAAGCAAGCCGAAATCACTCTGGCAGAGACCAAGTTAGCCTTTGCGGAGAAAGAGCAAAAGCGGCAGGAGAATTTGATCGGTAAACACTTTGTGTCTGAATCTCAGCTTGAAGATGCAAGGCAAAATACCGATATTGCGCGGCAGAATATTCAGACCCTGCAAAAAGACTTACACCGTATCGCCGAAAGCTTAGGTGGCAGCCCCGATTTTCCGATTGACCAACATCCCAGCTATTTAGAAGCCTTAGCCCAATTAAATGAAGCCAAGCTTGATTTAAGCCGCGTGGAGATTAAAGCCCCAGTATCAGGCGTCGTCAGCCAACTGCCAAAGCTTGGACAATATGTGAATGTTGGCGCCATCGCTTTAGCGCTAGTGGCCGATCATGCCCTCTGGATTGAAGCGAACTTCACCGAAACCGATTTAACCCACGTCAAACCCGGACAAAAGGTCAATATCCATATCGATACCTTTCCCGATAATAGCTGGCAAGGTACGGTCGAGAGTTTAAGTCCGGCAACGGGCGCTGAGTTCTCGCTGATCCCTGCGCAAAATGCAACCGGCAACTGGGTGAAAATCGCCCAGCGCGTTCCGGTGCGGATTGCCATTGATACCGCGCTGCCCGAGGCGCCGCTGCGCGCCGGATTAAGCGCCGTGGTGGATATCGATACTGAATATCAACGTCAGTTGTTGGGTTTTAGTCTGTGAGTCAGCAAGTGATGGCTGGGCAAGGTAATGCCCAAGCTGAGCCCATTAACGCGAGCGGTGCTTTGCAAATCGATACCAAAAAGCCCGAGCAACATCTTGGCTTTATCACCCTTTCGGTGATGCTAGCGACCATTATGCAGGCGCTGGATACTACCATTGCCAACGTGGCCTTGCCCCATATGCAGGGCAGCATGGGGGCGACTCAGGATCAGATCTCTTGGGTGTTAACCTCCTATATTGTGGCCGCGGCGATTTTTATGCCGCTAACGGGGTTTTTAACCGCTAGGCTTGGGCGTAAACGGGTATTTATGTGGGCCGTTGTGGGCTTTACGATTGCCTCTATGCTGTGCGGCGCAGCGCAAAACCTTGAGCAAATTGTGTTATTTCGCTTATTGCAAGGGGTGTTTGGTGCCAGCTTAGTGCCATTATCCCAATCGGTATTACTCGACAGTTACCCGCCAGAGCGCCATGGTTCGGCCATGGCGCTTTGGGGTGTGGGTGTGATGGTCGGGCCGATTTTGGGACCATCCCTCGGTGGTTGGTTAACTGAGTATTACAACTGGCGCTGGGTGTTCTATATCAATCTACCCTTTGGGCTATTAGCCTGGTTTGGTCTTGCCGCCTATGTGAAAGAAACGCCGCTGGACCATAGCCGTAAGTTCGATTTACTCGGTTTTGCCATGCTGAGTCTGGCCATTGGCGCCCTGCAAATGTTGCTCGATAGGGGAGAATCCCTCGATTGGTTTTCCAGTCGTGAAATTGTTATCGAAGCCATAATTGCTGGCATGGCGTTTTATCTGTTTATTGCCCATATCTTTACCCATAAACATCCCTTTATTGAGCCTGGGCTGTTTAAGGACAGAAACTTCAGTGTGGGGCTTATCTTCATTTTTATCATTGGGATTATTCTGCTGGCGACCATGGCCTTACTGCCGCCGTTTATGCAGAACCTGTTAGGTTATCCTGTGATTGATGTGGGCTACTTGCTGGCGCCAAGGGGCGTCGGCACTATGATCGCCATGATGACTGTGGGTAAGCTTGCCGGTAAAGTGGATGTGCGTTACCAAATCTTTTTAGGTTTGATGCTCACCATTTTGTCCCTGTGGGAGATGACGGGCTTTAACACCAATATTACCGGCTGGGACATAGTGCAAACTGGGGTTATCCAAGGCCTTGGCTTGGGCTTTATCTTTGTGCCACTCTCGACCATTACCTTTGCAACCTTAGCGGCAAAATACCGTAATGAGGGGACTGCGCTCTTTAGTCTGATGCGAAATATCGGCAGCAGTATAGGGATCTCCGTGGTGATCACCTATCTTGCCCAGCACACACAGATGAATCATGCGGCGTTTGCCGATTACATTCATCCCTTTAGTTTTGCGCTCAAGCACGCCGTTGATCTTCATGCCGTTGATTTATCGACGACACAGGGCATAGCCTTACTCAATGCCGAAGTCAATCGTCAGGCGGCGACCTTGGCCTATTTGCAGGACTTTAGGTTAATGATGTGGGTGACGTTATCCGCCGTGCCCTTAGTGTTTTTGCTAAAAGGCGTGCATAAAAAACCAAAGCTATGAGACGAGCAGTAAGTTGGAGTTGAGGGTATCACGCTAGCGATAAATGCATGATCAATTGAAAAACGCCGCACTCAAAAGATGCGGCGTTTTTTTATTGTGTCCAGCGGAGCGAAGTTTGCTTCGCGCTATTGACTCTTATTGGCGTTGGGCGCCTTAAGATCCATATGCATTTTGATCAAATGTTCTTCCATATCGAAGGTAACCTTAAAGCCTAAGCTCTTGGCAAGGCTTGCCATATTGCGGTTTTCAAACATGGTAAAGCCCGTTAGCACTGGGGTGTCATTGGCTTGATAGTATTTAATCAATTTTTCGAGCAGTAATTTACCCAGCCCAATACCTTGGTGATCGCCCCGTACCGCCATGGCAAATTCGGCTTCGGTATTGTCGGGATCGATGGAGGCCCTGACCGCACCTAGGGTGATGTCATCACCGTCCGGTCCCTTGGCGGTGGCGATAAACGCCATTTCGCGGGCATAGTCGATTTGGGTCAGTACCGCCATTTCCTCGTGGGTCATCTTAGAGCGCACGCCAAAGTAGCGTTTGTACCTGTCTTCATCGGAGAGGGAATTATCAAAGGCCAAATGCTTGGGCTCATCTTCGGGCAGGATCGGACGCAGCATGACCTTAAGGCCATTTTTAAGCTCGGCAAATTCCTCTAATTCCTTGGGATAAGGCATGATGGCAAGGCGTGAGGTGTTATCGGTATTGGCATCGTGCAGACGGATATTCACATCGAGCAAGGTGATGTTTTCTCCCGCCGCCAGCACAGGGTTAAGATCTAACGAAGCTATCTCTGGGCAATCGATGATGATGTGGGAAATTTGTGTAAGCATCACGCATAGGGCGTTCATATCCAGCCCCAGTGGTAAATGCCTGTCCTTTAATTTATGGGTCTTTAAGGCTTGGATCACCATGTAACGGGCCAGCGCCATATTGAGTGGCGGCAAGGCGACCGCAGCATCTTGAGTCGGATCCCACTCCGAGCCGCCTTCACCTAAACAGATGGCCGGACCGAAGACGGGATCGCTAATCACGGCGACCCGAATTTCCTGCGCGCCCGCAGTCAAGGCCATCTTCTGCACTATCATGCCCTCGATAATTGCATCGGGATTGGCCTGATGTACCCGCTGGGTAATTGCGTTGGCAGCATGGCGAATGTCTTCCGCCGAGGTGAGGTTAAGCATGACGCCGTGGACATCGGATTTATGCAAAATATTCGGCGATTGCACCTTGAGCGCGAGGGGATAACCCGCCTCATTGGCAATAGTGACGGCCTCATCGGCGTCTTTGACAAACCAAGTGTCGATAGTATTGAGGCCATAGGCGCGCAAAATCGGGCTGGCTTCGTGGGTTTCGAGTACCGCTTTGCCCTTGGCCTGCGCGGCTTGCAGCAGTTTGCGTGCCGTTTGGCTGTCGGTCGGAATATTGTCGGGGATCGACTGCGGCACTTCCTGCAGCAGTTTTTGGTTACGGCGATATTCCACCATATGCATAAAGGCGCCGACCGCACCTTCGGGAGTGCGATAGGTGGAGATACCGCCCTTGGTAAAGCGTTTGCGGGCCTGATAGGCTGAGTCTTCACCGCTCCAGTTGGTGAGGATATTTAAGCGGTTTTTCTTCGGATGCGCGTGGATCACTTTAATTAAGGCATCGGCAATCTCGACACTTTCGCCAAGGGCGGAGGGCGAGTGCAACACCAAGATTGCGTCTAATTCTTCACTATCCATCAGGATATTGAGTGCGCTGGCGTAACGGCTGGCGTTGGCATCGCCGATAATATCGACGGGGTTTTGCTTCGACCACGTATTGGGCAGCATGGCATCGAGTTTGGCGATGGTCTCTTGGGATAACTCCGCCAGTTTACCACCGCGTAGAATAAGCTCATCGACGGCCAATACCGCAGGCCCGCCACCATTACTGATGATCCCTAATCGCTCGCCCTGCAATGGATTAGAGTGTGCGAGGCTTTCTACCGCGGCAAAAAGTTCAATCAAATCATTCACCCGCAGCATACCTGCGCGCCTAAAGGCGGCTTCGTATACGGCATCGTTACCGCCAATGCCACCCGTATGCAATTTGGCTGCACGCACTCCTTCGGCGCTGCGGCCGGATTTAATCACTAATATGGGCTTATTGCGGGAGGCGGCGCGGGCGGCGGAGAGAAAATGGCGTTTTTCATTGACCGAGTCGATATACAACATGATGGCGCTAGTGCGGCTATCACGGCCGAGGAAATCCAGTAATTCATCGAAGTTAATATCGGTGGCATCGCCAAGGGAGATAAAGGATGAAAAGCCAATACCTTTGTTGTTGGCCCAATCCAGTACCGTGGTACAAATCGCCGCCGACTGCGACACAAAAGCAATTTTGCCGGGCAGGGCGCTGGCATGGGCCAAACTGGCATTGAGCCCTAACGGCGGCAATAACATGCCCAAACTATTGGGGCCAAGGATACGCATGCCGTAGCGTTTCGCATGTTGCATGGCTAAGTCGAGCAGGCTGACACCTTCTTCATTGACCTCCTGCGCCATGCCGGATGCCATGATAATCGCCACCTTACAGCCGAATTGGGCCAGGGTTTCGACGATGGCGGGCACGCGACTGGCACGGGTACAAATAACCGCCAGATCGGGCTTTATCGGCAAAGCTTCAATATTGGGATAGGCAAGCACCCCCATTACTGCGCGGTATTTTGGCGTCACGGGCATAATGGGGCCAGAGAATCCGCTGGAGAGCAGGTTTTTCATCAGCACATTACCGGCGCGTTTCTCACTATTGGAGGCGCCAATAATGGCTACGGATGTGGGTTTAAATAAGGAGTGTAATGTACGTTGACTCATAAATGATCCCATCCCAGTCGAAGACAACGCCAGTGTAACCTAGGCTTTGCAGGCTGCACAGCTAAGTTTATGTATCCACTAGACAAGTCTATGAGTTAATCAGCCATTCGCCTGATAAAAAAAGCCGTTCTACTGATTTATTTAGCGCCAAATCACGATTCGTACAATTTTTGCGCACGCCGTGCTGATTTGAACGAAAAAAATCAGTTAGTCGTTTGAAAACCCCTGAATATGAAACTACTTTTTAATCACAGATCAATAATTGCGAAGTCTCTATGACATACAAGGATGGCATTGTTGCAGTGTTTGCAGCAGTAATAGGATATTTTATCGGCAGCTTAGTCAGTTTTACGCTGAGTACCTTAGTTGCCGTGTTTATCATGCTCGGTTGGCAATTCTATCGACAATCCTCAGCCTCTCAACCCATACCTCACTCCTTTGCCACTTCCCCTGCGAGCGGCGACTGGCAAGATCAGCTTAATCTCTATCAAGAAGTGTCAGTGTCATTAAAGACCTGCGAGCAGAGTATCGACGATGTGCTGTCGGTACAGTCGGATGCGGTTGATTTACTCGGTGGTGCCTTCGATGGCTTAGGTAAGTTAATGCACGAGCAAAGCGAGTTTATCTCGGCATTGGTTCATAGCGCCGATGATGAAGAAATCTTTCACTCAGAGCAGATGAAGCTATTTGCCAATAACACCTCGATGACGCTAGAGCGTTTTATTCAATCGACCATTGAGATGTCTGCTTCCAATATCGATCTGCTCGAAAAGGTCAATGTGATTTATGAATCTATGCCTCAGGCGATGAAGGCACTCAAGGATATAGACCAAATCTCTTCGCAAACCAATCTATTAGCCTTAAATGCGGCCATTGAAGCCGCCCGCGCGGGCGATGCAGGCAGGGGCTTTGCCGTGGTGGCCGATGAAGTGCGCGCCTTGTCTAATCGCAGCGCAGGCTTTAGCGAAAGTATTCAAAAGCAATTACACGCCATTCAAGTGCAAATCGAGCAGCTTACCCATCAAGTGAGTAAAGTCGCTGCTCAGGATATGTCTTACATTATTGAGGCAAAAAAAGATCTGGATACTGCACTGGAGCAAATCATTGTTAAAGCAGAAAAAGATGCCGCAGTGATTGATAGAATCGATGCCTCTGCCCATGAGTTGGAAAGCGCCATTGCAGACGCAATTCGTGGCTTGCAATTTAGCGATATCACTTCCCAAAGTTTGATTTACACCAATCAGACGCTGCAACATTTGCGGGAGTCCTTAAATAGTGTCACCGCGATGTCGCCTGAAGAGTTCGACGAGCAGTGTGATGGTCTGGTATCTCAGATTAGTGGTCGGCGTAAAAATACCCATAACCCAGTATCAGCAAGCCAAATCAGTTGCGGTGAAATTGAGCTTTTCTAAATAGGGACATTGTGATGGCTAATATTTTCTACATCTCTTTGCCGGAACGTTTTGATTTTTATCACCATAAAAAATTCACCAACGATTATCAAAAGGCCTTTCTCGAAGAGGACATTAAGCATTTAGTGCTGGATTTTAGCCGTGTGCTTTATATTGATAGCTCGGCCCTTGGAATGATGGTGTTGCTGCATCGAAAAGCATTGGAGCGACAGATCAGCACGGCGATTCGAGGTTTGCACGGCCAAGCGGAAGAAATTATCAACATAGCTAATATGGGTCGTTTGTATCTTGTCGAACGGGATGTATAAGTGCCTAAAAGCCAACGCTATATTTTGGTCATTGAAGATGACCTAGTGACAAACCAAATTATTACCGCGTTTATTCACAGTAAAGGTTGGGGGGTGATCACTTGTTGCAGTTTAGAAGAGGCCAGTGAGGAAATTTACCAGCAGAATATTGAACTTATCTTATTAGATTATTTTCTACCCGATGGTTCGGCTTTAACGCTATTAGAAAAATTAAGATATTGCGAGTCACCAGTACCAGTGATTGTGATCAGCGCTGATAATGAGTATCAAAAAATATTATCTTGTTTTAGATTAGGCGCCCTCGATTACATTATTAAACCAATTAATTTAGAGCTATTTTGGCATAAAGTTGAAGGCCTGCTCGCACATTTTTCCTTAGAGAAACAAGTTAAGCAACAACGCTCTATTTTAGAAAAGATGCTATATCAAAAAGCCCGCGAAGAACAAATGGCGAGGCACTTATTTGAGCATCTGGTCAATATCGGTAATGTCACTTACGATTTTGTCAAAACGTTTACTCAAGCCAGTGCCAATTTTAGCGGCGATATTATTCTCAATACCGTGGGACCTAACGGTAATTTCTTTTTAATTATAGCCGACTCCACTGGCCATGGTTTAAGCGCTGCCATGCCGATTTTACGGGTGGCGAATACCTTTAGAGCCATGGTGGCGAAAGGCTTTAATTTGGTGAGTTTGATTTATGAACTCAATGCTAACGTGTATGAAGACAGCCCCGGCGACCGTTTTGTTGCTGCTATGGTATTGGAAGTCGATTTCTTTAAGAATCAAATACATCTTTGGAATGGCGGCATGCCGGATGCACTGCTTTACCAAGATGAGTTTGAGGGTTCAACCGGGCATAGCGAGCTGGACCATATACAAAGATATCGCTCTAAAAATATGGCGCTGGGTATTTTATCGCCTAGTTCGTTTATCGCTAATATTGCTACATTCCCGATCCCTAAAACTGGCCGAATTTGTCTACTCAGCGACGGTTTAATCGAGCAACAGAGTAAAGGCGGTGTTTTTTTTGGCATGGATAGCGTGATTTCACTGCTGAGTTTTTACGGCCGCGATTTAACCGAGCACCTTAAAGCAAAACTCAAAAGTATTTTTGAACATGAGATAACCGATGATATTGCGGTGTGTGTACTCGATTTTGAGTTATTAAATAACTGGTATCGAGAACGAGAACATAAATCGAGTCAAATATGCATGAAAGGAGAGTTTGCCTGGGCGATAAAAATGATGGGGTCAATGCTGTTAAATGTCGATTATTTAAATTCACTGAATCAGTTTTTGAATATTTTTGGGTTTTCTACTACGTTTAGTCAGAGGGTATTTACTGTTGTTTCTGAGTTAGTTACCAACGCAGTAGACCATGGTGTGCTTAAGTTAGATTCGCGACTTAAAAATGATCCCGAGAGCTTTGAGCTGTACCACAGTATACGTGAAGGCAGCATAGACAAACTGATCGCTGCTGACTGGGTTAAGGTCGAGCTTGAATGGCATGCACAGTTAAATGAACTCAAGATTATCGTGTCCGACAGTGGTGAGGGTTATATCCCCAAAGAACAGGCAGCATCAACAGATTGGTTTCAAATTTCGGGTCGTGGGCTTTTATTAGTCAAGTCTCTTTGTAAGAGCTATGAATTAGTGGCTCCAGGAAATAAAACTAAAGTCATAATGGAATTGTAAATGAGCAAAAAAATATTAATTGTTGATGACTCGGCCGCGATTAGACAGATGGTCGAGGCGACATTAAAGTCGGCCAATTACCAAGTCGTATTAGCAAAGGATGGCCGTGAGGCCCTAGATTTATGCGGCGGACAACGATTCGATTTTATTTTGACGGATCAAAATATGCCTCGTATGGACGGCTTAACCTTAATCAAATCCCTTAGAGGCATGTCGGCCTTTATGCGCACGCCGATTGTGATGCTGACCACTGAAGCCGGTGAAGATATGAAGGCCCAAGGTCGAGCTGCTGGCGCCACTGGATGGATGGTCAAGCCCTTTGACCCCCAAAAGTTATTAGCTATCACAGCCAAAGTGCTGGGCTAACTTAGGTCGGGGTGTGCTATGTCCATTAATATGGCAGAGTTCCATCAGGTTTTTTTTGAAGAAAGCCACGAACATCTTGAAAATATGGAGCAATTGCTCCTTGCATTAGATTTAGCCGCCCCCGATCCCGAAGAACTAAATACCATCTTCCGTGCCGCCCATTCGATAAAAGGGGGCAGTGGCATTTTTGGTTTTACCGCGCTGACCAGCGTGACCCATGTAATGGAGAATTTGCTCGATAAAACCCGAAAGGGCACGTTTGAGCTGTCATCCACCGTCATTGATCTCTTGCTTCGTACCGTCGATACCCTGTCACATATTTTAAATCTCTATCGAGAAGAAGAACCTATCGATTGGCAACAAGTGGAGTTTGCTAAGAACCAGTTAGTGGCGGCGCTAAATGGTGAGCCATTTTCGACTCAGGCGGCTAAGGTTGCCGAGACCGCTAACCAAGATGAACCTGCTGCGAAATCAACCAATTCGACGCTACAAGAAGAGGCGAGCTTTGGCTTTTTTGAAGATGAAGTCGAGCTGGGGCTGGTCGATGAACCTGAACATTTCGGCTTTTTTGACGAGGCTTATACCGCAAAGGAAATCCGTGTCGAGGATATTCATTCAAACGCTGCGGATTCAGCAACCCATGCTGCTGTGAATGACGATGAATTAGGTTACGGTTTTTTTGAATCACTGACAGCAGAGAGTTTTGCAAATGAGCTGGACGCATTATCAACACCCGCTAAGGATACGCAAGTAACCGATAAGCCGATAAATAAAACCTTGGTTGAACAATCTGACGCCAAAACGACTCGTTCAAAAAAGCCGCCTAAAGACAGTGCCCAACTTAAATCTCAAGCGACTACGGATGTAAAACTGGAGACGCAAACCCACTTAGCTTCATCCCCTGCGATGAATACGACATCAGCAACACCTGCTGCCTCTAGCCAAGTGGCGAAAAAGGCGAGCACATCGACTCAAGATGCCACTTTGAGGGTGGAAACCTCCAAGATAGATACCTTAGTTAATCTGGCGGGTGAATTGGTGATCACCCAATCCATGCTCACTCTTATAGGCAATGAACTGGGCGGTGAATTAGGTGAGCGGCTAAAAACGGCGCTCAATGAGTTAGAGCGCAATACTCGGGAAATGCAGGAAGCCGTGATGTCGGTGCGTATGTTACCCGTGTCGTTCGTGTTTAACCGTTTCCATCGTCTGGTGAGGGATTTGTCGGAGCAGCTTGGCAAAAATGTCACTCTGGTGATTGAAGGCGGTAACACTGAAATTGATAAGGGGATGATCGAAAAGTTGGTCGACCCTTTGACCCATCTCGTTCGCAACAGTCTAGACCATGGTATTGAAAAACCAGAAAAAAGAATCGCGGCAGGTAAAAGTGAGGTCGGTGTGTTGTCCCTTAAGGCGAGTCAGCGTGGCGGCAGTATAGTGATCGCCGTTCACGACGATGGCGGCGGTTTAAACCGCGAGCGCATTTTGCAAAAGGCCCGAGAGAATGGCATGGCACTGACTGAGAACATGACGGACAAGCAAGTATGGCAATTGATCTTTGCTGCGGGGTTCTCAACGGCTGCTGAGGTCACCGATGTCTCTGGTCGCGGCGTGGGTATGGATGTGGTGCGTAAGAATATTGAGGCCTTAGGCGGTCGAATCGATATTGATTCTGTTGCGGGCGAAGGCGCTACTTTCGAAATCCAGCTCCCCCTCACCTTAGCCATTGTCGATGGTATGAGCGTCAGCGTGGGCAATCAAATCTATATCTTGCCCTTAGTGCACATTATTGAATCGATACAGCCGCAAACTGAGCAGCTTAAATTTTTGGCTAAAGAGCGGTTACTCAGAGTACGGGAAGAATATTTACCCCTGCTAAACCTCTATCAATTAATGGAAATTGAACCTCAAGCCAAGACGCCAGAAGCCGGCATAGTGGTCTTGCTCGAAAGCAATAATAAACGCTTTGGTCTGTGTGTCGATGCTCTCGTCGGGCAACAACAAGTGGTGATCAAGAGCCTTGAAAAACACTATCGGCGGATCCCCGGCGTATCGGGGGCGACCATCATGGGCGATGGCAGCGTGGCCTTGATCCTCGATGTTGAATCACTTGCACTGCATATCAAAAATTAACTAAGGATGTCGCAATGGATAACCGCACGAACACGGCGAGTAAACAGGAATATAGCGTCCACGATGAGGTCGAGTTTTTAAGCTTTGTGCTGGGTGAAGAACATTATGCGCTCGACATTATGTCGGTGAAGGAGATCCGCGGTTATGAGCCTGTCACCAAAATTGCCAATGCGCCGAGTTTTATCAAAGGCGTGCTCAATCTCAGGGGCGATATCGTTCCGATTGTCGATTTAAGGATGAAGTTTGCCGTGGGCAGTGCGACCTACAACGAGTTCACCATCGTCATTATGTTGAATGTGTTTGACCGTATCGTCGGGATTGTCGTCGACGCGGTGTCGGATGTGATCAAACTCGCCGCCGAAGAAATTCTACCCGCCCCCGAATTTGGGGTGGCCTTCGATAGCCGTTACCTCAAGGGGCTGGCTACGGTAGAAGACAAAATGATCATTTTGGTAAATATACAGGCTCTGATCAGCAGTGATGAGCTGGGTCTAATTGATGCAAATAGTCTGTCTGATCAGGAGTAATCATAATGGGTATTTTCAATGTGTTTGGAAATGAAGAGGCGCGCCAGCAAAAGGAAGAAGAGCTGCAACGCTATTTCCAATTATTAGATAACAGCGGCAACAGCTTTATGATCGCCGACAGCAACCGCAATATTATCTACGCCAATAAAGCGGTATTGAATATGTTATCCGAGGCTGAGGCGGATATTCGCAAAGAGCTGCCGCAGTTCTCTGTGGCGAAGGTGGTGGGCAGTAATATCGATATTTTCCATAAAAATCCGGCCCATCAACGCAATATGCTCGAGCGCCTTACTCATTCGCACACGGCGCAAATCAGCATTGGTAAACGTATTTTCAAGCTGATCCTCACGCCCATTATCACTCGTGAAAATAAGCACTTAGGCACGGGCGTTGAATGGATTGATAGAACTGAGAGCATAGAGTCCGAGCGGGCGACGCAGCGCATTTTAGAGGCGCTGAATAATACCAGCACCAACGTGATGATTGCAGACGCCAACCGCACCATCATCTATATGAACCGCTCGGTGGAGTCGATGCTGCGCCAATCTGAGAGTGAGATAAGACAAGCGTTGCCGCATTTCTCGGTGGATAAAATTCTTGGCAGCTCAATGGATATTTTCCATAAAAATCCAGCCCATCAAGCCAGTCTGTTAGACAAGCTCGACCGTAAATATGAATCGCAGATTAAAGTGGCAAGTTGTCATTTCCGCTTAACCGCAAGCCCTATTATTTCTAAAACGGGTGAGCGGTTAGGCTCTGTCGTCGAATGGCTGGACCGCACGGTCGAAGTGCAAATCGAGCAGGAAATCTCGCGCATCGTCAATGCGGCTGCGGCGGGGGATTTCTCCCAACGGGCTGAGACGCAAGGTAAGCAGGGCTTCTTCTTGATGCTCGCCAATAGCCTAAACGCCTTAATTGAAACCTCTGATCGCGGTTTGCAGGATGTGGCGCGGGTGTTAATGGCGCTCGCCGAAGGTGATTTAACTACGCGTATCTATAACGATTACGAAGGCACCTTTAATGATTTGAAAAACTATTCAAATCAAACGGCTGAAAAGCTCTCTTACATGATAAGAGACATCCAAAAAGCCGCCGATACCATCAATACCGCCTCTTCAGAAATCGCCCAGGGCAATGCCGATTTATCGAGTCGTACCGAGGAGCAAGCATCGAGTCTTGAACAAACCTCAGCGAGTATGGAAGAGCTGACGGGCACAGTGAAGTTAAATGCCGATAACGCCAGTCAAGCCAATGCACTTGCCTCTAAGGCCGCTGACGTTGCCGTCGATGGGGGCGAGCTTATCCAGCAAGTGGTGCAAACCATGGCATCGATTAACGAATCGGCACGTAAGATCGCCGATATTATTGGGGTTATCGATGGCATTGCCTTCCAAACCAATATCTTAGCGCTTAATGCCGCGGTCGAAGCGGCCAGAGCAGGCGAGCAAGGCCGTGGATTTGCGGTGGTGGCCTCTGAGGTGAGAAGCCTAGCCCAACGTTCGGCCAACGCGGCCAAAGATATTAAAGCTTTGATCTCCGACTCTGTGACCAAAATCGAGAGCGGCAACAGCTTAGTCGGCAAATCCGGCGATACTATGAAAGAAATCGTCATCGCCATTAAACGGGTAAACGACATTATGGCCGAAATTGCCTCGGCCTCGAATGAGCAGGCCATCGGCATCGATGAGATCAGTAAAGCCGTGGTGCAAATGGATGAAATGACGCAGCAAAACGCGGCCTTAGTGGAAGAAGCTGCGGCCGCAGCCGAAAGCATGCAGTCACAGGCGCAGCAATTAGCCGACAGTGTGGCCAATTTTACCGTGGATGAAGACACCAGCGCTGCGCCCAAATCCGTGGCGAGCACCAAAAAGTTAGCGGTTAAGCAACCGCCATCGACAGTGACTCGCATGCCCGTGAAACCTAAGGCGATGGCGCCAAAGGTCAATAAAGCCGACCAAGACGAATGGGAAGATTTTTGATTGAGCGAACATCAACCTCTAGGGAAAGAGTTTGTTTTTACTGCGGCGCACTTTAATACGGTGAAGACACGGCTGTATCAATTTGCCGGGATTAAGTTAGCCGACAGTAAAGACGCTATGGTGTACAGCCGTTTAGTCCGGCGGATCAGGGCGCTGAAGTTAGCGGGATTTACCGCGTATTTCGAGTATTTGCAGGCAAACGAGGGTGAGCATCAGGAGTTTATTAATGCGTTGACCACTAATCAGACGGCATTCTTTCGCGAGCCGCATCACTTTGAGATTTTAAGGCAATATTTGCAGGCTCATCCGCATACCAAAAGGATCTGGTGTGCGGCCAGCAGTACAGGAGAGGAGCCTTATTCGATTGCCATGGTGGTTGCGGAGCATTTTGGCCGTTTTAACACTCCCATCGAAATCGTTGCCTCCGATATCGACAGTCGGGTGTTATACAAGGCGCAAACGGGGATTTACCCTATCGAGCGTATCGAGGCGGTGAGTGCCGAGCGCAAGAAGGCATTTTTTCAGCGTGGACGTGGGGCACAACAAGGCAATGTACGCGTGGTCCCTGAGCTTAAACAGATGCTGCATTTTACGCGGCTTAATTTGGTCGATGAGTTTTGGTCAATCAAGACGCCCATCGATGTGATTTTTTGCCGCAATGTTATGATTTATTTCGATAAAACAACGCAGGAAAGCATTCTTAAACATATGATGCTTTCCCTTGCCGACGATGGACTCTACATCGCTGGCCATTCGGAGAACTTTAATATGTTCCCCCAGATCATTAAGCCCGTGGGCCAAACAACCTACAAGGCGGTAAAGGGAGCTTGAGTGCCAAAACCGAATATTGAGTACCCTGTTATTGAGCCTAATCGGTATTTTGACCATCATTTTGGCTGTGACGCCGTAAAAATTCTACCAGGAGAATTCTACGCCACACGGGATCAAACCATGATAGTCACAGTGTTAGGCTCATGCATTTCAGTATGCCTCTATGATCCTGACTTAAGAATTGGGGGAATGAACCATTTTTTATTACCGAGTGATAACGGCAACAGTTCTGGGATATTAACCGATTCGGCCCGCTACGGTGTATACGCCATGGAGTTGCTGATTAACGAGTTGCTCAAACTCGGTGCGCGGCGCCGCGCCTTGGTCGCTAAAGTGTTTGGTGGCGGCAACATGCTCAACGGGATCACCGCCCATAATATTGGGGAGCGCAATGCGGAGTTTGTGCTCGAGTATTTGCAGGTGGAGCAAATTCCAATATTGGCAGCGGATTTACTCGATTTTTATCCTCGAAAAGTATATTTCTTCCCCGGGACGGGATTAGTCAAAGTACGAAAAATCAAAACGATGCATAACAGCACCATTATGGACAGGGAAAGTGAATATCGCCTACGGATCAGGAATTTGCCCAGTGGCGGAGATGTGGAATTTTTTGGTGACTAAGCGATGACGATAAAAGTACTAGTGGTTGATGATTCGGCACTGATCCGTAACTTATTGGGCAAGATGATCGAGGCCGATCCTGAGTTATCTTTGGTGGGCATGGCCGCCGATGCTTATATGGCCAAGGATATGGTGAATCAGCATCGCCCCGATGTGATTACGTTAGATATTGAAATGCCCAAGGTGGATGGGCTGACCTTTTTAGATAGATTGATGAAGGCCAGACCTACGGCGGTGGTAATGATTTCCTCATTAACCGAGGAGGGTGCCGATGCCACCTTCAACGCGCTAGGATTAGGCGCGGTGGATTTTATCCCTAAACCGAAATTAGACTCACCCCAAGATTTTAATGAATATCAAGATTTGATTCTGGAGAAAATTAAATCGGCGGCGAATGCGAAGCTGAAAACCCAACGCACTCAACCCGTTGCTGTGACTCCGCCAAGCCTAAAACCCACCCTTGCAAATCGCGTGATCAACACGCAATTGGTGGCAATTGGCGCTTCGACGGGCGGCACCGAAGCCATTTTATATCTGTTGCAACAGTTTCCTGCAGTCATGCCACCGATAGTGATCACCCAACATATGCCGCCGGGCTTTACCCGTACCTTTGCCGAGCGGCTAAATAAACTTACCCGTTTGAATGTTAAGCAAGCCGATGATGGCGAACGTTTATTGCCCTGTTATGTGTATATTGCGCCCGGAGATCAGCACTTAGAAGTGATTAAGGTCGGCGGTAGTTTTAAGACCCGTTTGACCCAAGGTGATAAGGTTAGCGGCCATCGTCCTTCGGTGGATGTGTTGTTTAATTCGGTTGCGGCGTGTGCGGGGGCCAATACCACGGCGGCTATCCTCACTGGAATGGGTAAAGATGGTGCCGATGGCATGGCAATAATCGACCAACAGGGGGGCAAAACCTTTGCTCAGGGGGAACAGAGCTGTGTGGTGTTTGGTATGCCAAGGGAAGCGATTAAACGCGGCATTATCCATCATGTGGTTGAACTGCCGCAACTGGCGGATAAGATGCTCAACTATTTAGCCTCGCTTAAGCGAGACTAAAAGCGCTTATAAATAGATTTTGGTCTTATCAATGGCAAATCACGCGCTATTTTGTCATTCCTCGTAACAGTCTTATTTGCACGCATCAGTTTCGTCACTTATGCAACTGATAGCCATAACACTTTTTAAAGCCATGCCTTTGATTAACTCGTTGATGCGTTAGTGCTTATTTTAAAGTGGTGATTAAACGGTTGCGTCCAGTTCGCTTCGCCTCATACAGATTTTTATCCGCCAGCAATAAACAATCTTGAAACTCATTACATTCGGTCGAGAAGGCCAAGCCACCGCTTAGGGTGACTTTAAATTCAGCGCCTTCTTCAACAAATACGATATGACTAAAGCTCTCGCGAATGGCATTAAGCTTGGCAATGGCTAAGGGCGCGGGTAGATCGGGCAAGACCAACATAAATTCCTCGCCACCGTAACGCCCCATAAAATCCACAGGACGTAGAGATTGCTGCAACAGATGGGCAAAGGCCAAGAGGACTTTGTCGCCGCCAGAATGTCCATAGGTATCATTTACTTGTTTAAAGTGGTCTAAGTCCAGCATGGCAATGCACACTGAAGAGTTGATACGTTTGGCGAGGTTATAACAGCGGCGTGCGGCAACCAGGATCTGAGTGTGGTTGAGTAGCCCGGTTAAGCTATCACGGCTGGCGGAGCTGCGAATATCATGGCCTCGCTGGGCGCGGGAAATCACTTGGGTCACAAACAGACTCGGCGCGGTTTGCTTTGAGATTAAATCGTCGGATCCCGCCTGAATGATGCTGACCTTGTTCTGCATGGTGTCGTCGGAGCTGAGCACGAGTATCGGACTCGAGCTGTACTTGTCTAATTGGCGGATCATTTTTGCCAGCTCTAAACCATTCACATCGGGCATATACAAATCAAAAATAAACAAGTCTGGCTCAAATTGCTCAAGGGTCGGCAGCACTTGTTCGGGTTTGGTCATGCCTTTTACCATTAGTCCATGACTGCGAAGTAGGCTGGAAAAATAATCGACCATGGATTGCTGATCGTCCACCAGCAGAATTTTAAGCGGCTGTTTTTCTGACATTTTAAGCCATTGGTGGATCTTGCGTACCAGTAGCGTGGTTTCGGCGGGTTTGACAAAATACTCGCTGACATTGGCGCGGATCGCCAGCAGTCGCATCTCGAAGTCGCCGCGGGAAGAGAGAACAAACACGCGGGTGTTATTTTTTTCAAATTCAGTCGCCGCCGTAAATAAAGCGGCCTCGGTATAATCGGGCAAGATAAGATCGAGTAAGACCAAATCGAAGGGCGAGGTATTTTGGATCCCCAGAAAATCGGTGAAATTTAAAAAATGCTGCACATTAAAACCAAACTCATGCAGCTGCTTCATTATCATCGCCCCGACATTACTGTCATCCTCCACAATCGCAATTCGATACTCATGCCGTGCTTTGGTGGGCTTATAGGGGCTTTGTTGCATTTGCGCTTCCACCACGGGTGCTGCGGGTTCACTACGCAGATTATTTTGCAGCAATTGATGGAAGAGGGTATCTAACCCCTTGATGACGGGCAGTTCTGGGGCTTGAGCGTCCAGTAGGTTTTTTAGCTGTAATTCGAGTTTATCGACGATATCTTTGGTTTCGGTTAAGCCGAAAGTTTCGCAGGAGCCCTTTAAATTATGCACCTCACGGTATACGGCCGACAGCATATGGCTTTGCCAGTTTTTCCGTAGAGATATCCATAAGGTAATGATTTGTTTCTTTTTATCTGGTAGTGCATGTAAGTACTGACGTTTTAATTGTTCTAAGGATTCTTCAAGACTCATAAACCATCACCATGATAAGAATTTATAGAATAAACTGGTGCACAGCTGGCGCGTATGCAATACCCCATAAGGTTTAATTCACCCAATTCATTGAGTTGTGCTTTGTGGTTGCTTTAAGAGTGTAAACCAAGGCAGAGAAAATGCGGGCAAAAACAAGTCTTGTATCGTGGATTATTTGTTTAGCGTTAGTGAGTACTATAGTGTTGCGTATTTTAAAATGTTGTAGCTTGTTCGCCGATCAAATAATTTATTGTTTCAAGTTATCTTTACATTCACTTTTTGGCGTAGTGAAGACAAAGTTCATAAATTAACTCGTTAGGTTTAACTAAATCAAATTGAAGGGAGTGGTGGCAATGGAAAGCCGCACAAAGCGTATTTTTGTAACGTTATTTTCAATGGCCATTATCGCTTTGTTAGT
The DNA here is from genome assembly GCF_023475885.1 of Shewanella sp. 10B. NCBI lineage: Bacteria > Pseudomonadati > Pseudomonadota > Gammaproteobacteria > Alteromonadales > Shewanellaceae > Shewanella > Shewanella sp. 10B. The sequence goes on from NZ_JAMDJO010000001.1 coordinate 1,027,317, forward strand.
CGATTACTTTCACTACCAAGGCCGATGGAGTCGCATTGAGGCCAGCCAACTAGTGACTAACATTATGGAGCCCATTCACCATTACTGTTTAGCTAATCAATGGGACTGGTGTACGACATCAAAAGAGTTACCTTCCAATATGGGTCAAACAATACCTCAGATTGTGGAAAATGAGTCACATCAAATGGAGTATGGTGGATGTGATACCTTAGTTATAAAACAAGCGGAAGAGGCTCAGCAAAGTAGAGGAATATATACTTGGGTTGATGAAAAAGGGCAGACACATTTCTCCGATAGTAGCCATGCAATGAAGGATAGTCAGCTGACACATTATACCGAGCCACAATATAGTTTTGAGTTGAAAATAGATTCATTAGCTACGACCCCTCCGCCATTTTTTCGAGATCGCCACAGCGCAACGATTAAAGACATTGATAGTATTTACCGAAAATACTTACCCAAACGTCAGCTTCATCCAATCAAAGTCAACTTAATGTTGGCTGGAAACCTGTCAGCTTATAACAAATTAAAGGCTCGTTATGCTTCTCAAGTAGGGGCAAGCCAAGGATTTTATTCCGGTCAACATAATCTGGCAGCCGTATGGCATCGTGAAGATTCCCAAGCATTTAGAACTGCGATCCATGAGAGTGTTCATGTGATGAATGCTGGACAATTTGGTGATACGCCTCGCTGGTTAAATGAAGGACTCGCTGAGTACTTTGAATCTTCAGAATTCTTAGAAACCGTTGAGTTAAATACTCGATATGAATCAATTATTAACAATAATACTCGGAATAAGTCGAATATGGTTTTTGTGGATGATGAGGCTCATTTATCGATGGGACTTGTTGAGCTACTTGCTTCAGAACAAGATTGGCAAGGACAGAAGCAAGATGTACTCTATCAACATTCTCATAGCTTTGTTCGCTTCCTGTTTCACCATAAAAATGGCAAACAGCTGTTAAGAAAGTTATTTGAGCATCTTAGTGTGCAGCGTTGTGGAACTAAGAATGTTGACGAAATACTCGGCTCTTATCCAGGTGGGATCAATCAATTGAATAGAGATTGGCTGGGGTGGAGGCAACGATAGATGGGGCATTTTTACTATAGAAATTAGCCGTTCAACTATAATCTTGCTATGTGCAAGTGCTAAATACAGATAGTAATTTCAACGTCATTTTGAAGGATAAGGATATGTCGAATAACACAGGTACTGTGAAGTTACATAGAGTGCTGCGCGTGCCCGCTGCGTTAGTCTACAAAGCCTTTACCGATAAAGCGGCGTTAGAGCGTTGGTTACCGCCTTACGGCTTTGTGGGGACGATTCATGAGTTTGAATTGGCTGCTGGGGCGGGCTATAGCATGAGCTTTACCCAATTTGCGACGGGATACAGTCACTCCTTTAAGGTGGTCTATACCGAGCTCATCCCCAACAAATTGATTAGACATACCGACCAGTTTGATGATGAGAGTCTGCCCGGGGTGATGCAGGTGACTATCGAGTTAACCGAGGTTTCCTGCGGTACCAATTTGCAAATCACTCAGGAGGGGATTCCAGCCGTTATCCCTGAGGAGATGTGTTATTTAGGCTGGCAGGAATCATTACAACAATTAGCGGCATTAGTGGAAGCGAAAACCGAGTAACGCAGTCAGCCACTGTGTATATGAAAGGGTGCTAAAAAGGGTGGTATAAAAAAGACGCTAAGCTCGAGTAGAGTGAAGCGTCTTTTCTTTGAGGTCTTTTGAAGTCCCTTTAGCAAAAGGACGTTTATCAAAAGTGCTTTTGCAAAAGCCGATGGCGATTAGGCACTGGCAAGGTTTGCCAGATACTCATCAAAGGTCCCTTGGAAGTTGACCAATTTTCTATCCCGAATATCGATAATGCGGGTCGCTAATGAGGACACAAATTCGCGGTCGTGACTGACAAAAATCAATGTGCCTTCAAAATCTTTGAGGGCATTATTTAAGGATTCAATCGCTTCCATATCCATATGGTTGGTCGGTTCGTCCATAATGATGACGTTGATATCTTGCATCATTAACTTGCAGAAAATTAAACGATTTTTCTCACCGCCTGAGCAGTTTTTCGCTTTTTTGTTGGCATCATCTTCGGTAAAAAGCAAACGACCTAACATGGCGCGCACCATCAAATCGTTGTGTTTTGGCTGACGCCATTGGTCCATCCATTCAATAATAGTCAAATCATTATCAAAATCGCTGGTGCTGTCCTGTGGGCAGTAACCAATGGAAGCGTTTTCAGACCACTTTATCACGCCCTGATTATGGATTAACTCATTGACTAAACAGCGTAATAGAGTGGTTTTACCGACACCGTTCTCACCGATAATCGCAAGCTTTGCGCCAGCTTCGAGGATTAAATCGCCGCCTTCGAATAGCAATTCGCCGTCAAAACCGTGGGCGAGGTTCTCAAGCACCAATGCTTGGCGGTGCATTTTCTTACCCGGCGCGAAGCGAATCGATGGCGCGATACGGCTGGAGGATTTGACTTCATCCAGTTTAATTTTGTCCATGCGCTTGGCGCGTGAGCTGGCGAGTTTTGCCTTAGAGGCGTTAGCGCCAAAACGGTTTACGAAGTCTTGCAGCTCTTCAATCTCGGCGCTCTTTTTGGCGTTGCTCGACAGCAATTGTTCGCGCTGCAAGGCCGATTGCTCGAGGAAGTATTCGTAGTTGCCGGGGTAAATCCGCAGTTCACCGTAATCGATATCCGCCATATGGGTACAGACAGCATTTAAGAAGTGTCTGTCGTGGGAAATAATGATCATGGTGCATTTGCGCTTATTCAGCTCAGTTTCGAGCCAACTGATGGTGTGAATATCCAAGTTGTTGGTGGGCTCGTCGAGCAGCAGAATATCGGGGTTAGCAAACAGGGCTTGGGCTAACAGTACGCGCAGTTTCCAACCGGGTGCAACCTGTGACATAGGGCCATAGTGGAAGGATTCTTCGATGCCGGCTTCAATCAAAATTTCGCCCGCGCGGCTCTCGGCGCTGTAACCGTCCATCTCGGCAAATTCACTCTCGAGATCGCCCACACGCATGCCGTCTTCTTCGGTCATATCGGGTTTGGCATAAATAGCATCACGCTCTTGCTTGATTTTCCACAGCTGGGTATCGCCCATGATCACCGCATCGATAACTGTGTATTGCTCGAAGGCGAATTGATCTTGGCTTAGGGTGCCGACCTTCAAGCCCGGTGTGATCGACACGTTGCCCGAGGTTGGGGCGAGGGCGCCGCTTAAGATCTTCATAAAAGTCGATTTGCCGCAGCCGTTTGCGCCAATCAAACCATAACGGTTGCCGTTGCCAAATTTTGCCGAGATATTTTCAAATAATGGCTCTGGGCCGAATTGCATGGTGATATTTGCGGTAGAGATCAAGGGTATGTCCTAGGAAAAAGTCGTTAATAACGGCTTAAAAAGCTGACAACCGCAAACAGTATTGCAATATCGAGCTAGTTATTGGCCAAATCATTTGGGCGCGGAGTATAGCGATTTCAGACTCAAGATGCGAGTTTCAAGCAAAAAGGTTCAAGGCAAAAATAAACCGAGCCACTCGGACTCGGTTATCATTCCTCTCGCCAGATCATGCAGCTTTCAACTGGCTCAATACTCAGTTAAGCGATAATTTCTCGACAATATTGTGCCAAGGCAGCCATTTAAAAGATTGATTATTATCGGGTAAATGATTGTGTCCATCCTGTACCACCAGCATTCCTTGTTGCCAAGCTCCGGTTCCAACGCTTAAGTGAGTCACGGCCAAACCATCGGTTTCGCTACTGCCATCGATGCTAGTTTCGCGGCCATTTTCCATGCCGTTAAGGTTGACTCCAATACGGAACTTGCCTAATTGGGCGTAGGGCGGCTGTGCCTTATACAGCAAGTAACTGTTATCGCCTTGGCTCGACACCACCAGCAGATCCTGCTTTTTACCGTGAATATTGGCACCTTGATAGAGTGAAATGCCCTCAACATCGGGGACTAAGTCGCCCTCGGCTTTAATAATCAGTTCACCTTGGGCGCCGCCATTGGCCTTGGCATTAAAGCGCCAAATGCCTTTATCTTCTTCACCGATAAACAGCGCGTGCTGAGCCTCATCGACCACACAGCCTTCAACTTGGCTTGGGGTATGGATATCACGCACCAGCTTGATGCTTGGGCCATTTACCTGCCAATCGACGCGGTATTGGGCGATGCGACCGGACTTTTCGTTGGCGAACACATACAGAGTATCGGCATCTTGATACAGACACATGCCATAAATATCCACCATATTCGTAGCTTGATTGGGATATTCGCTTAACTTGCCTTGAGCGTCGATTTCATAGAAGGCGAGGCTGTCGTTATCCCTTAAGGTGGCCACGGCGATATCGCGTTTTTTACCACCCAGCATCACTTGCTGGCGCAGATCGACGTTATTGATGCGCCCGGATGGTAGGGCTTGAACCTGCTCGCCACGCATATTAAAGCTCAATAGCCCCCAACGTTTGTTGGTGCCAAGCACTAGGCTTTTTTCCGGTTCAGTTGGATGCACCCAAATCGCCGGATCGTCCATGGTATCGCCGGGCCTATCGGATGGGGCGCTTTCAACCCAAGCGGGAATTTCGATGATATCGTCGCTGGGATCGTTATTTGATTGACTCCGGTCTATAGGCAAGACTGCTTGGCTAAATAAGTACTGATCAGTTTTATCATCATAGAGGGCAAACTGGATTGCCTTGTTGGTACTGGTTCCGTTTAGATAACCACTGAATCCCTGTACCTTTCCTAAGTCGTAGTTCGCAATAGCCTGTTGGTCTAAGGTCAGGGTACCATTTTTATCGCTTAACAATAACTTGCCATCGATGACTTGCATGCCCGCGATATCATTATTGAGGGCGGCGAGAACCAACTTAGCGCTATTGTCGGCGAAGGGGCTGGCATCAAATTGCCAAACACCGGCTTCGGGCTCACTCACTAACAGTTTGTCGCCATCAATGGCGCAGCTAGTGCTATTGACGGGGATTGCCTGACTGCGCAGCTTTTTCGGCATAAAGTGTCCGGCATCGCCTAATAGCCATTGCTCGCTATAACCGTCTTCGCCGCCAAACCAAGCGTAGATATTGCCATCCTGCGGCCTTGGCTGAATACAGATCCAATTGATTTCAAATGACGCCATCGGCAGCAGTGGCAATACATTGGTCGCGACTTTGCCTTCTATCTGTTTGATCATGATAGGGCGAATGCGATCGGCGCGGCGATCGAGCGTCAAGGCATAGGGATCGCTAAAGGCTAACAGCTCAAACTCGCCTTTGACTAAGGTTTTGGCGGCGGGTAGCGACGTTTTATCCGCGCTTGGCATGCTTTGTAGCATCAAACCATTTTTTTCACTGACCCAAAGCCAATCGACTGCAGGGATTACTGCGTTGTTATCGTTGTTAAACAGCAAGGCTTGGGCCTGGCTGCCTTTGTGGGCTGGGGCTGTGATTGGTTGAGCGAATGCGCTCAAGGGCGCACTGATAAGGCCTGCTAAGCTAACGGCTATGGCACTAATTTTGGTAAATGCTGTTGTCATATCTTTGTTCTTTTTTAATAGGTGATTAATAGTTGGTGTACTGCACGCCTAACTGGAAAGTGCGGCCATAGGCTTCGTATTGGGCGTTGTAGCTGTTGTCACCCGTGTAGCTGTAGTAGGGCTCGTCGGTCAGATTCACCCCTTTGAAATACAAGGTTAAATTGCTGGTTAAATGGGCCTTAGCGACAAAATCCCACTGTAAGTGATTGTCTTGATAGAGATCGTAGCGCTCATCACTGAGCTCTGTGACTTCCTGTAAATATTCGGATTTATAGGCCGCCGATAACCAGACACTGGCGTAACTGTTTTCATAGCCAACCGATAGGTTAGCGGTGAGATCCGATTGGCTTGGCATCGGAATATCGCGGCTCAGTAACTGGCCATCCTCTAGCCAACTGATCTTGGCGCTGGAATCCGTATAAGTGAGGTTAGAGTTGAGCACCAGTGCATTAAAGGGCTCGGGCAAAAAGTTAAACTCTTGCACATAGCTGAGTTCCACGCCGTAGATGTCGGCACTGTCGCCATTAACAAAGGTCACGGCGCTATGGGCATCGATGTAGTCGCCACGGCCAGCTAAATCCGCCTGATAGATAAAGTTGTCGATATCTTTATAAAACAGTCCCGCCGAAATTAAGCCGATATTGCCGAAGTAGTGCTCTAGGCTTAAGTCAAAGTTCATTGATTCGAGCGACTTAAGCTGTGGATTGCCGAAGGTTAAATCGATATCGCCATCATCCTCTTCGAGCAAATATCCCGGCGCTAATTGGCCGAACGTTGGGCGTACTAACGTGTTGGTCCAGGCGGCCCGAAGCACGGTATTGTCGCTATAGCGGTAAGTGAGGTGCAGTGCGGGCAGCCAATGGTCCTCATCGCGGGAGTGGTTTATATCGATAAACTCGCCCTTGGCGCCATCGTAACCATAGCCACTGGAATCCCATTGATTTTGCTCGAAACGCAGCCCTGTTAAGATACGCAGTTTATCGATATCAATGTGGCCCATCAGGTAGGCGGCGTTGATATCTTCGCTGATATCAAAGTCGTTAATGGTTGACTCGATATCATCGCGATTGCTGTCGGCATCGAGGCTATCGATAAGCTGCCACAGTGGCGTAGCATCGATCCCGCTGCCAAAGCGGCCGAGGTCATAGTCAAGCTCATTGCCCGCATACTGACTCAATAGCAAATCGTCATCGCTCACGCCTTGATCGCCTAAGTCGCTGTAGATCCAGATATCTTCGCGATTGGATTTATCGCGGCGGCTCAGCTTGACCCCGGTTTTTAGCTCGACGCTGTAATCCGCGAGGGTTAACTGGCGGGTGAGATCCAGTTGGCCACTGTTAATGGTGTCTTCGGCCTTGGAGGCGGCAATTTCAATCTCATCTAGCTCAAAGTTAGCGTTTTGAAAGTAGTCTTCGGAGGCGATAATCTGTGGCTGTTTGGTATTGCTAAAGCCGGTGTTATCAATCTTGGCGACAAAGTCGGCGCCGGCGATATCCCGCGGTTTTTCGGCGCTGGCGGTGCTGTGGCTCGCCTGATAGTCGAAGGTCCAGCGATCGAAGCGGGTTTGACCGCCCAGCACAAAGGAGGTGATGTTTTGGTTCTCGGTGCGCGATTTTAGCGAGCGAGTGGTTTTGCCTTGGCTGAGGGCATTGGCTTGCTGCGGCGATTTCCACTTAGTTTTGGCGCTGTTACGGGTTTCGGTATCATCAAACTCACTGTAAAGGGTGCGCAGATACAGATCGGTATCATCACTTGGGCGATAATCGAAGTTCACGCCTATGCCTAAACGCTCACGATTGATTGCATAATCCCGTGCATCGATGGATTCAAGCGCCGCACCCTCAAAGCCGTTATCCCCGGCAAATTCCCATTTACCGCCGGTTTCGACGTTGTCTGAGCCAAAGTCGCGGTTATACCAACTGGCACCTATGGCTACCCCTAGCTTGTCGGCAAAGATATCGCTGTAGCTGGCGGCGAGTTTGGGATTGGTATTGTCGGTTAAGGTATCTTGGCTCGCCTCGGCGTTGAGGTTGAGATAAGTATCATCGCGATCGAAGGCCGACAGACTTTTAACCTCAATGGCGCCACCCAGTGCATCGGCATCCATATCCGGCGTTAAGGTTTTACTCACTTCTACCGACTGCAAGAGATCCGATGGCACTACATCGAGGGCAACTGCACGGCGATCGCTCTCGGGTGACGGCAAGCGCGTGCCGTTCATCGACACTGAGTTATAGTCCGGCGCCATACCGCGTACACGCACAAAACGACCTTCGCCCTGATCTCGCTCGATAGATAGCCCTGGCACCCGCTGCAGCGACTCACTGATATTGCTGTCGGGGAAATTCCCCAGCACATCGGCGCTGACCACACTCAGTACATTGTCGGCGCCGCGTTGGCGGTTCATGGATTTACTTAATGCGCCTTGTTGGCCGACGACACGAATATGCTCGACATCTTGGCTGCTTAAGTTGATATCTTGCAGCGTGGTTTGTTTATCGCGAATGCTAACGCTATGTTCCAGCGGCATAGCACCGAGGTAGTTGACTACTAAGGTGTAATCGCCATCTTGCACGCCGACAAAGAAGAAGCGGCCATCGCGGCCTGCCTGTTGACTCAGGTTGAGCTCTTTTAAGGTGACGGTCGCGCCAGCAAGGGGTTGTTGACTGACATTATCGCGAATTTGCCCTTCAAGCTTACCAACGGCAAGGGCGCTAGTGCTAAAGCCTGCGACCATCATGGCTAAGCTTATTGCCGACAGACGTGCAGCCAATCGGGTTTTAGGAATGGCGTGCTGCTTTTGCGGCGCTTGGGAGCCTTGTTGTAACTCTTGTCGTAATGGTGGGGTACGAGATTGCATCTTGAGTTCCGTTTAAGTTGTTTCTGTTGAGTGTTATTGCAAGCCTTGGGTGAAGGCCTATTTGTGATGGCGGCCAAGTTAGGGGAGCAAAATGTCAGATTTGTGACGGGATAATTGAGCTGCCGTGTTTGGCGGTTGTTAACGGACGAAAATGGCGGTTTTCGACCGTGAGTGAGCCAAAATGACGCTGAAACATCACCGCAAAAAATTGGCATGGATTAGTCAACATCGCTCAGTAATGATGCAGATATAAAGAGTGTGATTGGCAATAATGGCTTTATTTATAAAGTGTTATATCGCTATCGGTTGTAAAGAAATTATTTTCAGCAAAGGTCTAGTAAAGTCTCCGCAGGCATAGAATTCAGCATCAATCGGCTTGATATGGTTTTTTATCTGTACCACTCAAAAGTGCCTGAGCTAATTTGCCGCTGTGGTCGGCTCGAATAGTATGGGGTTAAGATTATTTTTACATTTAATTCAATGTATTAGGTTTTATTTGTTTATGTTTGTCAGTTGAGCGCGACTAAATGGCGTCACGGCATTGTCATAAAAGCCCGCTAACTTGCCATCCCATAAAGCATTAACGTTGTATTTGCCCGTTTGGGCTTCACAGAACAAGGTGTGTACTTTGGGAACTCCTGCAAAATCATTACGGCTCGCCAGCGTCTATGGCTTAAGTCTGCTTATCATCTTTATCGTGCCGTTGTTTCTTTGGCAAAGCACCACGGCAAAAACAGTGGCGGCGGTGGATTGGTTCGATGTCGTCACCGAGGGCGCCTTATTTATTCTCGGTATGTGTTGGTTGATGGTGATAGTGTCTGTTCGCCCCTCTGGTCGGGTGACAAATCTGTTGATCGCGGGCCTCTCAAGTTACTGCTTGGGCTGCTATTTAGATTTGCTGGATGAGATTTTTATCGTTAAAACTATCCCAGTGTATAATTGGTTTGAAAAGATGCCGACGCCAGTTGGGCTATTGGTGCTGACCTGTGGCCTATGGCTATGGCGTGATGAGCAAACCGTCGTCAATCGCCAGTTGCAAACTCGGGAACAATTTCACCGCGAACATCAGTTAACCGATGGCTTGACCTTGCTCAATGATGCTAAAGCCTTTGAACATCATCTAATAAAACAATTATCGCAAAATCAAGCATTTGGTCTGATTATGCTTGATATCGATAATTTTCATCAATACAACAAGAATCAAGGGGTGGAAGAGGGCGATAGGCTCTTGTCGCAGTTGGCATTGTGGTTAAGCTCAACCCTCAGGAATCAGGATTTAGTCTGCCGCTACGCTGGTGATCGCTTTATCATTCTGTTGCGCGGTGCGATTCCGTCTCTAGTGAGCGTGATGGCGGATCAGATACAGCAAGGTATTAGCGCGTTCGGTTGTAGCGCCTCCGTGGTCTGGGTACTGCCATCACCTAAAGTGTTGCCGTTGCAAACGCATAGAGCGTCTGCCAAGGAAGAGGCCGCTACGCTGCTGCAATTGTTGAATCAAAAAATGTCACAGCAAAAAGAGAATCGTAGTCCGGAAGCCACACCGGCTCAAGCGTGTAACACGCAAAATCCGTCGACCTTAAGTGAGCTTAACTGATGCGCCCGCTCGCCACTTGGCAGGATAAATGTATCGATAGCCAATTGCTGGTGGCGAGCATCGTTGGGCTTTTTAAGCAGCGTGGGCTCGATAGCGATAAGTTGTTACGAGGCACGGGGATTTTTACCGCGGACATTCGTAAACCCGATCACCTTATTAGTCCAAAGCAGTTATCTCGGCTGCTGGACAATGCCTTATCCCTGTGGCCAAGTGGCGATTTAAGTTTCTTATTGGGTCAGCTGTGGCTGCCATCCCAAAGTGGCGCGCTCACGGCGGGAATATTTTGTGCACGGGATCTGCAGTCGCTCGGGCATTTTTGGCATAAATATCATTGGCTCACACAACCTTGGTTACAAACTTGGCGCTGGCAAGGGGAGCAGGAATGGCACTTTCTATTAAGCCTCGACCTAGGCATGCAGCGGCACAAACAGTTTTTCATCGAATTAAGCCTGTCGTCCCTCACGGCATGCTGCAAACAATTGCTTGGCCAAGCGTGGCGCGGCAGCATCAGTTTTCCGTACTCCGCACCAGCGAACTTAGCCCATTACTATAAGTATTTCGGCACTGAGTTAAGCTTTAATGCGCCCCTTTGCCGAATTTCGATGGCAAAATCCCTATTGTGCCAACCTCTGTTGTTTGCAAACCACTCCGAGACCCATGCGATCGATTTTGCTGGCTCCAAATATACAAAGCCGCCGAATAACCCCGCTGCGTTGCAACCTTCGGAGCACCCTCATCCGAGAACATTGGAGCGCCATTTTAACGAGCCGCTTGCGAGTACTGTGTTAGGGCCGCAACTGACGATGGCCAAGAATGCCCGCCAAGCCCTGCTCGCGCATGGGTTTCGCCACGGATTAGCGGCTGGGATCCGCCTTAAATTGATGCAAAATACATTAAGCCTGCCGGAAATGGCACAATTGTTAGAGATGAGTCCTGCCACCTTAAAACGGCGTCTTGGGGAGATGGCGCTGAGTTACGGACAATTAGTCGATGAGTCCCGTTTGATTAAGGCGCTGTATTTTCTCGCCGAACCAGAGCAGGATGCCAATAGCATTGCGCATTCCTTATCCTTCAGTGACGCCAGTAACTTTAGACGTTCCTTCAAGCGCTGGACCGGCCAATTACCCGCCTATTTCCGCTTTTGGCTCGCCTAAGCAAGCGCGATAAGTATTTACAACTCAAAACAGTAACAATTTCAACTTTTTTTGAATGGGTATTCGCGATTTTGCATAATGGTTAGAAAAATCCCCGGGATTATATTTTTATTTATGCAAATTAAAGCATATTCAGTCATTTATAAACTCAGTGGCGATTGGGTGCTGATTGGGGAATTAGTCATAGCAATCAAGGGGGGATTTGTGCCATGATCCGCCATCTTGTACTGCAAGAGGCATGGTGACTCGTGCGGTAACCGGCGTTGTAATAAGCCCGCAGTCAGAACAGTAATAAGTTATTCGACAGGTTAAAAACGGAGGTTAAAGATGAAGAGGGCGGTGCCTTTTATCCAATTATCGCTGTAAACATTCATAGCAATAATTGGATTTAAACATGACAAAATTTAATCAAAACCCGCAAGACCGCAAATGGGATTATACCTTTGCGTACTCACTCCTATTACTTATTCCCTTCGATCTACTCGCTTCCCTTGGCATGGATCTGTATCTGCCTGCCATCAATGATATTCACCAGAGTTTTAGTGTTAGCCAAGGTCAAATGCAGCTGACTTTAACCCTCTATATGGCGATTTTAGGCTTAGGCCAGTTGTTATTTGGACCGCTATCCGACGCAATAGGGCGCAGGCGAGTGGTGATTGCCGGAGACTTAGTTTACGCAGGTTCCAGTTTGGCGATGGCACTGACCGACAGCTTCAGTGTGTTTCTGCTCCTTAGGATTGTCCAGGCCTTGAGCGCCTCGGCCGTGCTAGTGGCCGCATTTGCGACCGTGCGAGATGTGTTTGCCGATAGGGAAGAAGGTGTCGTTATCTACGCCATTATGGGATCTGTGCTCGCGGCCGTGCCTGCGGTAGCACCTTTTATTGGCTCGCTTATCGATGGACTTTGGCATTGGCGAGGGATCTTCTACACCTTAGCGATATTTGCTGCCCTAGTAGGCTTGCATGCCTTACTGAAATGGCCTGAAACCCGCCCAGCGCAGACCCATCCCTTTGAGTGGTCGAGATGTTTTAATATCGTTCGCACTAAGGCGTTTTTAGGCTATACCTTGGCCTACGCCACGGCCATGGGCACCTTCTTTGTCTATTTTTCGGCATCACCCAGCATACTGATGGACAAATTAGGGCTCGATAAAGTGGCCTTTAGCCTGTGGTTTGGCTCGGTTGCGATTGTCATTATAATCACCACTCGCTTTGTTAAGCGTCTCGTCAAACGTTGGGGCACACAGGGAACTGTGCTTAGAGGCCTGATTGGCATGATGCTAAGCGGCGGCTTATTGTATGGGCTGGAATGGCTAAATGGGCTGAGTTTACTTGGGTTTATGCTGCCTATGTACTTCATCGGAGTGCATATCGCCTTAACCTGTGCCGTAACCGCTAATGGTGCCTTAGCGGCGTTTTCCCATTCTGCGGGGCTGGCAACCGCTCTGTATTATGCCATCGAGAGTCTGTTCTTAAGTGCCTTAGTCAGTCTGTTGATTTGGCTGTTGCCCTCGGGTACTTCGCTGGTGATCTGTAGTTATATTTTGATCTCGGCGTCACTATCACTGCTATTTATGCTTTCCATTAGAGCGGATAACAAATAGCCTCAGCTCCATTATCGTCCATTAAAAGCCGAGAATCGCTCGGCTTTTTTGTCATTGTGTTAGTTTTGAAAGATTTGTTTGTGCTGTCTACTTGATGGCTTTCTGGCTATAAAAGCTTTTTTATTTAACTTAGAATGATTCTAAATTGTCGTTTACTTAGGTTTGTTAGATAAAGCGTGTTACTCCATCAGCAACATACCCGCCATGGCCCCGATTATCGCTTCGGGGAGCAAATGACCTTTCTGGATGTAAAGCAAACCTTTGGCTTTAGCCATGTGCGCGTGGGGCGTTGGGTCACGCGGGAAGAGTCGTTAATTGCTGCCAATTTAGTGTTTGATTCGCTGGCAGATCTTGCCTTTATCCTCAATTTACCGCCGTTGACTTTAGGGTTGAGGCAAACCCTAAGCCTTGCCTTTGGCCATGGTGGACAAAAGGGCGTGCAGGCTCACTATGCGCCAGGGGCGCGAGAGCTGGCGTTAGCCAAAAATGCGGGTGCTGGGGCGCTGGCCCATGAGTTTTGGCATGCCTTTGACCATTATGTGGCACCCAAGGCGTTTTCACGAGTCTCGGGGCGTTTTAAGTGCGCCAGCGATCTTTGGCTTGCGGATCTGCCACTTATCGAGCATCCGCTCAATCAGCGGTTGGCCGAAATTTTTAGGGTGACATTACTCTCCGAGGACAATTTGGAGCCAAGCGATTATGTGCGTCGCGCCATAGCCTTAGATAAGCGTTATGGCGCGCAGTATTTTGCTAAACCGACGGAAATGATGGCCCGCGCGTTTGAAGCTTGCATCGAATCCTATCAAGGGATCCAAAATCCCTATTTAGTCTCTGGCACGCGCCATTCTGCGTTGGCGAAGGAAGGGGCTTATCCCGATGAGCAGCATAGGCTGCGTATCTTTAATGCTTTGATTGCTTACTTTGAGCCATTAGGCATGGCCTTAGGGAAAGCGGGATAAGCTGACTGGCTTAGTCCGCGAGTTGCTGACAGTAGGCCAGCTGGTGGCGAATCGCATCGAGATATTGCGAGGCGTGATAATCCATCAGGTACCAAGGACTCGTTTGGCTTTCGGGAAGATGATTAAAGAATAAAGGCTCGCACGCTTTTAGCTTGCAGTGATCGGCACATTGTTGCCAAATCTCATAAGGCGTGTGTGCAAGCTTGGCTAAGTGCTGACGTAGCGCTTGTTTAGTCTCCTCGCTTACGCTTGGGGCGAGGTTGGATTGTCTGAGTAATTCCAGCTTATCGAAGGGATCCTCACATAAAGTTTGTTTATTTTCACTGCTATCGGTTTCACTGACTTCATCTGTTTCACAGTCCTTGGACATTGGCTCCCAAGGCATCAATGTAAACTCGACCCAATCTAAGCGTTCACACAACAGCGCCTTTGCGATTCTTCTTTCCCCTAGCCAGTTATGCACTATGCAGGGTAAATGGAGTGTCTCCGGCAGTTCAATACTGCGCTGTAAGCTCGGCAACAGCGACATACGCTGAACCTGTACGTGATTCGCCAATTGCAGCATGAGTACAACTGTCGTTAAGCCCGATGATGGCCAACAACCAAGGGATGCGGTGAGATCGGTGGCGACTTGTGTCAATGCTTTCGCCAGTTGCACAGCTTGCGGATGACCTTGAACTTCAAAGGCATACTGCGACTCAGCAAAGCCGCCATTGGCAATATTGACCACCTGGCTTTGGGGAGCTTTCTGCTGCGACCACTGCGTGCCATTAAAGATAAAGGTGAGGCCTTCGACCGCGGGCTGCCACTCGCCAGAGGCATTGCCAATAATGGTCACTTGCTCAAGCTTAAGTTGCTCTGCGAGAGTGCGCAGGCAAATCCTAGGTTGTGGCTCAGCCAATTGACGGTGCATATGCGTATGGGACTGAGGCGCATCGGCTAAGGGCTGTGGATAGGACATACTCGCAAGGACTCTCTAAAACAAAGATGGGTATTGTAGCGGATCTTCTGTTTTGACTAAAGAATTATTCCCCTGAAGCGACAGGCAAGATAATTAATAAAATTTCATAATAACAGTACGTTAGACTGTTTTTATTTCGGTTTTTCTCCTCTAGTTAATCTCCTCAAGCGTAGGTTGATGTATTTGGGGTTGAGGGCTATTGAGCTGCGAGTAGTATTGCCCGCTATTCTGTTGGAGCCTCAGCTTTGTAAACTCTGGCGATAAAATTTCGTCCTTAAAATAGTACTTATCCGTTATTTTCCCGATGTTTGACGTTCTTTTTCTATCACGGCAATGGTTCGTTCGATAAATTTCGTCAAGGCTTTTGGCGGCAGAAAAGGGGATTTGCCCTCCTGATTAAAGCGCGCAACCAGCTCTGCGATCTGTGAATGTTGGGTTATCTGTTCCACACTCTTGCCTGAGTCAATTAGCGACTCGATTTGTTGAACCCAGTCATTGGTGTTTTGCTGAAAGCGGCGCAGTGAGGCTTTATGACTTGGCTTACCATGCCCGGGTACGATAAGGCTGTCCTCATTACCTATGGCTAAAATATGGTTGATGGCGGCATTAAATCCGCTAATACCACCAGCATAAAAAGTCGGATGCCAGCTGTTATCGACAATATCGCCGACAAACAGGCTGTTGCTCCGTGGATGAAAATAAATCCAGTCAGCTGATGAATGGGAAGAAACTTGGGCTGCCAATATATCGGGTATCGCGGGTTGCATTGGCACAGTTTTTTGCGCTGCCACCGTGTTCTGCATCTGGGCTGTATTTTGCAACGGTACTTTTAGTGAAGATACTTTTTGCGATGGAACTTTTTGCGATGGAACTGTGTCTTGCGTTGGCACTAGCCGCGCACCCTGTTGGATAAAGTGCTGATTACCGCCGGTATGATCGACGTGTTCATGGGTATTTAAGATGAATTTAACAGGTTTGGCATAGAGGGATTGAATCGCATCATCCAGAGCACTTAAGTGTTCATCCCCAGGCATAGGATCGATAAGCACCAAGCCATCGCTCGTTGATATAAGGCCAATATTGGTGCCGTAATCTATGCCTTTTAAAAGATGTACTTGCTCAGAGACTTGCTCAACACTGATGGTATTGGCTTGAACAATGAAGCTAGACGTTAAAAAAACGAGGGTAACGAATACCTTATGCATAGTGAAATCACTCTCTGGTTTAACCTAATCGATGGGATCTTTAAGCATTATTGACCGCATTCGAGTTGCGAGCTATTGCGCAACTCGGCCAAATTTGTGACAAATCTTATAAACCTATCGTATTATCAATATGCTGTATTGATAACAATTCGCATTACCTTTACACTGTTGGCATTCTAAAAGAGGTAGGAAACAATCCCCCATGGCGAAAATAAGTAATCGCTTCTGGTTTATGTTACACGGTTGGGTGTCATTACCCATCTGGATTTTATTCAGTTTTATCTGTTTAACGGGCACTGTGGCCGTGTTGAGTCATGAGTTGACTTGGCTGACCAACCCAGCGGCTCGTGCGACTAATCCTGACGAATTACCTGCAAAACCCGTTGACGAGTTAATGCTGGTGGTCGAAAAGGCGTATCCGAATGCGCAAGTGATGGGGGCAATGACCCTCGAGCCTTATTTAGTCAATGCCATTACCTTTACCGATGCCGATAAACCCTATGCCATCGCCTATGTGAATCAATATACGGGTGAGATCCAGCAGATCAATGAAGGATTAACCTTTATCGGTTTTATGCGCTCATTACATGGTTGGTTGTTGTTCCCTTGGCAGAGCGGTTATAGCGTGGGCTATTACCTTGTGTGCTCTATGGCACTTTTGATGCTTGCCTCATTGATAACGGGACTCATCGTTTATAAACGTTTTTGGCGCAGCTTTTTTGCACCAAAACTTAGACTCACCCAAGGGAAGAAGACCCTATTGTCGGATCTGCATAAATTATCCGGCGTCTGGTCGATTTGGTTTATCGCGATTATGAGCCTCACAGGGCTGTGGTATTTAGTCCAAGCCATCTTTTGGCATGCCGATATCGATATTGAATCCCATGCGCCTATGATTGCCGCCGAGCAAGTGCCTTTGATGCAAGCTGGTGATACGCAACTGCCAAGCGCGAATGTCTCTTTTACTGAGGCCTTAAGTTTAGCCAAGCAGCGTTTCCCCGATTTTCAACCAAGCTATGTGATGCTGCCTGAACATCAACGGGATATGTACCATTTAAGTGGTAGTGGCGATCATATTTTTTACGATCAATATTCCTATAGTCTCAGCATTAATCCATGGACTGGTGAAATTGCCAGTGCTACCTCGCCAGAAACCATGACAGGTATGCAAACCTTAATGCATATTGCCGATCCGCTGCATTACGGCACCTTAGCTGGTATTTGGACTAAATTGATTTGGTTCTTCTTTGGGCTGGTGCTTTCTGGGATGTCGATCACTGGTTTTATGATGTGGGGATTGCGCCATGTCCGCGCCTTTAAACAGGCCGAAACCAAAGACTTAGCCGCAGATATGATAGGGGAGGCTCGCTAATGGCATCATCGGTATTTTGGCTAAAGCATAAATATAAGCTCAGTGGCTTGATTTTGATTTTACCCTTAGTGTTTCTCTATCAGTCGCTTAGCCCAAGCTTTCCGCCCGCTTGGCCGAGCCAGCAGCTTGGTGAATTTAAAATCGCGCCAATGCCCTTAGATTTAAAGGCGCCTTACAAACACCACGATGATTACGTAAAAGATTTTATGTTGATCTTTGAACAGGGTGATATCGCCCATATTCGCCAAGGTTATGCCAATATCGGCCCAGAGGCCTTGCCATTAGAAGCCCTGCAAAAAGGCGAAAATGGTGTGTTGCATGGCAGCAAACATGGCCAGCATGTGCATGCGATAACCGGCGCTAAGTTAGCGGCAACGGACAGCCTGTGGGTGTCGATTCAAAATTGGCAGGGCGAATGGTTAGTCAGCCAATGGCCTGTCCCCGAGGCAGTGTTAGTTCAGTAATACCGCTAGCAAATTGTTTGCAGTAAAGTAGCCCTCAGGTGCAAACTGTGCTTGAGGGTTATTTTTATCGGATAGGTTTACTGCAAAGGATTGGATATGGCATTTACTCAAGCGGAACTCGCGTTAATCGCTGCCGCGAAACAAAAAGTGCAGATGGCGCAGCTGGGGTGATTATGTTACTTATCTTAGGCACGCTTACGCTGCTGGCAGGATTTTGGAGTCACCCGTATGCGATTTATATTGCCTTTGCGCTGGTGGTCTTTGCGGTCGCGCTACCCCAGTTTGGCCAAGGGCCCAAATATGAAGAATTGCTCGCCCTATTGCAGCAAAAAGCCGCTCAACAAAACGATTAATCTGCACCACAGGGCTAATATCAATAGGGCTAATAACAGCATTAATAACAAAAGGACTTTCAGCGAGATCTTCTCTAGCGTGGAAGCCCTTTATAAAAGTTTTCAACCAAAGTGTTTAACAAATTGTCTCCAACAAGAAGCCGTTAACTAAAGCGCTTAACCACAGCCTTGTAGCGCCCTTACTCTTCGGGATAGACCTTTTCCTTAAACTCGCACAAATCTTCAATGATGCAGCTGCCACAGCGGGGTTTGCGGGCCAGACAGGTATAGCGGCCATGCAGAATAAACCAGTGGTGCACATCGACCTTAAATTCGGCGGGAACAACTTTTAACATGCGTTCCTCGACTTCGACCACGTTTTTACCTGGGGCGAATTTAGTACGGTTTGCGAGGCGAAAGATATGGATGTCGACGGCGATGGTTGGCCAGCCAAAGTTCTCGCTGCGGTAGTGGATGGTAGAATATTTCGATGTTTTGAAAGGACTGCTAAGTGCCAAAAGCGGACCTATACAAACTCCGTTTGTAGTATGATGATCATTGTGGCTCAGACAAACCTCTATCCGCATCTAGCTCAAAGAAGTCTCCGCCATTTATATAGCAGTCTTAATTATTGCAACTAAGACTGCTACTTGTTAGCTAAGCACCTTGAAGAGAGGGCATCACAACTTCCTGCACGATTCGCATCCCTTCGGGTGTACTCCAACTGCCGGCAAGCTCGGCAATGACTTGATTCGTACTGGTTAATACAACGCCCGCCTGTTCCATTCGCCGTAAAGCCATGTCATCGCCCATCTTACTCGGAGAGCCGCCCGCATCCGCTACGACCTGGACTTCATAGCCTTCTGAAACCAAGCTCAAAGCAGGGTAGACAGTACAGACATCATTTGTCACTCCGGCAATGATGATACGTTTGCGCCCCGGTGCTTTGGTCGCTTTCGCGAAGTTTTCGTCGTCCATCGCGTTAACGATACCTAAGCGTTGAATTCTGTTTTCAAACTCTTCCGGCAGGACATCTTTTAATTCCTGCATTAACGGTCCTTGCGCGTATTCCTCCATGCTGGAGGTCAATACAACGGGCATTTTTAGTATCTTGGCGGTTTTCGCCAGCATAAGGGCATTACGCTTCATTTCGTCAATTGGGATAGATTTTACCCAGCCCATAGTGCCAACCTGATGGTCAATCAAGAGCAGCGTTGCGTTCTCGCCAGTAAATCTACTGAAACTCATCTTGGTATCCTCATTAATTAAAGTGGTTTGCCACTAAAAAACATGACCTTCGCACCGGCATCGGACGCGGTCACTGTGATGGTCTGCTCATTTTCTTGTGACGAGAAGACCGGTACTTTGTGCTGCTGAAAAGAGAACGTTTGCTGGTCTACAGTAAACGCCCCTGAAACTGGCAGCAAAAAAGCGTTGTGGTTGGCTTTTACGTGTAAATTGATCGAGGCTCCGGTGTTTAAGGTAATATCCAGTAAGGCCACATCCGTGGGTGTATTTAAAGGAGATTGCACGCCATTAAATTCACCCACCGGAATACGGATTTTTCCTTCTGGAATCTTAACGCTGACAACATCTTCCGCTTCCAATGTCAAAGACGTTGGCTGCATCAACCGCTTAGCATCTGGCAAGGCAATAAATATTTGTAACGAATGCACGGTTTTGCCGGGCTCGGCCGGAACTTCCTCATGAACAATCCCTGAGCCTGCCGCGGCCCAGTGCAATCCTCCTGGTTTGATTAGGTTCTTCACCCCGGTTGAGTCGCTGTTATCAATTCCGCTTTCAGAATCGAGAAGCACATAGGAGACCGCTGAAAAACCTGCATGTGAATGAGGAGGAAATGTGGGTCCACTCATCCAGGCGTGATCAACCGCAATAAACGGGTTAATTTTTTGCTGATAGCCACGCAGAACCTGTGCCCGAAAATGTGCACCGTGGCTAACCTGTTGTGTTGTCACTATGTGCATGGTGGTTCAACCCGCAACCTTGGCCAGCGGATAATCGGTATAACCTTGCGCTGCGCCACCAAAGAAAGTATTGCGATCCGCGGTATTAAACGGAATATCCTGTTTCAGACGTTCGACAAAGTCAGGATTAGCCAGCACCATCTGACCATAAGCCTCTAAATCAGCTAAGCCACTGCGAATATCTTCACCGATGTTTTCGCGGGCACGACCTGGTTTGTTGACGATCAGAATGCCATCCCAACCATAACGGATATCGCGCAGAAGCTCGTCATCACCTTGATGCATCACGTGCAAATAAACCAATTGCAGCTTGTTCAACTCTGCAACCAAATAGCGGTATAAGGCTGGTCCCTCAGCGCCTTCATCAATGCCCCACAATTTTGTGCCCGGTGACAAGCGGATAGCTGTTCTTTCTGCACCGATTTCTTCGGTGACAGCTTTAGCAATTTCGATAACAAAGCGGGCTCTGTTTTCGATAGAACCACCATATTCATCCGTACGAGTATTTGAGCTTGGGGCAAGAAACTGTTGGATGAGGTAAGCGTTCGCACCGTGAATTTCGACACCATCGGCGCCCGCTTCAATGGCACTGCGTGCGGCATGTCTGAATTCGCCAATGGCTTGCTTAATTTGCACCTGAGTCATGGCCTCGGGCACCGGAATGTCCAGCATGCCTTTCAAGGTAAACATTTGCGTACCTGGCGCTATGGCTGAAGGGGCCAAACCAGCCCGGTGATGCGGTGTATTGTCTGGATGAGACATGCGGCCAGCATGCATCAGCTGGAAAAAAATACGTCCGCCTTTTTCATGCACCGCTTTCGTAACCTGCTTCCAGCCGTCGATATGGGCCTGGGTGTAAATCCCTGGCGTAAAGATATAGCCTTGTCCGTCGTCTGATGGTTGTATGCCTTCGGTGACAATTAACCCCAGACTTGCGCGTTGACTGTAATAGTCGGCAGCTAATGTACCGGGTGTACCATCCTGATGGGCCCTTGAACGGGTCATTGGCGCCATAACGAGCGCGTTTTGTAGGGTGTTTTTACCTAAAGTGATCGAATCAAAAATGGATTTCATCGTAATAACCTCTGCTATTCGTTAACTGGATAATTAAGCCAATGCCTTTGCGATTAAGTAGCGGGATTGAAGTAAATAAGCCTGCATATGGTCGTCCGCATTGATGCCTTTGGTCGGCAGCAGTGCCTGAGATTTTTGGTTAAATAAAGTGCCGGAATATTGGTCTAATTCAGGCGCAATCAGTAACGGCGTAATGCCTTGGGCGTATTGCTCCGGTGTCGGGGTAAACCAACCGATCAGCGTTTCCAGCAGATTGAAAATCACCCGGTTCCCACCGAGGAAATTACTGCGGATATCGGTTTTAACTAAACCTGGATTCAGGCCAAATATCGAAAAATTTTGGAAGCGATGATGATTATCAAGGACCAGCATTTCATTGCCGGCGACCGTGTTCATATGCACTTGCATGGTTTTGTAGCTTTGCTCTGCATTCAAATCGCCCAGCACGCCTGGGCTACCTGAACCTGGATACCCCATCACAAATACCCGGGGTTTTTGATGGGTTTGCTTGCCTAAGCGAGGCATGATGTTATCAAGCATGAGCAGGCGATTGAGGTAACTGGTCGCCATGTCCATCTCCAGCCCTTCCGCAGTTTCTTGCCGTTTAGGTGCAGCAAAAATTCCGGTGGTAAAAATCAACATATCCAGTGTTTCGGCAGGGATAATGGTTGCTACGCGCTCAGCTTCCCGCATCGAACTTAAGTCCGCTTGCAAAAAGCGAATACCTAGGTGGGCTTGATCGCGAAATGTTCTTCCTACTACCAGAACATCAGCACCATGTTTAGCCATGTTTTGCGCAAGTGTACGCCCTAAACCGCCGGTACCACCGACAATGACGACTTGCTTACCTTTCAACTCAGTACGAACATCGCCCATACGGATTGCACTGAACTGTTTATTAATTTTCACGCTAATGTGCCTCTGCTTTAATGCCACCTCTTGGTTGAGTGTCATTATTAATCGATAGATATTTGGGATAAATAAGTTAAAATGGAATTGATTGATGCATTAGTGGAGCAATCTGATTGGACATATTGAGAGACATGGCGTTATTCGTAGAAGTGTGCAAAGTGATGAGTTTTCGCAAGGCGGCGGACGCTTTAGACATGCCGAGCTCAACGCTTTCCCGCAGAATAAGTCATTTAGAAAAAGAAGTTGGATTGCGCTTATTGCATCGCACCACCCGAAAAGTGGATCTGACAGAAGCCGGATTACTCTACTTCCAGCGCTGTAAACGTATTGTCGACGAAGCCAATTTAGCCCACGAACAACTTGGTGAAATGCTTGAACACCCCACCGGGACAATCAGAGCGTCCGTTCCTGTCGACTTTGCTATCATCTACATCGCGCCCTTGCTTGAAGAATTCGGTGCAATTTACCCGGGCATTCACATCGAATTTGACATGACGCCGCGTAATGCAGACCTGATTTCAGAGCATATAGACTTAGCCATCCGTATGGGGCAACCGCCGGATTCAACACTAATCGCCAGAAAAATTACCAGTTTTACCAGTCAATTGTTTGCGTCACCTGCTTACCTTGAACGATGCGGTCAGCCAAAACATCCATCGGAACTCATCGGGCATGACGGCATAGCCTTTCCAAAGACAAGTCATTGGGATTTGAGAAATGGGCAACAAGACATTCGGGCTGAATTTGGCGGTCGCTATCGGGCCAACAACGTGGGCATGATGAAACGTTTAGCAACGTTAAATCACGGCATTATTCTATTGCCGCAAACCTCGGTAACAGAAGAATTAGCCCAAGGGAAATTGGTCGAAATATTACCTGGATGGACAGGTGCGACTTTACCCGTTTACGCATTGACTGAAACCAGACTATTGCCCGCAAAAGTTCGGGTTTTCATAGATTTCTTACAGCAAAAACTTGGTAAAAAATTAAATTTACTAGAGTAATTTGCAGCATTAAGAAGCGGACCATATGATGTCCGCTATCCGCTCATGAACAACAGCCTTGTGGCTTTTTATTCTTCGGGGTAGACCTTTTCTTTAAATTCGCAAAGGTCCTCAATAATGCAGCTGCCACAGCGGGGTTTGCGGGCAAGACAGGTATAGCGGCCATGCAGAATAAACCAGTGATGCACATCGACTTTAAATTCGGCGGGAACGACCTTCAACATGCGCTCCTCGACTTCGACCACGTTTTTACCGGGGGCGAATTTAGTGCGGTTTGCCATGCGAAAGATATGGGTGTCGACGGCGATGGTCGGCCAGCCAAAGGCGGTATTGAGCACCACGTTAGCGGTTTTACGGCCTACACCTGGAAGCGACTCTAGCGCTTCTCTGTCCTCTGGGACTTCGCCGTTGTATTTTTCAATCAAGATCTCACAGGCTTTAATCACATTGATGGCCTTGTTGTTATACAGGC
Source organism: Shewanella sp. 10B (assembly GCF_023475885.1). Taxonomy (NCBI): domain Bacteria; kingdom Pseudomonadati; phylum Pseudomonadota; class Gammaproteobacteria; order Alteromonadales; family Shewanellaceae; genus Shewanella; species Shewanella sp. 10B. Next base: position 1,050,836 of record NZ_JAMDJO010000001.1, read on the forward strand.
CAATCGTCTTGATATATTCCTTTAATCCATCCACGCCTAAGGCATAAATGCTGTGGGCGGTATTGGCGACTGGAAACAGTTTGTCGGTCGCCTTATTCACGCTCACATCGGTTGCCTGTGCCGACAAAGTCACCGCCACCAGTAATTCAAAGGGACTAGAGAAATTCAGCTCGGTTTCGGGTTTGGGATTGTTTTCGCGAAGGCGGGTGAGGATTTGGATGCGTTTTTCTTGATTCATAGTGGTCCTTGTAAGTAGTGGGTTTAACGCTAAACCCACTACTTAAGCTGTTATCTCAATAAGGGCTTAACTCACTTTGGTGATCCGTGCCCGTGTTACGCTTGGCTGCACTGCCGCTTCGGGTTGACGCTCTTTAAGCTTTTTATCGATAACGTTTTTCAGGGCGATAAGTAGGCCCATCACAATAAAGGCGCCTGGCGGTAACATCGCCAGCAGGAAGGGGGTATCGACTTGCCATACCTGAATAGTTAAGGCTTTTGCCCATGGGCCGAGCAGTTGGTCTGCGCCATCAAACAGGGTGCCTTGGCCGAGAATTTCCCGCGTTGCGCCAAGGACTGCTAAGACTAAGGTAAAGCCAAGTCCCATCATCAGTCCATCGAAGGCGGCGCTAAAGGCATTATTACGGGAGGCAAACGCTTCGGCGCGGCCAATGATAATGCAGTTAGTCACAATCAGCGGTAAGAAGATCCCTAAGGACAAATACAGGCCATAGGCGTAGGCGTTGATCAGCAGCTGCACCGCGGTTACCAGCGCCGCAATGATCATCACAAACACGGGGATACGGATTTCCTTGGGCACATAGTCACGTACCAACGAGACTAAAATGTTTGAACCAATAAGTACTAACATAGTGGCGACCCCAAGCCCGAGGGCATTGGTGAGGGTGGCAGTTACGGCCAGCAGTGGACATAACCCCAGCAGTTGCACCAAGCCGGGGTTGTTTTTCCACAGTCCTTGCCAGGCTATTTCGCGATAATTAGTCATGGTTGGCCTCACAATTCAGTGGTTGGCTGAAAATCTCTGCTTGATGCTGAGTAAAGTACCATACAGCGCGTTTAACGGCTTTCACATAGGCGCGTGGTGTGATTGTTGCGCCGGTGAATTGGTCAAAGTCACCCCCGTCTTTTTGCACTTGCCATTGCTTATCATCTTCAGATGTCAGCACTTTTCCTACAAATTTGGTGACCCAATCAGATTTACGTAAATCGATTTTATCCCCAAGTCCGGGTGTTTCTTGGTGGGCAAGTGTGCGTACGCCTAACACTTCACCTTGGGTGTTGATACCCACAATCAGCTTAATATTACCGTTGTAACCATCGGGGGCAATGGCTTCGAGGGCGATAGCAACGGGCTTACCTGCAGCAGTGGCGATATAGGCGGGCATGGCATCATCGGTGCCGAGTGCCTCTCTATCCTGCAACAGGGTACATTGCGCGGTCAGCTCATTGTCGTGGAGCTCATCAGGGATGAGCTGATGCAGCACGCGCATCAATTCCTGTTGCTCTTGCTGCTTAATTTTGTCTAAGGTCTGTTGATTAACCACTGCCACTAAGCCCGTGCAGAGCAGGGCAAATAGGGCAAGTAGCAGACCATTTTTAATCATTGGATTATTCACTTTTATTCCTCAAGAATCTTTGTTCAAGCTCGCTTGATTCTTTTATGCCACAGGCTTAGCCCGCAGAGTGACCATAGGTGCGTGGACGCACATAGTAGTCAATAAATGGCGCGCACAGGTTTGCGAGCAGCACAGCAAAGGCGAACGCATCGGGGTAGCCACCTTGGGTTCGAATGACATAGACCAAGACACCGATTAATGCACCGAAAATCAAACGGCCGCGTGGACTGGTCGCCGCGGTGACAGGATCGGTCGCGATAAAGAAGGCGGCGAGCATGGTCGCGCCCGAGAATAAATGAAACAGCGGGCTTGCCTGAGTATCGGGCGATAATAAATAGCCGATGCTCGATGCCACAAATAATCCCACCAACACGCCGGTGCTGATATGCCAACGGATGGCTTTTAATTTAAGTAGCACTAAACCGCCAGCAAGATAAGCTAAATTGACCCAAAACCAACCTACGCCAGTGCCACCATCGAATATGCTTTTGGCCATACTCTCGGTAGTGGTCAGCCCTAAAGACAGATCGGTTTTGAGAGTATCGAGCGGTGTCGCCATACTGATCCCATCGATGCCGAGACGGAATTGCTCCATGCCACCATGGGCGCCGACATTGAAGATCAATTGCAAGCTATCGACCACACTTGGGGTATTAAGCGCAACCGTACTTGGTGCAATCCAGCTGGTCATCTGCACAGGGAAGGAAACCAGCAGCAACACATAGGCGGCCATCGCGGGGTTGAACAGGTTATGGCCTAGGCCACCGTAGAGGTGCTTAACGATAACAATCGCAAAGGCTGTACCCATGACAATCATCCACCAAGGCGCCAGCGGCGGGATCGCAACCCCGATTAAGATCGCCGTTAACATGGCGCTGTTATCGCTTAGACTCGCTTTAATGCTGCGGTTACGCAGTTTCATCACCGCGGCTTCACAGCTCAGGGCAACAATAATCGCCAGTAACACTTGAATAAGCGTGCCCCAGCCGAAAAAGGCGCATTGCACCACAAGGCCGGGTAACAAGCATAAAATGACCCTTTGCATAACCGTTGAAGTATGTAAATTACGGGTAACATGGGGTGATGAGGCTATTTTAAACGCCATTGTGATCCCTTTTATCTAATCTTGAGTCACTGATTTTTAAGCTAATAATTTTAAATGCTCCGAGGTTAAAACCTGCAGCGCTATTCATTTGCATCGCTGGTCGCATTCGCTTCTCTGGCCGCTTTTTTGGCTTTCGCACGAGCAACGGCTGCAGCGACCTTGGCCTTTTTCTCAGCTTCGGGACTGAGTGGTGCGCTTAGATCAGTAGCGGAGTCTGATTCATTACCAGATTCATCGTCTGACTCTGGCTTAGCATCTGCGACTAACTCGGGCTGAACTTCGGCAACATCACTCGATTCAGCCTGCTGCGCGGCGGACTTTTTGGCTTTCGCGCGGGCAACGGCGGCTGCGACTTTGGCCTTTTTCTCATCCTCGGGACTGAGTGGCGCGTTTGGTTCAGCATCTAAGCTTGATTTACTATCTGATTCAGAGTCTGGCTCATTGGTCAATTCAGGCTTAGCATCTGCTGCTAACTCGGGCTGAACTTCGGCAACATCACTCGATTCAGCCTGCTGCGAGGCAGCTTTTTTGGCTTTCGCACGAGCAACCGCAGCAGCGACTTTGGCCTTTTTCTCATCTTCGGGACTGAGTGGCGCGCTTGGAATAGAGCTTGACTCTGATTCTGGCTTAGCGTCTGCGGCTAGCTTGGACTGAACCTCGGTAACCTCACTCGATTCAGCTTGCTGCGCGGCGGCCTTTTTGGCTTTTGCACGGGCAACAGCGGCAGCAACTTTGGCTTTTTTGTCATCCACTTCTGCGTTAGCCGTCGTTTCTGTTGCTGGCTTATCTGTGTTGTCTGTCGCGATGTCAGTGTCGCCATTGGCATCTGAGTCGGCTTTTAATGCCGCTTTTTTCGCTTTGGCGCGAGCGATTGCAGCGGCGACTTTATCTTTTTGCGATAAAGACGCGGTTTGCTCAGTTGGCTCGCTTGGTTCAGAAGAAGCTGTTTGCTCAGAAGAGACTGCTTGTTGAGAGGATTCTGCATCATCAGCACCTTGAGCCGCAGCGGCGGCTTTCTTGGCTTTAGCTCGAGCAATCGCGGCGGCAACGGCCGCCTTACCCTGAGGCGCCTCAGTGCTGCTTGCATCAGCCGCAACGACCTCGACCGGAGCGTTATCCGCTGTGGTTTCTGCAGCAGCCGCTTTTTTGGCCGCAATCCGCGCCATGGCTTCGGCGACGGCATTTTTGTCCGTTGAGGTCATGGTCGCTTGGCGACGCGCAGCGGCTTCTTTAGCCTTGGCTTCGCGGGCGAGTTTTTCTTCCTCGAGGCGTTGAATACGCGCCTCGAAGCGCTGTTTGGCGCGCTCGGCTTGATGCTTTTCATCGGCGGCTTGTTTTAGCGCCGATTTAGCGATGCGGTAGTATTCCACCAGTGGGATATCACTGGGGCACACATAACTACAGCAACCACATTCGATACAGTCTTTAAGGTTGTAGCTGGCCGCCTTGTCATATTCTTCGGCTTTTGCATGCCAAAACAGTTGTTGTGGTAGCAGGAGTGCAGGGCAAGCATTGGCACATTCGCCGCAGCGGATACAGGCCTTTTCCTCTGGCGTGGTTCCAATCTCTTGACTACTGGGCACCAAAATACAGTTTGTGCCTTTTAAAATAGGCACTTGGATGGTTGGTAACGCATGGCCCATCATAGGGCCGCCAATAATCACTTTTTGATCGGCTTCGGCGTTAAATTCAGTGTGTTTGAGCACATGCTCAACGGGCGTGCCTATGGGTAACCAATAGTTGCCGGGCTTACCCACATTTTGGCCGGTAACTGTCACCACACGTTCAATCAGTGGTTTACCTTGAGTCACGGCTTGGCGAATCGCAAACGCGGTCCCCACGTTATGCACGACAATGCCAAGCTTAGCGGGGATGGAGCCTGAGGGCACTTCACGCCCCGTGATGATTTGAATAAGCTGCTTTTCACCGCCAGAAGGATACTTGGTTGGGATAGCCGTCACCCGCGTGCTGCCCGCTGGAAGCGTGGATTGGCTCACCGCCTGTTGCATGGCTTTAATCGCTTCAGGCTTGTTGTCTTCAATCGCAATCACAATGCGCTTGGGCGCTAGGAGGCGATGGATAATCCCAATCCCCGCCAGAATGTCTTGGCTGTATTCGCGCATTAAGCGATCGTCGGCGCTGATATAAGGCTCACACTCCACGCCGTTGATAATCACTAATTCGATTTCACTGACGGGATTAAGCTTGATATGGCTTGGGAAGGCGGCGCCCCCCATACCGGCAATGCCGGCTCCATGGATTTTGGCAATTATTTCATGATTACTGAGCTCAATTGAGCCTGACGTTAACTCACACCAGCGATCTTCACCATCGGCGGCAATCACGCAGGTATTGACCGGCAAGGCCGAGGCGTGGTTACTGGCTCTTGGCTCAATGGCGATTACAGTGCCAGAGGTTGGCGCATGCACCGGCAAATGCCAAATCGAGGTGCCTTGAGTTAATGGCGCGCCTTTTAATACTTTGTCACCCACTTTGACTGCAAGAGTGCAGTTCTCACCTACCTGTGGCACAGGCACTAAGTATTCCTGCGCTAATGGCAGTTGGCTAATTGGCGTGGTGTTGGAGAGGAATTTGACTTCAGGCGGATGAATGCCACCGGGTGAGCGCCAAAGGGTTCCTTTATCTAATTGATCTAATAAAGTCAGCACCGCTTATCCTCTCTTTTCTTCGTGCGGGGTTTCTTGGATAAGAGTCACGGGAATGGCGTTTAAGCGCCAGTTCCAGTTTTTTAGATTTTGGCCCACAGGGATCATATCGATACAGTCAACGGGGCAGGGCTCGACACAGAGATCGCAGCCTGTGCAGTCGGCGGTGAGCACGGTATGCATGAGTTTGCCCGCGCCAATAATGGCATCGACAGGACAGGCCTGAATACATTTAGTGCAGCCGATACACTCATCTTCGCGAATGTAGGCGACTTTTTTGACTTGGGACTGAGCCTCGGCATTGAGCGGCTCTGGCTCGACACCCATTAAGTTGGCGAGCTTTTCCATGGTTGCAGTGCCGCCGGGAGGACACTTGTTGACTTTATCGCCATTGGCAATGGCTTCGGCGTAGGGACGGCAACCGGGATAACCACATTGACCACATTGGGTTTGTGGCAGGATAGCTTCGAGTTCATCGACAATGGGATTGCCTTCAACCTTAAATTTTAAGGCGGCAAATCCGAGTAATACCCCAAAGAACAATGCCAATAGGGTCAGTAAGATAACGGCAATTAACATGGTGGACATCTATTTAACCAATCCTGTGAATCCCATAAAGGCTAAAGACATTAAGCCTGCGGTGATCATGGCGATGGCGCCGCCCTTAAACGGCATTGGCACATCGGCGGCCGCTAAACGTTCGCGCATCGCGGAAAACAGAATTAACACTAAGGAAAAACCCACCGCAGCACCAAAACCATAGATAGCTGACTGAATAAAATCGTGTTTCTCGTTCACGTTTAACAGGGCTACACCCAGTACGGCACAGTTAGTGGTGATCAGTGGCAGATAGATACCGAGCGCTCGGTGTAGGGATGCACTGGTTTTTTGCACCACCATCTCAGTAAATTGCACCACCACAGCAATGACCAGAATAAAGCTCATGGTACGCAAGTAGCTGAGATCAAAGGGCAATAATAGATATTGGTTGACGAGGTAACTGAGAATGGATGCCAAGGTCAACACAAAGGTGGTCGCCATGGACATGCCAATAGCGGACTCCAATTTACTGGAGACCCCCATAAAAGGACATAAACCTAAGAATTTCACTAATACGAAATTGTTGACCAGTACGGTGCTGATCAACAACAGGAGATATTCACTCATCTCAATACTTGTCTAAACGGATCTTGGCCGTATTATCGACTTTTCCGTTTGCATAAACAACATATAGAATGCAGGGTTAACTATCTTTACTGTAAATTTGCGCGCTCCATTAACCCTGCGCTGGCTTAAATTTGGTCAGTTAAGGTAATGGCCTGTGGCTGGGCAATATAATAGCCCTGCAAACCATCGACGAGGAGTTTTTCGAGGGTCAGTTTTTCCTCTTGGCGCTCGACACTGGTGGCGATAACTCGGATGCCGATACGTCGTGCTACATCCACCATCATCCGCACGAAGAACTTATTATTGCTGTCTTCATCGATTGATGAGGTGTAGCTGCCATCGAGCTTAATGTAGTCTGGGCGCACTTCACTGAAGAATTTGAAGGAGGTAAAGCTCATCCCAAAGCGCTCAATTGAGACTCGCGAACCGACACTGTGCACTTCTCGAACAAACTTATAGCTGGCGCCTAAATTGGCCTGCATGCCGGATTCGTTGATCTCAAACACTAAGCGAGAAGCGATGTATTTATGTTTGCTCAACACATCCCTTAACCAGCCGACAAACAATTCTTGATGGGCCGAAAAGGCGCTGATATTGACGCCAAAGTTGCCGCTAATGGTCGGATTTTCTTTAAGCATTCTTAATGTGCTGATCACCACTAATTTATCTAATTCGGTGCTCATGCCGTGGCGTTCGGCCATGGCGATGACTGTAGTGGTGGGTAAAAACTTGCCTTCGTTGTTGTAAAAACGTGCGAGTAACTCGCGATAGACCTCGACATCATTGCGGCAAGGTTGAATCGGCTGTTGGAAAAACTTCAACGCTTGGCGGGTGATTAAGTCGTTGATTGCCACTTTCCAACGGTCATCCCCAAACTGCTCATCGCCGTTGAGTTTCTCTTGAATATGGAAACTATTAGGACCTAAGGTTTGCGCAATGCTGACGGCGGTGTCCGCTAAGGAGAGCAAATTAACGGGATCGGTCCCCTGTTGATAAGGTACTAAGCCAATGTGCGCCACCGATTCGGCTCTGGTCATTTGTTGGTATTCATCGAGGAACACTTTAAGTTGTTCTAAAAACTTAGGACCGTCTTTTAACACTAAGTCAGGTAAAAAAATCGCAAAATCGGCACTGGAGACTCGGTAACACTCAGAATCGGGATATTTTGAACAAGCCTTACGAATGCAATTGGCAACACTCGCGAGATAATCATCACCCGCAGAACGGCCTTGTAATTGGTTCACATGGGAAAGCTCAGTCGCTTTGACCATGGCTAACAGCCCGAGTTGTGGGATGCTGCGGTTACTGATGCTTTCTAATTTAGTGGTAAAAGGTGGACGACTGCCAAAACCCGTCACAGGGTCTTGATAGGCGGCTTTATGTAATTTTTGATTTTCTTGGGTGAGCAAATCCAGTTTTGATTTGAGCTGAGTTCGGCAGTCTTCTAAGGCTAATTTCACTGGCGCCATTTCACCGTTCAGCTTCGAAGATTCAATGGCGGAAAAATTCATGTCAGGAATATGGGAGATATACTCTGCCGCATAACGGATAGCTGATTTTAATTTGTTGATAAGCAAAATAAAAACAACCATCAACAGGATATAGGTCAGCACCAATACCATCCCCAACTGCTGGGTACTGGTGATGGCATTTTCAATCGCTTGATCGGCACTCAACTTAACCTGTAAACGCCCCGCAGCCAGTTTTTGCGTATGGGATAAATCTAAGGCAAACAATCCGGCTAGCGGGTGAGGGCTCTGGGAGTTGAGATCGCCCTGAGTAAAATTAAGTTGTCCGTCGGTATCATCGACATATTGGAAAAATTGCAGCGGATAATGACTGGCAATACTTTGGTAAAGCTCGGCGCCATTGCCTTGCCATTGGGCAAAATTAGCCATGTACTGTTTAAAGTTATTGAGCTCTTGCTGTTGCTGCACTTGGAGCTGATTAATTTCGTTGTGATAAATCCAACCAAACAGCCCTAAAAAAATCAGCAATAAAAAGATGGGATATGATTTAGACATCGCCATAAAAATCCGCTCTCAATGTGGTGAAGTATTTGCGGACAGAATATTAAGAGAGTGCTCAGTCAATATCCCTATCTGCGTGATGATACTCGGAATTTTGGTTAACAAACTGCTTACAGTGTAACCGTATTTGGCGTAAAACAGAAATGAAAACACACGCCTAGATGGCGAGTTATTGGAGCCTAGAAAATTGGATGGATAAGCAAGAAAGTGGCTCCCCTGACTGGACTTGAACCAGTGACATACGGATTAACAGTCCGCCGTTCTACCGACTGAACTACAGGGGAGTAGAGGGTGCGATATTTCTATCGACTTGAGATATCATCTTGAAAGTGGCTCCCCTGACTGGACTTGAACCAGTGACATACGGATTAACAGTCCGCCGTTCTACCGACTGAACTACAGGGGAGTAGATGATGCGATATTGCTATCGACTTTAACTTGTCTTGCGTTAGTGGCTCCCCTGACTGGACTTGAACCAGTGACATACGGATTAACAGTCCGCCGTTCTACCGACTGAACTACAGGGGAATCGTTTTAACGCAACAGCTTGATAATTAAGTGGCTCCCCTGACTGGACTTGAACCAGTGACATACGGATTAACAGTCCGCCGTTCTACCGACTGAACTACAGGGGAATCGTTAGTTACCTAACTGCATACTCACTTTTATCGAGATTGAAATTTGGCTCCCCTGACTGGACTTGAACCAGTGACATACGGATTAACAGTCCGCCGTTCTACCGACTGAACTACAGGGGAATCGTTTCTCTCGTCTCGATGACTCGTTGAGAACGGAGCGCATAGTAAAACGCTCTGTGGGATGAGTCAACTCGAGTTACTAAAAAAAGTGTAATTATGCTGTTAAGTGCTCATCTAATGTGCATTGCGGTGTAGAAATCAGCATTTTGATGAAGAAATAACTTATGTTTTCGTAAGATAGCGTATGTAAACATCCAAACTCAGTTGGCTTTTATCTGCCAGTAAAAATCCCCAAAAGGCTTAATTGATTAAATTGACAGCAGTTATTGGGGTTAATGGTTAATTTGAAATTTCTAAAAGCTCGGTCTTAACTAGATAAAGTTCAAATTCGTGGCAACGAAACGGCACGATTGTGGTCGAATTGAGTATGCGGCATTCAATTTGACCTTTGCGCCGATGCAAAGCAATGGGTAAAGCGATAACCCAAGACACTTCACATTATCCCTATAGCGACAGGTAGGCGCCATTTTTAACGATATAAGTGGCATTGAAAACATCCCGAGAGGTGATAACTATGGCAATGAGTCGATTAGCGCAAGCGGAAGCCTTACTTCAGGAACCGTTGACCTTAGATGTACTGCGTCAATACCGCGAATTATCCATGCACTTAGATGATCCTGATTTTCAAAAAATCCAAGATTTAGCCGAAATCCTCTTTGTGGTTGCATCGGCGGATGAAGCACTATTTGCCGCCGCGCTGGCAGAGGACTTAATTTAGCGCAGCTATCTGCAGCGATGATCAATCAGGAGAACGAGCCTTATAAAAAGGCTTTGCCCACATTAATACGTCGTGAATGGGTAAACGCTGTCATTTTATGCTGCAATGCCAAGGTTAAAGCCTAACAGTTGGACATATATCAGATTTTTCGAATGCTTGCAGCTGTAACAAGTAGTAACATTTATCAAATGTAATTAAATTACCAAAGCCATCCGTCAGCTGACGCTAGGGTGAAATACTCCTCAATCCCGCATGGTTTCTCACTTATTTCGACTTATCAACAAATTCTGTGGATAACCCTGTTAGTTGCGGCTTGAAATAGGCAGCAAAGCCTTGCCGTGCGGGCGATGGACTTAATTTGCACTATTTTGGCGATAAAAATATTAAGCCATATTTTTCAAATAGATAATAATTGCAAGCCTTATCTTTTTTGGACTCGATTTAGGTTGCAATTTTGTAAGCAAGTGAAAGTCAACTCTTGTGTATTAATTTGGCATTTCTCCTGAGTTTTAGGGCGTTTTATCGCCAATTTGAGCATTAAAACCTCGTGGTCAAAAAGTTTCACTTTCTGTCCATCAAACTGTCATCCACTTGAGTTAATGCAAATGTGTGCTCATGGTTTAAGAAGGATAACTGCTGGAGCTTAATGGACGACTTGATTAGAATGAGTCGACTAACCACAAGGATATGTTCGCGTGTCAGAATCTGTTTTTCAGCTTGAATCCCAATTCGCCCCCGCAGGGGATCAGCCCACGGCCATCGCCAAGTTGGTCGATGGCCTCGAATCTGGCCTAGCGTGCCAAACCCTTTTGGGGGTGACGGGCTCGGGTAAGACATTCACCATCGCCAATGTGATTGCCCAGCTTGGGCGCCCGACGATTATTATGGCGCCAAACAAGACACTGGCGGCGCAGCTTTATGGCGAGATGAAAGAGTTTTTCCCCAATAATGCGGTGGAATACTTCGTTTCCTATTACGACTATTACCAGCCAGAAGCCTACGTACCCGCATCGAACACCTTTATTGAAAAGGATGCATCGGTGAATGCCCATATCGAGCAAATGCGTCTTTCGGCCACGAAAGCACTGCTGGAGCGTAAGGATGTGGTCTTGATTGCCTCTGTATCGGCAATTTATGGTCTTGGCGATCCCGATTCCTACATGAAGATGCTCTTGCACCTACGTCAGGGCGATACCATGGGACAGAGGGATATTCTTAAGCGCTTGAGCGAGCTGCAATATACTCGCAACGATCTCGAGTTGCAGCGTGGTACCTTCCGCGCCCGTGGTGAAGTTATCGATATTTTCCCCGCTGACTCGGATCGCTACGGTATTCGGGTAGAGCTATTTGACGATGAAATTGAACGTTTAAGCGAGTTTGACCCGTTAACGGGGCAGATAGTGAAGCGTATTGCGCGCACCACTGTGTATCCGAAAACCCACTATGTGACGCCGCGGGAGAAAATCCTCGAAGCGACCGAATCAATTAAGGAAGAGCTACGCGAGCGTAAACAGTATCTGCTCGACAACAATAAGTTGATTGAAGCGCAGCGGATCCACGAGCGGGTGCAATACGATATCGAGATGATGGTCGAGCTGGGTTATTGCTCCGGTATTGAAAACTACTCCCGCTACTTGTCGGGTCGTGCACCGGGTGAAGGACCACCGACCTTGCTCGATTATTTACCCGCCGATGGTTTGCTGATTATCGACGAGTCCCACGTCACTGTGCCGCAAATTGGTGCCATGTATAAGGGGGACCGCTCCCGTAAAACCACGCTTGTGGAGTATGGCTTCCGTTTACCTTCGGCGCTTGATAACCGGCCGCTGAAGTTTGAAGAGTTTGAGCAACTGATGCCGCAGACCATTTATGTGTCGGCAACACCAAACCCTTACGAACTAGATAAGAGTGGCGGCGAGATTGTTGAGCAAGTGGTTCGGCCAACGGGTTTGCTCGATCCCGAGTTGGAAGTGCGCCCGGTCAGCATTCAAGTGGACGATCTACTCTCCGAGGTGGCCAAGCGCGTTGCCGTCAATGAGCGGGTGCTTGTCACCACCTTAACCAAACGCATGTCGGAGGATTTAACCGAATACCTCGATGAACACGGCGTCAAAGTGCGTTATTTGCACTCGGACATCGATACCGTGGAGCGGGTGGAGATCATCCGCGATCTGCGCCTCGGTAAGTTTGATGTGCTGGTCGGCATCAACTTGCTGCGTGAAGGCTTAGACATGCCCGAAGTTTCTTTGGTCTGTATTCTGGATGCGGATAAGGAAGGCTTTTTACGTTCGGAGCGCTCGCTTATTCAGACCATTGGCCGCGCCGCGCGTAACGTCAATGGTAAGGTTATCCTCTATGCGGATAGGATCACCCAGTCGATGGCCAAGGCGATGGGCGAAACCGAGCGCCGCCGTGAGAAACAACATGCCTACAACCTTGAGCATGGCATAGTGCCAAAAGGCGTGGTCAAGCGTATTACCGATGTGATGGATGTGGACGATGGCAGAGACACTGAAAAGGGTTATCGCCAAGCGTCACTGGGTAAAGTGGCTGAACCTAAAGCTAAACGTTATCATGCCGATGCGGCGCAGCTGAGCCATGATATCGACAAGCTCGAGAAGCAAATGCATGAACATGCGCGTAACTTGGAGTTTGAACAGGCAGCTGCCTTGCGTGATGAAGTGAAACGTTTACGGGAGTTGCTGATCACCGCCTAACAAAATCTATACCTTAGCTAGTTAGACGTAGGACTGCGATGTTAATCAAGCAGATACCAAGGTTCACTACTTAATAAAAAGCCGCCAACACAACAATATGAGGCGGCATTTTATTGTATGGATTAATCAAAGTTGGAGGTATTAGCGCGACGTTTTCTTGGCTAATCTAGGGCGTGTTGACGTTTCGAGATTAGATTTTGTTCGTTCTGGCAAGCACATGCTCGCGAAACGAGGAATGATGTGTAGTTATTCTACTCAAATGACGAGTGACAAAGAGCAAGGGCTTGCTAGGCGAACCCTTCGGGCAGCATTTGGCTGGCGTTTCTGCTGCGTTATCGTCCGTTTATGTAGAATAACTACACTGCACGGACTTTGCCTTGCATAAAAGCCAGCCTAACTGCTGCAAAAATAACCCTGAAACGTCAACACGCCCTCGTTCGCTGGAACACAAACACCATAAGTGCGCAGACTAAGCCACAGATCAGGCCGACTAAATGCGCCTCGGTGGCAACGCGTGCACCAATCATGGCGGTCACATCATCACTGGCACCATAAAACTGTTCATGGCCGACTTTAACTATCACGCCGAGCAACAGCAAATAACCCGAGCGCATTTTGCGGCGAATATCTTGCACTGCACCAAAGGTGAATAGGCCGTGTAACATGCCACTCAGCCCCACATAACCTAATAGCTGCGGATTACCCAGATACAGGCCAATGCCTTCAAACAGACAAAGCAGAATAAACAGCGCGGTTAAGCCCCTAAGCCGATAATGAAAGTGATGTAAAAACAACACTACCCATAATCCCGCGAGGTTCATCAGCAGGTGCCAATGATTGGTATGCAGCAGATTACCTGTGATCAGGCGCCACCACTGGCCGTCACTGATGGCGCTGCGGCGATAGGCCAGCAGGTTATCTATACTCGGGGTAAAAAGCCCACCAACATACAAGAGCGCGCAGAGCAGACTGACGCTAAGCGCCAGCCAATAGGGGCCGAGTTTTTTTAACGTCACCAGTCTCACGCCTGCGGTTTACCCGTTTCAGTTGCCTTGTCGAGCGAGGCCATTACCTCTGCTTTATTTTGCAGGTAATCCTCTAAGCCCCGTTTGCGAAGATGGCAGGCTGGACAGTCACCGCAACCATCGCCGACAATGCCGTTATAACAGGTCAGGGTATGGTGGCGAACTAAATCGAGCTGCTGGTATTTATCGGCCAGCGCCCAGGTTTGGGCCTTGTTGAGCCACATTAATGGCGTGATGATCTCAAGCTTTTTGTCCATGCCTTGCACCAGTGCCGATTCCATCGCGCGCACAAAGTCGTGGCGACAGTCGGGATAACCCGAAAAATCAGTTTCGCAGACACCGGTAATAATCGCCTCAGCCCCTAATTGATAGGCGTAGATCCCCGCCAAAGTCAAAAACAGAATATTACGACCTGGTACAAAGGTATTGGGTAAGCCATTTTCCATTAATTCGTGGGATACGGGGATGGCATCGCGGGTGAGGGCAGAAATCGCTAACTCATTGAGTAAGCTCACATCCATCACCTTATGGCTAGTGATCTTTAAGCGCTTGGCGAGGGATTTAGCAACTTCAATTTCTTCACGGTGACGCTGACCATAATCGAAGGTGATCCCGTGGACTTCATCAAACTGAGTTAAGGCTTGAATAAGACAAGTCGTTGAGTCTTGTCCGCCACTGAAAACCACTACCACCTTTGAAACTGACGCTGCTGACATAGGATCCACTTAAATTGACGCATAAAATAGGGCGTAAGTGTAACTCAGGCGCTAGGGCTTGCAAACTCTTTGCTGGCGTGTGGCGACGGGCATATCGCTCTTGGCATCACTATGCGTGAGGCGGTAAAAACTTGCAGCTGCAGCTAAAATCCTCTATAAATGCCGCCCCAGAAAAACGGAACGCAAGCATGAATTACCCAGTCAACGAAGTCTTTGAAACCATTCAAGGTGAAGGTGTTTTTACCGGAGTGCCCGCCATTTTTGTACGTTTACAGGGTTGCCCTGTGGGGTGTGCTTGGTGTGATACCAAACAGACTTGGGATCTGCTTGAGGAAAACAAGGTGTCACCCGAACAAGTGATCACCGTCGATGGTTCGGTGGGGCGCTGGGCTAATCACACGGCGCAGAGTCTTATTGAGGCGTTCAACGCTAAGGGATATACGGCGCGCCATGTGGTGATCACTGGCGGTGAGCCTTGCATGTACGATCTGCATGAATTAACCCACACGCTCCACGCTGCTGGTTTTGCCACTCAAATCGAGACCAGTGGCACCTTTGAAGTGAAGTGCGATGCTGAAACCTGGGTGACTGTCTCGCCAAAGATCAATATGAAAGGGGGTTATAAGGTGTTAGCGCAGGCCTTGACCCGCGCCAACGAGATAAAGCACCCGATAGCGACTGAAAATCATATCGACGAACTCGATGAGTTACTCAAAGGGATTGATGTGTCGGCTAAAACCATCTGTCTGCAACCGATTAGCCAAAAACCAAGGGCGACGGAATTAGCGATGAAGGTGTGTATTGCCCGTAATTGGCGTTTATCGATTCAAACCCACAAATACCTGAATATCGATTAATGGCCACTTAGCTCAGCAGCATTGGTCTTTAATGCTCAGAAATAGTTTTAACGCTCCGAATGGGGCGTTTTTTATCAGCAAAATCCATGGATTAAAGGTGATAGGGTTAAGCGATCGAATAAGTTTGAATAAGCAGAAGTGCTAGAGATAAAACTTGGGGAATAACGCGAGAAAAAGTGTGAGATAAGAAAGAAGTGGTGGAGGGAGAAGGATTCGAACCTTCGAAGGCGGAGCCGTCAGATTTACAGTCTGATCCCTTTGGCCACTCGGGAACCCCTCCACATATTTTCTTCAACTTTTAACTCTGACTTATTAAGACGGATTTAAAAGTTATCTTAAATCTTGGCCGGATTTAAGGGTAAAGCAAGTGTACAGCAGACTAACTATTGACGAACCACATAAGATAAAAGTGGTGGAGGGAGAAGGATTCGAACCTTCGAAGGCGGAGCCGTCAGATTTACAGTCTGATCCCTTTGGCCACTCGGGAACCCCTCCACGAGTATCTTTTATAGCATCGCTAATTGTTAGTGCAAATGGTGGAGGGAGAAGGATTCGAACCTTCGAAGGCGGAGCCGTCAGATTTACAGTCTGATCCCTTTGGCCACTCGGGAACCCCTCCTCAATTGCGGCCGCCATAGTAGTCAGAAACGTTTGGCATGTAAAGTCTAAATATGAAAATTTTCCTAAAGTTCTGGTTCAACTGGTCGATTAACTAACAACGAGTTGTTTTAATGATGTTTTTTTATGCAGATCGATGTTCCTTTAATCAACGAAGCCCAAATTGGCTCCCGCTTAAATGCGGCAATCGAACACAACAGGCGAGGAGAGTTCGCCCTGTTGCTGTCGCTATTGTCTGCAGACGCGAGAGACATGGCGCAGTTTCAATGGCAAAAAGAACTCGATAATGCAGAAAAATTACAACGTCAGTTCGAGTTACCCCCCAAGCAAGCGCTTGTGGCGGATTTATCGACGGATAACAAGGTTACCGACAATAGTGCTGTTTTTGCTGAGCAAGGGGCGAGGGCGTTTCAACTGCAACAGGCATTGCGCCCAGAGGCATTAGTGATCCGCGGTGGTGAGCCTATCGCAATGGCCGAAGCCTTAAGCAATTGCGATCTCACCACACGTCTGCGCCAACGTGGCCAGTTACCCTCCCCGAAAATGGACGTCATGCATTTTGCCGATCAACTGGCGATTCAACGTAACTTAGTGCCGTTATTGGCCAGCGCCTAGCCTGTATGTCGTCTTGCCTCCAAGTCGTCTTGCCTCCAAGTCGCTATCGGGCTGTTAAGCAAGATTCTGTCTTTTAAAGCAATGCTAGGGATTAAAGGAACTTGTTGGCCAAATAGCCGTCAACTGTGTCGATGCACAATAATAAGCGTGAGCTAAAGCTGAGTCTCTGCCGCCACTGTTACCTATAATAAGGCGTTAATGATGCTGGTTTAAGTTGATGCATCACCCTTACAGCGATTAGAGAGGAAAAACAGATGAAAGGTATCATTGCAGGACAAGCGGCTACCGTGAACGACACTTGCACCGATTGCGGCAGTTTTGTGGATATTGGCGCTGTGATTGATGAGCAGGATACAGTGCTGGAGTTATCCTTCGCGGGTGCAGAGGCTGAGGTCGAAGCGACTAAGATGTTGGAGCGGGCTCAAGCGCGTTTTAGCCAAACCCAAGGGAATATTGTGCATGATGAAGCGGGTGTTACCCTCAAGCTGGTCTTCGATGTGAGTGTCGAGAAAATGATTTTCCAATTAGAGAATGGCCTATGATGCAAGCGACTGTGAGCACCGTTAGCGTTAATTTGTAATAAAGTGTGGCCGATGTTGCTGTTTTAAATGTAGATAGTGTAATCTGCATCAACAAAAATAAAGATAAATAGGCTCTATTAACACGCTTCTTTAGTGTGTTAGTCGCAGCAGTACCGTTTTACCCAACACGAAGTTTTGTAGGAATCAGAGTGAAGCGACGTCAGCATCAGCATTTATTAGAGTCTTTAGTGCATTCCACGGCTAAACAGCAGGGTGATTTTACTAAGACCGCAGAGTTAGCCACTGAGCTACTTTGCCAAAATTTAGCCGTTTCTCTGGTGTCGGTTTGGATTTTTTCCGCCGACCAATCGAGCCAATCCCTAGTGGCGCAATTTGGCGCTATGCCCCTACAAGACACTCATCGTCCTTCGCAGTTGCAGACGCTGCCACGCTATTTAGATGAACTCAAAAATCATCGCCATATCGATGCGGGTAATACCCTTATCGATCCGCGTTTGACTGAGTTAGTCGACAACTATTTTATCCCTCGGCAAATTTTATCCAGTCTTGAGATTGGCATTCGCATTAATGGTCATCTCGAAGGGGTGCTTTGCCTCGAGCGAGCGCAAGTCACTCACCATTGGCACGATAGCGAAATCCATCTTGCCTGCCAAATGGCCGATCAACTGGCCTTAACGCTGGCCACCAAACATACCTATGATAAAGAAGAACGCCTAAGCCTGTTTCGCTGTGCCACCGAACAGTCACGCCAGATGAGCATGCTAATTAACCTGCACACCGAAAAAGTCGAATACGTTAATCAAGCCCATGAAGAGATCACCGGCTTAGCGCGTGAAAAAAGCATTGGCGCCAATTTACGTGAGTTAAGTTTTTTTAAGCAGCACAATCAATTAGCTGAGCAAACCTTAGCGCAGATCTTCAGAGGCGAGCAAGCCAAGGGCGAGGTACAATTCAATCGTGCCGATGGCAGTCGATATTGGCTCAAGTATGTGGTCAGTCAATTTATCACCGATCGCGGCAATCATTACGCCTTAGTGTCGGGCGAAGAAAGCACGGATGAACACAATTATAAGGCGGAGCTTGAGCGTTTAGCTTGGCGTTGCAGTCTCACTGGGCTGAATAATCGCAGTCACTTTAATCGGGTATTAGAGAAAACCACCAATGGGCTATTGCTGCTAGTCGATTTAGTCGCCTTTAAACGATTTAACGATACCTATGGTCATGAAAATGGCGACAGTTTGCTGATCGAAATTGGCCGCCGCTTAAAACATTTTTCGGAAATCAATAAGGCGACCGAAATCGCCCGTGTCGGTAGTGACGAATTTGCCGTGTTACTCACCGATGATAACGCGGTTTACGATCTGGATTATTTCAGCACCCGTCTATATCAGCATTTAGCCATGCCGATTTTAATTGGTCGTGAGCAAATCGAACCAAAACCCGCACTTGCGGTTGTCGATATCGCTTCGGTGGCGAATCTGTTCGCACCGCTGACCTGCGCCGATATTGCAGTGCAATACGCGAAGAAGAAAAAGGGCACGGCCATTCAAGTGTTTAACAGCACTTTGCTCAGTGCCTTTAAGGAAGATGCGCAAATCGAGCGTGATTTGCATAGCGCGATTCGCGGCCGTCAATTTGAACTTTATTATCAACCCTTACGGGATCTCGAGCAGCAAACCTATATCGGGGCCGAAGCCTTGATCCGTTGGCATCACCCCAAAAAAGGCGTGTTGTATCCCGGCGCGTTTATCGATATTGCCGAGCAATCTGGGATGATCAACGCCATTGGCAGTTGGGTACTCGAGGCCGCGTGCCGACAACTAAATATTTGGCAGCACCATAATGCCGATTTGAGCATGCATGTTAACGTATCGGCGCGGCAGTTTTTTAGCGGGAACCTGTATGAGCAAGTCTGGCAACTGCTGACGCGTTATCGTTTAAAGCCCAAAACCCTGATCCTTGAGATCACCGAGACGGAATTAATGGGCGATATTCGCCATGCCACGCTTTTGTGTCAAGAATTAGCGGAGCTGGGTGTGGGGCTGGCCATCGATGATTTTGGCACGGGCTATAGCTCGATGCGTTATCTTAAACAGTTCCCGATCAGTAAGTTAAAAATTGACCGCTCCTTTATCTCCGATCTCACCATTAGCCGCGAAAGCCAAGAAATCGTCTCGGCCATTATCGCGATGGCGAGTGCGCTCAATATTTCCTTGACCGCAGAAGGGGTTGAAACCGCCGAGCAGGAAGCATTTTTGGCCAAGAGTTTTTGTCATCAAGCGCAGGGATATTTATACAGTCCAGCTCTGCGAGAGCCGGAATTTGCGCAATTCTTATTGGCTGCGAAAGAACCTAGTCTTGTGACGCACTAACCATTCAGATTAGCTGCTCTGGCGATATAAAAACAAAAGGCAATCAATCGATTGCCTTTTGTTTTACAAACCATCTTTTGTTAACCCTTCATGCAGCACTGCTTAAACTTCTTACCGCTGTGGCAGACGCAGGGATCATTGCGCCCCGGTAATTTGGCATGCATTTGATGGCCTTTAGTGTAAAACCAACGACCTTGCTCGAAGATAAACTCGGAGCGCTCGTAAATGGCATCAATCTCGCCATTTATCTTATACCACGCCTTAAAGGTTACAGTACCGTGCTTGCGGCCATCGGGGTGAATGGTTTCATCGGCGGATAATACATCGAGCCCTAACCATTGGGGATGGGGACCTTGTTGGAGCTGTTCAAGGGTTAAGCCATCGAGGTAATCTGCATGGTGCGTTTTGATAATGTAATCAAAATTTTTCAACACAAAGGCGCAGTAGCGAGAGCGCATTAATTGCTCAGAACTGGTCGCTCGTTGTGCGCCAGAATCGAGCCCTAGATGCAGTGCTTGGCAGCAATCTTGATAGATTATTTTACTGCCGCAAAGGCAGGTTTTTTCGTGAGTCATAATAATATTGCTTTAAAATATAAACAATTATTGCTTTTTCTTTTGGCTATCAGGTAACGGTGGGAACTGGCGACCATAGTAAAGATTGGGTACAGGTTTGGCATTCAAATAGAAACTTGGCTCTGCACGGTTGTTCATATCCAGCGTAACGTTCCAGCGCTGCTGAGAGTCTTTTTGAGTGCCAATCACAAATTTGCCTGCAAACTCACTCACAGGTTCACCTGTCTCTTCAGCGGGGTAAAAACGCACTAGATAATAGCCAGTGTCAAACGCACTATTGCCCGATAACTTACGGTTAAGCACCCGAAAATCGATATCTATTCGGGCCTTTTTATTGCGGATTTTATCGAAAAATCGCTGGTAAATAGCAACGATACTCTCGCGGCCGTAATAAATTTCTTTACTTTGACTTTCAGAGAGATAACTTGCATCTTTCGAATAGATTTCTGCGGTAACTTCGGGGTCAAGCTCGGTAAATGCTTTAGTGAACAGCGGATAATTGGCATTGATCAGCTGATCGGTAGTCGTGGTAGTTTTGGCTTTTGTGGGAGTAGCAAAGCTTGGAAGTGACAATAGGCATATCAGGGCTAGCAGCAAAAATCTCATTACATTATTCTAATCAAGCATTCATGGCGCCACTATAATGGAGGTGCCCGCTGAACTAAAGGGTTGAATGTTTACAAAGTGTGTTTCTGTTCTAAAAGTGCACACTGAGCGTTAAGAGTGGAGGAGCTTGCCATGCTAGATGATGAATCGGCACTGTTTTTTGAAGAAATGGCGGGAGTTGTGCCACTTAAGGGCGATGTTAAGGCGGTTAATCTACAACCTAAGGCATTAACCGATGAGCAGCTTCAGCGTCGTGAAGCGCTGCAACGTGAAGCCTATTTGGCCTGTATGCCCTTGGATTTGAGTTTGATCCCGATTATTGCGCCCGATGATATTGCCAGTTTTAAGCGCGAAGGGGTACAAGGTGCAGTGTTTAAGCGCCTAAGGCTGGGGCAATACAGCATTAAGATGGAGTTAGATGTACATGCCTACCGTTTGAGTCAAGCCCGTGATGCCTTACTTAATTACTTACTAGCGGCGCAGAGCCATGGCGAACGCTGTGTGATGCTTATCCATGGCAAGGGCCATAACAGTAAACCCGTGGCTGGACTGCTCAAATCTGCCGTCTGCCATTGGTTGTCTCAACTTGATATGGTGCTGGCCTATCATTCGGCGAAAACCGAGCAGGGCGGCACGGGCGCTTTGTATGTGATGCTGACTAAATCCGAACAGCTTAAGATTGAGAATAAAGAGGCAAACCGTAAGGGAATGGGTTGGCGTTAATGGCTTTGTGGACGCATTGATTTTTCAGATAGTTACTCGCGTTCGTTATTAATGCCGAAGCTTAAAAAGAAAATGCCCAACATCGTTGGGCATTTCTATCGGTTTAGTTTAAGGCGTGGATATAACTGGCACCTGAGGCTGAATTACCAGCCACACTGACGATTTGCCGCCGTATTTTGCTCATCGAGCCAGATTTTAAGCGGCGCAAAATAATCGAGCACGGCTTTGGCATCCATCCCCTCAGTACCTGTCACTTCTTTTAAAGCAACTGGCCAAGGTTGACTCGCACCCAGCTCTAACATTTTATTGAGTTTTTCCCCTGCGGCTTGGTTGCCATAAATACTGCATCTGTGCACAGGCCCTTTATCGCCTGCGGTATCACACAGCGCCTTATGGAACTGGAATTGCAGAATATGCGCGAGGAAATAGCGGGTATAAGGCACGTTACCGGGCACATGGTACTTGGCACCTGGGTCAAAATCGGCTTCGCTACGGTCTGTCGGCGCCTTAACGCCTTGGTATTTCTCCCTTAATTCCCACCAGGCTTGGTTATATTGCGCTGGAGTGATTTCACCGCTAAAGACTTTCCAGCGCCACTGGTCAATCATCAAACCAAAGGGGAGGAAGGCGATTTTATCCAGAGCTTGCTTTAACAATAAGCCAATATCCTTGGAAGCATCGGGCACGTCTTCGAGCAAACCAATCTGTTTTAGATAGCTTGGGGTAATAGATAGCGCGATCGTGTCACCAATGGCCTCATGGAAACCATCATTGGCACTGTTTTTAAACAGGAAAGGTTGTTGTTTATAGGCACGTTGATAGAAGTTGTGTCCAAGTTCGTGGTGAATAACGGTAAAGTCTTCAGCGGTTTTTTGGATACACATCTTGATGCGAATATCGTCGAGATTGTCTAAATCCCACGCCGAGGCATGACAAACGACATCACGATCCTTAGGTTGTAAGAATAAAGAGCGGCTCCAGAAACTGTCCGGCAGCGGCGCAAAGCCTAACGAGGTGAAAAAGCTTTCAGCTTGTTTGACCATCTTGTGCTCATCATAGCCTTTCTGCTCGAGCAATTCTGTCACGTCGTAGCCAGGATCGGCATCGTCTGGGGCGACGAGATCGTACACATTACCCCATTGCTGCGCCCACATATTTCCCAATAAGTGGGCGGGAATAGGGCCTGTTTTTGGCGCGATAGCGTCACCGTATTCGTTATTCAGTTCGCCGCGAACATAACAATGCAGGGATTCGTAGAGGGGCTTAACTTGACCCCATAAACGGTCTAATTCCTGTGAAAATTCATCGGGTTTCATATCGTATTGGCTACGCCATAACTCAGAGAGGTTAGCGTAACCAAGATCTTTTGCCCCTTCGTTGGCGAGTTCAACTTCACGTTGAAACAGCGGGCGCATCGGTTTTGCAATTTCACGCCAGCCTTTCCACGCCTCAAGCAGCTTGGCTGGATCTCGCGATTCCGCCATCAGGCTCGACAGCTCTGGCTGGGTCATACACTTGCCGTCGGCGAAACAGTATTTGCCTTTACCGTAGAGTCCATTGAGCTCGGAGCTGATTTGCGCCAGCTCAGCATTTTTTGCGGGGTCAAGCGGCGCGGGTAATACGAGTGCGCTGCGCAGAATATTCAGTTTGCGCGCATTGGCCGGATCGAGTTCCACATTGGCGTATTTGGCGGCTTCGGTGGCGAATTTGACCGAAGCTGCACTGACTTTTTCACCCACTGCGGCCGAGAGCGCAGCGGTATCTTCGGTGATGAAGTTACTGTAAATCCATTCGGCGCGGTTAGCTTCAATAGAGAGCTGTGCCATCTGGGCTTCAGCATCTTGAATAAAGGCGATGGCCTGTGCTGTATCGGGCGCGGCATTAGTTGCAGCTGGTGCTGCTGCAGTAGTTTCGGCCTTGCTTTGGGCATCATTACAGGCGGTTAAGCCTAAGGTGAGCGCTATAGTGAGTGCGAGCGTGGTGGGACGATTCAATAGAATAGCCATGTATTGCAGTCCTTTGTTGTTTTTGTGTTAAGCATTCTACCTAAGCACAGTGTTTTTTGCACAGGACTTGATGAGTTTTCATGGTTTTTTGCAACGGATGTGAGTGGGCTGTTAATCCATGTCTGCAAGGCGCAGCTTATTTGGCCATTTTTCGTTTGACAACTCCCATACCAATGTTTAATTTAAACGAGTGTTTTAAATTAATTCAAGGTCACGGAATGGCAAGTCGATCCGATACAAAAACTAGAATACTTGATGCCGCAGAGAAGCTATTTGCCGAAAGGGGGTTTTCTGAGACGTCATTGCGACTTATCACGAGCAAGGCGGAGGTTAACTTAGCCTCGGTGAATTATCACTTTGGCTCTAAAAAAGAGTTAATCCGCGCCGTGTTAGCCCGCTATTTAGACGTGTTTATGCCCGCCGCATCGTTGGCAATAAAGCGTTTGCATACCGCGCCAACACAGGCTTCGTTAGAGGAGATTTTCTCTGCGTTAGTCGATCCATTATTGGATTTGAACGAGCTGCGCACCGAAGGCACGACAATTTTCCTTCAATTGCTGGGTCGCGGTTACATTGAAAGCCAAGGGCACCTGCGTTGGTTTATCACCACCCATTATGGGCAGCATTTAGACACCTTTGTAAAAGCTGTTTCGGCCAGTGCACCGCATATTCCTCCTGCTGAAATGTTTTGGCGCTTACACTTTACCCTAGGAACGATTGTTTTCACTATGGCCTCAGCCGATGCGCTCAATGATATTGCCGCGGCCGAATTTGGTGAGCATAACGACATCGAAGCCGTGATCCGTAAAGTGATCCCCTACATGGCCGCGGGCGTATCAGTCCCCGTGGCTTCTTAATAAAAGGTCTTGATTATGTTGACGATTATAATTATTGCCCTGATTGCGATTATTGCGCTGTTTGCAGTAAAGAGCCTTCGGATGCAATTTATCACCCAGCCTGTGTTTCACTTCTTTAAAAAAGTATTACCGCCATTATCCGATACCGAGCGCGAAGCGATGGAAGCGGGTGATGTGTGGTGGGAAGGCGAGCTATTCCGCGGTAATCCGAATTGGAATACCCTGCACAGCTACGGTAAACCCACCCTCACGGCTGAAGAGAAAGACTTTATCGATAATCAGGTGATGACCGCCCTGAAGATGATCGATGATTTCGACATTGTGCATAATCGTAAGGATTTGCCACCAGAGCTGTGGGACTACTTTAAGAAAGAAGGCTTTTTTGCGCTGATCATCCCTAAAAAGTTTGGTGGTCGTGCGTTTTCCGCCTACGCCAACTCGACAATTGTGAGTAAATTAGCCAGCCGCAGCGTGAGTGCCGCTGTCACTGTGATGGTGCCAAACTCATTAGGCCCTGGCGAGCTTTTGACTCACTATGGCACTAAAGAGCAAAAGGAGCGCTGGTTACCTGCATTAGCTAAGGGTGATGAGATCCCATGCTTTGCATTAACGGGCCCAGAAGCGGGCAGTGATGCGGGCGCTATCCCCGATGTGGGTATTGTTTGCCGTGGTGAGTTTAACGGCGAAGAAGTTTTAGGCCTTAAATTAACCTGGGACAAGCGATATATCACGCTCGCTCCTGTGGCAACCGTATTAGGTTTAGCCTTCCAGATGCGCGACCCTGATGGTCTGCTGGGCGATAAAAAGAATTTAGGCATTACCTGCGCCTTGATCCCAACCGATCACCCTGGTGTGGTGATTGGCCGTCGTCATAATCCGCTGAACATGGCGTTTATGAACGGAACCACTAAGGGCGAAGAAGTCTTTATTCCGCTGGATTGGATCATCGGTGGTCCTGAGTTTGCGGGCAGAGGCTGGCGCATGCTGGTTGAATGTTTATCGGCGGGTCGCGGTATTTCTCTGCCTGCATTGGCTACCGCTTCTGGCCATATGGCGACCAAAACCACCACGGCTTACAGCTATGTGCGTCACCAATTTGGCATGGCGATTGGTAATTTTGAAGGTGTGCAGGAAGCGCTGGCGCGCATTATCGCTAATACCTATCAATTGGAAGCGGCGCGCCGTTTAACTACGACGGGTATCGATCTTAAAGTTAAACCTTCAGTCGTGACGGCGATTGCCAAATTCCACATGACTGAACTTGGCCGCGCGGTGATGAACGATGCGATGGATATTCAGTCGGGTAAGGGCATCCAATTAGGACCTAAAAACTACTTAGGCCACCCTTATATGTCGAATCCTATTTCGATCACCGTTGAAGGGGCGAACATTTTGACTCGTTCCTTGATGATCTTTGGTCAAGGTGCGACCCGTTGCCATCCTTATGTGTTGGCCGAAATGGAAGCCGCGGCGATGGAAAACGAGCACGATGCGCTCGAGCGTTTCGACTCGCTGTTAATGGGCCATATGGGTTATGCCACTCGTAACGCGTTCAGCGCCTTATTTAACGCCTTGACTGCCAGCCGTTTCGGCAGTGCACCAGTGAGCGGCGAAACCAAGCAATACTATAAAGACATGTCGCGCCTTTCATCGGCATTAGCCTTAATGACAGACATTTCGATGCTGATCATGGGCGGCGATTTGAAGCGTAAGGAAATGTTGTCGGCACGCATGGGGGATGTGTTAAGCCAGCTGTACTTAGGCTCTGCCACCTTAAAACTGTTTGAAGACAATGGCCGTCAACAGGACGATTTACCCGCTGTGCGTTATGTGATGGCCAATCGCCTACATTTAGCGGCTAAGGCGCTCGAAGAAGTGATCCGTAACTTCCCGAACCGTCCATTTGCCTGGTTGCTACGTGCGCTGATTTTCCCAATCGGCAACCATTTCAACGCCCCGAGCGATAAAATGGCGACCGAATTAGTCTCTGGCATGCTAAAACCAAGTCCAGCCCGTGAACGCATTACGTTCCTATGCCCTGAGTTCGAAGGCGACGTGGGTGGTATTGCGGAGGTTGAACAGGCCTTCGTGACGCAATATGCCTGTAAAGAGATTTACAAGAAGCTCAAGAAAGCACAACGCGCCGGTGAGTTGCCAGCCAAAGTGCCTAATTTGGTGTTATTTGCTAAAGCGTTGGAGCAGGGCACTATAACTGAAGATGAGCATCAAAAGCTGTTACATGCCGATAAGTTGCGTTTAGCGGCCATCAATGTGAATGATTTTGAAGCGCTATAATCGGGTCGGCTAGCGCGACTACAATCGTTTCTAGCCGTGACAAGTGATAAAAAAACCACCTCAATTGAGGTGGTTTTTGTTTTTAAGCTTGATGACTCTTAGCCTTAGTCTTTACGTCTAGCTAATGCCAATCTGCAAAGATTAAGCAACGATCAACACTTTACAAGTGTTAGTGCCGCCGATGGTTTCCATCGCATCGCCCTTGGTCATTAATACCAAGTCGCCACTCTGCAGATAACCCGCAGTTGTTAAAGATTCCAGCGCTTTTTGCGCTAACTCATCGGCAGGATAAATGGTTGAGTCGAAGTAAATCGGTAACACACCACGATACAGTGCCATCTTCGCCAGAGTTGTCTCATGGCGTGATAAACCTAGGATAGGTAAAGATGAGCTGATACGAGACATCAGCTTAGGTGTTGCGCCAGACTCAGTTAAGGCAATAATTGCTTTAACGCCTTCTAAGTGGTTAGCAGCATACATAGTCGATAGTGCAATCGTTTCTTCAACTGAAGTGAAACGTGCATCTAATCTGTGCTTAGACACTTTCACGCTTGGGTGAGATTCGGCACCGATACACACGTTCGCCATCGCCTTCACGGTTTCTTCTGGGAAGTCACCTGCTGCAGTTTCGGCAGACAGCATCACAGCGTCAGTACCATCAAGCACGGCGTTGGCCACGTCCATGACTTCAGCACGCGTTGGCATTGGGCTCGAAATCATTGACTCCATCATTTGAGTCGCAGTGATCACGATTTTATTCAGTTGACGAGAGCGAGCGATTAGCTTCTTCTGTACTGCAACCAGTGCTGCGTCACCAATCTCAACCCCTAAGTCACCACGGGCAACCATGACGACGTCAGAGGCTAGGATCACATCATCCATCGCTTCTTCGCTAGCAACGGCTTCGGCACGTTCTACTTTTGCTACGATCAGTGCATTGCTGCCAGCTTGTTGCGCTAAAGAACGCGCGTATTCCAGATCGGCGCCGCTACGTGGGAAAGACACGGCTAAGTAATCCACTTGGATCATCGCCGCAGTCAGAATGTCTGCCTTGTCTTTTTCAGTCAGAGCCGCTGCAGATAAGCCACCACCTTGTTTGTTGATCCCCTTATTGTTTGATAGAGGGCCTGCAACGGTAACAGTCGTGTGCACTTTACGACCTTCAACGCGCTCAACACGCAGTTGCACACGGCCGTCGTCGAGCATCAGGATATCGCCAACATTCACATCGTCTGGCAATTGCTTGTAGTCGATACCGACTTGATTCTCGTCGCCTTCGCCTTTACCTAACTCGGCATCCAGAATGTAGGCTTGACCTAAGTTCAGTTGAACTTTTTTGTTGTCTTTAAAGGTAGATACACGGATCTTAGGACCTTGTAAGTCACCTAAAATAGCAACATGGACACCTAATTCTTTTGCAATTTCGCGAGCTTGAGTCGCGCGTTTGAGATGATCTTCGGGGGAGCCGTGGGAGAAGTTAAGACGAACAACGTTTGCACCTGCCGCGATAATACGGCGTAAGTTATCGTCACGGTCAGTGGCGGGGCCCAGAGTGGTGACGATTTTGGTTCTGCGGAACATAAGATACTCCGTTAAAGTTAAAAAAATCTTGGGGCTATATTACCATGCAATTCCAAATTATGTAGTAAAGTTACAATCAAATTGATCTAAAGTTATGTTTCAAATTTGTGAGGTATCGCTGAAATTTGCTTTAAAAAAGGCTAGACGGACGATTTGCACTAGCCTTTTTTAAGATAGGAAGTGAATTACAGTATCGGATCTTTATTGATACGAGACTCTTTCAACACTTCTTTCACACGTTTTAAATTGTCACGGAAACGCGGGCCACGGCGTAGGGTAAAACCAGTCGCCAATACATCTATAGTCACCAATTGCGCTAAACGCGAGGCCATTGGCAAATACATATCGGTATCTTCTGGCACTTCCATCGTCACGGGCAGTGTACATTCCATGGATAACGGTGAGTTACGAGCCGTAATACCAATCACAGCCGCGCCGTTTTCTCTCGCTAAACGCGCAATTTCAATCAATGACTTAGTGCGACCAGTATGGGAAATCAGCACCACAACGTCGCCTTCATTACTGTTAATGCAGCTCATACGTTGCATCAGAACATCGTCAAAACAGATGACAGGCACATTAAAACGGAAAAATTTATTCTGGGCATCATGGGCAACGGAGGCCGACGCGCCTAAACCAAAGAAGGAGATGGTTTTGGCTTGAGTCAGAATATCCACGGCTTTATTGATGGCAGTGACGTCTAAGCTTTGACGTGCGGTATCTAAGGAAGCCATTGAAGATTCGAAAATTTTTGTCGTATAAGACTCAGGAGAATCATCTTCTTCGACATGACGGCTCACATAAGGCGTACCGTTTGCGAGACTTTGCGCCAGATGTAACTTAAAATCAGGAAAGCCTTTAGTATCTAAGCGGCGACAGAAACGGTTCACAGTAGGTTCACTCACATCTGCCATCTTAGCTAGCGTGGCGATACTGGAATGAATTGCTGTTTGCGGAGAGGCTAAGATCACCTCTGCAACCTTGCGTTCTGACTTACTAAAATGGGTGAGGCTTTTTTGAACCTTTTCTAGGGTATTCATACGCGTACGTCCGCTAAATTGAGAATGTAATTTTATTTATTTTTGTTTAGTGCTGTTGATCTGTTTCAGGATCTCACTAATCGACACTGCTTAAGTAAGTTTTAAGTACATTTTTGAAATAAGAATTTACTATCATCAGTAATTTAAGCACAAAAAGCATATCAGATTTATGCCCTAGGTGCCTAGTTAGCTAGAATGTTAATATTGATAAAAATAGATGCATTTAACAAATTCTGTTGTTATATTACAACAAAAGTGTGGATTTCTTCATTGGCTTGAAGGGACACGACATACAAAGGAGAGCGTAACGCAATGGGCAAAACAACATCAGGCGCCAAAGCTTGTGACTTCGTACTCTTTGGTACTAAAGGCGACTTGGCACGACGCAAGTTGTTACCTTCTTTATACCAGCTAGATAAAGCTGAACTTCTGGATAAGAACACCAAAGTCATTGGGGTTGCGAAAGATGAGTTCAGTCAGGATGAATTTAGAGAACTCGTCATCCTTGCGTTAAAAACCTTCGTAAAAGAAGCCCTCTGCGAAGAGACTGTCCAACGCTTCTTGTCCCGCTGCCATTATGTCGGCACGAATTTCACCGAATCAGCAGGCTACAGCGCCTTCCATGAATTGCTCAAACCAGAAGAGCGCGTCATGGTCAGTTACTTTGCCACCCCTCCTGCGATTTTTGGCGATATCTGCCGCTGTTTACACGAACAAAATCTTATCCATAGCGATTCTCGCGTGGTACTCGAAAAGCCAATTGGCTCCGATCTCGCTTCTTCGCGCGTGATTAACGACCAAGTTTCTGCCTACTTCAAAGAAAACCAAGTTTATCGTATCGACCATTACTTAGGTAAAGAGACAGTACAAAACCTGATTGCACTGCGTTTCGCTAACTCGTTATTCGCATCTAAGTGGGACAACCGGACCATTGACCATGTCCAGATCACCGTTGCTGAAGAAGTGGGGATCGAAGGCCGTTGGGGTTACTTCGATAAAGCCGGTCAGATGCGCGACATGATCCAAAACCACTTACTGCAAGTGCTGACGCTGGTTGCGATGGATCCACCGGTTAACTTAGATGCCGACAGTATTCGCGATGAAAAAGTGAAAGTACTGAAGTCGCTGCGCCCAATCAATGCCGACAATGTGTATGAAAACACAGTCCGTGGTCAGTACAGCGCGGGCTTCCTCAAGGGCAGTCCAGTGCCAGGCTATTTAGAGGAAGAAGGCGCCAACCTTCAGTCCCACACCGAAACCTTTGTGGCGCTGCGTGTCGATATCGACAACTGGCGCTGGGCGGGCGTGCCATTTTATCTGCGTAGCGGTAAACGCATGCCGTTCAAGAGCTCTGAAATTGTGGTGTATTTTAAAAACCCACCACACAACTTGTATCGCTCAAGCTACCGTAACTTGCCACCTAACAAGTTAACCATCCGTCTGCAACCACACGAAGGGGTCGAGATCCAGATGATGAACAAGGTGCCGGGGCTAGAGCAGAAACAACGTTTACAAACAACTAAACTCGACTTGAGTTTCTCGGATACCTTTAAAAACGAGCGTATCGCCGATGCTTACGAGCGTCTGTTGCTCGAAGCCATGCTCGGTAACCAAGCGCTGTTCGTTCGCCGCGACGAAGTGGAACAAGCTTGGACTTGGGTGGATGGCATCATCCAATCATGGGAACAAAGTAACGAGAAACCGAAACCTTATCCTGCGGGCACCTGGGGACCTGTAGCGTCGGTCGCGCTGATCACCAAAGACGGCCGTTCGTGGGATGAATAGGGGGCTTCGATGATTAAAGAAACCGTATTTAAATCCTTTGATACACCCGCAGCACTTGAGCAGCAGTTGGCGAACAAAATCGCCAGCCAGTTGCAAGAGGCCGTGGATGCCCGTGGTAAGGCAAGTTTAGTCGTCTCCGGCGGCTCAACACCGCTGAAACTGTTTGAGCTCCTCAGCATGAAATCCATCGATTGGAGTGATGTTTATGTCACGCTCGCCGATGATCGCTGGGTAGATGTGGAAGACAGTGCATCGAATGAGCGTTTAGTGCGTGAACATTTACTGCAAAACCGCGCGGCCAATGCCAAGTTCCGTGGATTGAAGAATATGTTTTCCACCGCCGAAGCGGGCGCCGATATGACCGCCGAGTCGCTGTCTAATTTCCCGCGTCCCTTCGATGTGGTGGTGCTGGGTATGGGTAATGATGGTCACACTTGCTCATGGTTCCCTTGCAGCGCCGAACTAAATGATGCCTTGAGCACTCAAGCCCTGTGTGTGGCAACCAATCCCACCACGGCGCCCCATGGCCGGATCACATTATCTAAGAATGCGATCCTCAATAGCAGACAGATTTATCTGCATTTGGTCGGGGAACAGAAATTATCCGTATATCGTCAAGCCTTAGAAAATGATGATGTTAATGCTATGCCCATCAGAGCCGTGTTAGCGCAGCGTAAAACGCCCGTTGACGTGTTCTGGAGCGCTTAAGGAGTCACTCTCATGCACTCAGTCGTTCAATCTGTTACCGACAGAATTATTGCCCGTAGCAAAGCATCTCGTGAAGCGTATTTAGCCGCGTTAAATGATGCTCGTAACCATGGCGTACACCGTAGCTCGTTAAGCTGCGGTAACTTAGCCCACGGTTTTGCTGCTTGTAATCCAGATGACAAAAATTCATTGCGTCAACTGACTAAAGCCAACATCGGGATTATTACCGCATTCAACGACATGTTGTCTGCGCACCAACCCTATGAAACCTATCCTGAATTGCTGAAAAAAGCCTGTCAGGAAGTGGGTAGCGTTGCACAGGTCGCCGGTGGTGTACCTGCTATGTGTGACGGTGTGACTCAAGGTCAACCCGGGATGGAATTGAGCTTACTGAGCCGTGAAGTGATTGCCATGGCGACGGCGGTGGGCTTATCCCACAACATGTTCGATGGTGCCTTATTACTGGGTATTTGCGACAAAATCGTGCCGGGTTTATTGATTGGCGCCTTAAGTTTTGGTCATTTACCCATGCTGTTTGTGCCTGCAGGTCCAATGAAGTCGGGTATTCCTAACAAGGAAAAGGCCCGCATTCGCCAGCAATTTGCCCAAGGTAAAGTCGATAGAGCGCAGCTGCTTGAGGCCGAAGCCCAGTCTTACCACAGCGCTGGCACTTGTACTTTCTACGGTACGGCGAACTCGAACCAGCTAATGCTCGAAGTTATGGGGCTACAATTACCGGGTTCATCCTTCGTGAATCCTGACGATCCACTGCGCGAAGCCCTGAATAAAATGGCGGCCAAGCAGGTGTGTCGCTTAACCGAGCTGGGCACTCAATACAGCCCAATCGGTGAAGTCGTTAACGAAAAATCCGTGGTGAACGGCATAGTGGCGCTGCTGGCAACCGGTGGCTCAACTAACTTGACCATGCACATTGTGGCGGCGGCGCGTGCAGCCGGCATTATCGTGAACTGGGATGATTTTTCTGAATTATCAGACGCGGTTCCGTTACTTGCCCGTGTTTATCCAAACGGTCATGCGGACATTAACCACTTCCACGCCGCCGGCGGTATGGCTTTCCTGATCAAGGAATTACTCGATGCAGGCTTACTGCACGAGGATGTCAATACAGTTGCTGGTTTTGGTCTACGTCGCTACACCCAAGAGCCAAAATTACTCGATGGCGAGCTGCGTTGGGTCGATGGTCCAACCGTCAGCTTAGATACCGAAGTGTTAACCTCTGTCGCTACGCCTTTCCAAAACAATGGTGGCTTAAAACTGCTTAAAGGTAACTTAGGCCGCGCTGTGATTAAAGTGTCTGCCGTGCAAGAAAAACACCGTGTAGTTGAAGCGCCAGCCGTGGTGATTGACGATCAAAACAAACTCGATGCGCTGTTTAAATCCGGCGCGTTAGATAGAGATTGTGTGGTGGTAGTAAAAGGCCAAGGACCGAAAGCCAACGGTATGCCAGAGCTGCACAAGTTAACGCCGCTGTTAGGCTCTTTGCAGGACAAAGGCTTTAAAGTGGCACTGATGACCGACGGTCGTATGTCGGGCGCATCGGGCAAAGTACCTGCAGCGATTCACTTAACGCCTGAGGCTATCGATGGCGGGCTAATTGCCAAAGTGCAAGATGGCGATCTTATTCGTGTCGACGCGCTGACGGGCGAGCTGAGCTTATTAGTCTCTGATGCTGAACTTGCCGCGAGAACCGCTGCTGAAATTGATTTACGCCACTCACGCTATGGAATGGGCCGTGAGTTGTTTGGGGCGCTGCGTTCAAACTTAAGCAGTCCAGAAACCGGTGCGCGCAGTACCAGCGCCATTGACGAACTTTATTAATACAAAGGAAGAATACCGCAATGCTTGAGAATAACTGGTCATTACAACCACAAGATATTTTTAAACGCAGCCCTATTGTTCCTGTTATGGTCATTAACAAGATTGAACATGCGGTGCCGTTAGCAAAAGCCTTAGTCGCTGGCGGGATCAGCGTTTTGGAAGTGACATTACGTACTCCATGTGCCCTCGAAGCTATCACTAAGATCGCCCAAGAAGTGCCTGAGGCGCTTGTCGGTGCGGGTACCATTTTAAATGAAGCCCAGCTCGATCAAGCGATTGCCGCCGGTGCGCAATTTATTATCACCCCTGGGGCGACGGTCGAACTGCTTAAAGCCGGTATGCAAGGCCCAGTGCCTTTGATCCCAGGTGTTGCCAGCATCTCCGAAGTGATGACAGGCATGGCGCTCGGTTACACTCACTTTAAATTCTTCCCAGCGGAAGCCTCGGGCGGTGTTGATGCGTTAAAAGCATTCTCTGGCCCATTAGCGGATATCCGTTTCTGCCCAACGGGTGGTATTACGCCAAGCAGCTATAAAGATTATTTAGCGCTGAAGAATGTGGATTGTATCGGCGGCAGCTGGATTGCCCCAACGGATGCGATGGAGCAGGGCGATTGGGCGCGTATCACTCAACTGTGTAAAGATGCGATTGGCGGACTCTAAGCCGTTTAAACGCAGAACGCACCGATAATAAAAAACCACCTTGCGGTGGTTTTTTATTGCCTGAACAGCGCTACATTTCTTTGCTGAGTTCCACGTTAGAACCAGCTTTGGGGCTAAATAACTGCTGGTAAAGTCGTCCGGCAAACTCGTCTGTCATGCCAGAAATATAATCCGCCAACACCCTGTGGCTGTTTTGGCCTTGCTGCTCGCTGGTGCGCCAACGTTCTTGGGTATTGAGTGGCAATAAGCGCTCAGGATCCGAGGCAAACGCTTCAAAGAGTCCCATCACTATCTGTTGGCCCTTGTATTCCAGCATTTGGATCTCGGGTTTACGGATAACGTATTTATA
Source organism: Shewanella sp. 10B (assembly GCF_023475885.1). Classification (NCBI taxonomy): domain Bacteria; kingdom Pseudomonadati; phylum Pseudomonadota; class Gammaproteobacteria; order Alteromonadales; family Shewanellaceae; genus Shewanella; species Shewanella sp. 10B. The sequence continues at coordinate 1,085,402 of NZ_JAMDJO010000001.1, forward strand.
CACAAGCTGTTTTAGCACATTGAGCGCATGGGCAAATTCGGGTTCGAGGCTGGCATTAAACCGCAGCAACGGTTCCTCGAAGGCCAAATCATCGTTGATGATAATGGCGGTGACAAAACCATTTACTAAGGTGCCAATGGCATCTTTTCGCAGATGATGTTCATGGGAGAAGAGTTTAGTGCCAATATCGGCAAGCTCTTGGCGGATCCAAGGATCGCCACTGTGTTTAAGTGTTGGCGCCACATCCTGTTGCCATTGTGAGGCGGTGACTATGCCCATGACGATGGCATCTTCAAGATCGTGCACGGCGTAGGCGATGTCGTCTGCCAGTTCCATAATCGAGCAATCGAAGGATTTAAACTGAGTGCGTAGATGCGGGTAGTTTGGCTGCTGGCTCGGCTGAGCAGAGGTAAAGCGCGCTCTATCGGCAACGGACAACGGCTCCAGTACCCAATCGAAAATGTCGTTATCATCGTCGAATATGCCTTTAACAGGCGGCCATTGTGACGGTTTAAGCTGTCTGTAATTGGTGATTTCAGGATGTGATCCCGGCACATACAGCAGTGATTGCGGTGCGGGATATTTTAAAATGCCGAGCATAGTACGACGGCACAGATTCATCCCAAAGGCCTCGGTGTAAGGTTCGAGTTTCGAGAGGATTCGAAAGGTCTGGCCATTACCTTCAAAGCCGCCGTGGTGGCGCATCATATAGTTGAGTGCGACTTCACCGCCGTGTCCAAAGGGCGGATGGCCAATATCATGGGCAAGACAGAGGGATTCGAGCAGGCTCATCGACCCTAATAAGGGCTTATGTTCGGGATACTTACGGCTGAGCTGCGCCGCGATGCCCGTGCCGATTTGTGACACTTCGAGTGAATGGGTTAACCGTGTGCGATAAAAGTCATTCATGCCCACCCCAAGCACTTGGGTTTTGGCCTGCAGGCGGCGAAAGGCGGCGGAGTGGAGGATCCTTGCTCTGTCCCTTTGGAAAGGGCTTCGATGATCATTACGTCTTTGTTTATCTTCGCCATGGCGGCGTTCTTGCCAAACACTTGAGCTCATATGCATTCCTAGCGAGAGTGATACATCACAACATCTTGTTAATTTCGTCTAAATTCAAGGTGAAACTTGGCACAAAGCAATCCATAAAATATTTCACAGCCGGATCGGGATTGGCCGCCAACATGGTTTCGAGGCGTTTGCGCGCGGTATTAAATTCGGTATTGCCGGCGCGATTTTCTTCTAAACATTTAAGGTAAGCGCACAGGGTATCGGCGGACTTGACTATGGCTTTGTAAATCGGATCGGTGTAATCGCTGATAAACAGGCTGCGATAATCGTCTTTAAATTCATCGGGTACCATATCGAGCATGCGTTGCTCGGCAATGGCCTCAATCTTCTTATACTCGGCTTCGATTTCTTTATTAAAGTACTTTACCGGGGTCGGCAAGTCGCCAGTCAAAATTTCACTGGCATCGTGGAAAATCGCTAAACTCGTCGCCTGATGGGCATCGAGCGAGGTGCCAAATTTCTTATTACTGATAATAACGAGGGCGTGGGCCACCATGGCAACTTGCAGTGAATGCTCTTGAACGTTTTCGGTGCGCACGTTGTACATTAAGGGCCAGCGCTGGATAAGTTTCATTCGGGCGAGGTGGGCAAATAAATGACTCATAATGCTCCTTTATATGAATGCCTGACCGCACAACAGTAACTCGAGATAAATCGGTAAGAAATGCGGCTTAAAAATACGGCCTAAAAAGTACGGCCTAAAAAGTACGGCGATGAAGCTTTAGCCTAACACAGGCAAGGGGATAAGTGAGTGGCATGATTGAAGAGATTTTACGCACGGCAAAAAATAAAGCGACCCAGAGGATCGCTTTAGTCGATAGTAAACTTAAATGCCCGATTAGGCGATGAGCTCACAGCACTATTGCTTGTAGGTCTCGAGGAAATTGCCAAACTCTGTCAATGCTTTGGTTAAATCTTCCTTATAGGGTAAAAACACCACTCTTAAGTGATCCGGCTCTGGCCAGTTAAAGGCGCTGCCGTGCACTAGGAGGATTTTTTTATCCCTGAGTAAATCGAGTACTAAGCGTTCATCATCCCTGAGATTGAACTTCTTCATGTCCAGTTTGGGGAAGGCATACAGCGCGCCCTTGGGCTTTTTCACGCTTACACCTGGGATTTGGTTCAATAACTCATAGCAGGTATCGCGCTGCACGGTTAAGCGACCGCTGGGTAAAATCAGCTCATTAATGCTTTGGTAACCACCGAGCGCGGTTTGAATCGCATGTTGATTCGGCACGTTGGCACACAGGCGCATCGAGGAGAGCATCTCTAACCCTTCGATATAGCTCTTGGCTGCTTTTAGATTGCCAGACAACATCATCCAACCGACACGAAAGCCCGCCGCGCGGTATGCTTTTGAGAGACCATTAAAGGTCACGGTTAAGATATCATCTGAGAGGCTCGCGGCCGGAATATGTTTAGCTTCGTCGTATAAAATCTTATCGTAGATTTCGTCGGCAAACAGGATCAGGTTGTGCTCGCGGCAGAGCTCAATCACTTCTAGTAATAATGCTTTACTGTAAACGGCGCCCGTTGGGTTATTTGGGTTAATCAACACAATACCACGGGTACGGGACGAAATTTTGCTCTTAATATCATCAAGATCTGGGAACCAATCCGCCTCTTCATCGCAGCGATAATGCACCGCTTTACCGCCGGCTAAATTGGCCGCTGCGGTCCACAGTGGATAATCGGGTGAGGGGATCAGCACTTCATCATCGGTGTTTAATAAGCCCTGCATGGCCATCATTATCAGCTCTGACACGCCATTACCGATATAGATGTCTTCGATATCGACGCCATGAATGCCCTGCGCTTGATAATGCTGCACAATCGCCTTGCGGGCAGAGAATAATCCTTTTGACTCACAGTAGCCTTGGGCACTGGGGAGATTGAGGATCACATCGCGCACAATTTCTTCCGGCGCTTCAAAACCGAAGGGGGCGGGGTTACCAATGTTGAGTTTGAGGATGCGGTGTCCCTCGTCCTCTAAACGTCTGGCTTCCTTGTGCACTGGGCCGCGGATGTCGTAGCAAACAGTATCCAACTTGTTGGACTTGATGATAGGGCGCATTTACACCTCGAAACATGCAGTTAATTTAGGCTTAAGTTTGTGCACCATAACGAAATTATCTGGCTTAAGGAAGGGGGCTTGAGCACAAATAACAAGTTTTTTTCATCAAACTCGCTAGTTAAATATGCTTTAACCAAGCTTTAAATAAATTAAAACAAGTTTTAAATGCTGAATATTTGCAAATTATCAAACTAATGGACTGTTGGTTTTGATGGGGTCAGCCTTTGCGACTATCAAGGGGCTTGCTTGAGCTTCTACTCGCTTTTTAGAAACTCGAAAATCCACTCACGGGTTAAATGTTTAAAAAATTGTTAATCAGTTTTTGCTTAACCGCTGATTTACTGGCGGTGATTTGAGTTAATGCGGTTTTATCGGGCACTCAGCGATTTTTTGATATTTAGGCAGATTAACTGAATGCTTATTAAGCATTTAAGGTCAAATAAAGATTTCGTTGTACGCGCTTAAAATCGTTTAAAATCAAATGTATATATCATTGCTTATTTCAGTATTAAAAATTATTTATGGTTAGCATAAATTTATGGTTGACTCGCTATTCGATGCGCTTTATTTTCTGCGCGATGTTTTTGGCAAGGCACCTAAGATAACAAGCTTTTAGCAGGTTTTATCAGCGGAGTTAGTCATCATGAAGCAGCAATATTGGCGTCCGTTATCGAGGTGATTTCAGGCGCTGTTCTAAAAACTTTTGCCTTTTAGGCGACTTATTTAGAGGACCTAAGTGCATGTCTGAACCGACAGCGTTAAGTCTTATTCCACCTTTGGTGGTATTGGTGTTGGCCATTTGGTTACGCCGCCCCATTCTTTCCCTGATCATTGGTGCGGTAACTGGGTTTCTGTTACTCGATCCGTCGCAAGTCTTAAATAATTTCGCCAGTACTTCATTAAAAGTCATGGCCGATGAAACCATCGGTTGGTTGATTTTAGTCTGTGGTTGTTTTGGTGCGTTAATTGCCCTGTTAGTGCGTACTGGTGGTGCACTGGCGTTTGGTCGAAATGCGCTGAAATTTGCTAAAGGGCCTAAATCCTCCCTGTTTATGACCTTTATTCTCGGGATTGTGATTTTTATCGATGACTATCTGAACGCGTTAACTGTGGGTGAAACCATGAAGCGTGTGACCGATAAGTTTAAAGTGTCCCGTGAGATGCTGGCCTATGTGGTTGACTCAACCGCAGCTCCTGTGTGCGTGCTTGTGCCATTATCCACCTGGGCAGTATTCTTTGGTGGCTTGCTGGTCGATAACGGTGTGGCGGCAGAAGGTCAGGGCATTAGCGTGTATATGCAGGCGATCCCCTACATGCTTTACGCTTGGTTAGCCGTGGCCATGGTGTTACTGGTGGTGTTAGGTGTTGTGCCTGCCATTGGTCCGATGAAAAAAGCCCAGCTGCGCGCCGCCCAGGGTGAACCTGCTGAGGCGCAAGTCGATTTAGACCAGGTACAAACCTCTGATGAATACGCGATTGCTGCGATTGAAGAAGAGTTTAAGCATGCCGACAATCAGGGCAAGCTGCACAACTTCTTAGTGCCTATTCTGCTACTGGTTGCCTTTACCGTTTATTTTGATATCGACGTGTGGAAGGGCTTATTAGCGACATTAGTTATCACGTTGCCTTACTATGCAGTGCAACGTTTAATGCCACTGTCAGAAATGATGGATCAGATGATCGATGGTTTTAAGAGCATGTTGCCCGCCATTGGTACCGTGATCGCCGCATTCGTGTTTAAGGATGTATGTGATGCGCTGCTGCTGCCACAATATGTGATTGAATCATTGAGCCCATTCATGACGCCTAAGATGTTGCCTGCGGTAGTATTCCTCTCTATGGCGATCCTTGCTTTTGCGACGGGTTCAAGCTGGGGTATTTTTGCGGTGACCATTCCAATTGTGATGCCACTGGCGCAATCGGTTGGTGCGGATATTCCACTGGTGATTGGTGCGCTGCTGTCGGCATCATCATTTGGTAGCCAAGCGTGTTTCTACTCAGATTCAACCGTATTGGCCGCACAAGGCTCTGGTTGTAACTTAGTGAGCCATGCGGTGACTCAGTTACCCTATGCGTTAATTGCCGCTGTGATTGCGTTCTTTGGCTTTATCTTGATTGCCTAAGCTGCGATGCAGTAAATATAAAAAAACCAGCTACGGCTGGTTTTTTTATTGCCAACGTTTATTGCTAACGTTTATTGAGCGTGTTGACTGGCTCGGTCCACTAATGAACTCTTCGCTGTTTACCTCGATATCCAATTCCATGTGATAACTGTCCTCTGTAAAACTTTAGAAGCATCAAATTCGAGGCAATAAAAAAGCCAGTGCAGGCACTGGCTTTTTTATCTGGGACTGAGAAGGGCGATTATACGCGCTTCTTGAATTCACCAGTACGAGTGTCGATCTCAATCTTGTCGCCAACTTTAACGAAGTCAGCCACGCTGATTGTACCGCCGCCAGTGATAGTTGCTGGCTTCATCACTTTACCTGAAGTATCGCCACGAGCTGATGGCTCAGTGTAAGTCACTTCACGTACGATAGTGGTTGGCATTTCAACAGAAATAGCTTTGCCTTCGTAGAAAGTCACTTGGCAAGTTTCTTCCATACCGTCAACGATGTAAGCCGCTGCGTCACCTAAGTTTTCAGCTTCTACGTCGTATTGGTTGTATTCTGCATCCATGAACACGTACATAGGATCAGCAAAGTAAGAATAAGTACAATCCAGACGATCTAAGATAATATCGTCAATCTTATCTTCACCTTTGAAAGTGGTTTCAGTACCAGAGTTAAGCAGTAAGTTTTTCAGCTTTAACTTAACGATGGCAGCGTTACGGCCAGAACGAGTTGTTTCTGTTTTCTGTACAACCCATGGGCTGCCTTCAAACATGATCACGTTACCAGGACGGACTTCATGAGCAGTTTTCATTACACAATTTCCTATATGTCGATTTTCTATTTCAGCGCAGCATCTTAGCTTTTTTTGACGAATTGGACTAGCCGAGTCGCAAGATCTGCAGCATTTATTGCGTCAATTGGCCAATCTTTAGCATGTTGCAAGAGTGGCAAACTGACAGGATTTAGGTTTTGCCAGTGAGTTTTCACGGCAGATTGCTCGCCTTGGTTAAATGCAACATTCAATTTAGACCAAGTGTCGGCAATATCAGGGGGCAGATTATCGCAGTAAAGTTGGATAAAAGCTCCTAATTTTATTAGATGATAATCATCTTCTTGCGGATAAATATGCCAAATTAAGGGTTTAGCGGCCCATTGCGCTCTCAGGAAGCTGTCTTCACCGCGGACAATATTAAAGTCACAGCTCCACAACAGGCGGTCAAACCCTTGCTGGTCTGTCATCGGCAAGATATGCAGGGTCAAATCACCGAGCTTGATTTGCTGTCCGGGGCTGAGCGCCTCAATTTTGCAGGGCAATAAGTGTTGTAAACTGTTTAAGCTGCGTCCCTTGGGAATGAGTGCATGGATTTTGGCATCGCTTGTTGCACTGGCTTGCCAGAGTTCGCATAACGCCGGCAGAGACTCGGTCTCATAGCTAAAGACGCTGTAGACAGTATCTTGCGCCTGAATATCCTTAAGGCCAAGGCGCTCAAATAATTGCAGTTTATTGGCGCTATCCCGTTGCCATGCATCACGTTCGGCAAATAGTTCCCGCTCACAGATAAGTCCACCCGTCTTTGGGGTAAAGCCAGGGAAAAAGAAATACTTCTTAATGCCGCTTGCCTGCATCGAGGGCAACCCATGGCAGCCATCGACCCAGTCTTCGGCACTTAAATATTCTAAATTCAGCCAGACGGGCACCGCTTGCGGTGTTGTGCTGTGCAGCGCGATGAGTTGTTGCTTGACCTCATCGGGCAGTTCACAGGCAAAGGCTTCAATTAACACCGCGCCGGGCACAAATGCCACGGGCAGGGGACTTGTCCAATGATTGATAGTGACACCATTAAACACTTGGCTGCTAAGCTTGGGGTCAAGGCTCGGTAAAATATGCGAAAAGCTGTGTAAGTCATCGACCCAGAGTGTTATGGGGAGCTGATATTCATTGACCAGCTGTTTGGCTAAGCGCCAAGTGACGCCGATATCACCGTAGTTATCGACAACACAGCAAAAGATATCCCAGTGGGCTGCGCGAATGTCTGTCATAAATGGAATGGCTCCGCGTTCACAACGTTAGGGACGAAAATCCCCCATAAAAAAAGCGGCGTTTAGGCCGCTTTTGATCCATCGTTAACGAATTAACGATAGCGTGAATTAGTCTTCAAACTCGGCTAAGCACATTTCTTCGTAGATTTGCTTCACCCAAGCATCGACACGCTCTTCAGTCAGCTCAGGTTGACGGTCTTCGTCAATCCCTAAACCGATGAAGTGGTCATCATCGACTAAGCCTTTTGAAGCTTCGAAGTTGTAAGTCGCTGTTGGCCAGTGACCGATGATGATACCGCCACGGGCTTGAACAATATCGCCCACCATGCCCATGGCATCGAGGAAGTATTCTGCGTAGTCTTCTTGGTCACCACAACCGAAGATTGCAACCAGTTTGTCGGTAAAATCAATCTGTTCTAATTCAGGGAAAAAGTCATCCCAGTCGCACTGTGCTTCACCGTAATACCAGGTTGGGATGCCGAACAGCAGCAGGTCGTATTCTGCGATCTGTTCTTTGGTGCTCTTGGCGATATCTTTCACCTCAACCATTTTCTTACCCAGTTTCTTCTGGATCATCTTGGCGACAGCTTCGGTGTTGCCTGTGTCGCTACCGAAAAAAAGACCTACAGTTGCCATTGTCTATCCTTTATGTCTAGTTCACTTATACGTTAATCTTGCTGCTATCGATTGCTCAGCATTCTATTTTTTGCTGAAGAATTAATTCGATTAACTGGCTTCGGCTGATGTTACTGGCCAATGCCTGCTCATTCAAGGCGTCATATAAATCTTGTGACACCTTTAACTCTATTCGCTTTAATCCTTTGGCTTTATCCCGCTGGATCTGGTTGCGCTTATTGACCTTAAGTTGCTGGCTACGGGACAAAGGATTGCTACGTGGGCGGCCCCGGCGCTTTTCATTGGCAAAAAGGTCAATGGTAGTTCTATCTGTTGCTTCTTTTGCCATGTTCTTATTGTTTAACCGATGCCTGAACCTTCCCAAGACATCTGGATAATACCTTTTGCAATAAACCCGGCGCAGCCGAGAAATAACACTAACCACACAATAAATCGACCAAATTTCGGCACATTACCTTGTTTAAGCACATCGTGGATGGCCATGCCGATAAAGAAAAATATCGCGGCAAAAAACAGGTTCAGGCCGATGGTTTCAATTTGTTCCATGTACTGAGATAACATACTTTCTTAGTCCTCTAGAGTCTTCTAAGGCTAAAAGAGGCGCGAATATATCACATCAGCAGGGTGTCGGCTATATGATTTAGGTCGAGAATCATTGTCATTTACACTGAGTGTTTGTCAATAAATTCAGACACAATACGATTAAACACCGCCGGTTTTTGGGCATGTAGCCAATGACCACAACCCTCTAATGTTTTGGCCTGTGCCGCCGGAAATTGGCGCATGATCTCATCGCGATGCTCGGCGGTCACATAATTGGAATCGCCACCACGGATAAAAAGGCTCGGTCCGTTAAAGACTTGCTGCGATTTGTGGTTTTCATTAGGCCAACCAATGATATTGGGATAGCAGCTTTTTAAGCCAGTGAGGTTCATCTTCCAACGAAAGCCTGTGTCGGTGCGCTGGAGGTTTTTAAGTAAAAACTGCGCGGTCGGCTCATCGATGCCACCCGCTAATAAATGCGCTAACGCGAAGCGGCGGTCGGTGTGGCCTTGGAGTGGCAAACTTTCGAGTGCGGCAAATACCGCATCATGGCGCGGCTGGTAAGCAACAGGGGCAATATCGGCGGCCACTAGGCTGATGATGCGTTCTGGGTAGGCAAGGGCAGTTGCCATGGCGATTTTACCGCCCATGGAGTGCCCAACAATATGCACCCGCTCAAGCGCAAGTTCATCCAATAATGCCACCATTGCCTTGGCTAAGCTTGGGTAATCCATCGTTTGCCAATGTTCACTCAAACCGTGATTAGGCACATCGACACGAATAACCTGATGATTTGCTTCGAGGACTTGTCCTAGCCCCTTAAGATTATCTAAATTGCCAAAGAGTCCGTGGATAAGGAGGACTGCTTCTCCTTGACCTGTGGATGCAAAATTCATGAAGTCGCCTGTGCTGTGGTACATAAAGTGCTGCGGATTGTGCCCCTAATGGGTTAAGTTTGACAAGTCTTGAGGCGATTTTGAGGCCGTGGTCGTTCAACTTGCTGGCTTTTTCAGCGATTAGCGCGCTTGTGCTAATTTGATGTGCGATTTCACGCATTTTTAGATTAATGATGCTTTATCAGATTGATAGAGATAGATACACTGGGGCAACGATCGCACAGATCCTTTGCGAGGATCGCCTGTGGTGCACTTTTTCGGTTAAGCCTATCGAATAACAAAGGATAATAAGGTTATGAAATACATCGAAGTGGATGAAGAGCTCTATCGTCATATTGCCAGCAAAACGGAACGTATTGGTGAGAGCGCCTCTGACATTCTCCGTCGATTACTCGGCCTGTCCGTCGATGCGGTTGAACAAACGCAGCCACAGGCCATTAGCCAACCGAGTTTAGAGGCGGCGACGCCTGAGCCACAGGTTGCACCTCAAGTTGAGACCTTAGTCTCTGCGACCGATTTCAATCAATTGGTGGATGAGCATAAGTTAGCGCAGCAAAAAGGCGCAGTGGGTCGCTTCTTGTTTTTGCTCGAGAGTTTATATCAACAGAGCCAAGCGCAATTCTCGCAAATTTTACAGATCCAAGGTCGCGATCGACTCTATTTTGCGCGCTCACGGGAAGAGTTACTCAAGGCCAGTGCTACCGCCAATCCGAAGGAAATCGGTAATACCGGATTTTGGGTGACGACCAACAATAACACTGCTAAAAAACGGGCGATTTTAGTCGAAGCCTTAGTGCAATTTGGTTGCGATACCGAAATCGCCAACGGCATTGCCGAACGCGTATAACGCCTTTATCGACGCCGCAATGATGCGGCGTTTCCATTTAATTAACCGATTTTCCAGTAGGAGAGGATCAGGTGGCAATACATCAACGGGCAGGACAAACCGCGAGTCAGACGGATCTGGTGAATATTCCAAAGCTGATGAGCCATTATTACAGCATCAAACCTAATGTGGATGCTGCCGAGCAACGAGTGACATTCGGGACCTCGGGTCACCGCGGAACTGCGTTTCAAGCAAGTTTTAACCAAGACCATATTTGGGCGATTACCCAAGCCGTGGTGGATTATCGCCAATCGGTGAATATCGATGGTCCGCTATTTTTAGGTATCGATACCCACGCCTTATCTTATGCGGCTTATGTGTCGGCGATTGAAGTGTTAGCGGCCAATAAGGTGACTGTTAATATTCAGCAAAATGATGGCTTTACTCCCACGCCTGTGGTGTCCCATGCCATTATTTGCGCCAATCGTGAAGCCGCACTGACTGGTGCCGCGTTAAGCGATGGTTTGATCATCACGCCATCTCACAATCCGCCTCAGGATGGTGGCATCAAGTACAATCCTCCCCATGGCGGACCGGCCGAAGGCAATATCACCGCGTGGATTGAGTCCCGCGCCAATGATTACCTGCGCGCAGGGCTTAAGGGCGTTAATAAGCTCGCTTATGCCGACGCGTTAACCTCGGGCTATGTGCATGCCATCGATTTGATTACCCCCTATGTGGCGGATTTAGTCAATGTGGTTGATATGCATGCTATCGCCAAGGCTAAGCTGAAATTGGGCGTTGACCCATTAGGCGGCTCGGGTATTCATTATTGGGCGCCGATTGCCAAGCATTATGGTATCGATATCACCTTAGTTAATGATAAGGTCGACCCAAGCTTTAGCTTTATGTCGCTTGATAAAGACGGCAAGATCCGCATGGATTGCTCTTCGCCCTATGCGATGGCAGGCTTACTGGCCCATAAAGAATCCTTTGATTTATGTGTGGGTAACGACCCTGACTACGACAGACACGGAATCGTGTGTCCGGGCACGGGGCTGATGGATCCCAACCACTATTTAGCGGTTGCGATTGATTATCTGCTGACCCACAGACCTCAATGGAGCGAGCAGTTAGCCATCGGCAAGACGCTGGTATCGAGTGCGCTTATCGATAAAATCTGCGCCTTCCACGGCAAAAAATTACTCGAAGTTCCCGTTGGCTTTAAGTGGTTCGTCGATGGGTTAGCCGAGGCAACCATTGCCTTCGGTGGTGAGGAGAGTGCGGGCGCCGCCTTCCTGCGCCGTGATGGCACGACTTGGTGTACCGACAAGGACGGTTTTATTCTGGTGCTGCTTGCGGCCGAAATGCTTGCGGTTACTGGCAAGACGCCGGGGCAACGCCATCAAGAATTAGTGGCGCAGTTCGGTCAAAGTTTCTACAAGCGTATCGACAGCCCGATTAGCCTCGAGAACAAAGCCAAATTTGCCAAGCTCAATGCTGAGACCTTAAACGCCACTCTGCTGGCGGGTGAGAAGATTGATGCCGTATTAACCCACGCCCCAGGTAACAATGCCTCGATAGGTGGCATTAAAGTGGCGACGGCCAATGGTTGGTTCGCGGCGCGGCCGTCGGGCACTGAGGCGTTATTTAAGATTTACGGTGAGAGCTTTATCAGTGAGCAACATCTTGCCGATATTATTAAGGACGCACAGGCCTTGATCGATAAGGCGCTTAGCGCCTGATCTACCGTTTAAGCATTCTTTACAGATAAAAAAACGCACTCATGGAAATCCTATGAGTGCGTTTTTATTTGCAGCGATGAGTGGCAGAAGCCACTCACTCGGATGCTACAGGTTATGATCAGTACTCGAGATGGCAACTTGGTAAGTTGTTCTTATCGATATAGTTTTGATGATATTCCTCGGCCACATGGAATTGCTGCAAAGGCACGATTTCAGTCACTATGTGGCGTAATCCCCAGCGGCCCGAGCGGGCAAAGGCCAGTTTTGAAGCTTCTGCCGTGGCTTTTTGCTCACGGTCGTGGAAGAAAATGGTACTGCGGTACTGAGTGCCAATATCGCCACCTTGCATGTTGAGCGTGGTCGGGTTGTGATTCTTCCAAAACACATCCAGTAACTCGTCGTAGCTGACAATCGCTGGGTCAAATTCCACTTGCACGACTTCAGCATGGCCAGTCTTGCCTTTTTTGACTTCCTCATAGGTGGTCGCTTCGTTATTGCCACCCATATAGCCACAGGTCGCGTTGGTCACGCCGTTGACTTGTCTAAAGAAATACTCCACGCCCCAAAAACAGCCGGCACCGAAAGTTGCTAACGCCATGATAAATCCTGATAGAAGTCTAGATGGCTAAGGATTGTGATAAAACTCATGCCTAAAAGCAAGTGTGCCGACAAAATTAATCCTATGTCGACCAAATGTGCCTAAGATGCTGTGGTTTTACCGCGAAATGCGCTTGTTTGACCAGAATGACAGAGTAACGGCCCAAAAACTTGTGTTAGTATGGATTCGCTTTTTAAGGCGGGTAGCGATAAGTGCAATGAAACAGGCAGTTATTGCCATAAATCCCGTCTTTAACACGCTATTATAAGGAGAATTCTGTGTTACAAGCTCTGTTAGATTCGAAGGATTTTCTCGCGCTGACCCTAGCCAATCCGCAAACCCTCGGTGATGAGTTTAGTTTCACCTTAGGGGAACATACTCGAGTCGAGGTGTGGGACACGGGTGTCATTGTCTTTGAGCCAGCACAAGCCCAAGGTAAGGATGTCATTCTCTCCTGCGGTGTCCACGGTAATGAAACCGCCCCCATCGAACTCTGCAATACCTTAATCAAACAGCTTCTCCAACAAAAAATCATCGCCAAACAACGCACGCTGTTTCTTATTGGCAACCCTTTAGCGATTAATAATGGCACTCGCATTATCGACGAGAACATGAATCGTCTGTTTAGTGGTGAGCATTCAAATCCGCCGGGATTAGTGAATCCTGAACGGGTGCGGGCGAAAAAATTAGAAGCCTATGTCGACCGCTTCTTTAACGGCGCAGCCGCAGGGCGCCAGCGGATCCACTACGATTTGCACACGGCGATGCGGGCGTCAAAACACGAAAAGTTTGCAATTTATCCCTATCGTCCCGGCCGGGCTTACAGCGCCGAGCAAATCATGTTTTTAGCCGCCAGTGGCGTAGATACTGTGTTATTTCACCATGAGCCGACGACGACTTTTAGTTATTTTTCCTCCGAGCAGTATGGCGCCGATGCCTTTACCATTGAATTAGGTAAGGTGTATCCCATGGGGCAAAACGATATGACGCGTTTTATTGCCGCCCAAGAGATGTTTATGCGCCTTATCACAGACAAACCCTTAGCGCTTGAGCCATTCTCAGCGGATAAGGTGAATCTATATCAAGTGTGCCGGGTGATTAACAAACATTTTGATGATTTTGAATTTACCTTCGCGACCGATGTCGAAAACTTCCGAGCTTTCCCGAAAGGCTTTGTATTGGCCCAAGAGGGGGGGCAGGAAATTAAAGTCGAACAGGAATTTGAAGCGATTGTCTTCCCCAATGCTAAGGTGCCTATCGGCAATCGCACTGTGATTTGCCTGATCCCTTCAGTCGCGCCAGATGTTCGCTAGTTTTGTAAAGCATTATATACATGCACACAGGGGATTAGTTGTCGTTTGAACTGTGCCAACGGTTGATAGGTAGTTTACGTTAACGTAATGTTCATCCGGCATATTCGTATAAATTAGGCGTTGTGGATTTTCCATGGCGTAACGAGATAACAAGAGCACAATATGAGCAAAGCAACACTCAACACTGATACAGTGCACCGTGTCGGCTTCTTGGATAAGGCATCGCTTCACATTCCTATCCTTCGAATTCTACAAGCAGACGGCACTACCTATGAAACCGCGGTTTTGCCTGTAATAGATGAAGCCTTAGCCACCAAAATTTACGATACTTGCGTGTTCACGCGGGTACTCGACGAACGTATGTTAGGCGCGCAGCGTCAGGGACGGATCAGCTTCTATATGACCTGTACGGGTGAAGAAGCAGCAATCGTCGGCAGTGTCGCGGCGCTTGATTCTGAGGACGTGATCCTCGCGCAATATCGTGAACATGCGGCGCTGCGTTATCGTGGTTTTACCACTGACCAGTTTATGAACCAAATGTTCAGCAATGAGAAGGACTTAGGTAAAGGTCGCCAAATGCCAATCCACTACGGCTGTGCGGCGTTAAACTACCAAACCATTTCATCGCCATTGGCCACGCAAATCCCGCAAGCGACAGGTGTCGGTTATAGCCTGAAAATGCAGGGCAAACGTAATGTTGCCGTCTGTTATTTCGGTGAAGGCGCTGCGTCTGAAGGTGACTTCCACGCCGGCTTGAATATGGCGGCGGTGTTAAAATGCCCAGTGATTTTCTTCTGCCGTAACAATGGTTATGCGATTTCTACTCCAACCGAAGAGCAGTTTGCCGGTAACGGTATCGCTAGCCGCGGTGTGGGTTACGGTATGCACACCATTCGTGTCGACGGTAACGATATGCTGGCGGTGTTAGCGGCGACGCAACAGGCGCGTGCCTATGCAATTGAGCATAATGCCCCCGTGTTGATTGAAGCCATGACTTATCGCCTTGGCGCGCACTCATCTTCTGACGATCCTTCTGGCTATCGCTCCAAAGAAGAAGAGGCGAAGTGGCAGCAACACGATCCAGTCAAACGCTTCAAGTTATGGTTGATCAACAAAGGCTGGTTGGCCGAAGCCGATGATGCCCAGCGTTACGAAAAGTACCGTGAAGAAGTGTTAGCCGCCGTTAAAGTCGCTGAAAAATTACCTATCCCTATGCTGGATGAGATCATTGAAGATGTGTACGACAAGCCAACACCAGCGCTGAAAAAGCAGCTGAGTGAACTTAAAGAACACATCAAGAAATATCCGCAATCCTATCCCAAAAGTGCAGGGAGGCTATAAGCCGTGGCAGAAATGAATATGTTACAGGCCGTCAATGAGGCCTTGTCTATCGCCATGCAATCTGACGAGCGCATGGTGGTATTTGGTGAAGACGTTGGCCACTTTGGTGGTGTGTTTCGCGCAACCTCAGGTTTACAGGAAAAGTTTGGTCGCAGCCGCTGCTTTAACACGCCGCTGACTGAACAAGGCATCGCGGGTTTTGCCAACGGTTTAGCCTCTAATGGCATGACCGCCGTAGCGGAAATCCAGTTCGCCGATTATATCTTTCCAGCGTTCGATCAGATAGTGAATGAATCAGCTAAATTCCGTTACCGCAGCGGTAATGAATTTAACGTGGGAAGCCTAGTGTTTCGTACACCTTATGGTGGCGGTATTGCGGGCGGCCATTATCATTCACAATCGCCAGAAGCTTATTTTACCCAAACCCCAGGCTTAAAAGTGGTTGTGCCACGTAATCCAGAGCAGGCCAAGGGCTTATTATTAGCCTCTATTCGCGATAAAAACCCTGTGGTGTTCTTCGAGCCAAAGCGTTTATACCGTGCTTCAGTGGGTGAAGTCCCTTCGGGCGATTATGAAATCGAGCTGGGTAAAGCCGAAGTGGTCCGAGAAGGGAAAGATATCACCTTAGTAGCCTGGGGCGCACAGATGGAAATCATCGAAAAAGCGGCTGACATGGCGGCAAAAGAGGGGATTTCCTGCGAAATTATCGACCTACGTACACTCGCGCCTTGGGATGTAGATACCATTGCCGATTCTGTGAAGAAGACAGGCCGTTTACTGATCAACCACGAAGCGCCATTGACGGGTGGTTTTGCCGGTGAAATCGCGGCGACGATTCAGCAGGAATGTTTCCTGTATTTAGAATCACCCATCAGCCGTGTATGTGGTCTAGATACCCCATATCCACTGGTCCACGAAAAAGAATATATGCCCGATGCGCTCAAAACCTTTGAAGCCATTAAGGCATCGGTGAACTTCTAGGAGTCCGGTATGATTAAAGATTTTATTTTGCCGGACATTGGTGAAGGCGTTGTCGAGTGTGAGCTCGTCGAGTGGTTGGTGCAAGAGGGCGATACGATTGCTGAAGATCAGCCCATCGCCGATGTGATGACCGACAAAGCCTTAGTGCAAATTCCGGCGCCTTTTGCGGGAGTCGTGACCAAGCTGTATTACGCCAAAGGCGATATCGCTAAGGTGCATGCACCGCTTTATGCCGTGCAGATTGAGGTTGACGAAGCCGCACCTGTTGCAGCATCTCTGCCTGAAGTACACACAGCGACGCAAACACCTGTAAGCCAAGCCAGCGCGTCCGGTACGAGCGTAGAAGAGTTTCTGCTACCCGATATTGGCGAAGGCATTGTTGAGTGTGAACTGGTCGAATGGTTAGTCCAAGAAGGCGATACTGTGGTTGAAGATCAACCCATCGCCGATGTGATGACAGATAAAGCCCTAGTGCAAATCCCTGCTATCAAAGCGGGCAAAATTGTCAAATTGTACTACCGTAAGGGCCAGTTAGCTAAAGTACATGCGCCACTATTTGCGATTGAGGTCGAAGGTGGCGTTAGTGCGCCAGTCAGCCATGCACAGGAAGCAAGCGCCGCTGTGAAT
The DNA here is from genome assembly GCF_023475885.1 of Shewanella sp. 10B. Lineage (NCBI taxonomy): Bacteria > Pseudomonadati > Pseudomonadota > Gammaproteobacteria > Alteromonadales > Shewanellaceae > Shewanella > Shewanella sp. 10B. Next base: position 1,102,207 of record NZ_JAMDJO010000001.1, read on the forward strand.
ACTGCAGCACCAGCCGCTTGCGCGGCGGTGTCCTCGGAGCCTGCTCGCCAAGGTAAAGCCTTAGCCAGCCCAGCCGTTCGCCGTATGGCACGTGCCTTAGATATCGATTTAAGTCGCGTCCCTGGTAGTGGCAAACATGGCCGTGTGTATAAGGAAGACATTACTCGCTTCCAAGCACAGGGCGGCGCTGTGCCTGCCGTTGCGCCAGTGGCGGTAGCGCCAACTGTTACTCAATCAACTGTTTCTACCGCAGTGGCAAGCGTTGCACGGGGTGACATTGTTGAGCCTATCCGTGGCGTGAAAGCCGTAATGGCAAAAATGATGGTGGAATCGGTATCAACCATTCCACACTTCACCTATTGCGAAGAGTTTGATTTAACAGATTTAGTCGCACTGCGTGAAAGCATGAAGGCCAAGTACTCTTCCGACGAAGTTAAGCTGACCATGATGCCATTCTTTATGAAGGCCATGTCGTTAGCCTTAACGCAGTTCCCAGTGCTTAACAGCCAAGTGAATGCTGATTGTACGGAAATCACCTACAAGGCGCGTCATAACATAGGTATGGCGGTCGACTCTAAGGTGGGATTACTGGTACCAAACGTCAAGGATGTGCAAGATAAGAGCATCCTTGAGGTCGCTGCCGAGATTACCCGCTTAACCAATGCTGCGCGTAGCGGCCGTGTGGCGCCGGCGGATCTTAAAGAAGGCACAATTTCGATTTCAAATATTGGCGCCTTAGGTGGCACAGTCGCAACGCCGATTATCAATAAACCGGAAGTCGCAATTGTCGCATTAGGTAAGTTACAAACCTTGCCTCGCTTTAATGCGAAAGGTGAAGTGGAAGCGCGTCAGATCATGCAAGTGAGTTGGTCTGGGGATCACCGAGTTATCGATGGTGGTACTATTGCCCGTTTCTGTAACTTGTGGAAACAATACCTTGAGCAACCGCAGGATATGCTGTTAGCCATGCGCTAATCGGCTATCAGCCAATACTTACAGCCAATCCAGCAAAAAAGGACGCAATTTAGCGTCCTTTTTTATTCGCAGGCCATAAATGGGTTAATCTTTTGATCCCAATTACGTATAATTCGCGAACGTTGTTATCCTGATGGATTTGTTATGAGCCCCAGCCCATTTGCCCCAACAATCGAAACTATTGATTATCCGTTTCCGCCTAAGCCAATTCCTCTGTCTGATGCCGAAAAGGCGGACTACAAGGCACGTATCAAGCAGCTGCTGATTGAAAAAGATGCGGTATTGGTTGCCCATTATTATACCGACCCTGAAATTCAAGCGCTGGCCGAAGAAACCGGTGGGTGTGTTTCCGACTCACTCGAAATGGCGCGCTTTGGCCGCGATCATCCCGCCAAGACGTTAATCGTCGCCGGGGTGAAGTTTATGGGTGAAACCGCCAAAATTTTAAGCCCAGAAAAAACCATTCTGATGCCGACTCTTGAGGCGACCTGTTCATTGGACTTAGGTTGCCCCATCGATAAATTCAGCGCCTTCTGTGACGCACATCCTGATCATACCGTGGTCGTTTATGCCAACACCTCGGCGGCGGTAAAAGCCCGTGCCGATTGGGTGGTCACCTCAAGTATTGCCCTTGAAATCGTTGAGCACTTAGACAGCGAAGGCAAAAAAATCATTTGGGGCCCAGACCGTCATTTAGGCAGTTATATTGCCAAACAAACGGGCGCCGAGATGTTGATGTGGCAGGGCGACTGTATCGTTCACGATGAATTTAAGGCCAATGCGCTGCGTGATTTAAAGCGTGTTTACCCCGATGCGGCGATTTTAGTGCACCCAGAGTCACCCGCGAGTGTGGTGGCGATGGCGGATGCTGTCGGTTCCACCAGCCAGTTGATTAAAGCTGCACAAACCATGGCTAACGAGCGTTTTATTGTGGCGACCGATCGCGGTATTTTCTACAAAATGCAACAAGCGGCGCCGGGTAAAATACTGATTGAAGCGCCTACCGGTGGTAACGGTGCCACCTGTAAGAGCTGTGCCCACTGTCCTTGGATGGCGATGAACGGCTTAAAGGCGATTGAAGCGTCATTAAGTGACAGCGACAAAACGACACATGAGATCTTTGTCGATGAAGATTTACGCGTGAAAGCCTTAATTCCGCTGACGCGTATGCTCGATTTCGCCAAAACACTGAATATGAAAGTGAAAGGCAACGCTTAATCAAGCGTCCATAACATTCACGAAAAACGAAATCCCTGCCACTTGGCGGGGATTTTTGTATTGGCTTAAATTGCTCAGCAGCTAAGCTGTTAAGCATCTGCTTAATAAGTCGCGCTAGCTTTAGAAGCCATTCTTCATAGATGCATTTATGCTTGAATTTAAAGAAATACACGCTCTTTTACTTACCGGATCGGTGTTGTTGACCTAAATTTGATATAGCAAAGCGTAGGTGAGTTCACTCATTGCGCTGTGTTCATGCAATTATGTATAAGATAACCATGGAGAAGGGTATGAAAAACATCGTGTTACTGCTTGCATCAATGTCTGCTGCCAGCGCATTTGCGGACGTGAGTGTGCCAATGAATCTTGTCAACGAAAAGGGTGTGGGTGAAAGTGTCGGTCAAGTGACCATTTCAGAATCGCAGTATGGAGTGGTATTTACACCATCACTCAAAGGCTTAATGCCGGGATTACATGGTTTCCATCTACATGAGAACGGCAGTTGTGATCCAAAGGAAAAGGATGGAAAAATCGTCCCTGCTGGTGCGGCAGGTGGACACTATGATCCTGCCGCCACGAAAGCCCACGGCACGCCATGGGGAGAAGGGCATTTAGGTGATTTGCCACCATTGTTTGTCGATGCAGACGGTGCTGCAAGTCAGGCCGTGCTGGCACCGCGTTTAAAAATGAGTGATCTTAAAGGCCATGCAATCATGATCCATGCCGGTGGTGATAACCATTCCGATCACCCTGCGCCTTTAGGTGGCGGCGGTGCGCGTGTGGCCTGCGGTATTGTCAATTAATGTTTCGCCAATATAAGTTATTAGTGACCTAATGCTAGCATTGGTAACGACAATCATTGATGAGTCGTGAAATCGGTATATAAAAAGCCCCGCAAGAGCGGGGCTTTTTGATAAAGAAGAATGATTACTTCGCGTTCATCAGCGCAACCGCGTTATCTAACATACGGTTACTGAAGCCCCATTCGTTATCGTACCATGCCATGACTTTAACTAAACGGCCGTTAACGCGGGTTTGCGTTGCATCGAAGTTAGATGAAAACGCATTGTGGTTAAAGTCGATAGACACCAGTGGCTCTTTGTTGACGGCTAACACTTCGCTCAGTGGAGCAACAGCTGCTGCACGTTCGATGATGGCGTTAACTTCTTCAACAGTGGTATCACGTGCTGCAATGAAAGATAAATCCACTAAAGACACGTTAACAGTCGGTACACGTACTGCTAAACCATCGAATTTACCTTGTAATTCAGGCACAACTAAACCTACTGCCGCAGCAGCGCCCGTTTTAGTTGGGATCATAGACAGTGCAGCTGCGCGCGCACGGCGTAAATCTGTGTGGTATACGTCAGATAAACGTTGATCGTTGGTGTACGCGTGGATGGTGGTCATCAGACCCGATTCGATACCAATCTCATCGTTTAACGGCTTAGCGAAAGGTGCTAAACAGTTAGTGGTACATGATGCGTTAGAGATAACTGTCATATCCGCGGTCAACACATTGTTGTTAACACCGTAAACGACGGTTGCATCAACGTTTTTGCCTGGTGCAGAGATAATGACTTTCTTCGCGCCCGCAGCTAAATGTGGCTGTACAGATTCTTTAGAAGTGAAGATACCAGTACATTCGAACACGACGTCAACTTGTAAGTCACCCCAAGGTAATTTACCTGGATCGCGCTCTTGGAAGGTGAGGATCTTGTCGCCGTTGACATAAATAGCTTCCGCATCATGCTCAACTTTGGCATTGAAACGACCATGCACAGAATCGTATTTTGTCAGGTGAGCGTTGATTGAAGCGTCGCCTAAATCGTTGATGGCAACAATTTTGATTGGGTAAGCTTTTTCGCTTTCATACAGGGCGCGTAATACGTTTCTACCGATACGGCCATAACCATTTATTGCTACACGGATAGTCATCTCATATCCCTCTGGTGATTATAAAATTCAACTGGTAGTAAAATTACCAAACTGACAGCTATCGTCAAGTAAATTCGGCAATTTTGCCGGGATTCGGTTAACAAATTAGGTGTTTTTTTTACATCGGTCGCGAAAACACCATTTTTAGCTAGGCATTTGGATAAAAAATTACAAGATGGCAAACATTTTGCCGACATTCCTCAAAACGCAAGTTAAGGCGAATTAGGCTTCTCTGGCTCGACAGTTGCTGCCGCAGGCGGTGACGCCTCGGTGGGTTGAGGCGCGAGCCAAAGCGCAACAGGGCTCGTTGAATAGAGACCATCTTCTAACGCATCGATTAAGTTTTGGGCGTATTCATCTAATTTGGCCGCCAGCGTTTTGTCGCCACCGATTAAGGCTAGCATCTTATCTTCAGAATACTTCTGCTGCGTAAGTAGTAAATTGGCCTTTGTCAGCATATAAGTTTTTTCAAGCGCTTGGGTTTGGCGATAGGCAGAGGCAAGCCCAAGCAACCAATTGGGGTCAAAGTCAGCGTATTGAATTTCTGCAAACACTTTAAGATAGAGTTGTTGCGCTTTGATGGCATTACGGTTGCTGTAGTAGGTGGCGATCTGCGCCAACAGAAATGGCTCAGTGACTTCGCCAGCATTTTCTTGTGCCAATAACCGGTTTAGCGCACTGGTATCGCCAAAACGTGTCCATTGATAATAAGACATAAAGGGATCTTGGCGCTCACGGGTTTCATCCTGTAGGCGGCTGAGGTTTTGTGTGCTCAAACGAAAGGCTCTTGCGCGGTCAGCCGTGCGATTCGTATGGATGATATGTTGCACCCCAGAGGCCAATTCAATACAACGACTGTAGTCCTCGAGGTAAGTTAACTGTTGGTAAAGTTGCTTACCCGTAGGATTTTTGTTGTCTAATAGGTCGAATCGGCTCTGGATCAGCTTCGTTTTCTCAGTTAAACACCAGCCATCCTTATGCAAATCGGCACAAATTTCAGGATTATTTTTACAAATCGTTTCGATATTTCGGCCATTATCACAACCGAAAAGGCTTATCGCGAGGGTAAATGATGTAATTATTACTAGATTTTGTCTCAAAATACGCTCCAAAATGCAATTTTCTCTAATAAAATTACAGATTTACAGAAAATATCTTACTGGCAAGCTGGGTCAGTTTTCATTACAATGGCGCCGACCAAAACACAGGGTTTCCCCTAAAACCTACATAAGATTATTGGTCTTTTCGTCATGTTACTCAAACCTTTCAATATATTTTATTGAAAAGTGAGATAAAGGATCTGTAAATGAGCGCTGATAAACACCTACAAAGTTGGCAAGAACGTTTTGAAATGGCAGAGGCAATGCAACCTTTGCTGGGCAAGTTGTACCGTAACCAAGGCGTCGAAGTTGTGGTTTATGGTAAGCCATTACTCAATGCTTCTACTATTGAGATTATTAAAGCGCACCGTTTAGTTCGTCGTCATGTCGGCGAGAAATTACGTTTACGCGAGAGTTTCCCATTTGTTCAAGCCTTAAGCAGACTCGCTGTTAAACAATGTAAAGTGGATATTGGTAAGCTTGCCGTTAAATACTGGGCTGAACATACTGATACCAACGAAATTGAAAGCTATATGGCACGCGAATTAGCGGCGGCGATTGATCATGCTGATGATATCGCCCCGCGTGATGTCGTGTTGTATGGTTTTGGTCGTATCGGCCGCTTATTAGCGCGCTTACTGATCGAACGTACTGGCCGCAGCAACAAGTTAAGACTGCGCGCTATCGTATTACGTGGTGGTAAGAAGGGCGATTTAGAAAAACGCGCTAGCTTACTGCGTCGTGACTCTGTTCATGGTCCATTCAACGGTTCAGTTGAAGTGGATGAAGAGAACAACGCCATCATCGCTAACGGCACCTATATCCAAGTGATTTACGCAAACTCGCCTGATGAAGTGGATTACACCAAATACGGCATTACAGATGCCTTAGTGGTAGACAACACGGGTATTTGGAAAGATGAAGCAGGCCTTGGCTTACATTTGAAGAGCCCAGGTGCGAGCAAAGTGTTACTGACAGCACCAGCCAAAGGCGCCATCAAGAACATCGTTTACGGTGTGAACGAAGGCGACATCACTGCGGAAGATATCATTGTGTCTGCGGCGAGCTGTACTACTAACGCCATCACACCAGTACTGAAAGCAGTAAATGACAAGTACGGTATCGAGAATGGTCACGTTGAGACGATTCACTCATACACGAACGATCAAAACCTGATCGACAACTACCACAGTGCTGACCGTCGTGGTCGCAGTGCACCATTAAACATGGTGATCACTGAAACGGGTGCAGCTAAAGCCGTTGCTAAAGCTCTGCCAGTATTAGCGGGTAAACTGACGGGTAACGCGATTCGCGTGCCAACGCCAAACGTATCTATGGCGATCATCAGCATGAACCTTAATGCTGAGACCAACAAAGACGAATTAAACGAATACCTGAAAGACACGGCGCTGCAATCACCATTGCAAAACCAAATCGATTACACAGACTCAACTGAAATCGTATCAAGCGATTTAGTGGGTTCTCGCTATGCCGGTGTGGTTGATTCGCAAGCGACCATCGCCGAAGGTAAACGTGCCATTCTGTACGTTTGGTATGACAACGAGTTTGGTTACAGCTGCCAAGTAGTCGGTGTTATGCAGACCATGTTAGGTCTGACGACTCTGTCTCTGCCGGCATAATCGCTACGCACATAAAAACGTCCAATAAAAAGCGCCCAGTAGGGCGCTTTTTTATGGAATGATGCGCTTTGTTACGGCGGGATAAAATCACTTCATCCCTTGTCGTTGCAAAGAAAATCATCAAATTGATTATTCCATCGGCAAGTTTTTATCTCTGTGGCTGAATATTGGGCAAACAGTGCTGCTAAGCGCAATATTTCAAATTTGTTGATTGACTCTGAAGGTTAAATCGGTAGAATGCCAATCCGCAGTCAGGGGAAAGCGTAGCAACGTAACTCCTAAGCTTAATGACTCATTAAGCTGTGATATCGATGCGACATTAGCTCAGTTGGTAGAGCGATACCTTGCCAAGGTATAGGTCATCGGTTCGAACCCGATATGTCGCTCCAACTCTTTACGAGTTTGGAAAAATGGCGCGATGGCAGAATGGCTATGCTGCGGATTGCAAATCCGTCGATCTCGGTTCGACTCCGGGTCGCGCCTCCATAGATTAAGGTATTAATGACACGATTCCCGTCGTTAATATAAAGAGTTTGCCCGAGTGGTGGAATCGGTAGACACAAGGGATTTAAAATCCCTCGCTGGTAACAGCGTGCCAGTTCAAGTCTGGCCTCGGGTACCATAACATAGAGAAGGCCTAACACACGTTAGGCCTTTTTTATTGCCACAAATCCAGTTACAACTCCTACAAATTAATCCTGAAACGAATAGTGATCTGCCTCTTAAAAATCACAATTATCAAAAATTTCAGCTTCAAGATAATTGATCTCTCATTTAGTTGTTATTTATTTTAATCAATCCATAATACGCAAACTATTTCCTTAAGATGCGGCAATAGGCGCTATTCCCCCTCTTAAGACAGTGGTATAAATAAGCCGAATTTCCCCTACACGTGAACATTTAGGATAAGTAGTCATGATTTTCTCTCAGGTAGTACTCGCACCCGCTGATCCCATCCTTGGTTTAACCGATACCTTCAAGGCCGATCCACGCCAAGATAAAGTGAACCTCGGTGTTGGCATTTATAAGGATGAAGCAGGGCAGACTCCAGTATTACAGTCAGTGAAGAAAGCAGAAGCCCTATTGCTTGAGCAAGAGAAGACCAAGAACTATTTAGGTATTGAAGGGGTACAAACCTATAACCGCGTAGTGCAAGAGCTATTATTTGGCGAGGGTAGTGAGCTTGTGACGTCAGCCCGTGCAGCGACCGCTCAGGCACCTGGTGGTACTGGTGCACTGCGTATTGCCGCCGAGTTTTTACTGCGTAACACGCCATCGCGCACTGTGTGGGTAAGTAACCCAACTTGGGCGAACCATCAGAATATTTTCGAAACTGCGGGTTTAACGGTTAAAGAATACGGCTACTACAACGCCGCCGCCCACGATATCGATTTCGACGGCATGATGACAGGTCTCGCCAATGCACAGGCGGGTGACATTATTCTACTGCACGGTTGCTGCCATAACCCAACGGGCATTGATTTGACCTTAGCCCAATGGGAATTGGTTGCTAATCTCTGCGCAGACAAGCAGTTAGTGCCATTGTTTGACTTTGCTTACCAAGGTTTTGGCGCAGGTATTGAAGAAGATGCTGCGGGTTTACGTTTAGTCGCGTCAAAAGTACCTGAGTTGTTAGTGGCTAACTCTTTCTCTAAAAACTTTGGTCTTTATAACGAGCGTATCGGCGCTGTGACTGTAGTGGCACAAAATGCCGATGAAGCGGTGCGTGCCTTTAGCCAAGTGAAACGTACCATTCGTGCCAATTACTCAAACCCACCAGCACACGGTGCGTTAATCGTTAGCACCATTTTAAGCGATGCGGCGTTAAAAGCACTTTGGGTACAAGAGTTGACCGAGATGCGTGAACGTATCGCCGAGATGCGTACTCTGTTCGTCCAAAGCTTAAAGGATGAAGGTGTGACTCAAGACTTTAGCTTTATTTCCCGCCAAAATGGTATGTTTAGCTTCTCTGGCTTAAACAAAGCGCAGGTTGCGCGCTTGAAAGACGAGTTTGGTATTTATATCGTCGGTTCAGGCCGTATTAGTGTTGCCGGTATGACCAAAACCAATATGCCTGTGATCTGTAAAGCGATTGCTAAGGTTCTTTAATTTAGGACTCTAATTTAGCCCTCTAAATTAGCTTCTAATATAAGAAGAGGGCTTATTAAAAAGGACAGCTTAGGCTGTCCTTTTTACATTGTGGATCTTGAGAGGCGCTTATGTTTGCCATTAATCTGTCGTTATGACGCCAAGGTCTCTAGCGGTAAATCCGACTTAATTCTCAATACTGCGCTAAGCGCATCACGCAGGCCCGCCTGATCGTGTAATTGCGGATTGTGGCTATTCCTTAACGGGAAGTAATTCATTAAAGTCCCAAGGCGCACTTGTTCAGAATGGCGCAGCACCTTAGTGATCACAGGCTTACCAATCACTTGATGGCACCAAGCAATTCGCTGTTCAATACTAAACTGGCCTGCTGGCGAGGTTTCTTCATTCAAATTGTCGATAAAGACTACTGGCGCAGTGGTCATCGCTAAGGCTTTGGCAAAGCAGGGCAATAATAGCGGTGGCATAATACTGGTCAGGAAGCTCCCGGGACCTAGGATGATCAGATCCGCGCGGCTGATGGCTTCACAGGCTTCGTCGGTCGCATCGACCTGTGGCTCGAGGCATAGGGCAATGGGCGCCTCATTCATTTTATCAACATTAACCTCACCAAAGACCTTACAGCCAGAGGCTTGTAATGCCACTAAATGGGTTGGTTGCTCTGACATAGGGATGATATTGGTTTCAATCTTAAGCATATGCCGAATAAGATTGACGGCTTCGAGGGGCCTAACGCAAAGCTTATCGAGGGCAAGTAGCATCAAATTGCCCAGATTATGGCCGCTAAGTTCAGTTTCGCCCTGAAAGCGATACTCAAATAATTGCGAGCTCACCGATGGGCGATGGGCAAGTTGGGACAGACAGTTACGCAGATCGCCCCACGCAATACAGTCCTGTTCGGCCCGTAATCTGCCCGTAGAGCCACCATTATCCGTGGTTGCAACAATGCCTGTGAGACGATTGCCCAAAAAATCTAGCGATGAGAGCACGCGGCCTAATCCGTGACCACCGCCAATGGCGACCACGTGTCTGTATTGATTTAAGATTTGATGCTGCATGAGGGTTCCTTCCTGAATACCCATAAAATCCTGTCCTGTTGTTAAGCGGTGCTGCGAAGCCTCGTTTTGGCTCGTTTGCCAACACCAGCGTTAACGGAACCTTAGTATAAAAGCTCAGTCAAAAGCATGCACTAAATATTCACGCTGCAAATGCACCAAAGTGTATGAGTTAAGCTTGGGATCGCATTTTGGCGTAACAAACTCATACCAGCGCTTGGCATGGGCGGTTTTGTCGCCACATTTCGTGAATTTCAAGATATGACATATAATCTGGCGCTTATTTTGCCACACGTGACTCAATATCAAAGGTGACTTATTGAAAACAGGTAGAATTGGTTCGTTTACACTCGCGTTAGCCCTAGTGATCTTAGCGATTTTTTCGCTGAGAGTCTGGCTCATTCCTACTATCGATGAGCCTGAATCTATCGTTAACCAACTGGAAAACTCCGTTGATCCCGTTACTCAAGTGCCTGACTTTTCTGCCATCAATGATGTAGCGGAAAAAAAGCGTGCCTTTTTTGATTTTCTCAGGCCGATTATTCAACAGCAAAACGCCATTATTGCCACCGAGCGTGACTTTATCACCGACATGTTGGCCTTAGTGGAGAACGACAGCTCTCTGTCGGATACGCAGCTAGCACAGCTCAATCAGTTATTTGATAAATATCAATATGCTGCCCGTAATGTGGATGCAAAATCACTCAACAGTTTGCTTAAACGGGTCGATATCATTCCCGAATCTATGGTGCTGATACAGGCAGCTAATGAATCGGGTTGGGGCAGTTCGCGTTTTGCCCGTGAAGGCTTTAATTTTTTCGGCGAATGGTGTTTTAGTAATGGCTGCGGCATAGTGCCATCCTCTCGAGGTTCGGGCAAAACCCATGAAGTGAAAGTGTTTCCCTCGGTGGACGCTTCTGTGTCTTCCTATATGCGCAATTTGAACTCGAATACGGCATATACACTGTTTCGCTCAATACGGGCCGATTTACGCGCTCAGGAAGCCGAGTTAAGTGTCGATCAGCTGATCTATGGCTTAGTGAATTATTCTGAAAGGCAAGAAGCTTATATCGACGAATTACTCGATATGTTACGTCATAATGAAAAATATTTGGTGAAGGCGGATGTATAAAAAATGGTGGTTAGTGGGGCTTTGTCTATGTGCAACAAACCTGCATGCAGAAACGATTTCCCTCGAATATAAAGGCTTCTACGACAGACTAAAGCAAGTCAATAAGGGTAATTATCAGTTAGTCGAAATCGCCTTTAGTGTGCCAATGCTGCCTAATTGCCAGATCCAGAGTGGCAGCATTTCAAGTGAATTAAATTCAACGCCACTTACATATACTGCGGCGCAGCGATTGTTTATTCCCTTTGATGATGCGCTGAAAGACCAACGCGCGTTAGTGAATCTGGAGTTTGAGGGCAAGGCTGAGGGCTGTGGTATTGCGATGCAAGTCAGAGCTAAGCAGACGTTAGCAACATACGACAAGGCGCGACTAGCGCAAATCGCCAGCGAAATGGATGCTTTACTCGGGGCTATGCAGGGCTTCCCGATGCGCTACTTTAAGGAGCCAATCGCGGGTTTAAACTTTGAATTTGCTCAAGAGCAAGCCGTTACTGTGACGCTCGATGGGCGTGAGCAACAGGTGAACGCCAGCTTTAAGTTGAGTACTGAACAACTTAACAGTTTGACATCATTGCAATTTAGCCAAGCGCCGGCCGTACTGAGCCCTTGGGTTAAGTAACGATAGATTTAAGTTATAAAAAAGCCCACTCTCGTGGGCTTTTTTATACGTGCCGCGTTTACACTTCGTAAACGTTGACGATATTGATGCGTTTTGCCGCATCTAAATCGATATGGCCGCTGTTGGCGATATCCAGAAAGTCAAATGCGGGTAAATCGGCTTCGGCCACATCACCCTTCATCGGCGCATTGGGATCGCGCTTCAAGGACACAAAGTCAAACTGCTCACGGTCAACACCCTGTGAAGGGGCAGTGTTTTGCATGGCAGTGAAAATGGTTTCAATACGGCCAGGATAGAGTCTATCCCACTGATTGAGCATGTCTTTCACAGCTTGACGCTTGAGGTTTTCCTGCGAGCCACAAAGGTTACAGGGAATGATGGGGAATTTTTTCAATTCCGCATATTCTTCTAAATCCTTTTCACGGCAATAGGCAAGTGGGCGAATAACGACGTTTGCGCCATCGTCTGAAAGCAACTTAGGTGGCATGGCTTTCATCTTACCGCCGTAGAACATGTTGAGGAACATGGTCTCAATAATATCGTCTCTGTGGTGGCCTAGCGCGATTTTGGTCGCGCCGATGCGCTGGGCAAAGCCGTAGAGGGTACCGCGACGCAGGCGAGAGCACAGCGAGCAAGTGGTTTTACCTTCAGGAATTTTCTCTTTCACAATCGAGTAAGTGTCTTTCTCGAGGATGTGATAGGGAATATTCAGGCTGTCTAAATAGGCGGGCAGCACGTGTTCAGGGAAACCAGGCTGTTTTTGATCTAAGTTAACGGCAATAATTTCGAACTGTACGGGCGCGCGCTGCTGTAAATTAAGCAGAATATCCAGCATGGCGTAACTGTCTTTACCGCCACTTAAACAGCACATGACTCGGTCGCCATCTTCAATCATGTTGTAATCGGCGATGGCACTACCCACTTCACGGCGCAGACGCTTCTGTAACTTATTCAGACGGGTAATTTGTTTTTTTGATAATTCTTCAGGCATTTGACTCGCCGTAACTTCAGACATAGCTTCCAACATAAAAAAGCGCCCAGTAACTCAGTTTCAGGGCGCGTATTATTCCAGCTATCGACGACGGGGTAAAGAGCGGCGTGCGTTACGCCTCTTCAAGCGGCGATTTATAACCATCGGGTTTGATGGCTAACAAATCACAGTTAATGCTATCAATTACATGCTCAGCAGTATTGCCGATAAGTGCCGCCGAGAATCCAGTCCGACCGACAGTGCCTAAAATCACCAGCTCGGCATCGAGTTGCTCGGCAAGCTCAGGGATCACATCCTCAGGCAAGCCTTCCTTCACATGGCAGTGCAGGGTATCAATACCATAGGCATTGGCAAGGTATTGCACTCGTTGTTCGTGCTGCATGCGAATGGTGTCGTTATAGGTTTGTGCATCAAAATCAGGCAGTTCAATGGCAAGATTCACCGGTGTGCCGGGATAACCATTGACTAAGTGCACTTCGGCGGCAAATTTTGCGGCTAAATCCTTGGCATGTTCGATAATCTTGCCGTTCAGCATTTGATGATCTGTGTCTTCGGTTGCCACGTTGACCGCGCAGAGGATTTTACCCGCTTCGGGCCAATCATGATCTTTGACCATCAACACAGGCACAGGCGCTTTACGCATCAAATGCCAATCGGTTGGGGTAAAGATCACCGCCTTTAACTTGTCATGGGCGTGGGTGCCTTTGACAATCAAATCATATTGTCCGGCAATCGCATGGTTGATGATGCTCTCAAATGGGCGATTGTGCCAAATCACTTGAGTATCAATAACGAGTTGCAGATGGTTGTATGCCGTTAGCAGATCTTGGATCCACGCCAGACGCTGATCGATCACGCCTTGGCGCATGGCTTCGCGCTCTTGGCTCGATAGAATCGATGTCATTTCGTAGGAGAAGTCAAAAATAGACAGAAACACAGTCACATGGGCGTTACTTTTACTGGCCAAGGTCACCGCTCGGGCGAGTGCAACCTGATGCTCTGTCGTGGGATCGACTACTACCAGTATTTTTTGATAATCCTTCATAACATGTTCCTTTAGTCATAGGCTCATGTTCATCATGAGCCTTTGGCAATTATCTGTATTGTTCTAGATCAAAACTCTTTTCAAAACCAGTGCCTAGCGCATTAATTACAATTATTAAAGCACAAATGTGGGAGGGTGTGACTTATCTGGCGATCCTGGCATTACCCGCCAAGAGATTCAGTTCATTGTGGTCAAGGATGGTGATGTATTTGCCTTTTACTTCAATCAAACCCGACTTTTGGAAACGGCCTAACAAGCGGCTGATAGTTTCTACGGTTAAACCTAGGTAGTTACCAATGTCACCACGGGTCATGGTTAAACGGAACTCTTTAGGGGAGAATCCACGGCTGCCAAAACGGTTAGCGAGATTACTGATAAACGCGGCGAGGCGTTCTTCGGCGTTTTTCTTACTGAGCAGTAGAATCATCTCTTGGTCGCTCATGATTTCATTACTCATTAAGCGCATGATTTGCTGACGTAACTTGGGCATGCTGCCTGAAAGCTCATCGAGAATATTGAAGGGGATTTCACACACCATGGAGGTTTCTAAAGCTTGGGCAAAACTCTGGTGGGACTGAGCGTGAATACCATCAAAACCAATCACATCGCCAGCTAAATGGAAACCGGTGATCTGCTCATCGCCCTGTTCGGTAATAGTGTAACTTTTGACCGTGCCGGAGCGAATTGCGAACAGAGATTTTAACGGATCGCCTGATTTAAAAATTTGCTCACCTTTTTGAATTGGCTTTTTACGCTCAATGATGTCGTCGAGCTGATCGAGCTCATTGGCATTGAGGGTAAACGGAATACAAAGGGTTCCCATACTGCAATCGTGACAATGAATTGTGCACCCACTCGCGGCGGGACGACGGTTTTTATTCTGCTCTATTGTCATGTCGGTTCTCAAGTTAATCCACTGCAGCCATGTTAAACCAATTCACTCGCTTGGGCTAGTTTAGCTGCGACAGGGCGATATATAAAGTTTGTGCGCCAAAGGCAATTAAAAGTAAGCCACTCAATAATCTAACGGTCTTTTGCTGTACCCAATTGGCTAAGCGTTTGGCCGCCACACCGGCACTTAAGAGCGCAGGGAGGGTTCCTAAGCCAAAGGCAAGCATAATCAAGGCGCCTTGGCTAGCAGAGCCAGCCGCCACCGACCAGGTTAAGGTGCTATACACTAGCCCGCAGGGGAGCCAGCCCCAAATCAGTCCGGCGGTGATGGCCTGCAATGGTGAGGTGATTGGCACGAGACGTTGAGCTAAGGGTTTAAGGTATCGCCACAACACTTGGCCGAGGCGTTCAATCTGTACTATCCCCACCCAGATTTTGGCAATGTAAAGCCCGGTCGCGATCATCATCACGCCGGCAATGATCCGAAGGATTAACAGGTAACTGTCGAGTTCGAATAAGTGGCCCAGCATGGCCGATGAACCACCCACTAAGGCGCCCGCGAGGGTGTAACTTAAAATCCGGCCGAGGTTATAGCTTAATAAGTAGGTGAGTTGATGGGCTAAGTGATTGCCCTGTTTCGGATTCGGAAGCTGGGAGGAAAAGGCGCCAACGAGGCCGCCACACATGCCAAAGCAGTGGGCTGCGCCCATTAACCCCACCAGAAATGCGCCTGTGACGTTATACTCAATCACAGAGCCAATCACAGAGGCATGCCTTTGTCTTGGCTTGTGATTTTCTCTTGATTAGGGTTAGCTGCTTGGCTCGGTTTATCGGCATCTTCATCGAAGAGAATCGACACGCTTTGACGGTCTAAGTCATCGAATTGTTCGGATTTTACCGCCCAAAAGAACACGGCTACGGCGATCAACACAAAGATCATCGCGATAGGAATTAGTACATAAATGATGCTCATAACCTAAGCCTATTTCATTGTTATAATTTAATTCGTAATAATCTCAAACTGTTACCCACAACAATCAAAGAGCTTGCCGACATGCCAAGGGCGGCAATATAAGGCGCAACATGCCCAGTTACCGCCAGCGGTAAAATCAGCGCGTTATAACCTAAGGCCCAAGCGAGGTTTTGACGAATAATTTGTGTGGTCAGTTTAGCAACCTTGACCGCTTGGGTGAAGCGAGATAGGTGATCGCCAAGCAGAATAAGATCGGCGCTGTTTTTAGCAATCGCGCTGCCGCTCCCCATCGCCACGGATAAATCGGCGCCCGCCAGTACTGGCGCATCATTAATGCCATCGCCGAACATTGCGACCGGTGTCGATTGCTGCAATTTGGTCACCAGTGCCAGTTTATCGGCTGGAGTCAGCCCACTGTGGACATCACTAATGCCGAGTTCTTTCGCCAATTGATGCACATGCCCTGAGCTATCGCCACTGGCGATACTGACTTGGCAACCTTGCTGCTTCAAAATATCGACGGTTTCTTTGCTATCGACGCGGATATTATCTTGGATCTCGATAGTGGCGATGACTTCAAACTGCTGATTGTTGCTACGGGCGAGCCAAATAAGCTGGTTTACAAGCTTGGGTTCTGCGCTGGCCCCCGTGAAGCTTGCGTTACCAATGCGGTATTCGATGCCATTAATCAGGCCTTTTACTCCGAAGCCCACTTCATGGTGAACTTGTTTGGCAATCACATCGGTTTGGCTAAAGCTAGCAAAGGCTGCGGCAATAGGGTGGCGAGAACCTGATTCGAGCGCAGCAGCAATCGCGAGAACTTGTTCTTCGGTAAAATCTTTATGGCACTCTACTTTGGCTATTGATAGGGTGCCGCAGGTGAGGGTGCCAGTTTTATCAAAGACCACATGTTTGATCTGTGGCAGTTTTTCAAAGACGCCCGCCTTACGGGTAATGATCCCAAGGCGAGTAAAAATCGCGGTCGCACAGGTGACGGCTGTGGGGGTCGCCAGCGCAAGGGCACAAGGACAGGTGGCCACTAATACCGACAAGGTGACCCAAAAGGCATCTTCGGGGGAGATTTGCAGCCATACCAGATAGGTGATTGTCGCAATCGATAAGATAGTGCCTGAGAAATAACGCGACAATTTATCGGCCAACATAGCGACGGCAGGTTTAGTGTTTGAGGCTAATTCCTGCAGACGAATAATCTCGGCAACCAATTGATCTTGCCCAAGGGCGGTGACTTTTACCTTGATAGGCTGGTCTAGGTTAATGGTGCCAGCAAACACTTGGCTATCGACGGGTTTTTCAATCGGCATTTGCTCGCCGGTGAGCATGGCTTCATTGATGCTGGTGTGGCCGTCAACCACGATGCCGTCGGCGGCAACCATTTCGCCGGGTTTAATAAGGATTATATCCCCGAGGCGTAATTTTTTAGCGGGGATCTCTTCTTGCCCATGCTCTGTGACCAGATGCGCCGTAAGAGGTACTAACTTGTGGAGATTACTGGAGCTAACGGAGGCTTTTTGTCTTGCCTTTTGCTCGAAATAACGCCCCAGCAGCAGGAAGAAGGTAAACATGGAAACGGATTCAAAATAGACTTCACCCGTGCCGTTAACGGTGGCAAAGCAACTGGCAATATAGGCGCCGCCAATGGCTATAGAGACCGACACATCCATATTGAGTTTGCCACTGAGCAGGGTGCGAATGGCGCTGAAATAGAAGGGCTGCGCCGAATACAGCACCACGGGCGTGGCGAAAATCATGCTCACCCAGCGGAAATAATCCCGATATTGCACATCCAAATCGGTAAAGTAACCGGTATAGAGGGCGAGGGCGAACATCATCACTTGCATAGTCGCAAAACCCGCCAAGCCTAGGCGCAGTAAGAATTTGCGGCTATTTTGCTTGGCGGTCAGTTCTTGCTCATCCACTTGATAGGGCGCGGCTTGATAGCCGATACGGCTAATTTGCCCAAGAATATCACTGAGTTTAACTTGCTGTTTATCCCAGCTGATCATCGCCCTTTGGGTGGTGGAGTTGACCATCACTTGGCTGACGCCAGGCAGTTGTTTCACTTTATGTTCGATTAACCAGGCGCAGGCGGCGCAGGTAATACCGTCGATGGACAGCGACACAGAGTCACGATTTTCCTCTGAGTGGACAAAGTCCTGCTGTACTTCGGGCAAATCGTAGGCACTAAACTGATTTAATTCATCAGGTACCAGCGCCGTCTGTTTACTGCCGGGCTCGGTTCGAAACTTGTAATAGCTTAATAAGCCTGCATCCACAATGGCTTGGGATACCGCTTGGCAGCCAGGGCAACACATGAGTTCATCGCGATCATGAATGCGGGTGACAAACTGAGTGCCCGTGAGCACGGGCTCATTACAGTGAAAACAACTTGGATGTGTCATAGCTATATTCATTCAACCACAATTAGTTCAACCACAATTGGACGTTGTCTTTGAGTTCGACACGTTGATGAATACGCCATTTGCCATCAAAACCTTCCAGACGGACTTCCCAAGCACCGGTTAATACATCGGGCAGAGTAATGCGATACACATGGTTGGCATCGGCGGTGACTGTGGTCTTAATGTCTTTTTCGGCAATTGTTGGGTGATAAAATTCAACTTTTAATGCGGCTTGGTAAGCAGGGCCGCCGTGTTGAGTGAAGAGGAGCTCATGATGATTTTGTTCGAGCTGCCATTGCATGCCAAGTTGCTTGGCATATTTGACCTTACTCAAGTCCATATTGATGGCTTTGCCTTCTTTGTAATAATCCTCGGCGACCAGAGAGTCAGAGTTTGAGAGGGCAATTTTTAGCGTGGTAAAACTTGCGACGACGGCACACAAAGGAAGAATAATTAAAAACCAAGGCCAAAACTGCTTATACCAGGGTTGTTGTTCGCTCATGTTAAATACCCATAATAAAAATTTGCGCCATTTTACCGTTAAAAGGTGGCTTTAGCACTTTAAAAAAAAGGCCTCGACGTTATCGAGGCCTTAGCGTTACTCACATCTAATTACTTGTTTGACAAGCTATAAACATAAGCTGCGATCACGTGGACTTTCTCTTCACCGAGAACGTCTTTCCATGCTGGCATCACGCCGGCACGGCCGTGCTTGATCGTTTCTTCGATCATGCCGCGGCTACCGCCATATAACCAAACATCGTCAGTTAAGTTAGGTGCGCCCATGAGTTTGTTGCCTTTTGCGTCCATACCGTGACACGCAAAACAACCTTTCATGAATGAACCTTGACCTTGAGCGGCGAGTTTCTCGTCGTGCTCACGGCCAGATAACTTAACCACGTACTCGGCCAGACCGGCAATTTCGCTATCGTCGATTGGCAAACCACCTTTTGGCGGCATCATGCCATGACGACCGTTCATGATTGTGGTCTTGATAGTGGCTAAATCACCACCATATAACCAATCACTGTCGGTTAGGTTAGGGAAGCCTTTGCTACCACGTGCGTCAGAGCCATGGCACTGGGCGCAGTTTTGTAGGAACAAACGACCGCCCACTTTCAACGCTTCTTGGTTTTTCACTAACTCTTCGAGTGGTGTTGCCAAGTAAGCCGCGAAGATTGGGCCATATTTTTCGTTAGCGTGTTTAACTTCTTGGTCGTACTGAACGTACATGCCTTCTTTTGCTGCCAGCTCAATCGCGGCTGCAGAATCGGCTTTAATCCCTTTCTCTGTACCAATGCTTTGGTTAGAGCTGGTCCAGTTCAGTAGACCTTTGTAGTTACCTAAACCTGGGAACAGGGCTAAGTACACTAGGCCAAACACGATAGTGATATAGAACATATAACTCCACCATTTTGGCAGTGGGTTATTGAGTTCTTCGATACCATCGAAACTGTGACCCATGGATTCGCCTTCTTTGACATCCGTGGTGTTCTTTGAACACACACGCAGCAACAGAAAACATCCTGCGATCACAATTAACGAGAGTACGCTAATCCAAATACTCCAGAAGCTACTCATCACTTATTCTCTCCTGAGTCCTTCGATTCCTTGCTGATTTCCTCATCGGAAAACACAAGATTGGCTGCTTCATCAAAGGATTTTTGACGACGCGAGCTATATGCCCAAGCAAATATACCGACGAAGGTCAGCATCACAATGATGGTTAAAATACCTTGTAATGTGCCGTAATCCATATATTGCCTCCTTATTTGAGTGCGTGACCCAAAGACTGAAGATATGCAATCAAGGCTTCCAGCTCTGTCTTACCTTCAACAGCTTTCTGAGCGCCTGCGATTTCTTCATCGGTGTAAAGATCATTACCCTTGTAACCGCCTTTGTGCATGTTACGCAGAATAGTCATCTTGTCGCCGGTTAACTTGCCGTCTAACTTGTTTTCGGCAAGCCATGGGAAGCCTGGCATATTCGATTGAGGGACCACAGCACGAGGATCGATTAAGTGAACTTCATGCCATTTATCGCTGTAGCGACCGCCAACACGGGCCAAGTCTGGACCAGTACGCTTAGAACCCCATTGGAATGGGTGATCCCAAACAGACTCACCGGCTACAGAGTAGTGACCGTAACGTTCAGTCTCTGCACGTAAAGGACGGATCATCTGGCTGTGGCAGTTGTAGCAACCTTCACGCACATAAATGTCACGGCCTTCGAGTTGCAGGGCAGTGTAGGGTTTCAAACCTTCAACAGGCTCAGTGGTATCTTTTTGGAAAATCAACGGCGTGATTTCTACCAAGCTACCGAAGCTGATAGCGATAACTGTGAAGATCGCTAACAAACCGATGTTTTTTTCAACTATCTCATGATTAAATTTCATCGAGTTTGCTCCTTAAGCCGCTTTTGCTTCAGCCAGTGCTGGCAATGAATCTTTAGAGGCTTTCACAGTACGGATCACGTTGTATGCCATGATCAGCATACCGGTTAAGAAGAAACAACCGCCGAGGAAACGTACGAAGTAGAAAGGATAAGAAGCTTCCAGACTTTCAACAAAGCTATAAGTCAAAGTACCGTCAGCGTTAACTGCACGCCACATCAGACCTTGCATTACACCCGAAATCCACATAGACACGATGTAAAGTACAGTACCGATAGTCGCTAACCAGAAATGCACGTTAACTAACTTGATGCTGTACATACGGCCATGGCCGAACAGTACTGGGATCAAGTGATACAGAGAACCGATAGACACCATTGCAACCCAGCCTAGCGCGCCTGAGTGAACGTGACCTACAGTCCAGTCTGTGTAGTGAGATAAAGCGTTAACTGTCTTGATGGCCATCATCGGACCTTCGAAGGTCGACATACCGTAGAAAGACAGAGAAACCACTAAGAAACGCAGTACTGGGTCAGTACGCAGTTTGTGCCATGCGCCAGATAAGGTCATGATACCGTTGATCATACCACCCCAAGATGGTGCGAACAGGATCAGTGACATCACCATACCTAAAGACTGAGTCCAGTCTGGCAGGGCAGTGTAGTGTAAGTGGTGAGGACCAGCCCAAATGTACAGTGCGATCAGTGCCCAGAAGTGCACGATAGACAGACGATATGAGTAAACAGGACGACCCGCTTGCTTAGGCACGAAGTAGTACATCATCCCTAAGAAACCTGCGGTTAACAGGAAGCCTACCGCGTTGTGACCATACCACCATTGCACCATGGCATCGACCGCGCCACTGTACATAGAGTATGACTTGAACAAGCTAACAGGAACGGCCATAGAGTTCACGATGTGAAGCACGGCAACCGTAATGATAAATGCACCAAAGAACCAGTTCGCTACGTAGATATGCGATGTTGTTCGTTTGATAATAGTGCCGAAGAACACTATTGCATAAGATACCCAGACGATAGCGATAGCGATATCGATTGGCCATTCTAATTCAGCATACTCTTTACCACTGGTGTAACCCATTGGCAGCGTAATGGCTGCTGACAGAATGATGGCTTGCCATCCCCAAAACGTAAATGCAGCTAATTTAGGTGCAAATAGTCGGGTTTGACAGGTGCGTTGTACGACATAATAGGATGTTGCAAAGAGGGCTGATGTTCCGAACGCGAAGATAACCGCATTGGTATGTAATGGTCGCAAGCGACTATACGTAAACCAAGGAGTATCAAAGTTCAGATGTGGCCAGATTAACTGAGCCGCAATTAATACACCGACTGACATACCAACAATACCCCACAAAACTGTGGTTAAGGCAAATTGGCGGACAATGGTGTAATTGTAATCAGCGCCTGTTGGCTGGGAATGGTTCATCATAATGCTTCCACTGCTTATTACTTTTACTTTTAGTAAAGACAAGCTTTACCTGTTATATATGACACAAAGCTCGCTTCCCTATTAGGGTTGTGAAGCCATGTCAATGCGTTAACCTACACATTTGTGCTCAAATATGAGGTTTCGCAATGATACTTGAGCCATGTCAAAAAAGATACCAAAGATGGGGTCTGGAAAGTTGATCTAGATCAACCTACGCCATAGAATGTTAACATCTTGCATCACAAGGTTAATTTTTGTGCTTACACGCAAACTTCTGCCACTCACACTCATGCTAGTTATGATGAATCTCACAGCTTGCAATGAAAAGACCACGCAACAGATAAAAACCACGCCTGCAGACCTAACACTTTGCGTCTTTACGCAGGGAGATTGTATTAAACGCATTGGCGATATTGAGCTGCGTATTAGTCTCACCCCCGCCCATGCGCCGAGCGAAAAACCATTAACATTGAAGCTATTAACATCCGATACTATCGAAAACCTTCAGATCCGTTTAGAAGGCAGAGACATGTTTATGGGGGTTATACCTGTTAATCTTCGTGAAGTGACTAAAACCACCTATGAAGGGCAGATGATCTACGGCGCTTGCAGCAGTGGATACATGGTCTGGCGAGGATTTATCAGTTTTAGCCGAAATGGTGTTCAACAAGCCGTCGTTTTTGACTTTCTGGCCGATAATCCGAGTTGATTGGAACGATTGAGCCAAATAAAACCTTATTTCGTGAGTTTTTGCTGAAGAAATAGCATATATAGTTATTTACCATTCAGTTGATACTGATTTTTAAGGTTATTTTAATGACTCGTCATGATCCTTCCAGTTATCTTTGACTCGAACAAAGATATCGATGTTATTGATAAAGAGTTCGAGCAAATCTGGATCAAAATGTTTACCTGCACCTTTACGCATTTCGACGATAACATCCTCTAATGGCCAGGCAGCTTTGTAGCATCTTGCGTGTGATAGGGCGTCGAACACATCTGCGATAGCAACTATGCGGGCAAAAATGTGAATTTGATCCTGTTTTAAATTGCTTGGATAGCCAGAGCCGTCATATTTTTCATGGTGTTGTAGGGCGATAATCGCCGCCGCTTTTAAAATTGGCCGTTCGGAATTGGCGAGGATCTGGTATCCAATACTAGGGTGCTGACGCATTACAGACCATTCTTGGTCATTTAATTTGCCAGGTTTGAGTAATACCGCATCGGGGATCGCGATTTTACCTATATCGTGCATTGGAGAGGCGCGGCGCAATAAGTCGGCTTCGGTCTCGGTTAACCCCGCCAGTAACGCCAGTTGGGCACAATATTCCGCCATGCGCTTAACATGATTGGCGGCTTCTTTAGAACGGCTCTCGACCACATCGCCCAAAC
This sequence comes from Shewanella sp. 10B, assembly GCF_023475885.1. Taxonomy (NCBI): domain Bacteria; kingdom Pseudomonadati; phylum Pseudomonadota; class Gammaproteobacteria; order Alteromonadales; family Shewanellaceae; genus Shewanella; species Shewanella sp. 10B. Next base: position 1,125,543 of record NZ_JAMDJO010000001.1, read on the forward strand.
GCAGGATCAGTTCTGATTGAGTGTCTTCCACCTCTTGATTCAAGAGGAGATTCTCAAACGCAACCCCGACGTTTATCGCAAAAATATCGACCAGCTTTTTATCCAAATCATCAATTTTATCAATGCCATCCATATAGAGCAGGTTAATAAGGCCGCTCTTTATTGGAAAATAGCCGATAAAACAATTGTCTTCGTACAAGCAGCGCTTTTGCATTAAGGCGCTACGCAACAGCGTGGCAATATGCTCAGGGAGCTCTTTATGTGAAGGGCTATTGGCAAATTGCCCTGTACCGGCGAGGATTTCGATTTCAGCCGTATCCACATGACCACTAATCGCATCCATCGCATTGCAGGTCAGCAGCAAGGTTTCGGTATCAAGATTAAGCAGAGTCGCAACTTGAGTGAGTAGGCCATCGGCAAATCGATGTAAGGTTCTGAGTTCAAATAGACCCGAGGTGGCTTCAAGCACCCGCTCTAAGCCCTTACGATGATTCACTTGTGCTCGCCTTGCTTGCTCAATTTCCATAATGTCGCGATAGGAGCGTAGGGCAGAGTAGACGCTGGTCATGAGTTTGCGGGAATCGAGTTCAGATTTGGCTTTGTAATCATTGATATCGTAGTTGACTATTACATCCTCTTCGGGGGCTTGTCCGGGCTGGCCTGTACGGAGAATGAGTCGAATATTTTTGTTCACTTGCACTTCGCGGATCCATTTAACCAACTCGAGTCCCGCATGGTCGCTTTCCATCACCACATCGATAAAAGCAACGGCAATATCTTGTTCATGGGCGAGTAGCTCCTTTGCCTGTTCGCCACTGTAGGCATTAATAAAGGTAAGGGCACGGCCATCGAGTCGAAAACGGGAAAGGGCAAGTTTAGTCACGGTGTGGACATCGGGCTCATCATCGACAACAAGGATCTTCCAGGGGGCCCCAGAGGTAGATGTTTCAGTGGTTTTCTTAGTGGAGAACAACGGCTTTTTGTTTGTAATATCAATCACCATCCGGTACCTCAACACGTAAAGGAGCAGCACACAGTTAGAGTGTAGTAGAAGCCAATCGGATCAGTTGAAAATAATTAAGATAGTGGGGGAGTTAGCATTATTACATCAACCTTGTTGATAACTATTCTCATTTTAGTATTATCGACACAGGATTAATCGCAGGGGATTTATATGGCTGAACGGATCAATCTATCCATATCAGAGGAGAAACTCGCGCAGCTTATTCGCGAAGGCACGTTATGTGCGGCGGACTTTTCTTGTCTCGATAGTCAATCAAAACGTAAAGTCTGGCAGCTTTGTCTGATTTGCTGCCAAAAACGCATCGGTTGCCAGCAATGTACGCAAACGAGCTGTCCACAAATTGAGTTTTTGGTTAATGCCGATAAATAACGTTATCGGCATTTGCATTTAAGTATTATCATGCAATAAACCATTAAATTTTAAAGTTAATATGCAGCTTCCTCCAGTATTACCATTATTTGATTCAATTCAATTCATACAAGACGGCAACAGTGTGGTGAATCAATACATCACACAAGTCAGTCTTGCAGATGTACCTGATGCGGGTTTAGTAATGGAACACGCAACTGATTGGTTATTCGAGCAAAAACACAGTGAAAACAACTATAAAGCCTATCGGAGTGAAGTAACAACGTTCCTGCATTGGTGTTTTGATGTCGCGAAAATGTCGCCCACACAGGTGTTACGTAAGGATATGAGTCGCTATGTGGATTATTGCTTAGCGCCACCATTAACGCTAATCGGTTACTTTAACGTGCCACAGTTTAAACTCGATAAATTGCGGGATGAGCGAGTGCCCAACAGCCTTTGGCGGCCATTTGTCGGCAAGAAAACCCTTGGGCAAGTACAGCCTTATGTGCTGAGCGATAACGCCTTAAAGACCAAGATTGCTATTTTATCCTCGTTTTATAGCTATTTGATGAGCGAGGAATTTTGCGAGCGTAATCCTGCGCAAATTTGGTTGAATCACAGTCGCTTTGCGCAAAACAAGCAGTATCAAAGACAAACTGATGAAGATGAAAACAGCTTGGCTTTCACAGAACTACAGTGGTCCTATGTGATGAGCACTGTGACTCAGCTGGCAGAAACGACACCCGAATTACACCAACGTAGTTTATTTTTGATTTCATTGATTTATTCCTGTTATTTGCGCATTTCAGATGTTTCGGCTCGGGTTGGCTATTCGCCCGTTATGGGGCAATTTAGGCAAAATCCACAGACTGGAATTTGGAGTTTTCACATTCCGCTCAGTAAAGGTGGGAAAAAACGTAGCGTGGCCATTTCTAAGGCGTTACTCGATGGTTTGGTTAAATACAGGCAATTTTTGGGGCTGTCAGATTTTCCAAGCCAAGGTGAACATCATCCTTTGTTTGTTCGCCATCGCGCCGCCGGTCGTGGCCGCGACGCGGGTCTTGTAAATGCCAATCTTGGGATCAGGCAAATTCGTGAAGACATTCAAACCATTATCAATCTCGCGGCGGATAATGCTCAAACCGATGGCTTTAACCAGGATGCTGAGCAAATGCGAAAACTCACCGCACACAACATTCGGCACACGGGGATCACTCATGATATCAACATCAATCGTCGACCGTTGTCACACGTACAAGCTGATGCGGGCCATGAGAGTATCGACACCACATCGAAATATTTGCATACCACACAAATAGAAAGACACGAAAGCGCCTTCAATAAGCCATTAGACCATTTACGAGGGATTGACTAGAACCGCGCTGGCATCCCAAATCCCTCCCACACAAAACTGCGCACAATGTATATTATGTTAAATTTAGTATGAGTGAATATGGTTGATTACCTTTCCCTACGCAAATGACTGAGTTCCATTAATCCCTCTCATTAGTCACTCACATCAAGGGTTAAGAATCCCTCGTTTTAACACTCACCGTTCATTTTTAATCATCAGCCTAAGGATGTGTTTAATGGATTTATCAAAGGCGTTTCTACGTGAATATTTGGCTAGGATTGCCCTGCAAGTTGTGCAGATTTCACGTAGCGAACGAATGTGACTAAAGGATTGTGATTAACAAAGATTGATGAACGCGCTATTAATGAGTGCGTTGATTTACCTGGTTAAATCGCGTTGTTTAGTCACGCCTATTTTTGGTGAAAACTCACAATACGCAGATCCCCGCAATCTACCATCAGTTGAATCGTCTTTGAGCAAAATGCCTGTTGTGCAATGCGCCTAAATTATCCAAATTCCCAGAGCATTACGGTTCAATGCTATTAAACCTACCTACACAAAGAAGTCTGTTGGCTTGAATGATGATTTCGCCTCCACGCTCGCAGTTCCAGTCAGATTCGAGTTCAAGATGCATACCGCCATCGTTGTTTGTCGCTGGGTTTCTAGGTTTAGACAAACGGGTTTGAGTGACTTAAGTATTCTTATGGAATGATTGAAGCTTCTTGGTTCGCTTCTTGGCACAATAAAACACTGTTTTTATCTAAGTTATTCTAAATAATACAGTTTAATCTCAGCTCCGCAAAATCCAATATTGTTTCATCTAGGCATTCCACATGGTTTTTTATAACCATTAACGTCTTGATAATGTGGATATAAAATGAAGGGGCTGTGCTAGAGATAATGTGAAGGGGCATTCAAATCGATACAGTGTATGCGAAAAAGCCTGATAACCGCCCCACTCTGACTTTATTTGTGAGTGAGTTTGATATCACAGTCAATGACCATTCGGTCACAACTTAAGTGGTGACCGAATGGAACATGTATTATCAAAGGCCATCCATGGCCTTGTTTATTCAATCCTTTTATAGCTTAGGCCTCATGTGCAAGTAACAGGGGATTTACCGTTGTCGCACCATAGCCCTTTGCATTGAGCTCGGCATCCAACCCCAGCGTTGCGATATCATCCGCAGCCGCATCTAACAATGGCAAACGGTTGGTAAACAACATCTTAGTGTAGCCCTTACACGTCTCACAGCTTTCAATCCGCACGTTGGCTTTATGATCGTCAAAGGACCAAATGGACATTTCCCGAGATTGTTCGCAGCAAGTACAATGGGCACGCACATAATGCCACTCAGTTTCGCACAGACTGCAATGCAGATAACGTAGCCCTTCGCGGGGTTTATCGACAATCATGCTGGCGACCGGATGACTACCGCACACAGGGCATAAACTGGACTGTTTAACCCGATTGACATCCATACGTGCAATCACCATGGGCGCCCAATGGGACCAATACAGTGACAAACCCGCCCAGATAAATAAGCTGAACTGTGCGGGTACGGCACTAAACTGCCCTTGCCTTAGTTGATTGCCCCACTCTAGCAATTGAGCTGGTGACTGCTGTTGTAGCTCTTGTATCACAGGCACTAAATGCGCAGGTACTTGAGATACCAACTCCGTCAGCAGTGCTTGCAATGGCTGTAACCAAGCTTGGGCCTTAGCAGTTTGACTCACTGACAGCGGAAATTGGACCTCAGCGTCAATCATTGGTGCTGGGCCCATATCCATTGCCGCCAGTTTTTGCTGCGTCGACACAAGGATTTGGCAAAGCTTAAGATAATCCGCCAGCGGAGAATCCTGCGCTAATTGGGCTAAACGACGTGCTCTATGTTGATAAATTTTCTCAGGATCTGCCGCTTTTAGCGGTTTTAATGCTAAGGGGGATTTATCAACAAAACTTAACGGGATATCGCTGGCCATCTTCATCGCTATTTTTCCTCGTGTTCTTCTAACATGGCTGGGTGGTGCTTACGGGCCCAAGCCTTAGAGACTTTGCCGTAGAGCATCCCAGTGATAGAGCCTTCAATCCAGCAGGCCATCCATACGTGTACCACTAGGGATAACAGCATTAATATGCCGCAGGACGAGTGGACTAAGGTGGCCCAATTGACGGCTTCTGCCGAGAACATGAGGGCAAAATAAGGTTGCCACATCATGATGCCGCTGATCAGAAACGCCAGTACAAAAACCACAAAGGCGCGGAATAACATTTTCTGACCTGGGTTGTAATGGCCCACGGGCGGAATGTTTTCTTCTTTTTGCAGTAACACCCACACCACGGCTTTCATCCAGGGCAAATCGTACTTATTCCACTTATTGTGCTGGTAATAGCGGATCAGCATCACCGCCAGCAGCAGACACATAGCGATCCCGAAGAATGGATGCATCACTTTTGCCAGTTGTGGGGTGCCAACAATGCCACTCAGCCACTGGAACGAAGGGTAAAAAAACGAGAATCCCGTTAAAAAGGTCACTAAGCCCACAAAGACTATGGTCCAGTGACATAGACGATCAACGAGCTTATGGCGCACTATCATCTCTTTATGACTCATTGCTTTTCCTCCTCTGTGGCGCCGGCATCAATGTAACCGGGCTGATCTTCCTCGACGATGTTGCGCCCTACCGCAATGCGGTGCATCAGGGCGAACGCCGCCGTTGCGAGCAAGCCTGCGGTGCCCAAAGGTTTGAGCCAATCTTGACGCCATTCGGTGGCGGCGGGGATTTGCGGATCCTTTGGCATACCATAGGTTTCGGGTTGCGTGATGTCGTGGAGGATCATCATCATATGTGTTCCGCCAACACCTTCAGGGTTATAAAGTCCCGCCTTGCTGAAACCGCGTTCCTTTAACTGCTCGACGCGTTTTTCGGCATAGAACAACATGTCTTCGCGGGTACCAAAGCGCAGTGCTCCCACGGTGCAGGTTTTAACGCAGGAAGGCTCAAGGCCTACGGCGAGCCTATCGGAGCACAGGGTGCACTTATAGGCTTTGTTATCTTTGGCACTGATCTTAGGCACATTGAAAGGACAGGCACTGGCACAATAGCCGCAGCCAATACATTTGTTCGAGTCAAAGTCCACTGTGCCATTAGCATGCTGCACAATCGCGCCACTGGTTGAGCAGGCTTTTAAGCAGGCTGGATCGGCACAATGCATACAGGCAGTGTGGGTAAATTGCCAACGCAACTTATTGTTATCCATCACTTCGTGATACTGCATGATGTTCCAGCTTTCGGGTGACAGTATCATTGGGTTCTGGTAACTGCCTTGGAAAGTACCGACATCTTCACGAAGGTCATTCCATTCGGAACAGGCAACCTGACAGGCCTTACAGCCGGTACATTTAGTTGCATCAAACAGCTTAGTCACCTGCTGGACCGCACCAATGCGCGCTTGAGACGCAGGGGTGATATCCGTGGTGCCTGAGATGCGGATAATATCTTGAGAAGCCATAATTAGAAGCCCTCCGCTTTGGCAATATTCACAAGGAATGCTTTATATTCAGGGGTTTGGGTGTTGGCATCGCCCACAGATGAAGTTAGCTCGTTGACGATATAACTCTTCTGCGTCAAGGCCTCGTAACTGCCATGGCGTGGAATACCAATGGTGTGGACTTTTTTGCCCTGAACCATCATGGGTTGGAGTCGTTTAGTGACATAGGCCTTAGTCACGATGTGTGAGCGTTTAGAGCTCACTTTGACCCAATCACCGTTATTGATGCCCTTTTCCGCCGCCAAGGTTTCATCGATTTCGATAAAGTGTTGTGGCTGGGTAATAGCAGCCAGATGGCAATGTGTGGTCCAGTTGTTGAAGTGCTCCGTCATCGAGTAAGTGGTGCCAACATAGGGGAACTCTTCGTTGGTACCAAAGCTTTCACGCAGGCCTTTGAACATACGCGCCACCGGATTATTGGTGACTTTAGGATGCAGTGGGTTACTCGCCAATGGCGATTCGAACGGCTCATAATGCTCTGGGAATGGACCATCTTTTAAGTCACGCAGGGCAAATAAATGGCCAACGCCATCGGCTTGCATGATGAAAGGGTGGGCCGAATCTTCGGCGTTCAACTTGGCATTAAAGTCAGGCACATCAATGCCCTGCCACTTGTTGTCCTTGTATTCGAGTAGTACACGGCTCGGATCGCGCGGCTTACCTTGCACGTCGCAGGAGGCGCGGTTGTACAAGATGCGGCGGTTTGCAGGCCAAGCGAATGACCAATTCGGGGTAATGCCTTTGCCGGAGGGATCGCTATTATCGCGACGCGCCATGAGGTTGCCCGTTTCGGTCCACATACCTGAGTAAACCCAAATACCGCATGAGGTTGAGCCATCGGCTTTTAACTCGGAGAAGCCATTGAGTAGCTTACCGGTCGTGAGATCATAACCATTCATCTCCTGCGCGATTTCCTCAGAGCTAGGTTCATGTTCCATCGCATAATCCCACTTGATGGCTTCGATAGGCTCAGGTAAACGGCCGCCCTCTTCACGGTATAAACGTTTTAATTCCAGCATGATGCCAGAAAGAATTGCCGGATCAGATAAGGCTTCGCCGGGTGGATTGGCGCCCTTAAAGTGCCATTGTAACCAACGGCTAGAGTTAGCAATTGAACCACTTTCCTCGGCAAAACAGGTTGTGGGTAAGCGGAAGACTTCAGTTTGAATGCTGGCGGTATCCACATCATTAAACTGACCCGCATTGCGCCAGAAGCTGGAGGTTTCGTTTGCCAGCGCATCGAGCACTACTAAGAACTTCAGATTTGACAAGCCCTTAGACACTTTTTGCTTATCAGGCTGGGAGTTGAGTGCGTTGATACCTTGGATAAAGTAGCCATTAACTTCACCGTGAACCATCATGTCGATTTGCTTATTGATATCGTACTGTTGGTCCCATTTTGGCAGCCAGTCATAACCATAATCGTTTTCTGCGGTGGCATGATCACCGAAGAAGGCTTTTAACAACGACACGGTAAAGGCTGGATAATTATGCCAATAGTTGGTTTGATTTGGTCTTAAGGCTTTTGGGGTGTAATGGGCTAAATAGTTTTGTAAATCAACATCTCTATCTTGAGGCAGTTTCAGGTAACCTGGTAATCCTTGGCACAATAAACCTAAGTCCGTCGCGCCTTGTACGTTTGAGTGACCGCGCAGCGCATTCACGCCGCCGCCCATGATCCCCATATTACCAAGCAGCAATTGGATCATCGCCATGGTACGGATGTTTTGCGCGCCAACGCTGTGCTGTGTCCAACCGAGGGCATACAGGAAGGTGGCAGCTTTATGGTCAACATGGGTCGCCCCAATTTGCTGACACACTTCAAGATAGGCTTCTTTAGGCGTACCTGTGATGCTGGAAACTGTGTCAGGATCGTAGCGATCGACGTGTTTTTTCAGCAGGTTAATCACGCAGCGAGGATGGCTTAAGCTTGGGTCAACTTTTGCGTAGCCCTCTTCATCTAACTCATAGAACCAAGTGGATTGGTCGTATTTATGGTTAGCCTCATCGTAGCCACTGAATAAACCGTCATTAAATTCAAAGTCTTCCCGCACGATAAACGAAGCGTTGGTATAGGCTTTGACATAATTAAGGTTGATTTGCTGGGTTTCGAGCAGGTAGCGGATCATGCCGAGCAGGAAGGCGATATCGGTGCCTGAACGAATAGGCGCATATAAATCGGCGACGGCAGCACTGCGGTTAAAGCGCGGATCGACCACAATCAACTTGGCGTTGTTATGCTCCATCGCTTCTGTCACCCAACCAAAGCCGACGGGATGCGCTTCGGCAGCGTTACCGCCCATCACAATGGCCAGATCGGTATTTTTCATATCTGCCCAGTGGTTAGTCATAGCACCACGGCCAAAGGTGGGCGCCATCGCGGCCGGTGTTGGGGCGTGACAAACGCGGGCTATGTTATCTATGCCTAACATACCAATGGCACGGCCGAACTTATGAGTGATGTAGCAGCCTTCGTTTGCTTGGGCCGATGATGTCATCATCCCTAGGCTGACTAAGCGGTTAACGGTTTGACCCTGGGCATTTTTCTCAACCAGGTTAGCATCGCGCTCGTCTTTGATAAGTCTTGCGATTCGCTTAAAAGCCTCATCCCAGCTAATGCGCTGCCATTTATCCGAACCAGGTAAACGCACTTCGGGATATTTTAAACGGTGCGGACTGTTCACATAGTCAACCAGTCCTGCCCCTTTTGGACACAGGGCGCCGCGGTTAATCGGATTATCGGCATCGCCCTCGATATGAAAAATGCTCTGCTCCGCATTTTTCCCATTACTGCTTTGGCTGTACATCAACAACCCACAACCCACAGAGCAGTAGCAACAATTGTTACGCGTCTCTTTTGCGCGTAGCAATTTAAAACCTCTGACGGATGCAAATGCCTTTTCGGACATTAACCCCAGTGCAGAAATAGCAGAAGTCGCGGCTCCTACAGCACAGAGTTTAAAAAACTGTCGTCTATTCATTGTCATTTCACACACTCTCTTTTATGTGCTCACAAGTTGCAGCGAATACGCTGCATGCTTGAGTAGAGAACTTAACCCCACTCATGGTGCGAGTATAAAAAAGTGACCAATAATGACAATTTCCGACAGGTGATCAAAATCACACTAAGCTTTCAATAGAGTAAATATCTAAATTAAAGGGTTTTCAATGAGGTAATTAGGTTTGTGCGTTTTATTTACGTCAATATAGAGAATTAAATGCTTTTATTGATATGGACATTTTGATTAGCCATTTTGTCCACTTTGTACCAATTTCCGATGGGCGTAAATCTTATTGTTGATGCGCGTCACAAAAGTGGCGCCAGTTGCTCAGATTATGAGTGAAAATACCGATTAGCTGCTTTTTGAGCAAGATCACAATTTAAGGTAAATGATTGGGGCAACAAAGGGTGATTTTACCTGAAATTACGGTAAATCGTTTTTGTCTAAGGGATTGGTGAGTGGCTGTGATAACAATATTTACGCTAAAAACGCTGATCTAAACTTATAGCTGCCCGCAAAAACGAGGGCTGTTTACACCATAAATACCCTGTAATGGGTAGATAAACACATCGCCAGCTTGCGGCTCTTGGTCTAATTGCGATGCGTCAAGTGAGTGTTTGGCACTGGTGACTATCAGTAAATCACGCTTTTCGCCGCCAAAAGCAATGCTGGTTGGGTGGGTAACGGGCAATTTGAGAATAAGATCGACTTCACCATCGGGACGATAGCGCACCACCTGGCCACCGCCCCACTGGGCATTCCAGAGATAACCCGCCGCATCGACATCTGAACCATCAGGGAAAATATGATGGCTCGTGCTCGCAAAGAGGCGCTTACGACTCAATAACCCCTGCTCAATATCAAAATCATATTGATAGATTTGGTGTTTTGGCGAATCAGCATGGTAGAGCGTTCGCCCATCCACGCTCCAGCACAGGCCGTTGGAGATTTCGAGATTTGTAAGGTGTTGGTGGCAATGCCCTTTCTCATCTAGACAATACAGGGCTGCGGTTTGTTGCAAAGTATCGCGCTGCTCAACCATAGTGCCCGCCCAAAAACGCCCTTGCCTATCGATACGACCATCATTAAAGCGATTGCCAGCAAAATGAGATTCTGGCTGTGCCAACCATGTCAGGCTTTGATCTTCAATATCATAGATTGCAATACCGATATCGAATGCGACGATAAGTGTTGTATGCTTTGCCGTGAGGCCAAAGGAGCCGACGCGGTGCGGCATGGGGAAAGTCTCTAAGGAGCGGCTCGCGAGATGAAAACGATAAATCACAGAGGATAAAATGTCGGTCCACCAAATAGATTGGTGTAACTCATCCCATAGCACACCTTCACCAAGGCGGTTGCCCACAGGGATTGTCATCAACAGATCGCCAACCGTGACCGTTTGCATGATTTACTCAAGACGTCCTTTTACCCAGAATGGCCTTATTCTTAAACAAGGCGTTGGCAGACGCAAGGGCAAAAGGAAAAGATAAACGTTTCTTTCTATTTAGCTTTTATTTTGTGGTGCAGATTTGCTGAGGACAACCAGTGCAATGCCACCGAGGATGGCACAGGAGGCTAACAGTAATCGAAGGCTTAGGGATTCACCCAGCAATAGCACTCCGCCAACGGCGGCAATTAACGGTACACTCAATTGTACTGTTGCGGCGTAGGTGGATGACAATAGAGGTAAAATGGAATACCAAATCGCATAACCTACGCCCGAAGCGATGGCGCCTGACGCCAAGGCATAGATAATCCCCATCTGACTTACTGCTAAGGGATCTCGAACTAATAGCAGTAATAACAGTGCCATTGGCACAGTGCGGATAAAGTTGCCTGCACTGATTGGAATGGGATGCTGGGCCCCTTTGCCCTTAATCGAATAAATCCCCCAAGCGACCCCAGCGCTTATCATCAACAATGAACTCATTAGTGGCGGCGCCGACAGCCCAGGTAACAGCAGAAAAATCAAACCGGCAGCGGCGCAGGCTAATCCAAGCCATTGTCTGGTATTAAAGATTTCTTTTCGGTACAGCCCATAGCCAATCATGGTGGCTTGTACGGCGCCAAAGAGTAACAGCGCCCCCATTGAGGCCGTCATATTGATATAGGCGTAGGAAAATCCGGCTGCGTAGACAAACAATGCCAAGGCTGAGCCCCAATGTCCCTTGGCCTCCAGCGCAGGTTTGTTAAGGCTTAATAGCCAGAGCATGATGGCACCCGATAACAACCGGATCAGGGTAAAGCTGCCCGCATCGATACTGCCATCCTTTAACGCGAGCCGGCAAAGTATCGAGTTACAGGCAAAGGCAAACATGGTGAGCGTTGTCAGCGTAAATAGACGAAAAACAGTCATTAGATTCCTTAGTCACGGATAACCAGAATTCAATTACCATGCTGCAAACAATAAAAAAGCACCCGAATGGGTGCTTTCAGTATAGACAGCTAATCTCGATTATTGATTAGATTCACCAAATAAATCAGCTACATCTTGTTCAGTAATCGCTTCGTCATAGAACTTGATTTCATCGATTGCCCCTTTGAAAGGCGTATCCCAGAAGTTGACCCCGACCGCAAACTTAGTGGTCGGTACTGAGAAGATGTTCGGGAAGTTCGCGCCGGTAAACTTCAATTCACCATTGATATAGACCTTCACATCGCCGCCATTCACAGTGTACGCCAGGTGCGTCCATTGGGATTTTGGCATCACAAAACCGGTTCTACCGTCGTACCACGCGGTGCCTGACCATAACACCATGCGCTCATAATCATTTTGACCGCCTGGTAAGACGCTGGTCCAGCTAGAATCAGTCGCATAACCAAACAAGGCTGTAGTGTACTTATTCAGCTGCTCAGGGTTGAGCCACATTGATACTGAATAGGTGTAGTCTTTGATAAGGTTATTCGGCAATACAATACCAGAGGCACCATCAAAGACCGCCGCCTTGCCTACCGCGCCATCCACATAGCTGATTTTACCGCCTTCAACGCCAATCAGGTTACCCACTACAGTGCCCGCGCCGAAGTTAGCGGTACTGTCGTTAAGATTGTCTTCAAAGCTGTAGACTGCGACCGGTGTTGGCGGATTCTTAGCTTTAACGGTCGCGGTGAAGACTTTCGTCTGTGTCGCTTGACCGAGCTTTAAGGTCGCCGTTAAGGTCACCACCTTGTCTTCTTCGCCACGTGCAGGTTGCGTTACGCTACCATGGGTATCAATAATCGTTGGATCTGACGATTCCCATGAAATGGCCGAAGCATAAGGACCCGTAACTGGCAGTTCGATGTTTTCACGCACCGCAGATAAGTCGCCTAGCTCCAGAATGGCCGTTGCTGAAGACAAGAGTTCACTGTCGGCTAACTTGTCGATATCGAGGGCTTTGACTTCTTCAGCCGTTAATGCCGCTTCATATACTTTTAGCTCATCGATAAGGCCGTTGTATGGAGCATCCCAGTAGTTAACGCCAAGACCGAAAACGCCCTGTGCCCCCGTAAAGTAGTTGGCAAGGTTACCGCTACTAAAGCGTTCAACCCCGTTGATAAAGACTTTAACTAGCCCTTTATTGACGGAGAACGCCAGATGCGACCAAGTGTTTTCAGCGATGCGCTCACCCGTTACACCATCAAACCAGGTCTCCAGTACTGAGCTGCCACTGGTATCGATATTATGGCTCCAGAACATGGTATTACCGTCCCAGCCCTGTGGCAGCAAACTGACCCAGGTATTGGAGAACTTGCTACCATCTTCAGCGGTTTGCTCGTTAACTGCGCCGAAGAATGCCGTGGTAAATCCTGTGATAACCGCAGGACTTGCCCAGAAAGACACTGTGTACTCGTAGCTGGAGATAATGCCCGATGGCAGCAACACCCCGTGGGCACCATCTAATGATAGGGCTTGTCCTTCAAAGCCAGTGGCGTAACCAATGGCATCACCCGCTTTGTAGATCCTATCGCCAGTGGGTTGACCATCACTAAATAAGCCTAAGGTATCCTTGAGGTTATTCTCGAAGCTGTACTGGGCAATACGGTTATAGGTTTTATGGGCAAATACGGTGATTTGGAAGGTTTTAGTCACCTTCTTACCATTGACCATAATCGTCGCGGTTAAGGTCACGACCTTATCGCCTTCTCCCACGTTGGGTCTGATAATGGTGCCATCGGCACGGATCACTGACTCATCGCTCGATTGCCACTCGATAGTCGCCCCACGGGTACCATTTGTCGGTAAGTCGATCGTGCCTTCGGTGGCTTCGGTCGGCAGGTTAATGCCGTTTGCCGATGCCGATAAAATTTCCTCAGTGGTTTTATCGGTGAGTTTCACGCCCCAAATACTCGCCCCATCATTAGAAATGGCGCTAAATGTCGGCATGAGTTTGTTTTGCTCAGGATCCCATTGCCAGGCGAGTACGCCTTCAAACGTGCCTAAATTGTCTAGCGTTAAGGTGATTTGGTTGTCATCGCCCTGTTGGTAAGTACCTGTTACATCGCCAGAGACTGTACCTTTATTGGTCCAAGTACGGGATAACTTCACATGGACTGATTTGTGTGCCGCGGTATTAATATTTTTTGCGTGATTAATAAATTGATAATCACCGGTGACATCGATTTCATCGACAATGTTAGCGCCGTTGATCGGTGCATAACGCTGTGGTGAGGCAACTAACCAACCATCGCTGTTGAGAAATAGCTCATGTACGCGCACGCTGTGACCTTCGCCGGTATCGGGGAAGCGCGTATGGAATACTAAGAAGTATTTGCCCGTTTGTGCATCATAAAAAGCGGAGTTGTGGCCGGGTGAAAGGTAACCGTGATCATGACCCACATCGCCCGGGTGGGCCACAAATTGGAAACCGCCCATCAGTTTGACGCCATAGTCGGCGATATTACCTGCGGCCGTTGCGCCAATCATGTCGAGACCCGCGGCATCCACATAGGGACCGTTAGGATTTTTAGCGCGAGAGATACGAATGTTATAACCGTCTTTTTGGGCGAAGCCGCCAAAGGAGGTAAACATATAATAGTATTCAGATTCTGGGCTGTAGATGACATATGAGCCTTCGATGGCACTGTAGTTACCACCCATGATCTTAGTGCCATAGCCCTGATCCGCTAACGGTTTACCCGTTGCTGGATCTAACTGCATCACCCAGATCCCGCCGGAATAGGAACCATAGGTCATCCACAGGCCGCCATCTTTATCGTAAAACACGGCTGGATCGATAGCGTTAGGGTCGACAAAGCCATCGTAAATTTGACCGTTTGCGCCAGGGTTTTCAGCCCCCTCTTGACCTGATTTCAGGATCAAGCCTTGGTTAACATAAGGGCCTAAAATATTGTCAGAGGTGGCCATCCCCAAATAGGAGCGCGATACGCAATCAATTTTATCGGGGCCGCCACAGAAGTCGTAATAGAAATGGTACTTACCGTCGGCAAGCTTTATCACATCCGGTGCCCACGAGCCAACAAAGCCACCCGTCCATGCGGTGCCTTCCGCGATTTCTGACTCATAGGTATTGAACAGGCTGCTCTCGGCTGCACCATCAGAGGCAATTTGTGTCCAGTTCATTAAATCAGTAGAACTGGCCACTGCGAGGTGGGAGCCGAAAACATAATAGGTGCCATCGGTATCTTTAATGATGGAAGGATCATGAACCACTGCATTTTTGTAGCTCACCTCACCTGCAATTATCGGATCCGCCGATGTCATAGGGGGAGGAAGTGTAAAGGTATTTGTGTCGTCTGCACTATAGCTGCTGTCGTCCCCACCACAGGAGGCTAGTGCCATGATCAAGCTTGCTGACACGAATGAGCGTTTAAGCACCATGAGCGTCGTTCCTTTTATTGTTGTGTTTGATAATTAGGTTAGCGTTTATCAATGTATCAAATCTAAAAGTAATACAATACTACTGTAACACTAAAATTACATTAGCATTCTGGGGATAGAAGTAAATATCTTGTGACAGAGATTTGTGAGATTTTGCAAAACATTTGACGTTAAGGTCAGCTTGCTTGACCAGTCTAACCTATTCAATCAAGACAATGCTTTAGTCACCAAACCTTAATGCCATTCAGTAAACTCGTTTAATTTCATGTTGATAGTGTTTATGCACCTTTTCGTCGCATTTTAGCGAAATGTGATCTTGCTTTCCTATTGCGTCAAACAGTGAGTTGACATGCAAATAGTCATACAATATTATTTTAACAGTTCGGATAAATTCTTAACCTCACCCGTTGAAGCGAAATTGGTTTAACGCGGTGCACTATACGCTACAAAATCGGCAACAAAATTCTAAATTTTCAGGGACACTGTGGGGATGTCCGTGACTCTGAAGTGGAATAAAAAAGACCGGGACGTCAGATGGTGTCTTAGGCTACCGGGTCAAATAATAAAACTACCGGAGATTAACTAGATGTTTAAACAGACTTATTTGGCAAGTGCTATTCTGCTTGCTCTTGCTAGTCAAGCGACGTATGCGGCAGAAGCTGAAGCGACACAATCGCCTCAGACGGAAGAAACGTCACGCCCCTCTTCTGGCGGTAAAGCGCAAAATAACGAAGAGATGGAGATCATTCAGGTTCAGGGGATCCGTGGTAGTTTAAATAAAGCGGTAGAACTTAAACGCCAAAACATTCAAGTTGTCGATGCCATTATTGCCGAAGATATCGGTAAGTTCCCAGATAATAACGTGGTTGAAGCCTTGCAACGGGTAACGGGTGTTCAAGTGACTGACCGTGCATCAGGTGAAGCCAATACCGTGAGTATTCGTGGTTTAACCGACGTAACCACTACAGTTAACGGCCGTCAAGTTTTCACTGCAGCAGGTCGTGAAGTCGCTATTGCTGACGTACCTGCGGCATTACTCGGCAGTGTAGAAGTCTTTAAAACCCGCTCTTCTTCTCAAGTCGCCAGCGGTATCGCGGGTCAAATTGACATTCGTACCCATAGACCTTTTGATTTCCAAGAAGAAAAAATTTCGGTAGCAGCCAAAGGTATTTACTCTGATCAGCCTGACACTATCGATCCCAATTTCAGCGCCTTAATTAGCGACCGCTGGGATACCAGCATCGGTGAAGTCGGCGCATTAGTTAACGTCTCCTATATCCGCACCAACTATAATGATCAAGTGGTTGCACCTGGCGCATCAATGCCCTATTACGCTGAAACTGGTGTCCAAATCCCTGATACTTATTGGAAGCGTGGCCTAGCCCATGGTTTAGATACCAGTGAAGGGGCATTAATCAACGGTCAGGAATATCTGCTCATGCGCGACGCCGTATTCCAAAATATGAATAACGGTGAGCGTGAACGTCCAGCACTGAACCTATCATTGCAATGGGCGCCAACTGACACTTCCGAATATCTTTTTGAAGCATTCTATAACGGTTATCGTAATGATAACTTCAACTCTATGCTCTTTAGTAACGTAGATTCATCTGCTAACTGGAGCCAAGTGATTCAAGATGGTATTGAAGTTTATGATGGTACCAACGTGGTAAAATCGCGAACTGCCTATAACGTTGACGGATTTAGCAGTTCAGACCATAGCCATAACAAAACAGATAGTTATGTATTTGCCTTAGGAGGTAAGTGGGACTTTGATAATTTGACCTTAAAGTCTGAAGTGGTCTATCAAACCAGTACCTATGAATCACAATTTCTGGCGATGCGTGGTGTAAGCGCGAATAGCACTAAAACTTTTTATGGTGTTGATGTTGACTATAACGACAAAAGTGATGGTGTTCCTAGCTGGGTTTATTTAGATAATCCAGATACTGATATTAATGAGTCTGATTTAACTCAATATGCCCTATGGCAAACGGCTCAATTATACGATAGTGGCGCTAAGGACGAAGGTGATTCAGTTACTTGGACATTCGATGGTGACTATTTCCTCGACTACGGCATATTTACTAAGATGAAATTTGGTGTTCGTGCAGAACAACGTGGTGCCAAACACGGACTTTACGATGCCGGTTCCTTAAACACCAACGTGTTGTTTAGCGATCTTGACCCTAACATGTTCACAGTAACCTCCGGCTTCTTTGATGGCCGTGGTAATGTGCCAACCAGTTGGGCGATTGCCGATGGTAATTATTTATATGCTAACCGCTCAGCCATTGAAGCTATGTATAACGCCGATGAGCAAGCCCTTGCCATGTATACCAACTATGACATCACCGAAAAGTCATATGCTGCATATATTCAAAGTGATTTTGAGACCGAGTTATGGGGTAAGCAAGTTGATGGTCAAATCGGCCTTCGCTATGAGAAAGCCGATGCAGATATGGATTTCTGGGAACGCAAAAAATATGCTGCAGAGGATGTTGTTGATGACATTCGATACTATCTCGTTCATGACACAGATACCAATGGAAGTGCGGAGTTATTACCAAGCTTAATGGTACGCTTCTGGTTAACTGACGACTTGGTTGCACGTTTTGCCTACACTGAAACGATTCGTCGTCCCGCCTTTGGCGATTTAACCACTGCGATTTCTTATACAGAGGACTTAACAAAGCTTGGGTTCGGTCAAGCTTCAAGTGGTAACTCTAAGTTAGAACCTACTACTTCACAAAACTATGATTTCTCATTGGAATATTACTTTGGTGAAGGATCTTCCATATTCGGTACTTATTTCCGTCGTGATATTGAAGGTTTCGTATTTAACTCTTCTTCTACTATTACCCGTGAAGTTGACGGCGAAACCAAAAAATATATCTTAAGCCGTCCAGAAAACGCTTCAAACGGAAAGCTGACAGGATTTGAGCTAGGTACTGTATATTTCCCAGAGAATATGCCTAGTTACTTAGATGGCTTAGGTACTCAAGTCAGTGCAACCTTCTTAGATTCAAGCCAAGACATTCCTGAGTTTGACTCTGAGAGTGGTGAGCAAATTGGTACTACAACTCGTGAACTATTCGGTGTGTCTGATACTTCTATGAGTGCGGTATTGATTTACGATAAAGACGATTACAGCGCGCGTTTATCATACACTTGGCGTGATAAATTCTTAAGTGCGTATGATGCAGGTAGCTTTGCAATGCCACGCGGTATTTACCGTAAGCCAGAGCAATCACTGGACTTCCAGTTCAGCTACAACATCAGTGATGAGTTTGTATTAACCTTCGATGCGACAAATATTCTTGATGATATCTATCAAGAATACTACGAGGACTCAGTACTCTATAACCGTACGAACAGTATCTACACTCGTACTTTTGCATTGGGTGCGCGTTACTCCTTCTAATTGACCACTGTTATTTAAACCGAAAAAGCTAATCCTGTGATTAGCTTTTTTTATGCTTTGAATTTAGACAGCTAGCAAGAGTCTTAAAGACGCTTAAGAACCTGCTGGCCATCAAACTGCTTTTGTCTCTGGGCAAGCTTTGCTAGTTTAAGGATTACACTCTTCCTCAAATATTGACTATGCATTTCGCTTGGTTCGACTTTACGCTGATCCCTATCGATATCTTTGCCCTGCTGACAATGACTGCGGCGTTTACTTCGTTTTTTACTGCCTGTTTTGGGATTGGTGGTGGCGTAATGTTGTTGGGAGTGATGGCGCAAGTTCTTCCGCCCCAAGTGATTATTCCCCTCCACGGCGTGGTGCAATTGGGCTCGAATTTGGGTCGCGCACTATTAGGTTGGCAGCATGTGCAGTGGTGGCTTATCAGTCGTTTCTTACCCGGCGCGCTCGTTGGTGCTGCCTTGGGGAGCCTAGTGTTAGTCGCATTGCCGCCAAAGGTCATGTACCTCACCATAGCCTTGTTTATTTTGTACTCCTGCTGGGGACCGAAAATCCCCCGCGTGGTGCTGGGAACAGCTGGGACCATTATCGCTGGTGCGTTAACTACCTTTATTTCGTTATTTGTCGGCGCGACAGGTCCCTTAGTGGCGGCCTTTATCAAACAATTAGAGGTTGACCGTTTTCGTACTGTCGCGACCTTTGCGATGGCGATGTCCCTGCAACATGGCGTCAAAATTATCGTTTTTGAGGGGCTGGATATTCCTATCCTGCCTTGGTGGCCGCTGCTACTTTGCATGATTTTAAGCGGCGCCTTGGGAACCTGGCTTGGCTTTAAGATGTTAGCGCGGGTGACGGATAAGTATTTTGGCGTCGCTTTTAATTGGGTGCTGACACTGCTGGCGATACGTTTATTGTGGCAGGCCTTGGTGGGATAAAAACCATGGGATAAAAACTATGGGAGAAAAGAGCCTGAATAAAAAAGAGCAGCAGTTGCAAGCACAACTACTGCTCTGGTGCCGAGCAAACAAGGCTCAACCAAGATGCCGTTAAGCGACCTCAACTTAAACGACATTACAAGCACGCGTTTAGCCACCGCCGTGGTGATGCTCAGTTATTTAGAGGATGAATTATTTCACCTCTCTAAAATAGAACTGTTGTGAAATGGTGTTTTTCCACACGTCCTCCACTATGTTATCGCCATTGGCATAGGAGCCATTGGCCACTTTCATGGACGAACCACCCTTGCGAGACACTAGCCTTAATGAGCCATTGGGCATCAACTCGCTACGGAACTCGCTGTCGACTGCATTACACGCCCCTAGCCCTAGATTACCTTCGTTGGTCACAAGGCATTGTTGCGCCTTATTGTTTGAACGTTGGATGGATTGCAGACGGTAAAATCCATCGGTTGTCGGCATGGCTTGCCACTGCTGACAGGCATCGCCGGTGTATTCAAACTGAGCCACATTGGCATTAGGTTTAAGCTGACATTGTTCGGCGCTGACCACTCGGCCGCTATGGGCATTGACTATGGCAAATGTTGAGACAGGCTCAATCCGCCAATCGGTGCATTCACTGACACGGTTTTCCCCGGCAATCACCTCGGCGCCAGCCTTTTTACTGCAGTTTTTCACCTGCAGATTGCCGATGGAGCGATCGTTTGCGAAACGGAACCAGCCTTCACGGGTCGAATCCACCGACCAACGCTGACAACGGGAGGCGACCCAAGGCGCAGTATTCAGTGCCGTTGAAGACTCATCTTGGCACTGAGCCTGGGTTAAAAAGGTTCCCTGACCCACATTAGCAAAGCGGTATAGACCATCGTTACTCGGGTCGATAACCCATTGGCTGCTGTCATCTTCGCACTTACCGACACTGACCTGCCCCTTGGCATTGGTCACTAGGCATTGACCGACTTCACGGCTCACGATGCGGTATTTCACACCTTCCACTTGGGTGGTTATCGGACCAAACTCGCCACTTGGGACAGGCAGTTGTTTTTTATCCGCCATCGGTTCGCCAAATTTAGGCAAGCCTTTGTTATCCCAAGTAAAGGGTTGAGCACGTGCCGCACGGGTACCGCTACAGCCGTCGGAGACCGAGGAGTTGCCATGGTAAATGAGCCAATCTTCTTTGCCATCGGGAGACTTGAAGAAACCATGGTGGCCAGGGCCATAGACACCATTGGCCTTGCTAAAGAAAGGCTTGTCGTACTTAGTCCATGCGGCGGGATCCATAGGATCGTCACCGGTGAGTTCAACCACGGCCAAGGAATAATCCTCAGTGTTACAAAAACTTGCCGAGTGAACTAAGAAGGTTCTGCCCTCATGCTGGATGATTTCAGGACCTTCGTTGACGTTTAAGCCTGATTTTTCCCAGTCGTGAATGGGCGCAGTGATCACCTTATGTTCACCCTCAACTGTCCAAGGATTGCTCATCTTGGCAATCAAGTTGACTTGATCTTGGCCGTGCCATTCGGACCAGAGGAAATATAACTGGCCTTTATACTCCAAATAGCTGCCGTCGATATTCCAGTGGTCGGGCATTGGCGTGCCCTTAAACTTGTATGGCCCCATAGGGTCGCTGCCTTCACTCTCAAGGATATGGTTACGCTGGCCATCGAAGTTTTCTGCCACGCCCGAGGTGTAAATCACATACCAACGTAATCCCTGCGCAGTTTGCAGAGGGTGAAATTCAAATGCCCAAAAATTACAGCAGTTGGATTTATCTGTGCCGCTCCAAATATTGTGGGCCGGCGCATCGGCAAGCCCTGCAATGGTGGGCGATTTACGCATCACCAGCTCAGAGGTCCACGTGGTGGTGGTGAGGTAATAGTTACCATTGTGGTATTCGAGCCAAGGATCGGCTCCATTTCGAAATAACGGATTTGCAAAGGTCGCTGCGGTAATGCGGTTTTCATCCGCGCCCTTCGCACTCTCTGCGGCATATAGGTTACCTGCCCCCAAGCAGGTCGTAAGTCCCATGGCCAGCGCAAGCGTAGCCATTCGTTTGTTGATTGTGTGAGTCATTATTATTTTGTTCCTTCGGGTGCAACTAATACGCTCTGGTATTGATTGAGCGCCTTAGGATCGACCTCTGGCCAACCTTGGCGCCAGCTCAGTTCCGTCATCTTGAGTTTTTGTAAGCCATTATCGGCGGATTCGTAGGCATGAAAGACTAAGTAATCTTTACCGTCGAAGGCATAAACACTGTTATGGCCCAATCCCGGCCAAGCCTTAGTGCCATGCAGTAAAACCGAACCGCCGCCTTGCGCCATGTCTTTGCCCTCTTTATCGAGGTAAGGCCCGGTCACCGTTTTGGCGCGGCCCACGGCTAAGTGGTAAGTGCTGTCGTCCCCACGACAGCAAAGGCCATAGGAGACAAAAAGATAGTAATAATCATCTTTTTTATAAATAAAAGGCGCTTCGATTTCAGCAGGACCTGGCTCCGTTTCACCAAGCAGTGCGGGGCGTTCTAGCTTGGCTAGCGTGTGCCACTCCTCTGGTTTGGCGATGGAGATAAAGTCTGGATTGAGCTTGACCAGTTTTAACCCTTGCCAGAAGGAGCCAAAACTCATCCAAGGCGTACCCTGCTCATCGACAATAATATTGGGATCAATCGCGTTCCAAGCATCGCGATTTGGCACAGATTGAACAACGATGCCCTTATCTGTCCACTGATAATCCTTTGAGTTTTTGTCGAGGGTTTTATTGACTGTCACGCCGATGGCCGAGGTGTTTTTACCAAAGGCTGATACTGAGTAATACAGATAGAACAAGCCGTTATGCTCAATGATATCCGGCGCCCATAAATGGCCGTTAAACTCTGGCGCAACGCCCTTTGCCCAGCTAGGCTCGGTTTCGAATACTCGCCCAGCCAATGCCCAATGGATCTTATCCTTTGAGGAATAATAGGTAATACCGGGACCTGTGCTGAAGAGATAATACTGTCCGGCCTCTTTTGCCATCACAGGATCGTGAATACTCACCTGTTTGGCACTTACTTGGCCTAGGGTGCCTAATACACCTAGCAGCGCACAATTGAGCATCTTAAGGTGACGTTTTAGGGCTGTTTTCGGTGTGACTCTCATAGCTGGCATCAATTCTCCTTATGAACCCCATCCCATATAACAAAATAGTTATTATGCTATTGTATGATGAATTAAGTTATCATACTATCAGGACAAGGAAGTAACAATCAAATGCAAAAAAATTAACAGGAGAAAAATGTGTTAACATTGCGAATGCGGTAAATTGCAAAATAACACAATAACTCACTGTTTATAATAAATATAATAAGGATTTCTGATGAGTTCTCATAAATTGTCAGTCATTGAAAAGATCGGTTACGGCTCCGGGGACATGGCCGTTAACGTGGTGATTTCGTCAATGATGTTAATTATTACCTTCTTTTATACTGATATTTTTGGGTTAAAACCCGCCGATGTCGGGATATTGTTCCTGTTGGTTCGTCTTATCGATGCCATTACCGATCCTTTAATGGGCATTATTAACGATAAAGTGACGACCCGCTGGGGAAGATATCGCCCCTACTTCCTGTTTATGGCGATTCCCTTTGGTATTTCGGTTTTCTTAACCTTCTCAACCCCAGATTGGGATTACAATGCCAAACTTATCTGGGCTTACTCGACCTATATTCTGGTCACTATCATCTTCACCACTGTGACTATTCCATATATTTCGATTATCAGCGTAATCACCGACGATCCAAAAGAGCGGTTATCCGCCAACGGTTACCGTTTGTTCTTCGCAAAAATTGCCGCCTTTTTAGTGACCATTATCGTGCCTATGTTGGCGTCATCTTGGGGCGGTGAGAATATTGCCGCGGGCTATCAAAAAGCCATGGGCGTGATGGCATTGATGGCAACACTACTGTTTTTATTCTGCTTTTTCACTACCACAGAGCGCGTGGCCTACAAGGTGGAAACTAAGCCTGTTGGCATGCAACTGCGATTATTGTTCAAAAACGATCAATGGTTAGTATTAGTCGCGATTTGTGTGATTGGCACTATTGGCTATGTGATCCGCGGCTCGGTAGCAGCCTACTACGCCACCTATTACTTGGGCGGCGATGCGAAAATGCTCTCGGCATTCCTGTCGACCGGTGTGGGCGCTGCGATTCTGGCCATGGTCGCTTCAACTTGGATCACAAAGCGTTACTGCAAACTAAAACTCTTCCGCTATAGCCAAATCGTGGTTGGGATCTTAAGCGCCATCATGTTCTTTGCCGTGCAGCCGGGCGACATAGTGCTGGCCTTTGTACTCTACTTTGCGATTTCATTCGTGGTGGATTTACATGCGCCAGTCTTCTGGTCGGTGATTTCAGAGTCGGTGGATTATGGCACAGTCAAAACGGGCCACAGGGTCTCTGGCCTTGCCTTTGGCGGGATCTCATTCGCCCAAAAAGCGGGTATGGGCGCGGCGGGATTTGTGGTGGGTATGCTGCTGACCTACTTCAACTATCAACCCGGTGAAACCCAAAGCGAGTTTGCGTTGACCGGTATTTCGTTAATGCTGACGGTGATCCCAGGCGCATTCCACGCGCTGATGGGCTTACTGATGTTCAAATACAAGATTTCTGACCGCGTTTATGAAGAAATCAAACAGGCTTTACCCGAGCAGGCCCATTCAAGCCAAACGGACGCCAACTTGACGTCTAAGACTCTAGCCTCTAGCACTGAAGCCTCTGAGGCAGTAACGCCTAAGACTGCAGCGCCTCAAGTATCGGCGTAATCTATCTGCGATAACACCCTAAGCCCCTACCCAGGGGCTTTTTTATCACGCAAAAACTGAGTTAATCCAAACGTAAAACTCCAATCCGTATAATAAAGGGAGCCAAGATGAACACTGCCCGATTGTTTGGCCTTTGCCTGTTATTGCCATTAACTTGCCCATTCGTATCTCAGCCAAGTTTTGCTAGCCTTACCCCCATTCCCCTAAACGATGTGCGCCTCACAGCCGGGCCGTTTCTGCATGCCCAGCAGACCGATTTGGCTTACATCATGTCGATGGATCCCGAGCGACTACTGGCCCCTTACCGTAAGGAAGCGGGAATCGCGACTACCGCCGACAACTACCCCAATTGGGAAAATACGGGCCTCGATGGCCATATCGGTGGGCATTATCTATCGGCATTGGCCCTAATGTATGCCGCCACGGGCGATCAGGCGGTGCTTGAGCGACTCAACTACATGGTGGCCGAGTTGGAAAAGTGCCAACAGGCGCATGGCAATGGTTACGTGGGCGGTGTCCCCCATGGAGACAAATTATGGCAGCAGGTCGCCGCTGGTCATATCGAAGCGGATCTGTTTACGCTCAACCAATCATGGGTGCCTTGGTATAACCTGCATAAGGTATTTGCCGGCCTGCGGGATGCCTATCTTTATACTCAAAATCCTACGGCGAAGAAAATGCTCGTCGGTTTTGCCGATTGGATGCTGGATTTAAGTCGCAATCTAACTGATGAGCAGCTGCAGCTTATGCTGCGCACCGAATACGGTGGCTTAAATGAAACCTTAGCGGATGTGTACAGCATTACAGGTCAAAACAAATACTTAAATCTTGCGAATCGCTATACGGATCAGAGCCTGTTACAACCCCTGTTGCAACATCAAGATAAACTGACGGGCTTACATGCCAATACACAAATTCCTAAAATTGTGGGTGTGGCACGTATTGCCGAGCTCAGTCATAACAAGGCGTGGTTAGAAAGCGCAGATTACTTTTGGCAGCAAGTGGTTCACCAGCGCACTGTTTCCATCGGTGGCAATAGTGTGCGCGAGCATTTTCATCCCAGCGAAGACTTCAGCACTATGCTCGATTCGGTAGAAGGCCCTGAGACCTGCAATACCTACAACATGCTGAAACTGTCTAAATTACTCTATGAAAACAAACGTGATTTACGTTATATCGATTACTACGAGCGCGCACTCTACAACCATATCCTCTCGTCCCAGCATCCACAAACTGGCGGCCTAGTGTATTTTACGCCAATGCGCCCAGACCATTACCGCGTTTATTCCTCGGCGCAGGAAAGTATGTGGTGTTGTGTCGGCTCAGGTATCGAAAACCATGCTAAATACGGCGAGCTCATCTATGCCGAGGAGGACAACAATCTGTTCGTGAACCTGTTTGTCGACTCCGAAGTCAACTGGAAAGCCAAAGGCATCAGCCTTAGCCAAAGAACTCAGTTCCCCGATGACAATACTTCGCAGATGATTATCCATCAGGAAGCGGACTTTACCCTCAATCTGCGCTATCCCACATGGGCTAAGGGGGACGTGACCGTGAGCATTAATGGCGAGCCGCAAAGGTTTACACCGACTCAAGGGCAATATATTCCCTTAACACGGCACTGGCGCAAGGGCGATAGCGTGACCATCACCTTACCTATGGACATTAGCCTTGAGCAGCTACCCGATAAAACCGCCTATTACTCAGTGCTTTATGGGCCAATTGTGTTAGCGGCAAAAACGGCGCCTATCGCCAATGAAGCCTTAAACTTTATCGGCGATGCCAGTCGCATGGGGCATATTGCCAGTGGCCCTATGTGCGAACCCAGTCAGGCGCCGATTTTTATCAGTGATGGCACCCGCTTTTTAACCGATATCCGCCGTGAGCCCATGAGTCAGCTGCAATTTACCACGGGGAAAGCTCGTACAAATCAAGCGAGCCCCATCACGCTGATCCCCTTCTTTCGCCTGCATGACAGCCGCTATACCTTGTATTTTGGCCAGAGCGCTCCCGATGAATGGCAACAGAAACAGCAAGAGTTAGCTCAAAAAGCCCAGATGGAAGCCAAGTTGATGGCGCAAACCTTAGATAGTGTGCAGCCCGGAGAGCAGCAACCTGAGTCGGATCATTTCTTTAAGGCATCAAAGAGTGAAGCGGGCCTTAATGGTAATCGCCATTGGCGCCATGCCGAGGATTGGTTTAGCTATCAACTCGATGCCAAAGGTGAACCGCAACCCATATTACGCTTAACTTACTTTGGCTTGGATGCTGGGCGACGTTTCGACATTTTGATCAACGATAAACGCCTTGCCGAAGTCACTCTGCCTGCCGATAAGGGGCCCACATTTTACAACGTCGACTACCCTATTCCCGCCGACATGCTTTCGGATAACACAGTGCCCTTCAGGGTGAAATTTGTGGCAAAACCGGGCTCGATTGCCGGCGGTTTATATGAGGTGCGCCTGCTAAAAAGTGAGTCGACCTCGACTCAGTAAGCAAGCATCCCGAGCGCATGTAGGCACTCGGGCTTAAAACACTGATTTAGATAAGGGAAAGTGAAACGCTTTCCCTTGTTTTTATCCCCTAACCCAGAGTTTCTGCGCTTGGCACTACCTAATGTTTGCTGGTGGCCCTATGCGACTCGCCGTAAATAACAACCACTAGCCGTCTTTCAGTCAATATTGAGTGGGACCTCTTCGGTAATAGACGAAATAAGCCAATTTAGTTGAAAATTTTTGTAGGCAAAATCTATCGCCATTGCTGATAAAAAAGAGCGACCATCTCTTTGTTATTGCAACTTTGAACAAAATAATCGATATCAGCATCGCTTTGATCGCCAAACCAGACGGAGAACAATATTGCCTGCGGGTTTAGCGGGCGCATGGCTTTAACCTCATTGAGCGCCTTGACTAATATGGCGTACAAGGCTTTGAGGTAAGCATCGTATGCCTCTTCGGACTCGAGCGCCTCAGCGTCCTCTTGCAGCAATTGCAGTTTGTCGTTAATCGCTTCAAAAATATCTTCATTTTCATTGTGATGTGGAGAGTCGCAGGCCGACCAGCGCAGTGTTTGCTTAAGCTGTGCGAGGGATTTATGCCGAAAACGATGATCGTTTTGATATTGCTCTGCGACGGCCGTCAGGCCTTCCTCGGTGAAAAGGGTGGCGCCTAAATATTCCACTAAGGGCGTGCTGTATAGGCAAAAACCATAGAGGGTCTGCGCCGGATATTGTGACAGCCACCAATCGTAATATTTCGCAAGTGCCTGGGTGATTTCCTGAGTAAACTCATCCATTCTTGCTTCAATATCTGCACTAAACTTGTCCTTGTTTATCGCCATTTCCCTACTCCTCGAACTTGGCAAAATCATCACTGATATTCTCTTCCACACGCAGGCAGTACTTCTGCCCACCATGTGAATGCTCGGGCGGCAATATAACATCAATAGGTTCAAAGGTTGAATCGGTTAAGTGATTGAAATAGCGACCGGAATAGCTTGTTGTGCGTGCGAGCCTAAAAATCGCGTTTTACCTAAGCAATAGCGCTTAAGTCAGGCATAAAAAAGCGGGGCTGCTGTAGCATGCCCCGCGGTCATCACATCATTTGTGGTGGCAAATCAATTAGTAGAGATTGAACAAGGGGCGTCCGCTCTCATCAAATGACACCGCTAACGTCCGCGCATGGCGATTGGGATCATAGAGTGGATCTTTAATGATTTGCGCTAATGGACGGGTATCTGTCTTTGGCACTACGCTTGGATCGCCCACCGCATGTTCATAATCACGGGCATGGTAAACACAGATGGGCGTCACGCCATCTTCTGCCACGGTGAAACTGTTATGACCAGGGCCGAATATTTGCTTGTCGACATCTGTGCACAGCACTGGCTGGCGGGTTTTCTTCCATGAGTTACGATCGAGCAGATCAGCATGCTCATCGGCCTCCATATAACCCATGCAATAACAAGCACCTGTGGCGCTGGCTGAGAAAGTAATGAAGATTTTACCTTGGTGTTTAAGTACTGCAGGCCCTTCGTTAACCCAAAAATCGACGCGCTCCCAATCATAATCTGGGGTGGTGAGCATAAATTGCGCCGTCTTTAACTTGATTGGCGATGCCATTTCCGCAAGATACAGGTTGGATGCCGCAAATTGTCCACCGGTTTTCTCCGCCCAGCAGAAGTAACGCTTACCGTTGTTTTCGAAAATGGTCGCATCTAAGGAAAAGTCGATAAAGGATTTATTATCTCCCTCGGCCGCCTGCATCATGCCAAGTTCAATCCATTCATCATTTAATGGATCTTGTCCTAGACACTCAAGCACATAGGGGCGTAATGCCCAAATATTTTCCTCTTCGCTGGCCGCAAAGTAGATGTACCATTTGCCGTCGAGATAATGGATCTCGGGCGCCCATACGTGGCGGCTCATCGGGCCGCTTTGGTGTTTAAACCAGATATCGAAGGTTTGGGCGTCTTTCAAGCCGTCTAAGGTCTTGGATTTACGCAGTTCAATCCGATCGTAGGTCGGAACAGAGCCCGTAAAGTAGTAATAACCGTCGCTATGTAGGTACACAAAGGGATCGGCGCGCTGCTCGACCAGGGGGCTGTTTGTTGCTCTTATCATGGAAATCCTGTCTATTTCGATTACTTAAGTGTGCTGTTCGTGTCTATTAAACGCATTTCGCTTATTCGCGGGATTGCGTGTCTTGCTGATTAAAGGTTTGGCTATCGCTGTGCTGATTATCAAATACTGGGAAACCGTCCGCCGACCAGCGAATGGCGCGGTAGTAAGTGTGTCTATTACCGTCGGTCAATGGTGTCCCCTGCAGCTCAAGGTAATTACGAGCATGGTAAAACATCAGCTCGGTTTTACCATCCTCTGCCAGCACAAAACTATTATGGCCAGGACCAAAACGATTCAAGCTCGGCTCAGTGGTAAAGACTGGGCTTGGCGATTTATGCCAACTCTTAGGATTGAGTAAATCGGCATTTTCATCGGCCCATAACAGCCCCATGGCATAACGGTCATCCGTGGCACTGGCGGAATAGGTCACGAAGACTTTACCGTTTTTAACCAACACAGCGGCGCCTTCGTTGACTTTAAAGCCTAAACGTTCCCAATCCAATAAGGGCTCGCTGATAATGGTTTCGTTATCAGAGAGTTGAGTTGGCGATAGCATTTTGGCAATCACTAAGCCGGTGTTGTAACGCTTGGCTTTGTCCTGCTGCGCCCAAATAAAATAACGCTCGCCCTTCAGGCTAAAGCTGGTCGCATCGAGGGAGAAAGCATCCTGTGCCGATTGTAACTTGCCAAGCTCTTGCCATTGGCCTGTCATCGGTGAGTCGCCCTCGAGTCCTAAAACAAACATGCGGTTATGAAAACGCACATCCTTATTGCTGGCCGCAAAATAGATATACCAGCGACCATCGATTTTGTGCAGCTCAGGCGCCCAAATATCGATACTCATGGGGCCAGTTTCATGCTTGTGCCACAGGGTTTTAGGTGTGGCTTGGCGTAAACCGTCGATGGTTTTGGCGTGGCGAAGTTCGATGCGGTCAAACTCAGGCACAGAGGCAATAAAGTAGTAACTGCCGTCATCGTCGCGTATCACCCAAGGATCCGCCCTTCTCTCGATAAAGGGCGCATTCGCATCGAGGGTTTGAGCCGTGGCGCTTTGGGATTGTGCGCGGCTAATCTCAAGTACAGGCACAGCTTGCGCTAATGGCAGCGCCAATGTGGCGAGTAAGCCACAGGTCAAAGGCAAGCGCAGAAAGACCGACAGGTTAGGTTGACGATTATCCATGTTGTGTTTTGCGTCCATTCAAGAGTTTCTGTAACAGGATGAAGAAGAACAGTAACAGGCCAATGACAATCTTGGTCCACCAACTGCTTAAGCTGCCATCGAAGGTAATATAGGTTTGAATCACTCCCATCAAAATCACCCCGAGCACAGTGCCGAGCACAAAGCCACTGCCGCCAGTTAACAGGGTGCCACCAATGACCACGGCCGCAATGGCATCCAGTTCGACGCCAATGGCGCCAAGCGCATAGCCAGAGAAGGTGTAAAAGGTAAAGACAATGCCCGCCAGCGTCGCCAGAAAGCTACTGATGGCGTAAATACTGATAGTGGTTTTAGCGATGGAAATCCCCATCAGCTCGGCGGAATGTTGATTGCCACCAATGGCATACACATTCGTACCAAAACGGGTGTAATGCATAACCACGGCGATAATCACAAAGAACAGGATAAAGATCAGCGAGCTTAAATCGAGCGCGCCATTGCCTGGTAGTGCAATGCTCATCTCGGCCACCGCATCGTAAAATGGATGG
Organism: Shewanella sp. 10B; assembly: GCF_023475885.1. NCBI lineage: Bacteria > Pseudomonadati > Pseudomonadota > Gammaproteobacteria > Alteromonadales > Shewanellaceae > Shewanella > Shewanella sp. 10B. Next base: position 1,156,153 of record NZ_JAMDJO010000001.1, read on the forward strand.
TCAATGGCAATCGACTCTTCGCTGAGCGTCGTCGCTAAGCCCCTCGCTAAGAACATGCCCGCAAGCGTCACAATAAATGGCTGCAACTTATATACATGGATAATGGTGCCCATGAGTGCGCCAAACAGAGTGCCTAGTGGCAGAATAACCGCAAAGGCCAACAATGGATGCCACTGGTACTCTGTGATCAATAAACTAGTGACGACCCCACTTAAGGCGATGACGGCGCCAACCGAAAGATCGATCCCGCCAGAGATAATCACTAAGGTCATGCCTAATGCGGTGATCAGCAGGAACGCATTGTCACGCAACAGGTTGGTAACCACTCGGCCACTGGCAAAACCGTCAAACTGAAAGGTGCCAACCAGAAACATGGTCAGCAGCAATGAGGCGGTGATCCACAGCGGGATAAAACGTCTTGCTATCATAGTTTTTCTCCTGTTGCTGTACTGGCTTTTGCACTTGTGCCCTTTTCTGCTGGTTTGGCATCCGTTTGGCGCTTGGATGTGAACAGCGCCGACAATTGGCGCCTAAATTTAGCCGATTGCAACAGCAGTACGGTCAGGATAACGATGGCCTTGATCAGCAAGTTAAATTTAGCGGGTAAACCACTGACGATAATGGTGGTCGCTAAGGTTTGAATGATCAGCGCGCCGACGACCGACAAAATTAACGAGAAACGCCCTCCCGTGAGCGCAGCGCCGCCAATCACGACGGCGAGCACGGCATCGAGCTCAAGCCAAAGCCCGGCGTTATTCGCATCTGAGCCTTGGATATCGGCGGTGCTGATCATGCCGGCCAATGCCGCGCACAGACCCGCAATGCCATAGGCGAACAGTTTGATGGATTTATCGTTGATCCCGAGGTAACGACTCGCCTTGGCATTACAGCCAACCGCTTCGATAAAAAGCCCTAAAGCGGTTTTACGCAGCAGTAATTGGCTGAAGGTCAGCATCCCAATCACAATCCACACTGGCATCGGCAGGCCTAAAAACTGGCCCACGCCAATGGCGGCAAAGCCTGGGTGCTGGAAAGTGATAATTTGTCCTTGGTTGATAAGCTGAGCAACACCGCGCCCCGCCACCATGAGCAGTAAGGTCGCGACAATCGGTTGAATACCTAAGAAACTCACCAGACCGCCATTAATACAGCCAGCTAAGAGCCCAACGATCAGGCCTGCTGCAATAACGGTGACTAAGCTGATATCCGGCACTAACAGTAGATTGGCGCAAACCGCGCCCGCAATCGCCATCACGGCACCAACCGACAGGTCGATTCCGCCAGTGGCAATAACGAGACTCATACCAATTGAGAGCAGCGCCACGGGTGCACTGCGATTTAAGATATCAATCAAGGAGCCATAGAGTCTGTCGTCTTGATAGCTGATATTGAAGAAACTGCTGTCAATAAACAGATTGGCCAGTAACAGAATAGTTAAGGCCAATAGTGGCCAGAGGTATCGTCCAATGGAGGTCGACTTACCCGCTTGGTAACGGGCATTTTTTTCTTGAACCATGGTCTTATGACTTTCCTGCATCCGTGGTTGCCGCTCAGATGAATGCGCCTCAGATGCATTCATCTGGGGTGAGATCAAATCGGCGGACATGCGTGTGGATGATAGGGTTTCGGCTGAGCTTTTCATTTATCCCTCCGCAATCGCTTGCATTACGTGTTGCGAGGTTAATTCCGCTCCTGAAAGTTCACGTACTGCATATCTGTCGCGTAATACTACGACTTTATTTGAAAAGGCCACGAGCTCATCGAGCTCAGACGATGCAACCAGCAGCGACATGCCTTCATCACACAAGGTTCTGATAAGTTTTACGATTTCGGCGTGGGCGCCAATATCGATGCCGCGGGTCGGCTCATCTAGCACAAGCAAAATGGGCTCGATGGCTAACCAACGCGCGAGGATCACCTTCTGTTGATTACCACCACTCAACTGTTCTATGGGTTTATCCGCATCTGGCGTCGCAATCTGTAATTTATCGATAAAAAACTGGGCAATTTCCTGCTGCCGAGCCTTAGATAAATACCGCCACCAACCGATACGCGCCTGCAGCGCAAGTATGATGTTTTCACGAATCGATAAAGGGCCGATGATGCCGTCAATCTTGCGATCTTCCGGGCACAGGGCGATCCCGGCGCTGATCGCATCCACGGGTTGTGACAGATTCAATTTCTGCCCAGCCAAATGGATACTGCCGCTATCGACCAAGTCCAGCCCAAATACGGCGTTGCACACTTCGCTGCGCCCCGATCCTAACAGCCCTGCAAGCCCAACTGCCTGCCCCTTTGGCACGGTGAGATTCATCGATTGGATTGAACCTTTTACCGACACATCTTTGAGGGACAAGAGTACGGCCTCAGCGCGGGTGACGGTGCGCTCCTTTTCCTGTTTATCAACCAATTGCTCCTGCAGAGAACGCCCGAGCATGGCTTCAATCAACTTAGGTTGTGGCAGTTCTGCCGTCAGATATTCGCCGATAAACTGCCCGTTGCGTAACACGGTAATGCGATCGCTTATCTGATAAACCTGATCGAGGAAGTGAGTGATAAACACAATAGCCACACCCTTGGCTTTGAGCTGGTTTAAGATCCCAAACAGTACTTGCACTTCTTTGGCATCTAAGCTCGCGGTAGGCTCATCGAGCACTAATACCTTGGCCGACATGGCTACGCCGCGGGCGATGGCGATCAGTTGCTGCACCGCGATGGAATAATCCGACAGCGGTGCGCTAACATCGATATCTAGCTTGAACTGAGTTAACACGGCCCGCGCGTCGGCATACATTTTTTTAAAATGGATCAGCCCAAGGCGGCGCGGTTCGTAACCGAGGAACAGGTTTTGTGCCACGGTCAGGTTAGGCACTAAGTTCACCTCCTGATAAACCGTGCTGATCCCCGCCTTTTGCGCGTCCATTGGTGTGTTGAAGTGTTGCGGTTCACCGAGGAAAAGGATCTCGCCCATGTCTTTCGACTGGGCGCCTGTCATCACTTTCACCAGCGTCGATTTACCCGCACCGTTTTCGCCCAATAGGGCGTGAACTTCCCCCGCAAATAACCGTAAGCTCACATCCTCAAGGGCTTTGACGCCCGGATAATGCTTACTGATCTGCTTGAGTTCTAAAATAAGGCTCATAGCGCTATTCCCCAAGAAAGCGTCAATGGGATTATTGCTGGCGGCGCTTTTCGTACTCTGCGGCAGCGGTTTCTTGGGTAAATACATCACCCGTGGTGCTAATAAGCTTGGCTTGATCCTTATTGCCCTTCAGGTACGCATCGATAGCATCAAATGCTGGGCCGCCTAAGTATGGGCTAAGCTCAACCGTGGCATTAACATCGCCATCGGCCATGGCCTTAAAGTAATCGGGAACACCGTCCACGGAGACAATCAGAATATCTTTGCCCGGTTTTAAACCCGCTTCTTTAATGGCTTGCACGGCGCCAAGGGCCATTTCATCGTTATGCGACCACACGGCGCACAGTGGCTGACCGTTTTGCGCCTTGAGGAAACCTTCCATCACTTCTTTACCCTTAGCGCGGGTAAATTCGCCGGTTTGGCTACGAACGATCTTGGCATTGGGATAATTGGCAATCACTTGGTTAAAACCGGCGGCGCGATCAATCGCTGCGGTTGCACCTACCGTGCCCTGCAACTCGGCGATATCGCAGTTGCCTTGGGTTTTATCCATTAGCCATTGGCCAATCTTGCGGCCTTCTTCGGTAAAGTCGGAGGCGATACGGGTAAGGAATAAGGAGTCATCATCGACCTTGATATTACGGTCAACAATCACTACAGGAATGTGGGCACGTTTGGCTTCTTTGAGTACGGGTTTCCAGCCTGTTTCTACCACGGGTGCGATAATAATGGCATCCACGCCTTGGGCGATAAAGCTACGCACGGCTTTGATTTGGTTCTCTTGTTTTTGCTGAGCGTCGGCAAATTTTAAATCGATGCCACGCTGTTTGGCTTCGGCCTTGACCGCTTCGCTAAAGCTGGTACGCCAACCACTCTCGGAGCCAACCTGTGAAAAGCCCACCGTGGTGGCGTAGGCACAAGTTGCACTGACAGCCCATAATCCCAATGCGGTAATGATTTTATTATGTTTCATTATTATTCCCTTTATAATTTTAGGTAACAGAGATCCCCTAGCCTGCTGTTAACAGCAGGCCAACTCGTACAAATAAATGTTATTTCGCCTTGATTGAATTAAATATTCTTAAACTTATGTACCGTAATTTGTTGATATTGAGTATTTGCCTCAAGCATGACACTCGGGAAATGGTCAATGTTTACCGCATTCGGATAACCGTGGGTTTCTAAACACAGGCCATGGAATTGATTAATGCTATAACCTTCATCATCAATATGGCTGCCATCGAGAAAGTTACCGCTGTAAAATTGCACGCCGACTTCAGTGGTACTAATTTCGAGTTCTCGGCCAGAAAGCGGATCTTTTAACACCGCAATAGTCTGCAAACTGTTTTTATTGTCATTATTTCTATCCATAACAAAATAATGATCATAACCATTGGTTAATTGCTTAATATCCGTGGCAATTAACTTTGGTTGTTTGAAATCGTAAGCGCCATCGTCGACTAAGATTAATTCGCCTGTTGGTATCTGTTCATTATCGAGTGCCAGGAAATGGCTGGCTTGAATGGAGAGTTCGTGCCCTAAAATGCCTTGCTGTTTGTTGGAGGCAAGATTCCAGTAAGCATGATTGGTTAAACAGACGGGGGTGGTTTGATCGCAAACGGCTTGATAGCTCAGAGTTAATTCATTGTTTTCATTGAGGCGGTATTCTAGCTTAATGGCAAGATTACCCGGAAATCCTTGATCGCCATCGGGGCTGGTAATACTGAAAACCGCCGCCACACTGTCATTGTCCTGCAGCGTCTCAACCTGCCAAGTGCAATGGCTTAATCCTTTAGGTCCGCCGTGAAGTTGATTGTTGCCTTCATTAGGCACTAATTGAATTGTTTTACCTGCTAAGGGGAATTGTGCTTTACCAATGCGATTTGCGACACGGCCGGCGGTAATACCAAAATAATACGGATTAGTCGCCCAATCTTTAATATCTTGATAGCCAAGACTTAATGAAATAGGTTCTTGCCCTTGACCATAAAGTTTGACCGACCAAATACTGGCGCCGTAATTTGACAGAACCACTTCAAGCCCGTGGCTATTGGTGAGCGTGACTAATTGTAATTCATCCGCAAATGCGGCGTGTTGTAGGCTTTTTTTAGTAACAGAGAGTTGCATGGTGAGTGCTTTACCTTTTATTTAAAATAAACTCAGCACTCACCTCATTATTTAATGAACTGAAATTTTATTGTGATATTTAAATCCAACCACCATCGACAATAAAATTCTGTGCGGTGCAGAGTTTGCTATCATCTGCTGCTAAAAATAACGCCATAGCAGCAATATCTTCGGGCATTACATATTCTTTAATACATTGGTTATTTTCGATATGTTTTGCCGTATCTTTATCTACCCAGTATGTGAGTTGACGTTTTGTCATCACCCAACCCGGCGTTAAGGTATTAATCCGGATTTTATCTTTACCTAAATCGGCTGCCAACCCTCGGGTTAAGCCCATGGCGCCGGCCTTAGATGCGGTGTAACCCGCCATGCCCGCCTGCCGATTGTGCCAACTCATAGAACCTAAGTTGATCACTGAGCCTCCGCCGAGGCGCTGCATTTGCGACCTGACCGCTTGTACGGCAAAAAAGTAATGCCGCAAATTGGTGTTTAGGCATTGGTCCCAATATTCTGGGGTCACTTCGTCGATACTATGGCGCTGATCGCACGCGGCATTGTTAATCAATACCGATATTGGACCTAAATCGTCCTCGACCTGAGCTATCACACGCTTGAGGGCGGCGATATCGACAAGATCGCAGTGATAAAATTTTACGCTGGCCTCTGGTTGAGTCTGCTTAAGGTCTGTGACGAGTTGAGTCGACTCCTCAACTAAAATATCGACAAATGCCACCTTAGCGCCCTGCTCTAAAAAAGCATTAACCAAGCAAGCTCCAATACCCGTTGCGCCACCACTGATAAAAATGGTTTTCCCTTGTAAACTCGGGTATTGATTAGTCAACTTCATAACTCAACCTTTTATTAAAATAATTATCTGGTTTTATTATAAAAGAAAACGAGTTCATATTTAATGGGAATGTGCTGGTATCTCTGCACCTCGACATCCCACGAGAAAATCAAAATCACATCCCTCATCCGCCTGGAGAACATGCTCCTTAAAGAGCGAGAGATAGCCACCATTCACTGGAATGGATTTCACCGTTGCCAGTTTGGCAAGACGAGCCTGTAACTCTTGGTCACTGATCTCCAGCTGTAACGTTCCGGCATAAGTATCTAGCGCTATCATGTCACCATTTTGAACGGCGGCCAGTGGCCCAAGGGCTTGTGCTTCTGGGGCAACATGCAGCACAACTGTGCCAAAAGCGGTGCCACTCATGCGTGCATCGGAAATCCTAACCATGTCCTTAATTCCTTTTTTCAACAACTTAGGTGGCAGTCCCATATTGCCGACCTCAGCCATGCCCGGATATCCCTTCGGGCCACAGTTTTTAAGCACCATAATGCTGTTTTCATCGATATCCAATTCAGGATCGCCGATGCGAGCGTTGTAATCGTCGAAGCTTTCAAACACCACGGCTTTACCGCGGTGTTGCATCAGGTGCGCGCTGGCGGCTGAAGTTTTGATCACTGCGCCTCGGGGCGCGAGATTGCCGCGCAGTACGCGAATGCCGCCATTTTCGACCAAGGGATTTTCAAGTGACATGATGACCTCTTGGTTATAACAAGGCGCCTCTTTAACATTGTCCCAGAGGCTAGCAGCATTGACTGTAAGCGTGTTTTTGCTCAGTAAATCATGTTCAAACAGCTGCCTTAATACTGCTGGCAGGCCACCTGCGTAGTAAAAGTCTTCCATTAAGTACTGACCCGAAGGCTTAAGATTCACTATGGTCGGTACTGTATATCCATGGCGCCAGTCATCGAGTGACAGCTCAACCCCTATCCTACCGGCAATCGCCTTTAAATGGATAACGGCGTTGGTTGAACCTCCAATGGCAGCATTGACTTTGATGGCATTAATAAAAGCATCACGGCTTAAAATTTTACTTAGGGTCAAATCCTCCTTGACCATGTCCACAATTCGCATTCCCGACATATGCGCCAATACTTGGCGGCGAGAATCCACCGCAGGAATGGCTGCATTGTGTGGCAAACTCACCCCAAGGGTTTCCACCATACAAGCCATGGTCGATGCCGTGCCCATAGTGTTACAGGTGCCCGTTGAGCGTGACATATCCGCTTCGGCATTCATAAATGCGGCGAGACTGATGTTGCCCGCTTTATATTCTTGATGCAGTTCCCATACGAGTGTGCCCGAACCGACATCCTTGCCCTTATGCTTACCATTGAGCATGGGACCACCGGTAACAACGATTGTCGGTAAATCACAGCTGGCCGCGCCCATTAATAACGCTGGAGTCGTTTTATCACAACCCACTAACAGCACAACACCGTCGATGGGGTTGCCACGAATGGCTTCTTCCGTGTCCATGGCCGCAAGGTTACGGGTCAGCATGGCGCTTGGACGCAAGTTGGACTCGCCATTCGAAAACACTGGAAACTCCACTGGAATGCCACCCGCTTCACGAATGCCATTCTTTACTCTTTGCGCCAATTCCCGTAGATGACCATTACAGGGCGTCAATTCTGACCAGGTATTGCAAATACCAATCACAGGCTTATTTTGAAAGTGATGCTCAGGTATGCCTTGGTTTTTCATCCAACTGCGATACATAAAGCCATTTTTGTCATCACTACCAAACCAATTAGCCGAACGAAGTGTTTTCGGTTTTTTATTATTCATATGACACCTTCGTCTTCCAAGGCACATGCCCTGCCCGAACGCTTGAGTAACACTCAACATAAAACGAACGGACGAACCTAATGCCCTGAGTTAACAATTTGTACTTTAATATTGCTAGCACGTAAAAGTATTGGTATTACTATAATATCAAAATATCAAAAAACAATAGAGGAAGTATGAAAAAGGCATTTTTGAGTGTGTGTTTGGCATTGAGTACGACTATCAGCACTGCAGCGATTGCTGCTAACCCTCTGTTTACGGATGTATTTACCGCTGATCCCGCCGCCATAGTTCATCAAGATACTGTCTATCTTTATACTGGCCATGACGTAGCAAAGGACAATCGCACCTTCTTCGAAATGCATGATTGGCTCGTTTTCAGCTCTAAGGATATGCATAATTGGACGGCCCATGGCAGCAAGTTATCGGTGAAGGATTTCAGTTGGGCTAAAGGAGATGCATGGGCTAGCCATGTGATCGAAAAAGAAGGTAAGTTTTACTGGTATGTGACGGCAAGACACAACAAAATCAATGGCTTTGCCATTGGTGTCGCGGTTGCTGATAGTCCACTTGGTCCCTTCAAGGATGCCCGCGGCACAGCCCTTATCACCAATGACATGACCACAGATACTGAGATTGATTGGGATGATATCGATCCTGCGGTCTTTATCGACGATGACAAGCAAGCTTATATTTTTTGGGGTAACACTAAACCGCGATATGCAAAACTTAAAGACAATATGATTGAGCTGGGCGGCCCGATTAATGCCATTGATGTGCCTAATTTTACCGAAGCGCTCTGGGTACATAAAAAAGATAAAACCTATTATCTTTCATACGCTTCAGGCTTCCCTGAAAAAATTGCCTATGCCACTAGTGATAGCATCCTAGGCCCGTGGAAGTACCAAGGCATCTTAAATGAAGTGGCGGGCAACTCGCCGACAAACCATCAAGCGATTATTGAATTTAAAGGTAAATCCTACTTCATCTACCATACCGGCGCATCGCAGGATGGCGGCGGTGAGTTTAGACGTTCAGTTGCCATTGACCCGCTGCATTACAATGCCGACGGTACCCTACAGCGCATTCATATGACGAGCGAAGGCATCAGCGAGCCACAGTAACCCTATTTTTCTGCTCACAGCAAAGCAAAAAAGGTGAACCTAAGTTCACCTTTTTTATGGGTAGAGTGACGTTAAAGATAAGTAACTCGTCACTTATGCTCGATATTTTGTTATTTACGCTCAATATTTTTATGCACTGTATCTTGAGACGTTGAGAGTAATTTATTCATCTCGGCTTTCGCGCCTTCACTGTCTCCTGCTGCAATCGCAGTATAAATGGCCTTATGGCCAGGGAGTGATTGGATAAAGTCATCCTGAATTGTGCTACTGAGTCTAAAGATTTCGAGCAGCGCAGATTGGATCGACACGCCGAGGGACACCATAAACTCGTTATTGGTCGCATCTAAAATCGCCATGTGGAAATCGATATCCGAGGTATAGACTTCATCCGTACCTAATTCGGCCGCTTCCATCTTGGCATAGGCCGCCGCAATCACCTCAAGCTGCTCAGGGGTGCGTTTTTTCGCCGCCAGTTCCGCCGCGGCGGGTTCAAACACTTCACGGATTTCATAGAGAGAAGTGTAAAACTCGGGCGAAGGTTTAGATTGGGAAAACCAGTTTAAGATCACCGGATCGAACATATTCCAATGGCGACGCTCACGAATACGGGTACCCAGCTTAGGGCGAGATTCGATAAGTCCTTTTGCCGTGAGTACCTTAAAGGCTTCCCTTAAAGAGGTGCGTGACACTTCCAGCTCTTCACAGATAGCATTTTCATTAGGGATATATTCACCTGGCGCATAAAAGCCGCCCACAATGCGAGAACCTAATTCGCTTGCCACCCAGTTATGGATATTCTGCGGACGGTTATTTGCCTGATTTGCCATAGTGCCCTCTTTAACTCTCTATCTCTGTGCTCAATCCAATCGGCTGGATAAGGTGCTTAACGCTGATAAACAAATGTTATGATACTACCTTTCCTGATAAAGGTAATAAAAATTTTGTTAACGCTAAGAATTTATGGGAATTTCCTCAAACTTACTGTCCCTACCTTACCCCAAACTTTTACATTGTAAAGCCTAATTTTGCGTTTTGACCAGTGATTGGACAAGCTTGAAACGGCTACTGAGCGCCTAGGAAATAGTCATTTTCAATCTGTAATTCAGCATGTACATCGACCACAAACATCCCCGCAGCTTCGGCGGCTTGGATGCCCGCCTTCGCATCTTCAAATACGATACAGCGCTCAGGCGTTATGCCCATCAGTTCGGCGCAGCGTAAAAAGGTATCTGGCGCGGGTTTGGGTGACGCGACCTGATCTGCACCCACCACATAATCGACTAATTCCAGTAATCCACACAGGGTTAAGATTTGAATGGCTTCCTCTGTGTAGGCACCTGTGCCGACCGCCATTGGGCGTTTGCCCTGATTCTGCTTGGCAAATTCGGCTAATGACGTCGGTTTCACATATAAATGCATAGTGTCGCGCACTAGGGCTTCTTTATACTCGTTCATGGCCTCGCAACTGGCCGTAGGCGTGACGCCAAAATGGGCGATTAGGATCTCTAAGGTACCAATAGTCGGCACCCCTGCTAAGGAGCGCATCAGTGCAGGCTCTACGGGGATCCCAAAGTGATTCAAGGTTTGTCGCCATGCCTGCTCATGCAACTGACCGCTGTCGACTAAGGTGCCATCCATATCGAAGATAATGCCGTCAAATTCTGTATACATCTGTGTTAACCCTATGAAATGAATGGTGCTAGAAAAATGAAAGCCGCCCGAAGGCGGCTTTATTGCTGCACGAGAATTATAAACCTCTTGCTAAACCGTAATAAACGGAATTTTGGCGAAGCTCATTCTTAAACTCGCGGATCTTAGTGTCGGCATCGATGATAACCAGTTCAGCACCGGCCATTTCAGCAAAGTCGACAATCTGATCCGTCGTGATGGCTTGGCTATAGGCCGAGTGGTGAGCACCACCGGCGTGGATCCAAGCTGCGGCGGCAACCGCTAAATTCGGACGAGGCTCCCACAGCGCTGACGCGACAGGCAGATTTGGCAGTTCCTGTGGTGGCGTTACTGTATCTAATTCATTGAGAATAATACGGAAACGGTTGCCTAAATCGATAGTCGATACGTTAATTGCTGGGCCAGCTTTGCCTGTGAATAACAGACGTGGCACGTCACAACGCACACCAATGGTATGGCGGTGAACTTCTAAACGTGGTTTTGCAGCAGCAATCGATGGGCACACTTCTAACATGTGGGCGCCAAGAACTTGGTCAGTCGCCCCAAAGTTATAGGTGTAGTCTTCCATAAAGGAAGTACCACCGGCACGGCCTTGACCCATCACTTTCATGATGCGCACCATGGCAGCCGTTTTCCAGTCGCCTTCGCCGCCGTAACCGAAACCGTTCGCCATCAGACGTTGGGTAGCCAGTCCCGGTAATCCTGTCATACCGGTGAGGTTTTCGAAGCAGTTGGTAAAGGCACCAAATCCACCTAGGGTTAAGAATTGGGTTAAGCCGAGTTCAATCTTGGCTTCTTTTCTTAAACGGTCTAATTGGTATTCATCGCCAAATAGCTCGTTACCCACTTGGTATTCGCTGGCGTAACGGTCGAGCTGTGCGGTTACATCGCCTTCGGCAATGGCTGCAATCGCTTCATTGAGTTCACCTAAGCTGTAGGCGTGCACTTCGTAACCGAATTGAATTTGTGCGGCAACTTTGTCGCCTTCGGTCACGGCCACTTGACGCATATTGTCGCCAAAGCGGGCGATACGCAGGTTTTGGCTCTCGTGCCAACCCGCCGCTGCGCGGCACCAATCATCGATTTGAGCCTGTACATCGCCCGATTGCCAGTGACCCACAACCACTTTGCGCTCTTTACGCATACGAGTGCCGATAAAACCAAATTCGCGGCAACCGTGAGCACTTTGGTGGGTGTTCATGTAGTTCATGTTGATTTCGCTCCAAGGGAGCTCGGCATTGAACTGAGTGTGTAAGTGCATGAATGGCTTGCTTAATTCATTAAGGCCAGCAATCCACATCTTGGCAGGAGAGAAAGTGTGCATCCACAGGATCACACCAACACAGTTTTCATCGCTGTTGGCCGCTTGGCATACGGCGTGAATTTCCCGTGGGGATTTTACGGTTGGCTTATACACCACTTCGATGGAAATGTCGGATGATTCATTGAAGCCATGAACAATTTGCTCACTGTTTTTAGCGACTTGCTCTAATACTTTTGGGCCGTATAAATCCTGCGAACCCGTGATAAACCACACTTGTTTTTGTTTGAAGGCTTTCATATTACTCTCTCTAGTTTGAAATGAGACCCGACTGGTAATTACTTGCTTTGGCCGTAATAAGCGTCTTTTCCATGCTTACGCAAATAGTGCTTATCAATAAGCTCTTGTTTTAACTGACTGATACCTGGCGATAAGGTCTTGGTGAGATACGCCATCCGAGCGATTTCTTCGAGCAACACGGCGTGATAAACGGATTTAGCTGCATTCGCGCCCCAAGTGAACGGTGCATGGCCTGCAACGATTACCATGGGCGACTCGTTGGGATCTCGGTCGGCGAAACAATCGAGGATCTGCACGCCGGTTTCTTCTTCATAGTCGCGGCTGATCTGATCGTTGCGCATCACCGCTGTGCACGGGATTTCACCGTACACATAATCGGCCTGTGTTGTACCTAAACAGGGAATCGCAATCTGTGCCTGCGCCCAGGCAGTGGCGTAGGTCGAGTGGGTATGGGTAATGCCACCAATACTCTGCCACTGGCGATACAAATAGGTGTGTGTCTTGGTATCGGATGAAGGACGCATGCGCCCTTCTACGATTTGATTCTCAAGGTCAACAATCACAATGTCTTCAACCTTCAAATCTTCATAGGGCACACCGCTTGGTTTGATACCAATGACGCCGAGTTGGCGATCAATTTGTGAAACGTTGCCAAAGGTGTAAGTAACCAGTTTACGTTTCTCAAGCTCCATGTTGGCTTCGTATACTTCGCGTTTTAGCTCTAAAAAAGACATCTTATTTCGCTCCATCAACATAGTGGCCAAGGGCTAAGTACCCTTGGTAAAGCGCTTGATATTTCTCTGCGTTTTCAGGATTTGGCTGATAGGTTTTCGCAACGTTCGAGGCCATGGCTGCCTGGGCACTCAGCACATCGGGATAAACCCCGGCTGCGGTTGCGGCATAAATGGCGGCGCCCAGTGCGCAGCTTTGCTCGCTCTCGAGTACGTCGATGTTGCAATTCCACACATCGGCGCAGGTTTGCATAATGAAGTCGGATTTTTTCGAGATCCCACCAATGGTGACCACATGGTCAATGCATACGCCTTCCTGTTTGAAGCGCTCGATGATAGCCCGTGCGCCATAGGCGCTAGCTTCCACTAAAGCTTTGAAGACTTGCGGTGCTTGGCTACCCATGGTTAAGCCTGTGATAGCCATGGCAACAGATTGGTCGGCATCGGGGGTGCGACGTCCATTAATCCAATCCAGCGCGACAATACCAGTCTCGCCAACAGGGATTTTCGCGGCCGCGTTGCCTAACATTGTCAGAGTTTCTGATTCGAGTTGCTGAATGAGTTTGGCTTTGGTGTTGTCATCAAATAAGGCTGAAGTGTCGAGCTGTTGCATCGGCCATGCGGTGAGATCCCTAAACCAAGCGTAGAGATCGCCAAAGGCAGACTGACCCGCTTCCAGCCCTATCATCCCGGGCAATACTGAGCCATCCACTTGACCGCAAATGCCTTTGATACAACGCTCACCAATATCTTCATAACTGGCGACCGTAATGTCGCAGGTTGAAGTCCCCATCACCTTGGTTAAGACACCAGGTTTAACATTGGCTCCAACGGCGCCTGCGTGGCAGTCAAATGAGCCAAAAGACACGATAACCTCGGTCGATAGTCCTAAATGCTGTGCCCACTCTGGTGTTAGCTGGCCGCAAACTTTGTCAGATGTGCAGGTTTCAAGCGGTAACTTGTCTCTCAATCCATCGAGTAAAGGGTCGATACCAACGAAAAAGTCATTCGGCGGATAACCATTCCATGACTCATGCCACATCACTTTGTGACCGGCGGCGCAGCGCCCTGCCTTAAAGACTTTTGGATGTGTGGTGCCTGTCATTAATGCAGTGATCCAATCACAGTGCTCGACCCAGCTATAGGCGGCTTGTCTGACTTCTGTGTCGTGACGCAGTACGAATAGCGCTTTTGCCCAAAACCATTCGGAGGAGTAAATTCCTCCTTCATATTTCAGGTAATTTTCGCTTGCATTGTTTGCCGCAGCGGTAATTTGCTGGGCTTCGAGAATCGCGCTGTGATCTTTCCAAAGCAAAAACATAGCATTGGGGTTATTCGCAAACTCTGGTTTTAAGGCTAAAGCAACACCAGATTCATCGACCGCGATTGGGGTTGAGCCTGTGGTATCAACACTCAAACCGCAGACTCTTTGCGCGGCGCCACTCGGGGCTTTTGCCCATAGCCCTTGCACTACCTCGATAAGGCTTTCGATGTAATCGAGGGGATGTTGTCTAAATTGATTCTTCGCGGGATCGCAAAAAAGCCCCTTCTTCCAACGTGGGTAGTACACCACATTTGTTGCTACTTCTGCGCCCGTTTGGGTATCCACCAATAACGCGCGAACTGAATCAGAGCCGTAATCAAGCCCTAACGCGTAAGCCCCTAAAACATTCGACATTTGCATCCCCGTACATTTTGTCTGCGTCCGATCCGGTTTACGCAGGTAGAGTAAATATTATTTGGTACTACAATATTACTACAGCTCAATAGTAATACAATATGATTTTAGTTGATGGGTGATAAAATTTTTAACATTAAGGCTGAGCATGTAACGATTCGGGGGATGAGCGTAAGGATGGGAGAAGCAGTACTGAGCTTGACTCGAGCATGAAGAAGTCGAATAATGGCGCCAGGTTGCAGAGACGCCTATCCGCAGAAGATGACATCACTCTGACTCATATCTCGATGTACGCATCACATGTATGACACAACAATTGATTAGGTTTGGCTTAGCGGAGATGCCAATAAAACTTAGGAGAATTGTTTGTGATACAACAAATTACCCCAGCACCACGCGCCTTAACTGAAGTCAAAATCCTCGCTAAAAAGCGCCTTAAAGCCTGCCAAGCTGGCGATGTAGTGGCGCTAGATAAACTCGCCTCCTTGATGAATAAGCAAGGTTTAACCCAGCAGGACATCCAACTCAAGCATTGCCAAAGCGTCTTGGCCCGAGAGCTCGGTTTTACAGATTTTAATCACTGCCAAAGAGTGTTATCGGGGCAAGCGTTAATTGGTGAAGACTTAGGTACCCTATTCCATAACAGGCGCTGCGATACCTTGCTCAATCACTGGTTTAGCGGTTTTGATGAGGCGTTGGCTTTTTTAGAGCAAGCACCGCAGATGGTGTTGTTGCCCTATAAAAAGCAGTTCTTCGTGGTCAACGGCCCCGACTATCTTGATGCTCTGGGACTTGCATTGAACGATCCCGACTGTATTTATTGCACATGGGTGGGGAGTGAAACGGTTCCTGCCTATGAAACTTTTGCGCTAAGCCTTATTAGGCATAAGCTCACTTAACCTAGCCTTACTTCACCTAAGCTACTTTGCTATTTGAACAACCAAGCTATTGGGAAATTAAATCTAGTGCGAAAGAAAAAGGCCGCTAATAACTTAGCGGCCTTTTTATCTGAATAGGGTGAAGGAACTGCGCTTAGCATAAGGAACCCTAGGTTCAACTTTCGAAATTCCAAAAACAAAAAAGCTATCATTAATGATGGTTTATCTGTGGAATATTGCGGAGGAGCTGTGCTTAGCATGAGGAACCCTAGGTTCAACTTTCGAAATTCCAAAAACAAAAAAGCCATCATTGCTGATGGCTTTTCCGTAGAATATGGCGGAGGAGCAGGGATTTGAACCCTGGGTGGGCTATAAACCCACGCCGGTTTTCAAGACCGGTGCATTAAACCACTCTGCCACCCCTCCGAACGATGCGCATAATATAAGTTAGTTTACGGACTGTAAAGCACTAACTGATAATTCTGCGCTAACTGCTCGTATTACATTCAATCTGCTTGATTTTGCTTCGTATCTGCATTGATCCCAAGACGAGCAGGATCCGGTGCAGTAAAGTGTTTAGCAAAATCAGCCCAAGTTTGCTCGGTTTTTAACAGGTAACCTAAGATCACTACTAATGAACAGCTCAGAATCCCCCAACCTATGGCGACTTCTCCTGAACTTGCCCAGAGCGCGACTAAGCTTGAGGCGCCAAAGGCGATGGTGATTTGCAAAAAGTTCTGTAATCCTGCCGCCTTAGCCGCATTTTGAGTGAATTGTTGCAAAGCACTGTTTACTACAATCGGATAAATCGCCCCGTTCGCCGCTGCGAGTATCGAGAAGGAAATCAGCAGTGGGAAAATGGTTTCCGCCTTCATTAATAAGGTGAAAAACACAATCGAGATAACGCAGAGTCCAAAAATGGTCAGCAATACGTTGAGTGTACGGTCGGCACCAATGCGTTTTATCAACAACTTACTCGCGTATCCACCCACAATAAACATGATGGTTTGCGGAATAAAGCTCAGCCCAATCTCAGTTGCCTGATAGCCGTGTTGCTCCATCACAATCGGCCATACAGTAAGATATGCGAAAAACGCACCCGAACAGGCACCAAAAATCACCACATTGCCAAGGTAACGGGTATTTTTCAAAATCTGCCCGTAGGAAACCGCGCTTGGTTTAGCATCCTGATGCTCTGCATGGCTCGGCACGAAGTATAAGGTCATCAATACCAATAAAAAGGCAATCACACACAATGAGATAAAGATTGCACGCCATCCAAAATCGTTCAGAATATAAGCACCAAGGATGGGGGCTAATGCGGGTGATAATGCCACTAACGGCATAATGTTACTGAAAATTCCCTGCGCTTTTTCGGCATCATACTGTTCGACCACAATCGCTTGCCAGATGACCCCTGCACTACAGGCGCCTACGGCTTGGAAGAAGCGAGCGATGTTCAGCATCAGTATCGAATCGCTATTGGCGATGGCCACACTGGCGAGCGCAAAAATGCCAAGGCCGAGGATAAGAGCATAACGTTTGCCGAGTTTACTGACCAAAGGGCCATAAATCAGTTGCCCTAAGGCTAAACCGGCCAGAAAACAGGTGAGCGACATTGCCACTTGTGACGGTGAAGAATTGAACGAACTTTCAATTGCTTTGAAAGCAGGTAAATACATGTCAGTGGCAATAAAGCCTAACATGCTCAATAAGGCCAAATAGAATAAAAATATAAAAAACTTCATATTTACAAAGATATTACTAGACGTTTTCATAAAATAATCATGTCAAAAGACTTAAGGCGTGCAGTCTAAATACTTGTTAATTTGATTGGAAACGTTTATTTTTGACAGATGCTATCAATTATTTTCATCACAATGGATGTCAGCTATGCTCTCGGAACAAGCGTTAGAACTCATTGATATCGTGGCCCGGGTGGGGAGTTTTACGGCGGCAGCCAATCGACTGCACAAGGTCCCTTCTGCGGTCAGTTATGCCGTTAAACAAATCGAAGAAGAACTTGGCGTCGTGTTATTTGAGCGCCACCACCGCAGCGTGACCTTGACCCCCGCGGGAGAGCATTTTGTTAAGCAAGCCAGAAACTTGCTGACTCAAATGGATGAGATGAAACGCGGCACCCAGCGTGTGGCCAACGGCTGGCAACCCACACTGTCTATCGCCTTAGATAACATAGTGCGTGCCGACAGAATTAGCGTATTAATCGCCGACTTTTACCGCCATTTCCATGATATTGAGCTTATCATCCGCATCGAGGTCTTTAACGGGGTGTGGGAGGCACTTGCAACCGGGCGCAGTGATATCGCCATTGGCGCAACCACTGCTATCCCTGTAGGTGGTGTATACCAGTATAAGGACATGGGCGATATCCAATGGGCATTTTTGGTGAGTAAAAACCATCCCTTAGCCAGTATTGATCGCCCCTTGACCGATGATGAACTGCGTCCCTTCCCCTCCATTTGTTTGGAAGATACCTCGCGGGAAATTCCTAAGCGCATGACCTGGTTATTGGAGAATCAACGCAGACTCGTAGTGCCGGATTGGATCCGCGCGATTAACTGCTTTAGAGAGGGACTAGGCATCGGCTATATGCCAGTACATTTAGCCAGCGTATTTATTAAAGCGGGCGCTTTGGTTGAAAAGCAGCTTGAAAATCCTAAATTAACCAGCCCCTGTTGCCTAGCTTGGAACGCCGACAAGATGTCGCCCGCCCTTGCTTGGGTGCTCGACTACTTAGGGGATACTGAGAAATTACACCGTGAATGGTTGGCGTAATATTACTGCATTACCTCAGGATTAAGCTTGTTTTAAAGTCTTTGTGTTGCACTGGTGTAACGAAATACGGCTGAATCGTTTGGTAGCGCAGAAAAATCAGTCATTACAACTTGTTATTTGTGGCGTGAATCCTTTAAGCCCAGCGCTGTTTTCGGTAGTATTCACCCAGTTTTACTGGATTTACGATATTAATGGGAACTCTCGTCCCCGTTAAAAATCAAAATGATCAGTTTGGATTTAAAAGCTAATGGAGAAAGATATGACTCAGCAAACCTTGTACTCAGCGAGTGCATCCACCTTAGAAGTGAATAAACTTCTCAAAAATACCTATTTATTGCTGGCCATGACCCTCGCCTTCTCGGCGTTGTGTGCAGGCTTAGCGATGGCACTGAATATCAGCCCTCTGATGTCACTCGGTTTATCTATCGGTGGTTTAGTGCTGCTGTTCGTTACCCTACGCAAAGCCGATTCTGCTGCGGGCATTTTCTGGGTATTTGCCTTTACGGGTATGGAAGGCGCCTCATTAGGTTACATGCTTAATCACTACGCCGGCATGACCAATGGCTCTGAGCTTATCATGCAAGCTTTAGGATTAACCTCGGTTATCTTTATTGGACTCTCGGCCTATGCAGTCACAACGAAGAAAGATTTCTCTTTCCTACGTGGTTTCCTGTTCGCCGGATTGATTGTGGTGATCGCCGCTGCGCTGATTAACATTTTCGTGGGTAACAGTGTGGCCTTTATGGCGATTAACGCGGGTCTTGCGCTGTTAATGACCGGCTTTATCCTGTTCGATACTAGCCGTATCGTGAATGGCGGCGAGACTAACTATATCCGCGCCACTATCTCCTTGTATCTGGACTTTTTAAACCTGTTCATTGCCATTTTGCATTTGCTTGGCATTGGTAACGATGATTAATCCCCTTTTCGGGAAACTTACGCTAAAATGGCCCTACTTTTAGGGCTATTTTTTTTATGATGAGCAAATTTATTATCCAAGTAAACGGGCCAGCTTATGGCACGTCGGCAAGCGTGAATGCCCTACGTTTCACCCAAGCCTCCCTGCAAAGCGGACATGAGATTGTCTGCGTGTTTTTCTATCAGGATGGCGTGTATAACTCGACGGACTTTAACTTACCTGCATCCGATGAATATGATGTGGTTAAAGGCTGGAAACAACTGGCGGCCGAGCATCAAGTCTCCCTCGTGAACTGTGTTTCTGCTGCATTAAGACGCGGTATAGTCTCGCAGCAAGAGGCGCAGGAGAACGGGCTAAACCACTGGAATGTTGAACATTCTTTTATCATGGGTGGACTGGGTGAACTGGTCACAGGAATTGAATCAGCCGATCGTTTGATCTGCTTTTAAGCTTCGGAAATGCTATGAAAAAAATCTGTATATTGTTCCGAAGCGCGCCCCATGGCACCACTAAAGGCCGCGAAGCCTTAGACTTTGCCCTGTTAAGCGCCAGTTTTGAGCAAGAAGTGAGTTTAGTGTTTGTCGATGAAGGCGTGTTGCATCTGCTTAAAGACCAACAACCCGAACTTATCGGTGGTAAAGATTACCTTGCGGCGCTAAAAGCGCTCCCGCTGTACGACATCGAATCAGTATTCGCCTGCAAACAGTCCTTAGGTGACTACGGCTTAAGCCATGGCTTGCTGTCGATTCCGGTGACTATCTTAAACGATGAAGCCATCTCAGCTCACTTAAAAGCCGTTGATGAGGTCTTAGTATTCTAATGATTTTACATCATATCCAAACCTCGCCCAGCCGAGACAATGCCCTCAAACTTTGCCTACGTTATGCTTGCAAAGAGGATGCGATTTTACTCTCGAGCGATGGCGTTAACGCATTATTACTGCGCCAATGGGCCATGGCGCTATCGCCCTTTAAGGTGATGGTGCTCAAAGACGATGTCATTGCCCGTGGCTTAACGGAACGTCTTAAAAACATTAGTCAGATTGATTACAACGAGTTTGTCGCTCAATCTTTGCAGCACGATAAGGTGATCACGTGGTAAATCCGCTTATATTCAATGGCGTCGAAATTGAACGCGACCATCAAGGCTATTTAAAGAATATCGCCGACTGGCAGCCGGATATGGCGCCGCTGTTAGCCCAAGAAGAACAGATTGAACTGACCAGTGCTCACTGGGAAGTGGTTAATTTTGTTCGGGATTTTTATCTGGAATATAAAACCAGCCCTGCAATTCGCGTGTTAGTCAAAGCGATTGGTCAAAGCTTAGGGCCGGATAAAGGTAACTCTAAGTATCTCTATACCCTCTTTCCGGTGGGTCCTGCCAAACAGGCGACAAAGATTGCGGGCCTGCCTAAACCTGCCAAGTGTATTTAAGCTTTAATCGATTCTGCTAACAAAAAAGGTATATTCCAGTGGAATATACCTTTTTATTTGAGTCGTGCTATTTCACGTTTTCTAACACAACCCAGACGGCTTTACCTAGGGTGGCCAACATCACTGCGCAAAACACGGCGATGACAGCGGTGTAGGAAAGCCAACGAAGATAACGTTGACCTTTATCCATGGTGTTGTGTTACGCCAATTAACCGATCTGAGTCAATCCACCCATGTATGGGCGCAGTGCTTCAGGAATCGTCACGCTACCATCGGCATTTTGATAGTTCTCTAAAATCGCAACTAAAGTACGACCTACCGCTAAGCCTGAGCCGTTTAAGGTGTGCAGCAATGCAGGCTTGTTATCTGCCTTAACGCGGTAACGGGCTTGCATACGACGCGCTTGGAAGTCCTTCATATTTGAACATGAAGAGATCTCACGGTAAGTGTTTTGGCCTGGTAACCACACTTCGATATCGTAGGTTTTGCTTGAACCAAAGCCCATGTCACCGGTGCACAGGATCACTGTACGGTATGGCAGGCCGAGGCGTTGCAGTACGGTTTCAGCGTGGCCAGTTAGCGCTTCGAGCGCCGCCATTGAGTCTTCGGGCTTAACCAGTTGCACTAATTCCACTTTATCGAATTGGTGCTGACGGATAAGACCACGGGTATCTTTACCGTATGAGCCCGCTTCACTGCGGAAACAAGCGGTATGCGCGGTTAACTTAATCGGCAATTCATCTTCATCGACAATGCTGTCACGCACTAGGTTCGTTAATGGCACTTCTGCGGTTGGGATCAGGCTTAAGCCTTGGCCTTCTTCGGTCGCAGGTTTAGTGTGGAACAAGTCTTCACCAAACTTCGGTAATTGGCCAGTACCCAGTAAACTTGCTTCGTTAACCAGTAATGGTACGTAAGCTTCGGTATAACCGTGCTCAGTGGTGTGCAGATCTAACATGAACTGACCTAATGCACGGTTTAAACGGGCGATTTGGCCTTTCATGACGATAAAGCGTGAGCCTGTGATTTTCACTGCGCTCTTAAAATCTAAACCGTTTAGGTCTTCACCTAAATCGATATGGTCTTTAACTGGGAAATCGAAGCTGCGTGGTGTGCCCCAACGACGAATTTCGACGTTCTCAGTCTCATCAGCACCGATAGGCGCAGACTCATCTGGCAGGTTTGGCATCGACATGGCAATCGCGTTCACTTCTTCAAGTACCGCGGCCAGCTCGACTTTCTTCGCATCTAATTGCGCACCTAAATCGCCAACCTGCGCCATGATGGCATCCACATCTTCGCCGCGGGCTTTTGCTTGTCCGATGGACTTGGAAATAGCATTACGCGAAGCTTGTAACTCTTCAGTCGCCACTTGCAGTGACTTACGTTTTTCTTCTAATTGAGTGAGATGAGTGACATCTAAAATAAAACCACGGGTAGCTAATCGCTCAGCGGTAACTGCTAATTCGTTGCGCAAAAATTTAGGATCTAACATGTGATATATTCTTAATAGTTAAATGCGAGAAAAAACCAGTTGTTGGCCTAAGTAAACCATAAACAAACATAGACTTAGGTTCAACACCACATTCAAAGCCGCCTTCAACCAATCTCCTTCTTGCATCAGCAATAAAGTTTCGTTTGAGAAGGTTGAAAACGTTGTCAAAGCGCCTAATAGGCCAACGCCGATCAGGGCTTTGAGTTCTGGGCTGATATGACTCATTTGTCCCAGTGCGTAAATGACGCCCATTAAAAATGAACCGAGGACATTGACCAACAGTGTACCAAAAGGAAAACTGCTGCCAAATACTTGGATCATGAATATTGAAATAAGATAGCGAAAAACCGCACCAATGGAACCACCCAAGGCCACAAGTAAGAGATTATTCATACCGTTTTCTCCCACTGGCTTGATCTAATTGCGCTAATTGCGCCAATTTGTCCTTAATTCGCTTCTCAAATCCGCGTTCAGTCGGGAAATAAAATTGCGACTCTTGTAAGGATTCGGGGAAATAATTCTCGCCGCTGGCATAGGCATTGGGTTCATCATGGGCGTAGCGATATTCGGCGCCAAAACCCATTTCCGCCATAAGTTTGGTCGGCGCATTGCGCAGATGATAGGGCACGGCCTCTTGGCCCGTTTCGCGTGCCAGCGCCCTCGCCGCTTTAAAGGCGGTGTAAACGGCATTACTCTTAGGTGCACTGGCTAAATACACAATCGCTTGGGCAATCGCCCGCTCACCTTCGGCAGGCCCAACGCGATGGAAACAATCCCAAGCATTGAGCGCGACTGTCATGGCATTAGGGTCTGCATTGCCCACATCTTCCGAGGCTATGGCTAATAAGCGTCTGGCGACATATAGCGGATCGCCGCCGCCTTCTAAAATACGGCAAAACCAGTACAGTGCGGCATCGGGCGCAGAGCCGCGAATCGATTTATGTACCGCCGAAATCAAATCGTAAAATTGATCGCCATTTTTATCGAACCCCGCCACTTGATGACCGGCGACTTGTACCAGCATTTCAGTGGTAAAACTGCCACCATCGGCCACCATATCGCTCATCAATTCAAGCAGGTTTAGCGCTTTGCGCGCATCGCCGTCACAGAGCTGTGCCAGCTTATTGAGCACACCCGCTGGCATAACTAACTGACGTTGTCCTAACCCACGCTCGGGATCCGTTAAGGCTTGAGTGATAATATGCACTATCTCGTCTTGGCTTAAGCGTTTGATAAGATAAACACGCGCCCGCGACAGTAAGGCGTTATTGATTTCAAATGAAGGGTTTTCAGTGGTCGCCCCAATAAAAATCACTGTGCCATCTTCAATGAAGGGCAAAAAGGCGTCCTGCTGACTCTTATTAAAGCGATGCACTTCATCAACAAACAACAAGGTGCGTTGTCCACGGGATTGGGCAACGGCTTGGGCCTGCTCGATGGCGGCGCGAATGTCTTTTACCCCCGAGGTGACCGCCGAGATGCGTTCAACATGGGCATTGGAATAATGGGCGATAAGTTCGGCAAGTGTCGTTTTACCTGTGCCCGGCGGTCCCCATAACATCATCGAATGGGCTCGGCCCGCTTCTAATGCTTGGCGCAGTGGTTGGCCTTCCCCCAACAAATGGGCTTGACCTATATACTCGGCAATCGTCCTTGGCCGCATACGCGCGGCTAAGGGACGAAAATCAGGCGCAAAATTAAACGATAAACTGCTCACGCGTAAACCTACTGGCTTTTAAGACGTTGATCATCCACATCAACGTTTTCTGGCAACACGAACTTAAATAACGCTTTATCCGCGGCGCTAATGCTGTGTTGATTGCTCAAATAAAACTGGCTCTGGTTGCCTTTATCATCGAGCACATTGAATTTATTCAGCGTGCCTTTGTTAAAACAGACATTGACCGAGGAGATCCCGGCATCCGTGGCCTTAGGTTTGATTTCATAACAGTCTTGCTTCTTGGCGACGCTATATTGTGACCAAGTGGCGTCATCGCGGTGAACCAATAAGGCGATCGGCGATGCATTAATGGCTTCAGCAAAATCCATGATCACCACTTCTTCGGCGAAGGGATTATAAATCCATAAATCTTTACCGTCGGCGACAATTTGGGATTCATCGGGTGCGGTTAAATGCCAATAGAACTGGTTTGGATGGGCCAGTGCGAATACACCCGCGCCCGTTTGGATAACCTTTTTATTGATATCGGTAACGGTTTGCTTGAAATCCGCCTTGAGTGACTCAGTGCCGTTTAAGGTTTCGCGTAATTGCGTTGCGTCATCGGCCAATACTGCATTGCTGTATAACAATGGTGATAACAACACAGCACACAACAGTTTTTTCATAGGTATCCTTTGAACTAAAAGTTGAACTCACCGCATTATGGCGAGTTCAAACTGACATCTAGCTTAACATTAATAGTGTTTCGGGGCCGGCGGTGCCAGCACTTCGCGGTTACCATTATGGCCCTGCGCCGAGACCACGCCCTGCATTTCCATTTGTTCGATAATACGTGCTGCACGGTTATAACCAATCTTAAACTTACGCTGTACGCTCGAAATCGAACCTCTGCGGGTTTCGGTCACAAAGGCGACGGCCTCATCGTAAAGCGGATCGTATTCTTCATCGGACTCGGCGGTTTCACCCGGTAAGAGCACTTGTTCGCCCTCGCTCACGCCATTGAGGATCTCATCAATGTATTGTGGCTTACCACGGGCGCACCAATCGGCCACCACACGGTGAACTTCATGGTCATCGATAAAGGCACCATGGACACGGTTTGGCACCGCGGTTCCGGGTGGTAAATATAACATGTCACCCATACCCAATAAGGTTTCAGCGCCTTGCTGATCCAAAATCGTACGGGAGTCGATACGGGAAGACACTTGGAACGCCATCCGTGTCGGGATGTTGGCCTTGATTAAGCCAGTGATCACATCCACCGATGGACGTTGGGTCGCAAGGATTAAATGGATACCCGCAGCACGGGCCTTTTGGGCGATACGGGCGATCAGTTCTTCCACTTTTTTACCGACAATCATCATCATGTCAGCAAATTCGTCGACGACAACCACAATCGATGGCAGTTTATCTAAGGCTGGCGCCTCAGGCTCCATGCTGTCAGATGACTTCCACATGGGGTCTAAAATCACTTCGCCATTCGCTTTCGCTTCGGCAATCTTGGCGTTATATCCCTTGATGTTACGAACGCCCATCATAGACATTAGCTTGTAGCGGCGCTCCATCTCACCCACACACCAGCGCAGCGCATTGGCCGCTTCTTTCATGTCGGTAACCACTTCACAGAGTAGATGTGGGATGCCTTCATAAACCGATAATTCCAGCATTTTCGGGTCGATCATGATAAAGCGAACATCTTCAGGGCCAGACTTATACAATAAGCTGGTGATCATCACGTTCACCCCGACAGATTTACCCGAACCCGTGGTACCGGCTACCAGTAAGTGCGGCATTTTGCCTAAATCAACCACCACAGGTTCGCCGGAAATATCTTGGCCAAGCACCATGGTCAGGTTCGACTTGCTCTCGGTAAAGGCTTCACAATCGAGCACATCGCGCATGTACACGGTTTCGCGGAACTTGTTTGGCAGTTCGAGACCCACATAGGATTTACCCGGAATCACCTCAACCACACGCACACGCTCGGCTAGCAGTGAACGTGCTAGGTCGTTGGCGAGGTTTGAAATCTTAGAGGCTTTAATGCCTGGGGCTAAATCTAGCTCAAAACGGGTGATCACAGGACCGGGATAAACCCCCACCACTGTGGCCACAATGTTAAAGTCGGCAAGCTTAGCCTCGACTAAACGGGCAACCTGCTCTAATTCCTCTGGGCTTATCGGATTCTTTTTACGATTAGGCACATCCAGTAAGCTGATGCTTGGCAGCGGATCCATAGGTTTTGCAGGAACTGGTTTATCTTCTTGTCCCGGTAAAACCACAATACCATCGACAATCTTCGCCTTTGGCGCTTCTTTTTGACGTTGCGCCTGAGTCACAGCGCCCGTTGAGGCTTTAGTATCAAAATCGATGACATCTTCATCGTTGAAACCTAATTCGTCTTCATCCTCATCATCGAGCATGGTTTCACGGTGGAATATGGGCTCATCATCGCCATCGTCATCTTCGAATACGTGCGCCTTGAACTCAGTTTCATCCTCTAAATCTAATTCGGCTTCTTTGGGTTTAGCCACCCAAGGCGGCGCCTCAAAATGACCATGTTCAGCCACAGCGCTGGCTTGATCCAATTGTGGCTCAACTCGTTGTTGGCCTTTAGGTTCAGCCTTGGTTTTATTGCTGTTTAAACTCAAGATTTTTGCGAGAGCCGACAGCTTGCCCTTCCCTGTACTCGCTTCGGTGATGATTTCGTCGCTGACTTCTTCCTTTTCTTCCTTCACTGGGCGAGTGGTAAAGATGCGGCTCGGTGCGACTTCAGGTTCGCGCACTCGGGCTTTTTCAAGCTGGTGCTGTGAATCACGGCGCTGCTTAAACTTATCAACGACCGTCATAAAACCACGGGTATCTTCGGTTTCACGCTCACGTTTTAACGCCTGTGGCAGACGTTTGAGCTTTCTGAAGCACCAAATGGAAACAAAGCCGACCTTCTCGACCACAGTCAACCAGCTGATCCCGGTTAACAGCGTAAAGCCTGAGCCTAAGAAGCACAGCAGCAACAAGGTCGTGCCGAGCTTATTAAAATACGGCAACATGGCTTGCCCGATAACATCCCCTGCCACGCCGCCTGCGGAAAACTCATAGATGTTATTAGCATTCATGCTGGCTAATGCTGAAAAACCGAGAATAAGCAGCAGAAAACCTATGATGCGCAGTGCAACTGAAAAGTAGTCAATTTCCAATAAATCATGGGCGCGTTTGAAAAGCAGCCAACCTGTCGAGGCCACAATAATCGGCATGATGTAGGCAGTGACGCCAAAAAAGTACAGCAGAATGTCGGCAATCCACGCCCCTACTGCACCCGTCCAGTTTTTGATATCGCCTTGAAAATGAGACTGGCTCCAGCCCGGATCCGACGGACTAAAACTGGTTAAGGCAAGCAAAATATAGGTGGCTAAAACACAGCAAATGATGAGTCCGCCTTCGAGCAGACGCTGCAGGCCTGAGAGCGTGCGTACACTATTTCCTTGAGACAAACGACTTAATCCATAAAAATGAAAACAGGTGGGCTAACGATACCAGAATCCCACTAAATGTGGAGCATCTTAGGGCGTTTTTATCCTAAGAATTACTGGTACAAGGCAAAAAATCGGCGCTAATGACCTAAAGCACAGGTTTTCAGCATTAACTGACTATTATGCAACCAATTTACCCGCGGAACAGAAGATAAAAACCAGATAAAAATTCGCCCTTAAGCTGGCAAACCTAAGGGCTAAGCAAGGCGTCGAGCGTAGGAATAAATAAGGGGCCTAGGCCCCTTATTGTAAACGTTCAGGGTATTAAATATCGGAGAGCAGATGGTTTATCGCGACACGACTCGTGTGTTTCACTTCTTCCATCACCACGTAAGTACGGGTATCGGACACTGAAGGTAATTTCAGCAGCGTCTCACCGAGTAAACGGCGATAAGCTGACATATCAGAAACACGTGTCTTCAATAAGTAGTCAAAGTCACCAGAAACCAGATGACACTCTTGAATATCATCTAACAGTTGCACAGCGCGATTAAACTTATCAAATACTTCGGGAGTATCACGGCTCAAGGTGATTTCCACGAATACCAGTAGGGATGCACCCAAGAAATGAGGATTAACCAAGGCGGTATAGCCGTTGATATATCCTTGCTTTTCGAGTCGTTTCACTCTTTCTAAACACGGAGTGGGACTTAATCCTACTCTTTTAGACAGTTCCACATTTGAAATGCGTCCATCAATTTGTAATTCATTAAGAATGTTGCGATCGATGCGATCCAAGTCTTTTACAGGACTCTTTTTATTATATGCCATTTATTTAACCTTGCTTTATCACTAAAACAACATTTTATTCTACGTATGTCTAAAGTTCAGCAGCATAAACTGCGTCGCCGATACTATACTAGATATCCCTGAATTAATCACGTTCAGGTCACGATAAAATAACAATTATGCCCATTAAAAGTGGGTTTTTCAGGCAATTGAGGCTCAAAAATGATTATTGGTGTACCAAAGGAAATTAAAAACCACGAGTATCGTGTCGGTATGGTTCCTTCAAGCGTTCGCGAATTGACCATCAAAGGTCATGAAGTGTTTGTCGAAACGAATGCCGGCACGGGAATTGGTTTTTCAGATCAGGATTATGTTGATGCAGGTGCCGAAATATTAGCAACTGCTGCTGAAGTCTTTGCTAAAGCAGAGATGATCGTAAAGGTAAAAGAGCCTCAAGCAGTTGAACGCGCTATGCTTCGTCATGACCAGATTTTATTCACTTATCTGCATTTAGCGCCGGATTTACCGCAAACTGAAGATTTAATTAAAAGTGGTGCCGTATGTATCGCTTACGAAACAGTAACCGATGACCGTGGTGGCTTACCTTTGCTGGCCCCAATGTCAGAAGTGGCTGGTCGCATGTCAATCCAAGCGGGTGCGATGGCGCTGGAAAAATCATCCGGTGGCCGCGGCATGCTTTTAGGCGGTGTACCAGGTGTAGAGCCTGCAAAAGTTGTGATCATCGGCGGTGGTATGGTTGGTACCAATGCTGCACAAATGGCTGTGGGCATGGGTGCTGATGTGGTTGTTCTTGATCGTAGCATCGATGCACTGCGCCGCTTAAACGTACAATTTGGTTCTGCAGTTAAGGCTGTTTACTCAACTGCCGATGCGATTGAGCGCCATGTATTAGAGGCTGATCTCGTGATTGGTGGCGTATTAATTCCAGGTGCTGCGGCGCCTAAGCTTGTGACACGTAGCATGATCGCTCGCATGAAGCCAGGCAGTGCTATCGTTGACGTAGCAATCGACCAAGGTGGTTGTGTGGAAACTTCACATGCAACGACTCACCAAGATCCAACTTACATCGTTGATGACGTAGTGCATTACTGTGTCGCGAACATGCCAGGTGCTGTTGCCCGCACTTCAACCTTCGCCCTGAATAACGCGACTCTGCCTTATATCCTTAAGTTAGCTAACTTAGGTTATAAAGCTGCCCTACTACAAGACAAACACTTACTGAACGGTTTGAACGTGATGCACGGCAAACTGGTTTGTAAAGAAGTGGCGCAAGCATTAAATCTTGAGTACACAGCGCCAGCAAGTTTATTAGCCTAATCATATGAGAGCCTAGGTCCTTCTGACCTACTCTGCTTTGTTCGGCCTCACTTTGTTGAGGCCGATTTTTTATGCTGATCACAAATATCTTCACCCGTGCGGGGCTTAATACCAATCGTATTAAATATCTGTTCATTCAGCGGGAATTCAACGCGCTTTAGACAAGGCTAAGGCTTGAAGGCATAGTGGCGCTCTGTCGAAAGCCTTAAACGCAATAAAGCGCGTTGCCATACAGTGAACATCAGCTGCCCTTTGGGAGCCACACAGGCATCCCACTCCGGTGTTACATTGACTTAAAAGGGAATGACCATTTCTGCGTCAATGCGCCTTGGATTGAAATGCCTGCGAGGCTCTGAACTGATTAGATATTTAATGTGATTGATATAAGCCAAAGCCTTAGTAAACTCAGGCTGACAATTTGCCTTAGGATTCGATTAGCATAATCTAAAAGAATCACCAAACAGCGCTTTACCCCTACAGGTAAATTCCATACAATCCATGCAATTTGCTAAAGGCACGGAGAGAAAAATGAGCCAAGTCAGACACAGTAACCTATTGATTTTAGGTTCAGGTCCCGCAGGATACACGGCAGCAGTTTATGCTGCGCGCGCAAACTTAAAGCCTGTGATGATCACAGGTATGCAGCAAGGTGGTCAGTTAACGACCACGACTGAAGTTGAAAACTGGCCAGGTGATGCAGAAGACTTAACGGGTCCAGCATTAATGGAACGTATGCAAAAACATGCGGAAAAGTTTGATACTGAAATCCTTTTCGACCATATCAATGAAGTGACGCTGACTGAGCGCCCTTTCCGTTTAAAAGGCGACAATGGCGAATACACTTGTGATGCGCTGATCATTGCGACAGGTGCTTCTGCTCGTTACTTAGGACTTGAGTCTGAAGAAGCGTTTAAAGGACGCGGCGTATCGGCCTGTGCGACCTGTGATGGTTTCTTTTATCGCAATCAGAAAGTTGCCGTCATTGGTGGTGGTAACACTGCCGTTGAAGAAGCACTTTATTTGAGTAACATCGCCGCCGAAGTGCACTTAATTCATCGCCGTGACACTTTCCGCTCAGAGAAAATCCTTATCGACCGTTTAATGGATAAAGTGGCTAACGGCAACATTATCCTGCACCTTGACCAAACCATGGAAGAAGTGGTTGGTGATGCTATGGGTGTAACAGGCTTGAAAATGAAAAGCACCAAAGATGGCGCTATCACAGATCTGGCCGTTACCGGCGTGTTTGTGGCCATTGGTCACAGCCCAAATACTGGGATTTTCGAAGGCCAATTAGAGATGAACAACGGTTATCTGAAGGTACAAAGCGGCCTTCAAGGTAACGCGACCCAAACCAGCATCGAAGGTGTTTTTGCCGCAGGTGACGTTATGGACCAACATTACCGTCAAGCGATTACCTCTGCGGGTACAGGTTGTATGGCAGCATTAGATGCTGAGCGTTACTTAGACGCTAAAAAGTAATTACGCGAAGAACAATTGAGTGTGATTTTTACGGGTGCTCGCCCACTCAAATGAAATAGCAGGCATTAGCCTGCTATTTTTTTATCTGTTTTTGTGACTCGCTTGAAGCAAGCCTCAACGCTATTTAAGACGGTCACAGCAGCAACAAAAAAAGGGACCAAATGGTCCCCTCTTAAGTGCGACAAACTAATTGCTTAGTTTAACGCTTCTTTTGCTTTTTCAACTAAAGTTGCGAATACAACTTTGTCGAATACAGCGATGTCAGCCAAAATCTTACGATCGATTTCGATAGACGCCTTTTTCAGACCGTTGATGAAACGGCTGTAAGACAGACCATTTTGACGAGCTGCAGCATTAATACGTGCAATCCACAGTTGACGGAATTGACGTTTTTTCTGACGACGGTCACGGTAAGCATATTGACCAGCTTTAGTTACTGCTTGAACAGCAACGCGGTAAGTACGGCTACGAGCGCCATAATAACCTTTAGCTAATTTTAAAACTTTCTTGTGACGAGCACGTGCGGTTACACCACGCTTAACTCTTGGCATTTTCTAATCTCCTAAATTAAGCGTATGGTAATTGACGCGCGATTGCTGGAACGTCAACTTTAGCAACTAAACACTTGTTACGTAAGTGACGCTTACGCTTAGTGCTCTTTTTGGTCAGAATGTGACGTAAATGGGCTTGCTTGCGCTTGAAACCATTAGCGGTTTTCTTAAAACGCTTCGCTACACCTCTGTCGGTTTTCATTTTAGGCATTACTAAAACTCCGCATTGGGATGTTAAATAAAAAGCAAGGCGAGCGAAGGCATATAGCCTTCGCTACTTTTATAGGTTGCCCTACTTATTTCTTTTTAGGCGCTAGCACCATAATGGCTTGTCGGCCTTCCATTTTCGGGAAGGATTCAACAATTGCATACTCATCCAAATCTGTTTTGATACGGTTCAGCAGATCCATACCCAGGTTTTGGTGAGCCATTTCGCGGCCTCGGAAACGCAGCGTAATTTTCGCTTTGTCCCCGTCTTCCAGAAAACGTATCAGGTTGCGTAGTTTTACCTGATAGTCGTTTTCGTCAGTTCCAGGACGGAATTTGATTTCCTTAACCTGAACCTGTTTTTGCTTCTTCTTTTGTTCCTTTTGAGCTTTCGCTTTATCAAACAGGAACTTACCGTAGTCCATAATGCGACATACTGGAGGTTCAGCGTTTGGACTAATTTCGACTAGGTCTACACCCGCTTCATCTGCCAAATTCTGAGCATCTCTGATGCTTACCACACCAATAGCTTCACCATCAATGCCAGTTAAGCGTACTTCTGGTACACCTGTGATTTCTTCATTGATTCTATTAGGGGCCAGCTGACGCCCTGCTGTTTTCTTGATCTTTATGACCTATTCCTCCAACAATTTGAGACTACGGAGCGAAATTTGTTGATGGATCTTAGCGGCGAAATCTTCGATTCGCATCTTACCTAAGTCAACGCCATCACGTGTACGCACCGCAACTTCCTTATTTTCCATTTCCTGATCGCCAACGACCAATAAATAAGGAACACGCCTTAAGGTGTGCTCGCGTATTTTAAAGCCTATTTTCTCATTCCTCAAGTCAAATGAGGCGCGAATACCTTGTTCTTTGAAGAATTTGACCACTTCTTCAACATAATCAGCCTGTTTGTCGGTGATATTCATCACGACAACTTGCATTGGAGCCAACCAAGTTGGGAAACGACCTGCGTATTCTTCGATCAAAATACCTAAGAAACGCTCCAACGAGCCTAAAATCGCACGATGGATCATCACAGGCGTTTGACGGCTGTTATCTTCGGCGACATAAGTTGCACCTAAACGGCTTGGTAATGCATAGTCTAATTGCACAGTACCGCATTGCCATGCACGGTCTAAACAGTCGTGTAGCGTGAACTCAATCTTAGGACCGTAGAAGGCGCCTTCACCCGGTAAAATGGTGAATTCAATGTTGTTCGCACGTAAAGCCTGCTTGAGTGCTTCTTCGGCTCTGTCCCACATCGCATCGTCACCGATACGTTTTTCTGGGCGAGTCGACAGTTTTACAACGATGTTTTCGAAGCCAAATGTCGAGTAAGTGTCGTATACCATTTGGATACAAGAACTCACTTCTGCTTGAACTTGATCTTCAGTACAGAAGATATGGGCATCGTCTTGAGTAAAACCACGTACGCGCATCAAACCGTGCAGCGAACCTGATGGCTCATTGCGGTGACAGCAACCAAATTCCGCCATACGCAGTGGCAGATCACGGTAAGATTTCAAGCCTTGGTTGAAGATCTGTACGTGGCCAGGGCAGTTCATTGGCTTAACTGCGTATTCACGGTTCTCACTGCTGGTTGTGAACATGGCTTCTGAGTATTTATCCCAGTGACCAGAGCGTTCCCACAGTACGCGGTCCATCATCAACGGACCTTTCACTTCTTGGTAAGTGTATTGATTTAACTTACGGCGAATGAAACGTTCTAATTCGAGGAAGATGCTCCAACCATCGTTATGCCAGAACACCATGCCTGGTGCTTCTTCTTGCATATGGTAGAGGTCAAGCTGCTTACCAATCTTACGGTGGTCACGTTTAGCCGCTTCTTCAAGACGGGCTAAATGGGTGCTCAGGGCTTTTTTATCCGCCCATGCAGTACCGTAAATACGTTGCAGCATCTTGTTTTCAGAGTTACCGCGCCAATAAGCGCCGGCAATGCTCATCAACTTGAAATGATGGCAGAAACGCATGTTTGGCACGTGTGGACCACGGCACATGTCAGTGTATTCTTCGTGATGATAGAGCGCTGGAGTCGCATCTTTGCTGATGTTCTCATCCAGAATCGCGATCTTGTATTCTTCACCGCGGGCGGCGAAGGTATCACGGGCTTCTTGCCAGCTCACAACGCGTTTGACTACGTCGTAATTGGTCTTAGCCAGTTCAAGCATACGTTTTTCGAGGGCTTCGATATCTTCTTGAGTCAGCTTGTGCTCAAGATCGATGTCGTAGTAGAAGCCGTTATCGATCACAGGACCGATCGCCATCTTGGTTTGTGGCCATAATTGCTTGATTGCATGGCCTAATAAATGCGCGCAAGAATGGCGAAGGATTTCAATACCTTCTTCGTCTTTAGCGGTAATAATAGAAAGTTCAGCATCGGTTTCGATCAGATCGCAAGCGTCTTTTAGTTCGCCATTCACGCGACCAGCGATACAGGCTTTAGCAAGACCAGGGCCGATATCAGCGGCAACATCGAGAGTCGATACGGGATGTGCAAACTCGCGTTTGCTACCATCAGGAAGTGTAATTACAGGCATGAAATATCCTTGTCCAGTGGTGACCCACACGTAGGGCCACATGGTGATTAAGTAAAAAGAGAATGCTCGCGAGGTTAAGACAGTACAGGAGTCTTAGCCGCCTTGCGTAGCAGGACAGTTATTCTACGGGATAGTCTTTAAGGCACGCAAGTTAAATGGCCCAATTGCGAGGCTTAGCCCCCAAATTTGCTCCTTTATTAACATCATCGGCAAAGTTTGCTGTGAATTCATCATATTGCAGTCAATCGTTCATGTGGCAGTCATTTAACGCCCCTACGCTATGCGCGTTAAATGATTGCGGGTGGGTTGGAGGTTTATCGCGCAGTCGCATCGCTGTAAATAATGAAGCCAAAGGAGTTGGTATGTTCACGAGTATCCTATTAACGGTTGCACTTAGCCAAGTCGCCCAGAACCCAATCCCAGTTAGCCCCACGCCACTCACTCAACCTGAACCCCGAGCAGTTCAACGCCAAGCGGTGCAATTTGACGCCATTGGTTTGCAGGCCGACATCCACGCCGAGCTTTTGCTGCAGATAGAACAGTTATCGCAGGCCATTAGTGACAATATAGAGGAAGGCATATTACCGACTGCGCCTGTCGAACTGATGACAGTAAAGGATTGAGTTAACTTAACATAACTTACATAACTTAACTGGTGCGCATGCTTGACGGTTTTTACGCTAGATAAATATCTGTGAAAAAAGTACCAAGCGCTGAGCGGAACGGAAAAATCTAGTTAATAAGATTTTGATACCGACTTTATCTAAGTTGCAATAGCACATTCTTGTATACTCAACTAAAGCCAGTGTGATGGCTTAGCGACAAGTGTCATCCCTAGCATTCGTTAGAGAGGAGTTGCGCCATGAGGATCATGAATAAAGTGATTGCCTGCCCCCACTGCGGACACCATCAACATATTAGTATTGATGCCAGCAGCGGCGATCAGGATTATTACGATGACTGCCGAATTTGTTGTAATCCCATCCACCTGCGTTTACATGTGGATGATGCCCGCCGCACCATTGAGTTATATATTGACTCGGACGACGAGCAAATTTATTAGGCATGTGAATTAAGATTGGCCGCTAAAACGTTTGGCCAGCACGCGCTCGACGGTGTCGACGATCGCTTGGGTTTGGCTGTCAATTTCGATATTTAACTCATCACCAACCTGACACTGGCCTAAATTGGTTAATTTGAGGGTTTCTGGGATCAAGTGCAGCATAAAACTACTTTCGGTCACCTCGCCTACCGTTAAGCTGCAACCGTTTACCCCGACAAAGCCTTTATAAAGGATATAGTTCATCCATTTAGGCTCGACACTTAAGGTCAGATCATAATGCTGCTCTGTATGACTAATGTGACTCACTTTCGCCTTAGTATGAATGTGTCCCGAGAGGATATGACCGCCGATTTCGCTGCCAAACGTCAAAGAACGCTCGATGTTCACCCGCTGGCCAACAGTCAAATTAGCAAGGTTTGTCAACCTTAAGGTCTCTTCCACTACAGCGAAAAATACCCTATCATCAACGACCTGAGTCACCGTCAGACATACCCCGTTATTTGCCACACTTGCACCAATCGCAAGTCCCTCATGCAAATCAGGTTTAAACGCTACCTCAAGGGTATTTAGGCCATCTTTCTTATGTATTGCAACCACCTCGCAGGTGGCTTGAACTATACCAGTAAACATTTTTTGCTCGCTTATTCGTTAAAGGCTGTATTTATGAATCATTCAGGCTTTCAGGCCAAACGCTTAATTCAACTCGCACTCCCAGTGTTGATCGCCCAAGTAACACAAACCATGATGGGGTTTATCGATACTGTCATGGCGGGCCGCGTCAGTGCTGTCGATATGGCCGCCGTGGCCGTAGGAACCAGTCTTTGGTTACCCGCCATCTTATTTGTCCAAGGGCTGTTGATGGCGTTTACGCCGTTATTTGCCCATCACAATGGCGCAAATAATCAGAAAGCCATTCAACCGCTGGCGTTTCAAGGCGCTTATCTGGCCTTAATTGGTGGCCTTGGCGTGATGGCGTTTCTCGCATCCGCACCACTCGTGCTCAGCCATATGAATTTAGAGCCCCAATTGTACAACTTAACCATAGGATATATCGACGGTATTTTATGGGGCGCGCCCGCATTTGTGCTCTATCAGGTATTACGCGGTTGCAGTGAAGGGATTTCTTACACATTACCGACCATGATCATCGGATTCGTGGGGTTAGCGGTGAATATTCCGGCAAACTATATCTTTATTTATGGCCATTTCGGCGTGCCAGCCATGGGCGGTGCCGGTTGTGGTATCGCGACTGCTTTAGTCTTTTGGGCCATGTTGATTGCCATGACGATTTATATGCAGTTCCATAAAAAGTTTGCCGCATTGGCGCCCTTTAGCCAGTTCCATCGCCCTGATTTTGCCACCATGAAGAAGATGACTAAGCTTGGGATGCCGATTGCGATGGCACTCTTCTTTGAGGTGAGCCTATTTGCAATTATTGCCCTGCTGTTGGCGCCATTAGGCGCGACTGTGGTGGCCAGCCATCAGATTGCGCTGAACTTCTCCGCCATAGTATTTATGTTGCCACTCTCGATTGGTATTGCCGTCTCGATTCGTATTGGCTATTACCTTGGCCGCGATCGCGCGGATATTTCTGCCGTGGTGGCAAAGGTTGGATTGTGGTTGGCGCTTTCATTGGCCTTGTCGACGGCAATCTTAACGGTGTTATTCCGCTTCCAAATCGCCGAGTTGTATAACAGCGATCCAGAAGTGGTGGTACTTGCGGGCAGTTTGATGCTGATGGCCGCGCTGTATCAATTATCTGACTCAGTTCAAGTGGTCGCCGCCGGCGCCTTGCGTGGATATAAAGATACCCGCAGTGCGTTTTATATTACGCTGTTTTCCTACTGGGGCATTGGCATGACATTAGGTTATACCTTGGCGTATACCGACTTTATCGTACCCGCCATGGGCGCCCATGGTTTTTGGACAGGATTAATTGCCGGCCTCACCTCGGCGGCGCTGCTGTTTTTCATCCGCCTTCGTTATATTCAAAAGCATGGTGTGCATTTAAGTTTGATTGAAGGTGACAGCGTACATCATTAAGCAGATTGAAAGATAAAACGGCGAGCATTTGGCTCGCCGTTTTATTTCGTGCGGGGTCATTTGGGCCCTCATCACAGTCTAACTTGCCGTTTTATCAACAACTTTGCTGAAACACTGGACAAGTTGCACAGCAATTCACCATTTGGCAATAAAATTCATTTTTTTGCTTGCCAGCCTTTCGCTATCCCCCTAATATAGCGCTCGTTCCGAAGCACAACGCAAAGTTGTGTTGAGAAAACGATTAAAACAATGCACCCGTAGCTCAGTTGGTTAGAGCACTACCTTGACATGGTAGGGGTCGGTGGTTCGAGTCCACTCGGGTGTACCACTCTCTTAAAAGAGTATAAATTTTGAAATTCAAACAGTGCACCCGTAGCTCAGTTGGTTAGAGCACTACCTTGACATGGTAGGGGTCGGTGGTTCGAGTCCACTCGGGTGTACCATTTCTCGCTTTAACTCCCTGTAAAACCTCAATTTAATATAATCTTCCATCAAGATACTTAGTTTTTATTTGTGCCTAAGATAAAATCTTCGAGCCTGTTTTAGTTTTTTGCAAAAACATTCAAACATGCCCCACCCTTCGGCTCTACCTGATTTTGCCTCTTTTGCTTAATCCACATTTACCGCAATTTCCCCCCAATTCGCCGTTTTTCTAAATTTGTGCCCAATTCGTGCCAAACCTGTAGGCACAAGATACATTTGATAACTTATCCACTGCCCCCCGTCCTAAATAGCTAAAGAAATCCTAGTGACCATCATGAGTGAGCCGTAACCGCCACACCGATTGTAAAATGTGTTTTCATTTCGCCAGCGGCAAATCGACTAAGATTCTAGGTATTTTTATTTCGGCATTTAATGGGGTCATCTTGCCTGCATCACAACAGTATTCGCAAACAAGCAAGTCACTATTGCAATTCAAATATTCATTGTGTGGACATAGCGAAAGTGAAGACTCTGACTTATATATCTATGGAAGGAAAAATACCTATATTAGGCTTTTTTAACTGAATTTGAGCATAGTCATCATTGCTGGGGTTTACATGCGTAATCTAAAGATAAGTCACCTATTACTTGGCGCTTTTGCGATTCCTATTATTGCAATTCTAGGGTTAACCATGATGGCAATGA
Source organism: Shewanella sp. 10B (assembly GCF_023475885.1). Classification (NCBI taxonomy): domain Bacteria; kingdom Pseudomonadati; phylum Pseudomonadota; class Gammaproteobacteria; order Alteromonadales; family Shewanellaceae; genus Shewanella; species Shewanella sp. 10B. The sequence goes on from NZ_JAMDJO010000001.1 coordinate 1,194,683, forward strand.
GCAAAATGCAAGTCATCAATGAACAGTCCACCGTCATATCCAATGACTGGTTGCCAGCCGTGCGGGTCATCGAGCGACTCAACGGTCAAACCGCAGATCTTAGGGTATTAGAATCCCGGCATATTCTCTCGCTGGATGAAGGACAGATGCGGGATACTGAGCGAGAACTGGAGAAAACCAAAGCGCAAATCGATGACTCTATCCACACCTATGAGCAACTGATCAGCGGCAATGAAGAACGAAATATCTTCAATGATTTTCAGCGCTTATATAAGGAATATCTGATCGTTCACCAGAAGCTGCTTATACTGTCACGGGCAAATAAAAACGAAGATGCTAAGCAATTGCTGCTGACGGAATCACTCGAGGCGTATAACGAATACTCGGATTTATTGCTGAAATTATCAGACCTGAATTACAAAGGCGCGCAGGACGCAAGCAGCTATGGCGATGTGATTTACGATGAATCGATCAAAATAATGTTATTCATTTTGGTCATAGTGTCATTGTTGGTGTTAGTGACGTCGACGGCTATCTCAAAATTTATTATTACATCGATTAAAACCGTGCAGAGTTTTATGGCGAAGTTGGCTAATGGCGATCTTTCCGAGCGCATTGCCGATATTGGCAATAATGAATTGGGTGTTTTGGCCCAGGGCTGTAATGAGACTGCCGATAAAATTTCTGAGATGACCGAGCAATTAATTACCGTTGCCGACAATACCGCGACTTCGGCCGAAATCCTCGCCTCAACCATGAATCAGGTTGAACATAATTCCCAGCAAATGCTGGTGCAGGTCGAGCAAATTGCGACGGCGCTCAATGAAATGTCCAGTACCGCGCTAGAAGTGAGTAAAAATGCGACCGAGGCCGAAACCAGTGCCGGTGAGGCGATGGGCAATGTCTCTGAAGGCAATAAATCCCTCGGCGAGTCCGATAATATTTCAGTCAAAATTGGGGCGGCGATCCGAGATTCAGGCTCGATTGTGAATCAGTTGAAAGACTATTCCATCGAAATTGGTTCTGTTATTGATGTGATTACCAGTATTTCCGAACAAACCAACCTACTGGCACTTAATGCGGCGATTGAAGCGGCAAGGGCTGGAGAAGCGGGTCGCGGTTTTGCCGTTGTTGCCGATGAGGTTCGCTCTCTTGCGGCTAAAACCCAACAATCCACCATTGATATCCAAGAAATTATTTCAAAATTACAGTCTCAGGCGGAAAAAGCCGACCATTATATGAAGGCCAATACCAGTTTGCTGGATGAGTCTCAAATGGTATCGGAAAAAGTGCGCAGAGCTTTCCAAGGGATTTCGGCCTCAGTCAATGCGATTTCTAATGTTAATACCGTGGTTGCCACGGCCTCGAGTGAACAATCCAGCGTGACCGAAGACATTTCCAGAAATATCTCATCGACGGTTGAAATGGTCGATCAAAACGTGGTGGGAGTCGGCAACGCCAGTAAGGCTTGCCATGATGTGTTATCCGAAGCGGGTAAACAAAAACAGCTACTTGCCTTCTTCAAAACCAAGCGCAGTTATTGATTATATTCACGTGTCGATTGTGAGTTAAAGCGAACCACTCAGCGTTAGCACACTTGAGATTTAGCGCAGCCTTGGCTTGCGCTACAAAAGAGGATAAACACCTAACCGCAAACACTGTTGACGTTCAATGTGAAAGCTCATTGTTTAGCTATCTGTTGAGGCTCTTGTTAACGCAAGTGTCTGCGGCTCAAAACGGAGCAATTATTAGCTTGAACGTTCCGCTTGTTCTTCCCATGTCATGCGTTTGCGATAAATGGTCGATGGGCTAATGTCCAGCAGCGCGGCCGCTTTAGGGACATTACCGTCGCACAGGGCAATCGCCCCTTCTATCGTTTGCTTCTCGGTTAACCAAAGCGGTTGGATCCGCTGTTGCTCAGCAGTTTGTGTATGCGCCTCTTGCGTAGACTCTGCCGATAATTCGCGGCTCGCCACTTGAACGGGTGTATCAATGTCCAGTTTTGTCGTTTCGACCTGCATCTTAGTCTTCTGCTGAACTTTTGTTTGAGGCTGTGCTAGCGGCTTTAGCGGTACGGGGAACATACTTGGCTCGACATGGCTTGCGTCATTGAGTACCACAATCTGACGGATCACGTTCTGTAGTTGCCTTACATTGCCTGGCCAATCATAGGCTTGTAGCATGGCTGCAGCTTGTGGATTAAAGTCGATAAACTTTTTACCTTCTTCTTTGGTATAGGTTTTTAATAATTGTTTGGCCAACAAGAGCACGTCATTCCCACGTGCGCGCAGGGGCGGCAGTTCGATAGGAATAACATGCAAGCGATAAAACAAATCCTCACGGAAATGCCCAAGTTTGACTTCTTCCCAGGGCTCGCGATTGGTCGCACTGATAAAACGAATATCCACATGCTCTTCTTTAGAGCCGCCCACCCGTTGAAAGGTCCCTGTTTGGATAAACCGCAGTAATTTGCTCTGCAGTTCTAAATCCATTTCGCAGATTTCGTCGAGGAACAAGGTGCCGCCGTCGGCTCGGGTCGCGGCGCCATCCCGATTGTTATGGGCGCCGGTGAATGCCCCTTTGCAGTGGCCAAAAATTTCGCTTTCAATCAGTTCTTTCGGGATTGATGCGCAGTTTAAGGCGATAAAGGGTTTGTCGGCGCGATTGCCGACTTGGTGAATGGCTTGAGCGCAGACTTCTTTACCCGTGCCACTCTCCCCCATAATAAAAACCGATGCCTTACTGTTGGCGACACAATCAATGGTTTTGTACACGCTCTGCATTGCTAGCGAATCGCCGATAAACCCTTGATAATGCCCTTTTGGCAAGCTGTTTTCATACTGAGTCACAAGCTCGAGTAATTGCTTTTGTTTAAGGGCATTACGCACCGTAATCGATAGTCGCTTGGCATCGAAGGGTTTAACTAAGAAGTCGAACGCCCCTGAGCGCATCGCATCGATGGCAATATCGATGCTGCCGTGGGCGGTGATCATAATGGTGCTGATATGGGGATGACTCTGCTGCACTTGCTTAAGGATGTCGAGCCCCGACATATCCGGCAGCTTAATATCGAGAATTAACAGATCGGGCTGCCAGTTCGATAATTCCTTTAGGGCATCCGCGCCGTAATGCACATGGGTTACATTAATATCCTCCGCGCGCAAATACTCCGTATAGAGCGCACCGAGTGACATACTGTCTTCAACCAATAATGCTGAATAATTCATAGCTATCCCTATTGAATAAATCGTTCCGTTAATAGACTGTGAGTCTGTTTTCCGAGGACATCAATCTGTGCCATCAGCTCGGGAATGGCACCGAGCTGTTGCTGACGGGCACAGGCTTCTAATTTCTGAGCTAATAAGAACAGCGCCGTCGCCCCGAAACTGCCTGAACTGCTTTTTAGAGTGTGCGCTTGATCTTCAATCTCGTCCACTTGCGTCGATTCGAGTTCGCTTAACTGATTAAGCCGCTGCGCCAATTCATCACAGAAGATCGTCATCATGTTCGATAGACTCGCTTTACCTAAGGTATGTTCAAGCTCCGCTAAGAGTTGTTCATCGAGTAAACTCGCTGTATTTTCAGCGGGTTTATGTGAGCTTGGTAAACTGACAACGGCATTGGGCAACCATTTTTGAATGGCATGCAGTAAGGTCTTTTGTTTGACGGGCTTAGCGATAAAGTCCTTCATCCCGACTTGATAGCAATGCTCTATCTCTTCTTTCATCACATTGGCCGACATCGCCAAAATAACTTGCTCAGGCTGATTTTGCAGGATGACTTCCGTGGCCTCGAGTCCATCCATCTCGGGCATACGCACATCCATCAAGACGAGATCGAAGGGCTTTTCGACGACCAACTTAACCGCTTCAAGCCCGTTGCAGGCATAAGTGACATCGAACCCTGCCTTGGTGAGCATGGTTCCGGCAATAATTTGGTTCGCGGGGCTGTCTTCGGCGAGGAGGATATGGCCTTGGAATTTCTCTTGGGCCACATATTCTTCTTCAAACTCATTCGCCAGCGCATCTTTACTTAAGAGTGCCAACTGCATGGCGCGGCTTAGAGGCTTATTGACGACTTGATCTAACCCTAATGTAGCGAGCGAATGGGTTATTTCGGTGCTCATACCCGATACCAAGGCCACCATAGAACCATCGGCGGTTAAATGCGCTTGCCTTAAGCGATTGACATCCTGTTCGTTTACATCCAAAAAGAAACCTTCGTCGAGCAAAATCAGGTTGAATTGACCTTTTATTTTTTTCGCCCGTTTTATCGATTGCCAGTCCATCACTTCAACCGTCTCTACTCCGTATTGCGAATATTGTTTCGAGACGAGCGATAGCCAAGTTGCATCATGGTGGGCAAGCAGAACCCGAGAATGGGCGGGGAAATAATGACTGTGGCAGAAATTCCCCTCAAGCAATTGCAAAGACACATAAAAAGTAAAGCGACTGCCCTGACCAAGTTCACTTTGCAGCTCAATCGTGCCGCCCATCATAGTGATAAGCTCGCTACAGATGGCCAAACCTAGGCCCGTACCCTTGTAGTTTGTGTTATGGGTATCGTGTACTTGGCTAAACTCTTTGAATAGTTTGCTTTGCGCCTCCGCAGAGATACCAATACCAGAGTCAGTGACACGGCAATAGAGTTGCACCTCGGTTTGGTGATTATCGGGGATCCACATTTCCACTGTGATGGTGCCGGATGCCGTGAACTTAATCGCATTATCGACGAGATTATGCAGCACTTGACGTAAGCGCTGCTGATCGCCAACCACGGTTCTTGGCACATTTCGATTCACAAAACTGACCAGCTCTAACCCCTTTTCGAAGGCTTTGGGCTCAAGAATTTGCAGCACTTGAGCAACCAGTTTATCTGGCTCAAACTCATGGGACTCGAGCACCATCTGCCCGGCTTCAATCTTCGAGAAATCCAAGATATCGTTAATCGTATGCAGTAAAGCACTGCCCGCTTCCCGTGCGATATTGGCGTGAATGCGTTGGTCTTTACTTAAGGATGAGTCGAGTAACAATTCCACCCCGCCTAAAATTGCGTTTAGCGGTGAGCGGATCTCATGGCTCATGGTGGCTAAGAAACGCGATTTCACTTTACTGCCCTGCTCGGCTTGTTCCTTTGCCTGCTGTAGTTTTTGCTCGTTGGCTTTGCGCTCGGAAATATCCCGCAAAAATGCCGTAAACAGCACTTCATCCCCGAGTTGGATCGGTACCACCTCAAGCTCGATGGGGATTAGATTGCCCGCCTTGCAGCGCGCGAGTAATTCGACCCGTTTATTGAGCATTCTCCCTTCGCCAGTGCGGCGATAACGTTCAATGCCTCGCTTATGCCCCTGTTGTTTGTCTTCGGGGATAATTAAATCCTCCAATAAGGCGCCGACAGCCTCCTCACGGCTATAACCAAACAGCCTAGTGGCCGCGAGGTTAAATTCAATGACTTTGCCCGACATATCGATAGTAATTAAGCAATCTTGGCTCGCCGCTAAGGTGGCAAGCAGCACTGACTCGGTTTTCGCCGCGGCGATTTCTTTGCGTTTCGCTTCGGATAAGTCTTTGACTAAACCGATAAACATCGCCCGATTATCGATGCTCATTTGCGACACGGATAAAGCGATGGGAAATAGCTGGCCGTCCTTACGTTGCGCCGTTAACTCGCGGCTAGTGCCGATGATTTTGGCAACATGGGTTGTGAAGTACTGCTGAATGTAGCCATCGTGCAATGGCCTTTGGTCGAATGGCATAAAAATCGATACATTCTGGCCAATCAGTTCATTATGAGCATAACCAAAGAGTCGACTGACGGCGGGGTTGATGTCGGTGATAATGCCGAACTCATTGATGATCACAAAGCCATCGACCGCCGACTCAAGAATGGTATTGAGACGGATATTTGCCGCCTCTAATGCCTTAGTCCTTGCATCGACTTTATCGACCATATTGTTAAAGGCGCGGGTCATCTGGGCGATTTCATCCTTGCCTTTGACAGGCACCCTCACCCCTAGCTCACCCGCGAGAATGCGTTTCGAAGCGCTGGTTAGCTGAGTTAAGTTTCGGGTGAGATAATGCCCGAGTAGCAATGAAAACAAGGCCACCAGCAACATTTCAACCCCAGCGATTGAGAGGATCTGTTGTGTCACTGTATGAACCAGATTATCAAGGCTCTGGGTCTCAAACCCCATGTTCACTTTGCCGAAAAGATAGCCATTGACTTCAATGGGATATTCGAGATCGAAGATCCCATCCTTGACTTGATCCAGATGCTTATCCGCTTGATGCGAAACCTGAATGTATTTATCGGCGCCGCCATAGGCCAAAATGCGGCTCTGATCTGACACAGTGACATACAAGACTTCGCTGTGGCTTAACAGCTCTTGAATTAACGAATGTAATGTCGCCAGATCGTTACTGATCACCGCATCCTGCGCCGCCACAGAGAACAGCGTTAATGTGGTTTCGGCCCGTTTTTCAATTTGCGACTGATTAGACAACTTAAGGTAGTTAATGCTGGTATACACCAGCAAAAACAGTAATAAACCTTCGATTAAGGCGATCCCTAAAATTGTTTTCAGTCTAAACGACACACTATTTCTCCCCGAGCGGTTTGGTTAAGGAGCCGAGTTTGAGCGAGCGGACATCATCCCAATCCTGATCTTCTGCCGCGGTAAACGCTGAAAAATCAACCGATTCTAATAAGGCTTTGCCCTGCGCCGTCGTCGAGAGTGCCATTAACCGCTCGAGTAGCATTTGACGCTGCGCCGCCGAGACACGTGGATGCGTTGCGATAGCATGGGGCGTATAGGTCGGCGTTTGCCACAATACTGTTAATTGCTGTTTTTGCGCCTCGCTCAGATTATTGAAGGTGCGCTGCACACCGCCGCCCGCATCTACAAGCCCTTGCAGCACGGCTAAATATACTGAGTCATGGGAGCCTACATATTTTACCTGCACATTAAGATTGGCCTGCTGCAGATGTGCCCGAGGTAGCACACTGGCTGCAAATGCGGCGGGCGCTGGAAAAGCCAAGGTTTTTCCCTCTAATTGGGCTAACGATTTGATGGGAGAATCCTTGCGTACCACAAGCAAGCCTTTGAGCTTTTTATCCTTTTCACGCGCTAAGGCCAAATAACCCGGGCTGTCATGAAACACCACATAGTGATAGGGATTCATATAGGCAATATCGTATTCCCCTGCCTTGAGCCGCCGCTCAAAGGTGGGAATGTCGGGCGCCGTTGCAAATTGCAATTGATAATTTGCATTTTCAGACAAGGCGGCGAGGATCGGTGGCCACAGCTTTGCGAGTTGAGTGGCTGACTGCTGGGGTACTACGCCAAAAATCAGCGTCGGTTTTGGGGTATCAGGGGGATTGGTATCCTGCGCATAAGTCGGCGATACCCAAGCCATTACGAATATTATCAGATAGATAAGCTGCCATTTTATGGCATTGTTAGGCGCTGCCTTGACGCACAATCTGGAAAACTGAGCCATGCTAAATGTCCTTTTCTCAATGATATGCATTCTACATATAGGACATAAAACACTTTGCCCCTATGCTGCATCAGCAACCCCTGTGCCATAAAAAATACCATCAATAAAAACAATCACCTTGGAGAACATTTCGCCTGAGATAAACTCACTATGGATGAGGGTTTTGCATTTTGCAACAAGATGGCAAAAATCAGTCTTAAGCCTGCGCTTTTCGGCAATCCTTTGCAGTATCAACCTCAATTAGTTGGCTTTTTTTAAATGGGCATAGCTCTTGCTATTCGAGAATATTCCCTTTGCAGGAGTCAGACTATGCCGCTCTCTTCGCTCACATCGATTCAAGCCTTTACCTTGTCTGTGCTGGTCGTGGAAGACACAGATTGCGAGCGCTTTTATATCACTCACCTGCTAAGACAGTTTGGTTGGGTGGTGGAGAGTCGCAGTAACGGTAAGGCTGCGCTGGATTACTTGCAGCAGAATGAAGTGCATATTTTAGTCAGCGATTGGCGCATGCCTGAGATGAGCGGCATCGAGCTATGCCAAATCGTTAAAAATAATCATCTGCCACCCTTTGTGATTTTGCTGACGGCCAATAATCAAACTGCCGACATAGTGTTAGGTATTGAAGCGGGTGCCGATGACTTTATCTGTAAGCCTTTTCTACCGGAATTGTTAAAGGTTAGGATGTTAGCCGCGATGCGTATCGTGCAGCTGCAACATAATTTGAGCCGTAACAATCAACTGCTACAGCAAGGGCTTGCGAAAGAATCCGCCTTGCTCTGCACCATAAAACAGGATTTGTTTTCTGCCGCTAAGGTGCAGCGAGAATTACTGCCCCGCAGTAAAACCTTGCCAAGGGGCTGGCAGTTACACCATGAGTTTCAGCCCGCGAGTTATCTTGCTGGCGATCTCTATCAATGTTTCGATCTTGGCGACGATCAGCTCGGGTTTTATCTGATTGATGCCGCGGGTCATGGAGTCGCCGCCGCGCTGCAGAGTGTCAGCCTTGCCCAACGTCTGTCGATGGAACGTACCGATTGGTGCGGGTTATCGCCCCAAGAGATAGTGAATCAGGTCAATCGCGAGCTAAGCGATCCTGACAATACTGGCCGCTTTGTGACTCTGTTACTCGGCAAGATCAATACGCTGACGGGTGAACTAAGGCTATGCAGCGCCGGGCATCCCGCGCCGTTACTGCTCACCGAGACTGGCTGCGAGCCCTTGCCCCTCGACACTGAGTTACCGCTTGGGATCCATGGCGCCGTGCAGTATCAAGATCAGCTAGTCACCCTCTTACCTGGCAGTCGCTTGTTGTTATTTTCCGATGGAACCTATGAGTGCCAACACCCCAAGTTCGGTTTTTTCGGCCAAGCGCGTTTGCAAACCCTGTGCTCGAAAGCCAACAGCTTGAGCGATGAAGCCTTGCTGCATCATTTGAGCCATGCCTTACAACTCTGGCAAGGCGGCACAACTCAAGATGATATTTCGATGATGTTAATTACCTACCCGTCAGCCAACTATGCCAATGCGGCTTTGGAGGCATTATGAACAGCTTGCAGTTTAACCTCACCCATGACCAATGGAGTCAACAGCCTTTTTGCTCCGAATTAGAGCAGTTTATGCTGATGCAAAATGTACATGAGCGCCAACGATTTAAAGTCATTACCTGCATACTCGAGGCGGTCAGTAATGTGATAAATCACACCGAAGATTCCCGTGAGCCCATCGTATTGATTGTCCACTGTAATCATGACCGAATTATCGTCGATTTACTGGACCGCTCGCCCGTGGTGCCTAAGGTTTCCTTCGACCAATGTCCTGACCAACTGAGCGAGCATGGTAGAGGCTTATGGATCATGTATAACTGGATGGATGCAGTGCGGTTTCAGACCACAGTGCTCGGCTCACACTTAAGGTTAACCTTACTGCGTCATCACTAAAGATCATTTCCATCATACCTAGCGGCGGGAATTTCCACCGCTAGGTTTCGTTTCATGCCCGCTGCGCTTTCCAATTGCAAATTGCAATGCATTTTCAAACCTAGCTCTATCCTTAATGCCTGCGCCAAGCTAACCAATTGAATTTATTAATTATAAATATTGGCCTGATAAATGCTTATCTGTTACTGCGGTTTCAATATTAACTGGCAGCCAGAGGTGATTATCATGAAATTCTTCCCACTCGAAAAATACAACGCGAGCCTAGTGATATTTCCTACAGAGATGATAATGGCCAATACGCCCACCCACAGGGCCGCGCTATTACGCCATATGGAGCAGAACACCAACCGCTTAATAATCAATCTTGAACAAGTGAAATACATCGACTCTAGCGGCTTGTCGGTACTGATCTCCGCCCTTAAACGGGCACAGCAGCATGATGGTGAAATATTACTCTTGTCTCCTTCGGCCCATGTACGCGCCCTGATTGAACTAACGCGCTTACACCAGATTTTCAGCATCTATGAAAATCAAGATGCAGCCATCGCGCACTTTAGTTGCCACTAGCGCATCGTACAGGGTTTAAGCTAAGAGGGAGTGACATTATGGAAAGGTTAACACTCAGCCATTTGGCCCATATCGCAGGTAAATGCCATTTATCCTTGCCACAAGTGACTATCGGCGCCGCTATCTGCATGTTAACGGCTTGCGTCACTCCCCTGCGTACGACACAGGATCAACTCTGCCAGCAACAGGCCGGAGAATATTGTCACTACTTCGGTCCGCAAACTTCGTATCTGCGTCAGGCGGACCAACAGTTGTTAACGGCGCAAGCTGAGAACATCAGTCTTAATCCAAGTGAAGTTCAAAGCATTAGCGCCACATTGAGCGATACGGCCGCCCTCGATGCACAGCTCTCTGTTGGTGATAAATTGCGTGTAGGGGTCCTCAATGGCGAGGATTTCAGTGCCGATGTGGAGATTGATGCCAACGGCCAAATCTATCTGCCCTATTTACCGCCGATTAATGCGCAGGGATTAACCCTCTCCGTCTTGAAAAAACGTATCAGTCAAACCTTAGTGAATGAGCAATTAATGCAAGCCAGCAGTGTGCGGGTTAATATCAGTCCCATCGCCTGGGCGCCGGTTGAAGTCACAATACTGGGTTCAGTGTTTGAGCCCGGGCAGCACTTTATCAACCAAAAGTCCGATACCGAGATTAAGGATGATGACAAGAGCCATAGCGGCGATCAGGCAAGCGATCGCACCATAGCCGCCGCCCTTCGCGCCTCCGGAGGGGTGAGACCCGACGCCGACATCCGTCAAGTGCGGGTGATCCGCGGTCAACAGCATTTTTTACTGGATTTATCCGGCGTGATCAGCGGCACCCAAGTGCCACGTTTTCTCTTGAGTGCTGGCGATCAAATCTTTGTCCCAAGTTCTCGGCATTTTGAGGACAAACTCGTGCGTCCCTCGCAAATCACCGCGCCTGGGATCCGCGTGTTTATTTCCAACTTAACCCAACCCGCGAGCAGTAACTCGCAATCTGCGTTAGATACCGAAGCGACACGTTTTCCCTACGGCACACGTTTACTCACTGGCGCGATAGCGGCTAACTGTGTCGGCGGCGCCCAAAGCACCAACGCCAGTCGTCATGTGTTGCTAGTGACACGCAATCCGCTTTCAGATCAAACCGATATCGTTGAGCGCTCACTCGACAGCTTAATCCGTGATTCTTGGCAGCCACAAATGAACCCGGTATTGCTCCCAGGTGATGGTATCGCCTGCTATGACTCTGGCGTAACCAATGTGCGTGAGATTGCGCGCAGCCTAACCGATTTATTGGTGCCCGCAAGTTTACTCGGTTTGCTGTAGCTCGGAACAAGCGCTTGGGTGGCAGATGATGCCACCCTTAGGATGATTCGGCGAGGGAGAATTGATCATGAAAGCATCTCAGGAAGGCTACCCTCTACTGTGGTTAAAGCGCGCGCTGGTCAATGGCAGCAGCTTGCCCGCCCCCGCGCGCCGTAAGTTGTATCTAAAGACTGTGCTATCAGCATTAGCGGTGATTTGGCTGATCACAGGTCTTGTTATCGTCATCACCCCAACCCGCTATACCTGCAAATGGGTGCTGATTTTACCCGGCGCCGGCGCAGGGGCGGTCGTTAGTCTAGACAGTTTGGGGCAAGCCAGCAGCTCGAGCAGTTCTCCTTACCTGAGTTCTGCCATCGACCCGCGGGAAAACTATAAGGCCATCGCGCTAAGCGACAAGCTATTAAGTGACGCTGCCGCCCAGTTAAATCTTAAGGCCTCAGCTTTGGGCACGCCTAAATTAAAGCTCCCCAGTCAAACGGGATTAATGGAGTTTAGTATCAGCGCCAACAGCGCCGAGCTTGCCGAGCAAAAAGCCTGGGCACATTACCGCACGCTACAGGGCACACTCTCACACCTGAGAATCGATGAAATCCATATTCGCGAAAACGGCGTCAGAATGGGGCTTGAGAGCTTTGCCGATAAAGTGCATCAGAGTCAGGCCAATATTGTCGCCTTCCAATCGAAGACGGGGTTGGTCTCGCTGGATCAATTTAAGGAAGTGGCGGTCACCATTGAGCATTTACGCCAAAGCCAAGTCAATCTGACCGCTAAACTCAATGGCGGCCTTGCCAGTCAGCAACTGTTGGAGGCCGACTTATCCCTAACGGCAAGTCAGTCCACTGATTTGCTTAAGCTGAAAAACGATCAGCTATTCCAACAACTCTTAGTTAAATATACCGAGTCTACCGCGCTGCTTGTGGGCCTTAATGGTCACTTTGGTGAGCAACATCCCCAAGTGCTGACCGCCAAGACAGAGCAAAAAACTATGTTGGATGCGCTGCATAGTCGCTGCCAAAAATTGCTCACGCGCTGCGATCCTAAGTTGATGTTGATCCTCTCAGTCGATGATATCGATGGCCGCGCAGAGCTGATGCAAAAGCTGATAAACATCACCACCGAAAATGAAGGCTTAACCCATGAGCTGGCGTCCTTGAGCACCCAGATTGATGAATGGGAAACCCGGCTCAAGCACAGTAATGATGATGCCGCCAAGCTTGAGGATTTACACCGAGATCATCAACTTGCGACCGCAGTATTTACCTCGGCCATTGCAAAAATTGATGTGGGTAAGGCCGACATCTTTTCCGCTTACCCGTTATTACAGCTGTTTGCAGCACCGACTCGCCCCGAAAAGCCTGACAAACTGGGCTTAATTTTAACCTTAGTGGGTGGCATCGCCGCCTCAATGATGGTCATTGTCGGATTGAGCATACTATGGATACGCAAACCTATACTCCAGAAAATTCTGACGAACGACTAGTCTGGCTCGCCATTACAGGCACCTACTTCTTTTGGTTCTTAGGTGCCATGTACTTGGTTGCTCCAGTAATCGGGTGGCTCTTAGTGCTGCGGATACTCGGCCGGCTGCTGTTTTACGCCGAAGGGTGCCGGATTTCGTTACCAATAATAAGTTGGATATTTGCTATGTTATTGATGCTATTGGCATTAGTCATAGGTCATTTGGTGGAGCATTTAGGCATAGCCCAACTGATTAAATCCTCCATAGGTTGGGCTAAGGGCTGGGCGCTATTGGCGGTATTTCCGCTGATTGGCGGTCTGCAAATTCGGCCACAGCTGATTTACCGCGCCTGCTGCGTGGTCGGCAAACATACCTTAATATTGTTTCCGCTGTTTGTACTCGCTTGGCTGCTGCACTTGCCGACAACCTTGTATGTCTCTCCCTTAAGCATTGTCGGTGGACCTGGGCCTGAGTTTTTCGCCGTTAGCTTGTATGAAATCGACCCTGGCAGCGGCATGCCGAGGTGGCGTCTCTTCACTCCTTGGGCTCCCGCCCTTGGCATGGTGGGTAACTTTTATTTTCTATTTGCCCTGCAGGAAAGCAATAAGCGTTATCGCTTCTATGGCTTAGCTGGGAGTATCTTGATGGTGCTCATCTCGCAATCCAGACTCGCGATCCTCTGCTGTCTTGCTCTCGTGTGTTATTTCAACTTTATTCGCTACGCCAAATCCCCTTGGCTGTACTTATTGGTGAGTCCGGTTTTTCTATTAGCGGGTATTTTTGGCGAGTCGGTACTATCTAGCATCGAAGCCAGTATTCACAGTGTTAAAGCCGCCAGAGCCGATTCGACTCGGGTGCGTGAGGCCCTCGGCCAAATTGCCCTCGAGCGCTGGGCGAACGAGGCTATTGTCTGGGGCCATGGCATTGTCGAGCGCGGCCCCCATATGGTCGAGTACATGCCGATTGGCTCGCACCACACTTGGTACGGTCTATTGTTTGTGAAGGGAATTGTTGGCGCCTTCGCGCTGGCGGTAGCCTTATTTGTCAGTGTGCTCAGTCTTCTACCTAGTTTGATGCAATCCAGACTCTCGGCAGTCGGTATGGCGGTACTGATGATTTTGCTGCTTTACACCTTTGGCGAAAATTTAGAGATCCTCGCCTATCTCTTCTGGCCTGGGTTAATCGTGCTTGGCATTGCCCACAATCAGGCAAGGCAAGCGGCGAGTCTTCGCCATAAGAGCTTATTACAGGAACCATCACAACAATCATCAGAAGCGACTCAACTGAGTGCTCAGTGAGATCCCTTCGCGAGTTTTTCGTTGTCCTTTCAATACTCGCGGCCGTTGCATCTTGATTTGCATTTTGCAATGGACCGCAACACCTAAAGCTCTGCTAAATTGAAAACTAGTCAAAACTGCTATAACCACCTGTTTTTAAATCAGAAAATAAACATTAAAAAGCTGGCATAGAAACTGAATAGTCAGAACAGGCACTCTTAACTGATAGGTGTTGCGATGAGCAGATGGGCATGGATACAAACCCTTAAGCACAACCAAGGTATTCGTCGATTGGCTAGCAGCATACTGTGGTTAGGCTCAGCCCAAGTCGGCGGTCGTATCGTGCGCCTTGGTTGCAGTATTATCTTAGCCCGTTTACTCACCCCCGAGGTCTTTGGCCAAGTCGCGATCATTCTGACCAGTTTTGAAATAGTCAGCATTTTTATTCGCAGGATCACCTCGGCATCACTGATCAAGATGGACGATAGCGCCTTTGCTTCTCATCTCGCCAGCGCCAATCTGATCAACCTTTTTGTATGTGTACTGTCTTTTGTTGCCTTGAGCTTACTCAGTGGCCTGTTAGCGATTTACTATCAAGATGCACAGATAGTGAAGCCTATGATACTCATGGCAACAAGCTATTTGCTCCTCCCCTTTGGCATGCTGCATGCCGCCGCCAACCTACGCCAAAATAAGATGCGTATCGTCGCCAAGGCCAACCTGTGGCAGACGGTGGCCGACAGTGTGCTCACCGCTATCTTAGCGTTATGCGGCTTAGGGATCTGGGGGATTATTCTGCCTAAAGTGCTGGTGGTGTTGATTTGGGTAGCCGTGCATAGACAGCATTCTGGCATCCAAAATATTCACACAGCCCCACTCGCGCGTTCTTTCTGCCAGATAAACTTAACTCAATGTAAATCACTATTTCGCTTTGGTACTCAGGTGGCGCTTGGGGATCTTTGCCTCGCCATGAGACAAAATATTGATTATTTATTAGTGGGTTACTTTTTAGGTGTTGAGGCGCTTGGGATCTATTTCTTTGCGGTCAATACCAGTCTTGGCATTAGCTTAGGGTTAATTCAAAGCTTTGGCACTGCCTTCTATTCACATCTCTGCCAGAGTGATGGTGAAGAACCACTGCTTAAATACCGTCACGGCCTGCTGAGTATCATGCTGGTGACCTTGCCTATCATAGGCTTACAAAGCGCGCTCGCCCCTTGGTATTTACCGCTAGTGTATGGTCAACACTGGCTTGAAGCTGGCGCACTCCCAGTATTTATTCTGCTCTGTTTAAGTGGTTTAACGCGTCCCTTGGGTGAAGCCGCGAGTCAACTGCTGATTTCCTGCGAGCTGAGTAAGCTGAACTTAGTCTCAAATGTTGGCTTTATTGGCCTATTGGCCCTGAGTATCAGCCTAGGCACCTTGTGGGGGCTGAAAGGCGTCGCCATGGGCATCTTCCTCTGTTACCTGATTTGTATGCCGTTATTTGCCTACTTTGTGATGAAACCCATAGCACTCAAATTGAGTTTACCCAGCTTATCCCCTTCATTAGGAGGTTCATTATGATCCCTACCGTCTCTGTGGTGATGCCAGTCTATAATGTGGAAGCTTTTGTCTCAAAAGCAATTTCCTCTGTATTAGCTCAAAGTTTTACGGATTTTGAGCTCATCATAGTCAATGACTGCGCGACCGATAATAGCCTCGCCCGCTGTAAACAATTTTGCGACAGCCGCATTCGTATCGTGCAGCATGCCGTGAATAAGGGCTTAGCCGCCGCACGTAATACTGGTATACGCCATGCGATTGGTCGCTATGTGGCCTTTATCGATTCGGACGACCTCTGGCATCCGGATAAGTTAAAGCTGCATGTGGATCATCTGCAAAAATCGCCCAAGGTGGGGATCAGCTTCTCGCGTTCAAGCTTTATCGATTACCGGGGCAACCCGATCAATTTTTACCAGATGCCGCAACTTACCGATATCGATGCTGGCCATTTGCTGTGCCGCAATCCGGTGGGCAATGGTTCAGCGCCGGTGATCCGCCGCGAAACCTTAAATGATATTCGCTTCCAAGCGCTGAACCACAGCGAGCATTACACTTGTTATTTCGATGAACAATTTCGCCAATCGGAAGATATCGAGTGTTGGTTTCGCATTGTGGCGACAACCGAGTGGCAAATGGAGGGGATCCCCGAACCATTAACTTACTACCGCTTAAACCATGGCGGCCTTTCAGCGAATTTAGTGAAACAGTTGGCATCTTGGGAGCAAATGGTCACTAAGGCGCGCCGTTATGCCCCTAAGATCCTGTTAAAGCATGAAAATGCTGCCAGAGCCTATCAGCTTCGCTATTTAGCCAGGCAAGCCATTCGCCTAGGCGATGGTCGTATGGCGAAAAACTTAGTCAATCAAGCACTGCTGACTTCACCACAGATCTTACTCAAGGAAACCAATCGCACCCTCACCACGCTGATTGCGGCCTATTTGCAATGGTTAATGCCCCGAGGCTTATACCAAATGTGCGAAACCCTTGGTCAAAAGTACCTAGGCTATCGCCAACGTATGCAAATCAAACGTGATGGTGTGACGGCAAGCTTACTCACCACCCAATTAAAATAAGTCAAATAGACGCGACAGCAAACGTTGCATATTCATCGTTTACAGATTCAAGGCGGCTACCTCAGTCGCCTTGCTTTTGTCGTAGGTTAGTCTCTATTACATTGCGCTCGTTCTGCCACTTGATTCCATAATTTTGCGAGTGTTTGAGATTGTGCATGTTAAGACAATAATAGTGCCAGAGATCGCCACACCCTAGCCGATACTTCCATCTCAAAAGGATTTGCAGCTTGCAAAGCAAACTGCAAAAAACCACTTAGTCCATAAAACATTAATCTCTTAGTTATTGTTTTTAAATGATTTACCAATCTGGCCTACATTATGCTTTGTGACTCTTGCCAAGCGCACCTATAAGCCGTTATCGAGCGTCCCACTTGGCATCAAGCAAATTGCATGGAGGTCATGATGAATACTCAGAACTCGACTCAAGTACGCTGGTCTATTCGATTATTCGATAGCGCCATTGCGGCGCTGGCCCTATTGCTCTGCTCACCTTTTATTCTTGTGGTTTACCTTCACCGCAAGTCACTGGGACAAAGTGTATTCGAACGTGTGTATGTGCATGGTGGCCGTAATCAAATTGGCCTGTGGCAATTTGCCTATCAAGGCACAGGATATCGTCTCCCCCAACTGTTTAATTTACTCAAAGGAGATATTGGCCTATTAGGGGTTGAAGCCCAATTTGCCTTCACGCCTTTAGTCGATTTACCTCAAGCTAATCGTATTGCTCGAGTGGGTATATTTTCCATCAGTGCTATGCAGCGCCGGATGGGGATTGAATTTGAGTCCAGCGAGCAAAGCTTAAGCATCGCCTATTCGAGCTTAAGCCGTTACTTTTTCGCGCTGCTAAGCGCCATCTTGAATAGCCTTTTGACCTCTGCTTCACGCTCCCACACTAACCAAGTCACGATTTTTGGCGTGACTATGCGTAACCTCAGCATGACAGGCATGCTCGACATGCTAGTACAACAAGCGCAGCACCCTAAACACCACTTAACCCCATTTGCCTTTGTGAATGCCGACTGTTTAAACAAAGCCTATTGCGATCCCCAGTACCATCAGATTTTGAATCAATGTGAAGCCGTTTTTGCCGATGGCATTGGGGTACGTATGGCTTGCCGTTGGCAGGGAGTGGATCTCAAGGGCAATTTAAATGGCACAGATATGTTGCCACTCTTATGTGAGCGCCTGATTGCAGCCAATCTGTCTCTCTATCTTCTGGGCGGCGCGCCAGAAGTCGCCCACCAAGCCGCCGAACAGCTTCAGTCTCGATTCCCACAATTGAAGATTGCTGGCACCCATCATGGTTATTTCCATGAGGCCGATACCAAGCAAGTGATTAAAAAGATTAATCAATCTGGCGCTGCCGTGCTGTTGGTGGCCATGGGCGCCCCTAAACAAGAGCTATGGTTGAATCAATATCAAGCAAAACTTACTCCTGCGGTCGGTATTGGTGTGGGCGGATTGTTCGACTTTTACTCCAACCGTATTAGCCGCGCGCCACTTTGGTTAAGGCAAATCGGCATGGAGTGGATCTGGCGCTTAATGCAAGAGCCCAAGAGAATGTGGCGCCGCTACATTATTGGTAATCCCCTGTTTTTATATCGGGTATACAAAGAACTGCGTGCTAACGCCAGTCTCAAGGCGACAACCCAAACAGAGGCACAGCCGCAAGCTACGCCCCAGTTTCCTAACTTAAGTGACTCAGGCTCACTTAAACGCTGTAAACGTATCCGCCTGCATCTGCTATTGAACCGCATCGTTAAACGTTGCCTCGATATCTTAGTCGCGGCCATCGCCATGCTGTTGCTATCGCCTCTACTATTGATCGTTGCACTGCTTATTCGGTTGGAATCCCCTGGTGCCGTGCTGTTTTGCCAGCAACGCGTCGGCAAGTGGAATCAACCTTTTACCATGTGGAAATTCCGCTCCATGTATCAAGATGCCGAGGCACGACTGGCCAGCTTACAACAGGAGAACGAAATGCAAGGCGGCGTCCTTTTTAAGATGAAACAGGACCCTAGGATCACCCGTGTCGGTCAATTTATCCGTAAAACCTCCATCGATGAGCTGCCACAGCTATGGAATGTACTCAAGGGCGAGATGTCACTGGTTGGCCCGCGCCCCGCGCTACCAAGAGAAGTCGCGCAATATAGCCCAAGCGATCGCCGCCGCTTAGAAGTTAAACCCGGCATAACCTGCATCTGGCAAGTATCGGGTCGCTCCGACATTCCCTTCGACCGTCAGGTTGAGTTGGATGTGGATTATATCTACCAACAATCCTTAATGGCGGATCTGTACTTGCTTATCAAGACCATACCCGCCGTGATTTTCAGCCGTGGTGCCTACTAAGGGGGTTACTATGCAAGCCATTATTTTCGCCAATCGCCATGGACACGAACTGGCACCGCTGGATAAACAATACTGCCCAGCATTACTCCCCATGGGAAACCGTGCCCTGATTGAATACACCCTAGAAGATGTCGCCAATGCCGGGATTGCTGAGGTAAAACTGATTATCTCAAGCCATGCCAAAGAACTCGAAGCGCATCTTGGCGACGGTAGCCGTTGGGGAGTGAAGATTGATTACTTCCTCAGCAGAGAACAAGAGTCAGTCAACTGCGTGATGTCACGACTAAAACTAGATTTCGAACAAGACTATCTTGTTGTGAGGGGCGATATGCTGCGCTCCCCTTGCATTAAACGCTTTATCGATTACAGCCTCAAGCGCCCTTTACACTTAGTGTTACCCATAATGGCCGACTGCAATCCAGGCATGCTGTTATTGCCCAGCGCCTGTAACCATCTGTACCTCCTCGATTGGCCTTTAGAACGAGATCCAACGGTCACTAATGCCATGATGGAACCACTACCAGGGCAGTGCGCCATGTTGGACTCCTTCGAATCCTATCTTAATGCCAATTTAGCCATAGGCGATGGTGGTTTTACTGGACTCTCTCCTTCTGGTCGCCCCATTCCAAGTGGCCGACATGCAAAGTTTTTTCACCTAGGGGCTAAAGCGCAAACGGGCAAATTAGACCAACATGCAGCCTGGGGCGCGATTGGTGAGCAAACCTGGATAGCCCCCGATGTGGATATGCAAGACCAACTGATAATTGGCGACCAATGTGTTATCGAGAAAAACTGTCGTCTGAGTAACAGCGTGATCCTGACGAACAGCTTTGTCGGTGAAGGACTGAATGTCGATAACTGCATCATCAGTAAAAATCTGCTGATCAATGTCGGATTTAACACCGCCATCGAAGTTGATGACCCAAGGCTTATCGCCTCAACCGAGCAGAATTTACACGCCCATGTACCTTGGTCGAGTAGTCTTATTGCCTTGATATTATTAGGCTTAAGTTTGCCCTTCTGGCCATTACTCTGGCTATGGAGCTTATGCCATTCATCAACTCTAGGCCAGTCTAGACCAGCGCTGAGTATTGTGGATCAGCCGATTAAGCTGTGGCGCGTTAATTTGCCGCCATCAGGCATGGGATTAGCGCTGCTACCACAGCTCTATCAAGTATGTTTGGGGCGATTATTCCTGCTAGGCAGTCAATCCCCTGAGATGCATTCAGCATCCGAGCTTAGCGAAGCTACGCCACTATATGGCGTTTACGGCCCGCTACAACTGCTTGGCGCCGAACTGCCAGAGGAAGAACAAGGGCTGATTGAGCAGGAGTTTCTTAGCAAGCCTAAGGCATCGCAATGCTATCAAGTGATCAAACTGTGCTTTCAATTAGTTTCTAAATCAGTGGCTTCAACACGCTCTGCCATGCCAAAACAGCCCAGCACAAATCAACTTAGTGCAAGCCAGCCAGATATCGCCAATGAATGGGGGAACGGACAATGAAAACCATCATCACTTATGGTACCTACGACTTATTTCACTATGGTCATGTGAGGTTGTTTCAGCGCTTAAAAGCCATGGGCGATAAACTGATCGTCGGCGTCTCGACCGATGAGTTTAATGCGCTCAAGGGCAAAGCGGCCTTTTTCAACTATCAACAGCGCGCCGAAATGGTGGCCGCCTGTAAGTACGTCGATTTAGTGATCCCCGAGACACACTGGCAGCAAAAACCTCAAGATATTGTGGCGTTAGATGTCGACATCTTCGGCATGGGGGATGACTGGCAAGGCAAGTTTGATTACCTCGGCACCCTTTGTCAGGTGATTTACTTAGGCCGCACCGAAGCGATTTCAACCACGGAAATCAAAACCAATCTGGCTATGCCACACACTAAGATGGCGCTAACGATTCCCCAATTGATTAAGTAAGGCCGAGATTGAAGGAAATCATCGAAATCAAAGGGTAAGTGAGGGATATCATGGGCACAAATCTAGCATTAGCCTTACTGAAGAAATGCATTTTCACCCTATCTTGGTTAGTGCCAAGAAACGCTAACAAGGCGGTATTTGGCTGCTACAAGAACCGTTTTGCCGACAATAGCAAATACCTGTTTTTGCATTGGCAGCGGACTCACTTTATGCAAACCATTTGGATCAGTGGCGATAAAACCCTTATCCATACTCTCAGGCAACAAGGTTATACCGTCCATTCACGTTGGAGCCTGCTGGGCATTTACCATGCGCTCACGGCCAAATACTATGTGTACAACAGTTATATTGGTGATATTAATCAGTGGCTTGCAGCGGGTGCGGTTCGCATTAATCTCTGGCATGGCTCGCCACTTAAAAAAATCGAGTTCGATATCACCACAGGTCCGTTAGCCCCCAAGTATCAAACCCGCTCCCTGTGGCATGTTGGACTGCAGTCGCTGCATTACCACCAGGAATATGTCCGTCCGAGTTTGATGCTAAGCCCAAGCCCATTGGTCGGAGAGAGTTTCCAACGCGCCTTTCGGTTAAAAGAGGATTCGCTGCTATCAAGTACTAACCCACGCACCGATTACTATCTGCGTTACCCAGAGCAACGCCAAGCGCTGCCCTTAAAGGATGATTCGACGGCCTATCGCCGAGTCATTCTCTATGCGCCTTCTTGGCGGGATGCTCTATGGCAAAACAGTCAAAAATTAACTCCACATTTAACGAGAGGTAATAACGATTCGCCCTACCAAGCGGCTTTTGACTGGCAAACCTTGTCCCAACATTTAGTCGATACAGATACCTTGTTACTGTTACGCCTACATCCCAATGAACGCCACTATGCAGCGCAGTTTTGTGCCTATCCCAATGTACTTGATATCAGCGATTGGGATGATGTTTACGGGATTTTGCATCGTGTCGACCTGCTGATCACCGATTATTCATCGTTATTTATCGATGTACTACCACTTGAGATCCCTGTCATCTTTTACCGTTTCGACCATGAGCAGTATCTCAATCAGAGCCGCGATTGCTACGATATAGGTCAAGATCCGCTCAGTATTGGCCAGGTCGCCTATCAATTCGATCACTTATTGGCATTGCTGCAGAAGATGAGTCACCTTAACGTCAAACCCCAGCCGTGCGAGGCTTACAAACAATTACAGCGTTTGTATTGGTCGCAGCACGCTACTGGCTTATCAGCGGATCGCTTAGCGACAGATTCAGTGTCTATGGATGAAATGCATGATGACAGTTTTGCACATTTAGAGCGGCACCTGCGCCAAGAGCAAACTCAGTCGTTTAAGTTTACCTTTGGCACTGATATCAAGCCTCGGATATGAAAGCTAGAAATAAAGGTTCTGGTATAAAAGCTCTGATATAAATAAATCCGCCATCGGACCTTGGTTTAAAGCCATTTATTAGAAGGTGTCTTTAAACCAATCCCAGATCCCGAGTGAGGTTTCGGGTAATAAATCGATACCGAGCGCCGATTTAAGCAGATATAACAGCAAGAGGCCGAACAAGGTACACAGCAAGATAAAGGCAAAAAAGAACAGGCTAAACATCACCAAGGAGAAGCGTTTTTCTCGGCGGGTATAAGCGCGTCGGTTTTTACCTAAAAGAAATACATAATAAAAGCGCCATTTAATAAAAGGCAGCGCAAACGTACCTCGGTTATCAATAAAGTGTTTACCCCAAGTTCTATCCCCCAAGGCAACACGTATCCCCATTAATTGTTCTTTTGTATAACTGTCGGCAATGTGTGGCGGTAATTTGGCCAATAACTTGAGAATGGTCGGATCCTGTTTAATCTTATCTAGCGTTTCTTGATCCCATGGCTCAAATTCATTCATGCCCTATTTCAACCCGATATTTATTATTTCTGAACAGATTATAGTCAACAAATTAAGCCATTTAGAGATATTACCATCAATCATTCGGTGGATATTCCCGTGCTATTCAGCTCAGGTTAACCGCGGCGCGGGTATCATAGCGCCAGAAATTCACGCAGAGCTTAAGTTTTAAAAGCGATAATTTTCATGACGTTGTAGGAAAATCCGATCTTTTTTGAAAAAATTTTCAAAAAGATTAACCCTTTTTTGCAGCTACTACGTTTACAAAGATAAGAATACAGCAAATGATGGTACAACCATCTGTGCTATGCCTTATCAACATCACTAGGAGACTATTATGAAATTGACTCACTTATTTAACACTGCGGCACTTCCCCTTGCCTTTGCATTATTGTCTTTTAATGCCGCAGCAGTGAGCCCACCACATCCAACGGGATTAAATGCACCTATGATCAGTGTCGCGAGTTTCAACCATAAAAATTATGCCGAGCAAGAAGCCTCGAAAATGTTTCCGGCACCTGAGGCGGGTATGGTGCAACATATTTTGACCTTACCAAAACTTGAGAATGAAGACGACTACATGGTCGAAATCCAAATTGGCCAGACCCAATTAGTCGACTGTAATAAGCATGGTCTGAACGGCGAGTTAAAAGAACTCTCGGTTAAGGGCTGGGGTTATAACTATTATCAAGTGTCAGAAGTCTCTGAAGGCCCAAGCACTATGATGGCCTGTTTAGATATGGCGAAAAAAGAAGCCTTTGTCCGCATTCCAGGTGAACTTAAAATGCGTTACGACAGCCGTTTGCCTAAGGTATTTTATCTACCGGAAGGCACTGAGCTGCGCTTTAGAACTTGGAAAGTCGATTCTACTTATCACTACGCTAAATAAACACGCATCAATATAAGTTGTTTATTTAATTGTATTACTACGGTTATATAAAGGGCATATCTCACAAGATATGCCCTTTTTTATCAGCAAGCTTCGTCGGCTAACTGCGCTAATTTAGCTTTAATTTCTGCATATCTGAGGTGTTCGCAGCGACCAAAACCCGATAATTTCCGTACTTGTAGGCGAGTAAACAGCGGTAATGTCATGCCAGCCAAAAACCGGCATTCAGTATCTAAGGATAATGAAGCTAGACCTTTCGACTCCGCCATACGCGCCAGTTCATGCAAATCGGCCTTAAGCTGCGCATCATCAGGCCAGTTTGGCATTTCGGAATACGCCAATTTAGCCAATTGTCCACGGCATACACTGCAATGACCACAGGATTGAGGCGCAGCATTATCATCAAAATAGCGGGCCAAATTGTAATTTAAGCAAGTTGTTAGCTCAAAAAATCGCACTAACTGGGCAATACGGGCGACTTCTTTCGCCTCTTTGTCGGTAAAGTATTGATGGAGTTCATCGGCTAAATGCCCCTGTGCTAACATCTCAGTATTCACTTGACAGACATCCGTCACTCGCTTTGCTTCCAATTCGATAAGCTGTTGACTGGCAAGATATTCTAATGCCGCTAATACCCGAGTACGTTCCGCACCTGTGGCTTGGTAGAGCGCAGAAAAATCTAAACTGCCCCATACCCGCTTCATCTGAGTATGGGTAAAAATGTCATTTAAAAATGCCTGACGCTCTGGGGAAAACTGACTCAAGGTCTGCGCTTGTGGCTCAATAAAACGGTAACTGATATCGGCGTAATAAGCATAAAGCGGTTTAATCACGCCCAGCATTTCAAGCTGAACCAGTAAGGTTTTAAGGGGGAGTTGTCTGATATTACTCACATTTGACAGCTGATGAAGTTGCAGCTCCCAACGCCCATTGTGGGTTTCTGCGCGAATGTTATTAATCACGGCTTCAATACTGGCCAGTTCTGGCGTATCGCCGTAGACAAAATTTTCGACCGTGTTTATGCCATCTAAATTGGCCAAGGTCACGCAGTGGGAGAGCTGACCATCCCTTCCTGCACGGCCGATTTCTTGGCAATAATTCTCGATGGATTTAGGTAGGTCGTAGTGGACCACAAAGCGAATATTGCTTTTATCTATTCCCATTCCAAAGGCAATGGTCGCAACCACGATGCGGATCTTACCTTGCATAAAATCTTGCTGAATTTGCTGACGTTTTTCATCTTCAAAGCCCGCATGATAGGCACTCGCATCAAACCCCGTTTGGCAAAGTTTCGCCGCAACATCCTCCGCTGTATGCTGTAAAGTCACATACACAATCCCCGTGCCAGTAAAGTGATTAAGCTGCTGTTGCAGTGCCGTCAGTTTGTGTTGGCTTGCCACAGGCAAGACGGTCAAGTCGAGGTTTGAACGATAAAAGCCTGTTTGAACAATGTGTTGTGGCTTGATATCGAAGCGCGCCGCCATATCCAGTTTCACTTTACGTGTCGCTGTGGCCGTGAGTAACAGCACCAATGGAATCGCTAATTCGCGGCGATAATCGGGAAGCTTTAAATAGTCGGGGCGAAAATTATGTCCCCATTCCGAGATACAGTGTGCTTCGTCGACAACCAGCATAGAGATAGGAATGGATTGAATAAATTGCCTAAAGCGCTCATTTTTAAAACGTTCAACCGACACCATCAGGAGTTTTAACTCGCCAGAGCGAGCATCACGCATCACCTGTTGGGTTAATTCAGGTGTTAAGGTCGAGTCGATACTTGCCGCTTTAATGCCCTTCTCATGCAGAAAACTCAGTTGATCTTTGATCAATGCCAGTAAAGGTGACACCACTAAGGTTAAATGGGGAAGTTGCAGCGCGGTAAATTGGTAACAGAGTGATTTTCCTGAGCCGGTGGGAAAAATAGCAAGGCTCGAATGGCCCGACAACAGTTGCGAGACAACCTCCTGCTGCCCTTGCCTAAATCCATCAAAACCAAACTGTTGCTGTAATAATGACGCATAATCCGCTGCATTAGCTGACGGCGTTATTGAATAAGACATAAACAAATCCTTATGCCACCACAAGGGTGGAAGCGACTACGCAAACAGATGAATGTGTGAGTGAATGCGAGTAAGCGTGTCGCTATGATTTTCTGGCTAAATATAAATTGATAAAGGCGGTGAGTTTGTCGTTGAAGGCTTCTTCAAAGGCATCAACATCTTGACCTAAGGTATTGAAATACTGTGTTACTTGCGCGCGAGACAGGCTCTTATTGGCGACACTGTATTCCATTTCTGGAAGCGTTTTATCGTACCTAGGCACAAGCGTCCAAGTCACCACATCGGCGGCAAAGTGCTTCATCACTTGCTGCGCTAAGGCACAAAAAGCTTCAATATGCTCACGCCCATCTGGCCCCAAACACCCGGGTTCGACGCGGCAAAGGACGGCAACCTTTCTATGCTGTGACATGCTGTTTCCCTGTATAAAACGCATCAAAAATAGATAGTTACATAAGAGATGGCAAAAGCGAATAAGTCATTTTAGCGCTTAATCTCCCTCTCTTTGAGTGTATGTGACACACGTAAGAAATCACGTACGCTAAGGCTAAAAATCATATATTGATATTTTAAGCCTCGCTATCGTCATCAGTCATGGCAGTGACGGCTGCGGCATGTTCCGATAATAACGTATCAAGCGCTTGATCAAAACTGTCCAAACGTTCGAGTTCCATATAACGCTTCAAACGCAAAATAATATCTTTGCTGACTTCGATATGGGATTTTTTCTGGCGTTTCTTAATTTGTGAAAGTTCTTTTCGCACCATGCGCCAACCCAAATCACTGAAATATTGATTCAGCATTCGATTTACGAATTGCAGTTGCTGATCAACGGGCTGATTTTTTTTGCGCAGTTGAACCAGCAAATTTAAATTCGCAATTAATTCGGTATAACTAGATTGGGATTGATTTAACTGAAACCACTCTGCCCGCTCAGTGACACTCTCGGGATGAATCATGCGATAAATTAACGGCAAGGCAAACACTAATTCAGTTTTATCTAACAGTAATAATTTTCGGCCCGCTGTAGGCGCGGTGTGATGATATTCCCATAGCGTGTTTGTCGTCATTGGTATGGTTTTATACTTACTAATAATTGTTTTTGAATAGACTTATGATACCGACAAACAGCATAGATTAAAAGAATGGTTACACCATTTTATAAGTTCATTTTTACCGCACAAGGTTAAACGTCCCACTCCAGAAACACACGAGCTTGAGCACAAACTTATCTTGTCTACTAATCCACTGTTTTGGCGTGGCTAAATCGACATCAGTTTGACATCACTAAACCATAAGATAAATTTTGGCTGCTAGTTTTTAACCACATAAAATGGTTAAACCATCTTTTAAAAATAAAGCTACTCACCTACAGAGTTAAGCGACTAGCTAAATAAATGCAGATTATTTTCTCGCCACATTTAACTTAGATTATTGAAGTTGACTAAATAACAAACAACTAAACTAACCTCCTCTTTATCTCTTATTAATGTGTTATTCGAACGCATCTTATACTTCGAGTTAGTTTTGTGCCCGCCTTCCCAACAGTTCCAAGTTAAATAATGCTGACTTTTCAATCGATACGTTTAATTAAAATACAAATAACACCTCTACCAGTGATAATGACGATTATCACTGGTAGATAAAGGTTGGTTTTACGTATAATTGCGCCAGTTTTATCGGCTGCAAAATAATCCCATGTCTAAATCGATTATCCATTATTCCACAGGTGGAAGTGCTCCTAGCCGCTCCTCTGGCATAACATCGAATATCACACCAAGCGATAGGCAAATGGATCCGCCATTTTTTGAGGAAAGCTCACTGCCCCAATCGGTTCACAGTGATTTTTTTAATGCGGCCGCCGAAACTGAATACGAAATCTCCAGCAATACCCGTCGGGTTTATCGGACCAGCTTTGGCCTATTTGAGCAATATTGCGCGACGCATCAGCTACAGCCGTTACCCGCCGATCCGCGCAGTATTATTTCTTTTATCGGTCATCAAAAAGAATTGCTCCAAGCAAGCAGTGGGACTCAGCTATCAAAGCAAACCTTAACGACTCGGCTAGCCGCGATCCGTTACTATCATATTCAAGCAGGATTGCCATCCCCCACTGAACATCCGCTAGTGATCCGTGTGATGCGTGGTCTTAGTCGTAATCACCATAGACAAGTTCAAGATTATGATCAGCAACCAATCATGTACGATGAGGTCGAGCTACTGATCCAAGCGATAGAGCAACAACCCCATCCACTGCTACGCTTGAGGGATAAAGCCATCATTCAACTCGGACTACAGGGCGGATTTCGCCGCTCTGAATTGGCCAACTTAAAAGTACAATATTTAAGTTTTATGCGGGATAAATTAAAAGTACGACTGCCTTTTTCTAAAAGCAATCAACAGGGATTAAGGGAATGGAAGAATTTACCCGACTCGGAACCCTTTGCAGCCTATAATGCCATCAAGGACTGGTTACATGAAAGTAAAATTACCGAAGGTCATTTATTCCGCTCAATTTCCCGAGATGGAAAAACCTTAAGACCTTATCAAGTCAGTGATAAGGTCACATCTAAATCATCACTCGTACGAAATAGTGGATTCTTAAATGGTGATGATATTTATCGGATCATTAAGCAGTATTGTTTAAAGGCGGGATTACCGGCGCAATATTATGGCGCCCACAGTTTGCGCAGCGGATGTGTAACACAACTACATGAAAATAATAAAGATACCTTGTATATCATGGCAAGAACAGGACATACGGATCCTCGTTCATTACGCCATTACCTCAAACCTAAAGAAGATTAACCGCAGCATTAGTACTTAATTAATAACACTGTTTTAATATTTATGTTAAGAATAATTTTATTTTTAAGCTATTTTTAATAAATAAGAAAAATTATTATATTGCAGTATTACTGTCATATAAACTCAGCTTTAGTGTCATATTGCTACTTTAGGCTTAGCTTCGAAATTTAATTCTTCGAACTAGCTGGAGTGAAATATGAGCAAGGCCACCTTTGACCCGACACTTTATAATAAAAGTAATAACGAACCTTTTAACCAAGTGTTGGATAAACATTTATCCCGCCGTAATTTTGTGAAAAGCGGATTAGGCCTAGGTGCGATGACCGCCTTTGCAGGCATGGGATTAGTCGGTTGTGGTTCGGACAATTCCCCTGCCCCAACACCTATCGATCCCGTACCGCCATTACCACCGACTCAAAGTAGCGCAAAGTTAAACTTCACATCAGTCGCCGGCGCCCGCCTGGATGCGGTTGTGGTACCCGAAGGTTACAGCGCGCAAGTACTTGCCCCTTGGGGAACACCATTAAATGCCAAGGCCGCACCTTGGAAAGCCGATGGCAGCAATACCGCCGATGACCAAGCAAACTCTGTCGGTATGCACCATGATGGCATGCATTTCTTCCCATTAAATGATGCAGGCGATGACGGTTTACTCTGTATCAACCATGAATATATCGATGAGATAGCCCTGCATCCTAATGGTCCAACCGTGGATGAAACCACTGGATTACGTACCATCATCGATGAAATCCGTAAGGAAATTAATGCTCACGGTGTGTCGGTGGTAAGAATTAAACTCGTCAATAATCAATGGGAAGTTGTTTACAACGACAGCCATAACCGCCGCTTTACCGGCGCAACTGTGATGGATATCGCTGGGCCTCTCGCCTATTCGCCACTACTCGAAACCCGTTATTCGCCCGATGGCAGTCAGACTCGTGGCACCTTAAATAACTGTGGTAATGGTTACACGCCTTGGGGCACCTATTTGACCTGCGAAGAAAACTGGCCGGGTTACTTTGCCAACCGCGGCACTTTAGCCGCCGATCAAGCCCGTATCGGGATCAGCAAAAGCAGCACCCGCTATGGCTGGGATGACTTAGCGGGTCACGCCGAGGAGCGTCTCGATGAGTTCGCGCGTTTTGATGTCACGCCAAAGGGCAATAGTGCACAAGATGATTACCGCAACGAGGCTAATGGCCACGGCTATATCGTTGAAATTGACCCCTATAATCCAAGCTCACGCGCCATCAAACGGACTGCCCTTGGCCGCTTCCGCCACGAGGGTTGTACCTTCGGAAAATTAGCCGAAGGTAAACCTGTGGTGTTCTACTCTGGCCACGATTCTCAATTCGAATACTTATATAAATTTGTGTCGAATGCGGTGTGGGATCCACAGGATGCCAACAGCTCAAATCGCCTGCAAATGGGTGATAAGTATATGAATGAAGGGACATTATATGCCGCCAAGTTTAATGAAAATGGCGCTGGTGTATGGTTGCCTTTGACCTTAGACAGCCAAACGACTGACGGTAAAACCTTAGGTGATAGCTTTGCCAGTCTGGCCGAGATTATCTTAAATACTGCAGGTGCGGCGGATTTAGTCGGCGCAACGCCTATGGACCGCCCCGAGTGGTGTGCGGTTGACCCCTTCACAGGTTCAGCCTATTTAACCCTGACCAACAACTCTAAGCGTACCGAGGCAAACCCAGCAAACCCCAGGCTTAAAAACTCCTTTGGACATATTATTCGTTGGGATGAAGGTGATAAAGACACTGAATTCACATGGGATATTTTTGTCTTTGGCTCACCGAGTGATGGCAATGCCGAGACCAACCTGTCGGGCTTAACCGATCTTAACCAATTTGCTAGCCCTGATGGATTGGCCTTCGACGCCCGCGGTATTTTATGGGTGCAAACCGATAATGGTGCCAAAGAAGTCGCCGAAGAAACTAACGATCAAATGCTGGCGATTGTGCCATCAACCTTAGTGGACAGCGCAAACAAGCAAGCCAGTGTCACGGCCGAAAACCAAGTGGAATTGAAGCGTTTCTTTGTCGGGCCAAACGATTGTGAAGTCACAGGCTTTGCTATCAGCCCCGATTACACTTCGGTTTTTGCCAACATCCAGCATCCGGGTAACTGGCCCTATTCGAATAATGCGGCCGAAATAACGCCTGCTGGTACAGTACTGCGACCACGTGCGGCAACGGTAGTGATCCGTAAACTCGATGGTAAAGAAGTGGCGGTCTAATCACTCACCCTACCGAAACCTGATAAAAATCCCCGCCATGCGGGGATTTTTTTATTCACTCACGGCGCCACCACCCAGCGCTCGATACAGGGCGATTTTGGCCAATTGCTTATCCCTTAAGATCTCGCTGTAGGCTAATTGGGCGCTAAACAATTGCCGCTGCGCATCCATTAAATCCAGCGAAGTGGCCACACCATTTTGATAACGCAGTCGAGCAAGACGTGCATAAGCCGATGAAGATTCAACTAATTCCTTTTGCGCTTTGATGGCCTCTTGGGCACGTTTAAGATTATTCAGCGCATCGTTCACATCAAAGTAAGCGGTCAGCACCACATTGCGATAACTTAACATCGACTGTTTCGCAGCTTCGGTGGCGATATCATATTCAGCAGCAATCTTTCCGCGGTTAAAAATCGGTGCACTAATGCCGCCAAGCAGTGACCAAGTGACACCATTACTGTCGAAGATATCTTTAAGATGATCGTTCTCCCGACCATACACACCCGAAATGGTAAATTTAGGGAAAAAGGCCGCCTTGGCGATACCCACTTCCGCATTCGCTGCAATCATCTGCTGCTCGGCAATTTTGACATCGGGTCTCAATGTCAACAATTCAGAGGGAACACCTGTATTGAGTTCATAGGGTAAACCCATATTTTCGGGTAAACCTTGGGGAGATGGTAAAGCATAATCATATTCACCGAGTAAGATATGTAACTGATTTATTTTATATTTTCTTTCGTAGTCTAATGTCGGCAAGGTCACTTTTGTGCTTTGAAGCTCAACTTCAGCCTGACGTACATCGAGGCCCGAAATCACGCCATTGGCATGGCGAAGCTTGGCGATATTCAGCTCCTTCTGCCGTAATCCCACGGTGTCGATAGACACACTATAACGCTGCTCGATATCGAGCCATTCGTAATAACGGCTGGCAATATCACTGATAAGACTGACATAGGTGAGTCTGAGTTTTTCAACCTCCGAAAGATAATCGGCCATAGCGGCCTCGCTCGCCCTGCGGTTTGCGCCCCAAAGATCTAGCTCCCACGAAACCGCGCCGCCTAAATCTAAGGTGGTACTCGGACTTGGATTAGTGCTGGTTGCACCGCTATCTAAACTGCGTTCATATCCCGCTTTGACTGAAACCTCAGGCCAAAGCGCACTGTCGACCACTGTCATTTTTGAACGTGCAGCGAGAAGACGCGACTGCGCCATTTGTAGGTCCAGATTGTTCGCCAGCGCATGTTCAATCAAGGAAATCAGCACAGGATCTTGATAAAAATGCCGCCATGATAGGGCCGAGACATCTTTTAGATTCCCCTGCTCGGCAGTGGTTTGCGACAACATCTGCGCTTGATACAGGCTCGGTAACGCCAGCTCGGGTCGCAGGTAATCTGGCCCCATGGCGCAGCCTGCAACACTCAATGCCGTCACGAGTCCCAAATAAAGCGGCTTTAAACGCAAACCCACTGAAACAGACTGGATCATAGGCTGAGTCGCCGATGATGGATGGCTGGAGAGAGTATGGTACTTAACCACGGCTCACCTCCTCGACGGTTTCTTGATCTAGGAGTAATTGCTCTTTTGTTTTAATGGGTTGTTTAACGACTTTCTTTTTAACCCAGCCTGCGGTCGTCACAAAGAATAGCGGCACAAACACTATGCCTATGGTGGTTGCCAACACCATGCCACCCAGGATGGGTAACGAAATCGATTGCCGACTCACGGCCCCAGGCCCTTCGGATAACACCAGCGGCAACACCCCAAGAATAAACGCCATAGAGGTCATTAAAATCGGCCTAAAGCGCATGGTCGCAGCTTCGAGCGCCGCCGAAATTCGCGTCCGACCTTGCTGATGCAACTGAGTGGCAAACTCGACAATTAAAATCGCATTCTTCGCCGCCATACCGATTAAGGCGATAAACGCCACTTGGAAGAATAAGTTACTCTGCATGCCACTGATTAAGGTCGTCACCGCCGCCCCTAAGAGTGCGATGGGCGCGATCAGCAATACCGCGACTGGGATACTCCAACTCTCATAGAGCGCGGCTAAAAATAGAAACACGAATAACAGTGCCAACCCAATGGCAATGCCGGTTTGGTTCGCCGACTGCACCTCTTGGTAGGTAATGCCTGTCCATTCGTATTTAAACTCATCGGGCAAAATCGGCGTTGCGACCCGCTCTATGGCTTGGATAACATCACCAGTGGCGTAGCCCGTTGCAGGCGTGACATTGATGGAAGCGCTGGAAAATAAGTTGTAGTGGGTCACGGAAGATGGCCCAACCGTGTAATCATACTTAGCCAACACACCAATCGGCACCATAGCGCCACTCGATGAGCGCACATAATAATCTTTGATTTGGTGCGGGAATTGGCGGTAACTCTCTTCCGCTTGGATCTTCACCCGATACACACGGCCAAAGAGGTTAAAGTCATTCACGGTTGAGGAGTCGGTTAAGGTTTTGATGGTGCTGTAGATATCACTCACATTCACCCCAATCGCCATCGCCTTTGCCTCATCGACCGTCAAATGCAATTGCGGAATTGCGCTCTGCAGCGACACGCTGGCACTAGCAACTTCAGACTGCAGCTTTAGCTGCTCGACTAATTCGTTTGCGGTTTCAATTAAGCCATCAAAATGGGTGCCAGAGGTATCTTGGAGCTGCATTTCCACCCCAGAGCCATTGCCTAAGCCGGGGACGGCCGATGGCAAATACAGGTTAAACTCAGCTTCTAAGACGTTTTTCAAGTCCTTATCTATCGCCTTCATCACGGATTGTACAGTAGCATGACTGGCTTCGCGCTCAGCCCAAGGCTTGAGTACCACTTCAAATTGGCCGTTGGCCTGATTCGCCCCCGAGCGGCGGTTTTCCCCCGCCAGCGTAAATGAATAGGCCACGGCAGGATGAGCACGCACATATTGCTCGGCTTTCTTTAAAATCGCTTCGGTGCGATTCACCGTTGAGCCATCGGGCAATGTCATATCGATAAAGAATCGACCTTGATCCTCATCGGGCATAAAGCTGCTCGGCAAATGGGACATGATGAAATAGGTGCCTCCGAACATAATCGCAAAGGCTAAGTAACTGCGTTTGGCGTATTTGTTGGTTAAGGCGACTAATCCAACATATTGGTTAGTTCCTAGGTCGAGTTTACGATTCAGCCAATGGAAGAATCCCCGCTGCGGTGCCTTGCTGGGTTTTAATAATAAGGCGCACAGTGCCGGACTTAAGGTCAGCGCGACTAGGGTGGAGATCAACACCGCGACCGTAATCGCCACCGCAAACTCGCGGTACATGATGCCGGTGATCCCCGCTAAAAATGACACGGGCACGAATACCGCGCAGAGCACTAAACTGGTGGCCACCAATGCGCCCGACAATTCCTTCATCGCAATTCGGGTCGCATCGATAGCGCTCATACCCTTCTCATGGATTAAGCGCTCCACGTTTTCGACCACCACAATGGCATCATCAACCACAATGCCGATGGCGAGAACCAGCGCGAGTAAACTCACGGTATTAATGGTAAAACCAAAGGCCAGCATGGCCGCTAAGGTTCCTATCAAGGAAACCGGTACCGCAATGGCGGGGATCAAGGTTGCACGCACATTTTGCAGGAATAAGTACACCACCAACACCACGAGCACCAAGGCTTCTATCAGGGTGTGGATCACCTCATCGATAGATTCCTGAATAAAGATGGACGCATCGTAAAACACTTCCCATTTCATCCCTTGGGGAAACTTTTGCGACAATTCCGCCATCGTCTCTTTAACCTTGCGGGTCACTTCTAGGGCATTCGCGCCAGGGAGTAAATACACCTGCAAAATGGTGGCATTTTCACCATTTAACTGTGATTGCAACGTATAGGCGGAGGAACCTAGTTCTACACCAGCAATATCCCGCAGCCGGATAATCGAGCCGTCGGGATTGGCGCGCACTATGATCTCGTTAAATGCCTGCACCGAGCTTAATCTGCCCGCCACACTGATGGGCAAAGTTAAACTGATGTCGTCATTATTAGGTTGAGTACCAATGGTGCCAGCGGGGGATTCTTTGTTTTGTGCCTTGATGGCGTTGATCACATCTGTGGTCGTTAAGCTGTAACCCGCCATGGCATCGGGTTTTAACCAAATCCGCATCGCATAACTGCGTGAACCCGTGTTACGGGTGCGGCCTACGCCGGGAATGCGCCTGAGCGCCGATTCGATATTGATGGTGGCGTAATTACTCAAGTAAATCTCATCGAACCTTTCATCGTTCGAAGTTAACGCGAGTTTTAGCAATTCCACCGACGCATCTTTGGAGACTGTCACCCCTTCGGTTTGCACATCGATTGGCAACCCACCCGAAGCTTGCTGAGCGGAGTTTTGCACATCCACCGCCGCCAAGTCCGCATTGGTGCCCACATCGAAGGTAATGGTCACACTGGTGCCGCCCGAGTTGGTGCTCTTGGAACTCATGTAAATCATATTAGGCACACCATTCACTTCCTGCTCGAGCGGTGTGGCGACGGATTCGGCGGCTGTGGTAGAGCTTGCGCCAGGGTAAGAGGCTGAAATGGTCACCTGTGGCGGCGTGATGTAAGGATACTGATCGACGGGCAGCTTAAACATGGCAATCACCCCGAGCAGCACGATAACAATCGAGATGACGCTGGCAAAAATCGGCCGATTAATAAAAAACTGCGCCATTATTTTTGCTCCTGCTTTTGCTGCTCCAAGGCTTGGCGCTTAAGTGCCTCGGCTTTTGACATCTCATCTTCCTTCTCGGCGTATTCCTTCGCGCTTAACGGCTCGGCAATCTGGCCGTGGCGTACACGGTGCATGCCTTCGGTGATCACCATCTCGCCAGCTTTGAGGCCACTTTTAACCACAACACCTTCAATCCCTTGATGATCGATCACGATAAAACGTCGCTCGACCGTGTTATTGGGCAATACCACCATCACGTACACCCCCCCCTGATCCACTTGGGTCGCTTTTTGCGGGATAACAATCGCATTGGGGATTTCGGACAGTTTAATCCGCACATTGGTATATTGGCCTGGCAACAGCTCCTTTTCAGGATTGGGCAGAATGGCACGCACCTCAAAGGTGCCAGTGTTAGGGTTCACCTGGGGATCGGTAAAACTCACATCCCCGAGGTAGCGATATTCACTGCTATCGGGGAGCGTTATCCGCACAAAACCCGCGAGTGCTTTACCTTCGACCTCGGCTTCTTTTTTCGCCGAATAACTGGTCAGGCGGCGCTGGGCATTTAAATAATCCAGCGCTGACATATTAAAGCTGACATAAATCGGATCGACCTGTTTAACGCGGGTCAATAGCGATTGGCCTTTACTGCCCACAAGTGCACCAATATCAACCTCGGAGCGACTCACCAGTCCGGCTATTGGCGCCTTAATTTCGGTATAGCTGAGTTCTAATTCGGCCTCTTCCACCTCAGCGCGACTTGCGGTGAGGTTAGAACGCGCCTGAGCTAAGGTGGAAAGCGCATTATCGTAATCGAGCTGACTAGCAGCATCCTGCTCATACAGCGGCTTTAAGCGTTTCACATCCCGCTCGGCCTTATCGAGAATCGCCTGCTGTGACGACAGTTTGGCCTTTAAACGATTCACCACCGCCACATAAGGTTTATTATCAATCTGATACAGTAGCTCACCCGCTTTGACAGCACTACCTTCGACAAAACGCTTCTCCTCCACAAAGCCATCGACCCGCGCCCGAACTTCCACATCTAAGGAAGCTTGGGTCACGCCAATATAATTGCCATAGAGTGGTACGGTTGCCGTGGTGACTTTTTCCACCACCACCATTTTGGGGGAGATTTTAATTTCAGGATCTTGGCAGGAGCTCACCGAGAGACAGAGCAAAACACCACTCAGATAAAGGGGAAATGAGCCTAAGCGTGGAACAAAAAAACGAGCTGTAACAGATGGTTGAGGCATATGCGAAT
Organism: Shewanella sp. 10B; assembly: GCF_023475885.1. NCBI lineage: Bacteria > Pseudomonadati > Pseudomonadota > Gammaproteobacteria > Alteromonadales > Shewanellaceae > Shewanella > Shewanella sp. 10B. Next base: position 1,231,500 of record NZ_JAMDJO010000001.1, read on the forward strand.
CCCGCACTCTAAAGACAGTGGAACCACTCGCAAGGGCAAAGTGGTTTTAACAATTTTAGTCGGTTCTAGGTAACGTCCTGTGACCAATGCAAATTCAGTGTAAGGCAAACAGCATAAAATTGAAATTTTAAAATCAATAAGTTCAATGATTTGTGATGGGAATGCTAAAGCGAGGATTTACAGCGGATGAGAACAAGTGAAATCACTCCCCAAGAGTGTCAGTGTACTCTTGGGGGATTAAAAACTAACTAGCGTTAAACACTGGTTGGCGTTGCGGCGCAGTAAGCCGCTTCGAAGGCGTCGGTAAACTCGCTGATGGGTAGAATATCCTCGCGGCAGCGGCGATTGCGCCCGAGCAATGAGGACTCCACAAACAGATCGAACCAAGCCGTTAGTGCCTTACTATTAGCCTCCTCGCCCATTGCCGCCAGCGCCAGTGAGGCAACTTCTGCCGTACCTAATTGAAAGTCATGGCTCCCCTTACGTAAGGCATAGGTTGCTAAGGTATCTGGATCGAAGGACAACATAGGCAAACCTTGCAAATAAGTGCTTTTGCGGAACATCTTAATCGCCTCACGCCAACTGCCGTCGAGCATAATCAGCAAAGGTCGTTTCCCCTCGCTAAGACTGGCCATGGGCACCTCAGTCAATACGGTTTGCCCTTGGTCGGCATATTGCGCCGGAAAGACTAAAAAGGCTTGATAGTCGTCTGAAGCCAATAGCGCCAACAGCTCAGGGGCGGGTTCGGTGCGCGACCAGAGAAAGGCATAGGTATCAGGGATAAGATCGGCAATTAAGCGACCGCTGTTGGTCGGCTTTAAAACCTCATCGTTATACATCAGCAGCAGAAAACTGGCCTGAGTGGTCAACTGTTTACGCAGTGAACAGGTACAAAATTGCTCACCTAATAAGCACAAATGACAGCGGATCAGTTTTTTACCGCGAGCACCAAAGGGCTTAGTCGATATGGATTTACGGTATTCATATAAGTGATGTACAGCGTGGGGGGCTAGAGCCATGGCAGCCAATTCTCAGTCTATTTCGGTCAAACTTGTTTTTAGAGGCGCGACTCAGTATACGCCATTTATGCGTGTACTTGCGTGCGGTGGCGCAGTGTATCCTTTGGCCGTGAAAGGCGCAATTAGCCTAGAGTAAAAGTGGCATTGCCTTTAAATTTTCCTTTGGGTATTTCACGACCCTACACAACAAAAACACCATTAAATCAGATCAAAAACTCAGCATTTTGATATGGGCATCAACCTCTTGTTCACCCTTTACTAAAATATTGCCGTTAATCCTGTCACCCAAACGAAATTAAATGGCGAGTCGAGCCTAAATCATGCTAAACCTTTCATCATTATCGAGTTTCAAACGGTACAGATTGTTAATCCGTGCCGTTCAATCATCCCATCATCCCGAAAGGAATTGTATGCCAGAGTCTCTTCAGCCAGCCGTAAAAACAGCGAGGTTTTTACGCTTATCGAACCCATCACCCTTTTTAGGTTTAGTGCTGCTTACGGCGGCGCCATTAGTGGCCAATGCTGCATCACAGGTTCAGACAGAAGCCATGCAATCCCTTGTCAACTCCGCGGTTAATCCCTTAATGAAGGAATATGGGATCCCTGGGGCTATTGTTGGGATCAGTATGAATGGCCAACAGTATTTCTTCCCCTATGGTGTGAGCTCAAAAACCATAGGGCAAGATGTCAGCGAGAATACCCTGTTCGAGATAGGTTCTATCAGCAAAACCTTTACCGCGACACTCGCAAACTATGCTCAAGTCGAAGGTAAGCTCACTTTGACTGATAAAGTAAGCCAATACCTGCCCGAATTAAGGGGCAGTGCCTTTGACCAGATAAATCTTATCAATCTCGCGACCCATACCGCGGGCGATTTGCCCATGCAAGTGCCTGATAAAGTGACCAACAATGCAGAATTGATGCGTTATTTTAAAGAATGGCAACCCGCCTATGCCGCGGGAACACACCGAAATTATGCCAATCCCAGCATTGGATTACTTGGCTTAATTGCAGCTAAACAATTAGGGCAAAGCTTTCCAAACGCAATGGAGCAAACCCTATTTCCACAACTGGGTATGACTCACAGCTATCTCCAAGTGCCAAGCAACAAGATGGCCGATTATGCCCAAGGGTATAATAAGCAAGATCAGCCTGTACGCCTGAATCCCGGTGTATTAGCCGATGAGGCTTATGGGATAAAAACCTCGGCCGTGGATTTGCTGCGTTTTGTTGAAACCAATATGCAGCTACATCCAGCCTCTTCCGCATTGCAACAGGCTATCGATGCAACTCACGTTGGCTACTTTGATGTCGGTATGATGACCCAAGAGATGATTTGGGAGCATTATCCCTATCCTATAGCCCTCGATAAGCTGCTTACGGGACATACCCAAGAAGTGGTGTTTGGCAGTGTGCCAGTGAAACCAATCGAGCCGCCGCAAGCACCACAGCCTGATTTATGGATAAATAAGACAGGTTCAACTGGTGGCTTTACCGCCTATGTGGCTTATATTCCCGCGAAGAAACTGGGCATGGTGTTACTGAGCAATAAAAATTATCCCGTACAGCCTCGGGTGACTGTTGGCTACCAGATATTAACGGGCTTAGCAGCACTGCCAGCAAAATGATCCCTTAGCAGCCCTCATTCGATGGAAGGCTGATTCTGCTTTCCATCTTTTTAATTGTTAACTCGCATACTGCTTTACGCCTCTATCTCTGTACTTATCTGAACGATAACTATTTTATCCACATCGGATATAAAAATCTTGTTAATAAATAACTTGTGCTGATTAATTTAAGCTGCCGCCATTTATCAAAATCAAAACCCAATTAACAAGTTACTCACTAAGTGTAAGCTTAGTTTGACAATAATAATTCGATAGAAAAACTTATGAATAAGATTAAAAAATATTCCCGTAAATCAATATGATTGCCACTTGAACTGATATGTTTTGGGGGTAAGATGCGCGCCATCGTTCAACTCTGCTTTTTAATGGAATTATGATGCCAGACGACACCCCGTCTTTAATCTCACAAAAAGCGCCGACACCCGCCGCAGGCAGCGCCACTCAGTTACTCTTTATGCTGGTATTTATGGTGGCCTGTGGGCAAATGGCACAAACTATTTTTGTCCCCGCACTCCCCCTTATCGCCCAAGGCTTAGCTGTGGATGCCAGTAAATTGCAGGCGGTTATGGCCTGCTATCTGCTCGCCTACGGCCTATGTCAGTTTATCTATGGCCCATTATCCGACCGAGTTGGGCGTAAAATGCCGCTGCTCATTGGTATTGGGATTTTTATCCTTGGCGCCTTGATGGCCGCAGAGGCTACAAGTTTTAGCCAATTAATTTTCGCAAGCCTGCTACAGGGGCTAGGTACCGCGAGTGCGGGCGCGTTGTGCCGTAGTATTCCAAGGGATCATTACTTCGGCGATAACTTAGTTAGATTTAACAGTTATGTGTCCATGGCCGTGGTGTTCTTGCCTTTGGTCGCGCCCTTCTTAGGCAGTTTTGCCTCCGCTTACTGGGGGTGGCAAGCCGTATACTGGGTGCTGTTTGGATTCGGCGCCTTGGTTTGGCTACTGCTCTGCTTTGGCTTTAGAGAATCCTTACACAAGGATAAGCGAGAGCAACAACCCATTTTGGCATCCTATCGCCATGTACTGCGCCACCGAAGTTTTAGGGCCTATTTGCTTTCGCTTATCGCGACCTTTGCCGGCATTGCCGCCTTCGAAGCCATTGCTGGCGTACTCTATGGCCAATATTTGCAACTCTCGCCGTTTATGGTGAGCTGTTATTTTGTCGCGCCTATCCCTGGATACTTACTCGGTGCCCTGATTGCGGGTAGGCAGAAACAGGCGCAGCGCACGGTGTTGCAAGGGGTTGCACTCTTGGGCGCAGGCGCCTTGTTTATGTTGGTCCCAGGTATATTTCAACTGGTCGTGGGATGGAGTTTATTGATAGGCTCGATTCTGTTCTTCAGTGGCGCTGGCATGTTATTTCCGACATTAACCTCGGCGGCGCTAGAGCCATTCCCACGCCAGGCAGGCATTGCGGGCGCCCTACTCGGTGGCCTACAAAACTTCGGTGCGGGGCTTGCCGCCTTAACTATGTCGCTCGTGCCAATGGGCGGCCAGTTAAGCATTGGTTTACTGAGCGCGCTGATGGTGCTGTTAGTGATTGTCGCCTTGCATTATGCAAAAGACCAAAACGATACCCACCACACCCTGTTGCCGCAAAATCCATAGTTGGCACAGAACACCCAATAAAAAAGCCCACATTGGTGGGCTTTTTTATTGCTTCGATTAGAGAATGCGTCTGAGCAGGAAATCTGCCTTTAATCTTCTAATGCGAGTCATAATCTTCTTCACCGGCGCGGGATAGCTTTGCAAGGTATCCACTTGACTGTAGTGATACAGTCTTTGCGTGTGTTCGAGGATATGGCTTTGTTCGGCCTCGAATTGCGCCTTCCAGCTGCCGCTTTCATCGTGAATGAGTAAACCATTCTCTAAATCCAGCGCCCATGCTCTTGGGTTTAAGTTTGAGCCCGTGATCAAATGCTTACGGCCATCGGCGCTGATCCCCTTGAGGTGATAGCTATTGATGCCATGTTTCCACAGGTGAATATTAAGCTGACCATTATCGATTGCCCATTGCTGACGCTTAGCAAATTTACGCAGCGATTGCTCATAGAGATATGGCAAAGCACCAATGGTAGAGAAATCCTGCTCCGGCGGAATGTAAAAGTCATTCGCCGTTTTATCCCCAACCACTATGTCGATACGTTTGCCTTTACGCAGGTGCTTAGCCAAGGCACGCACCAGAATATAGGGAGGATTAAAATAAGGCGTGCAAATAAACAGCCTATCTTTTGACTCTTCCACCATGGCAATCACGGCTTTATTCAGCAGATTATGTTTACGGCCTAATCCCAGTAAAGGGGTGACGCGGTTGCCACTGCGGGTGGCGTTAAACTCGTACTGAGCCTGCGATAACCTAAGCTTGAAGCTGCGCACATCGGTTTTGGGTGGCAAGACTTCTTGCTGCGCATCTTGAGTAAGTGATGCAACGGCAGGATCGGCAATGATATAGCGCTGGATCATAGTGCGCATACTGTGCGCTAACTCGGCCGACTCGATCACATGGTAACGGTCAAAACGATATTTATCGTTTTGCTGCAGATAAATGTTATTCAGGCTGGCACCGCTGTAAATCACGGCGTCATCGATCACAAAGCCCTTAAGGTGCAATACACCCATAAACTCACGGGATTTTACCGGCACGCCCATAATGTCGATAGGATGCTCTGCCTCGGCCATGACCTTACGGTACATCAGATAGTTACCGCTATCGCCCTTGTGACCAATCAAGCCGCGTCTGGCGCGGTGAAAATCGACCAAAATCTTGACATCTAACGCGGGGTTATTCGCCTTAGCCATCATCAAGGCCTGTAAAATTTCGCGCCCCGCCTCATCGTCTTCAAGATAGAGTGCGGCGATATAAATGCTGTCCTTGGCATTTTCGATACGGCTGAGCAATTCTGCCTTAAATCGGCATGGCGTAAGCAACCACGTTAAAGCCTCGGGTTGAACGGCTATTCCACCAAGCTTATCTAGCAAGGCATCCTCCTTTAAACATGCTGACCACCCCGATAGGAAGCGCTTGGGGTCAGTGACAAAAACATCACAGCAATTTGGGTTAATTCTGGATAGGCTTCTGTCACTGCCAGCCTGATCGTTTGTTCTACTTTAAGATGGATATCAGGGTCGACCGGAAACCAAAGCAACTCGATTTGGACAAAGCGTTGATCAATTCTGCCATTACGGTAGCTGATGCTTGGGATCCAATCTAATGTAAAACTCTCTGCATTACCTTTACATATAGCCGCCAAAGACTGCAGTAATGTTTGGCTAAGCTCTGCAACAACTGCCTGTGGCAAGCCGCGCATACTAATATGAGGCATGGTTTTAGTGGTTACCTGAGATCCTAAAATCGTAAGGGGTAGAAATTACCGACTTCACTGCAACTCGGCAAGACTTTTCGGCGAAAAGCACGTGGGATAGCGCCTATTTTGCTGGTAATTTGACCTGAAACGACGCATTCCACATCAATGGAACTAAAATGCAGCAATTGAGCCCGCAAATTGCAGGCTTCTATGCCTCTATTCACGGCTAACTAAATGCTTTTACTGTTTTTCCCTGAATCTATTGTCCATGATGATTAACCAACACTAATCAGGCCATAAACAAAATGGTGTGTGAGTCACAAAACAGGGCTTCTACCTTAGGCAAGCGTGCCTGTCATCGTTGTTTTAGCGTAAACTAAAACATCTTAAGTCCCAATTGCCTAACACCATGAACAAAAAAATCCTACTGACCCTCGCCCTCACCTTAGCCTTAGCTTGGGGCATTTTTCATTTTAAAGCGCAGCTCGGTTTACTGATTTTGCCGCTTTTTATCGGATTGGTTTTATTTGTCACCCTAAGACTGTATCGTTTAATGGAAAAAGACGATGGCAGCAATGACTGCTAATGGTAAAAATGATATTCAGGACACCTATGACGTACTCGCTAAACAAGGATAAGTTACAGGCATCATTCACTCGGCCCAAGATTAAAGGGTTACTCTTAGGCGGCTTGGTAAGCATGCTGCTGTCAACCCAAGCCCATGCAGCAATTCATCCGATGGATGAGTCGATATTGGCCAAGCAAATCGCCGATATTGCTCCGCGTCATTCGCAAGTCGCTTTACTGGCGCGTGATTTAAGTACCAATACCCTGTTATACAGCCAGCAAGCCGATACCTTATTTATCCCCGCCAGCACACAAAAAGTGCTGACCGCCGTTACTGCTATGGCCACCCTTGGCCCAGATTTTCGCTATGTCACTGAGCTGTGGAGCGATGCGCCTATTCGTCAAGGTCATATTGCGGGCAGTGTTTATCTGCGTTTTAGCGGCGATCCGACGCTAACTCAGGACGACCTCAAGGCCTTGTTTGCTCATCTACAAAAGCAAGGCATAACAAGCATTGAGGGGCATCTCTATCTTATCGGGGATAAACAAGAGCAATTACAAGCACCTGGCTGGGTGTGGGATGATCTCGGGATTTGCTTTGCCGCGCCAGTGTCGAGTTATATCATCAACCAAAACTGCGTGTACGGGCAGTTTTCGCCAAGCTCAACCAAGCATGCTTCTGAGGTCAAATTAAGGGCATCGAGTTTTGGGGTGAAAGTGAGTAGCGACGCCATATTCTCCCCCAAAGCAGGCCATGATTTTTGCCAACTCGATTTAGTACGCCTTGGCCAGAATCAGTATCATCTACGGGGGTGCTATCCTGGCAGTGAAGCGATACCGCTGGCGATTGCCATTAGCGATCCCGAAAAATTTGCCATGGACACCCTAACGGCAACGCTTAAAGGTGAAATGTCACTCTCGGGTAAAGTAAAGATCGGCAACACCATCCCTTCTAAGGCAAAACTGATCGCCAGCCATAGCAGCGCGCCCTTGCCTGAACTGCTCAAAACCATGCTGCTGAAGTCGGATAACCTGATTGCCGATAGTTTGTTTAAGCGCGTGGGGCAAAGTTATTACAAAGCCCAAGGCAGCTTTACCCATGGTGCAGCGGCTATGCGCCATATACTGACTGAGCTTGGGATTGATTTAACCAACGCCAATATTGTCGATGGTTCAGGGCTTTCTCGCTATAACCTGTTGAGCGCAAAGCAGTTAGCCGATGTACTGGCACTCATTTACCAAGATGCACGCTTTCACAGCCTCATTGACAGTTTGCCCGAGGCCGGTGTCAGCGGCACTCTGCAATATCGCTTGGGATACACTAAACCGCCCTTAAAACATTTAGTGTTTGCCAAGACTGGCTCGATGCAGGGTGTCGCCAATTTAGCTGGCTTTATGCGTTTAGCGCAGCAGCGGGATATTCTCTTTGTGGTGCTCGAGAATGGCATTAGTCCTGAAACTAAAAAGCAACGTAAGCCCGCCTTTAGCGCCGACTTTTTAACTCGGCTGCTGAGCGCTGTTGATTCGCAAACCGAGACCAGCCAAACAACGACCACAGAGCTCAACACCGTTAAGTTAAGTGATTAATATCCGATAAGGTTCAGAGTCATATACAAAGCAATTAAAACAAAAAGCATTGAATATCAGTGCTTTTTTATTAGGTGAATGCGAACGCTTAACGCGATTAAGCTTGCGTTAGAACAGCTCAGCTGGCATCGCCATAGTGCTGGAATCTCCCGCGCGCACTTGTGCTAAGTGATAGTCAGCCTTAGGCAGCAATTTGTCGAAATAAAATTTGGCGAGGTAGGATTTTTGCTCGGCAAACTGCTTATCTTCAGCACCCACCGCTTTATCCAACATGGCTAACCAATAGAACCCATAGAGGGTGAAGCCGAAGGCATCCAAAAAATCGACCGCACTGGCGTTAATGAGCGCTGGTTGAGTCAGCTTTTGCTCATTGATGGATTCGGCAACATTGACTAAGGCATCCAAACGTGCACAAACGGCGGACACTTTCACCGCATCGACCTGAGTAAACTCACGCATTTGCGCCTTTAACTCGGCCACAAACTCCTTAAGGGTCGCGAGATTATCGCCTGTAACTTTTCGTCCTAGGAAGTCGATAGCCTGAATGCCGTTAGTGCCTTCGTAAATCTGCGCAATACGAGTATCACGTACTAACTGCTCAATGCCGGTTTCGCGAATATAGCCATGACCACCAAACACTTGTTGCGCCATGATAGTAGCATCTAAACCGCGGTCGGTTAAAAACGCTTTTGCCACGGGAGTTAACAAGCCCACGTAGCGAGCAGCCTTAGCTTTAACCTCACCCTCGGCATATTTTGCTAAATCGAGTTGTTTACCGGTAAATACCGAGAGTGCGCGCCCCGTTTCCGTCATCGCACGTATGGTCAGCAGCATACGACGCACGTCGCCATGAACAATAATAGGATCGGAGTCACTACCCGTTGGCGAGCCGCCAGCGGCAACGCCTTGGTTGCGCTCTTTGGCATAATCGGCGGCCATTTGATAAGCGGCCTGCGCACTGCCAAGCCCTTGAATACCGATGGCTAAGCGCTCGTAGTTCATCATAGTGAACATACACACCAGACCACGATTTGGCTCACCAATCAGGTAACCTTTTGCCTCATCAAAGTTCATGACACAGGTGGCTGAGCCCTTAAGCCCCATTTTATGTTCGATGGAACCGACGCTCACACCGTTCGCCGGGCCTAAACTACCGTCGGCATTGACCGTAATTTTAGGCACGAGGAACAGTGAAATACCTTTACTTTCAGGAAGCTTTGCCAGCACTAAGTGAATGACGTTCTCGGTTAAATCATGATCGCCACCCGTGATAAAGATTTTGCTGCCGCTAATGGCATAACTGCCGTCATCCTGTGGGATAGCACGGGTACGGATATTACGTAGATCTGAGCCCGCCTGAGGCTCAGTCATGTCCATGGCCCCTGCCCATTCCCCGCTGTAAAGCTTCGGCAAATAGGTTTCTTTAATCTCTTCACTGCCGTGGGAATTAATACATAATGCCGCCCCCGCCGTGAGTGAGCCATACAGAGTGAATGCATTGCAGGCGCTGTAAGCCATTTCATCGACTAACACACCCAGCATTTTCGGCATGCCCATACCACCGAACTCGGGTTCACCACATAGGCCCACCCAGCCGCCTTGGGAATATTGATCGTAAACAGCTTTATAACCATCAGGGGTAATCACTCGATTATCCTGATGAAGAACGCCTTGCTCATCGCCAGCACGGTTAAGCGGATGGATTAATTCAGCACTGATTTTCGCGGCTTCTTCGAGAATCGCGCTGGCCGTATCCATATCGACCATTTCAGCAATATCAGGGAGTTGTGCCCAAGTATTTGGCGCATCAAAAACCTGTTCCAATAAGAAACGCATATCCGCTAACGGAGCTTGGTAAGGATTCATGGGTAGACTCTTAAACGTAGGATTTAAACAGTTGTTTTAATTTATACCAGTTCAATACAGAAAACAATCTCATTACAAATTCACTTTGCAACTCAGAACCAGCAAAACCGTTAATGTGAAATGCGGGCAATAAAAAACCCTTAAGTTGCCTTAAGGGTTTTAGTGTAGCCAGAGATAAGCGATGCGTCGTCGGCTTAGCTCACGATTAACGCATTGATTACCACATTAAATCGTCTGGGATCGCATAATCAGCATAGGGGTCATCTTCGACCTCAACCGCTTTGCCTTCATCTTGTTGCCACAAGTAACCGCACCATTGTGGCACCAGTAGATTGACGCGCTCTGCTAATTTATGGGGGACTAGGTAGCTCTTATCTTCGTATCGAACAATCCCTAATAGACCTTTTAGCAGTTCTGATTGGATCTTTTCATCGATATAGACTGAATAGATTTTATTATCGAGGGTATAGTTAAACTTCACCTCGGCATGGCTTGGGATCTTAATCGCAAATTGAGTGAATTCACTCACTAAACCACGCACTTGCCCACGGGCCGTCGCTTCAGCAAAGCGCTGCTCGTTCAATGCCTTATCTTTTTCAGCTTGGAGTCGTTTTTGCTCGGCGATGTCACTCTTCAATGCGCTCGAACCATCATCCACCCGCGCCTTTTTATCGCGACGTTTTTGCGTCTTCACGTCACGTACTTTTTGTTTACTAGCAAGGCCAGCCTTAAGCAGCTGCTCTTGTAATGCATTCGCCATGGATTTTCACCCGATTTCTCTATCAAATAAATAAGTTACAACGTTCATATATTGTGCGATTACAGCTGAGCTTTAGTCGCTAACTCGCCTAATGCAGTCATTGCAATGCTCGCACCGCCAAGTGACCAGCCACCGTCAACGGGTAACACAACCCCAGTGATGTACGAGGCATACTCTGATCCTAAAAACATCGCGGCATTAGCAATATCCTGCCCTTCACCATTGCGTTTTAGCGGTACAGACTGTGCAACTTGCTGTTGCAGCGCTGCGCTCGGCGCTAAACGGTTAAATCCTTCAGTGCCTGCGATTGGACCAGGAATAATGGAGTTTATACGTATCCCTTCACAACCCCATTCTATCGCCAATGTCCGAGTGAGCATGTCTACGCCCGCTTTAGCGGCGCACACATGGGCTTGCATTGGCATGGCTATCGATGCCTGCGGCGCCGAGATTTGAATAATATTCCCTTGGGGGCGACGCAGTAAAGGATAAGCCGTCTTTAGCACTTGAAAACTGCCCAGCAGATCAATATCCATCACGGCCTTAAAGCCATTAGCAGAGAGTTTTGCCGCTGTAGCTGGAAAGTTACCTGCAGCGCCACTTACCAACACATCGATAAAGCCAAATTCGGAGGCGATAGTGTCAAAGCCCCGCTCAACTGCAGCCAAATCCCTGACATCAAAGCTCACCCCAAGGTGAATACCATCAGGATTTGACTGCTTTAGTTGCAACACGGCGGCATCAATCTTGTCTTGGTTGCGACTCGCCACCGCCACATTCGCGCCGGCCTGTGCAAACGCATTGGCTATCGCGAGGTTAATTCCACTCGTACCACCGACAACGACAACATTCTTACCTTGATAATTAAACATCGTAGTATTCAGCATGGGCATTCTCCGTGAACGGTAAAATTAACGCGCGAATAAGTGCTTAAGCCGCAATGGCTTTCATCATTTCTCTCAAGCTAGAGATTGATGAATCGCCTGCAGTGCAGCCAGAGGGTCGGCGGCCTTAGTGATTGGTCGACCAATCACTAAATAATCAGAACCGGCTGCAAGCGCCTGCGGTGGCGTCATGACCCGGTGTTGATCACCCACGTCGCTGCCCACAGGGCGGATCCCCGGGGTGATAAGTTTAAAATCTTGACCTAAAAGTGATTTAAGTACGCTTGCCTCTTGAGCCGAACAGACTACACCATCGAGGCCCGCCTGTTTGGTGAGTTTCGCGAGACGTTGCACATGCTCAAAGGCAGGAACATCAATGCCGATGAGTTTTAAATCTTCATCACTCATTGAAGTGAGTACCGTTACTGCGATTAGCATAGGAGCATCATTACCATAGGGCAGCAACGCTTTTTTCGCCGCCTCCATCATGGCCAAGCCCCCGCTGGCATGCACGTTTGTCATCCACACACCCAGTTCTGCCGCGGCCGCGACCGCTTTGGCAACCGTATTCGGAATATCGTGAAACTTTAAGTCGAGGAAAAGATCGAAACCACGGTCGTGAATATCTTTAACCAATTGTGGGCCAAACAGGGTGAACATCTCTTTGCCCACTTTGAGGCGGCACATGTTGGGATCGAGTTGATCTATCAGTTGTAAGGCGTGGTTTTTATTATCGTAATCAAGCGCTACGAGGATAGGTTTGGTCGTCATCATCTCTCCAACTGGGTTACACTAACAAGGTATTTCTAAAGGTTATTCACCGTCTAAGCCACGGATCCGTTTAATGGTGCCCCATTTTTTACAGGAGGGGCAATGCCAATACAGGGTGTGGGATGGGAAACCGCATTCTTTACAGCGATAACTTGGACGGAATTTAATTTGCTGTTCAACAAGTTGCTCAAGCATAGTCAAACTTTGTTTGGCTTGCCCTTCTTCTGCTTGACGCAGATGCATCTGCATTAAGTGCTGAAACCCCTTCATGGTGGGATGGCGATACAGGGCATCTAACACCATGTTTTCAGCAGCTTTTATCTCTTCGAGACTAATCATATGTTGAGCAAGCGCTACCACTACCGAGGCGCCCGCCCCTTCGGCCATCGCGCCCGCTAATAATTCTTGATAACCCTCTTTATCTTGGGTATCACGATACACTTGTTTCGCCGTGGGTAAGGCATCGGCGAAGAGTTCTATGTCGGCCTTTTTCAGTGCCATCAGCATAGATTTGCACTGGTTGTAATCTTCGGCGTTGAGAAATTTTTTGGCGAGCGTGAGTAAGGCTCGGCCGCACTTAGGATCTTGTTTTAATGCCTGTTGTAATAGCTTGATCTTGTCAGCATCATCACTGGTTTCATCCGCAAGCTGACAATAAAAATGGGCGATAATCGGTTTAAGCACCTGCTGACGCTTGCGACTTAAACGTTTGGTGATATCGATGGCCTTTTGCCATTCCTTAATGACTTGATAAATGGCAATCAGCTGCGTCTCAGACTCTTCGCTATGGTCATCTTGACTCACCAAATTCAGGAAAATTTCTTCTGCGCGGTCGTAAAACCCCGCTGCAAGGTAATCTTTACCCAGTTCCATCATCGCGATATCGCGCTGCTCATTGGTGAGTGTGGGACGTGCGATTAAGTTTTGATGGATACGAATGGAGCGGTCAACTTCACCACGTTTGCGAAATAGTGAACCGAGGGAAAGATGGGTGTCGATGGTTTCATCGTCCACATCGAGCATACTGATAAACAAGTCGACCGCTTTGTCTGACTCGTTCGACAACAGGAAATTCAAGCCAGTGAAATAATCCCGACTTAATTGTTTACGCTGGTTACTCTGGTTTTGCCTTATGCTCCGCCGCCCCATATACCAACCGTAACCGGCAGCAATAGGAAGCAACAGGAAGAGAATCTCAAGCATATTAGGCGTCTACACCTTGAGGAGTTTTAGCGGTTTGGACCGTTAATTTCTTTCTGGTCGCCGCTAAAGCCAATTTCAGTTTGACAATATAATAGCTGGCCACGAGCCAACTCAACATAAAGCCTGCAAAAAAAACCACGGCTAATACTACGGGTAAACGGTACTCACCCTGAGCCACAAAGTAGCTGATCGTCACTACTTGTTCATTACGCGCACCAAAAATCAATGCCACGATAAATAACAGTGCCACAAGGACTGTCGCTACAAAAGATTTCACGTCGCACTCCCTTAAACGCCTTTCAATTTTCTGATTATCCAAGAAATTTACTGAGCTGACCAGCTTTGCCTTGCATTAGATATAAAAAAGCCCCCTTACGGAGGCTTTTTGTAATGCGGTCAATTATACATTAACTGCGTCAACGCGTTCGCGCAGTTCTTTGCCTGGCTTAAAGTGCGGGACGTATTTGCCTTCCAATTCAACTGATGAACCAGTCTTTGGATTACGGCCAGTACGCGGTGCACGATAATGAAGCGAGAAACTACCAAAGCCACGGATCTCAATACGATCACCGCTTTCTAATGTTGTTGCCATTTGCTCCAACATCTCTTTGATTGCGCCTTCAACCTCTTTCGCCGACAGCTGCGACTGCCTGGTGGCGAGTTTTTCGATCAGTTCGGATTTTGTCATCCTAGCTATCCCCTATTATCAAGCCAAACACAGTCACCTAATGGGGAGAAAAACTCCCCATACAACAGGCGATTATTTGCGAGCTGCTTTAAACGCTTCAGCCATTGCATTACTAATAACAGCGTCTTCTTGTTTATTCAAGGTCGCCATTACTTCTTTTTCTTCAGCTTCGTCTTTCGCTTTGATTGACAGGCTGATAGAACGGTTCTTACGGTCAACACCCATGAACTTAGCTTCGATAGCGTCACCTACTGAGTAAACAGTAGATGCATCTTCAATGCGCTCACGGCTGATGTCAGCTACACGGATGTAACCTTCAACAGTGTCAGCTAGTTCAACAGTCACACCTTTAGCATCAACAGCAGAAACAGTACCGTTTACGATAGTACCTTTCTTCTTGTCAGCTAAGTAAGCGTTGAATGGATCGTCTTCAGTTTGCTTAACACCTAAGCTGATGCGCTCGCGCTCTGGATCAACAGACAGAACCACTGCGTGGATTTCGTCGCCTTTCTTGTACTCAGATACTGCGTCTTCGCCAGTGCCGTTCCAAGAAATGTCAGACAGGTGAACTAAACCATCGATACCGCCGTCAAGACCGATGAAGATACCGAAGTCAGTGATTGACTTGATCTTACCAGAAACCTTGTCGCCTTTGTTGTAACGAGTTGCGAAGTCATCCCATGGGTTGGTCTTACATTGCTTCAGACCTAGAGAAATACGACGACGCTCTTCATCGATGTCCAGAACTAGAACTTCAACTTCGTCACCTAAGTTAACAACTTTAGATGGGTGAATGTTCTTGTTAGTCCAATCCATTTCAGAAACGTGAACTAAGCCTTCAACGCCTTCTTCGATTTCAACGAAACAGCCGTAGTCAGTCAGGTTAGTTACGCGACCAGTTAACTTAGTGTTTTCTGGGTAGCGCTTGCTGATTTCTAACCATGGATCTTCGCCAAGTTGTTTCAGACCTAGAGACACACGAGTGCGCTCACGATCGTACTTCAGAACTTTAACGTTGATTTCGTCACCAACGTTTACGATTTCAGATGGGTGCTTAACGCGTTTCCATGCCATATCAGTGATATGTAACAGACCGTCAACGCCACCTAAATCTACGAATGCACCGTAGTCAGTCAGGTTCTTAACGATACCTTTAACTGCTTGACCTTCTTGCAGGTTTTCTAACAGTGCATCACGCTCTGCGCTGCTTTCTGATTCGATAACTGCACGACGAGAAACAACAACGTTGTTACGCTTCTGGTCAAGTTTGATAACTTTGAATTCTAATTCTTTGTACTCTAAGTGAGCGGTGTCGCGAACTGGGCGCACGTCAACTAGAGAACCTGGTAAGAAGGCACGGATACCGTTTAATTCAACAGTGAAACCGCCTTTCACTTTACCATTGATGATACCGATTACAGTTTCAGCATCTTCGTAAGCTTTTTCCAGAACGATCCAAGCTTCGTGACGTTTCGCTTTTTCGCGAGACAGTTGAGTCTCACCGAAGCCGTCTTCAACAGAGTCAAGAGCTACGTCAACTTCATCACCAACAGCGATTTCTAAAACGCCTTGAGCGTTTTTGAATTGTTCAGCTGGGATTGGGCTTTCAGACTTCAGACCTGCATCAACCAGAACCATACCGTTTTCGATAGCAACTACAGTACCACGAACGATAGAGCCTGGACGGAATTCCAGAGTTTGAAGGGATTGTTCAAATAGATCAGCAAAAGATTCAGTCATGTTTAGGTTACTTTAATGTAATAAACCACAGTCAATCCTAGACGTGGAGTCAGTCAAATTATCCATATCATCCTTAATACGAATACCTATCCAAACAATAACTTAGTTAGTGTTGGATAATTTTTGGTTGATGTAGTTGAGCGCAAGCTCAAGTACTTCATCAATACCTTTATCGCTAGTATCGATAACGAGCGCATCCTCGGCAGGGACCAAAGGGGCCACTGGACGATTCATATCGCGGTCGTCACGCTCGATAATTTCAGCTAAAAGGCGCTCGATATTAACATCGAAGCCCTTGTCCTGCAACTGATTATAGCGTCTTTGAGCCCGCTCCTCTGCAGAAGCAGTTAAATATAATTTAGCCGATGCCGTTGGGAAAACAACCGTGCCCATGTCACGGCCATCGGCGATTAATCCTGGTGCCGTTCTAAAGGCACGTTGACGACGTAATAAGGCTTCCCGCACACGGGGAAATGCCGCCACTTTAGAGGCCGCATTTGAGCATTCTTGAGTACGTATCGCAGTAGTGACGTCTTCACCTTCTAAGATCACTTGAACTGGGTCTTTCTCATTGCCGGTTAAAAATTTCACATCAAGGTGCGCAGCAAGGAGTGTGATGGATTCTTCATTTTCCAGTTCTACATCGTGGTGAATTGCAGCTAACGCAAGCACTCGGTAAATAGCACCACTATCAAGTAGTTGCCATCCGAGATGCTTAGCCAACAATTGGCTAATTGTCCCTTTACCAGCACCACTTGGGCCGTCGATTGTGACTACAGGAGCCCGTTCAGACATACATTCCTCCGCAAAAAATAATCATCATCCGTGAGTTCTTAACTAGAGCCCCGAAAATGAGCGCGCCGCATTGTACAATACTATACAAATAAAATCCGTGGATTTTTTATGAAGTTTAGAAGCCGCTCAAATGCGGCTTCGTCATCTTGATATGACCCAAAGTCAGTCTGTTACAGAAAGCAGTTAGGCTTTGAGGCTTGCAAATTGGGCAAAATAGTCAGGAAAGGTTTTCGAGGTACAATCGGGATCATTGATAGTGATCCCGCAATCAGCAAACGCCATCATGGAGAAGCACATCGCCATGCGGTGGTCGTTATAAGTATCAATCTCTGCGGTATTAAGCACAGCTGGCGGCGTGATTTGAATATAATCATGGCCCTCGTCCACTAAGGCGCCCACTTTACGCAGCTCTGTGGCCATCGCCGCTAATCGGTCGGTCTCTTTAATGCGCCAGTTATAGATGTTACGAATGGTGGTTGTGCCCTTAGCAAACAAGGCCGCGGTGGCAATGGTCATCGCCGCATCGGGAATATGATTCATGTCTAAATCAACCGCGGTTAACGGCGCGCCACGGGCAATAATGTAATCATCGCCCCACTCAATATCGGCGCCCATTTTTTCCAGCACATCGGCAAATTTCACATCGCCCTGAATGCTTAAACGGCCAACGCCCGTGACTTTTACTTCACCGCCTTTAATGGCTCCCGCGGCTAAAAAGTAAGATGCAGAAGATGCATCCCCTTCCACTAACACTTTACCCGGAGACACATACTGCTGCCCGGCCGGGATCTCAAAGCGGGCATAGTCATGGTTAATCACCTGAACGCCAAACTGCGCCATCAAGGCTAAGGTAATGTCGATATAAGGTTTTGAAACCAGTTCACCTTTGACATGAATGTTCACACTGCCCTTAGCGAGAGGGGCAACCATTAACAGCGCCGTTAAGAATTGACTAGACAGATCGCCAGCAATTTCCACATCGCCACCGTTAAGCCCGGTTGCATTGATGGTCAGAGGCGGAAACCCTTCATTCTTAAGGTACACAATATTCGCGCCCAATTGTTTTAGGGCATCGACCAAGTCACCAATGGGACGCTCTTCCATGCGCGGTTCGCCCGTTAGGGTAAATTCGCCACGCCCTAAGGTCAGCGCAGCGCACAATGGGCGCATAGCCGTGCCCGCATTGCCTAGAAACAGCGTTTGCGCAGTATCCGCCGAGATAGCACCACCTAAACCAATAAGCTCGCAGACAGTATTATTTTGCGATAAGCGGTATTCAACTCCCAACTGCTTTAAAGACGCCAACATATGACGAATATCATCGGAGTCGAGCAAATTGGTTAGCGTGGTGGTGCCTTTGGCTAAGGTCGCCAATAATAATGCGCGGTTAGAAATGCTTTTTGAGCCCGGAATGTTGATCTCACCGCGGACTTGCACAACAGGTTCAAGACGTAATTGCTTCATGAATAAATCTTCTTTCTCTTAGGGCGTAACCATCGATGGCACGCAGACTGAAAATAGGTAAATGGCAACCTCACGCTACATGGCGTCAAGTTAAGATTACAAATTAAAGGAGATTGGGGACCTTGTTGGTGCTTCGTCGTTATAAAATTACCGATAGTGACGCAGGATTCAACCGTTTTTTACTAAAAAACGGCTTTTTAAACCGGAAAATTACTCAAGTCAGTCTAAAAATAACAAAAACACAAAATATCTGCGGTTAAATTGTGATCTAAAGCGTTTTTTGGCAGGCTTTTTTGCCAGATTAATTGGCCATAGTTCACAGTTTTTGCTTTAAATTTTTCATCTATCCACGCTATTCTAGGTTTCAAACGATAAATCACGCATATTCTTTGCAATTCATGTTGTCGCAATATAACCAAAAAGGTAGATGGAGCCATGTTTAACTCACTCGTCGCAATGCCTGCGGATCCTATCCTCGGCCTATTAACCCAATACCGTGAAGACTCACATCCTCAAAAAGTCGACTTAGGTGTGGGCGTATATAAGGATCCCGCGGGAAACACTCCCATCCTTAATTGCGTGAAAAAAGCCGAAAAATTCCGTTTAGACACTGAAACTACCAAAGTGTATATCGGCCCAACCGGTTCGCCTCAGTTTAATACCCTGATAACAGAATTAGCCTTTGGCAGTGATCACAGCGCGATTATCGCCAACCGCATTCGTACTGTTTCTACTCCTGGTGGTACGGGCGCCCTACGCGTTGCCGGTGATTTTATTAAGCGCTGCAATCCTAATGCGGTGCTATGGGTAAGCGATCCCACCTGGGCGAACCACACAGGCTTGTTTGAAGCGGCGGGCATTACCGTTAAAACCTACCCTTACTATGATTACGACACTAAATCATTAAAGTTTGATGAGATGCTCAGTGTGCTTGCTCAAGTTGGCCCGAACGATGTGGTGCTGTTCCACGCCTGTTGCCATAACCCGAGCGGGATGGATTTAACCACTGAGCAATGGGATAAAGTGGTTGCCCTCACCAAGGAGCAAGGTTTTACCCCGCTTATCGACATGGCTTACCAAGGTTTTGGTGATGGTGTCGATATCGATGCCTATGGCGTGCGTAAAATGGCCGCGGCGGTCGATAATATGATCCTGTGTAGCTCTTGCTCGAAAAACTTCGGTCTGTACCGTGAGCGTATCGGTTCTTGCTCTGTGGTTGCAAAGGATGCGAACACAGCAAGCATCGCGCACTCTGTGCTGCTTTACGTGGTTCGCTGCCTGTACTCCATGCCGCCAGCCCACGGCGCAGCGATTGTTGAAACCATTCTCGGTTCAGCAGAGTTAAAGCAAGAGTGGTTAGATGAGCTCAAAGTGATGCGCGACCGCATCAACGGTAACCGCGCGATTTTAGTGGAAAAACTCAAGGCCAATGGTGTTGACCGCGACTTTAGCTTTATCGCTCGCCAAAAAGGTATGTTCTCTTTCCTAGGGGTTAATCCTGAGCAAGTGGCACGTTTACAGAAAGAATTCAGCATCTATATGGTGGGTTCGAGCCGTATTAGCATTGCAGGCATTAGCGAAGACAATGTGGATTACTTAGCCAAGTCGATTGCCAAAGTACTGTAACGAGACTATTGATATGAAAGCGCCTAAGTCGGCCTAAGTCCCCTAGCCTTCTTTTAGTTATTGCTTAGTGCTAGCTTTGACATAACTATCCGCTTTCATATCAACCTATAGCTTTATGCTACCAATAAAAAAACGAATGCCTAGGCGTTCGTTTTTTTGTTCTCGCTTTACGCGGTTAAAACTGAGTTTAAATGGCACATATCAGTCAGCTAATTAAGCAAGTAAGGTAAGCGCCATTCACTAAGCTTAGCTAAGCTTAACTATGCTTTGCCGCAAATTCGTTCATAAAGCTCACCAGCGCGGCTACGCCTTCAAGTGGCATCGCATTGTAGAGGCTTGCACGCATGCCACCGACAATTCGGTGCCCTTTTAAGGCCACTAAGTCCGCCGCTTCGGCCTCTTTTAAGAAGGCGCCATCAAGGGATTCATCCGCCAGTTGGAAAGTCACGTTCATTTGTGAGCGGTTTGCCGCGACGACACCATTCTTATAGAAAGGATTGGCATCGATACAGGCATACAGCATTTGCGCTTTTTGCTGATTGACTTTCGCGATACTGGCCACACCACCTAAGGATTTAAGCCAGGCAAACACTTCGGCCGCTAAGTACCAAGCAAAGGTTGGCGGCGTGTTGAACATGGAGTCATGCTCCACCGCTAAACGGTAATCCATAATGGATGATTGGGTTAAACTCGGCAGTTTCAACATATCATCACGCACGATCACAATAGATAAACCCGAAGGACCAATGTTCTTTTGCGCACCCGCGTAGATTAAGCCGTAACGGCTGACATCGATTTCGCGAGACATAATGGTAGATGATAAGTCGGCGACAATTGGCCATGGACTGTCTAACTCATCAAAAATTTCGATACCATCAACTGTCTCATTTGGGCAGTAGTGCACATAACGGTAATCAGCATCAATTTTGTGTAAATCAGGCAGCACTACAGCATTGAGTCCATTATGTTTTTCAACAATATTGAGGCTATCAATTTGCGCGTCACCCGCCAGCTTTTGCGCTTCGGCTAATGCTGCAGAAGACCATTGACCACTGACTAAATACAGGGCACGGCCTTGGTTGCCTAAAAAATTATTCACAACGGCAGAGAACTGACCACGACCACCGCCGTGCATAAACAGCACATGGTAGTTCTGTGGAATCTGCATCAGCTCGCGTAAATCCGCCTCAGCTTGCTTGGTCAGCGCGATAAATTCCTTACCTCTGTGGCTGACTTCCATCACGGAGACACCTAGCCCATTCCAATCGAGTAATTCCTGTTGTGCTTTTTTCATTACCGCTGCGGGTAACATCGCAGGACCTGCACAGAAATTATAAATCGCGCTCACTGCCACTCTCCTTATTTACAAACCATGATATTAGAATTCATAAAATAAAACGTTGCCATGAAAAAAACGAGCGTCCAATTGGACGCTCGTTTTCATACTCTCGAATTAGTCTTCGTCTTGCTCGTCGTCAAGCTCTTCGTCTTCGTCTAATTCTTCTTCCAGTTCATCCTCTAAAGGCTCTTCTTGAACAGAGTCACCTTCAGCGACAACTGGAACGATAGGCATACCATTTTCATCCAATTCGACTTCATCTTCGTCGCCTTGGATCTCATCGATACGTTGCAGACCAACCACTTTCTCGTCACTTGCGGTACGGATAATGGTCACACCTTGGGTGTTACGGCCGATGATAGACACACCGTTCGCTGGCGTACGGACTAAGGTACCTTTGTCGCTGATCAGCATGATTTCGTCATTGCCGCCAACTTGTACCGCGCCAACCACCGCACCGTTACGCTCGCTCACCTTGATCGATACCACACCTTTGGTCGCGCGGCTCTTCGATGGGTATTCAGACAGTTCAGT
Source organism: Shewanella sp. 10B (assembly GCF_023475885.1). NCBI lineage: Bacteria > Pseudomonadati > Pseudomonadota > Gammaproteobacteria > Alteromonadales > Shewanellaceae > Shewanella > Shewanella sp. 10B. The sequence goes on from NZ_JAMDJO010000001.1 coordinate 1,253,286, forward strand.
ACGTTTACCGTAGCCGTTTTCGGTCACGGTTAAGATAGCGCCATCGCCCTTAGGTACGATGAGAGACACCACTCTTTGACCTTCTTCAAGCTTAATACCGCGAACACCGGTCGCGCCGCGGCCCATTGGACGCACACCCTTGAAGTTGATTTGTGGGTTGCCTTCTTCGTCCAGCACTGGGTTACCGTTTTCATCGAGAACAGCCACTTCTTCGCCTTCTTTAAAGCGGACCACTTTACCTTCGTTCGAGAACAACATGATCTCATCATCACCGTTGGTGATATCGACACCGATCAGTTGGTCACCGTCTTTCAGGTTCACGGCGATAATGCCGTTAGCACGTGGGTTGCTGTAAGCCGTCAGTGCAGTCTTCTTCACGGTACCGTTAGAGGTCGCCATGATGATGTACTTATCTTCTGCGTATTCACGCACCGGTAGAATCGCCGTAATGCGCTCTCCATCGGACAGCGGCAGTAAGTTGACAATCGGACGACCGCGCGATGTGCGGCTCGCCAGCGGTAATTGATAGACCTTGAGCCAGTACATCTTACCGAAGTCTGAGAAGCACAGAATGGTATCGTGGGTGTTCGCAACCAGCAGTTTTTCAACGAAATCTTCGTCTTTCACTTTAGTTGCGGCTTTACCCTTACCACCACGGCGCTGGGCTTGGTAATCGCTCAGCGGTTGGTACTTGGCGTAACCTAAGTGTGACAGAGTCACAACCACGTCTTCTTCGTTGATTAAGTCTTCAAGACTCATATCAATTTCATTGGCGTTGATGACGGTGCGGCGAGCATCACCGTATTCGGCCAGAATTTCTTCTAGCTCTTCTTTAATCACTTCCATCAAACGCTCAGGGCTGCGCAGAATAAACAGCAGACCTGCAATGAACTCGAGCAGCTCTTCGTATTCGGCGATGATCTTATCGTGCTCAAGACCGGTTAAGCGGTGTAAACGCAGCTCAAGAATCGCCTGAGCCTGTTGCTCAGTCAGGTAATATAAGCCATCACGGATACCGAATTCTGGCTCTAACCATTCAGGACGCGCCGCATCGTCACCCGCTTTTTCAAGCATGCCCTGCACATGGCCAAGTGCCCAGCCCTGCTCAACCAGTTTCACTTTCGCATCGGCTGGGGTTGGCGAGGCTTTGATCAGCGCAATAATCGGATCGATGTTGGCGAGTGCGACCGCTAATGCCTCAAGAATATGGGCACGTTCGCGCGCTTTACGCAGTTCGAATACGGTACGGCGAGTTACCACTTCACGGCGGTGCAGGATAAAGCACTCGAGCATTTCTTTTAAGTTGAACAACTTAGGCTGACCATTGGTCAATGCCACCATGTTGATACCAAAAGAACATTGCATTTGTGTCTGGGCATAGAGGTTGTTCAGGACAACTTCACCCACTTCGCCGCGTTTGATTTCGATAACGATGCGCATACCGTCTTTGTCAGACTCATCGCGCAGGCCGCTGATGCCTTCAATCTTCTTATCTTTGACTAACTCAGCGATTTTCTCGATGAGTTTCGCTTTGTTCACCTGATAAGGGATTTCGGTAACGATAATGCGTTCACGACCGCTGTCTTCGGTTTCGACTTCCGCCAGCGCACGCATAACAGCGCGGCCACGGCCCGTCTTGTACGCATCGATAATGCCTTTACGGCCATTGATGATCGCCGCCGTTGGGAAGTCTGGGCCTGGAATATGTTCCATCAACTGTTCGATAGACAGCGCAGGATCGGCGATCAGCGCTAAACAGCCCTTAACGACTTCGGTCAAGTTGTGAGGCGGAATGTTAGTCGCCATACCGACCGCAATACCCGATGAACCGTTGATTAACAGGTTAGGGACACGTGTCGGTAATACAGCGGGAATTTGTTCTGTGCCATCGTAGTTGGGCACATAGTCAACGGTTTCTTTTTCAAGATCGGCGAGGAGCTGGTGCGCTAACTTGTCCATACGGATTTCGGTATAACGCATTGCCGCTGCGGAGTCACCGTCAACCGAACCGAAGTTTCCTTGACCGTCGACTAAGGTGTAACGCAGAGAGAAAGGCTGAGCCATACGTACGATAGTATCGTAAACCGCCACATCACCATGGGGGTGATATTTACCGATCACGTCACCGACCACACGGGCAGACTTTTTGTACGGCTTGTTCCAATCGTTCTTCAATTCACTCATGGCAAACAGCACGCGGCGATGCACAGGCTTAAGGCCATCACGCACGTCTGGTAATGCACGTCCCACGATGACGCTCATGGCGTAATCAAGGTACGAATTCTTTAGTTCGTCTTCGATATTAATTGGCGAAATAGATGATGCCAGATCAGTCATAAACTGCTCGTTCCCCTGAAAATTAGCCGACAACGTATAATCCGTATCATTGAGCGGCCCAAAAACGTGATTTGGCATTCTAACACAGTTATTTAATGTCGCCAGACCTATCCTACGTGAATTGCGAAGGATGTGGCTTAATAGATGAAAACACTGTCAATTTGGCCTATTAAACTCAATAAAATCCGTCGTTAATGGTGAAATTGAGGGCAAGACTTGATTAATATCCGAGCAGAAAATCCGCTCTGCTTCACAAAGTGTTTAAGAATTAATGATAATTGCTGAAATTTCACTCAACCACAAAGACTTAGGATCAGCCAATACTGTGTTTATCCCCCATTGTCGTTATAATAGCCGCACAATGACAGCCGCTATAGGTAATAGCATGCAACAGAATACCAACGTAGACCCGCAGGAAATCGCAAAGTTTGAACGTATGGCCGAAACCTGGTGGGATCTCAACGGCGAGTTTAAGCCGCTGCATCTATTAAATCCCCTGCGCCTTAACTATATCGATCAAACGGCGGGCGGGATTTTTGGTAAGAAAGTGCTGGACGTCGGCTGCGGCGGCGGCATTTTATCCGAAAGCATGGCGCGCATCGGCGCGGTCGTTGACGGCCTCGATATGGGTGAAGAACCATTAGAAGTCGCGCGTTTACATGCACTGGAAACTGGCGTGAGCATCAACTATGTCAAAAACACTGCCGAGTCCCATCGAGAAGATCACCGCGAATACTACGATGTGGTGACTTGTATGGAGATGCTCGAGCATGTGCCAGATCCGCAATCGGTCATTCAAGCCTGCTGCGATATGGTTAAACCCGGCGGTTTTGTGTTTTTCTCAACCATCAACCGTAATATGAAGTCTTTCGTTGAAACCATTATCGGCGCCGAGTACCTATTAAAGATGTTACCAATTGGCACCCATGACCATAATAAGTTCATCAAGCCATCGGAACTCATGGCCTTAGTCGATAATACCGATCTTCTCTGTAAAGATGCACTTGGGATCACCTATAACCCGCTAACAGGGATCTTTAAGTACACCCCAAAGGTCGATGTTAACTATATGATTGCGACGCAAAAGGTAGATTAAGATGAGCTTAGCTGAGGTTAAAGGGGTCTTATTCGACCTTGACGGCACCCTTGCCGATACCGCGCCGGATCTGGTTCAGGCCCTTAACCTCAGTTTGTCTGATGTCGGTATCGCGGCAAAACCTTTAGCAAACATGCGTAGCGCCGCCTCCCATGGCAGCTTTGCCTTAGTCGATGCGGCGATTCCCGGCGCGGATGACGCACTGCGCACTCAAGTACAACAAGGACTCCTCGCACACTATCAAAGGATCAATGGAGACCATTGCCAGTTGTTTGATGGTATCGCTCCCCTGCTCGATTGGCTCGAGTTATGCCATGTACCGTTTGGGGTGATCACGAATAAACCCGCCCGCTTTACACGCCCTCTATTACATAAGCTTAAGCTCAGCTCGCGTATGCCAGTGATGATCAGTGGCGATTCGACCCGTTACCCTAAGCCACATACTGCACCTATGCTATTGGGCGCACAGCAGCTGCAGTGCCATCCACAGCAAATCCTCTATTTAGGTGATGCCGAGCGGGATTTACTCGCGGCCCAAGCGGCGGGCATGCTTGGCGGTGTGGCGTTGTGGGGATATTTAGGTGAGGCCGATACACCCGATGCATGGCCTGCCTATGCGCAGTTTAACTCACCATCGAGTTTACATTCGGCCTTAAGCCAAGCATTCGCAAAATAGCAGTAACGGATTACTAAGGTTAACGGCCCAACCGAATCCGATTAACGGCGAAATTATGCGCTCTTCGCTGGTAATGCAATTTAGGTTAAGGGTCAATCCTTGCGATCGCGATCGCTGCTTATTTTAGCGATCGATCACACAGTGAAATTTGCGCAAAAAAACGTCATCAATTTCGCACGCTAATCTCAATTTGAGCTTCAGGGTTAGTCATCACTAACGCTTTTCTTTATCCTCAAGATATCCACAAGATACCCCCTGAATTGAGACTTGCAAATAGCGTCAAACCTCACTATCTTGTATCTCAGATTATTTAAAACACCATATCTTGTGTATAGGTAGCAATCAGACACACTAGAAGTTCCCCGTTAAATCGACTATCTCCTGCATAGTCAGCAGTATTAAGGGTTTTCAGGTTGATTGTTTTACAAGGAAACGTACGGTGACTTAGTTCACCTGAACAGATATCAGAACCAAGGCCTCTCTTCAATGAATAGCAATATGACAGTCACAAAACGCTGTGGTGCACGTGAGACAATCGATCTCGACAAAATACACCGCGTAATTACTTGGGCAGCCAAGGGATTAAAAAACGTTTCTGTTTCTGAAGTTGAACTTCGCACGCATTTACAGTTTTTCGACGGGATCCCAACCGAAGCTATCCACGAAACGATCATCAAATCTGCGGCGGATTTAATTTCCCCAGAATCTCCGGATTATCAGTTTCTGGCTGCGCGCTTAGCCGTATTCCATTTACGTAAGAAGGCCTTTGGTCAGTTCGAGCCGCCAAAGTTATACGACCATGTGACTAAACTGGTCGAGCTAGGCAAGTATGATATGCATATTCTGCAGGATTACACCCGCGAAGAACTCGATATCATGGACAGCTATATCGACCATTGGCGCGATATGAACTTCTCCTACGCGGCGGTAAAACAGCTCGAAGGTAAGTATCTGGTACAAAACCGTGTGACCCACGAGATCTACGAGAGCGCCCAGTTCCTCTATATTCTGGTGGCAGCCTGTTTGTTTGCCCGTTATCCAAAAGAAACGCGCCTGCAATACGTTAAAGATTTTTACGACGCGGTATCGACCTTTAAGATTTCTCTGCCCACGCCAATCATGGCGGGGGTGCGCACACCAACACGTCAATTCAGTTCATGTGTACTGATTGAATGTGGTGACAGCTTAGATTCTATCAACGCGACCGCCTCTTCTATCGTGAAGTATGTCAGCCAACGCGCGGGTATTGGTATCAATGCCGGTCGTATCCGTGCATTAGGTAGCCCAATCCGTGGCGGCGAAGCCTTCCACACCGGTTGCTTGCCTTTCTACAAGTATTTCCAAACGGCGGTGAAGTCTTGCTCGCAAGGCGGCGTTCGTGGTGGTGCAGCGACCCTCTTCTACCCCATTTGGCACTTAGAAGTAGAATCGCTGCTGGTACTGAAAAACAACCGCGGTGTTGAAGATAACCGTATTCGCCACTTAGACTACGGCGTGCAGCTCAACAAGCTGATGTACCAACGTCTGATCAAAGGCGAAAACATTAGCCTGTTCAGCCCATCGGACGTACCAGGTCTTTACGATGCCTTCTTCGAAGATCAAGACGAATTCGAACGTCTGTACCTGCAATATGAGCAAGACAGCAGCATTCGTAAGAAGACATTGAAAGCAGTTGAACTGTTCTCATTGATGATGCAAGAGCGTGCTTCAACGGGCCGTATCTACATCCAAAACGTCGACCACTGTAATACTCACAGTCCATTCGACTCGAAAGTTGCTCCGATCAGACAATCTAACCTTTGTCTTGAAATCGCGCTGCCGACCAAGCCATTGAACAACATTGACGATCCAAACGGTGAAATCGCGCTGTGTACACTGTCGGCGTTAAACTTAGGTGCGATCAAAAACTTAGCCGAGCTTGAGCCATTAGCCGATTTAGCAGTACGTGCACTGGATAACCTACTGGATTACCAAGATTATCCAATCAAAGCGGCCGAAATTTCATCGATGAACCGTCGTACTTTAGGTATTGGTGTTATCAACTTCGCTAACTACTTAGCGAAGAATGGCATGAAGTACTCCGATGGTAGCGCGAACAACCTGACTCACAAGACCTTTGAAGCGATTCAGTTCTATCTGCTCAAGGCGTCAATGAATCTGGCGAAGGAAAAAGGTGCGTGCCCATTATTTAATGAGACCACTTACGCCCAAGGTATTTTACCTATTGATACCTACAAACGTGATTTAGATAAGATTTGCAGCGAACCATTGCATTTAGACTGGGAAACACTGCGGCAAGACATCAAACAGCACGGTTTACGTAACTCGACCCTGTCTGCGCTGATGCCATCTGAGACTTCATCACAGATCTCAAATGCGACCAACGGTATCGAACCGCCACGCGGTTTGATCAGTGTTAAAGCCAGTAAAGATGGCCAGTTAAAGCAAGTGGTACCTGATTTTGATGAGCTGAAATACAACTACGAGCTGCTATGGCAAATGCCAAGCAACGAAGGTTACTTACAGCTCGTGGGTATCATGCAAAAATTCGTTGACCAAGCGATTTCGGCCAACACTAACTATGACCCAACGCGTTTCGAAGGCCGTAAGGTTCCGATGCAGACTCTGCTGAAAGACTTACTCAATGCCTATAAGTTAGGTGTAAAAACGCTGTACTACCATAACACTCGCGATGGTGCATCGGATCAACACGATGACATTACCAACATAGAGAAAGAAGATGATGGCTGTGCTGGCGGCGCCTGCAAAATCTAATCTTCAATGTTAACGGTTGCGGGATCCCTTTGGGATCCCGACTTATTGGAATACTCGTACCATGACCTACTCTACTTTTTGCCAAACACCCAACGATGCCACCCGTGAACCTATGTTCTTCGGACAATCGGTTAACGTCGCTCGTTATGACCAACAAAAATATGAAGTGTTTGAAAAACTGATTGAAAAGCAGTTGTCTTTCTTCTGGCGCCCAGAGGAAGTTGACGTGAGCCGCGATAAAATCGACTACAACTCACTGCCAGATCATGAAAAGCATATTTTTATTTCGAACCTGAAATACCAAACGCTGCTCGACTCTATCCAAGGCCGCTCGCCTAACGTGGCGTTTCTGCCCTTAGTGTCGCTGCCCGAATTAGAGACCTGGATTGAGACTTGGTCTTTCTCCGAGACAATTCACTCGCGCTCATACACGCACATTATTCGCAATATCGTGAACGATCCTTCGGTGATTTTTGACGATATCGTGGTGAATCAAGAGATCCTACGCCGCGCGACTGACATTGCCGAATACTACGATCACTTGATCAAGCTGACACAGGTTTACCACCTGTTAGGCGAAGGTACCCATGTGATCGATGGCGAGCCGATTGAAGTCAACACTCGCACGCTAAAGAAAGCGTTGTACCTGTGTATGATGTCAGTGAACGCCCTCGAAGCGATTCGCTTCTACGTCAGTTTTGCCTGCTCATTCGCATTTGCTGAGCGTAAGCTCATGGAAGGTAACGCGAAAATTATTCGTCTTATCGCCCGTGACGAAGCGCTGCACTTAAACAGCACTCAGCATATCTTAACCATTATGCAGGGCGGCAAAGACGATCCTGAAATGGCTGAGATTGCCGCAGAATGCCAACAGGAAGCGTACAACCTGTTCCTCAAGGCCGCAGAGCAAGAAAAAGAATGGGCAAAATACCTGTTCAAAGACGGTTCGATGATCGGACTCAACGAGCAGATCCTCTGCCAATACGTTGAGTACATCACTAACCAACGGATGAAGTCCGTTAACCTGCCACTGCCTTATGCCGAGCAGTCTAACCCACTACCTTGGATGAAGAACTGGTTAGAGAGTGACGCGGTACAAGTAGCGCCACAGGAAGTCGAAGTGTCATCTTATCTTGTCGGTCAAATCGATTCGGCCGTCGACAGTGACGAATTCCTCGATTTCGATCTCTAACGGGATTTGATTGCTCATGGCTAAATCGAACCTGCTGTTAAACAACCCCTTTGCGAAGGCGCCCATTGTGCGCCTTCAAGGGCAACCTGTGCTGCTGTTTACCGAGCAGCACAATTCGTTGTTGCAAGCACTCGAAGCCAAAAAAGTGACCATTTTCTCTGAGTGCCGCAGTGGTTTTTGCGGCGCTTGCAAGACCCGTATTATTAGCGGCAGCGTCAGCTATTTAACCGAGCCTTTAGCCGAGCTTAATGCCGACGAATGCCTGCCCTGCTGCTGTATTCCTAGCGAAGATTTAGAACTCGATTTATCCCCCGAAGGTGCTGCCGTGGTGACCTATTCTTGCGGTAACAGGCGCGCCCAAACCCCATCGACGCGTAAAACCGCTAATCTAAAAGCCGTGCCACAGCAAGAAGTGATAGAAGACTAATAGAGTCGTCTACAACAAATGGGTATTTTCTTCCCTTATAACGCTTACTGATTAGCAAGACACCATCTTTACGGCTTCCTAAACACTTTATCACTCGCCCTTGTTAGCTTGCCAAAAGTTCATTATGTTATTGCTTTCCACTTACTTTTACTTTGTATTAGGTGGCCCGTTTCTACCAAGGAGAGCTATGGATAAGTTAATCGCAATCAGCTTGCTGCTTGTGTCGATGAGTGCATTTTCGATTGAAGATAACCTCGTTGCCGAGATGAAAGACATGGATAACAAGGTATTTGCTTCATTTAATCACTGTGCCGATGAGCAACAACTCAAGCTGCACGAAAGTTACTTTGCAGAGAAGGTCGAGTTTTACCATGACAATGGTGGTGTGACTTGGGATCGCCAATCAATGATCAACAACACTAAAAACTATGCCTGCGGCAAATACACCCGCTCACTGGTTGAAGAAAGCTTTCAAGCCTATCCCATCAAAGACTTTGGCGCGATAACTGAAGGCATTCATAAATTTTGCAGTCTAGAAACTGGCAGTTGTGATGGCAAAGCCAAATTTTTAATGCTCTGGCAACGCACCAATGGCCAGTGGCAAGTCACGCGGGTCGTCAGTTATGGGCATTTACCCAACTAAGCAAATGTCCCACTCATGCAGATAGGCTCTTATCTTCATATCAATCAACAAAAAAGCCTGAGTCAAAATCAACAAAAAAGCCTGAGTTAAACTCAGGCTTTTTATTGGTGAAATAGCTTAACAACTACAGTCGCATCGCAAGCTCTGCGCCTTGACGAATGGCGCGTTTTGCATCGAGCTCGGCGGCCACATCGACACCGCCAATCAAATGCACAGGAATCCCCGTTGCTTTCATCTCATCGACTAAGGTGCGGTTAGATTCTTGTCCGGCACAGAGGATCACATTATCCACGGCCAACACTTCGGTTTGCTCGCCAACACGGATATGCAGACCCGCATTGTCAAACTTGTCATAGTTAACGCCGGTTTTCATCTTCACATCGTGCTGTTTTAACACTAAACGGTGGATCCAGCCGGTGGTTTTACCTAAGCCTTGGCCCATCTTAGAAGTCTTGCGTTGCAGCAAGTAGACTTGTCTATGGTCGCTATTATCGACTTCAGGCTCGGCTAAACCACCCGCATGCTGATATTGTTTGTCTATGCCCCACTGCTTTAACCATTTTTCAGGATTGAGGGTGCTCGACTCTGATTCGCAGAGGTAATGCGCCATATCAAATCCAATGCCGCCGGCACCAATCAGGGCCACTTTGTTGCCAATAGTGGCTTGGCCCGTCAGCACCTGTTGATAATCCACCACTTTGGGGCTATCAAAACCTGGCAAACTTAACTCGCGCGGGACCACGCCCGAGGCGATAACGATTTCATCAAAGGTTTCGGTTTCAAGCACCTTAGCATCCAAACGGGTATTTAAGCGCAAATCGATTTTATGGAGCTTGATTTGATTAAGGAAATAACGAATCGTCTCGTTAAACTCTTCTTTTCCTGGGATTTTACGTGCCAGATTAAACTGCCCACCCACCTCGGATTTTGCTTCAAAAAGCACGACCTCATGGCCACGCATGGCCGCATACACCGAAAATGCCATCCCCGCAGGGCCCGCGCCCATCACTGCGATACGCTTCTTGTTATTGGTGGGTAAAAAGTTAATTTCGGTCTCATAACAGGCGCGAGGGTTGACCAAGCAAGTGGCACGTTTGAGTGAGAATGTATGATCCAAACAGGCCTGATTACAGCCAATACAGGTATTGATAAGCTCTGGCGTGTTGGCCGCCGCTTTATTAACAAATTCAGGATCGGCCAAAAACGGCCGTGCCATAGACACCATATCCGCTTGACCAGAGGCGATGATTTGCTCGCCAATCTCAGGCGTATTGATACGGTTTGTGGCAATCAAGGGGACTGAAACCGACTTTTTAAGTTTTTCAGTCACCCAAGCAAAGGCACCGCGCGGCACACTGGTCGCAATGGTTGGCACACGGGCCTCATGCCAGCCGATCCCTGTATTGATAATCGACACCCCCACATGCTCGAGCCACTTGGCCAATTGCACTACTTCGTCCCAGGTGGAGCCGTTGTCGACTAAGTCGAGCATGGATAAGCGGAAGATAATAATAAAATCTTTGCCTACTTTGGCGCGAATGGCATTCACAATCTCTATCGGAAATTGCGCACGTTTTTCAAAACTGCCGCCCCATTCATCGGTGCGGGTATTGGTGCGCGAACTGATAAATTGGTTGATCAAATAGCCTTCAGAGCCCATCACTTCTACGCCATCGTATCCCGCTCTTTTCGCTAAGGCGGCAGAACTGGCGTAATCCTTAATGGTGGCGCGTACTTGACGGCTCGACATGGCCGAAGGCGTAAAGGGAGTGATAGGCGACTTGATTCTACTCGGTGCCTGTGAAAAAGGATGGTAACCATAACGCCCCGCATGCAGAATTTGCATACAGATTTTACCGCCAGCCTCGTGCACCGCTTGAGTCACGATGCGGTGTTTACCCACTTGCCATGGGAAACTCAGCTGACACGCATGGGGAGTCAAACGACCACGTAGGTTGGGTGAGATACCGCCGGTGACAATTAAACCGACGCCGCCTAACGCGCGCTCTTTATAAAACGCTGCCAGTTTCTCAAATCCGCCCTTTTCTTCTTCTAAACCCGTGTGCATGGAGCCCATTAACACACGATTTTTGAGCTGGGTGAATCCCAGATCTAAGGGTTCTAATAAATGGGGAAACGACATTCAAACATCCTTTTTAAACAAGTGATTTAAATGAGCATACCTTGAGTCAAATGTAAGCTCAACTGTTGCTAGAGGGTTAAAAGTTAAAATCCTTTACAATTGTGTTTAGCCAGTGAGGGGATTTTCAGTTAGCATTGGCACATTCGATAAGCAAAGGAGTGGCTAATGTCCGCTAACCCATCGTTTTTCAAGAGAATATGTTTATTTATATGGAATACCCTCAACGGGATCCGTAAATTCATACTCAACCTGATTTTTTTTGGCTTCCTCGCCATAATCCTCATTACCATTGGTAGCAGTGAAGATATTCAGGTCGAAGATAACTCAGCATTGGTGCTTAATCTGGCGGGCTCGATTGTCGATCAAAAACAGCAGGTCGACCCGATTGAAGCCGCACTTAAGCAAGGCAATAACGGCAGCAGCGATGGCGAAATCCTGCTGGCGGATATTATCTATGTGATTGATAACGCGACGCACGATAACAGGATCAGCACCATAGTCTTAGACTTAGCCGAGCTGAAACGCGCAGGGATCAGTAAATTGCAATCGATTGGCGATGCCCTAAATCGTTTTAAAGAAAGCGGTAAAAAGGTGGTGGCAATTGGAAACTATTACGAGCAAAACCAATACTTTCTTGCAAGCTTTGCCGATACCATTTACCTCAATCCACAAGGCAGTGTTTCTCTCGATGGCTTGAGTATGTATAACCAATACTTCAAGTCCGCCCTCGAGAAGCTCAAGATAAAGGCACACATTTTCCGCGTCGGCACCTTTAAATCGGCAGTAGAACCCTACATGCGTGACGATATGTCGGATGCCGCCAGAGAGGCAAGCAGCGCGTTACTCGCCGATGTTTGGCAGAGTTATACTCAAACCGTGGCAGAAAATCGCCAAATTGATGCCAATACCTTAGTGCTCGACTCGGCAAGCTACCTCGCGCAACTCGATAAGGCCGAAGGCGACTCTGCCACTATGGCCATCAATATGAAATGGGTCGATACCCTAGCGACCGATGAAGAGTTCCGTAAAGTCATGCTAGATAGCGTGGGTAAAGAGAAGTCGGGTGACAGCTTTAAGCAAGTCAGCTTTTACGACTATTTAACCCTAGTGACGCCTTTGCCAAGCTTTGTTGAGCAAGACAGTGTCGGCATTATCGTTGCCAGCGGCACCATTTTAAATGGCAGCCAACCCGCCGGCCAAATCGGTGGCGATAGCACCGCTGAGCTGTTACGCAAGGCACGATTTGATAAACATATCAAAGCGCTGGTGCTTAGAGTCGACAGCCCTGGCGGCAGCGCCTTTGCCTCAGAGCAGATCCGCCAAGAATTACTCGCCCTCAAAGCGGCGGGTAAACCTGTGGTAGTGAGTATGGGCAGCCTTGCGGCGTCCGGTGGCTATTGGATTTCGGCCAGCGCCGATTATATCTTCGCAACCCCAACCACGCTGACAGGCTCTATCGGGATCTTCGGGATGATCACCACTTTCGAAGATTCACTCGCCAGCTTAGGCATCCATACCGATGGTGTATCGACCTCCGAATGGGCGGGATTGTCTGTGACTCGCACCCTTTCGCCACAAATTGAATCGGTTATCCAGCGCCATATCGAGCGTGGCTACTTAGACTTTATCTCACTGGTCGCTAAGGAACGTAAAATGACCTTGGAACAAGTGGATAGCATCGCCCAAGGCCGTGTGTGGAGTGGTAAAAAAGCCCTAGAGTTAGGTTTAGTGGACGAGCTTGGCGATATCGACCAAGCCGTTGCCAAAGCCGCTAAATTGGCAGATTTAAGCCTATTCGATACCCGCGTAATTGAACAAGAGCTCACGCCTGAGCAACGTTTTGTGCAGCAAATGTTTGCCTCTGTGTCGGCTTATTTACCCGCGTCACTCAGCCATTCAACACTGCTTGAGCAAATGCTTGCTCAATGGACTGGCAGCTTAAAGACCATCGCGGCTTTTAACGATCCTAACCATGTGTATGTGTATTGTGACAGCTGTGCGATAAACTAACGCAGACTCAAGATGAAAGACACAAAAGCCCGATACCTCGGGCTTTTTTATTGGGTTTATGCCTGCAAAATCGTATAATTAGCTCACTTGCAGCTAAGATAACGACAAGAATGACTAAACGCTCCATTTACGTCGCCTATACGGGCGGCACCATAGGCATGCAAAAAACCGCGAATGGCTTTGCACCCGTGGCAGGCTTTTTGACCCAATGCGTCCAATCCATGCCCGAGTTTTACCATGATGAAATGCCTGAGTTTGTGATCCACGAGTACTGCCCGCTCATCGACTCATCAAACATGGCACCGACCGACTGGCAAATGATCGCCGATGATATCAAGGCCAATTACGACAAGTACGATGGCTTTGTGATCCTCCACGGCACAGATACCATGGCCTATACCGCATCGGCCTTATCCTTTATGCTTCAAGGCCTGTCAAAGCCTGTTATCGTCACCGGCTCACAAATTCCTTTGGCACAGCTGAGATCCGACGGTCAAACCAACCTGCTCAACTCTTTGTATATCGCCGCCAATTATCCGGTGGCTGAAGTGTGTTTATTCTTTAATAACAAACTGTTCCGTGGCAATCGCTCTACCAAAGCCCATGCCGATGGCTTCGATGCCTTTGCCTCGCCTAACTTCCCCTTACTGCTTGAAGCGGGGATTAAAATTAATCTGCGTGCAGGTAAAATTGCCACGCCAAGCGATAAGCCGTTAGAAGTGGCTAATATCAGCCCACAGCCCGTCGGTGTAGTGACTCTCTACCCTGGTATTTCGACGCAGATTTTTGAGAATATTCTGCAGCAACCCGTGAAGGCACTGATTTTACTGACCTTTGGCGTGGGCAATGCACCGCAGGATGCGGCATTACTCGATACCCTAAAGCAAGCGGATGAACGTGGAATTGTGTTAGTGAACCTAACTCAGTGTTTCCAAGGCAAAGTGAATATGGGCGGTTACGCTACGGGCAATGCCCTCGCCAAAGCGGGGGTGATCAGTGGTGCAGACATGACCATTGAAGCCGCACTGGCTAAGTTGCATTATCTGCTATCGAAAAACTTAAAGCCGAGCGAAATTAAAACAGCCATGTTGCAAAACTTGGTTGGTGAGCTCAGCCCCGACTAAACATTGAAACGTTACGCATGAAAAAGCCCACATTAGTGGGCTTTTTGTTGTTTAAGCATTAACTCTACAATTAGAGTTCGTCAGCTTTAAACTCGGCAATCGACTCGCCACGGAATTGTTTCTTCAACTCCGCCTTCGACAGCTCATTTAACTTGCCACCAGCCGCTATGGTGAAATGCTCAGTTTGATCTAAGCGGCGCGCCTGATAGAGCATCACCACTTGAAGAGTCGATTCACGCTGGGCTTCGGTTAATACTGTGCCATCTTCCCATTTGCCTAATTCAGCGGCGCTACGCAGCCTTTCATAGACTTCTTCGGGCATTTGGTCGATTACTTGAATAATGTCGGTCATACACTCTTTCGCTTATGTAATACGATTCTAACACGGGTAATTAAATAGCCCACAAAACCAAAGACAAAACAGATGGCGCCAATGGTCGCGCGCAAGCCTTCGGCGGGCTCTCCGCCCCAAAACCAAATCACCACCCCCGCAATAAACAGCGTCATGGCCACAAAGCTTTGGTTCATTAAGCTGCTGGATTTTTGGATATGACTGATCCGTGCGAGCGAGCTATTGTCACCATTGGTTTTTGCCTCACAATGCGGGCAAGCTGGTGCTTTGCTCGACATCCGTTTACGGCAGATTGGACATTCGATTAATGCCATAGTCGCACCTATCTTAACTTATCAACCACGGCGAGCATGGCAATCAATGACGCTTCGCCTAAATAAATGCTGCGCTCTGGCGACCAACCCACAAACGGATCCTGCAGGTTGTTATTGTCTTTAAAAGGCATTTCTAAGGTGTTCGACAAGCAATCAAAGGTTTGCGCCACCCAATTAGAGGCCACGGTCAAGTTGGCTTGACCAGGCTCATCTTTAGCGTAACCAAACTCGGTTTGGAAATCGGCACTGGCCAAGGTTAATGCCTGACTAAAATCAGCTTGTAGCTGTGCCAATCGCTCATTGTAAGCGGGAACTCCTTCACAACCCGCGAGGAATACATAGGGCAGGCCTTCATCACCATGGACATCGTAAAATAAATCTACGCCCGTTTGCTGCATTTTATGCACTACATGGTAGACCTCTGGGCTTCTTTCTAAGCTCGGGGTTTGCCATTCTCGGTTAAGGTTAACCCCAATCGCATTGGTACGCAGATGGCCTCTTACGCTGCCATCCGGGTTCATGTTAGGCACTATGTAGAAGTTCGCTTTATCGAGCAGCGCTTTTGCCGTTGGACAATCATTATCCAGCAGACGATTCACTAAGCCTTCGACTAACCATTCCGCCATGGTTTCACCGGGATGTTGTCTTGCGGTGATCCAAATATTGCGTTTATCAGGATTACCATCGCCGACTTTCATCAGGGTGATATCGCGGCCATCTAAGGTCAGACCTAAATGCTCAAGATTAACATCGGGATGCAATTGTGCGTTGCTGAGCAGATCTAAATGACGCTCGTAGCTGTAGGGCGCAAAATAAGCGATTTGAATCGCATCACAATCAAGCGCTAACTGAATGCTCAGTTTGCCATCGATATATTGGGTTGGCACACGGAACCAATGCTGGCGATCGTAACTGGCGACTGCATGGTAATCTTGCCAGCCCTTAGGATAGGAAGCGGTGCCCGCATTGATGATATTTAAGGTGTATTGATTACCCACCTCACCTTCGAACCGGAAGTTGAACCATTGATAAAACTCACCGCCCGCATCGGGACGGATTGCCAGTTGAATATCGTCTTTATTATCAAGATTAATGACTTGAATATTTCCGCCATCAAAATTGGCACTGATCCGCATAATGATTCCTACTTGGTTATTCATGTGAGGGTAATGATGCTGAATACGCATCTACTATAATGCCCGTTAGAATAAACCAAATCCGTATCAGGGGAAAATGAAAGCGACTAAAATTGCCTAAGAAGCCAGCAGTCGCGCTGTAATTCATCAGTGCCTAGTTTGTTAACCTCTCACAACACATCAAGCGGAAAAACTGTATCCTTGACCACGGACCGTATTGATTAATGTCCGCGGCAAACGGGTATTCGCCAGCTTGCGCCTTGTATTACTGATATGCATATCCAAGTTACGATCGAAACGGCCTAAGTCCTTCTGCAATACTGACTTTTGCAGTTCTTGCTTAGTGATCACTTGCCCCTTACGCTCGAACAAATATTTAAACAACCTAAACTCGGTTTGGGTGAGTTCCACTGCATTTTTGCCAATAGTGATCCTATAGGCAGCTTCATCGAATTTGACCGGCTGGATTGTCGCCTGCTCGATTGCCATTGGCTCTATGGCGCGCGGGATTAATCGCCGCTCTAAGGCATGCAAACGCACCAATAACTCTTTAATGCTAAAGGGTTTCGTTAAGAAATCATCCGCACCAAGCTCGTAGCTTCGGATCCTGTCAGCCTCATTATCACGGGCAGATAACATCATGATAGGCGTCATACAGTCCCTCGCCTCTAATAGTGAGAAACCATCCATTTGCGGCATCACCAGATCGAGCATAATAATATCGGGCACAAAGCTGCGAATACGTTTGAGCCCTTCAACGCCGTTTACGGCACATTCAACTTCATGTCCCTGTGCTTTAAGCGCTTCAGTTAACCAAACTCTGAATAATGGATCATCATCGACTAACAGTATTTTACTCATCCCTAAACACCAAACGAGAATCAATATCATTTATGTTACCATAACTTAAAATATGTCTCTAGCATTAGAAGATGATTAAAAATCAGTATTCGCTTAATTGTGATCAAGTTGGCAGCGATAGATAACGGCTTGTAACCTTTTGCACCAAAACAAAAAAGCGCCCGAAGGCGCTTTTTAAAGGTTGGTTCTATTTTAGATTAGAACTTAACTGTTACACCACCGTAAATAGTACGGCCGATAGTGTCGTAAACTTCTGGAACAGTACCAGCATCACTGCCGTTAGTTACGTAAAGAGGTTTCTCATCAGTAAAGTTCTTCACACCTAAACTAACAGTTGTGCTGTCATTTACATGGTAAGTACCAGAAATGTTGTGATACAGAATTGAATCTACACCTCTTACTGCAACGAATGGGTTATCGTTCGCATCATAGTCAGTGTAAACATCATCCATTGATCTGATATAACGGTTGAAGTACATCACGCTCCAATCATCTTGACCTGCAGAGATGCTGAAGTTGTTACGTACGCGGGCATAAGCTCCCGTATTACCATCGATTGTGCCAGTATAGTTTTCACCATCCTGTTCGAACTTAATCAAGTAAGTAGTATCGTTACTCACTTTCCAATCTAAACCAAGTAGCTCAAAGTTATAAGCTAAGTTGAAGTCAACACCGCTGGTGTCCTGTGAGCCTACGTTAGTCAGTGCACTTGTTAAGTTGAATAAGTCACCATCAGCTGTGATATTGAATGTGCTACAAGCTTCTGTATCACCACCATGACACGCGTCTAAACCAACTTGCACGTCTGCACGAGCAATTGCATCAGTGACTTTGAAGCGCCAGTAGTCAAGGGTAATTGACATGCCATCAATATAGCTTGGCGAATATACTAAGCCTGCAGTGTAAGATTCTGACTCTTCAGGTTTCAAATCTGGATCAGATGTACGGTTAACTAAAATCTGTCCAGTTTGATCACTCATAGGTAACCAAGGATTAGTTAAATAATCAAATGAACCTGAGTTACCGCCATATAGCTCAGCAACGCTAGGAGCACGGAAACCGGTAGCAGCTACAGTGCGAACCATCAGCTCATCTGTTGCAGTGTAGGTTAAACCAATTTTCCAAGTAGTCGCTTTACCGAAAGTAGAGTAATCGTCTAAGCGTAGTGCAAATTCACCCGTTAGTTTTTCCGTAAATGGCACGCTCACTTCTTGGAAGATAGAAATAACGTTGTAGTTGCCACTTGTAGGATCTTGTTGAGCGGCAGTACTGTCACCTGCAACAACAATTGCATCTGGATTGTAGAAACCACTTTCACGACGGTATTCAGCACCAATAGCGAAACCCACGGCTCCAGCACTCAGATCGAATAATTCACCGTTTAAGCCTGCAGATAATGTTTGCTGCTCATTACCACCCGTCTCTTGCTGATCATAAGAAACATCCTTCATCTCATCAGTCAAAGGAGAACCTTCAAACCAAGCATATGGGTCAGCATAGATTGAATTAGCCATCAATGTTGCGTTAATAGAGTTAGCAACACCTGTCTTAGCTTCGTTCTTACCAAATGTGTAATCCACATTCCAATTCATACCCGTATGAACGTCTAAAGAACCTGCTAAACCAGCTGATAAACGCCAAGTATCAGTATCTTGGTTATAAATACGCGGGCCAACATCCTTCATACGTCTGTTGTATTGCACTTGTCCACGGGCATCAGCTTCAATACCAGCATCAATCATGCCTTGGTCAAGGGTTAGACATCCTGCTGTAGGATCGGTAACTCTTGGATCACCGCACACATTCAATTTGATTTGAGCTGGCTGTGCTGCAAGCTGTTGGTTAGAACGGCGATTGGTATAAATAGCATCCGCAGTCAGAACAACATCATTGCCTAACTCTTGCGTCATATTGGCAAATAAGCTACGGCGCTCACTTGGTGTTTGGAAATAGACATCATTTGAGTAGTCATAAGTCGAAGTTCTTTTAACCCAATTACCGTTGGCATCGATAACTTTTTGATTCAATGCACCTGTTGGAATAATTGAACTGGTATTATCCAATGGATCATACCAATCACGGTCACCTTGAACTACACCACGACGATCTGAGTAAGCCGCACCAAAGGTGTAGTTACCACCATCGGTGTTAAAGCCATATAATGCACTTACATCACCGTTTTCACCGTCTCCTTTATCGGTACCACTGCCGTTGAAGTCTAATTGAAAACCTTCAAAATCTTTCTTGGTGATGATGTTCACTACACCGGCAATCGCATCAGAACCGTATACCGCTGAAGCACCGTCTTTCAGGATTTCAACGCGAGCGATCATAGCAACTGGGATAGAGTTTAAATCCACAGCACTGTCAGCACCTGAACCAGAGTTCACCATGCGACGGCCGTTTAATAGTACGAGAGTACGTTGCGAGCCCATACCACGTAAGTCCACTTGTGCAACACCGTCTGCACCGTTGTTGGTAGTAGAACCAACCGCAGCACCCGCCATAGAGGTTTGAACTTGCAACATTTGGTCTACAGAGGTAAAGCCTTCGGCTTTAATTGCAGCAGCATCAATAACGGTAACAGGAGAAGCTGTTTCCATATCTTGACGTTGAATACGTGAACCCGTGACTTCAATACGTTCTACTTTTGCAGTCTCTTCAGCTGCAAATGCGCTTGATGCTACAAAGGTACCAGCAGCAATTGAGCTAACGACAGCTAAATTAATAGCCGACGCAACTTTGGTTCTTTTGATCATGAATGAATGCTCCCTAGATCTTACTATTATTTTTATGCTTACAGCTTGTACAACTAATGCTGTACGACTGTTGCGCTTGATACTGAGGATTCACTTTCATTCAGTCAATGTTCATTTTTTTAACCTTGAACATCATTTTGTTCTGTATTTTTATCAATATTGTAAATCGATTGTTTTATTTAAATCTTGAATGCTATTTCAATCCTATTGTTAGCATTAAAAACCATATATAACGATAATTTGCAGTGACAAAAACTGTTAAAAAAATAACATTAAGAAAACATATGATTACCTCAAAAATGTGATGCATGTCACAATTCTTTGAGAGAAGACTATCTGATGCACAGAATAATATGTCGATTAATTATGAAAAAATATGCATATTGGTAATCATTGCAACAGAAAGAATCGTGTAGATATCATGGGTTTCACATTGCACATTGATACAAAATGAATAACTTGTGATTTTTATGCACCGCAAGTGTGCAATAAACACAAATGCAACAATTCATTGTCGATTATAATATCAAGCTTAAGTTCTAGGTGTTTTAGAGTGGGATAAGGGCTAAAAAAGTGAACATAAGAAGAACCATTACAATGTAAAAGCATTATGAGAATGCTTATTTTGCAAACAACACAAATGCCATTTCGAGCGGTTTAAACTCAACATATAAATACATTTGTTTTATCATTGTTAATTAACTGGATTAAATATTATTTACAAACCAAAATAAGAGCATTATTTAGCCGAATAAATTTAAATAAAAACAGTATTCAAGTGACGAACCTGCTCCACAGCCCATTTAATTAAGTCGTTATTCATTAAATAATATTCATCTAAAGATTTAGATGTGGATAGTTCTAGCGGCAAAATTATCTGGTGACAAAAAGCAGCAATAACAAAATCGGTAAAACAAAAAAGCGGCCAAGGCCGCTTTTTGTTAACAAGGTCATCCTTCTTGGATGTTACTCAGGTTTTATCATGCCAAAATGCAGATAGGCTCTGGTTGTGGCAATGCGACCGCGTGGCGTTCGTTGGATAAAGCCTTGTTGGATAAGGAAAGGCTCCAATACATCTTCGATGGTTTCACGCTCCTCACCAATAGCTGCGGCGAGGTTATCAAGCCCCACAGGCCCCCCCATAAACTTATCGATAATGGCAAGCAGCAGTTTTCGATCCATGTAATCGAAACCTTCACCATCGACATCGAGCAAATCAAGCGCTTGCTCCGCGACTTTTTGCGTCACAGCACCGTCGTGTTTTACTTCCGCATAATCCCGCACTCGGCGCAGTAAACGGTTGGCGATCCTCGGTGTTCCCCGCGAACGTTTGGCAATTTCGGTGGCCCCTTCAGCATCAATGGCCAATCCCATCACCTGTGCCGAGCGGGTCACAATGGTGCTTAAATCTTTGACATTATAAAACTCAAGTCGCAGTGGAATGCCAAAACGCGCCCTTAGCGGAGAGGTTAACGCCCCTGCCCGCGTGGTCGCGCCCACTAAGGTAAAAGGCGGTAGGTCCAACTTAATTGAACGTGCAGCAGGCCCCTCGCCGATCATAATATCCAGCTGATAGTCTTCCATCGCAGGATACAGAATTTCTTCGACGACAGGACTTAAGCGATGAATTTCATCGATAAAAAGCACATCCCCCGCCTCAAGATTGGTGAGTAGTGCCGCCAAATCCCCGGCTTTCTCAAGCACAGGCCCCGACGTCGATTTAATATTTACGCCCATTTCATTAGCCACGATCATGGCTAAGGTGGTTTTACCTAACCCTGGCGGGCCATAGATCAACATATGATCTAAAGCCTCTTCGCGATTTTTAGCCGCTTGAATAAACACTTTTAATTGGGCACGCGTATCATCCTGCCCAGTATATTCATCGAGCAATTTAGGGCGCATTGCCCTGTCGATAACATCATCTTGACCTTGCAGCTGCGGCTGGATCAGTCTATCTGCTTCAATCATTTACCTATTCCTGTTACCGCATCGGCATACGGCACTTGCTATTTTGGTGCAATTGCTACCTAACTGGCTGCAAAAATCGCGTACCGCAATATAACACCAGCCTTGATAAAAACCATGCCATTAGAGCATCGATTTTAACGCGGCCTTAATCAAGGTCTCACTGTCCATGCCTTCTTTATAGGCGGCGGAAACGGCTTTACTCGCCTGTGGTGGTTTATAGCCGAGGGAGATCAAGGCTGAAATCGCATCCTCTTCGGCACTGTTGACCGTAGGAGCCGGTGAGTAGTTGGATTGCAGCACAAACTCACGCTCAGAGCCTACGGATGCCTCCATCAAGCTCTTCAATTTATCACGCATCTCAACCAATAAACGTTCGGCGGTCTTTTTACCGACACCGGGTAATTTCACCAGCGTCACGATATCATCACGCTCGACGCAACCGACAAACTCGCTGGCGGTCATGCCAGAAAGAATGGTTAACGCCAGTTTAGGACCCACGCCGTTAGCCTTGATAAGCAAACGAAACAGTGAGCGCTCTTGTTTAGTGATAAAGCCATAAAGCAGCTGGGCATCTTCACGCACCACAAAATGGGTATACACTGTGGTCGGTTGATTGACCTCGGGGAGTTCATAAAAGCTGGTGAGCGGCATCTGTAACTCGTAACCCACACCATTAACATCAATCAACACCTCTGGCGCTTGCTTTTCAATTAACACGCCACGTAAACGACCTATCATCTGTACCGTCCATATGTTCTTGTTGTCGCTCGGCCGCTTAAAGCGACCAAACTTTGATTGGTGTGATAATGACATACCGCAACGCCGAGCGCATCCGCGGCATCGGCCTGTGGCGCCGCGGGCAGCTTAAGCAATTGCTGGATCATATGTTGAACCTGTTCTTTCTTGGCTCGCCCCGTTCCGACCACCGCATTCTTAATTTGGGTAGCACTGTATTCGGCAACGGGTAAGTTGGCTACTGTCGCTGCCACGATAGCCGCACCACGGGCTTGGCCCAATTTCAAGGCCGAGTCGGCATTCTTGGCGAGAAACACCCGCTCAATCGCAAATTCATCGGGTTGGTATTGGCGAATAATTTCACTGATCCCATCAAAGATTTGCTTGAGTCTTAATGGTAAATCCTCGCCCGAGGTGCGAATGCAGCCGCTGCCCAAATAAAGTTGCTGTCGCCCTAGGCATTGGATAACGCCGTAACCTGTGATCCGAGAACCAGGGTCAACCCCTAAAATAATCGCCATGCTATCCCTAATGTCTGTGCTCGACTTTATTCAACCTAGATAACGGCGGTTGTAAGCCGAGCAACAGCACAAAAAACATCAATAAATCAAAGGTAAATTTAAGGTGACCCTATAAGCAAGATGCGGTGTCTAAACGCTGGTTCAAAGCTCAGTGTTAAACGCTTGCTCTATGTAAGAACCAAGCTCTGTCGAGCTCAGTTCCGGCCACCTACTCAGATAAAAATCAAATTTCAGCTTGGGTTTACCCTAAACTTTCCATAATCTCATCGGAGATTTCGGCATTATGATACACCTCTTGCACATCATCGTGCTCTTCGAGGGTATCGATAAGACGCATAAACTTCTCCGCCGTCTCGGCATCTAACTCCGCTTTGGTCGAGGCTATCATCGCGATTTCGGCGTTATCACTGACAAATCCCGCCGCATCGAGGGCATCTTTCACCCCATAAAACTCGGTCGGTTCGGTAAATACGTCAATTGCACCATCATCGTAACTCACCACATCTTCGGCGCCCGCTTCTAGCGCCGCGTCCATCAGGGCGTCTTCATCAGTACCCGGCGCATAGGACAACACGCCGCGCTTAGTGAACAAATAGGCAACCGAACCATCGGTCCCTAAATTCCCACCCGATTTACTAAAGGCATTACGCACGCCGCTCACGGTACGGTTACGGTTATCTGTCATGGTCTCGACCATCACAGCGGTGCCGCCAGGGCCATAGCCTTCGTAAATAATGGTTTCGAGTTGCTGACCTTCAAGCTCACCGGCGCCACGTTTAATTGCGCGCTCAATGGTGTCGCGGGTCATGTTGCCGCCAAGCGCTTTATCGATAGCGATACGCAGACGCGGGTTTGAATCGGGATCCGAGCCACCTTCACGGGCTGAAACCGTTAACTCGCGGATAAATTTGGTAAAGAGTTTACCGCGTTTGGCATCTTGCGCTGCTTTGCGGTGTTTAATGTTGGCCCACTTACTATGACCTGCCATGGGAGTTCTCCTCTACACATAGCCATTGCACATCTTATCAATAGCCTAAGGTAACCTTGACGGCGCCTCTTGTGAGGTTCCAACAGCCAATGTTCCTTTACACAAAGATTGACGGCAAATTCAGTGACGTCGATAACGCAGATATTGATAAGAAATGAAATGACGGGGTAAAAATAGACCGAGGCTTGCGCCTCGGTACTCGATAATCACTAAAGATTAGTCTTCAGTCTTCGCGGCTTTCACCACGGAAATACCTAGTTCAGCTAATTGTTGTGGGTTAGCAAAACCTGGGGCATTGGTTAACGGACACGCCGCTGTGGTGGTTTTCGGGAAAGCCATCACATCACGGATTGAGCTTGCGCCCGTCATCAGCATGATAATACGGTCTAAACCGAATGCCAGACCCGCATGTGGTGGCGTACCGTAGCGCAGCGCTTCGAGTAAGAAGCCGAATTTCTCTTTCGCTTCTTCATCGGTAATGCCAAGAATACGGAATACCGCAGATTGCATCTCTTGGTTGTGAATACGAACTGAACCACCACCTAATTCACAGCCGTTTAATACCATGTCGTAGGCATCTGACACACGGTTAGCCGGATTGGCTTCCAGCTCTTGTGGTGTCACGCCACGTGGCGCAGTAAACGGATGGTGAACCGCGTGGAAGCTGCCGTTGATCTTCTCAAACATTGGGAAGTCAACCACCCACAGTGGACGCCATTGACCTTCGAGCAGATTAAAGTCTTCACCGGCTTTAAGACGCAGTGCGCCCATAGATTCAGCAACCACAGTCGCGTTATCGGCACCAAACAGGATGATATCGCCCGTTTGTGCGCCAGTACGGCTGATGATTTCGTTCACAATGCCTTCGTTCAAGAACTTCAGCACAGGTGATTGAATGCCTTCTAACCCTTGAGTCAGGTCGTTTAGCTTCATCCAAGCTAAACCTTTAGCACCGTAAATACCGACAAACTTAGTGTAATCATCGATTTGCTTACGGGATAAGCTCGCACCACCTGGAATACGCAGCGCCGCAACACGGCCTTCTTCGTCATTAGCTGGGCCTGAGAATACCGCAAACTCCACTTCTTTGAGCAAGTCAGCCACGTCAACCAGTTCTAATGGGTTACGTAAATCTGGCTTATCTGAACCGAAACGACGCATGGCTTCGTTATAGGTCATACGTGGGAATTCGCCTAAATCGACGTTCAGCATCTCAAGGAACAGACCACGCATCATCTCTTCGGTCTTAGCCATCACCTGCTCAGACGTCATAAATGAGGTTTCGATATCGATTTGAGTAAATTCTGGCTGACGGTCAGCACGTAAATCTTCGTCACGGAAGCATTTTACGATTTGATAGTAACGGTCAAAGCCTGACATCATCAGCAACTGCTTAAACAGCTGTGGTGATTGTGGCAGCGCGAAGAATTGACCTTTGTAAGTGCGGCTTGGCACTAAATAGTCACGGGCACCTTCTGGCGTCGCCTTGGTCAGAATAGGCGTTTCGATATCTAAGAAGCCGTTTGAGTCGAGGAAACGACGCACGGCACTGGTCACTTTCGCGCGGAACATTAAGCGCTGCGCCATTTCTGGGCGACGTAAATCTAAATAACGGTACTTTAGACGCTGCTCTTCACTGTTGTTTTGATAGTTATCTAAGCTCAGCGGCAGCGGCTCAGAACTGTTGATGATCGTCAGTTCTTTACCTAATACTTCAATTTCGCCGGTCTTCATTTGCGCGTTGACTTGGCTATCAGGACGGGCACGAACCACGCCTTTTACCTGCACACAAAACTCGGCGCGCAGCGTACTGGCCACATTGAACACCTCAGGTAAATCTGGATCGTAAACCACTTGGACCAGACCTTCTCTGTCTCTTAAATCTAAAAAGACCACGCCACCCAAATCACGGCTACGATTAACCCAACCTACCAAGGTAACTTCTTGTCCAACGTGAGACTTATTGACGTCTCCACAATAATGACTGCGCATCTAACTCTATCCTTTATCCGGAAACCGGTGCTTTGGAAATAATCAAAACGAGATAAAAGCGGCATTATAGTCAAATAATGCCGATTACCAAAGTACTTCACTTTTAGGCGGTGAAGTATCAAACAGTTTTACGCCCTTGACTAGAGGCGAACGCACTATCTGCGTATAAGCGTTCAAAAAATCATCAAGCTAGGCGGTAGCAACGGCCACCCGCCGTTTTGGCTTGATACATCAGTTGGTCGGCTTTCTTCATTAACTCGATGGCCGTATCGCCATCGCGGGGATAAATGACCACGCCAATACTGATAGCCACCTCAACAGTCACCCCTTCTATGCTAAACGGTGACGATAACGAGTGCAGAATATTATCAGCAACTTGGGTCGCGGCATCGAGATCTTGCACACGATTTAGCAGGATCACAAACTCATCGCCGCCGAATCTTGCCACTGTATCAGAATTGCGAATGGCTTTGGTCAATAATCCCGCCACTTTTAATAGCAGTGCATCCCCCACAGGATGACCATATTGATCGTTAATTTGCTTAAAGCCATCTAAATCGATAAACAACAAGGCGAAATGGCTATGATCCCGCCGATGGGCAAGTAAGGCCTGTGACAATCTATCATCCAACAGTGCCCTATTAGGCAACTGGGTTAAGGCATCGTGGCTTGCAACATGCTGCAAACGCTTTTCAGCGGCAATTCGGCGAGTAATCTCAAGGTTTAAACGACGATTAACGACTAAAACCGCCACCATCACGCCAGATAACACTAACGCCCCGAGCAATAAATAACGGATCCATTGCAGATATTGGCTGTTATCCGTCGTTAAAGAAAAACTCACCCAATGGGAATAGATTTGTTGCTGCGTATGTTGATCGATTTGCCCCAATACGCGATTGATTAAGGGAACCAACGGTGCATACTGCGGATTAAGTCCGAAGTGGCTGTGCTGATCGGCTAAGTCACTGAGGAGTGACATTTTCAGCAACGGATATTGACCCGTTTTTAGCTCAGAGGCCAGCGTCACGACTTTATCGATAAACACATCTGCATGGCCATCGTTGACCGCCGAGAGTCCCGACTGGGTATCAGGCACCAGCACCAGTTTGAGCGAAGGCTGCAATGCCATCAGTTGCGCCACCAGATGGTAGCCCTCCACCACTGCAACCCTTTGTCCCGCCAATTGCGCCAGATTAAATACCGAGACTTGCTCAAGCTGCGACACTAAACCCCACGGCGATGGCCAGTAGGGTTCGCTAAAGGTTAAAAATTGCTGGCGCTCGGCGGTTTGAGCAATACTGCCCGCCAGTGCAATCTCGCCTGAACGCAAGGCGCCGATCAACGAATGCCAATCGTCAAAGGCGACGGGCTGAATATTAATCCGCAGTTGCTCGGCTAGCAGCTGGCTGACATCGCTATTAATCCCCGCAAACTGGCCTTGCTCATCGCTAAACTCCATTGGCGGCCACTGTTTCAAGTAACCGAGTTTAAGTTCACCGAGTTGCGAGAGGTAATCTTGCTCACTGCTTGAGAGTTGAACGCCGTGTAATCCCTTCTGGTTAAAAATGCGATCCTTAGGATTAAGCATCCATTTCTGCTCTACCTCGGCAAATTCCTGCATGCTAATACTGCGAAAACCATTAGTAATGCGCTGGGTTAAGCCGGGATCGTCACTGCGGGTCAGTACATACACATCGGTCGGAAACTCAAGCTCAGGATATTGATGAAATTCGGACCAAGCCTTATTTTGCAATAAATAGTGGGAAGTCCATGCACCCGCGGCAACAAAGCCTGCGATCTCGCCCGAGCGCGCACCCGCGACCATGCTGTCCATATTTTCGTAATAACGCAGCGTGACATCGGGCAGCGCTTTACGCAGCGCAACGAGATAAGGCGCTGTCGGCACAACACCGATACGTTTGCCTTTTAAACTCTGTAAATCGGTCAGTTGTTGCTGATATAAAAACAACCGACTCTTCACCGTATAGAGTTGCCATGCGCGGGTTAAGCCAGTTTTCAATTCGTCACTTTCAGGGTAACCAATATGCGCATCGGCTAAACCTTGGCGCACATCATTGACACTGGCATTCATGTCGCCCGAGATAAAATCCACATTAATGCCGGTCTTCGCCGACCATAGTTGCCAGAGATCCACATAAAATCCATGGGGCAAGCCATCGACGCCTAAATCGACAAAGGGCTCAACGCCTAGCTGCATCGCCACCACAAGACCCGCTTTTTGCCCGTGATAGCCTAACCAGCGGCGCTCGGTTTGTTGCACAAAACGTGCATCGAGTGAATGAAAGCCCTGATTAATCTTCTCGACTAAAGCTTGATTGCCTTTCATCACCGCGGGGACAAACTGCATGGCCTTGATTGGAATACGCGCACTGATGGGAAAACTGCCCGCAATCGCTTGGCTTGATGCGGGATCGCGTAGATAGCCATCGAGTCCAGCAAAGACGACCGTTTCGCCCGCTGCAACCCCCGCCAGCAATTTTTCACGGCTTTCATAATATTTGAAGACTAAATTCGGCTCGATACGGCGAAGCTCAGCCTCATGGGATGAGCCACTCACAATCCCGATTTGGTAAGGAATAAGTTCCTTAATGGACTTTTTACCCTGCAAAGATTTATGCAGGTAAAGATAGGTACTGACATCGGCGATAGGCTCTGCAAAATCAAACAACTGCTCACGTTCGGATGTCTGTCCCATACCGATATGCACTTGGGCTTTGCCCTGCTGCAACTGCTGCAATGACTCATTCCAGTGGCGCGCCACAAACACTAATGGTGTATTGGTACGCTTGCCCCATTCCTTCCACAGATCCACTAATAAACCCGTGGCTTCGCCGTCGTTGTCGACAAACTGATAGGGAAAGCTGTCTTCCCCCATCACCACAATCAGTGACTCAGTCTGTCCTTGACTGGCGTTAACTGTGTTACTGGTGAGTATGCAACACAGGATCACGATAAGCTGGAGCACTAACTTCAACTGGGGTCCCTAGTACTTGATGTACAATGTAAATACTTTGTTATTGATGCATATTAGACAGAAATTTCAGGCAAATTACTAGCCGAGACTTGCTGCTAGTCAACGGGATTCGTTAAAATGCATGGCTGAATTTTCGAGATATTCCCAGATGAACGCTTCCCAAGATACTATCTACGCTCAAGCGAGCGAACACATTAGCGATTTCCAGTTTGATAATCGTGTCGCGGGTGTCTTTAGTGACATGATCCGCCGCTCGGTGCCTGGCTATACGCAAATTATCAATACTATTGGCGATTTTGCGGATCGTTTCGTCAAGCCGAATACCCAAGTCTATGATTTAGGCTGCTCTTTAGGCGCAGCGACCTTAAGCATTCGCCGTCAAATCCAGGGCCGCGATTGCCGCATTATCGCCGTGGACAATAGCGAATCCATGGTGACGCGCTGCCAAGAAAACCTCAATGCCTATGTGAGTGATACTGAGGTTGAGCTGATCTGCGGCGATATTCGTGATATTCACATCGAAAACGCTTCTTTAGTCGTGCTTAACTTTACCCTGCAATTTTTACCGCCAGAGGACAGAGAAGCGCTGATCGCGAAGATTTATCACGGTTTGAATCCCGGCGGCCTGTTAGTGCTGTCGGAAAAAATTCGCTTCGATGATGCGCCTATTCAAAGTGTGCTCGAAGAGCTGCACTTAGACTTTAAACGCGCCAATGGCTACAGCGAGCTCGAAATCAGTCAAAAGCGCAGCGCGCTCGAAAACGTGATGAAGCCCGATACCTTAACTCTCCACCAGCAACGTTTGACTCGCCAAGGGTTTAGCCACTTTAGCTTGTGGTTCCAATGTTTTAATTTCTCTTCCATGGTGGCCATCAAGTGATCAGTTTCAGCTCCTTTTACCAACAAATTGCCGATTCCAATTTGCAGCATTGGCTCGAGACTTTGCCAGCTATTCTCGGCAAATGGCAAAGAGAACATAAACACGGCAACTTACCCAAGTGGGAAAAAGTGCTCAATAAGCTGCACTATCCTGCCCCAGATCGCGTTGACTTTGTCAGCAGCGTCACCGTCGGCACTGGCGAGCAACTTACGCCCGGCGAAAAGGAAAAGCTAGAGAACCTACTGCGCCTGTTTATGCCTTGGCGCAAAGGCCCTTTCCATATCCACGGCATTCATATCGATACCGAATGGCGCAGCGATTGGAAGTGGGATCGCGTGAGCCCGCATATTTCTCCTTTGCAAAACCGCACAGTGCTCGATGTCGGCTGTGGCAGCGGTTATCACATGTGGCGCATGCTTGGCGCGGGCGCTAAACGCGTGGTGGGCATCGACCCTTCACCGTTGTTTTTGTGCCAATTTGAAGCCGTTAAGCGCCTAAGTGGTGAAAATCACCCGGTGCACTTATTGCCGCTAGGCATTGAAGAGCTGCCACCACTGGATGCATTCGATACGGTTTTCTCCATGGGCGTCTTGTATCACAGACGTTCGCCAATTGATCACTTGTTACAATTACGTGATCAGTTACGTATGGGTGGGGAATTAGTGTTAGAGACTTTAGTAATAGATGGTGATGAAAACGCCGTACTCGTCCCTCAAGATAGATATGGGAAAATGAATAATGTATGGTTTATTCCATCCGTCGCGGCCCTGATGCTCTGGCTAAAGAAGTGTGATTTCACAGACATACGTTGTGTCGACACCGATGTCACCGCCCTAGCCGAACAGCGCCGAACCGATTGGATGCCGAATGAGTCACTGGTTGAATATCTTGACCCTAACGATATCACTAAGACTATCGAGGGTTACCCCGCGCCGAAACGCGCAACGATTATTGCGGTGAAAAATCAACCCAATCAAGATTTGACCTAACGAGTTAACTCCAGTGGCCTAATACGCTTATGCCTAGGTAAACCCTGGGCATAAAACCCGTTTTAACGCCAATAGGAAGTACTATGCTAAAGCAGTTGATCGCTATCGCCGTTGCCAGCAGCTTAATGGGATGCGCAGCGACAGAACCGACCGCCCACGCCCCCAAACCACTCGATACTGATACCTTTAATACCCGTCTTAATCAGCAGCAAGATCAATTAGTGGCTGCGATTAATCAGCAATGCCAGCCTGCGGATTTAACCTCGCTTGCGACACTCAACAGCCAAGTCGAGCAGCTCAGTCTGCAAATTAATCACTTAAATCAAGCGGCGAAAAACCTCACTGCGCAAAAGCAAGCCGCGGTGGTGACGCCTGCGCCGAGCCAATGCCCCAAAACTGCCCTTGGGGATAAGTTTTTACTCGGTGAAATCGAAAATGTGTTTATCGATGAACTCAATGCCAGCTTTGCCACACGCATTGATACTGGGGCAGAGTCTTCCTCCATCGATGCCCGTAATATTACCCTGTTTGAGCGCGATGGCGCCCAATGGGTGCGCTTCGATGTGTATACCCAAGGGGAAAAACAGCCCGCGACAAATTTCGAATCTAAGGTCGTGCGTTTTGTACGGATCAAGCAGGATGCGAATGAAAAGGACGATCGCCGCCCCGTGATCCACGCACACCTTAAGATTGGCCAATATTCAGCAGAGACTGATCTTAACCTCACCGACCGTAGTCACCTCGACTATCCCTTATTGCTCGGGCGTAAATTTATCAAAGATATCGCCGTAGTCGATGTCGGCCTGCGCTATGTGCACGGTAAAGCTAAACAGCCCAAAGCCACACCTAAACAACCCGCTCCTGAACAACCTAAAGCAGAGTCAGCTATCGTCTCCAGCGGCAAAAAATAATAACCGCTTGTGCTTATTGGTCTGTCAGCTTGAGCCAAAGCAGCTCAATCTGACGCAGCCTGACGTAGCTGATACCCGTCACGCGTGGATCTAACGCGTGACGTCGAGTTCGAACCGCCAATGCCAGGGGTAATCCCACGCTTTTCGGCCATTGGCGCAACATGGGAAACACGTATGCATTCACGTAAACCTTTTTACATTTTGGTGGCATTACTTTTTATTGTCGGTTTAAGCGCCAGCATCTACCGCGGCGTTAAGCATCAGGTGCCTTTTCTCCCCGGCGAGCAAGTGCAAAGCTGGGCGGTAGACGCCAAGATAAGCTTCGATGGCACAGGGGATGCGGCCGAAGTGTCCTTCTCTTTACCACAGGATCCCGCCTATGAAGTCTTGGTCGAGAACGCCAGCTCCCCAGGCTTTGGGCTGTCACTGAGTGATGATAAGGACGCGCGCCGTGCCAATTGGTCGATTCGCGAGGCCTATGGCAGCCAAGATCTCTATTATAAAGTGACCCTAGTGCCGACGGGCGTGACCCAAATCCACAGCGACGATATCCCAAGTCAACCAGAGCCTTACCTCTGGCCTGCGACCGAGAAGACCGCCGCGGAGCAAGTGATAAGCGAAACTTGGGCGCACAGCGCATCGAACTTGTCCTTCGCCCAGCAATTGATGAATGCAATCACGGCCACTAAGCGCAGCCAAAATATGGAGCTGCTACTGTCGAGCCAAACCGCGACGCAAGTGTTTTTGCATATGCTGCAAACCAAGGGCATTCCCGCCCGTGAAGTCAGCGGACTCTACCTCGAAGATCAGCGCCGCCGTCAATCCCTGTCACCCTTCGTGGAAGTGTTCCATAACGGCGAGTGGGTGTTATTCGATTTAGTTAAAGGCAAGCAAGGCCGACCAGATAACTTACTGCTGTGGGAACGTTCGGGCCATTCCGTGCTCGATGTGATGGGGGGCGTGAACTCGCAGGTGCATTTCTCGATGTTGCAAGATACTCGCTCGGCATTAGCGACATCCATCGATATGATGATGAATAACAATGCCTTGGATTTT
Organism: Shewanella sp. 10B; assembly: GCF_023475885.1. NCBI lineage: Bacteria > Pseudomonadati > Pseudomonadota > Gammaproteobacteria > Alteromonadales > Shewanellaceae > Shewanella > Shewanella sp. 10B. Next base: position 1,286,172 of record NZ_JAMDJO010000001.1, read on the forward strand.
TCACTCTACCAATTACCGCTAGAAGAACAGAGTCTATTCAAGGGCATTTTATTGATCCCTATCGGGGTGCTGATGGTGGTGTTTTTACGGGTGATCATTGGGGTGAAAACCTCGGGCACCTTTATGCCAGTCCTTATCGCCCTCGCCTTTATTCAAACCAGTTTAGTCACGGGCTTAGTCGGCTTCTTACTGATCGTGGCCTGCGGCCTAATGATCCGTTCTTATTTATCCCAATTAAATCTGTTGCTGATCTCGCGAATATCGGCGGTGATCATCGTCGTTATCGGCATTATCGGTGTCTTTACCTTACTGTCTTATAAATTCGGTTTAAGCGAAGGACTGACGATTACCTTCTTCCCGATGATTATTTTGGCGTGGACCATCGAACGTATGTCTATCCTGTGGGAAGAAGAAGGCCCGAAAGAAGTGATAGTGCAAGGCGGTGGTAGCCTAATGGTCGCCACCCTCGCCTACTTAGCCATGAGCGCCAGTTGGGTACAACACTGGGTATTTAACTTCCTTGGGATCCATTTAGTGATCTTGGCCTTAGTCCTATTAATGGGCCAATACACAGGTTATCGCCTACTGGAACTCAAACGCTTTAAACCACTCGCGGGGGACGCCTAATGAATATTGCCTGGCCATGGGAGCTTCGCGCGCGCGGCGTACTCAATATGAATAAGCGCAATATCGATTACATTGGTCGCTATAATCCGCGCAAATTTTATAAGCGAGTGGACGATAAGTTGCTGACGAAACAGTTAGCACTGGCCAATGATATTGCCGTGCCCGATTTAATCGCCGTTGTGCGCGAGCAGCACGAAATCGTGCATATTCCCGAGCGCGTGAAAGGCCGCACAGGGTTTGTGATCAAGCCCGCCAAGGGCTCTGGTGGTAAAGGGATTTTAGTGATCACCCATATCGAACAGGGGCGTTACTATAAACCCAGCGGACACGAGGTCAGCCCATCGGAATTGGATAGACACGTCTCCAATATCCTCAGCGGCTTATTCTCCCTTGGCGGCAAACCCGATGTGGCGATTGTCGAGGGGCTGATTGAATTCGATCCCGTGTTTGACGGTTACAGCCATGAGGGCGTGCCCGATATCCGCTTGATTGTCTTTAAAGGGTTTCCGGTAATGGGTATGCTCAGGCTCTCCACCGCCGCCTCCGATGGCAAGGCCAATTTGCACCAAGGCGCCGTGGGTGTGGGCGTTGACATTGCCACGGGAAAAGGGTTACATGCTGTGCAATTTGATGCTCCAATTGAGTTTCATCCAGACACAGGCAAAAAGCTCACCGATATCGTCGTCCCCCACTGGGACAGCTTGCTGCATACCGCATCAAGCGCCTTTGAGATGTGTGAGATGGGTTACTTAGGCACGGATATGGTGCTTGATCAGACTAAAGGCCCGCTGTTATTGGAACTCAATGCACGCCCGGGACTGGCGATCCAGATTGCAAATGGAAAAGGCATTTTGCCTAGACTTAAGCATGTCGAAGCCATGTCATCCCATTCAATGACAGTTGCAGAACGTGTAGCCTATGCAAAAATCCATTTTAACGGCTAGCCTGCTTGGCTGGTGTTTATCCTCCCTCGGTGCAGCCCATGCTGCGCCAAGTCCCGTGCCGCTGCTGGTTGAGCAGTGTTTGCGCCAACCCAATATCGATTTGGCTGGCGCCTTCACCAGTTACGCCAGTACCCACCAGCTCCAAAGCTTAACACTGGCGGATAAGGCCCTAGTGTTAGAGCAGCAAACCATTGGGCTGAATAATGTCAACGACAGACTCACCTACTACCGAGGTTTGCCGCTGTCGGGGGATGAGCGCCAAGGTTTACTACAGTGTCAGTTGCGCTTGGCCGACACTCTGAGCCACTTACTAAACCAAGCTGAATTTAGCCAACTGGCGTTTGAGCTGACGCAAGCAGCTATAGAAAATCATAATGCAGCAAATCAGGAACAGGTGTTGCTCGGTGAGCAATTAACGGCTTTGTTGCGCCAGCATTTATCCATTATGGATAAAGCTAAGCTCCACACGGCGCAGGCCAGCATTCGCCAAGGCTTAGGCAATCAGCAGTTTCAACTGGATATTCAAGCGGATAAATGCCAGCTTACGAATGAAGGAGCAGAAGTTAATACTGCCAATAACGAGGAAGAAACATCGGATAAGGATGCGCAGCAGCCAAGCTCTCGCTTCTCAGGCACTATCGCGAGTTATCTGTTAAAGCAACCCGATGCCGAATGCCGTCAAACCCTATGGCAAGCCTATCAAGGTCGAGCTAGGGAGCATAATCAAGTCGCTTTACACCGTATTGCCGAGCTGCGTCAACGCCTCGCCAATGACGCAGGTTTTAGCGACTACGCCAGTTACAGCCTCAAGGATCAGCTACTCAATACCCCTGAGTTAGTTAAAGCGTTTCTCGACAGCCAAACCGAAGCGATTCAAGTTGCCCCTTGGGATCTTGGCCGTACCTTATCGCAATTACCCAGTGCACAAACCACCGCCCTCAATACCCGAGAGCTACTCGACAAGGCCTTAACAACCTTAGGCGAGTTTGGTTTACGTTTTGAGGTCATTGGTGAGCATCTCGATTCAACAGCCACTCAAACGACACTTTCTCAAACGGCACTCGCACAAGCGCAGCAACAGATCCTCCGCGTTTATCATCAGGATAGATTATTGGGAGAAGTATATCTGGCTTTAGGCGCTCATGATAAAGTGAACAAACTTGGGAATGCCAGTCAACACACCCTCAGGCAAAGTGTGATTGGGCAGCAATTTGGTCAACAGGCGCTCGAGCTGCCCGTAACACTTAATGATTTCAAAGATATTGAACGCTTTACCCAAGCCCTCGCCGATGCGATGACCTCGCTGGCACGCGGCAGTCATTTTTACCTAAACAACACCTTAGGCCCGACGCTCGATACCAATCAATTACCGAGTCTTTGGCTCGCTAAGGTGTTACGCCAAGCGCTATTTCCCCAATTTGATACCCAATATATTCAACCGAGGGAAATGCTCGCAAGCGCCTATGCGACGCAGCTTAAAGTCTTTCGCGCTAAGGTGGCACTTAACTTTTACCAGTCCTTAAACCAGCAAAGCTATTCGGATTTACCTGCTGAATTTAGCAAAAGCTTTCGTGCGAACTGGGCACAAGCGATTGATTACCCATATAGTTTCAATGCTATCGCAAACGAAGGCCCCCGCTATTATCAATCCCTGTGGCAAGCCAAACTCGCGACGCTTGTCCATCAATCCACCCAAGACTGCCAAGATAAACTTGGGCTTTTTAATCTCCTCGTGGTCAATGAGACCGCACTCACCTTGAGCGAGCAACTGCGCGCCATACTTGGCGACCCCGTGGATGCCGCTGAGCTTATCCAAAGGATTATCCATGTCTCAGGATCTGAAAATCACCCACACACCACAACCGAAACACAAACTCTCGCTGCCCATTGCGCTTTTTAGCGGTTTAGCCTTATTTACCGCACAGAGTGCTTTCGCCAATTCGCAAAGCACGCTCCGAAGTCACACCGGGCTTGCGAACTCACAAAACGTTCTCAAGTCAAACACCACGGATAAAACCGAATTAAGCCAAAGCGACGTTGCGCAGCTTATTCAACACAACCTTGAAACCCATCTCTATACACTCCCGCCTCGGGTGCAGGGCCATTATGGGATCCGCCTCTATCGCCTGACGGGCGATGAGCAATATGCCAACGCCGCATTAGTCGATCTTTATGCGGTAACCGAAGCTCAAGCGTTTTATGCCTGCCAAATGGATAACCCTGAGTTTGTACGTCAAGCCTCAGAGAACGCCATCGCAGAACTGGGCAATGGTCCCAGAGCCAAGGCCCGTAAAAAAGCCCTCGCCCCCTTTCCTGAATTTTTATTTTATTCCGATGTATTACTGCGATTCGCCAGTCGAATCGATGAGTTAGGCTTTACAGGTCCATGTCATAGTCAAATGATCCAAGCCCTCAAAAAGGCCGACCTACGCCAAGGTTTGACCGATCCCGCGATGATTAAAGCCTGGGCAGCGCAGCTGATTAACTATGTGTATTGGGCCAAACAATTGGGGGTTGGAGATTATCTAGAGGACTATAAAACAGCGTTTACTCAGGTTTACCCCGACGCGCAGGATGCCACACTCAGCAAAGCGCAGTTTCGCAATAAGCTCTACGGCATGACGCATTTTATCTTTGCCGCGAGTGAATATTATCAGCATCGGGTTGATACCACTGAATTTGCATGGATTTTGGATTACTTTGACGCCAACATTGAGCGGATTTTACAGGATGCGACCGATGATATTATTGCCGAAGTCGGAATTAGTTTTCTGCTAGCAGGCAAAACTGACCATCCTATCGTGGCTCAAACTCGGGCTTATATTGCCAATTCGTTTGATGCCGACAGCCAAATTATCCCCTCACCCAAGGGCAATCCTGACTTAGCCCTTGGCGAGCATCGCAATGTGCTTGCGATAATGTTGCTTAATTGGCCAGAAACCCTCTATCCCGGTCCCTATCTTAACGAACTTAACGCGACGAAAAAGTATTTACCTATGGGCGTGACACCTAAGGTTATCGATTAATCCATTACCCATAAAGCTTACTGATCAGAGGTTGTCACGCCACAGCATTGCGACGCGATAACCTCTTTTTCAATTAACACGATAATAGTATTGAAAAAACGATCATAGCTCGCCACTATAAGCCTCAATCTATCGCTTTTTTAGAAACCTGTCGTTTTCGACATGAGGACAACCATGACTCGCGCGAAATCTACCCTTGAGCAATGGCGTATTTTACAGGCTGTCGTCGATTATGGCGGCTACGCGCAGGCGGCGGAGAAGCTCAACAAGAGCCAATCCTCACTCAATCATGCGGTGGCAAAGTTGCAACACCAGCTCGGCATAGAGCTACTCGAAGTTCGAGGCCGCAAAGCTTACCTCACACCACAGGGCGAAGTATTATTGCGTCGTTCGCGCCATGTGACTCAAGCGGTCAATGAGTTAGAACAACTTGCCAGTAACCTCGAGCAAGGTTGGGAGCCCACACTCACCATTGCCCGCGAAATCGTCTATCCGATGGAAAGTCTAGTGTGCGCGTTAAGTGACTTTTTGCCCCACAGCCGCGGCACTCGGATCATAATGTTGGACTCAGTCATCACAGGCACTCAAGAATTAATCCTTCAAAATAAGGTCGATATTGCCATTTGCGCCGGAATTCCACCGAAGGGCTATTTATCCGAGCCCCTGTGTGAGCAGGAGCTGCATCTGGTTTGCCACCCGAGCCACCCCTTGGCTGAAATGGGTACCTTAGACGATGACAAGCTACTGGCGCAGCACCTGCAACTGGTGATCAAAGACACGGGCCTGCAACCCAATGTGGATATTGGTTGGTTAAAGGCCGAGCAGCGCTGGACAGTATCGAACTTCCATGAGGCGAAAGTCATTTTACATCAGGGCATTGGTTTCTGTTGGATCCCATCTTTCCTAATTCAAGAAGAATTAGCCGCAGGCAAACTGGTACGTTTACATCTCCAAGGCAGCCAGAAGCGACGGATTATGTTAAGCCTTGTGATCCCAAATCGTGACCAACAGGGCCCCGCCTCAAAACTGCTGGCCTCTTATCTCCTCAAACATCATGGTGTGAGTACAAGCGAGTAACGACGCTCACCTTCTTCCACCGTCTGCGCCAAAACCAACTCTTGGCTAGCAGGGAATCACTATGGGTTTATCTTTAATGGCGACTGAACTTGCCAAACAAAGCAGGCTTAAGTGATTAGTCTTTATGGCCAAACGCTAGTTAGTTAGTTAAGATTTGAGGATATATCGAGAATAAGAGGCTAGACATTCACATCTAAGAAGCGCGGACGGTGCAGTGCTAAGGTTTGAGGGTTGAACAGGCCGCGCGTATTTTGGCGGCTTGAAGACTCAATCGCTAATCCATTGGAAATAATGCTATTCCCCTCATCGCTACGCGAATGAGTGGTTAGTGCCGAATCATCTATTCGATCAAGTGAGACATCATCCGAACCCGATTGATTAACTTCAGTACTTCCCCTGCTCGCCAACGTTGCCACGGCGACCGAGCCATAGAAGCGCACCGCATTACTGCCGCTTGTTGTGTTGCTAGATGTACCCCTATTGTCACGGGAAGACGCGAGCCGCTGCGTAGCAACCTCTGCCGCTTCATCCTTATTTGATACAGCGCCAATCGCTAAGGTCGCCGTTGGCGGCTCAATGGTCTCTGTCGTATCAACTTCAGTGTTACTTGCAGTATCTGAGGTATTGCTTGATGCCACCTGAGCCGCAATGGCTTGCTTAATCTTATCAATCACTTCTGTCACAGGTGCCGATGGTTCATCTTGGGGCGCAGTGATATTGCCATTAGCATCAATCTTGCCCGTGACTTGAATTTGCCGCTCCTTAAGCGGTGGTAAACCGTCAATCTGTGCCTCTGCGCCAATCAGCGTTTCTGTTGTCGGTTGATCAACAATCTGCTGCTGACGTTCCTCAGCAAGTTTAGCCTTGGCCTCATTCATTTTCTGTAGCGCTTCTGCGGCAACACGAATATCGGCCGAAGAGGGATCAACGGGTGCCATCGCCGCCGCATAGACTTGCTTCATCTTATTGATGGTCGCCAGCGGATCGCCAGGTACTATCGACACATCGATTTGCACCTCACCGTCAGTCGCATAACGCTGACCATCGGCACCTTTTTCATACTTGAAACTGGGGCTTTGAGCATATTGACCGCCCACACTCGCATGGGCATGCTCATGAGCTTTGACTTCTGTGTCTCGGGATTTTAATGCGTCAACTTGGGCTTTTTGCTGCTCAATAGCCTTTTCCTGAGCCTGTTTAACTTGCTCCTTCGCTAAATCTTGCTGACGAGTTTGCTCGTCCTGTGCCTGCTGAGCTTGCTTACTTTGGTCAGCTTTGGCAAAAACCTCGGCTAACGCTTGCTGCTTTTGCTCCTGCTCCTGCACCGCCTGTGTCCTTGCCTGCTTGGCTTGTTCATCTCGCGCATTTTGAGCCTGAATTTGTTCCGTTTGAGTCTGCTGCTGTTGCGTTTGAGCATTTGGGGTTATTCCAGCACCTACTTGGCCACTTTCCCCCGAGGGTTCATTAAAAACACGGCTTAACTGCTCACTTACACCGCTTGATTGATTGCTCTCTTGAAGCGCGTTTGGATTAAAAGAAGCTGAAGCGCTGGAATCTGACGCTTTGCCAATCGCATCGACGCCTACGAATTCAGTCGTAAAAGGAGTAACTACAGCACTTGAGGCATTTGGCAATATGCCATTTGACTCTGTTGGGCCAATATTCGTACCGACTGGCGTAGATGTAGAAAAAATATTGGCTAACCCCAGGCTCGCAGAAACAACACTGCCGTCAGGTGTGGCAATTGTGGCCGCAAGACTTGGAGCCGGAGGAGCAAAAGGCGTAATGGCATCACTTGTAGTGCTAAAACCGACATCAGATGCAGTTAAGGTTGACACTGATGGCTGAGTGTCTACGGTAGCAATTTGTCCCTCCCTCATTCCGCCAATGGAGCGGGGGCCGGTAAGTAAGCTGAAACTACTACTGCTTGATGCTAGTAGGCTTGTATCTAACGGAGCCGAATGTGGCTGATTGGATTGTAGTGCTTGTGAAGGCGGCTTATTCGAATGTAACTGTTTTGAATTCAGCTGCGCCGTGGCGTTTCCACCGAGTGCGGTGAAAGCCTTCTGAACAGGAGCTATATCAACATGAGATGAAATCGGAGCACTAGCAGGTTTAACGTCCGTCAATAACGCGGGCGTTGTCCTACTCATGGGCACAGCTTGGTTCATCGCAGCCCCAAGACTGCTTAATGATGGTGCAAGTGCCCCACTCGCTTCGAATTTTGGTGTATTCAGGTTAACGGTTGAAGCGGAGAGCGTTGCGACCGCCTGACCATTTCCTCCTTGATAAGTCTGTCCGCTTTGAGGTTTTCCCCCTTTTGACGGTTCAATAGACTTATCTGCACCTAAAAACGAAGTGGATGGCGCGCCAATTTGTGATGACAGCGCCATAACCGACATAACTATACCTTGATGTTGATTATCGAACCTATTGCTTCAGATTCACGTTCAAGCACCTCAGTCGATGCCTCTCCTTGTCGCAATGATTCATTTGCCGACAGTAATGCTGAGGTTTTATCGGGTTCATCTACCGCTTTAGCGGTTTCTGTGGGCGCAGCACTTTGCGAAGGGCTAGGTTTAGCCACATCAATCGTTGCCTGCGTTAACCCTGATTGGGCCGTTTGCAAGCCTTGCAGACCGGAAGCATAAGCAGATTGGATTTGCATAGAGTTTTCCTGCATCTGGTGATAACTGGGTTAATTATTAATCAAACCTCAGGCAAAGTACAGGTTTATCCCCCGCCATAAAGGCATTTTAAAATCACTTTTAGTCCCCTATTAACGCGCAATCCAAGCCGATTCCCAATCCTTGAAAACCGGATTAAATCCCCTGAGTCGCATCTGAGTCATGACCTGCTCAACAGTACGTTCATCGCTTATCTCAAACTGATCTAATTGGCTCTCTGGCGCCTGATAACCGCCTGGCTGTGTCGAGCTCCCCGCACTCATCTGTGTTATCCCAAGCGGCAGTAAATTGTCCCGAAGCGATGGCGCCTCGCGTGTCGATAAACTGATATCAAGTTGCTGATTAAAAAGCCTGAAGGCACAGATCATCTGCACCAGTCCAAGATCGGTTAAATGCACTTTTGGTGTTATACCGCCGGTACAAGGCCGCAAACGTGGTAACGAAATACTAAAACGAGTACGCCAGTAATTCCGTTCTAAATAGTCCAGATGATGGCCCATCAGTAAAGCATCGAGCCGCCAGTCATCTAAACCTAGTAGCACACCTAGGCCTATCTTATCGACACCCGCACTAGCAACGCGGTCGGGCGTTGCGAGCCGATATGCAAAGTCCTGTTTATTGCCTCGGGTATGATGCTTGGCATAGGTCGCCGCTTGATAGGTTTCTTGATACACCATCACAGCATCCAGCCCTAGCTCGACAAGCTGACGATAATCAACCTCTTCAAGCGGCTGAACCTCCATGGCCATATAACTAAACTGCTGTTTTACAATGGGTAACACGCGCTTAAAGTAATCCATCCCCACTTTGGTGTCATGCTCTCCCGACACCAGCAAGATGGAGTCAAAACCACGGGATTTGATAATCGCCATTTCAGCCGCAATTTCCTGCTCATTGAGCACTTTGCGCTTTAGCTTATTGCTCATGCTAAAGCCGCAATAGTCGCACTCATTGGCACACAGGTTCGACAGGTATAAGGGCAGATAGAGTCCGATATTGGCCCCAAAGCGTTGCCGAGTGAGCGCCGCCGAGCGCTGCGCCATCTCTTCGATATAGGGCTCGGCCGCTGGAGACAACAAGGCAAGTAAACTCTGTAGATTGCCCTCGGGTTGCATCAGGGCGCGCTCAACCTCCACTGCCGTGCAGGAATATAACGCCAGCAATAACTTATCCCGTTCAATACGGGCAAATTGGTCGACAAAACTCATTGCTACAAGAACCCCGTTAGTGGACTGGTATGTACAGCCTGGGTTTGCACTCGGCCAAGCCCCGCTTCAAAGGCGCGGCGCCCACAATCCACCGCGTCCTTAAAGCACTGCGCCATTTCAATGGGAGAAGCACTGCTCGCGATGGCGGTATTAACCAGCACGGCATCGGCTCCCAGCTCCATCGCGTGGGCCGCATGGGAGGGCGTGCCAATTCCCGCATCAATCACCACGGGCACTTTTGCCTGCTCAATAATCATCTTGATAAAAGGCTCAGTCACCAGCCCCTGATTCGTCCCAATTGGGCTTGCCAATGGCATTACGGCGGCGCAGCCAACCTCTTCTAAGCGTCGGCACAGCACAGGATCGGCATGCACGTAGGGCATCACAATAAACCCGCGTTCACACAGGGTTTTGGCCGCGGCTAATGTCTCGACCGCATCGGGCATTAGGTATTTAGGATCGGGATGAATTTCAAGTTTAACCCATTGTGTTCCCAACATTTCCCGCGCTAATTCGGCGGCAAATATCGCTTCCTTAGCATTACGCGCACCCGAGGTATTAGGCAAGAGTCGCACGCCCGCTTGCCTTAGTGGCGATAGCAAATCATCAGCCCCTGTTTTTAAATCAATTCTTTTCATCGCAACTGTCACCAATTGCGATTTAGACGCCTTAATTGACTCCAGCATCAGCTGACTTGAGCTGAACTTACCCGTGCCCGTAAATAATCGTGACTCAAATTCCACACCCGCAATCGTTAACATCTTAACCTCCGGCGACAACGGCAAATACATCTATCTTATCCTCATGATGACAAAGGATAGATGACCATCTATGTTTGGGTACAACGGCCTCGTTAAGCACTAAGGCAACCGAGTGTTGGCAAATATTCTGTGCTTCTAACAGGGCTTGTAAACTCAGCGGTTGTTGAAGTATCTGGGGCACATTATTGAGATGAATTAAAATCATAACAAACCTCGATTAGGGACAGATTTGAATGAAACGGCTGTAGTTGAATGGTGGGTGTTAGCATTAGCCCTTTCTTCGCTCTTGCTTGGTTCGCATGGCATTAATTCACTCGACTTTAATAAATTCGGCTTTAATGAACTCGGTTTTAATCCGCACACTTCGCACTCGGGATCACGGGTTAATGCGGCCGAATGCCATTGCAGCAACTTGGCATCGAAGCGCCAAAATCTTCCAAGTAGCGCTCTCGTGGAGGCTATTGGTTGGCTTGCCTCTTCGAAAGTCTGATTGGCTGTTTGCTTTGTTGCAGAGGTTGACGGCGTGGCTAGGAGCAACAATTGCATTGCTAGCAGCGCCTGCATCGATGCCATTACGCCGACACTGGGGCCAAGTACACCTTGGCTGCTACAGTTTTGTGGCGCGCGAGTATCTGAGGGGAAAATACAGTGATAACAGCCTCCCTGAGGGAAACGCTGCTGATCAACGGCAAACAATTGGCCGTTGAAAGCGGCAATTGATGCGCTCACCAGAGGTAAGGCATGCTCAATACACAGCCGATTGATACAATGGCGCGCCGCAAGATTATCTGTACAATCAAGTACTAACCTAGCTTCTTTGCCATGGGCTAACAGATTCGAAAATACCGCGTTCGCAGACTCAATAGTCAGATGCTCAGCAACGGCATCAATCTCACAATCTTGCGCCAACACAGCCAATTTCTGTTTAGCAATTAAGGCTTTGTGATGACCAATATCGTCGTCACTAAAGAGTAATTGCCTTGGCAGATTGGATAATTCCACCCTATCGCTGTCGACAAGCGTTAAGCGTCCTACACCGGCGCAGGCTAAATACTGCGCCGCCAATTGCCCAAGGCCTCCGAGGCCTACGATAAGCACATGAGCCTGTTTAAGCTGCAACTGGCCAGCCTCGCCGACCTCGGGTAAAAATATTTGCCGCGAATAACGAATAAAGTCTTTATCGGCAAGGGATTGCGCCTGCGTCATGCTCATAGGCGTGACTCCCAGGCTCGCGTCAATTCGGCAAAGGCCATTACTGGATCATTCGCCTCGCTAATCGCCCGCACCACGGCAATATTGCTCACCCCAGTCGCTTTGGCTTGGGCAAGATTCGAAGGCCCTATGCCACCAATTGCCACTAAGGGGTAGTGTGCATTTAACAGCTCGACATAATGAGAGAGTTTGAATAATCCCTGCGGCGCCGATGGCATTTGCTTGGTGGTCGTAGGGAAGATATGCCCAAGGGCGATGTAAGATGGCGCATATTGATGGGCACGCAGCAACTCGAAATAACCGTGGCTCGAGATGCCAAGCGCCAATCCCGCGGTATGAATGGCGTTAAGATCCGCCACCGCCAGATCTTCTTGGCCAAGATGGACCCCAAATGCGCCATGCTTTATCGCTAACTGCCAATGATCATTGATAAAAAGCTGCGCATCATAGTGTTTACCTAAGGCAATCGCAGTTTGGATTTGTGCCTCAAGCGTCTCTGTCGTTAGCGCACACGACTTTATCCTGAGCTGTACCGTCTTCACCCCCGCTGCTAATAATTGTTCGAGTAACTGTAAGTTATCGACAACGGGATAAATCCCTAAGTCAGGATCAAGGCGCTTAAACGCGCCGCATTGCAAATCACTGGATTCACTCAAGCTATTTTTAGGGTAAGAAGTGACGTAAGGATACGCCGTTAAGCTGTGCGGCCAAGCGGTACGCGCGAGTGGCCCAGGACCTTGGCCAATCCCCTTGGCACAACTTAAGCCTTGATTAACATAGGCTTTTGCTACCACCACCGCATCCTGCAATACAAAGCCAAAGGCTAACACCGAGGCGATGGCTGAAGACAGAGTACAACCACTGCCGTGGTTATGGCGCGTATTTATCCGCGCGCTGCTGAGCCAAAAACCACCATTAGCGTCAAGCGGTGAGCAGCCAGTAACCTGATGACAAATCAGCAGATCTTCCGCCATACGCTGATTATCTTTGGCACTGCGATGAGTTGTGATATCGCTTTGTTGGTCGCTTAAGCTATCCCTTGTATTAATGCCTACACTTGCCTGAGCCGCAAAGTCAATATCGCCGCCCTTGGCTAATACGCTGCAGTCTAATTGCTCAGAGAGTTGCATTGCCGCTGCGGCGAACGCGGCTTTTGTGTGTATTGGTGACACTTGTTTGTCTGTGGCGACAGTAAGCCTTGCCAACTCCTGCACATTCGGCGTTATCAGGCTAATCAAGCCCTTAAAGGGCGTAAAATCCAGTGGCTGGCTCGCCGTGCTCTTATCCCCAAGTTCATCCCCACAGCTTGCGACCATTACAGGGTCAAGAATAACGGGGACGAGTGGAAACTGGGTTTTAAAACCAGTCAACCAATCGGCAACTAAGTGCAGTTGCTGCTGATTCGCGAGTAAGCCAATTTTAATCGCCTGAGGCGGTAGATCGACTAACAGGGTCGAGAGCTGTGTGAGTAGCATTGCCTCACTCACAGGCTCAACTAAATCCACCGCCACCGAACTTTGGGCCGTTAAGGTGGTGATCACGCTGCATCCATGGCCGCCCAAATCCTTGATGGTGGCTAAGTCCGCTTGGATCCCCGCGCCGCCACCGCTGTCCGACCCCGCAATGGTCCAGACGATAGGTTGAGGCGCTAAGTGGCTAACATGTTTAGCAGGGGTCATTATCAAACCTCCGCAACCTGTGCTGTGGGTTGGAGCTCACTCCCGTCCTGATGCTTGGCCGATTCATTGGCAGTATTAGCTGTATTGGCTGCATTAGCATCGCCCAGCGGCAGATACAGTTTGGCGCAAGAGGCCGCAAACTCGGCCGATTTTTGCGCCATGGCCGCCGCTAATTCATCTTGGGTTTTGACAGTGATCTGCTGGATTGCTTCTTTGCTAGCTTGCCCTTGTGGAGCAGAGTTAATCAATGCAAGCCCTTCAGCGCTCTCAACATTCTGGCTTGACGAAGCCACTGACAACGTACCCGCCGCTAAACTTGCCGCATAGTCGCGCACATCTTGGGTGATCTTCATCGAGCAGAACTTAGGGCCACACATAGAGCAAAAATGCGCAACCTTGGCCGACTCCTGTGGCAGGGATTCATCGTGGTAGGCACGCGCGGTATCAGGGTCGAGTCCCAAGTTATATTGGTCTTCCCAACGGAATTCAAAGCGCGCCTTAGATAACGCATTGTCGCGGATCTGCGCGCCTGGGTGGCCTTTAGCAATATCGGCCGCATGTGCGGCAATCTTGTAGGCAATCAGCCCTTGTTTGACGTCCTGCTTATTAGGTAAACCTAAGTGTTCTTTTGGCGTCACATAGCAGAGCATGGCGCAGCCATACCATGCGATCATCGCCGCGCCTATCCCAGAGGTGAAATGATCGTAACCGGGTGCAATATCGGTAATTTGTGGACCTAAGGTATAAAATGGCGCCTCGGCGCAGTGGATAAGCTGCTTATCCATATTCTCCTTGATAAGCTGCATCGGGATATGCCCAGGCCCTTCGATAATGGTCTGCACATCGAATTCCCAGGCGATTTTGACCAGCTCGCCTAAGGTCTCAAGCTCGGCAAACTGCGCCTCATCATTGGCATCGGCAATGGAGCCAGGACGCATACCATCGCCTAATGACAGCGACACATCGTAGGCAACACACAGCTCACAAATCTCACGGAAATGGGTATAGAGGAAGTTTTCTTGATGATGGCTCAAGCACCATTTGGCCATAATCGAGCCGCCGCGGGACACAATCCCAGTCACCCGTTTGGCAGTCATGGGCACATAGCGCAATAACACGCCCGCATGGATGGTAAAGTAATCGACGCCCTGCTCCGCTTGCTCAATCAAGGTATCGCGAAATACTTCCCAGGTCAGGTGCTCGGCCACACCATTTACTTTTTCCAGCGCTTGATAAATCGGCACTGTGCCAATCGGCACTGGCGAGTTACGGATAATCCATTCGCGGGTTTCATGGATATACCGCCCCGTGGACAAGTCCATCACAGTGTCCGCCCCCCAACGGGTTGACCAGACTAATTTTTCGACTTCCTCCTCGATGGAGGACGTAACCGCCGAGTTGCCGATATTGGCATTCACTTTCACCAAAAAGTTACGGCCAATAATCATGGGCTCGGCTTCAGGGTGATTGATATTTAAAGGAATAATGGCGCGACCACGGGCAATTTCATCGCGGACAAACTCTGGGGTAATCGATTTACCGATTACGGCACCAAAGGATTCACCTTGGCCGCGGCGGTTTAAGATTTCATCTTGCACCTCGGCGAGCGCCATATTTTCCCGAATCGCCACATACTCCATTTCAGGGGTAATAATCCCTTGGCGGGCATAGTGTAATTGGCTCACGCGTTTACCCGGTAAGGCACGGCGAGGACGAACAATTGCACTTGAGCCGGCTTCAAATCGTAGATGATCGAGCCCATCATCCTTCAGGCGTTGCTGGGTAAAATCTGATGTCGCACAATCGAGCACTTCGGTATCTTGGCGCTCGATAATCCAAGGTAATCTGAGCTTGGCTAAGCCTTGGCGCACGTTAATTTGCGCAGCTGGATCGGAATAAGGTCCTGCGCAGTCGTACACCGGAATGGGAGGATTTTTCTCGACTATGGGCGCAGTTGTTGTGCCGCCAATCCGCGTATCGGTTTGCAGAATTTGCCGCATCCCTACACGGAGATCCTCACGGCTTCCCTGCAAATACAGCTTTTGCGAATTAGGATGTTGTAATGGTTTAAGAGTATCGATAAAGGCTTGCGCCTGGGCGCGCGCCGCACGGCGGCTCGTTTGCCCTTGGGTGTTCACGGCAATCGATTCTGAGGACAATTCTAAACTGGACATAAGCAATCTCACTTTAACAAATAAAAATGGGGTTGCTTGTCTGGAGACTTGAGTGTTGAAGCTGAGCCTTGCAAACCCTAAGTGGATTTGCGGACTCAATAACGACTAAATCGATGGGTTGATGCAGGGCGAAAAGGTTGCCGCTGAGACGATTTAATGGATGTTATTATGCTTGTTTCCTTCGCAGGTTTTAACCTGATCAGGTTCAACGGATCCCGAATAAACGGTCTCAGCCAAGAGGCACTCCGACAAGATGGGCAAAAGTATAGGCAGAAGCGCCGCGAACAAACAAGCGTAATTTCAAGGTAAAAATCAAATTACCAATCAAAAATTAAGAACAAATAACCTATTGTATAAAAACAAATTTAATTTTAAAAAACTTTATAATTCACAATAAATGTCATTTTGAGTGAAAATTTATCATCATTATTTTTTAGCCTTTTGGCCGCTTTACCATCATTTTATCCAGTTGCGCCTTAATGGCATCGTCAATTTCTTGATTCATTTTCTTGCCACTGCAATTGAAGGGGAAACCTAAATTCTCAGCATAGGGATTAATTTGGGTACCGACTTTAACGACTCGATAGCAGGTATCCCCTTTACGGACAATTCGATTAGGATCCAGTTCTAAATCTAAACTGGTGGGGCCGCTAAAATCATCGGCATTGGGCACAATCAACACCTCCATCTCGGGGCTTATTTCAGACATAGTCGACTGTTTAGAGTAATGATTTGCCTGCTCGAGCACTAAATCATCTAAGGCTTGCTCACGCTGACGTTCAAAATAACGCTGGGTAAATAAACCGACACTGCCAGCCGCACCGCTGCTTTGCTCACCAGTATCTGACAGTTGAGTACTTGCCGCTTGAGCCGAGCTTGATTGGACTTCTGCCTTTTGAGGCTTAATAGCTTCTTTTGCACTCTGCTGGGCTTGACCCTGTGTTGGAGTCTTTGAAACTGCTCTATTCGACGCTTGGGCGCTGACTTCAAGAGGTTTTGCAATCTGCTCTGTAGTTTTTGGCGCCAACTTTTCCGTGGGTTTTGGTATCACTTTTGCGGCTGGTTCAACATCCACTGTCAGCTGCGTAGTGTTAGGCGGCGAAGTGATCGGCTCACTAGAAACGGTAGGTTCTTCAACGGAGTAATCTTGAGGCGGATCCGCTGGAGCGGTTTGCGTTGGCGGCGCATAAATAAAATACGCCTTTAACGCCTTGGTTGTAGTCCGTGTGTTGGCTGAAGATTCGGTAAACGACAGCCCTAAGTGTTCCGACTGGGTTCGCCATAAAAAAATTAATAACAACAGCAGTAAGCCATGGCCAAAGATGACCCAAAACAATGGCTTAAGATTGAAATACTGCGACCACTCTCGCCCTCTTATTTTTGAAGATGTTTGGAATATGCTATCGATGTCTTTTCGGTTAGCCTCATGTAAATTAAGGCTTATATCGCTCCCCAAAGGTTCTGCATGAGCGTTAAAAGGCTTAGCGTTCAAATCTGTCGCGCCTTGGGCTGTAGCGCTGAAAGACGTTGCACAAAAAGGCATAACGGAAAATGGTGCGGTCTCGTCGTTTGTCACGCGGCCGTACGCATCAAAACTAAGATCATCTTCTGGGGTAATATTCGAACGAACAGGCAAAATCCATCCCTTAGTACTTAATGGACAAAGTACTTAACAAATCCATGACATCTACGGGAGATTAGAGAAAGTGCAACGCACAAAGTTCCAAGGCGTTGACATTAATCAGTCGTAAACAGGCACCATAATGTTGTACAACTAGATAAGAGCTCGCCTCAGTCCCAGTTGAGGATGTTACCCTTAAAACAAATTAGCTTACACGTGTAAGCTAATTATGGCTTTCCAATTTATCAACTGATAGACTCAGTCATTATCGCCATCGAGTGGATCAACAGCATGCCAAGCCAGAGTTTGATAGAGCCGCAAATGAGTCATGAAAAACCATTGAATATCAGTGGCTATAGCCTTAGTGAGGAGATAGCCAATAGCATCAGCCATGGCCTAGGGGTGATCGCGGGTCTGGTCGGCTTAGTGTTTATGATCCTCAAGGGCGCCGACCACCTCACAAATATTCAGCTCACAGGTGTTATTATTTATGGCGCAAGCCTTATCCTGTTGTTTTTAAGTTCTACCCTGTATCACAGCGTAACGCATGTAGGCTGGAAACATAAACTCAAGATTGCCGATCACTGTGCCATCTACTGCTTAATTGCAGGCACTTATACACCCCTGATGTTAATCAGCCTGCAAGGACAGCTTTCAACCATTATCCTTACGGCGATTTGGTCCTTGGCAATTGGTGGGATTTTATTTAAGACCTTGTTTATTCATCGCTTTAAAAAAATGAGCCTAGTGCTCTATTTAGTGATGGGTTGGCTGTGTGTGACTGTGATGGGCGATTTGACGGCGGCGATGTCACCGCTAGGATTTAAGCTTCTGCTATTGGGCGGATTGTTTTACACCTTAGGGGTGGTCTTCTATGTCGGTAAACGCATCCCATACAATCACGCGATTTGGCATTTATTTGTATTGGCGGGCGCGATGAGCCATTTCATTTGTATATATTTAACCGTGATCTAGCACTAAAGCAGTCTTCACAAGAGATCCTCATAAGCCATCCTCAGGATGGCTTTTTGATGGCTGCGCGTTAAACCACTGTGCAATAACGCCATCAAGCTAACTTTATCTACAGCAACTCTTCAACGATTCGTTTGAGCAGAAAGGTTTCCCGGTCAATGGATTGCCCTTTATTGGCAAACGTTCGCTGAATTTCTTGATTATGGGCAATCGCTTGGTGAATATTGATCCACCCTGGGCGCATGCCATTTTTTATCTCATGGGCTTCTAGTCTTGGCTCACCTAAGCCGCGCTCACCAAGGCTCGTATCGATTTCGCACAGGTAACAGTAAGAGTCCATATGTACAACATTTGCGCCCTCACGAAACCAGGAACGATATTCCTCATAACGACCAAAGGGCGCTATCACTTTGGCGGTAATCGCGCCGGTTTCTTCCTGCAACTCGCGGATAAGTCCAACTTCAAGGCTCTCGCCCTTATCTACCCCACCACCAGGCAAACCGTAATCACGATATTTTTGGGTATAGAGCAGCAAAATATCTTCCCCCGATAGCACAATGGCACGGGCGGCTTGGCGATAAAAAATCTTCGCCTGTTTAAGATTGAGATTGGCAGCTTGGGTGGACTTCAATAAACGCATAATAAAACTCAAGATTAACGGCCTAATAGCATAAACCAACTCGATGGATTTACAGAGTAAAACCGTTTCAACGCCAAGGCTAAGTACTCAATGACCACATGTTGACCTATGAGGTTAACAATTCAGTTGCTGCAAAATGTGTTGATAGGCCGCCACAATTTGCGACTTGTTGGGCATGCGATGCTCAGGAATACGCTGATAATGGCCTATGGTTTGGTCAAGATAACGCTTGGCTTGGTTGGTTTTATCCGCATTTAGCCCTTGCCACATGATTGAGCCCGTCGCACTTAAGGGCACAGCTTGATTTGTTTTTGAGCTGGTATTCGTTTTTGAGCAGGCATTGGCCTGAGTTAAATGCAGTATTTCGTAGAAACGTTGGTTTTCTTCGAGTAAATATTCATCTTTAAGTTTTAAGCCCAATTCCGACAACGCGCTGCGCACATGGTAATTATGATGCACGGGACACAAAATAAATTCGAGCTGGCCCCCGCCTTGACTAAGGTTATGATTACCCGAATCATTTCCACTCTGAGTATCATGTTGAGTTTGCTGGTTTATAACAATACTGCGCACCAATTCAACCAGCAACTCACCGCCCACACCCGCAATAATCACTAAGTGCTTGGCTTGTTTGCCGTATTGCGCCAGTGGCAAGGCCGCCACATCGAGGCAATGCACTTGCCATTCACTCTGGGTATTGGCCTGTTGCTCAGCGTTTTGAGTGTTAGAGATAAACGGCTGGGGGAAAAACCTTGCTAACTCAAGGCTAAGTTGCTGCATCAAGGGCGCGACACAATCGACAAAATGCACCTTAAGTGCGGCATTTCTTTGCAGTAACAACATGCCGAGTAAACCATGATCGCAGCAGCAGTCCCAGATATGATCGTATCCAGGGCCCACCATTCGATTGATCTGCTGTAATCGCTGACTGATTTTCACCGCTCACTCCAAAACCCGTTGATATCACAGCCTATATCGGCTTAAGCGCCTTAAACACCTAAAGCCCTTTAAACACAATAAGAAAGCCAAGAAGCCGCGCATTCTACCCGAGTCAGCGGTTAAAACCCATCTCTTTACGCCTTACTATCCACCTGCCGCCTAACCGCTCACAATGGTGAATACGTATGCAAACCATTGCGAGCAAAAACCCATCGCCACTAGTATGCATTGACCCATATTCACTATAAA
This sequence comes from Shewanella sp. 10B, assembly GCF_023475885.1. Lineage (NCBI taxonomy): Bacteria > Pseudomonadati > Pseudomonadota > Gammaproteobacteria > Alteromonadales > Shewanellaceae > Shewanella > Shewanella sp. 10B. Next base: position 1,305,988 of record NZ_JAMDJO010000001.1, read on the forward strand.
AACAAGGATCAGGGAATGTTCAGCAATCCTCTTACCCACGCACGCCACATCAACTCGCCAACGCGAAATAGCCGCCATTGGGCCGCCAGCCTATTTACGCCCAGCTTGCTAGCACTCAGCATTGGCAGCCTGCTCAGCACCAGTGCCACAGCACAGACCCTCAACCTAAGCTCTCCCGATAAACAAATCGTCTTGAGTCTGAGTGATGATACTGGCCGCCCCGAATACCAAATCCATTTTCATGGCAAAACCATTATCGAACCGAGCCGCTTAGGCTTAGTCTTTGCCTCTCTGGGGGAATTAGGCCAAGGTCTACGCATCAAATCGAGTAACAGCGCCAGCGCCGATGAAAAATGGCAGCAACCTTGGGGTGAGCAAGAGTGGATTAAGGATCAACACAATCAACTGAGCGTGGTATTAACCGACGGAAAAATCGACTTAAACCTCGAGTTTAAAGCCTTTGACGATGGCATCGGCTTTCGTTATCACTTAGCCGCTCAAAACGCCCTGCCAGCTGATACATCGCTTGCCATTACAGATGAACTCACCGAATTTAATATTGGTCAGAGCGATAAGGCCACCGCCTGGTGGATCCCTTCTCGTGGATGGAACCGCTACGAATATCTGTATCGCACCAGCGCGCTCAATCAGGTCGACCGCGCCCATACTCCTTTTACCTTTAAACTGGTCGATGGCACCCATTTAAGCATTCACGAGGCGGCGTTAGTGGATTTTGCCTCGATGACCCTCGATCAACAGCGCGATGGCAAGCTCAAGGCCGATCTTACCCCTTGGTCAGATGGTATTCGCGTTAAAACCCAAGCGGGCTTTTATACTCCATGGCGCACCATTCAAATCGCCGACAAGGCCACGGGACTGCTTAATTCGCACCTTATTCTCAACCTGAATGAACCCAATAAATTGGGGGATGTCTCTTGGGTTAAACCGGGCAAATATGTCGGTATTTGGTGGGGTATGCACCTCAATGAAAACACTTGGGGCTCGGGCCCTACACACGGCGCAACTACTAGCGAAACAGAGCGTTATATGGATTTCGCCGCCAAGTACCAGTTTGATGGTGTTTTGGTTGAGGGTTGGAACCAAGGTTGGGATGGTGATTGGTTCCATAATGGCGATCAATTCAGTTTTACCAAGGCCTATGATGATTTCGATTTACCCGCCATTACCGCCTACGGCGCGAAAAAAGGCGTGCGCCTGATTGGTCACCATGAAACCGCAGGTTCAGTAACCCATTACCGTAATCAAATGGATGATGCCTTCGCCCTGTATGAAAAACATGGCGTGACCCAAGTCAAAACTGGTTATGTGGCTGACGGTGGACAAATCAAACGCATCGATGAGAACGGTATTACCCGTCACGAATGGCACGATGGTCAGTTTATGGTTGGCGAATATCTGCACAGTGTTACCGAAGCCGCCAAGCACCATATCAGCATCAACAGCCATGAGCCGATTAAAGATACTGGGCTTCGTCGCACCTATCCGAACTGGCTTGCCCGCGAAGGCGCACGCGGACAGGAATACAATGCCTGGGGCAGTCCTCCAAATAGCCCAGAGCACACCGCCATGCTGCCCTTTACCCGCATGCTGGCAGGCCCAATGGATTTTACCCCGGGGATTTTTGACTTAGCGCCTAAGGGCTTAGATGCCGAAAACCGCGTGCAAACCACCTTGATGAAGCAGCTTGCCCTGTATGTGGTGCTCTATAGCCCAATCCAAATGGCCGCCGACTTACCGCGTAATTATCAAAAACATTTAGATGCTTTCCAGTTTATCCGTGATGTGCCAACAGACTGGTATCAAAGTATCGCACTGGCTGGCGAAGTGGGTGATTATGTGGTGTTTGCCCGCCAAGCCAAGGATCAAAAAGATTGGTACTTAGGCGCGTTGACTGATGAAAATGCCCGCGAGGTGAAGGTGAAACTGGATTTCCTCGACCCAAACAAACGCTATCAAGCACAGATCTACCGTGATGGCGCAAAAGCCGATTGGAAAACCAATCCCTACGATTATGTAATTGAAACCAAAGAGGTCAGTACCAAAGATAGCCTGACATTACAGTTAGCCAGCAGTGGCGGCACAGCGATCCGCTTTAAAGCGCTGTAAACTCAAGCGCTAACATGCACGTTTAAAAACCTCGAGCGACAGTCACTATTGCGACAGTGACTATTGCTACAGCAATCGAAGCTAAAGTGGTCATTACAATAGTCACCAAGAAGCCCTTCTTGGTGACTGTTTTTTATTATTGAGTTGCTTAGTTTTAGTTACAGCGTTTGGGCAACCGTTGGCGGATTTCATTTGAGCAGGACCACGACCCTCCACTAGGATGCAAATCATCGAAAGTTAGCTTAAGCTAAACTCCCTCAATGCTTAATGGTGACGACCTTGCGATACACGGCCAATGAACTCGAAATGCGCAGTTTTAAGCGTTTTGAGACCCAATTTGCCCACTTAGGCTTTAATCATTTTCAAGCCATTGCCCCACTGCGCCCTTGGGTACAGCGCTATTTTCATTTGCGTGTCGCGACGGATTTACTTGAGCCAATCGACCAAACCTTCTATCCCGATGGTGGCACAAGCCTGCATTTTTATTTGCCATCGCCCGGCATTGGCGACGCGCCTTCGGTGTATTTTTACTCGGGCCAGCAGCGGCATTGTCACAGCTTCGCGCGAGGTACCGAGCAAATTACGGTGCGTTTTCAGCCCGGTGGCGCCTTCCATTTACTGGGGGTTGAACTTGCCACCATGCAGGTCGATACAACAGCAAGCGTTATCGATGTGACCCAGTGGCCCATCGTTGGTTTAACAACGCTCTTATACCAACTCGTTGATACGCCCAAGCCAAGCCAGCGTATCGCCCTTGTGGAACACTGGCTATTGCAACGAGCGCAGCTATTAGACTTAAGCTTATCGACGCGCATGAGCCTAGTCCCCGCAACTCTGCCTCAACTCATTCAAACCCAAGCCAATTTGGAGACCTTTTACGGGCAACTCCCCATGAGTCGACGCCAATTTGAACGCAAATTTAAGCAGGAAACGGGTTTATCGCCTGCACAGTTATTGCAGCTGAATCGAGTGAAAATTGCCCGCAACCTATTGAGTCAATCGCCGTCGCTTAGTCTCGCGCAGGTGGCCTTCGATTGTGGATTTTACGATCAAGCTCATCTACATCAGCATTTTTTACGGGTGATGCAGCAAACACCGGGGCAATATAAAAAACGCAAGATGTCGCAAATCTCCAATATAACGGCCGATTAATCCCTTAGATTCAAGCCTCAACTTACAGGAGGCTTTATGTCAGAACGTATTCCGCGCCAACAGATTTACCAACTCCAACCCGAGCTCGCCAAGGCACTCATTAGCCTAGATAAAGCAGCCGCTGGCTCGGCTTTTTCGCCATTATTGGTACATTTAGTCAAACTGAGGGCATCGCAACTCAATGGCTGCGCGTTTTGTCAGCGAATGCACGCCGAAGAAGCGCGCCACGACGGTGAAACCCAGCGCCGTTTAGATTTACTGGCCGCTTGGCACGAAGTGGATGATCTCTTTGATGCACGGGAGCAAGCGGCGCTGCGCTGGACGGAAACCTTAACCCGCGTCGCCCAATCGCCAGTGCACGACAGTGAATACGCCGCGCTCGCCGAGCATTATTCAGAGAAGGAGATTGTCGTTCTCACCAGCCTAATTATCGCCATTAATGGTTGGAACCGCATCGCGATCGCCTTCCATCTTCAGCCGCTCTAGCCGCGCTAAAATTATCGCAAGCCGGTTCTTCAAAGCCTACAAGGGCACCTACTCTGGTGCCCTCAATACTTGTACTCGCAGTAGTCATGTTTTGGCGAGTATCCAATATCTAACAGCATTGATTGGCTGACTCAGTCAGGTTGAATAAAAACTTGAGGTAGTAGTTTGAAATAGTTATTTGCGATAACAGTTTGATAAAGGAAAAGTTGATAGCGACTCACGCTCACGCTAGATAAGGAATTTTTGTAGCCTAGTGGCACTGTTCGGTCTTTAACCAGAGCATGGCTTCAAATTGGGGTGATGAGGATTGTGTCGTGATAAAAAACTTCTCGATATCGACTGAGGTGATACTTTCGCAGCGCCCTCTAAAATCGGCATTCATCTGCTTAACAAAATCTGAGGCGTGAACGGCTTCCTTAAATCCCTCCCGTAGGGTCACCACCTTGGGGTTATGCATATTGCCCGCCGAAGCCAAAGCATCGGCTAACTCCTGAGGGTAATGTCGCTGCAGATAAGTGTGCAACTCGTGCTGAAGACCATCGAACTGTGCAAGGGTTGACACTTGTACCGAGCGAATCCACACCGACTTGGGAACAGCGGCTATCACGTCTTTCAAGCTATCTACACCCGTGCTTGAGGCAAAAATCACCGCGTCATGATCAGCAAAATTTGTCTGCCACTTAAGTGGCTCAGCAACTGTGACTTCTGAAAACAGTGCGACTTGAGAGAACAGTGCGAATAAGACTGCCGTGAAATAACGTTTCATTCGAGATCCTTTCGATTTTTGATTACGTCCATAATCGTCAGCACGGCTTATAATTCCAGCGCTAATCGCAGCATATCCTTATGTTGTAATCCCTGTTCAAACAGAGGTTCGTCGTAATGGGTTAAGAAGTGATCTTTTATCACAGCCTCGACTCTAAACCCCAGTCGCTGATAATAAGTGAGTTGATACCCAAAGCTACCCGTACCCAACTCCACACGAACCACCGACTTTTTCGCCAATTCAGTTAAAACAAATGACAGTAACACAGAACCAATTCCCTGCCGCTGATAGTCAGGCCAAACTGCCATATTGAAGATTTCCGCAACCTTATCGCGAATTAGCTTAGCCACACACACGGCCACTATCTCACCTTTATGCTTGGCGGCAAAACACCAAGCATTATCCAAATAAGCTTCGATACTGGCAGTGGAAGGATCGGCCTCTAACAGTAAGGCCATAGGGACTTGTTGCGCAGGCACGCATTCAAGATCCACAGGCTGCGTTAAATCTTGGGTATATTCCATTATGTTTTTAGCTCGTATCCCTACCCTTTAAATCTGCTCAACTAAAGCTTCTAAACCTGCTGCGGCTCGAGTAGGTACAAACTCCACCACCTCAAATTCGGCCACCTCTTCGATATAGAAGGGGTCGAGTTTGACAATGGCTTCAAGCTCGGCGCGAGTATCCGCTTTGGCAAGGATCACTCCGCCAGTGCGGGGCACCTTACGGCCGGAGGCGATAAAGGTGCCCTTGGCATAATATTCATCGAGATAGGCAATATGAGCCGCCAAATGCAGTTCTACATCGGCCAGCGGTTTTTTGTAGGTTAAGGTGATAACAAACATAACGTTCCTTAAGGGCGTAATAACAAGCCAGAATAAATACTCAATTGCACTCGCCACACACGTCAATGGCAGCAAGTCGCCAATGGTCAGTAAAGTCTGGCGACATAGTGATGCATTATACTTTCGCTATCAATAGCCTAGAAAGATGAGTCTGTTGATTAAGCTGAAAATGATCCATGTACTTACCCACCAATTAGCAGATTTCAACATATTCCCCCTCATTACAACGCGAGTGAACCAATTCTAAGACGCTGCACTCACCCCCACCGATGTGATAGCTGGATACATCGAGGGTTTAAACCCATCCACGCCTCACGTAAAATCCACACACTATTAGTTACAGGGCTGTTTCGCTAGGGTTATCAAGGAATGATGAATACGTATGTAAGCGGTTGTGCGTCAATTGGCGCTGCGGCTACTATAAATTCGCTAGTTTCACCCTCTGCTTGTGGGGTTGAACACTGTGAGGTCGTTTCTGGTGGTTGCCTTTGAGGATAGCTGTCAGGCTTAGGTTCTTTTCTGCTACTGAGCATTTGCATCATAGCGTATGAAAATGAATTTATTGGCGAATATGCTTCTGAGGGAGAGGTATATTCGCCATTTTTTCACCCACACGGCCAAGCGCCAATGCACTTTTGTGGAAGCTAGCACAACACGCGTAAAACTGAGCAAAGGCCATTGAATAGGCCAAACATTATAACGATAAATGACTCAAGGCAGCCCCGCTGCCCGCTACTGAAGGGAAGTTGCATGTCCGCGGATCAACAAACGGTTACCCCATTAGAAAGTTTTTCGCCCAAGGTGGCGCAGCGCGCCGTGCATAAGGTACAACCCGAGCTCAATTTCTGGCAAATCTTCAATATGTGCTTTGGCTTTTTGGGGATCCAATTCGGCTTCGCCCTGCAAAATGCCAACGTCAGCCGCATTTTCCAAACCCTTGGCGCCTCTATCGATGATATTCCCATCCTGTGGATTGCCGCGCCGTTAACGGGTCTGCTGGTTCAACCTATTATTGGTTATCTGAGCGATAACACTTGGGGACGCTTAGGTCGCCGCCGGCCATATTTTTTAATCGGCGCCATTTGTACGACTCTCGCGATTTTTGTGATGCCGCATTCCCCGACGTTATGGATTGCCGCAGGCATGCTGTGGATTATGGATGCCTCAATCAATATCGCCATGGAACCCTTCCGTGCCTTTGTGGGGGATAATTTGCCTCCCAAGCAGCGCACCCAAGGCTATGCCATGCAAAGCTTTTTTATCGGCATCGGCGCGGTGGTGGCCTCGGCCCTGCCCTATGTTCTCAGTAATTTCTTTAATGTCGCCAATACCGCGCCCGCGGGCGAAATAGCCGATTCGGTGCGTTATGCCTTCTATTTTGGTGGCGCCGTGCTGTTTCTCAGTGTGGCTTGGACTGTTATCTCCACCAAAGAATATTCCCCCGATGAACTCGCCGCCTTCCATGGCAATGCTGACGCAGGCGCAGATGAGCAACAACACCGCACTCGCACCCATAAGAATTATCAATTTGCCGCTATCGTTTGGATAGCCGTAGGCGCACTACTGACGCTTGTGGTGTGGGCACTGGATTTAGATAAGCAGCTGTATATTTTAACCTTAGGAATTTTTGCCTTTGGCCCATTGCAACTGTACTGCGCCCTGCGTTTAGGCAAATCAACGCCCTCACAACGCGCGCAACTGGGCATTGTCTTTAATGTGGTCGACGATTTATTCCATATGCCAAAGGCCATGCATCAGTTAGCGATAGTGCAGTTTTTCTCTTGGTTCGCGCTATTTGCCATGTGGATTTACACCACCTCGGCGGTGACGTCCTACCATTTTGGCAGCAGCGATGTGTTGTCTAAGGCCTATAACGATGGCGCCGATTGGGTGGGTGTACTGTTCGCCTCCTACAATGGATTTTCGGCTATTGCGGCCCTGTTTATCCCACTGCTTGCTAAACGTATCGGCATCAAACTGACCCACACCTTTAATATGTTCTGCGGCGGTTTTGGCTTGATCAGTTTCTATTTTATCAAAGATCCCAGTCTGTTATGGCTGCCTATGATTGGCGTAGGTATCGCCTGGGCCTCGATTCTCTCCGTGCCCTACGCCATGTTATCCGGCGCCTTGCCGCCGAAAAAGATGGGCGTGTATATGGGGATCTTTAACTTCTTTATCGTGATCCCACAGCTGCTCGCCGCCAGTGTTTTAGGTTTGATCCTCAATGGTTTGTTTGAAGGTCAACCCATCTACGCCCTGATCACCGGCGGCGTTCTGATGCTCTGCGCCGGAATTGCCGTGCTCTTTGTTGAGCAACCGAATACTCAGCACACTCAAGTGTAAATCCTACAACTCTGCAAACTTGGCGTTTAGGCGTTTGGGCAACTCAACGCTAAGACGCATAACTTACAACAAGAATAAATCGCAATTAGCACCATCTATTGATTGGGGAGATTTTGATGAATATGGAATCAACAACAGTTAGCAGCTTTTCTGACCGCCGCGACTTAAGCCGTAAGCCGATTGCGCTTGCGATCGCCGCAAGCCTTATCGGCGTTGCCAGCTTAACAGGCTGCTCACCCTCGGCCCCCAATGCGAATACATCAACATCGACCATCGCCAAAGTCAGTGCCGCAAACGCACAAATTGCCCCCGGCGCCCCCGGCCAAGCGCCAACTTGGGCGTTCTCCGGTAAAACAGGCATCGGCACCTCCTATGAGCCTTATACTCAAGGGCAATATCAAGATAGCACCCAAAATCCCATCAGCCGCGTGTGGTTCTCCGTCGCGCAGGGGATTTTAACCGAAACCATGTACGGCCTTATTCACAATGCTCAGCTCAAAGAGTTGCAATTTGTGATCACCGGCAATGGCTTTGTCGATACCGAGAAAGACAACACGATCAGCAGCATGGAATACTTAGATACCGACGCTAATGGCCGCCCACAATCCTTGGCTTATAAGATTATCAATCGCGACGTTGAAGGTAAGTATCAGATAGAAAAACATATCTTTACCGATCCCGACCGCGATACGCTGATGATGCGCGTGACGTTTACCGCCTTTGAAGCGGGCATCACACCGCATTTATACGTTAACCCCCATATCGATAATGCGGGGGCGAATGATATTGGCAGAATCGGTCATCAAGCCCTTATCGCTCGCACCGCTGACCCACATAGCAGCGTGATGACGGTTAAATCCGATATCGATTTTGCGCAGGCGACCACAGGCTTTGTCGGTGTATCCGACGGTTTGGCCGATTTAGCCGATAACGGCAAGCTCGATACGCTGTATCAGGCCACCAGCAGCGCCGAAAATCCGACTCAAGGCAACATTGCCTTTACCGCCAGTTATCCCACACTCCAAGCTAATCAACCTCTTAATGTGAATTTGGCGATTGGTTTTGGCCATGATGAAACCAGCAGTTTAGCCAATGCCAACGCCAGCTTAACGGCGGGGCATGATGCGGTGCTGAGCCAATACAACGCCGGTTGGCACAGTTATTTACAATCGCTGCCTGCGATGCTTGCTATGGCGCAAAGCACCACAGATCATGGCAAACTGCTGTATACCAGTGCCATGGTACTCAAGGCGCAGGAAGATAAAACCTACGCTGGCGCCCTTATCGCGTCACTTTCTAATCCTTGGGGCGATACCGTCCCTGCTGTCACCCCCAGCACGGGCTACAAGGCCGTTTGGCCCCGTGACTTTTACCAATGCGCCATGGCATTTCTCGCCATGGGTGATACCCAAACGCCTAAAGTCGCCTTTGAATATCTTAAAAAGGTGCAAGTAAGCGATAAAACTCCAGGCTTTAACGGCACACCCGGTTGGTTTTTACAAAAGACCCATGTGGATGGCCAAATTGAGTGGGTGGGCGTACAGCTCGACCAAACGGCGATGCCGATCATGCTCGGCTGGAAACTCTGGCAGGCAGGTGTGCTGAGTCAAGCTGAACTGAGCCACTGGTATCAAGAGATGTTAAAAGCCGCGGCGGACTTTTTAGTTAGCGGCGGTGAGGTCAATCTCGACTGGAATCACACCCAAATTACGCCACCGAAAACCCAGCAAGAACGTTGGGAAGAACAAGCAGGTTATTCGCCCTCCACCACGGCCGCAGTGATCGCAGGCTTAGTGGCTGCGAGTGATATTGCCATGGCAGTAAACGACAGCGATGCCAGTCAGCGTTATTTAGCAACCGCCAAAACGCTTAATCAACAACTTGAAAAACACTTAGTGACGACCCAAGGTTTGCTCACGGATAGCCAAGGCATTAAGGCGCCTTATTATCTGCGATTAAGCCCGAATGGCGAACCAAATACCGCCGAGACACTCGCCGCCAATAATGGCCGTGCGGGACTCGATCAACGCCAGATCCTCGATGGCGGCTTTTTAGAACTGGTGCGCTACGGCGTACGTGGCGCAACTGATAAGCTCATCAATCAAAGCCTAGCGCTAGTGGATAACACTGAACTTGAGGACAATTTACGCCTCAAATACAGCTTTACTGCAAAAGATGGCAGTAGTGTGCCGGGCTTTAGACGTTACGGTAACGATGGCTACGGTGAAGATACCCTCACTGGCGCGAACTACGCCGAATCGGGCAGTAATAGCGACAACCAACGCGGCCGCGTCTGGCCCTTCTTCACCGGCGAGCGTGGGCATTTTGAGCTGGCCCTTGCCAGCGCTAAGGGAGAGCTAACGGGGGCAAACGCGCAGCAAACCAAACAGCAGCTTATCAATACCTATGTGCAAGGGATGGAAACCTTCGCCAACGCGGGTCTAATGCTCCCCGAACAAGCATGGGACGGTGTAGGTAACGCCACACGTTACCAATATCAACTCGGCCAAGGCACTAACTCCGCCACCCCGCTCGCCTGGACCCACGCTGAATATATCAAGCTGGTGCGTTCAATGAGCGACGGTCGTGTATGGGATAACTACCCTATAGTCCCAGAAGCGTTGAAATAAATCCTACTCGAGACAATCTAAATGTGTCCTTTAGTGCTGATTAGCGCTAAGGGATTCTGTTTAAGAACGCTTTTAAGGGACTATTTCTAAGGTCTATCTCTACGATCTAACCTTAAGAGCAATCTTAAGGAACTATCTTAAAGAACTATCTTTGCAGCTATTCAAAGAAGCCTGCTTGGTAGCCGTTAGATTGAGTACAAAGCGAGAGATAGTAATACTACCGTGTGGCTTGCACGCTTTTTTGGGCGTATTCCTGAGGCGTGCAACCAAATAAGACTTTAAATGCTGCGCTAAAACTACTGACACTTAAATACCCAAGGCTATGGGCCACGCTCGTCGTGCTCTCCCCTTGGGTTAACCGCTCAAGGGAGTTGAGTAATCGGTATCTTTGGCGCCATTGTCTATAGGTCTGCCCGGTTTCGGCTTTAAAGAGTCGTTCTATGGTTCTGATACTCGCCCCAGCGCCTTGGGCTAATTCGGCCAAGGTATATTCCGCCTGCGGTTTTTTGATCAACAGTTGGATCACTCGGCCAAGACGCGGATCCGAGCCCGCATTCAAATAGGTATTCACACTGTCGAGTGTATCTAGCTCGTCAATGGCACTTAAGCCCAAGCGGAAATACTTTGCGGGTTCCATCGAGGTGTTTTGACATAGCTTCAGCACCATTTCGCGCATTAGCGGCGTCATAGTAACCATCACCACCTGTGTGTCCTGCACTCTTACGCGATAACTGGGATCAATATACAAGTTGCGAAGATGGGCATGGGTTTCACAGTTAATTTGATGCCGGCAACCACTGGGAAGCCACACGGCATGGGTCGATGGCACCACCCAAACCGCATTATCGCTCTGAACCCGTAAAATTCCTTTTGCCGCCCAAAGTAACTGCCCCCGAGGGTGAGAATGGGGTTCGACGCCCATTTCGGCCTCAAGATTGCGCGCATTACTCAATACGGGACGATTTGCATCTAACGTGAACGCAAATTGGCTGGGCGCCAACATTGTCGCTTTAGAAATAACATCTGACACATTACCACCTTAAAACGCCATATTAACTGGGCTATCTTAGGCCGCAATATCAATGCCCGCAATATTAAGGTGATCCCCTATGGGTAAGTTAAGTATTAAAAAATGGCTGGTCTTTAGCGCCATGCTCGTCGCAGTCTTGCTGGCCATGTTTCCACTCCAGCAACACCCTGCACTTTTTTCCTACAGCGCATCGGTCGTACTCATCACCCTGCTATTTTGGAGCACCGGCTTTATTCCGCCCTTTATGGCGGGACTGATCTTTTTTGCCTTGGCCACCATTTTTAAACTGATCGATCCCAGTGCATTGTTTTCGGGATTCGGTTCGGCGGCGGTGTGGTTAATTATCTCTGGCTTTGTGATTGGCAGTGCTATTTCAGAGTCGGGACTGAGTCGCCGCCTCGCCGCCGTTATCGCCCCCGCGCTAACCATGAGTTATCCACGCGTGATTGCGGGACTGGTCATCAGCGCGATGCTACTGGGATTTGTGATGCCATCCTCCGTGGGGCGCGCGGTAGTGATGCTGCCCATCGGCATGGCCTTGGCCGAGCAGCTCGGATTTAGCCGTGGCAGCAATGGCCGGATAGGTATAGCAACCGCCCTAGCACTCGCCTGTAATATGCCAAGCCTTGCGGTGCTGCCCGCCAATATTCCCAACATGATTTTGGCCGGTGCGAGCGAAAACCTGTTTAACGTGCATTTTGGCTATGCTGAGTATCTGTTTCTGCACTTTCCAATTTTAGGTCTGCTCAAATCGGCCATTATCGTGGTGCTCGTGGTGTATTTGTTTCCGGCCAAGATTGATAAGACCCAGATGGCGGCAGCGACGGATATCGAAGCGTATGATGTGGTTAAACAAGTTAAGCTCGGGGTGTTACTCATCATTACCCTGCTATTTTGGATAACAGACTCATGGCATGGGATTAATCCGGCATGGGTGGGGCTAACGACCGCCATCATCCTCTTGCTGCCGAAATGGGGCATTATTGAGCCAAAGCGTTTTAATCAATCACTTGATTTTTCAACGGTTATCTTTGTTGCCGCCGCGCTAGGATTAGGCGCCCTAGTCAATCAATCTGGGCTCGGTAGCGCGCTCGGCCAAGCATTCAGCCAATACTTACCCTTGTCACAAGGCGCCTCTTTCCTCAACTTTATGTCCCTATCACTGATATCGACCTTAACCGGATTAGTGGCAACCGTACCTGGCGTGCCTACGGTATTAACCCCAATGGCTGCCGACTTAGCGAATGCGACAGGGTTTTCTCTCCCCGCGGTATTGATGACCCAAGTGATTGGCTTTTCGACGGTGATTTTCCCCTATCAAGCGCCGCCGCTTATTTTGGCGATGCAACTGTCGCAGGAGTCCCTCGCCCATCTGCTGAAAGTCACCTTACCCTTAGCGCTGATCACCTTATTAGTGCTGATGCCGCTCGACTACCTCTGGTGGCACTTACTGGGATGGATAAGCTAACTCTCCTCCCAGAAGCATTAATCGGTTTGCCCTAGGACAAACCTTAAGATAATGGCGACATTAAGCAATTTATACTTTGGCCACTTATGCAAAAGTTCATATGCCTGAGCTTAGGCAAAAGCTCAGCTTAATGTCGCCTTTAGCAGTGATTTTGCCTTATCACTGCCAACGCAATATTGTTGCCTATTGAGCTGATGGTAACTCAGCAGGCAGTAACAGAGCAGTATGCGGCGACGCCATTAAGCGGATATCTTCAGCAAGCTGCACCAGCCCATTATCTAGGCTGCTGACGAGAGCCGCATAACCTTCTTCAGGCAAAGAGACACGATATTGGAACGGTTGCTCACGCAGCACTTGCAGCATATTATCCATCAGGCGCCACTGCCCGCCCACAACAGCCTCACCTGTATAGCTGCCATAAAATTCAGTCACTATCAGGTCGAGTTGGACGGATTTCGCAGGACTATCGGTTGCTAAGGCCCATCTCGCAGATGCGCTGCATGACTGGCTTAGCAAATTGTTTAACCTCAATTGGATTTGCTCGGTCAAAGAACCTGCCCATAAATGCTGCCTTGCTACGACCAACTCCTGTGCTGAGGTTTGATAAATCAAACCATGGGTGTTGAGATAGTCAGCCAAGTTCACCCGATTAACCCTTAATGAGCACGGCTCGCCAGAACGGATAACGCCACGATGGGTATCCGTTGTACCTGAAACTGCTGAATGTTGCAGGGCGATAAAATAGGTTTGAGGTGCGGGCTGACTGCTACAGCCCGCCATCAAAAATGCAATGAATAACAGGAAAATACGCATAGTTAGTTATCTTTAACTGGGATGGGGTCCGCGGGCAGATCAGCCCCTAAAATAAGCGCGTTAGGCTTTTGATTCAGCTGGCGCGACAAGGGCGCTAATTCTTTCATTAAGGTTTGCAGTTGCTGCAGACTGGTCTGAAGTTCGGCATAAACGCTCGACTCTGGCCCATATCCCTTCGCCGTCAAGCTTACGGCTTTCAAGGTTTGCTGTATTTCTGCGGGCAGCGACATCATTTCTTGCTGCTGTAACACTTGGTCTAAGCTCGCGCCCACCTTATCCCATTGCGCCAATGCACTGGCGGTATTTTGTAGCGTGGAATTAACCTCTGAGAAGGTTTTTTCCAGCGGTAAGTTATTGAGCTTGCTGATAAGCTGCCCAACTTGCTTTTGGATCTCAGCCACACCCGCACGCTGCGTCGGGAATACCGGATAGCCCATAAAATCGGCGGTTTGATAGGGCTTAGCATCGGCGTATAAATCCAGATCGATAAACAAGGCACCCGTGAGTAAATTGCCGGTTTTCAGGCTCGCCCGCAGACCCGAGTGCAACTCTCGCTCGATTTCAGCGCGTAAATTGTCCAAGCCGACCTGTTCGGCATGCTCAAACACCCGCGCTAGTTCTATTTTGACCAATACGGGAATCGTGCCATGGCTAAAGCGACCAAAATGCGGATCGAGTTGCTGCAAAGTGAGCGGGGATTTCACCACTTCGCCTATGGTGATCCCTCGGAACTCCACCGTCGCACCATCGTGTAATCCACGAATAGACTCATCGAATAACATCACGAATTCTAAGTACTTGTCGTACACGCTCTGGCTCGCAAGCTCCTGCGAGTCATACAACCTAAAATCATGACCATTCTCTGTAATTTTGGCCCCCGCGAGGCGCCCTTCGGGAAAACGGAAACTCACACCACCAGAGAGCAAGGTTTCGAGTGACCCCACCTGCAGATTTAATCCTTTGGCTGAGAGCTGCATGTTAATGCCTGAGGTCAACCAAAACTGGCTGTTATCCCGAACGAGTTCATCGTAGGGTTTATTGATAAACAGCTGGTAAAAAGCTTCGCGCCGCTCGGTGTTAAAGCCTAAGGTTTCCACTCGACCGACTCTAAAACCTTCATACAGCACAGGATCGCCCACACTTAACTTACCGGCCTGCGGGCTAGTCAGGGTGATCCGCATGCCCTCCTCGTCGGCCGATGCCACTGGCGGATTATCCAGCACAGTAAATTCATACTGGGGCGTCGATGATTTCCCAGGCTCTAGCTCGATATAAGCGCCCGAGAGCAAGGTATCTAATCCCGAAACGCCTTCCATACCAATCCGTGGTTTCACCACCCAAAAACGTGCATCTTGCTTTAGCATACGTTTGGCATCGTTTGAAATCCGCGCCGTCGCCACTATGGCGCTGTAGTCATCGCTCAATTTTATGCTTTCTATCACCCCAACATTCACATTGCGGGATTTTAAAAAGGTTTTACCGACTTCTATGCCCTCAGCGGTTTTTAAATGCAGCTGGATTTCGGTCCCTAATTGGCTGAAATAGCTATACAACATCCAGCAGCCGATCAGGGCGGCGATGATAGGGATCAACCACACGGGCGAAAGCTGTCTAACCTTAGACTCTTTCGCTCGGATATTTTCATTATTTATCATGTTACTACTCATATTAAATGGGTCATTTTTCGCAGTTGTTGGTGCTGGATTGTCGCCACAGCACGCGAGAATCAAAGGCGATTGCCGACAGCATGGTTAAGATCACCACCATGGCAAAGGACAGTGCCGCAGGGCCGGGTTTAATCGCCATTAGCTCATCGAGCTGGACCAGTGCCGTGAGTAAGGCCACCACAAAAATATCAATCATCGACCAACGACCAATAAATTCAGTCACGCGGTATAGCTGTTGATTTTTAATGGCTTGGTCTGATGAATGAACCTTACCCGCTTGGCGGAACAAATAAGCCAGAGAAGCGATTTTGGCCGTGGGGATCACTATGCTGGCAAAGAAGATAATTGAGGCCACAGGGTAAGAGCCCAAATGCCATAACAGCACGACACCACTGATAATGGTTGACGCCTCGGTTTGGCCGACGCTGGTGGTGTACATAATCGGATAGAAGTTTGCCGGAATATAAAACACCGTTGCAGCGAGCAAAAATGCCCACGCGGCTTGCATACTGTTTGCGGGTAAGTACTTGTGCACAGCGCCAGCGCAGCGGCTGCATTCAGTTGCATTGATGGCATT
This sequence comes from Shewanella sp. 10B, assembly GCF_023475885.1. Lineage (NCBI taxonomy): Bacteria > Pseudomonadati > Pseudomonadota > Gammaproteobacteria > Alteromonadales > Shewanellaceae > Shewanella > Shewanella sp. 10B. Next base: position 1,321,895 of record NZ_JAMDJO010000001.1, read on the forward strand.
TAACTGACCACAAATAGGGCAAACGCCATGATTCTGTTGCAGGTGCGACTCACCCACCCTCACGTACGGCGTTGCAACTCTCGGCGTTAATTGCTCCCATACCCATGAGCTGTCGACTAGGCTGACAAACTTCACTAGCAGCAAGGTATAAATGCAAAACGCCCAGAAAGACGGTCCAAAGCCGACTTCTGCCAGCGACAGAATTTTCACCATGGCGACTAAGATCCCCACAAGGAACACATCCGCCATCAACCAAGACTCAAAACGAAATACCCACTTGCTCCCACGTTTAAGCCAGCTCAGTTCAATCGTTTTGCCTTTTTGGACTAAATAGGCCTGCCGATAAATCAGCATTGCAAAGCTGATATACATCAGTGGCAAGATCACCACACACAGTAAGATCACCAAGGCCAACAGACTGTTACTGGCATAGTGCATACTGATCAGCGCCGACCACAGACTCGCCTTTTGGGATAAGCCCTGCACGCTAAAGGATAAGAAAGGGAACCCCAGACTCAGTCCTAGCATGATTAAAGTCGCGGCCCCATAGGCCCAAATCGGCTGAAAGGGAGTGGCCAACACAGACTGCAATCCATGCTGACATCTTGGGCAATGGGCACGATAGCCAGGCTGAGGCTCTGTGTAAGGCGTGACTAAACCACACTCCTCGCAGGCCTGTAACACGCCATCATGGCGGAAATAAATGTTCTGTGACACGGCAACTCCTCACTCTGGTCACGATTAAAGAGGATTATCAGCAACAAATATCTGCATGAAATCAGGCACCCCTGCCGCTGTAGTACCACCTAACGGCAAGAGCCCCCTCATACAATCTTTAATCTGCGGTGTTTGCCAGAGTCCAGTCGCCGCCCAATGCCTTATAAAGCGACACCACACTCGATGCCGTTTGTAGGCGGGCTAACACTTCCGCATCCTGCATATTGTTTTTCACATTCTGCGCAGTTAACACGCTCAAGTGATTTTCTAAACCGGCGCGATACAGCGAAGTCGCTTTTTGTACCGCAACCTCAGATTGCGCCTCTGCCTTTGCAATAAAGCGATGATATTGCTGATTATTGCCATAATGCTTTAGCACGGTTTCGACTTCATTGATGGCGTTATTCACCGCCTGCTGGTAGCTAAGCGCCGCAGTTTTAAAACCCGCTTCCTGTATTTCCACCATGGCTTGAGTGCGGCCACCATCGAAGACATTCCAGCTCACGCCTGCACCTAAAGCCCAAGTAAGCGAATCCGATGAGAAGAGATCGTCAATATGATCGGCCGATAATCCCGGTGCCCCCGTTAAGAAAAAGCTCGGATATTTAGCCGCAATTGCTGCCCCAAGCTCTTGGTTTTTGGCGGCCATTTCACGCTCGGCAATGGCAATATCTAAACGGCGTGTCAGTAACTCTGAAGGTACGCCCGTTGGGATTAACTCCGTCATTGCGGGTAATACCGCGGTGCTAAGGCGCCCTGACGTCTCATTGAGGTTTTCCCCGAGCAAAATCGCCAATCGATGCAAATGCGCCTGCTCGGCCGAACTTAACATGGGTAACATGGCCTCGCTGGCGGCAAGCGCCGCCTTGGCATTAGCGACATCCAGCGGCGAGCCATAACCATTGCGCTCCAAGGATTCCACCAAGGCCAAGACTTCGGCTTGTTCGGCAATGTTTTGCCTTGCGATCGCCATCCGCTCCTGCGTACCACGGTATTGCAGATAGTTATCGATAACCTCCGCCGTCATTAGGGTGGTCAGATTAGCGCGGTACAATTGCGCCTGCTCGGCGCGGATTTCTGCGGCCTGAGTTAAACTCGCGATTCGGCCAAACAAATCCGCTTCCCAAGCAATGGTCGCGCCCACGGTTGTACTGTTGGGGTCACGATTCATCAACTTAAGGTTGCCGCCACCCAAACCTGCGGGCAGATCGATACCTCCAACCGCACTGCCCATCAGCGGATCGTTTTCACTGATGCGCATATCGAGGTAGCCCGCGCCCACCGAAATGGTGGGTACTTTTAACGATGACACCGCCGCCTGATAGGCCCGTGCGGCGCGCACGCGCTCACTGGCGATCTGCAGACTAATATTCTGCTGCTGCGCCTTTGTCACCAGCGCATTGAGCTGAGGGTCGTTAAACTGACGCCACCAAGCTTGGTAAGCCAAGGCCTCTTGGCTCACGCCCTCCGTCGCCGCATTTAAATACAGCTCGCTGACTTTCACCTTTGGCGGTGCGTAATCAGGGGACATACTGCATCCGCCAAGCAAGCTTATTGCCGTAAAGGCCATTACTAGATGTTTATTCATGTTTAGGCCCCTTTGGCACTGCTAATAACCGATGGTGTGTTGTCCGTTTGAGCATCGAGTAATGCATCTTCCTCACGCTCTTCTCGACGATAAAAGAGTCGATACAAGGCAGGCATCACAAACAAAGACAGCACTGACGCTGCGGTCAAACCGCCAATAATGGTCGCAGCCATTTGGTCAAACAGTCTGTCGGTTAACAAGGGGATCATCCCCAGCGCCGTCGTCAGGGCCGCCATCGAAATTGCCATCGTACGGTTGAGCGTCGCCGCCTTAATCGCCTCGGCAATTCTGCGGCCATTGCGGCGTTCGAGTTCAATCTGATCCATTAGCACAATGCCATTTTTGATGATCATTCCCGACAGACAAATCATGCCGACGATCGCCATAAAGCCGAAGGGTTTGTCCAATAACAATAAACTCCAGACAATGCCTATCGCCGCCAATGGCAGAGTAATCATAATGATCAGCGGTTGACGGAAGGCGTTAAACATCGCCACCAAAATAATCACCATCAACAGGGTTGCCTTAGGATTCTGCTGCATCAAGTCGTCAATCGAGCGCTGCTCATCATAGTATTCACCGCCCCATTCCATCCGATAACCTTCGGGCAGCGCAATCGACTCGATATCTGCCGCAATGCTCTGGCGTACGTTCGATGCGGTATCGCCACTCACGCCCGCCTGAGCGGTGATCGCAGGTAAGCGATTGCGACGCCATACCATGCTTTCCTCACCTTTTATCTCAATACTCTCAACCACTTGCCCCATAGGTACGCTGTGTGTGCCGAGTAATGAACGCACGGGAATATTCTCAAAATGTTCCAAAGAGGCATCTGCGCTGCGCAATTTAATCGGGATCAAATCGTCACCGTGTCGCATAGTGCCAACATGGGTGCCTTCGGTGACACGATTGATGGCATTGGCAATATCTGTGCGTGTCACGCCAGCTAAACGGGCGGCATGCATATCCACCTGTGGGGTCATGACTTTGCTCTCTTGTCGCCAGTCATCGCGAACGTATTTTAAGTTCGGATGTTGGCGCATGATGTCCTTAGCCTGATTGGCTAAGCTATGCAGCACCTCGGGATCCGGGCCAATAAAACGCGCTTCAATCGAATATTTATCCTTAGTCGCCAGCTTTAACTCCCTAAATCTTGGCTCTGCATAGGGAAATTCCTTGGCTAACCAGGCATCGCCACGCTGCACTAAGGTGTCGATATCATCGAAACTACGCATATTGACGAGGATCTGCCCATAGCTCGCATCCAAAGGTTCAGGCTCGACCGTGACCGAGAACCGCGGTGCACTCTCGCCCACATAACTGGAGATACTTGCCACCTCAGGTTGCGCCAGTAACCAATGCTCGACCTTACGCATATCCTTCGAGGTCTGCTCGATACGCCCGCCATTGGGCAGCCAATAATCGAGGAACACGATGGCGCGATCGGACGACGGCATAAAATTCACTTTCAATAACGGCGCGACCAGTAAGGTACCCAGCAGTAAAGGCAGGGTAAAGAGAATGGTCTTCTTCGGGTTTTCTACAACCCACTCCACCGCTTGTTGATACATCAGAGCGTAGCGAGAAGGCGGTTTCGCATTTTCAGCATCGACTTCGCTGGTTTTTCCCAAGAAATACCAACACATCAGCGGGGTGACGACCATGGCAATAATCCATGAGAGCAGCAGCGAGCTACATAACACCTGCACAATCGAGAGAGAAAACTCCGCCGAGTCGGTTTGTGATAACAGCACGGGTGCCGTACCCATAGCGGCAATCACTGTCGCACCGAGGAGCGGCATGGCCATTTCTTTAATGCTGTCGATAACCGCCTGAGTACGCTCTATGCCCTGCTTGATCTTGGCTTGGAACAGATCGACGATCACAATGGCATTATCCACCAGCATCCCTAGCGCTAATACAAAGGAGCCGAGGGAAACCCGCTGCAAATCGACGCTAGTTAGATTCATATAAATCAAGGTGAACAAAATAGTGAGCAGCAGACTCACTCCCACAATCGCGGCGCTGCGCCATCCCATAAAAATCAGCAGCACGACAACCACAATCACCACACTCTCAATTAAGTTAACGATAAAGTTGTTAACCGACTTTTGAACTTCTTCCGGTTGATAGGCTATCACCCCAATGCCCGCACCATCCGGTAACTTGGCTTGATAATCAGCCAGCACCGCCTTTAAGGTATCGCCGATGCTGACCACGTTTATGCCATTCACTGGGCTGACGGCCAACGTAATCGCCTGTTGGCCGTTATAGCGGCTGAGTGTTGAGGCAGGATCTTGATACGCCATAGTCACATCGGCAATATCCCCCAAACGGATCACCGCCGATTGCAGCCCATTTAAGCCAGTCTGAATGCTGAGATTGCGAATATCCTCAATACTTTTAAAGGTATCACCCTGTTCCACGCGTAGGTTTTCGATGCCAAGATCAAAATCTCCCGCCACAATCGGCATATTCTGGCTATGCAATTGCTCAATCAATTGAAGCATGGTGAGGTTAGCTTCCGCCAAACGCTCCTCCGAGATGCGGATGTTCACCTCCTGCTCGTTAATGCCGTTCAGCTGAACTTTTTTCACCCCATCGACGGCTTTAATACGGCGCTGCAATTCCCGCGCATGGTCCTTCAATTCCGCCATTTCCATATTGTCGCCATAGACAGCGAACAGCATGCCGTAGACTTCAGAGAATTCGTCTTGAACTATACTGATCTGCGCCTGTACGGGCAGCTCTAATTTGACGTCTTCCACTTTACGGCGCATCAAATCCCACTGTTGTGGCAAGGCCTCCGAGTTCACTTTTTCCTTCAGATCGACAAAGATCATCGAACTCCCCGGACGGGAGAGTGAACGTAACTTCCAGAGGGATTCCATCTCCTCGAGCTTAGTTTCAATTTTATCGGTAACCAACTGCTCGACTTCCTTGGCATTCGCGCCGGGATAGAGGGTCACAATCACCGCACTTTTTACGGTAAAAGACGGATCTTCCAGCTTGCCTAAGTCGAAGTAGGAATAAATCCCCGCGATGATCGACAGCACAGTGAAGAAAATAACGAAGGTTTTTTGCCTTAGCGCAAAGGTTGAAAGACTCATGATTTAACCGACGCCCCATGCAAAATGGTGACGGCTTGGCCTTCTTCGACAAAAGCGCCGCCTGCAATCACGATTGACTCACCAGAGGTTAAGCCGCCAGTCACGCATAAAGAATCGTCGGTCTGACTCACTGATTCCACGGGAGTCGCACTCACATGCTCGGCAATGACGCGATTGACATAAAGTTGACTCTCGCGGCTCGTAACCGCCATGGCAGGAATACAATAGATAGGTTTATCACTGGCATAAGGTAGAGCGACGTCCACACTCACCGCCTTGCCCGCGACTAACTGTTTTGGAACATGCGCTAGGTTAAAGGTCACCTCATAGGTGCGCTTTAGGCGATCGGGCACTGACGCGATTTTGGCAACCACTGCAGGTACAGCTTCAGTACCCTTAAACCAAGTCACTTGGCCTTCGGTGCCAAGTTTTAGGTTCCAGATCTGGCTCTCGGGGACATCCACTACCGCATTGAGTCGTTCGGGGCGATGAATGGTCAGGATTGTTGTGCCAACATTCACTTGCTCATGTTGTTCGACAAAGGTTTTACCCACCACACCGTCATAGGGCGCGGTCAGCTCAGTGTAACGCAGGGCATCCTGGGCTTTTTTCAGCGACTGGCTGACTAATTCGACGCCCGCTTTCGCGCGCGCTTCGGCGGCCATGGCACGGTCTAACTTCACACTAGCAATCGCGCGGTCATTAATCGCACTTTTAACCCTTTGCAGTTCGATTTTTGCTAATTGATGGGCGGTTTTAGCCTCATCCAACTTAGCAGTCAGCTCCAGAACACTGACTTGAAAATCATGGGGATCGAGCCTTGCAATCACTTGTCCCTTGGTAACCTCTACTCCTTCTTCGGCCAACAATTCAGCGAGTACGCCTTGGACTCGGAAGGACAAATCCGCACGATTCTCCGACTCCAACACGCCGCTAAACTTGTAACCTTTATCCGTGACAGGTGCGGGTAGTTCCATCACTTGTACTAACGGACGTTTTGAGGTTGTGAGGGTTTGGTCTTCACTGCTGCCACAGCCTGCGAGCACTAATGCAATGCCCGCACAACACAAACCCGTTCCGATTTTGATTGGTTTTACTCTGTTCACCACAATTTCCTGTAACTAGGACTAAGGCGGCACAGAGTAAAGGAGGTGAATTTATTGGACAATAATCAAAAAAGGTACATCAATGTCACGAATTTTGTGACAATGTGACATCCGGTGTCTTACTCGCCTCATGAATTAAGCTATCGATCAGCAGCCGAGCCGCATGGGTCATGCCTTTGCGGCTAGGATAGACTAACCAGGCATCGTCAACGTAAACCTCATATTCGGGTAAAACTTCAACCAAATTACCCAATTGCAAGTGTTCAACCACACTTAATTCGGATAATAAACTGATCCCAGCACCACTTAAAATGGCATGACGAATATATTGGCTACTGTTAGAAACCAGTCGACTTTTTACTCGATATTCACCTAAATTAAATTTCCAACGATCTTCTAATTCACCATTTTGTAAACGATAGATCATTAATGCATGTTGACTGAGATCATCCAGCGATGTTGGCATACCATGGGCAGCAATATAATCAGGGCTTGCATATAATTTGCGACACACGCGCATTAACGGTCGAGCGACAAAAGAATTATCTTTGATATTCCCGATATGAATACAGGCATCCAAACCATAATTTAAAATATCGTGATACCCAAGATTACTCACATGGGTTTCTAAGGTAATAAGAGGGTAATTTTTTAAAAAGTCCTGCAATAAATGATGGGTCACAACATCGGCATCGCCAACTAAACCTAGCTTGACCGATCCCGTTGGCATATTGCGTTGATTTTTGACCGACTCATTCAGGGATTCAAGCCTTGGAATAATCTCCATCAACTGCTGGTGGTAGTTTTCGCCTGTGGGTGTCAGCGACAATTGGCGTGTCGTGCGGGTAAACAGTTTAGTCCCCAGATCCGCCTCTAACTCACCGATACGGCGACTGACCGAAGCCCGCGGGATCCCAATCGAACTGGCCGCGGCAGCAAAACTGCCTAACTCTACAACCAACAAAAACAGCCTAAGATCATTAATTCTCACATTCACCTCGTTCTATTTGCCCGCCATCAGCGCAGCGCTCTCGTGACGATCCGCTAGCCTCGAATCTTATCGCCGCAATGCTGCTCACTATACAGGATAGCAAATTGATTTATCGACCTTTTGCATCTCGCTAGATCAGGATAAGGCGTGAGCAATAAAACAGCCTTTTTAGAAGCGGTAAATTGACCGGATAATATTTAAGCAGGTTAAGAATAAAACGACTAGTTTAGACACAATATCAACACCACTAAATACAACCTATCTTTATTGGTGACAGGATGTTTCAAATTCCTCGATAAATGCGACTATTTTAAAACTGAGAGTTTTGAAATGTAGAACTTTGACCATTCTGACAAAAATAAAATGTTAAATTATATTTTTAAGACTTATTTAAGGTTTATTTTTAAGCACTTACTAACGTTTATTTAATTTACAACTTCAACACTCACCTGACACAGATCACATTATTTAAAACTACTTACCCTCGACTCTTTAATAATAGAATTGACATTGTAAAGACAATGTTTAGTTACATTGAGATACATCTAGTTATTTTCGCTCGCCATACCGCCATTCTTTATTTTTCAGCACACTTAATTAGCCTTTTAAATATTACAAATGCAACAGTGTTGCAGCTATTGAATAACAAATAAGCGGTTGATATTAAAGTTGTTAATGATAATTTTCCGGCTATGGAGGGCAGTTGCAAATAAATATAAGCCATGATGAAAACCTTCCTGATCATCACGGCATAACAAAGGGAATGAAAATATGACTACGCAAACAACCGTGGCACGCGCGGTTCGTTTTAGTTTACTCGCTTTAGTATCAACATCCTTATCTCCGTTGGTATTTGCCGCCGATGAAGCGGCCGTTATCGATGATAAAGTGGAGCGTATCGAAGTCACGGGTTCACGTATTAAACGTACCGATCTTGAAAATGCCTCCCCTATCGTGGTGGTGAGCGCTGCAGATATCGAAAAAGGCGGCTTTAACTCAGTGCAAGATGTACTAGGTAACCTGTCGCAAAACTCTGGCGGCTCTATGACCCAGCAGGAAGTGCACGGCTTTACCCCTGCGGCATCGGCCGTCAACCTGCGTGGTGTGGGCGCTGGCCGCGTACTGACATTAATCAATGGCAAACGTGTGCCTAAATATCCGTTTGGTGCTGGTGGTACAGACAGCTTTGTCGATACCGCCAACATTCCGTTAGGGGCGATTGAGCGCATCGAGATCTTAACCACGGGCGCTTCGGCAATTTACGGCTCAGATGCGATGGGCGGTGTAATTAACATCATCTTGAAAAAAGACGTTGAACAAAGCACCTTCAAATACCGTCACTCCGATACCTTCGATGGTGGTCTTCAAAATAACCAGTTCTCCTTTATGACGGGCGTGAGCAGCGATAAAGCGAACCTGACCTTCTTCGCCGAGTATGAAGACCGCCAAGCGTTAAAAGCCTCGGATCGTCCTGAATGGGGAACCGATATTGTTCCGGGTAACTACTATGCTGGTTACAGTTCCTATGGTGCAAATATCGTTAAAGATCTTGGAAATAATAGAACTGAACTGTTGAAAACATTATCAGTTGAGGACTGTGAAGCGCGTGGTTATCAAATGATGTCCAACGGCCGTTGTGGCTTCGATCGCTCCGCACAGCGCGACTTTTCGCCTGAGCAAAAACGCTATTCAACGATGATCAACCTCACCAAAGACTTAAACGACAATCATCAGCTGTATTCGCGCCTCGATTACACCCATGCCTCGACCTACACTGAAATTGAATCGGCAACGGTCGGTGAAGATTTTATGTTCAACGTATCGGGCAATAACGTCACTATCCTCGATGAACTCAATGGGTTATCCCAAGTTTTCGATAAAAATACCGCCTTCGGCGGAGATTTTGCTGGCGCTGCCGATGGGGACTATTACTACACTCGCCGTATGTCTGAGTTAGGTCCGCGCACCTCTGATTTTGAGACTAACAATTTCTCCTTCTTATTAGGCAGCAAAGGTTACCTCACCGATTCTATCGAGTACGACACCTCATGGTCGATTGCACGCCAAACGGTGGAATCCACCACCGCAGGCTCGCCAACCTACCAGAGCATGTGGAACTACCTCACCGCGGGCACAAACGGTAATTCGCTACTGGATGTGATCTCGGCAGAAGATGCCGCATTGCTGGATTTCCAAGGCGGCAAGAAGGGGCAATCCACCCTATCGAGCTTCAATGCGGGGATCAGTGGCGATGCCTTTGAATTACCAGCAGGCACAGTGGCTTATGCCGTGGGCGTCGAATACGGTAAAGAATGGTTCTACGATCAGTCCGATAGCTTCACCAGCAATGGTGGCGTGATTGGTAAAGGCGGCAGCAGCGCTCAAGGTGAACGTGAGCAATACGCAGGTTATGCCGAAGTCGCCGTGCCTGTGATCGAAAACCTCACCGTCACCCTTGCGGGCCGTTACGACTACTATGACGATTTATCCGATGTCGGCGGGCAATTCAGCCCACAAGTCGCAGTCGAGTATCGCCCGATTGATAATCTGTTGTTACGCGGTCTGTATGCAGAAACCTTCCGAGCGCCAGATATGCAACGCTTATTTGGTGAACCAACGGCAGCCTATAGCACAGTGATCGACACTCCAACCTGTGAGGCCGCGGGTGGCACGGGCCCAGCCTGTGAGAAGATTGACTCACTACCAATTACTATCGGTGCAAACCCAGAACTTGAAGCGGAAACCGGTAAAAACTATAACCTCGGTATGGTGTGGGATTATAACGATCTCAATTTAACCTTGGACTACTGGATTGTTGAAATCGATAACCTAGTCAATAGCCCAAGCGCCCAGTATATCTTGGATCACTCTGACGCCTTCGCCGATAAGATTTTCCGCGATGCAAGCGGCAAGCTAATTCAAGTAAATACTCAAGCCATCAACATGTCATCCCAAGAAACTTCGGGTATCGACTTCTCGGTGGGTTATCGCTATGAGACTTCAGGCTACGGCGATGTTACCGCCCGCTTAGAAGGCACCTATTTGCTGAAGTGGGAGGAGCAATTAACCCCAGATTCTGAGCCTTTAGATCTGATCGATGGTGACGGCTCTGCCCCGCAAATCCGCGGTAACTTAAATCTGGGTTGGAGCTACGATGACTTCGCTACCAACCTGCTGATCAAGTACACCGACAGCATGAATGGCCAGCGTAAAGAGGCATTCATTAACAATGGTTTAGCGGATAAATATGCCGTCACTATCGATAGCCATGTCGAAGTTAACTGGGCTGCCAGCTATATGTTAACCGATGCGATTAAGTTCTCCGGCGGGATTAATAATATCTTCGATGCGGGCCCAGAGATTGACGAAACCCAAAACTCTTGGCCGCATTACCCACGTTCTTACTACAACGTTGTTGGACGTGAATATTATTTAGCGGTAGAGATGAACTTCTAATCAACCTCATGTTTTGATTAGCTGTGCTTCCTAAAACACAAAGCCGAGCAATTGCTCGGCTTTTATCTATAGGCTTCACGCTCAGTTACGCGTAGGTATCAATCGATTCGCCTTGACTCGCCTCACGGGCGCGCTCCTTAGCAGACTCACTCAGCTCTTCCACTTTGGCTGGCGCAGGCTGAGCGGGTAACGCTGTGGGTGAAGACGAACGGTTGGCGGCATAGCTATGCGCTAACATTGGGCTGCTTGCACTGATATTCATCGCGATCCCCTTGTCGATTTAAGCTCAATACTCAGGTTCAGTACTCAGGCTCAAAACTTAGACTAGAAGCCAATACTTAACTGACGCTTAAGCTTTTCCTCTCAGTTCGCCCTGCTATTCCTAGTCGCATTCTGAATAGTTACCGCCCACACAAGCTTATATCCCCCTTGTGGCATCCAGCACACAATGCCACAATGCGAGCAAAATCAATGCGTGCCAACGGCGCCCCTCGATAGGAGCATCATCTTGACCCTTTTTGGTATTAAAAATTGCGATACAGTGCGTAAAGCACGTAAATGGATTGAAACCCATCAACTTTCGGTCAACTTCCATGACTTTAGGGAGGATGGATTAGCAGAAAAGGATCTTCAGCATTGGTGTCAAATTGCAGGATGGGAAACCGTCTTTAACAAACGCAGTACCAGTTTTCGCGCCTTGAGTGATGCAGATAAGGCCAATATCGACCAAGCCAAAGCCATTCAACTGATGCTCACTTACCCGACGCTGATCAAGCGCCCTGTGCTGGTTGTGGGTGAACAAGTGCTGGTGGGCTTTAACGAAGCAGAATATAAGAAGGTCTTTTCCCTATGACGCACGCTTCGAACACCCATCCAGTTACCGAACTGACTAAAGAATTAATCGCCCGTCCTTCGGTCACCCCGCTGGATGAAGGCTGCCAAACCCTGATGGCCGAACGTCTTGCCGCCATTGGCTTTAATATTGAGCCCATGGTCTTTGAAGACACCACCAATATGTGGGCGCGTCGCGGTAATGAAGGCCCAGTATTTTGTTTTGCCGGCCATACCGATGTAGTGCCCGCGGGCGATTTAAGCCGCTGGCATACCCCACCTTTTGAGCCAACCATTATCGACGGTTACCTCTATGGCCGCGGCGCGGCAGACATGAAAGGCTCGCTGGCGGCGATGATCGTCGCGACCGAACGTTTTGTGGCTAAGCACCCAAATCATCCCGGCTCGATTGCGTTTTTGATCACCAGTGATGAAGAAGGTCCATTTATCAATGGCACCACACGGGTTATCGATACCCTAGAAGCCCGTAATGAAAAAATCACTTGGGCACTGGTGGGCGAACCCTCATCGACCCTAAAACTCGGTGATGTGGTCAAAAATGGGCGCCGTGGCAGCCTGACCGCCAACTTGACCGTTAAGGGCATTCAGGGCCATGTGGCCTATCCGCACCTTGCGGATAACCCAATCCACAAAGCCGCGCCGTTTTTAGCCGAGTTAAGCCAAACCCATTGGGATAATGGCAACGAATTCTTCCCGCCCACCAGCATGCAAATCGCCAATATTAATGGCGGCACGGGCGCATCGAACGTGATCCCAGGCACCCTAGAGGTGATGTTTAACTTCCGTTATTCGACCGAAGTGACCGCCGAGATATTAATCGAGCGCGTGGAGGCCTTATTGACCGCCCACGAACTGGATTATGACATCAGCTGGACCTTCAACGGTCTGCCATTTTTAACCGGCGAAGGCCCACTGTTAGACGCGACTCGCCATGCGATCCGTCAAGTCACTGGCTATGATACCGATCCGCAAACCACGGGCGGCACCTCAGATGGACGCTTTATTGCACCAACGGGCGCCAAAGTGTTGGAACTCGGTCCAGTGAACGCCACTATCCATAAAGTGAACGAGTGCGTGAAAATCGACGATCTCGAGCAGTTAGCCCTGTGCTACGAAGTGATTTTGGAACAATTACTGTGTTAAACGCCACGTCACGCTTAAGGAATACTGCCCAGCTTTATGGAATAGAAAGTGGAATAGAGGGCGGAATAGCGAGTGGAATAGCAAGCAGTTTAGACACGGGCTTACATACCGACTTATCCGCTGCTATAACCCAAGAGTCAGCGGATAAGCTGAAGCTAGTCGAACTGCTGAGTCCCTATCACCCGAGCGAAACACGCTTCATGCTGGAGGCTCAAACTGCCCTCGCCTTTAAAGCGATGGCGGACAGCGCCGCCAAAGATGGAATAGCCCTCGCGATTTGCTCGGCCTACCGTCCTTTTGACCGGCAACTCGCCATTTGGAACGCCAAGGCCAGCGGTAAGCGTGCAGTGCTGGATATCAACGAGCAGCCCGTGGATATCAGCCCACTGAGCGATGATGCATTAGTCGATTTGATTTTGCTCTGGTCGGCATTGCCCGGCGCGTCACGCCATCACTGGGGCACGGATATCGATGTGTTTGATGCCAAGCAAATCGAGGTAAAATCCCTGCGGTTAGTGGAAGCGGAATACACTGATGGCGGCCCCTGCGCCCACTTGCACCAGTGGCTACTCCAGCACGCCAAGGATTTTGGGTTTTATTTTCCTTTTCAGCGCGGTAAAAGCGCCGTCAGCGCCGAGCCTTGGCATATCAGCTATTTCCCCGTGTCTCAAACCCTGTTACCCCAATTTGAGGTACAGGCCTTAGCGCAGGTTATCCAGCACAGCGATATGTTGCTTAAAGAAGCTGTGCTCGCTCGCTTACCTATGCTTGTGGCGGAATATGTACATCGAATTGCAAAGCCTTAAGGTTTCGCCATTCACACAACTTGATGGCGCCTTACACTCGGCGTTTATCTTTAAAAAGTAGGTTTTATGGATTTTTCTTCACACAGAAAACAACTCAACATCGCCGGTAGCCAACTCAGTTACCTCGATATAGGTTCAGGCCCTGCGCTGTTATTTGGCCACAGTTACCTCTGGGACAGCGCCATGTGGGCGCCGCAAATTGCCAGTTTAAGTCAACAGTATCGCTGCATCGTGCCTGAGCTCTGGGGACACGGTCAATCGGGCGCCGTCCCAGAAAGCTGCAACAGCCTCTTAGACATCAGCGAGCATATGCTGACCTTGATGGATAGCCTCAATATCGAGCAATTTGCGATTATCGGTTTATCCGTGGGTGCAATGTGGGGCGCCGAGCTCGTCCTTAAAGCCCCCGCACGCGTCAATGCACTGGTGATGCTCGACAGTTTTATTGGGTTTGAGCCCGAGATCACCCGCGCTAAATATTATGGCATGCTGGACACGATCCAAGCCGCCGGCAACATACCTGCGCCGATCATCAGCGCCATTTCACCGCTGTTTTTCGCCGATAATGCCAAACAAAATAACCCCGAATTAGTGCAGCGTTTTGAAGCCTACTTGGCCGCGCAAACGCCAGAGACCATCCCGAGCATAGTAAAACTTGGCCGAATGATTTTTGGCCGCCGCGATACCATGGAATTTGCCGAGCAATTGACTCTGCCCTGTTTAGTCATGGTCGGAGTCGAAGACAAGGCCCGCAGCGTGCTTGAGAGTTACCTGATGAGCGATGCCATCGACGGCAGTCAATTAGTGCATATTCCTAATGCAGGGCATATTTCCAGCCTAGAGCAAGCCGACTTTGTCACTGAGCATTTAACTCGGTTTTTAGCGAAAGTATTGTAACGGCGCACCTATCATCAATGTGTCACTACACTGTGGCACATTGGATAGACCAGCAAGCGTAAATTTACTGGTATACTCTTGCTACAAATGTGCTGCTTGCATCACTTAGGGCAATAAAGACATTTTAATATGTCAATAAAACAATAGGTTAAAATGAAACTACTCAAACCCTTATTCGATAACAACCGTCGCTGGGCCGGACGCATTCGCCAAGAGCACCCTGATTTTTTTGAACAGCTGGCAAAACAGCAGAACCCTGAATATCTTTGGATTGGTTGTTCCGACAGCCGAGTACCTTCAAACCAAATCATCGATTTAATGCCGGGCGAAGTCTTCGTTCACCGCAATATTGCCAATATGGTGATCCACACCGATCTTAACTGCTTATCTGTTCTGCAATACGCCATCGATGTGCTTAAGGTGAAGCACATTATGGTAGTAGGCCATTACGGCTGTGGTGGTGTTCGTGCTGCCATGGGGAATCAACGCTTAGGGCTTATCGACAACTGGCTCGGTCATTTACGTGATGTTTACCGTCTTCATCAGGATGAATTAATGCAAATGGATGATGCCAAGCGTTTCGACCGTCTGTGTGAACTCAACGTAATTGAGCAAGTGGCCAACGTCACCAGCAGCACAATCGTGCAGGAAGCTTGGGCTCGCGGCCAAGAACTGGCGATCCACGGCTGGATTTACGGTATCGATAATGGTCTGTTAACCGACCTTGATGTGACTGTCGATCGCGCGCAAAAGATTTAAATCGGTTTGAGTTAAACGCGCCAAAAACCTGCCCCGTGCAGGTTTTTTGTTTTAATGCATACCAATCTGTATTACACGCCACATACAAGATCCATCCGCCTAATTTAACTTGTTGCCAAGATACTTCCACACTCGCCCCATTGGCTCTGAATGACGCAGTTCATCTCAACCCATCGGCTAAACCTCGAGCTGCACCTCGCTTAATGGACTCGCATGCCCTAATACAACGGCTCGCAAAGGCTAGCAAACACGAACACATGCAATAACACAGTGTTAAGTGAGCAAAATCTAAGCTCGAAACGTCAACATGACCTTATTTTCATCAATAAAACATCGCAAGGGATCTTTAGCCCAGTTATAATCCGCCAGTTAATTGCAGCGCGACCATGCGCCACAAATTCTAAGGAGATACCTTCCATGCCCGGTTTTGAATTATTTGGTCCAGAAGAAAAGCAAGAAGTCGCCGATGTGATGGAACACGGCTTTACCTTCCGTTATAACTTCGACCATATGCGTAATGATCGCTGGAAGACTCGCGATATGGAGCAACTGCTCTGCGAGAAAATGAATGTTAAGCATGCTCACCTCTTATCTAGCGGTACTGCTGCGCTGCAAACAGCCTTAATGGCGGCAGGCATTGGTGCTGGCGACGAAGTTATCGTGCCACCTTTTACCTTTGTTGCTTCTGTAGAAGCGATTTTCATGGCCGGTGCTGTGCCAATTTTTGCCGAAATCGACGAGACGCTGTGTCTATCACCAGAAGGCATTGAAGCGGCGATCACCCCACGTACTAAAGCGGTAAACTTAGTACACATGTGTGGCTCTATGGCCAAGATGGACGAAATCAAAGCCGTCTGCGCTAAGCACAACATCGTATTGTTAGAAGATGCTTGCCAAGCCATTGGCGGCAGCTACAAGGGCCAAGCCCTAGGTACTATCGGTGATGTAGGTTGTTACTCTTTCGATTCTGTTAAAACCATCACCTGTGGTGAAGGCGGCGCGGTGATCACCAATAACACCGAAATCTACGATCACGCCCACATGTTCTCCGATCACGGCCATGACCATATTGGTAAAGACCGTGGCGCCGAGTCACACCCAATTATGGGTCTGAACTTCCGTATCTCTGAAATGAACGCGGCCTTAGGTTTAGCCCAGTTACGTAAACTCGATACCATTATCGACATTCAACGTAAAAACAAAAAAGTCATTAAAGAAGCGATGGCGAGCATTCCTGAAGTCAGCTTCCGCGAAATCCCCGATCCAGAGGGTGATTCAGCTGGCTTCTTAAGCTTTATGTTACCAACAGAAGCGCGTACCCAAGAGATCAGCAAAAAACTGGCTGAAAATGGCGTTGACGGTTGCTTCTACTGGTACGTGAACAACTGGCATTATCTGAAAAACTGGAAACACATTCAGGAGCTTAAGGCCCCTGCTGCGTTGCCAATCACATTAATCGCCGACAGACCTGACTATACTCAAATTTCTGTGCCGAAATCTGATGCCATTATGAGCCGCACTATTTCCATGCTCATTAAATTGTCTTGGACCGATGCTCAGATTGCCGAGCGTATTGAAAACATTAAGAAAGCATTTGCCCAATAATTAAACGGGAGTTTTTGCAATGAGTTTTAAAAATTTTAAAGTAGTTGAAAAGATGATCTTCGGTCGTGGCTCCTTCGCACAATTAGACGAAGTATTAGCTGCACAGCGTAAGGCCGACGATGACTTCGTGGTATTTTTAGTCGATGACGTTCACCAAGGCAAACCACTCGAAGCACGCATCCCAGTGAAAGCCCAAGACTTACTGATTTGGGTTAACGTAGATGATGAGCCAAGCACAGTGCAAATCGACACCCTGACCGAGCAAGTTCAAGCCTTCAACGGCAAACAACCGGTTAGCGTCGTCGGTTTAGGTGGCGGTTCAACCATGGACGTCGCAAAAGCGGTATCACTGATGCTGACCAACCCAGGCGGCTCTGCCATGTACCAAGGTTGGGATTTAATCAAAAATCCAGCGGTTCACCACATTGGTATTCCAACGATTTCAGGTACGGGTGCTGAAGCGTCACGCACCGCAGTATTGTGTGGTCCAGTGCGTAAACTGGGTCTGAACTCAGATTACACAGTGTTTGACCAAATCATCATGGACTCTGAGTTAATCGAAGGTGTTGAAACTGACCAATGGTTCTACACAGGTATGGATTGCTATATCCACTGCGTTGAATCATTAGAAGGTACCTTCTTAAACGAATTCTCTAAGTCATACGCCGAAAAAGCCATGGAGCTTTGCCGCCAAGTGTACTTAGAAGATCACCCAGAAAAAGACGACAAGCTGATGATGGCGTCATTTATGGGCGGAATGAGTATCGCTTACAGCCAAGTAGGTGCATGCCACGCGGTATCTTATGGTCTGTCTTACATCCTCGGCTACCACCATGGTATCGGTAACTGTATCGCCTTCGACGTGTTAGAAGAATTCTACCCAGAAGGTGTAGCTGAATTCCGTCTGATGATGAAGAAGCACAACATCACTCTGCCGAAGAACATCTGTAAAGATCTGCCAGATGAAACCATCGCGAAAATGGTTGCCGTGACTAAGAGCATGGGTCCATTATGGGCAAACGTGTACGGCCCAACATGGGAAGAGAAAGTCACTGACGAAATGTTGACTGCCCTGTTCC
Source organism: Shewanella sp. 10B (assembly GCF_023475885.1). Lineage (NCBI taxonomy): Bacteria > Pseudomonadati > Pseudomonadota > Gammaproteobacteria > Alteromonadales > Shewanellaceae > Shewanella > Shewanella sp. 10B. The sequence goes on from NZ_JAMDJO010000001.1 coordinate 1,340,004, forward strand.
GTCGCATTTAAGCTCTCAAGCAGATGACAAGGGCTCGTTGTGAGCCCTTTTGTCTATCTACACTGCATATCTTTGATAAATTAGGATAATTTAATGAATGTGACTCTGTTAATCCCGGCGCGTTACGGTTCAAGCCGCTTCCCGGGCAAGCCCTTAGCCCCGATTAACGGCAAGCCGATGATCCAACACGTGTACGAACGCGCGTCGTTAGCCAAAGGCCTCACCAATATTTATGTTGCAACCGATGATGAGCGTATCAAAAGCGCCGTAGAAGGCTTCGGTGGCAAAGTGGTCATGACCAGCCCTGATGCGGCATCGGGCACAGACCGTATCAATGATGCGATTAACCAATTAGGTTTGAAGGATGACGATTTAGTCATCAACCTTCAAGGCGACCAACCCCTAATCGACCCCACTTCCATCGAGCAAGTGATCAGCCTCTTCGAACGCCATCCAGGCGAGTTTGAAATGGCGACCCTCGGCTATGAAATTGTCAACAAAGCCGAGCTCGACGATCCTATGCATGTGAAGATGGTGTTCGATAACGACTACTACGCGCTGTATTTCTCCCGCGCACGTATTCCCTTCGGGCGCGATACCAAAGATTATCCAGTTTACAAGCACTTAGGCGTGTATGCTTACACCCGCAGATTCGTGCAAGCCTTCGCCGCCCTCCCCTTAGGTCGTCTCGAAGATCTGGAAAAATTAGAGCAGCTACGTGCCCTAGAACATGGCCATAAGATCAAAGTCGCCATCAGCGCCTTCGACTCAATCGAAGTTGACACGCCGGAAGATATTCGTAAGTGTGAGCAACGTTTAGCCGTTGATTAATCAGGGCGTTGCTCAATAAGGAGTTGTCATGTCGAGCTTAGAAGTGTGGATCATTATTATTTTGGTGGTCGGTGTGATTGCCAGCAATCTTGCCGCACTGAAATACAGTGCCAAATTCAAACTGCCACAGTTTGGTCAGCACGATAAAGAAAAGCAGTTAACGACCGATAATCGCGCGAATTCCTCACCCGATGCCGATAAGTCTGCGGATACGGCGATTGAAAATCGCGATAAATCAACCCAAGTTGAGCAAGATAAACCCTAAGCGAGTCGCTTTACTCCTTTGATTTATCCATCAAAAAGGCGCATTAGCGCCTTTTTTGTGGGAGAGAAATAACGTTTCGGCCTAACTTGGCGTATACGCCCAATCTTTCACAGCAAAGATGAAGCATTGAATAATAAAGATTTATACTCGCCACTAAAATGCATCTGGATAAGAACTGCCCCACGTATTGAAGTTTCATACAAATCGAAGCAAGACCGCGTGGAAAGGCACAAAAGTGTGTCAGGACGTCAGCTGTATCAAGTGAATTTCGGGTAAAAATGTCTATAGGTTAACGCCCCAATTTAGCGAGGAAAGCCGCCCTGCGGGTTGACGTCGCCGCCAGCGCTTTTGGCTGGCGATAAAATTTGATGGTTAGCAGACGGCACGGCTCATGTAGTAAAACCGATCATCTTCACTTGTTAAACCAAACCCTTGTCTCTTATACAAATGAACGGCAGGGCTATTTTTAAACACTTTAAGCTTCAAAATGTGAGAGCCATGCTCTTTAGCCAGACGTTCTGCCTCAGCAATAGCGATTGAGCCAATCCCACGATTCTGGTAACTCTGTTCCACTTGCAAATCTCGTAACCAGCACTCTTCAGTGTCAAAAGATAATCTAACGACACCCACAAGCTTTTTTTCAAACAAAATATCAAAGTTCACAAGATCTTGTGTCATTTGCTCAATCTGAGCTTCATCCCAATCTACAGAGTATTGTTCATAATATGGCTGCATATTCGACAGAGTAAAATATGCTGCTTTTGCTAAATCCTTAGCTGGTATAAATGTAACCACCGATCTAGTCTCCTAACGCCTGCACTTGTTAACCCTTGCTTGCCACAATATTGAATATGGTAGATTCACCAATGTTAAGGCTGTTGGTAATAAAGAATGCCTCTACCTTTAAATCAAGAGGTATTTGACGCGATGGGTGCCCATCCAGCCACGCAAGTAACAATGTCATTTTCCCATCTTTATACTCACCAACTAGCGGAACGTCAGGAAATATAGCATCCGGCAACAGCCCCTCTTTAACACGGAAATAGACAGCAAATTCTTCAATTGAATAGGTCGATTCTTTCGGCAACGAGATTTCTAACAGGATAACCCCTGCGTCATCGCACGAGCTGCCTGATTTAGCCGAACCTCTTGTGATACTTGAAACCTTGACTACCGGAGCTGGAACTTTTTCCCAGTAATCTCCTTTCTCGCCTTTTTGAGCTGGTCCAGGATGTTCTTGCCAGCGTTCCAAGGTGGGTTTAAAAAGGTCCGCACCTCCAAAGGAACAAGCGAATGTAGATTGACTAAAAGCAGTAAATACAAGAATTAAAAATATGCTTAGATGCTTCATAATTCTCCTAGGGGGTTAACGCCGTGCTCTGCGGCAATTTTGGAGCACAGCGGAAAAATTGTCCGGCAGCAGCACTTTGTTATGCTCTTTCCATGTCGTTGCCGCCGCCATCTGATAATTGAATAACTTCAAGAGAACCTTCAAAAAAGTTGGAATACTTAGAGTTTCTTGTGACAAAAACAACCAAGTTGAACTTTGCCCTTGTGAGGCCAACGTAAACCAACTCCGCGTTATCTAGCTCATTAACAATCAAAAAAACAGTTGGCGATTCATAACCTTTAAAACTATGTATTGTCGATATCTTTAAAACACCACTATTCAGGTTAAATCCATATTTTTTAATACTTCTTATTTTTTCAATATCACTACGATCTATGCGTGAAGATTCATAAGCTTCTTTGGTTTCAAATGTTGTCAAAGTTTTCTCGTTAAAATTTGGATTTTTTCTTATTAAAAAATCGATTTCCCGCATTTGAGAAATGCTGGATGAAAGAATAACCATGTCATTCGGGTGAATAAATTCACGTTTTGCGACAGAAAAAACATAATTAACAATTGAATTGATATCGCTTGCGTCAATCAATACACATTGATTGACGCCAACTCCTAACAACGCGGGTTGCATCGCCTCTGTAAAATCGAGTTCGTACCGACCACTAAAAAATGCTTCCTGAAACCTTTTTGCAACATCTAATATGTGAGAATCTTCTTTATAACGAAAAGATTTAGACAGCTTATTCCAGCGACCAAAACCTTGAACTACTTTTGTGGTATTTTCTTCATCAATTTCCCTTTCATAAATATTCTGCTTCTCGTCCCCAAAAAGAACCATTTCGCCTTGGTCAGTTAAAAAGTATTTACGTATAATTTTTATCCACTCAGGCTTATAGTCTTGAATTTCATCGACTAATATCGTATCGAATTTCTCTTCAATTTCGCAATTTTCAAAGACATTTTCATTTGAGTAGTATTTCGAATCCAGGTAAGCACTGACCTTATTTTTATCATTTTTCATTTCTTCAGGAACACTTACTTCTATCCCATATCGACTGAGTGCTGAACTCATAAATCTATGGTAGTTAATGATGCCAAAAGCTCCCCAGGAAAAATCACTTCTCACTTCATTTATTTTGTCTTTAATGTACATCCGAAGAGTAAGATTAAACGTGAGTATAAGAACGTTACCACCATGTCTCGAATGTGCATTTACCGCCCTTTTCGCCAGCACGGTAGTTTTTCCTGATCCTGCAACCCCTTTAATTTTTTCTCGCTTGCCCTGCTCACTGGTTACGAGCCTTTCTTGCACCTTAGTGTATTCAATTTCTTTCCCTTCATTGAGATAATGATAAGGAGGCTGCAAATACCTTAAGAAAGCTTCGTGGATTGATGCAGGGTATATGTCACTCTTCTTGGAAAGTGGAAATTTTATTTTCATTAACTGATCTTTGGTAACTGCATGCTGATACAGATCCCTTTCAAACTTTTTTATTTTTGAGTTCAGCCATTCTCTCTTTCGCTCATATTTGTCATGGTCTATTGGGTTTTCAGCATATGCATTATTATGCTCTCTGAGCATGTTCTTCAATTCGTCCATTCTGGGAGAAAAAAATCTTTGAATTGAATCTTTATTCTCGCTATGGAAATAAACGTAACAAGATATCACCTTGTAAAAATTCTTATTATTTAAGTTCTTTTCTAAAAGTCCATTAATATGAAGATCAAACATATTTTTTTTGTAGCCAAAAACTTGGGCGAACGGTGATCGTATTACCAACCCATTGTTATTTACATGCCATTTGTTGTTTTCATCCAAATTATAAAAGGACAAATCCCAGTCTTTTACTTCGATTATGATTACACCCATTACCGGGTGAATAATTATGATGTCAGGTCTTTCACCGTTAAAAAATGGCTGAAAGTATATCTCCACTTCCGTATCGAAATTCTGCGACAGCTCATTTAGAAGAAATAACTCACCCTCAGTCGGCTTCTGCTTGCTTTTCTTGATGACTTCAATGCTTGGGAATATCTTAGCCATACAACCTCAGTTTGACTGAACTACTTTGAGCATAACGCCGCGTTAAGGGGTGAATGCCGCAAAAACCAACTTTCCGCAGACCACTTTCACCACCAAAAATCACCGCATACCAAAAATGCCACGCGTCATGAATCCCTCTTGAACGCTTTGTTATGCGCGCTCTAAACGCACCATAAGTCTTTCAAAAAACTTGATATTCGAGTCACCAGTAAATGGTCGCCGCAAGCTTTCCTTATTGGGAACACTTGTACTTAACTGTTTAAAAAGCCCATGAAACTCAGACTCAACAGAGCATACATGAGTACCTTTAAACTCATCAAATTGATGTGCTGTTAGATCAATAATTACTTTTTTTTCAACGACAACCCAATAATGAATACGACCAACTTCTAGCTGATCGGTTTCATTCTTTGTATAAACCACGTCAGCAATACCCGCTGACTGCAAGTACAGAGCAAGCATTTGGCTTGTAGCTTCACATGAGCCATTTGGGAAAGAACAAAGCTCACTATCTAAGTAGTCTGAAGAGTTCAACTCATCTTCAAATGCTGAACAAAATTTCTGTACTAGCTCAATCAACAACAGACACCCCCCTTTATTATTACAATTAAGCGCATAACGCCCTGTTAAGGTGTGAGCAACGCAATACTGATGCCGCCGCACACCACCTTAGACACTAAAAACAACGCATAGTAAAAAATGCCACGCGTTGCGAATCACTCTTAAACAGTTTGTTATGTGCCTACTTTAACTAACAAGCTTAAGCAATCTCGATAGCAATAACTACTGTAACTTGCTTACGATAGAAGCTACTAACCCCTCAGATCTTGAACAAAAGTCTGAAATTTCACCTCTTAGCCACTCTGAGAAGGTTTTAATTTGTTTACCCAGTTGAACCTTACGAATGATTGCAACAACAGCAGCAACACCTAACCCAATAGCAGATAATATCCAACCAGTATTTTCAAAGTATCGTCCGCCCATGAAAAAGCAACTGGCGACAGGTAATACCCAAGCAAGGTGCCACCAGCCAATACCGCTGTTGGCGATAAGTTTCTGAAACTCTTCAGCTTTCATCCATTGTGCAACCGGTGTGCCGTTTGATTCAGCTTTAGGATGCGCCACAATAATCGTTGGTTGAAGCTCACCTTTCCAATTTTGACCAAGTGCGCCCCCCTCAGAAACCAAATCACTATTGTCAGGTTGCGTGTCACTGTGATAAACCCAGCCAAGGCTGATCATATGATCGCGCGGTAATTTCTCCAGATTCATATCTTGTAGTCTGAATGTGTGTGTATTGCCGTCACTATCTTCAGCAGTAATAAAGTCGTAATGAATAGTTCTTTGCTTAACATCAACATCTTTAACGTATGAGTCGCCGCGACTGGTCCGACCTTTTCGTTGACTTACTGTCGTGATGACATCTTTATCTTTTTCGTGTTCACGTAAGATGAAATGGCGCCACTCGATTTGAATATACTCTTTTCGTCCTTTGTTAGTCACTTTATAGAATTTTTCGTGGATACCACTTCGTGAAATATCTTGAATGACTGCAAAAACCTTCTTTTCAAGTACTTTCTTACGTGCTTGCAACATCATTTCTTGGTGCATTTCTTCTTGAATCGAGAGCTCTGTATCTGATACTGCGTTATTTTCAATCATAGTTTTCCTTTCCTGATTATTTCAATAAAGAATATTTGGATAATATAAAAGTTGTAAATTTAGGCACATAACGCCGGAGTTAAGCCGCCGCGCGTAGCGCGGTCGGCTTGAACGAATTGTTAGACATCATTTACCAACTGACTTGATGATCTCGCCTTTCACAAAGCGAATAAATTCTTCCAAGTGATCTGCGCGTGAGGCCAAGTGATCTTCTTTTTGTCCCAGATAAGCTTGCTTAGCTTCAAGTAAGACGGGCTGATACTGGGCAGGTAGGCGTTTTATTGCCCAGTCGGCAGCGACATCCTTCGGCGCGATTTTGCCGGTTATTGCGCTGTACCAAATGCGGGACAACGTAAGCACTACATTTCGCTCATCGCCGGCCCAGTCGGGCTGCGAGTTCCATAGCTTCAAGGTTTCCCTCAGCGCCTCGAATAGATCCTGTTCAGGAACCGGGTCAAAGAATTCCTCCGCTGCCGGACCTACCAAGGCAACGCTATGTTCTCTTGCTTTTGTAAGCAGGATAGCTAGATCAATGTCGATCATGGCTGGCTCGAAGATACCCGCAAGAATGTCATTGCGCTGCCATTCTCCAAATTGCAGCTCGCGCTTAGCCGGATAACGCCACGGGATGATGTCGTCATGCACGACAAGGGTGACTTCTATAGCGCGGAGCGTCTCGCTCTCGCCAGGGAAAGCCGAAGCCTCCATAAGATCATTGAGCAATGCTCGCCGCGTCGTTTCATCAAGCTTTACGGCCACAGTAACCAACAAATCAATATCGCTGTATGGCTTCAGGCCGCCATCCACTGCGGAGCCGTACAAATGCACGGCCAGCAACGTTGATTCCAGATGGCGCTCAATGACGCTTAGCACCTCTGATAGTTGGTTCGAAATTTCGATGGTCACCGCTTCCCTCATGATGTCTAACGCCGGAGTTAAGCCGCCGCGCGTAGCGCGGTCGGCTTGAACGAATTGTTAGACATCATTTACCAACTGACTTGATGATCTCGCCTTTCACAAAGCGAATAAATTCTTCCAAGTGATCTGCGCGTGAGGCCAAGTGATCTTCTTTTTGTCCCAGATAAGCTTGCTTAGCTTCAAGTAAGACGGGCTGATACTGGGCAGGTAGGCGTTTTATTGCCCAGTCGGCAGCGACATCCTTCGGCGCGATTTTGCCGGTTATTGCGCTGTACCAAATGCGGGACAACGTAAGCACTACATTTCGCTCATCGCCGGCCCAGTCGGGCTGCGAGTTCCATAGCTTCAAGGTTTCCCTCAGCGCCTCGAATAGATCCTGTTCAGGAACCGGGTCAAAGAATTCCTCCGCTGCCGGACCTACCAAGGCAACGCTATGTTCTCTTGCTTTTGTAAGCAGGATAGCTAGATCAATGTCGATCATGGCTGGCTCGAAGATACCCGCAAGAATGTCATTGCGCTGCCATTCTCCAAATTGCAGCTCGCGCTTAGCCGGATAACGCCACGGGATGATGTCGTCATGCACGACAAGGGTGACTTCTATAGCGCGGAGCGTCTCGCTCTCGCCAGGGAAAGCCGAAGCCTCCATAAGATCATTGAGCAATGCTCGCCGCGTCGTTTCATCAAGCTTTACGGCCACAGTAACCAACAAATCAATATCGCTGTATGGCTTCAGGCCGCCATCCACTGCGGAGCCGTACAAATGCACGGCCAGCAACGTTGATTCCAGATGGCGCTCAATGACGCTTAGCACCTCTGATAGTTGGTTCGAAATTTCGATGGTCACCGCTTCCCTCATGATGTCTAACGCCGCATTCAGCGGCTTGTCCGCTGCAATGCTTTGTTATCAGCTTCGTTTCTGTGTGCTATATCGCTCAACACCCACCTCAATTGCCTGTCATATGCGTTTCTGTAATCTTCGATTGAAATCTCAACGTTTACATCAGGGTATAATGCATCTCGTTGACCGTCTTTGAAGCTATACAGGCGCTTTGAAAACGTGACCTCAAGCCCAGAATTCGGAAGCGTAAACTGTCCCATATCTTGATATCCTTCCGGCCTAGCTCCAGTTGGCGATCCAACCAGTTTGCTATTTAATATTTGAGAAAATTGAGCCGCATTACTCATTGCTGCAGAAAACGTAACATTGTCGATTAGCGTGTACACTCCCGACCTCCAATTGATGGTGTCAGCAAGCACTAGCCGTTGCGCCAATCTGAGGCCCACAAAAAAATCTCCACCAAAATTGTCTCGAAGGTCAATTATAAGATTTTCCGATTTATTCTTGTTGATAAAATCGAGCAAATTATTAGCAAAACGTTCCATCTTAGCGATAGAAGGGTATCTTCTAAATTTGACATACACAGTTTTATTATCTGACGAAGATCCATACCAAACATTACTATCAATCTTCTCATAGGCAGGAAAAATTGCATCGTTTAGGTGCGATATCCGAGCGTCAAGATTTGGCGAAACACTGGATATAAGAGTTGTCTCTATTTTTTTTCCACTAACATCAAATACAAATTCTGCTTCACCTTCAGTCTGCACAATTCCAAGACCGCTCAGAATGGTAGCGTTAGGAAGATAGCTCGCCGCCCTTACGGAAGTGGAAAACTCGTTTTCAGAGAAAGGGGATATCTCTGATAAACGACGGACAATATCGAAGGAAGGCACGCCATTGATAGAGATAATTTTCGATCCAAGTATGTTTTTATTTTGGCTGTTCGTGCCTGTAACATGTAAATCATTGCCAAACAATTTCAGTTCTAGTGGGAAGCGGGCATAATCTCGCCCCCACAACGGAAAAGAGGTGTGTCCGTCGTTAATCTTCCGTGTGAGCCTCATCAGTTCGATCAGTATTTCATTTTCCGTTTGATGAGTTACGCCTTCTTTAATCCTAGTGATCTCACTATCAAAGCTTGCTTGTGAAAGTGTGTGAAAAGGATCTATATGCCCTTTAATCAGGTTTTCGGCATAAAAGTTGATATCATCCTTCCAACGCACCACATTGTCATGCGCATATCCATATGATGATATAACTAGCGTCATCCATACTGTTGCCAATCTTGCCATAAAACCCCGCATTCCTTTTGACTGATAACATTTTATTCGTGCGCATGCGCGTTTATCTCGTTGGACCAGTGAAAACGCGCACTGTTAACTATCTGTATGTAAAGAATTTATCAGCATTCTGTTAAATATACCATCAGTAAAAACGCGCATGCGCGTTTTCCAAACCTATTATCTCAAATCGCAAGTACATAACTTTTTGATAAACATAAACAATCTGAATTTGTTTATGTACAAACGCGCAAAAATTTTTCACTATTCTCCTTGATATCTGGGAATTTCAAATAATACTGTATAAAACAACAGCACTTAAGGGCGAGGGTCATCATGAGTCTAAAAAGCCCATTTCTAAGCAGCCTTCAAGAAGAAATGCGTATGCGTGGTTACAGTATTAGAACGGAAAAAACCTATCTGTATTGGATCAAGGCCTTTATTAACTTTCACGGCAAGCGTCACCCTGAAACAATGGGAACGGAAGAAGTTACACAATTTTTAACCTTCCTTGCCAATCAACGAAATGTGGCCATCAACACACAAAAAATTGCACTTAACGCGTTAGCCTATTTGTATCAGAAGCATTTGCACCATGAGCTTGGGGATTTAGGTTTTTGCTATGCCACTAAACAGAGACATTTACCGACAGTGTTATCCCCATCAGAAATCTCACTAATACTAAATGAACTTGATGGCCGCGATAAGCTAATAATAGAACTACTCTATGGTAGTGGACTAAGAGTGTCAGAATGCCTCAGGTTACGTATCCAAGATATTGATATTGAGAGAGCTTCGCTGACCGTTAGAGACGCTAAAGGACATAAAGATAGGCAAACCATCCTCAGCCATAGATGCGCAGGAAAGCTCACTACATATATTGAAAAGGCTATTAAGACTCAACAGAATGACAACCTTCAAGGGATAGGTCCATCTCTGCCAAATGCATTAGAACGCAAGTATCCCAATGCGTTTAGGCAACACGGATGGATGTTTATTTTCCCTTCTAGTACAACCTGTATCAATCCTTATACAGGAACACTTTGCAGGCATCATTTACATCAAAGTGTTATTCGTAAAGCGCTCGGGAATGCCGTGCGTAATATTCAAATGAATAAACGCGTCACCTGCCATACGTTTAGGCATAGCTTCGCAACCCATTTGCTTCAAGCTGGTCGTGATATAAGAAGTGTTCAAGAATTACTGGGCCACAACGACGTTAGTACCACACAAATCTATACACATGTACTTGGCCAACATTTTGCGGGGACAACTAGCCCGTTAGACACATTATAAATGTCAGAGCCCTTTCGAAACTAAGTAGCATTACTAAAATTTAGTCTACTTACAGCTTGCAGAGTTAATTGTCAGTAGCCCCGATAGCGCGCCATGGTGAAACAAGCCAGAAAAGGCGATAGCGAACTAAATCCCGCCTATGCCACATACGGATTTTTCTTCGCCATAAAAAAGGCCAAGTGTGGAGAGCACTTGGCCTTTGGCTGGAGATGGAATGTGAGTCGAGTTTAGAAGCCTTCAACCCCTGCCATATCGGGAAGATGGTGAGCAATCCCTTTATGGCAATCGATACAGGTTTTCTCACCACTGGCCAAGGATGTCGAGTGCATCTGGGCGGCGCGTGGCGACTGTCTGGTAAAGTCCATATAGGTAAAGTTATGGCAGTTACGGCACTCAAGCGAGTCGTTTGCCTTTAACCGTTCCCATTCATGTTCGGCCAGCTCGCGACGTTTATTCTCAAACTTTTCGCGGGTATTGATGGTACCAAACACTTTACCCCACACTTCTTTCGATGCCTGCATCTTACGGGCAATCTTATCGGTCCAGTTGTGCGGCACGTGGCAGTCAGGACAAGTCGCACGCACACCACTGCGGTTCGTGAAATGGATAGTCGACTGTAACTCTTGATAGACGTTATTTTCCATTTCGTGGCAACCGATACAGAAGGCTTCTTTGTTGGTGGCTTCAAGCGCGGTGTTAAAGCCCCCCCAGAAGATCACCCCCGCCACAAAGCCACCTAAGGTTAAAAACCCTAAACTGTAGTGCACACTCGGACGATTGAGAACTTGCCAGATCTTTTTAAGTTTATCTAACATGCTGACTCCTAGTGTGTTTTCTGCTCAGTGTTCGCTTTAATCAGATGATCCATATCCACAAAGTCATTCTCGACCAGTAATTTGGCATCCAGTTGCGGCACATGGCACTGAGTGCAGAAGTAACGTCTTGGCGAAAGCTCGGCTAAGAAGTTGTTATCCCTATCCATATAGTGAGTCACGCTGACCATAGGCGCTTGGGAGTCCCCCGTGCGATGTCTGGCATGGCAGGACATACACTTATTGACCTTAAGATCGAGCTGATAGCCGTCGATCTTGTGCGGGATCACCGGTGGCTGCATAGGGTAGTTACGCATCTCTTTGATATCTTTGTTCAGCACCGCCTGCATCGCGGGCGGAGTTGGCTCAACGTTGATTGGCGCTTGGCGCAAAGTATCAATTCTGTCCTCAGGAATGCTCGCTGCAGTCACGCTGGTCATCATCAGGGTGGAGAAGGCAAGCACACTGAATGCTGAGACTAATTTGAATGTTTTCATCCTGTACTCCTTATACCTTGACGATTTTCACGGCGCATTTCTTAAAGTCGGTTTGTTTTGACAGTGGATCTGTCGCATCCAAGGTGACTTTGTTAATGAGCTGACTGGCATCGAACCAAGGTACGAACACGAGTCCCACAGGTGGTTTGTTGCGGCCACGGGTTTCGACACGGGTTTTGATTTCACCGCGGCGAGACACCACGCGCACTTCATCCCCACGGCGTAAACCGCGTTTTTTCGCATCTTCTGGGTGCATAAAACACACAGCGTCGGGGAAGGCACGATAAAGCTCTGGCACGCGTTGAGTCATCGAACCTGAATGCCAATGCTCGAGCACCCGTCCGGTGGATAACCACATATCGTATTCAGTGTCTGGCGACTCTGCGGGCGGCTCGAATGGCAAGGCGTAAATCACTGCGCGGCCATCGGGTTTACCGTAGAACTCAAAGCCTGAGCCAGGTTTAACGTAAGGATCGCTACCTTCACGGAAACGCCATTTGGTTTCTTTACCATCGACCACCGGCCAGCGAATACCGTGGGCTTCGTGGTAGGCATCGAAAGGAGCTAAATCGTGACCATGGCCACGGCCAAAGGTGGCGTATTCTTCAAACAGACCTTTTTGGACATAGAAGCCAAAATGTTTCGCTTCGTTGTTCAAATACTTAGGATCGGTATCGGCCAGCGGGAACTTATCGACATTGCCGTTTTTGTACAGCACTTCAAATAAGGTTTTGCCCTTAAATTGTGGATTCGCCGCTAGGACTTCCTTCGACCAGACTTCGTCGGTCGTAAAGCGCTTAGAGAACTCCATCAACTGCCACAGATCCGAGTGGGATTCGCCCGGCGCCTGCACCATTTGATGCCAGAATTGAGTACGACGCTCGGCATTACCATAAGCGCCCTCTTTCTCAACCCACATGGCGGTTGGCAGAATTAAGTCCGCAGCCTGAGTCGTGACTGTGGGATACGCATCGGACACCACAATAAAGTTGGCAGGATTACGATAGCCTGGTAAGCCTTCCTCGTTGATGTTCGGCCCCGCCTGCATATTGTTGTTCACTTGCACCCAATAGCAGTTCAAGTCGCCATCTTTTAAGCGGCGGTTTTGCTCGACGGCGTGATAACCAGGTTTTGGCGGAATAATGCCACTGGGGATCTTCCAAATTTCTTCGGCGTGTTTTCTATGCTCTGGGTTTGTTACCACCATGTCGGCAGGTAAACGGTGTGAGAAGGTTCCCACTTCGCGAGCCGTACCACAGGCAGAAGGCTGACCGGTTAACGAGAACGGGCTGTTACCGGGAGTCGAAATCTTACCTGTCAGTAAGTGGATGTTATAAATCAGGTTGTTACACCATACGCCGCGGGTATGTTGGTTAAAGCCCATGGTCCAGAAGGACGTGACTTTAGTCTCGGGATCGGCATAGAGTTTAGCTAACTCGATAAGTTTAGCCTCTGGCACACCCGACATCTTGCTGACCTTCTCCACCGTATATTCGGCGACAAAGGCCTTAAAGGTATCGAAATCAATCGGAGTCGAATCCCCTGCCGTTTTCACGTTTTTGGCTTTCTGCTCCAGCGGATGGGTTGGACGTAAACCATAGCCGATATCCGTGGTACCTTGGCGGAAGTTCACGTGCTTCTTCACAAAGTCCCAGTTCACTTTATCGTTTTGAATGATGTAGTTGGCGATAAAGTTTAGGATGGCTAAGTCGGTTTGTGGCGTAAATACTATCGGTAAATCCGCGAGATCGAAGGAGCGATGCTCAAACGTCGAGAGAACTGCCACCTTCACATGGGATGCGCTTAAACGACGGTCAGTCACTCGAGTCCATAAGATCGGGTGCATTTCGGCCATGTTGGAGCCCCAAAGCACAAAGGCATCGGCCGCTTCCATATCATCGTAACAGCCCATAGGCTCATCGATACCGAAGGTACGCATAAAGCCGACAACGGCAGACGCCATACAGTGGCGCGCATTCGGGTCGATATTGTTAGAGCCAAAGCCCGCCTTCATCAATTTAACGGCGGCATAGCCTTCCCAAACGGTCCACTGACCCGAGCCAAACATCCCAACTGCGGTCGGGCCTTTGGCTTTTAAGGTTTCTTTCCATTTTTGCGCCATGATATCGAAGGCACTGTCCCAGCTGATGGGGGTAAACTCACCGTGCTTGTCGTACTTGCCGTCGGTCATTCTCAGCATTGGCGTAGTCAAACGATCGCTGCCGTACATAATTTTCGACAGGAAGTAACCTTTAATACAGTTAAGGCCGCGGTTCACTTCACTGTTTGCATCGCCGTGGGTAGCAACCACTTTGCCCTCGCGGGTCGCGACAATCACAGAGCAGCCCGTACCACAGAAGCGGCATGGGGCTTTGTTCCACTCTAATTTAGTTTGTTCTGAGCTGGTGATTAAATTGCTCGCCGACGCCGGCAGTGCTAAGCCTGCCGCGCCCGCTGCTGCAATCACCGCATTGGCTTTGATAAAGTCACGTCTATTCATATTCATTCTTCACCCTCTTCGAGCTCTTCACTCTGGTGGTAAACCATAGTGGCGGACAAGACGCCAGGAATGGCATTAATCTGTTCGATACCGTCCATCAAGGCACGTTGGGAGTCACCTTCAAGTACGACGACGAGTTTCACTTCGTTATTAACAGAGAGTTCGGCATTTTCAATCGCCATAATGTGTTGCCTAACATCCGCCATTTTGTGTGGCATGACTTGCACCACTAGACTCGTGATATGAAGCTCTTTGCTCATCCGACACTCCGCTTATTCATGCTGTTGTTATTGTTCTTTAGGCCTCAACCTGCACCCGGTGGGCCGGTTAAGATTTGGCTAAACCATATGGCAAATCCCAATCCACTCACCAACAACACGGATAAGAGGGGGGCGAGAAATACGGTTAAAAAGATAAAAATTTTCAGTTCTAAGGATTTTTCTGCTGCGCTGTTAGCACTCATGCGTCCTCCAAGAGGTTCGTTCCTGTGATGGATTGCTCTGACCAATGCAGGATTTATAGGTATCTCTATTGCATCTTTGATCCACGAAATGATCATAGCGTTAAGGTGTTAACAAACTGTATACCTCCAAATCGGTAAACCCTTTGATGCTTGATCCAGATCATCAATTTGACGATAGATTTAGTTAGATCATGGTTTTTAAGCGTTTTTTTAGATTGTAAATAGATTGATTGGTTATGTTTTTTTATTAACTAATTGCTAAAGCATGGAAAAAATATAGGCGCTCAGCAAGTAAAGCGCACAAGATTTAAACAAAATATTCCTTAAGGAGTATTAGGGGATGGTAAAGGAAGGCACAAATTACCGATTATCCACGGCAAAATCGGCTTAACATCTTCGTCAAAGTGTTAACTCACTCAAGAGACAGCCAAATCCCCTACCGTATTGGCTAACTGACCACGCAAATTTGAGGTTTTTAATATCGCCATTAGGGCCAATTTACTCGCCACCGACTTTGCCCTTTGGGGTTAGCCTGATAGCCCATAGCGAAAATCTATGCAGTAAGGGGCAAGTCTGTCGTGGCTAATGGTAGTTAGGTGAAAATGAACAATAAAAAAGCCGAACCCAAAGGTTCGGCTTTTAATGCTAAAGATGACGCGTTACGCTCAACTCACTGAATCTACAGATTCAATCCGTAATGTATCAACATCATTAACTCAGCAGGATATGGTTTAAGATACGCTTCTCCGAGATGGGATAAGCCGTTCCCAGCGCCTGTGCAAAGCAAGACACCCGATACTCTTCAATCATCCAACGGGCTTCAATCAGTGCCGCAGGTACGGGCTGTGAGCGCGGCACCTTGGCAAGTTGCGCCGCTAAGGCCTCCTGCACTTTAGTGATACTTTGCATATGCAAACGGTCACGGGTCGGATCCACGGGCAACTTATCGATACGGGTTTCAATCGCCTTTAGGTAACGCGCCACATCCGCTAAGCGATTCCAACCACAGGCTTCGACGAATCCCTTAAACACTAATTGGTCTAATTGGCTTTGAATATCACTCATCGCAAAAGCGATATCTAAGCTAATTTTACCCTTAGTCCGCTTTTTAATGCCCTGATAGAGCGTCAAAATCTGCTCCACTTTTAGGGCGATTTGCTCAGCCGTTGGATTCAGCTCTTGGCGTACCCAATCCTTGGCCTGTTCGAACTGAGCGGCATCGCGTACATCCAGCGCCTTTTCATCAAGCAATTGCTGCACGGCTGCGGCAATGATGTCATCAATCAGAATTTGCACTTGGCCAAATGGATTGAAATACATCGCCAGTTTTGCCTTGTTCGGCAGCGCCTGTTGCAGGTGTTTTACCGGCGATGGGATATTGAGTAACAGCAAGCGACGTAGACCTTGACGATGCGCCGTCTGTGCCTCAAATTCATCATCAAATAATTTGATAGCAACTGAGTCTTTATTGTCTATCAGCGCGGGGAAAGCCCGTACTTGATAGTTGCCCTTACGCTGCTCAAATTGTTTTGGTAAGTCGCCAAAGGACCACTCGGTGAGCGCTTCCTTTTCAATGCCCTTATCCGCGACTTGACGAATCGCCTTAGCGACCACGCCCTGTAACTCCGCCTTTAAGGTATCGAGTACCCGCCCCTGTGCGACTAACTTGCCCTTGTCGTCCTCAATCTTAAAGTTCATCTGCAAATGCGCTGGCATCTGCGTGACATCAAAATCTTCGGGATTGACGCGCGTGCCACTCATACGCAAAAGCTGTTTGCACATGGCGTCGAGTAAACTGGCGCTAAAGGGCTGCATTGCTTGCACGCAGGCTCGGGCATAATCGGGCGCAGGCACAAAGTTACGTCTTAGACCCTTAGGCAAAGACTTAATCAGGGCGACGCATTTCTCCTCACGCATCCCCGCCACCAGCCAATCGAAATCCGTATCATCGATTTGATTGAGTAGCGCCACAGGAATATGCACAGAGACACCATCATCACTCGCCGCAGGATCAAAGTGATAACTCAGTTGCAAACGAATATTGCCCTTGTGCCAAGTATCGGGGAAATCGAGCGCCGAGATATGATCGGCGCTGCGCTGCATCAATAGTGACTTATTAAAATCGAGTAAATCGGGTTGAGTTCGGCGCGCTTCTTTCCACCAGCTAAAGAACTTAGGCGCGTTATAGATGCCTTCGGGAATGCGCGGCTCGTAAAAGTCCATCAACACTTGTTCATCGACCAAAATATCGCGGCGACGGGACTTGTGCTCGAGCGCTTCGACATCCTCTAATAGCTTTTGGTTAGCGATAAAGAAGGTTTCTTTGGTTTGTAATTGCCCTTCGGCGAGCGCACTACGGATAAAGATCTCCCGCGCTTCAACAGGATTAATCGGCCCGTATTGCACGCGGCGGCGATGCACCACGGTCAAACCGTAAAGCACTTGGTTTTCAAAGGCAATCACACTGCCCTGTTTCGCCTCAAAATGTGGCTCTATGTGATTCTTTTTAATCAGATGCGCCGCTAACGGCTCGAGCCATTCTGGCTCAATTTTGGCGCAGCAGCGGGCAAACAGCTTAGAGGTTTCGGTCAGCTCAGCCGCCATGATCCATTTCGGGCCTTTTTTCGCCAGCGGTGAACCTGGGAACACAAAAAACTTACGATTGCGCGCGCCTAAGTATTCGTTGTTATTATCCTTAAAGCCGATATGACTCAGCAGACCCGATAACAACGCACGGTGCAGCGCATCGTAGTTGGCTGGCGTCTCGTTTAAGCGCCACTTTAAATCGTGAACCGCTTGTTTTAGCTGAGTATATAAATCCTGCCATTCACGCACACGCAGGTAGGCTAAGTACTCGTCGCGGCATTTTTTACGGAACTGGCTGGCGGATAATTCCTTTTGCTGCTCTTTTAAGTGCTGCCATAGGTTCACCCAACTGACAAAATCTGAATGGGGATCGGCAAAACGGCGATGGGCCTCATCGGACGCCTGCTTTTTATCCATGGGACGCTCGCGGGGATCTTGAATCGACAGACCCGCAGCGATCACTAGCACTTCCTGCAAACAGCCCAGCTGATGACTCTCCACCACCATACGCGCTAAACGCGGATCCACCGGGATCTGCGATAGCTGACGCCCAAGCGGCGTTAACACTATATTGCCCTTCTGCTGCTTAACGGCTTGTAATTCCTCAAGCAGTAAGAAGCCATCGCGAATATGGCGCGGATCGGGCGGCTCAATAAAGGGGAACGCCGCAATATCGCCAAGGCCGATGGCGAGCATCTGCAAAATCACCGAGGCTAAGTTGGTGCGTAGGATTTCGGGATCGGTAAACGCGGGACGACTGTTAAAATCCGCCTCATCGTATAAACGAATACAAATACCCGGGCCAACACGGCCGCAGCGACCTTGACGCTGATTGGCACTGGCCTGTGAAATGGGCTCGATGGGCAGGCGCTGCACCTTAGTGCGATAACTGTAACGGCTGATCCGCGCTGTGCCTGGGTCAATAACATAACGAATACCAGGGACGGTGAGCGACGTTTCCGCCACGTTAGTGGCAAGCACGATGCGACGCCCAGTATGGCTGCTGAATACCTTGGATTGCTCGCCATAGGAGAGGCGCGCATATAACGGCAAAATCTCGGTATCGCGGTAATTGCGACGGTTAAGCTGCTCGGCGGTATCACGAATTTCGCGCTCGCCGTTCATAAAGATCAGAATATCGCCCAAGCCTTCTGCGACTAATTCGTCAACGGCAGCAAAAATCCCTTCGATTTGGTCGAGATCCGCTTCGGTATCTTGCACCAACGGGCGATAACGGGTTTCCACCGGATACGTCCGGCCAGAAACTTCGATAATAGGTGCATTATTGAAATGCTTAGAAAAACGCTCAACATCTATAGTCGCCGAGGTGATGATGATCTTAAGATCGGGGCGTTTTTTCAAAATTTGCTTGAGGTAACCCAAGATAAAATCGATGTTGAGGCTGCGCTCGTGTGCCTCGTCGATGATGATTGTATCGTATTGATCTAAATAACGGTCCGAGGTGAGCTCCGCCAGTAAAATCCCGTCAGTCATCAGCTTAATATAGGATTCACTCTTTAAGGCATCGGCAAAACGCACCTTAAAGCCCACCATTTCGCCGAGCGGACTTTGTAATTCTTCAGCAACACGTGTCGCCACGCTGCGCGCCGCTAAACGCCGCGGTTGGGTATGACCAATAAAGCCGCGACTACCAAGGCCCAGTTCTAAACAGATTTTCGGGAGCTGAGTGGTTTTACCCGAACCGGTTTCACCCGCAATGATCACCACTTGGTTTTCACTGATGGCTTTAGCTATTTCTTCGCGCATGCCGCTAACGGGCAGATTATCTGGATATTGGATTTTAGGGCGCGCCTTAAGGCGCTGCTCGACTTTTTCGAACGCTGCTTGCGCCTGCTCGGCAAGTTTGGCTAACTCTTGGGTTTTCTTATCAGAATCGGCTTCTTTATTGAGCTTAAATAAACGGCGGCGGATCCGCGAGGCATCACTTTGAAAGCACTGCTTGAGAAAGTCGCTCGATAGCGGATGTTTGTCAGAGTTCAAAACCAAATTCCATTGCTAGCATCGAAAACAGCGATCCTAGCAAGGAACGTGACGTATTGGTACGACTAATTTGGCCTCAAAAGGATGAAAAATAGGCAAATTAATCACCTTTTGAAGGGCTTAGCGCTTAGAGCTTAGGCGGGTGCTAAGTAACATTGCTGCATATACACATTCATAGCGCGCAGCACATTCGTGCGGTTAATGGTGCCGACGACTTTACCCTGCTCGACCACAGGATAAATCTTAGGTTTAGAGCCAAGCATTTGCTCTGCTAATTGCAAAATGCTGTCATCGGGACCGACATACAAGACTTCGGTGCGCATACAATCTTTTACCACTGAGGTCATATCACAGTGATAACTGCTTTTGAGCATCACGGCTAAACAATCTTGCTGGGATAAAAAGCCCACTAAATCGCCGTTATCATCCACGACAGCGGCACCCATCTTGTTATTGTCTAACAATTTTTCAACCGCAGTGGCCAGCGACATATTGGCGCGTAGCAATACGGGTTGACGATCCATATGGTCGCGTATTTTTATTGAATCCATAGCAATCTCCCCAATCTATCCTTTACTAACTCAACTCGGCTTACGCTTTGAGTCTAGTCAAAATCTCGCAAGTGGTAAGCGATTAATATCGATTGGAGTTATCTATTTACTCAGCGGGAAGGAAATTGGGCGGATAAAAACGGTGATTTAGAGGGGTAACACCGGGCCTACAAACGCCATTTTGAAAGGGATGGCTTAGAGATATTGCCTTAGCGCATGTTAAGCGCGCTAAGGCAATAGGCGGTAACCTTATTGGTCCTGCCAAATCATCACTTGGGCAGGCTCGCCATTACTACGGGTGGCGCGGTACATGCCTTCGGTGTTAAATGGCGTGGCAATATTGCCCCTGTGGTCGACAGCTATCACACCACCAGAGCCGCCAGCGGTGATAAGGCGTTGATTAATCACTTCATCTGCCGCTTGAATAATGGATTTTTGCTGGTATTTCACCTTAGCGCAGATATCGCCCGCCACTTGGTAGCGAATAAAAAACTCGCCGTGGCCCGTGGCCGACACAGCGCAAACGCCGTTTTCGGCATAGGTGCCAGCCCCAATCACGGGCGAGTCTCCAATGCGACCAAAACGCTTGGCCGTCATACCGCCAGTCGAAGTCCCCGCCGCTAAGTTGCCGTTTTTATCTAAGGCGACAGCTCCAACGGTACCAAATTTATAATCGAGATCTTTCATCTCAATACCCGCAATTTGATCTGATTTTTCAGCCGCCTGCAGTTTTTGTCTGGCATCGAGTAATTGTTGATAACGGGCATCGCTATCGAAATGGCTGTTAGGTACCAGTTTAAAACCTTGGGTTAAGGCAAACTCCTCGGCGCCTGCGCCCGACAGCATGACATGCTCGGACTTATTCATTACGGCTAAGGCCAAATCGATGGGATTAGCGATATGGCGCACGCCTGCTACGGCGCCCGCATTCATGGTTTTACCATCCATAATCGACGCATCTAGCTCGTGGCCGCCATCATAGGTGTAAACCGAACCGACACCTGCGTTAAACAGCGGACTATTTTCTAATACATTGATGGCAGTTTGCACCGCCACTAAGCTATCACCGCCCTGTTCGAGCACTTTTGAGCCTTTATCGACGGCTTCTTTAAGCTTGTCTTTGTAGGCCTGACGCAGCTCTGGCGTGAGGTTGGCCTTAGAAATGGTGCCCGCGCCACCGTGGATCGCAATGGCAAAAGGTTTTTCATTCGCATGGGTATTTTGTGACATAAAAAGTGCACTCGAGAGAATTAAACTAAAGGTGGCTAATTTTATTTTCATTATTTACATCCCCTTAAACAGTAGCGTCCTTTGTAACCATTTCAATGACTAATTTCAATCATCTCCTTGCCTGTTACCTCCATTCTGGCGACAATGAAACCACATCACAGGGATATTAAAGTGCAGCGATTCTTGCAAATAACGTCATTACCTTTTCGTCTTCATTTGCTACTTGGCCTGAGTTTAGTGACATCGGGGGCGATGGCCGCCGATAACTTGTTAACGCTTTCAGTGAACGGGGTCGACGAAGCCCTAAAGCGTAATATTCTCGCCCACTTAGGTGCTATGCCCGACTCCGAAGTGCAGCGCCGAGCCTTCTTATTTAACGTGGAAGACAATGTCTCCACCGCCCTCGAGTCCATGGGCTATTACCATGGCGAAGTGGAAGAACAGTTAGTCGAAAAAGAAAAAGGCCCATGGGAATTAAAGCTCACGGTCAAAGCGGGCGAACCGGTAAAGATCCAATGGGTTGATATTAATTTCTCTGGTGAGATGCTCGACGATCGCGCCTTCGATAAGTGGCTTGCGGAGGTCAATATCAAGCCTGGGGATACGCTCAACCATGGGGTGTATTCCGATGTGAAATCCCAACTGGTGACGCTTGCCTTGGCAAGGGGGTATTTCGATGGCGAATTCATCGAGTCGCAAATCAAAATCAACCGCGATTTAAACACGGCGCAAATTAGCCTGCATTTTAACTCAGGCGCACGTTACCATTTTGGACAAGTGAGCTTTGAAGGCCATACCTTAGAGCCGGATATTCTCACTAAGCTTATCCCCTTCAAAGTAGATGCCGCCTATTCGACCCGTCGGGTCAGCGCTCTAAATCGCCAATTGTTGGATACGGGCTATTTCGCCAATATCAAGGTCATACCGCAGATCGATCAGGCAAAGGATAACCAGTTGCCCGTCAAGGTGGAGCTCACCAATAAGGCCAGCCACTCGATTGAATTAGGTCTCGGTGGCGACATAGGCCAAAGCGCAGATAAAACCTTCGATCCGCGAGTACGGGTCACTTGGCGTACGCCACAAATTAATAAATACGGTCACTCCCAAGAAACCAGTTTGGAGTGGTCGCCTGACAGACCTAAGTTTTTAACCACTTATACGATTCCGCTGACTCACCCCTTAGACGATCAACTGAAAATTCGCCTAGGCTTACTGCGGGATAAATACGGGGTGACCCAGATTTACGAACCCGAGAACCGCGATTTTCGTAACACAGGCCAATTGGAGTCGACTAAGTATTTGCTCGGGCTACTCAGGCAGCAACGCTTAGATAATCAATGGCTGATGACCTATTCCCTCGATGCGATTCGCGAGGAATATACTCAGTCCGATACCGATTACAGCCCCAGTTTTTATCTGGCAGGAATTAACTTTTCTAAAACGACCCGTGGGGATAACTCACTCGATCCCAAGTCTGGTTTCAGGCAAATGTATAGCCTAGATTATGCCGATCCTTATCTTGGCTCCGAGACACGCCTTGCCCGCTTACAGGCCAAGTTTAAGTGGATTGACACCTTTTTTGATAACCACAGAATCGTGGCGCGTATGGATCTCGCCGCCAACCTAGCCAATGAAAATGAGCTGGCCTTTATCCCACCATCACTGCGCTATTTTGCCGGTGGCGACCAAACCATACGTGGTTATGGCTACCAAGAACTTGGGCCTTATCTCGATTACATCGATGCCGATGGTAAAGTCAATCGTGAAGTTATCGGTGGTCGCTATCTCATGGTCGGCAGTTTGGAATATCAATATTACGTCACCCCGACTTGGCGTGTTGCCACCTTTGTGGATGCGGGTAACGCCTTTGATAACAATCAGTTTGAACCCGTAGTCTCAGTGGGTGGTGGTATCCATTGGATCTCCCCCATTGGCCCAATTAAGTTAGATTTAGGGGTTGGTTTGAAAGAGACAGACACCATTGACCGTTCATGGCGCATTCACTTAACCATGGGGACAGAGCTATGAGCAAGCCCCCTATTCATGAACCTAATGCATCTGCTCAACAAGAGAATCAAACACTTGAGCAATTGTCTTTGGAGCAAAATCCAACGTGCGTGCAGCCCAAAACACTTAAGCTGCGCATTTGGCAAATATTTAAACTCTGCACGCGGATTATTGTTTACGTTCCCTTAAGTCTTTTGGTGTTAACCGCATTACTGCTAGGGACTGAAATTGGCTCTCGGATAAGTGTGGGTTTAGCCGATAAGTTTGTGCCTGACCTGGCGCTCACCTACACTTCTGGCTCCTTAAATAAAGATCTCACCTTAGCCCACGCCAGTTGGTCGATGGATGGGATTAAGGTCGAGCTCAAGGATTTACACTTGGCATGGCAACCCACATGTCTGCTGCAAAAACAGCTGTGCGTGAATGCTTTAACGGCGAGCCAAATCGATGTCAATATTGATACCGAGGCCTTAAGCGCAGGCGGCGCAGAAGTCGACGTCCCCCCCGAAAATGCTGAGCCGAGTGAACTGGTTCTACCCTTTGGCATCAAACTCGACAGCGCCGAACTGATTAACATCAATATTGCTGTCGATAAGATGCGCTTTTCGGCAAATCATATTCAGACCGCCGCCACTTGGTTTGCCGAAGGACTCACGGTCGAGCAGCTTAGCAGTGAAGGCTTGGCCGTGTTAATTCCAACCGACGACAGCCCTGCGCCAGACACACAGGCCACAGCTCTTCAAGGCGCAAACACTCAAATCACTAGCAAACAAGTCACTGACACCAAGGCAGCCGAGACAACTGCAGCGGCAGAAACCACGAGCGCAGCGACGACGCCTCCTCAGCCTGAGACAGAAAAATCAGCAACCGCAGTAATTACAGCAAGCGCTAAAACCACAGCAGATAAGCCAATTACTGATAAGGACTCGGCGAAAGCCCCTGCAAATCCTCAAGCTAATAAGCAAACGGATGAAAACACCGACAAGCAAGCATCTACAGAGGAATGGGCACTTGCCCATTTACCACAGGTTTTTATGCCTTTCCCGGTGGATATAAAGCACCTCAGTTTAGACAACAGCCGTTTACAGATTGGTCCGCGCGAAGATCTGTTTAGCCATATTGAGCTTCAAGGTAAATTTGCCAAGTATCAGTTAACTCTAGAAAAACTGCTGCTTGCCCATAGTTATGGCGAAGTTTCTGTGGTGGGCCAACTCGCCCTCGAACAGGACTATCCCCTCGCGCTTGAGGTTCAGGCCAATGTGACTCAGGTTGCCGAGTTGCCTGAATTGACCCATCAACAATTAAGCCTAACCCTTAGCCAAAGCGTCGGACAGCTTGGGATCCATGCCCTTGCCAAGGGGGATGTCGATTTTAGTCTCAATGGACAATTGACCCTCAAAGATCCCACGCTGCCCTACAAGGTCAAACTGGAAAAAGTCCGCGCACAATGGCCACTGCAACATGCCGAGTATCTCGTCAGCGACCTTAACCTCGACAGCCAAGGCTCCCTCACGCAGCAAGCGGCGACGCTCAATGGAAATGTCACCACACCTTTCCATAAAGTGTTAGCCATCAGCAGTGAACTCCATCATCAGGATGCGAAGCTCGATATTAAGCAGTTTACTGCGAAGGGAGAGCTAGGTTCGGTCGATGTCACCGGTGAGCTAGATTACGCTAAGGCGATCGCTTGGAAAGCCAAGGTATTGCTCGATAACCTGAAATTACAGGAAATCACCCTGCCGGAAACCGTGCAGACGCCTGAAACGACAGCTAAAAAAGACTCTAAAGCGCCGAGCACAAACACCGATAAGTCGGCGCCTGTAACTACAAATGCTCCAGCTCCAACCACAGCTGCTGCAACTACAGCAACAAGTGCAAGTGCAAGTGCAACAAGCAGCTTGCCAAACAGTTTAATCTCGGGCCAATTACAGACCACGGGACGCTTGTTAGATAAACAGTGGCAAGTGGCTCTAACGGACACTCAACTGTCAGGCACGATGCAGGGGTATCCGTTTGATATCACAGCCGATGTCAGCATCAACGATAAACTGTATATCAGCGCTAAAGGCGTCAATGCCAAGGTACTGGGCTCCACCTTAACCCTAGCGGGCGAAACCAACAAAACCTGGAACCTTGAGGGCAAACTACAAGTCCCCGATTTCGGTTTGTGGTTGCCCCAAGCCAGTGGCCAATTGCAGGCCGATATCAATGTCACTGGGGATGAAAAACATCCACAAGTAGAGTTAACCGCGCAACTGGTCGATCTGGTGCATCAAAATATTAAGCTTAGGGAGTCAACACTCAAGGCTTACTATAAACCTTTGGATGCCCATGAGTTTGCCCTATCACTCAAGTCCAAGGCGCTGCAACTCGGCTCACAGAGCTTAGATACTGTGACTTTGGGCAGTAAGGGCGATATTCAAAACCAAAAACTCACCCTCAGCGCCACAGGGGATCTTGGACTCGAGCTTGGCGTCACTAGCCAATACGATATGAAAAAATCCCAACTGCAGGCGCAGGTGAATAAAATCAACTTGGCAACCCCCGTCGGACGCTGGGAGATTGATAAAGATATTCTTGTCGCCTGGGATCAAAATAAGTCCAAAGGCAATATAAGCCCCTTCTGTCTGGTCAACCCCAACAGTAAGGTTTGCCTCGATAATCAAGTGACGATTGGCAAAACTGGCGAGGCTCAGCTCAGTTATGCGGGTAATCTAGGTAAGCTGTTAGTGCCTGTATTACCAAACAATATGCAGTGGGATGGCGGTTCTTCACTCTTGGCAAATTTTGCCTGGGCGGCGGGACGTAAACCCACGGCCAATGTCGACTTTAATTTTACGCCCGGTAGCATCAAGCTTAAACGGGCAAAAAACCGTGAAGTCACCATTAATTATCAACAGCTTGATTTTAAAGCTAACTTAGATGCTAAACGACTCCTTTCATCGATTAGCTTTGAATCAGAAGATGTCGCCAGTTGGCAGAGTGAAGTCACGGTCAACGTGACGCCAGACAGAACCTTGTCGGGTTATGCCAATATCAAGCAAATTAACCTGCAACCCTTGGGCGAGTTTTTCCCGCAGCTCAATACCCTCGAAGGTTTGTTGACCAGCAGATTAAACTTTGCCGGCACCTTGGATGCCCCAGAAGTATCGGGCAATGTGTCCCTGACTCAAGGCGCCCTCGCATTGACGGCCAACCCGACACTAATTAATAAAATCGATATGTCGATGGACTTGGGCGGCCAACAGGCATCCCTCAAAGGACGCTGGATGATGGGCAATGGCTTGGGCCGTGTCACGGGTGATATGCGCTGGCCTCAGGGTCAATTTAGTGGCGAACTTGCGATAAAGGGCGACAAATTAGCCGTGATCCAACCGCCACTTGCGCTGCTTGATGTTTCGCCCGATCTCACCATCGCCTTTAGCAGTCAACAGCTCGAAGTTAAAGGCGTCGTCGATGTGCCTTCAGGTAATATCAAAATCGTCCAGCTCGCCGAGGGCGGTGTTGCCCTGTCGGAAGATGTGGTCTTCGATGACTCGATTGCCGCGGCGCAACCGAAAGCCAGCCCCTATGCCATAGTGGCGGATCTAAACATTAATGTCGGTAACGACTTAAAAGTAGATGGCATGGGCCTTAAAGGTAAGCTGCAAGGAACCTTAAAACTGCAGCAACAGGCGTTCCGCCCACCACTGCTGTTTGGCGATATTAAAGTCAAGCAAGGCAGCTATAAGTTTATGGGACAAACCCTGAAAATCCGCACCGGTGAGGTGCAGTTTGTTGGCCCGACATCCGTCCCTAACTTAAATATCGAAGCGATTCGTGAAATTAAGAGTGAAGATCTGGTCGCGGGCGTCCGTGTCACAGGCACGCCTGCCCGCCCGGTGGTGACCCTGTTCTCTAATCCTGCTAAGGAGCAAGCGGAGATCCTGTCTTACATTATCAAAGGTAGCGGCTTTAACAGCAGCAATAACGAGCAGAACAATTCGCTGATGATGGGTGCTGCACTGGGCTTAGGTTCACAAGTCGGCGGCGGTGGTGCCATCAATAACATTGGCAGTACCGCCACAGGGATTATTGAAGAGTTTGGTTTCTCTAACGTACAACTGGACACCAACGATGAGGGCCGCGTGGCGATCAGTGGCTTTATCGGTGATAACCTGATGGTGAAATATGGCGTCGGGGTATTTAACCCAGGGTATGAGATGACGGTAAGATACTACCTATTATCGCAACTCTATCTGGAAACGGTATCAGGCACCTTAGGCCAATCTCTCGATATCTATTATAACTTCAATATCAAGTGATACTCCCCCGCGTAGCCATGTTACGCGGGGATTCTTATCTTTTTCGTTAAAAAACAGCCACAAAAAAAGCGCCCTATAGGCGCTTTTTTGCTTCAATCACGCGATTAAGCGTAAACGAAGTCAACGTGCTCGATCATTGGCTTGAACGCGTGACGTTGCATAGCTTGTGCACGAACACCAACTTCTTTGCCATCTAAAACGATAGTCACAACAGAAGTGTAGAAGTCTTCGTTAGTTTGAATGTTGATGATGTCTTTGTGATCAAAAACAATAGAAACTGGCTCTTTGCCTGCGCCGTAGATAACAGCAGGAACTTTACCTGCATGACGTAGGCGGCGGCTCGAACCTTTCCCTATTTCAGTGCGGGTTTGTGCTTGGATAGTGTAAGACATGTGTTTCTCACTTAAATTTAGAGTAAAAACCATCACCATTTTCGACCAATGGTGACTCATTATAAAGCGCGCGCATACTAACACAGTTACTCGGCAGGTACAAGAACAGCCCCACTCTTAAACCTGAATGATACCGAGCGGCTATCGTTATAAATCACAAAGAGTATTTATTGAATTGGAAAACTTGTTTGTAGCCTGTTACATAGCCGAAGCGGCTTTGATCTGAATCAAAAAACACGCGATCTTGATCACACTTAAGCCCGTCTATGCCTGCTAAGCTCGGGCAAATTTTGTCACTTCAGTCTTGTCAAACATGCGTCACGAGCTGTATTTATTGCAACAAGAAAATCGTCTTTCATGCCAATTAGCCCGTGAACTCGTCTCACTTATCGAAACGGTACCCTATCAACAGACCACAATCGAATTGAAACTGTTAGAGCTGCTCGCCTGCACTCAACAAAAAAATCGCAGTTTGCTGATGTTGATGCAGCTTTGTGAATCATCCGCCGTTGAAGGCCAACGACTCAGGCAATTTAAGTTTTCACAGTGCCTCAATCAGCATGTGAACGACTGGCAACAACATCGGGAAATGAACAAGCTTGGGCAACTCTTCTTGCCGCTGTTAAAACATTATTTGCAGGATATTCAAACACTCGAGCTGCAGTTTTATCAGCAGCTCTCAGTGCAAAACGATAAGACTACCAGTGGCGGACTGGGCCACAGTCAACATGCACAAAGCCCGACTTAGGGTAATAACCCACTCCTCCTAATTTAAGCGATAACGCCGCATCACGAAGGTTTTTTAGGTTCACGCCCGGGATAGCGATGTCCATTGCCATGCCTTGCATATGATAACTTTTCTTTGCCACCCCACTGCTCTTACCCGCCAACATGGCGTTGGTCTTAGGCGAACGATAGCCTGAAATCACATGGATTTCGTTCTCGGTATTGAGGGTGCTCTTAAGGGTGTAAAGCAGATCGAATAAGCGTTTATCCATGGGCGCCGCCACATTTTGGCGATGGTCCCGCAGCAAATGACTAAAATCATTCAATACTTCGCTCTGATAATGGCCGTCAATCCAATAACTGCCATTGTTATGCTCGCCCGTGTGGCGATTATAGAGGCTGAGATCACGAACCCCTTTAGTCGACCGACTTGCAAACGCTTTAGAAGGAATTAAAGAACACAATGCCACACCACTGAGGCCTAACAACAACTGCCTACGGGCAGGACAAAGTAACGTCACATCATCACCTTTTGTTCGTTTTTTGGACACTAAAACCGCAAATTATACTGAATCGCCATTCAGATCAAGCCTTGACTGGCTCGCAAGATTTCAGATTTCAAAATCTCTTAAAAGTTCAGGTCGTTATAGAATGTAAAAAATTGCTGCAGGTACCGCCTGGGTAAACTCAGCCTCTAGCTGATAAATATCATTGCGATATTGAATTTGCCCAGCATCATCAAGCCATGCTGTCCAATAAACCGTGTAAACCGGCATGGTATCTGACAACGCAAACCATTGGGATTGAGTGGTATTAGGCGCTAATTTGTCCCAAAGACGCGTATCTTTAACTAAGTGAGTCTGAAACCAGCGGGCCAGCTCCTCGACCTTTTCAACCCGAATGCAACCCGATGATAAGGCCCTATCGGTCTTTTTAAAGAGACTTGGCTCAGAAGTTCCGTGCAAATACACGCTAAAACTGTTGTCGAAATGAAATTTATATCGACCTAAGGCGTTTTTCGCCCCAGGGCGCTGCACTAAGCGATAGGGAAAATGGCTGGATGCCAACTCTTGCCACTCCTGCGGCGAATGTTCGACTTGAGCGCCGTCATAGTCGTAGACATCAAACCCACGATCCTGCAGGTAATGACCATCCTGACGTATATGGGGCAAGATATCGCGCCGGACAATGGTGCGTGGCACTCGCCACTGAGGATTGAGCACCACGCTGGAGATATGACTACTTAACAGTGGTGTAGGCCGCGATGCTTTGCCTACTATTACTTTTGAATTAAGAATGACCTTCCCCGCTTCGACGAATTGCAGCTCAAATGCTGGGATGTTTATCATCAGATAACTTGCAGGTAAGGTGCGCGTAAAAATCTGCTGCCTAAGGGTATTTTTGGCCAACAGCTGTGCCCGAGCATAGGGAGATTGATTTAGCCAATACAGGGTCTGCTTACCTATCACCCCATCCGCCTGTAAACCTGCAGGGTTTGAAAGGCTTTGATAGCGCTAACAAGCGCATCATCATAACGTAAGGGATTGTTAGCAGTTGCAACCTGCTCCTCTCGTGCGACTGAATCAGCAGGTGTTGTTGCGTCTGGCAAAATTCTATCTGACTCAATGTCTGATTTAATGACTGGCTCAGATCCTAGTTCAGATACTGACTCGGAAGCTGTGCTAGGCATATTTTCTAGAAAACCTAATAGGAAAAGACGCTGCGCAATCGGCGCGATGAGTGGACTCTCTTGCCCTGGACTTAGCTTATCTTCGAGGATAAGCATCTCCCACGTAGAGGATTCCGCTAACGCCATTAATTGCTTCAGCTTGATGACCACAGCGCGAAAATACGTATCCTTTGGCAGCAGTGTTGCCGATGAGCATGGCGTGATGCATTCAGCTTGGGCATCGAGATACTGCCAATAGTTATCCAGTTGCAGCTGCATTTGCTGAAGCTTCACCTGCTCCTCATTATCCAGCGCCCTCTGCCGCCACTGGATCAACTGTTGATAATTGGCGCTAAAAACCGGGCTCACATCGGCAAGACTCAAGAGTAATGTTTGCCCTAGGATTTGCTCAACTGCGGTGTCTGGTTCGGCAACTTCAATGGAAGTCGCATCAGCTAGCGGCGCAACAGTTTGTGGTTCAACACTTAAAGGTGCAGTGACTGGAGGTTTGGCTGCATAGGATTCGATGAGCACAAGGGAAAGTCCCATCAGCAATGTGCTAAGTGGCCAGCGCTTAACTAAACTCAAGCTACGATTTCGTTTGTTAGGATTTGGCGTTAATCGACTCACAGGCATCATAAACATCCCCTGTAATAGCAGATACTGAGCTGATATACCGCGAATGTTGACATCAACACTCAATTCACCAGTAATCTGTATTCACTATAGCTGAAGCCGTTAACGAAATGCAGACAGCAAAGGGATAAAACAAAAATGCCACTGATAGGCATCAGTGGCATTTCATCGAGTCAGCGAAATAACGCTAGGTTGAAGTTCGCACTAGCAGAAAGACACTAAGTCTTCCGGCACAAACTGCTCTGGCAGTTTTTGTAAACTTCGCAGCATCAGCGGATTAGCCAGCACCAGCGCCATCTCCTGACGGTTAAATAACGCCAAGGCACTCTGTTGGCACTGCGCTTCATGCACTTTTACGTGCACAATAGCTTCAACCGGTTCAATGGGTGTACCCGCCGCACGCAGTGGCTGCTTATCAACCATAGCTAAATGCAGTTCCATTAACGCTGGATCTTTTAACACTTGCGCTAATGTCCAAGGCTGCTCGATATGCGCCTGATAAGCGGCACGTGCCTCTTGGGCACGAATACAGATAGGCGCAGGATTACGCTCCTCTGGCGTGGCCAAAATGCCAATGCGTTTAAAGAACTCACCAATTTTGATTGACCCCGTCCACGCCGAAATCGGCACGGCCAACCAAAGACCAATCAAGGCGGGGCTCATCCAGGCAAGCAATGTTAAGGAGTCCAAAATGGCCGCATAACCTAACATCACGCCCGCCAGCATATGCCAGCGGTGGCGATAGATCAGGGTTAACCAAGGCATGCTGCCATCGTCACGGCGCTGTGGGGACCAACCACTGTCACGTCCCATTAGAATTGACATCACCGCACCGCAGTGGATAAACATCATAATAGGTGCGATCAGTGCCGAGAGGATGACCTCGAATATCACACTGAAAATCGCCTTGATGCGACCACCGACACTGCGGGCAAAGTTGCCATCTTTTAGCAGCAATAATACACCGAAAATCTTAGGTCCAAACAACACGCCCATAGTGATATAGAACAATCTCAATGCCCTGTCCGAGTCCATGATTGGCCATGTTGGGAACAGCGAGAATTGGTCGGTAAAATACTCTGGACGAATAAAGTGTGCCTGCAAGGCGAGCATCAAACCCGTTAAAATCAATAACAACCAGAATGGCGATGACAGATACGCCATAATGCCCGTCATTAAGTGCAAACGGCTAACCCAGTGCAAGCCTTTGGTCGGCAGGATACGGGAATGCTGTAAGTTACCTTGACACCAACGGCGATCGCGCACGGCTAAATCGACAATCGAGGGCGGACATTCTTCATAAGAGCCGGGTAAATCGTAGGCAATCACCACACTCCAGCCAGCACGGCGAATAAGCGCCGCTTCGACAAAGTCATGGCTTAGGATATGGCCACCAAATGGCGGTTTACCCTTAAGGTTTGGCAGACCCGCCGCGCCCATAAAGGCTTCGGTACGAATAATGGCGTTATGGCCCCAGAAGTTACCTTCTTTTTGTACCCACCAACCTAGACCCGTACCAATCACAGGACCATAAATACGCGCCGCAAACTGTTGCAGACGCGCCATTAAGGTGGTGCCATTGATGAGCGATGGAATGGTTTGGATAAGTCCGGCGTCAGGATCGGCCTGCATACGTTGTGCTAAGCCCGTGATGGTCGATGACTCCATCAAACTATCAGCGTCGAGCACCAGTAAGTGATCGTAACGAGAGCCCCAACGGCGGCAGAAATCCGCCACGTTACCCGCTTTACGCGCCACGTTCTTACGACGACGGCGGTAATACACGCGAGAATGTTTGTGGGTTTCTTGGCGCAGCACTAAAAACGCCTGCTCTTCTAACAGGGCGATTTCAGGATCTGTGGTATCACTTAAGATAAACCAATCGAACGCATGGCCATGTCCCGTTTGCGACAAGGCTTCCGCCATCACAGATACCGCAGAGAACACCCTATCAGGCGACTCGTTATAGGTGGGCATCAAAATCGCGGTGCGGGTATGTAACTCAGTCTGGTCAAGCTCGTTTGGCTTGGGCTTTTTCAGCAACATGAAGAAGCCTGCGATACCACTACAAAACGCTAAGGCAATCCAGCAGAAGTTAATCGCAAACAGTACCAACATCAGATATTCGAGGGGAGTGATCCCGCCGATACTGAACACAGCGCCCATTTCGTAGATTGCAAACGCAGACAGTGCAAGTGCGCCGCCTACGACAAAAAATCGACGGGATACCTTCGAGCGCACGCCGTTAGCCACTGTGCTACGGCGTGGGAAGCCTTCAGGCATTTTGCTTAAGCTTTGGGGTTCCATCGCGCCAGGCCTTTCATTAGGCATGGCGCTACCACCCACGAGCACTTCAGTCTCAAGAACCGAATTCTCGGATACAGTCATATTATGTTGCTCCGTCATGGACCTTAAAGCGTCCAGCGATAGAGCCAGGTTTCAACCTGACGCGGTGTTGAGAACTTGAGTTCGGCACGTAATTCGATAAGTTCCTTATCTTCTGGCTCCAACTCAAACGCGAGGCGATAACCATTGTTAGCCGCGTTACGCGCAATAACCACATTTGAAATCACCCCACCGGAAGACTCAACCTTCGCGAGCGGTAATTCATCGGGCATGGCGCCGTTAAGATGATAATCCACGACAAACAAACGTCTTGGGGTCGCTTTTGCGATGTCGGCACGACCACTGGCTGTACGACTCACCACGACAGAATTGGTTTTCGCCGCTGGTTCCTCGCCCCAACTCATACGGTAAGCAAAATGATACTCGCTGCCCGCAGGAATAGGCTGACGCGGCTTCCAGAAGCTCACGATGTTATCATGAATTTCTGATTCTGTTGGAATTTCTGTCAGAACGACCGCACCTTGTCCCCAGTTACCCACAGGTTCAATCCATAAACTTGGACGACGCTCGTAGTGGGCTTCGAGATCTTGATAAGAAGCGTAATTGCGTTCACGTTGAATTAAACCAAAGCCCTGTGGCGAGTTGTCGGCAAACGCGCTCACCTGTAATTGGCGAGGGTTCGCCAGTGGACGCCACAGGTGCTCACCACGGCCGTTAAACATTAACAAACCGTCTGAATCGTGAACTTCAGGTCTAAAGTCATCGGTATCGTGGCGGCCATTAAGTGAATGTAAAAACATGCTAGTGCTAGGAGCTAGACCGACTTTGCTGAGTTCGACGCGAGGGAATAAGGTCGCTTCGACGTCGATCTGGGTGTTGTCACCAGGACGCACAGAGAAGCGATACGCGCCCGCAACACTTGGGCTATCCAGCAGTGCATGCACCACGATCAGGTTGCTGTCGTAGGAAGGACGTTCAACCCAAAATGCACGGAAAATAGGGAACTCTTCCCCTTCTGGATCGGCGGTTTTTAATGCCAAACCACGGGCAGATAAGCCATAGGAGTTACCTTTACCTAAGGCACGGAAATAACTCGCGCCTTGGAACACCATCAGCTCGTCATACACACCGTTGGTGTTTAACTGGTTATGAATGCGAAAGCCTGAGTAACCAATGTCATCATTTGGCAATGCTTGGCTGATAACTTCACCGGCAGTGAAATACTTAGGCTCGTAGGCTAAGTGAGTCGATTGGTTAGCTTCAACGATGGCAATTTCGATCAAATCTTGGAAATAGAAGCCACGGTGAAACATTTGCATTTGAAATGGTAAACCTTGATCGCGCCAAATGGACGAAATCGGGTTAAAGCGAATGTCGCGGTATTCATCGTAGGTTAACTTGGCGAGGCCTGCTGGCAGCGGGTCCTTTAACGCCACATAGGGCTTAGAAGCCAGCTTACGCGCCAGTTTCATTACAGAATCGCCATCAAAGGTGCCCGTTTTTGTAAATCTCACTTGATTTTTGTTCGCCGGCTGAGCCGTCGCCTTAGGTGGACTCACCACAGGTGTGGCGGGTTTGTTTTCAGCAGGCTTTGTTTCTTCAGCAAATGCCGTGCTCGACAGCGCAAATGCTGCGCTAAGCGCCAGTGAGCAAATGAGTGAAGAAGAAGGTTTAAACGATTGGCAACGCAACAAGCTAACCATAGGATAGGTAACCTAAAAATAAACTAAGAAATCAACGTTTTTTGTCTGCACAGTGAAATTTTTTTACCGCGGTTTGATGGTAAAAAAACACAGGCTGTTACATATCGCGAAAGATATCAGAAGGAGTAAAAAACTCATAAATAAAGATGCAGTTAACTCCTTTTGCACGATACTATTTAGCAATATACTTATACCAATAAAGAATATCAAATTCGAATTAACATACGGATTTGATCTTTAAAAGTAACGTATGTGAGTAAAGTGCTATCTAGTTCGCATTATAGAAACAAAATCAGCCTCTTTTGCAAACTGACTGCTGACAATAATCTTAGGTGATGCCTGCCAATACGCGAGCCTGTTGCAACAAAATTTATTGCATCAAGCGTGTACCAACAAAACAAACGATACTATTGAGGTAATAAAAGGGTAACCACTAAACCGCCATTTTCGCGGGGCGTTATCGTCAATTGCCCTTGGTGCAAATCAATAATGTGGTGGCAGATGGAGAGCCCTAATCCCGCACCTATCCCCTCATTTTCATTGACGCGGTAAAAGCGCTCCGTCGCGCTGGCGATTTGCTCATGGGTCATGCCCTGACCACGGTCGGCGATGTTGATCTCAACATAAGCGTCAGTTAGCGCTGCACTAATGCAAATTTGCGTTTCAGCAGGACTGTATTTACAGGCATTTTCGATGATATTTTTCAGCACGATCAACAGGTAAAAACGATCGCAGTTGAGCGTTAACGCCGCGTCAACATCAATATCCCATTCATAGTCGGTGATCAGTGGCATTAGCTGGTTCAGCGCATCCTCTACCATTGGCAACAGCGGATAAGGCTGCACATTCAATTCGGCAATCGAATCGACCCGCGCAAGCAGTAAGAGCTGCTCCACTGTATGACTCATATGCTTCACACCCGCATCGATGGCGGCGAGGTGGATGCGCTCCGCATCCCCCTCTCCCACTAAGCCTTCTAAACCCTGTTGATGTAACTTAATCACGGATAAGGGGGTTTTTAACTCATGGGCCGCATCGGCACTAAAGCGGCGTTCCCGCGCAATAAAATGCGCAATGCTGCTGATATATTGATTTAGCGCGCGGCGCACGGGCACAAGTTCCTTTGGGAGTGACATAGTGAGCGGCGTGAGATCGTTAGGCGAGCGCGCCATTAACTCGCGCTCGAAGGACTTCAACGGACGGAACAAGATGTAAAACAGCAAGCTGACGATAAGTAAGGTTAAGGGCACCACGATCAGCGGTACTATCACGGCATTATGCATAATCTGTGAGACCAGCTCTTGGCGCACTTCGTCCTGCTGGGCAGTAACTATCCAGACTTTGTGTTTGACCGAAAAAAAGCTGAACACATGCCAGAGCTCCCCTTCGAACACTTTTTTGCTGTAGCCTTGGACAAACTTAGTGATGGGTTGGCGGCCAATATTGTCTGAAAAGACCAGTGCTTGCCCCGCCTCACTCCAGATCTGGAAGGCGAGTTTATGCTCATAGGCAAGCTTTAACGCATCGGCTTTTTCGGCAAAGGTGCTCACTTGACTGTCGGGCACATGGAGAACTTGCGGCAACTCTTGCGGCGCTTTGAAAGCTTCCTCGTCGTGATAGAACAGTTCAAGCATTTTCGCGCTTTGCAGCATCTGCGCATCGAATAACTCTTCGATTTGATGCTTAGAATCTCGGGTGCTGAACCAGCTTGAAATGCCCACGGAAACTGAAATCCCCGAGAGCATCAGCAAGGTTAATAACAAACGTAATGAGTACACATCCAGCACCTTGAGTCGATTCACCCTGTGGTCCCCGTCGTTTATGGTGAGAGTAGACATGCCTAAAAGGCAGTTACTAAATACCGATAAACGCCGAGTTTGTCACTTAAATCCTTGCGCGAGTGTCAATTTTAATGGGTTAATTGACTTCGGTTAGGGTGTAGCCAATGCCGCGTACCGTCTTAATTAAGTCGTTGGCTAATTTTTTACGTAAATGGTGGATATGAACCTCAATCGAGTTGCTGCCGACCTCATCCCAACCGTAGGTTAACTGCTCTAACTGATTACGGGTCAATACACGACCTGCGGATTGTGCCAGTTCCAGCAATAGCTGAAATTCCCGGCGTGACAGAGGCACATTTTGATCGCGAAAACTCACTTCGCGGGTGTTGAGGTCGATACTTAACGCGCCAATATTCAAGCTGTTATTATCTAAACCATATTGCCGACGGACGATCGCCCGAATACGCGCGGCTAACTCGCGCACATCGAAGGGTTTACCTAAATAATCATCGGCGCCGATATCGAGGCACTCGAGTTTGGTATCAAAATCCGTGTTAGCCGTGAGCACAATCGTCGGGATTGAAACGCCTTCGGCGCGCCACGCTTTGAGTAGCTCCTTACCATTACCGTCGGGTAAGCCTAAATCAAGCACTATGGCGCTAAAGGTCTCATTCTTAATGCCCACCAATGCTTGCTGATAGCTACTGAGATGATCGACCTGCATCCCCATTTTAGCAAGGCTTAAGCAAATCCCTTGGGCTAGTAACTCATTGTCTTCCACTAACATGATACGCATTGATAATGCCCTATCGAAAAATACTACACTGAACCGATTGCTCGGCTAAAAAGGCTTCGGCTTGTTCGCCCTGTAACATGGCCATGGTGGCCAACATGCCCGCAGTGACGCAGTTTGGCCCGAGTACCGTCACCGAGCGCGGTGCCCCGCTCACGGGATAGCCTGTGCGCGGATCGACAATATGCCCATAACGTTTACCCTCGACCTCAATAAACCGCCGAGTATCACCGCTGGTCGCTAAGGCGCCTTGGGTGATGGCAAGCACTTTAGCGGCATGGTCAAGCTGATTAGGATCTTCAATCCCCACTTGCCAAGGCACAGCATTGGCCACCGGACAGGCGATATCACCGCCAAAATTAACCAATACCGAAATCCCCGCATAGGACTCGGCAAGTTCATAGGCGACCCTGTCGACCGCATATTCTTTGGCGATACCGCCAACATCGAGCTGCATACCTTGGGGCATCAGCAGCTCTTGGGAATTAAACTCAATACGCGCAAAGCCCACTAAGGCTCGCGCTGCCTCAATATCTGCTTTGGCGGGCATCTTGGCGTCCTGCGTAAAACGCCACACTTGCATTAACGGGCAAGCCGTAATATCAAATAGCCCGTCACTTAACTCAAAGCATTGTTTCGCAAAAGCCAACAGTTGCCAGGTTTCTTCATCGATTGACTGACGTTTGCCATCGGCATGATTCAAACGCCATAGATAATTGCCTTCAATAAAACGGCTGTACTTTTGCTCGATTCTTCGCGCCTCACGGGCCGCCATATCGAGCATATCGTAGGCGATGTCTTCATCATGGCTGGCAACCAATAGCTCACAGGGACTCGCCATGGCCCTAAACTCGCCCAAAAATCCCCAATCACGGCGCACGAGTCGATAAGGCGCATTAGGGGAAACTGCTGGCATCTTCGCATCCTTATTCTGTACTTCGCTTAACGCTCAATATGGGCAACACGCCCCATATTGATGCGCTTTGTCTACGGCTCAGTAACAGAGTATACCTTTAAAATGAATAACTAAACTGCGCCGTTATCGCCTTTTGGGTTGGGAACAGGTCGTAGTTTTGCAGCTCGCCCGGGATCGTTGTGCCATTGTTTTTCGGATCCTGTTGGTAATATTCCAAGCGATACGTCATCTCATGGCCGCCTGGCAGACGGTGGCCAAACTTAACCCCAATGGTATAAGCACTCATATCACCAATTCGGTAATCCGCACTGGCAAACTCGGGTAGCGGCGTATCGGCAAGCAGGAACGGCTGATAGAAATTCACCGCCGACTGTTGGTAATAACGTAAGTGCAATTGTCCGTAGAAACTGCCACTAAAGTAATAGCGGTAGTGGGTCTCTAAGGTGTGCGAAGTTAAATCCCAATCGTCGGTGCTATAGCGGTAGGAAAAGTCCACAACACCAGCATCGAGTGCGCCTTTGGTCATCACATAAAAGCTGTGTTTCAGGCGCGAATCGGGACGATTCTCGTAGACTATGTCCTCAGTGGTGCCGTTATTGTCCACCACACTCAACACTTTGTAGGGATCGGTTAAATAGCCGCTGACACTGGATAAACCATAGTTCGCCTGCAATAACCAACGCTGATTCAATATTTGGGTAATACCTAACATCAAATCGACGGTTTGTTTATCGTCACTGCTCGTTTGGCGTGTCGCATCGAATGCCGCGCGATAGGCTTCATCCGTGGTAAAGTTATCGCGGATCGCCATAGAGGATAAGGCCACGGGTCTGCCACCCACGGGATCGACCACATCGAAGCTGTAAGATGTCCCTAAAAACAGAGTGGTGTTGTCCTTGTTAAAGCCACGCTCAAGCCCTGCATTCACGCCCATCGACATATAGTCGAATTCCTTAGAGCCATAGACGCCGCCGTTGACTTTCCAATCGGAATTAAGCGCCAGTGACCAGTTAGCACTGCCCTGTACTCGGGTATCGTGGAAGGTATCATCGAGCGGTGTCTCACCCGCCGCCACTTTATACTGGCCATTACCGGAAGGACGGGTAAAGGTTTGGCTGTCGCTTTGGGCAACCGCGCCTGAAGCCGAAGCACCGGTTAAACTGTCGACCACTAGTTTTAAATCCAACACACTATCGTCGCCAAAGTTTTTTTGCGCCGTCCCAATGGCTTCGATTGCCTGCACCCTGTCTTGCTCACCGTAATACATGAGCGCGGCATCGACTTTCCAATCATCGGCATTTTTTGCAAGCTCAGTGGTGTGACCATTAGAGACAAACAAGCCACAACTGGCTAAAGCCAAGGCACTAGCAATGTGTTTAGTCTGCGGTTTAGCTTGGAGAACTTGTGGGGCTATTGAGTCTAACTTATTGTTATTATTTGTCATGGCTGACAACACCTTTATATCACTGAAACTTATTTAGACTAAAAACCGAATAAAAATGAAAATCTACGGCACAACCTGTTCAAGCAATACTGACTAGTTACAGCCACAACCGCCGCCCGCAAACGCACGGCCGCCGCTGCTGCCTTCCTTACTAAAATAGATATGATCGTCTAATGCTTGGTCTAACTTTTCACTATCGAGCGCCATATCGGCGCGGGCGAATTGCCCCTTTTCCCACGGCTGCACCCCTAAGCTTGAGCAACCAGTTAACCCCACTATCATCAACGAAACGGCAATCAAGGCGATTTTACGCATACACTACTCCTTCAACAGACTGACGAGTTCTTGCTCATAATCGGCGGCATTGTCTTGGTAAAAGCCCACATGGCTTTTAACTAGTTGCCCCTGGCGATTGAACATAAAGCTGCTGGGCATCCCCAATAAATCAAAGCTTCGTGCTACATCTCCCTCGGGGTTGAAACGCACATCAAAGGTTGCAGGAACCTGCTTTAAAAATTC
This sequence comes from Shewanella sp. 10B, assembly GCF_023475885.1. Classification (NCBI taxonomy): domain Bacteria; kingdom Pseudomonadati; phylum Pseudomonadota; class Gammaproteobacteria; order Alteromonadales; family Shewanellaceae; genus Shewanella; species Shewanella sp. 10B. The sequence continues at coordinate 1,380,362 of NZ_JAMDJO010000001.1, forward strand.
ATCGGCGAGGGCTTTATCGGTGTCGAGGTTAATCGCCACCACGGCTAAACCTTGATCACGATATTTTTGTGCCATCGCATTCATCCAAGGAAATGACTTACGGCATGGCCCGCACCAAGAGGCCCAAAAATCCACATAGACCACTTTACCCTTAAACTCGGTTAAGGAAACCGCTTGGTTTTGCGCATCGAAAACTTGGTGATCGAGCGACGGAGCGGCATAGGCTCCCACACTGAATAATCCGAGTAACAACAAGAGTTTTTTCATACGTCTTCCACCCATCACAATTGCGTTTGAATCTATTAACTGAATCTTAAGGTTTTCTTAAACTGTAGAAGAATAAATTAAGTCTGCTGTTCCACTTATTCCTACGACATCAATTGATTACAAAGTGAACTCTAGCGGCAAAAATGTTAAAAGTGCGACATTTTGTCCCATTAGCAAATTCGAAATTAGATCTGTGTCATGTTAATTAAATGTCAAAATCAGTTTCATCACATCTCTTGAAAATTCTTGATATGCATCAAGAATTATCAATCGCCTAGGGCCTAAACTGGCTATGTCAATTATGTAAACCCTTACCAATTTACATTTAAATAACAAAAAAGGTTGACCCATGGACACACATGCAGCCCTCTATGAACAGGGAAAGGCGCGCTTAGATGCGTTGCGCCAACTCGCTCCCCGTCAACAGCTCTCTCTTGTCGAAAAAATGCAACAACATGGCATCACCCGTCGTGATTTCATGAAATGGAGCGCCATGGTGACAGGCATGCTTGCCCTGCCGTTGCCATTTAGTAATTTAGTCGCCGAAGCCGCCGAGCTGGCCGACCGTGTACCCTTAATCTGGTTACATATGGCCGAGTGTACTGGCTGCTCTGAGTCCTTAGTCCGCGCCGATACGCCGAACTTAGATTCGCTGATCTTCGATCATATCTCGTTGGAATATCACGAAACCTTAATGGCCGCCGCGGGTTGGCAAGCAGAGGAAAACCTCGAGCATGCCCTGGAAACTTACAAAGGCCGTTATCTACTGGCCGTTGAAGGTGCGGTTCCAACCGCCAATAACGGCAGCTTCTTAACCGTGGGCTGTAAAGGTCATACGGGCTTAGAAATCATCAAGCATGCCGCCGATGGCGCTGCGGCGATTATTTCTGTGGGTACCTGCGCCTCCTTCGGTGGTGTGCAAGCTGCCTACCCCAACCCTACAGGGGCAAAAGGTGTACACGAAGTGGTGAGCAAGCCGGTGATCAACTTAGGTGGCTGTCCACCGAGTGAGAAAAACATCGTCGGCACTCTGATGTATTTCATCATGTTCGGCAAATTGCCAGCGCTGGATATGTTCAATCGTCCTAAATGGGCCTACGGCGCACGGGTACACGATAACTGTGAACGTCGCGGCCGTTTCGATGCCGGTGAATTCGTTGAAGAGTTTGGCGATCACGGCGCAAAAGAGGGCTACTGCCTCTACAAAGTGGGTTGTAAAGGACCTTATACCTATAACAACTGCCCCACAGAGCGCTTTAACCATCACACCAGCTGGCCAGTGTTAGCAGGCCACGGTTGTATGGGCTGCTCAGAACCTAACTTCTGGGATGATATGGCCGATTTTGAAAAACCCCTTGGTCGTCAACTCCTCCATGGATTGGATGCGACCGCAGACACCGTCGGTGCGGTGATTTTAGGCGCGACTGTCGTCGGCATTGGAGCCCACGCCGTTGCCAGTATTTTTGCCAAGCCGCTGGAGGAATAACCCATGAGCAAGCGCGTTGTTATCGACCCTATCACCCGTATCGAGGGTCACTTACGTATTGAAGTCGAAGTTGATGAGAATAATGTCATCAACAAGGCATGGTCTTCCTCTACCCTGTGGCGTGGTATTGAAGTGATTTTAAAAGGCCGCACGCCAATGGACGTGGGTCTTATCGTGCAGCGGATCTGCGGTGTTTGTACCTATTCCCACTATCGCTGTGGTACTGAAGCGGTGGAAAATGCCTTAGGCATTCAAATCCCGTTAAACGCTAAATACCTGCGCTCCTTAATGCAAACCTCGCTCTATATGCATGACCATATAGTGCATTTCTATCATCTACACGGTTTAGACTGGGTCGATGTGGTCTCCGCCTTAAGTGCCGATCCTGCTAAGGCCGCTCAGGTCGCCCTCAAATATACCGACAAGCCGATTGCTGCGGGCGAAGGTGAATTAAGAGCAGTGCAAGAGCGGGTGAAAGGCTTTGTCGAAACAGGCAAACTCGGCCCCTTCGCTAACGCTTACTGGGGCAATGGCACCTATAAATTTACCCCAGAGCAAAACCTGATTGCCCTGTCGCACTATCTCAAGGCCCTTGAAGTGCAACGGGTTGCCGCAGAAATGCTGGCGATTTTCGGCGGTAAGCAGCCACATCCACAATCATTGGTTGTGGGCGGTGTGACCTCAGTGCGCGACATGCTAAGCCCTGCGCGCCTGCAGGAATGGAAGCAAAAACACGCCATAGTGACCGACTTTATCCTGCGCGCCTATCAAGCCGATATCGTGATGGCGGCGGAAGCCTTTGGTGGTGAAGCCAGCGTACTTGGCGGCGTGAACGTTAAAAACTTCATGGCAACCAATGACTTTGTGCTCGCCAATGGCGAATACCTGTTTGACCAAGGCGTGATCATGAAGGGCGACTTAGCGGGTGTGAGCGACATTAACCCTGAGCTTATCGCCGAAGACGTAAGCCATGCATGGTACACCGCCGATGCGCCGCAGCATCCTTACGATGGCACTACCATTCCTAACTACACTGGCTTTGTTGAGCGGGATACGGTTTACGGCAAACTGCCGACCTTAGATGGCGATGGTAAATACTCTTGGGTGAAATCGCCACGTTACCAAGGCGAACCCGTGGAAGTGGGTCCATTGTCCTGCCTGCTGGTGAGCTATGCCCGTGGCAATAAGGTAGTGGTCGATGCCGTGAATGCGTTATTAGCCCGTACTGGTTTGCCCGTTGAAGCCCTGTTTACCACACTGGGCCGCACCGCTGCGCGTATGCTGCAAACGGTTATCGTGGCGCAGGAAGGCCTCAGAACCTTCGATGCCCTGCTCACTAATATTCAATCCGATGAAACCACCTATGTGAAGCCACACATTGATCCGAGTAAGGAATATGTGGGTCACGCCATGATTGAAGCGCCACGCGGCATGTTAAGCCACTGGATCCGCATCAAAAACGGCGTCATTGAGAACTATCAAGCCGTCGTGCCCACCACCTGGAACGCAGGTCCTGTGGACGCTAATGGCAAGATTGGTCCCTATGAAGCCTCACTGATTGGCTTAAAACTGGAAGATCCCACTAAACCCCTTGAGGTGATACGTATTATTCACTCATTCGACCCTTGTATGGCGTGTTCTGTACACGTGATGGATTTCAAAGGTCAAGCATTGAGCGAGTTCCGTGTCAGCCCCAATGGTCAATAACAACGAGGGAGGGAACGCAACATGAACCATTCTGAAACCCGCATTCGGACACTGGTTTTTAGTCCCGCGATACGGATTTTCCACTGGCTACGGGCACTGACCATTTTAGTGCTAGTGATCACCGGATTCTATATTGCTTGGCCGTTTCTTGTGGCGCCCGACAGCACGGATGTATTGGTACAAGGCTGGATCCGTTTTGCCCATTTGATCTGCGGTTTTGTGCTGACCGCAGTCACCTTGGCCCGCTTCTACCTGTATTTTTTCAGTCGAAGCGATATCGAGCGGCGCTCATTCCGTGATGTGATGAGCGTTAAGAGCTGGATCACCCAACTGAAATCCTACATTTGGATGGGACACTTGCATAAAGCCGGTGTTTATGGACCGCTGCAATTTGTGACCTACGTAGCAATCTCCTTCGTGGCACTTGTGATATGTATTACTGGACTCGTGCTGTATGCCAACGTCTACCATGAAGGTTTAGGTGGCATGCTTTGGAGCAGCGCAGCTTGGATCACGGCGCAAATGGGTGGACTGGCTCAGGTGAGAATTTGGCACCACTACCTCACTTGGGCATTCGTTATCTTTGTAGTTATCCACGTCTATATGGCGGTTTGGTCAGGGATACGCTTCAAACATAACTCTGTCGACTCAATTGTCTCTGGTTACGACTACCCGAAACCAGACTCACACCACTAGGAGTCCAATGAAGATATTGCTACTGGGTATTGGCAATGTCCTGTACACCGATGAAGGCATCGGCGTACATTTTGTCAATTACATCGCTGAGAATTATCAGTTCACACACGAGTCCCACCAGCTAGAGATGCTCGATGGCGGCACCTTGGCCCAGGGACTCATTCCAATTATTTGCCAATACGATTATTTGATCGTTGTCGATACCGTCAATGCCAACGGCGTCGAGGCTGGCGAAGTGTATTTCTTCGATTTTGATAAGGCACCACAGGAAATCGACTGGCAAGGCAGCGCCCATGAAGTCGAAATGCTACAAACCCTCAATATGATGGAAATGGTGGGCGACAGACCTAAAACCTTTGTACTGGGCGTCACCCCAACCGTGTTAGAACCTATGACACTGGGACTGACCACTAAGGTTGCCGCCGCCGTCCCTCTGATGGAACAAACCCTGTTAACCCACTTAGCCTCCCTCGGGTTCACCGCGACACGCATTGCCGAGCATAGTATCGATTCGCTGATCCCCAATTCTTACAAACGTGGCGTCACTACTGGTGAAAATATAGAAGATGAAACACATCAGATTTGAGTTTACCTGCTCACGGCAGGTGCCTTTGTATGCGCATTTATGTAATCAATACCTAAATTACGATGCGCTCAATATCAGCATCGGCTGCGACAGCCAAAATGACTTTGGCCCACAGATCTATTTTATTGAGGCGCAGGGCGAGCAAACACAACTTGAGCAGCTCGCCGATGCTATCGCCGCCGACTTTTTAATTTCCGTTTGGCTCGTCGATTCAGGCATTAAAGTGGTCGATGAGCCACAAGGCCAGCGGACATTATTGGAGGTTATGCCTACAGAAGCGACGCAAGTGGGTAAATCCGTCGCAGCCTTTTGCCAGCAGTGTTACCCCCGCTTTGGTGATAATCAGGCGGCGCAATTTGGTCAGCTCGATTTAACTTGCCCCTGCTGCCACGGAGAGATGCGCTTAACGAGTGAGCAAAAGGCACTCACACTTTCCGATCTTAAGGCCATGGCCGCGCAACTTATCAGCCAAGGAACGCTTGATTTAACCAGCGAAGGGGTGCAATTAAGCTTAGCGCCTTTTGCCAATCCAACATCGGCAAGACCACAGCTACTTATTTGTAATCCCAATACCCTCAACGCACATTTTTGCCTGAAAGATCATCAAATCATTGCCCTATCCAGTATCGAAAAACCGCTGATTTGCGCAAGACCCACCCAAGCGCACGAAAAGCTGTCAGCGCCGCTGTACGATATCTGCTTTGGTTATAGCCGTGTGGTACTGGTACTTGCCGAGGTATTAAGGCAAAAAGGCATCGACTGGGTTTATCTGCAAGGGCAGCACCATAGACCACAACTGGCATGGGTTGAAGGTGGCTGGGCAAAGCTTTCCAGCCCAACGTTAGGCAATGCACAACACCAAGAGGTAAAACACTTCCATGCACCTGAGCCCCTGCGGGAAGATGTTCGTTTTTTAGGCTTTAAAGCGAAGTGGCAAGCCAATAAGAAAACCCGTTCACACCAAGGTTTACTCAGCGTCCAAGCGCTAACTTCTACAGACAATACAGCCGAATATCAGGGCGATGAGGAAGATCATACTATTGCAGATGCGGCGCTGTTTGCGACCTTACTCAATGGCAAGTTCACCACCCACAAGCAAGCCAAAAATGCGGCGGTAATTTACTTAAGCCACGCGCATCCTAGCCAAATCGTCACCTGTGATAATAAGGGCGAAACCTCGCTATTTTTCGCCCTGCCCGAACTGCCCGATAATGGTTATGAGATTTTCCATTGCCTCGACAGCAGTCCACAAAAAGCCGTCGCGCAAAAGTTTAAGAGCCAGTTCCCTGATGATTACTTAAAGCTGCTGAGCCTAAAACTGCATGGCAGACGCGATAATCTTCAGAGTCTGTGGGCGATTGCCGCAGTGTTGATTGGATTAAATCCGCAGGAAGAAACTCAGTCGTCAGCCTATTTGAGCGATGCCCTGCTCGCCGCGGCCATGCGTTACCATGGTGCCAATGCGCCGCGCATCGATTATCCCCTCACCAAGGGCGAAGCGCACCGCAGCCTGAATTGGTGTAAAACCCTCGGCACTTTGCTAAGTTTTCGCGTCGCGGGGCACAGCGATCCGAGTCAGCTGGCTTTTGCAATGCAAGACTCCCTCGCCGACTACCTCGCCAATTGGCTGGAACACATTGATTTAAATATCGGTGTACACAACATTGCCTTAGCAGGCAATGAGTTAGCCAACGAAACCCTCTGCAAGCGTATTAGCTTGCGACTCGGGAAAAATTTCCCGCTATTGCTTAATCGCAGCCTCGATTTAGAGGGCGACAACTTAGCCGTAGGTGCGCTCTATGTTAAGCAGAGGCAGTTAAATAGCCTTTAACAGCACCCGCTCATCGCTAGCCTTAAATTCAGATAGCGCTAACGCATGGAGGATAAAATGTTTTATCTTCCATGCAGATGCAGCCAGATAAGCGAAGAAGACCGAGATTGAAAAAAGCCACCTTACCCGCCAATCAAGCCGAGCGACTCGAGCGCCGCCAGCTACATATCACGGGCATAGTCCAAGGCGTGGGCTTTCGCCCCTTTGTTTACCGCTGGGCGAGTGAGCTTAAATTAACCGGCACAGTGCTGAATAATGCCAAGGGCGTTATGATTGAGCTGCAAGGCAGCGCCGCACAGTTGGATTGCTTTGTGCGCGAGTTAACCACCAATCCGCCGCCACTGGCGCGTATCGATCAGATTGGCCATAGCCAGTTAGCCCTAAAGCTTGAAGAGACTAGCTTCGATATTATCGAAAGTGATAGCCAAAGTGATAGCCAAAGTAATGGCTCTGGTGAGCATAACTTAGCAGCGCTGGTTGCCGTATCAGCCGACAAGAGTACCTGTCAGGATTGCCTCGGCGATATGCACAATCCGCAGGACCGCCACTATGGCTATGCCTTTACCAATTGCACCAATTGCGGCCCAAGATACACTATTATCAATGCCTTGCCCTACGATCGCCATCATACGGCCATGGCAGATTTCGCCATGTGTCCCGACTGCGCTAAAGCCTATCAAGATCCGCTAAATCGCAGATACCACGCTCAGCCCGTGAGTTGCCCTAAGTGTGGCCCTCAATTGAGTTTAAAATCGCCGCAGGGCGAGTTACTCGCACCTCACTCCTTGTCTGCTTCGCAAGATAACAGCCTTGCGGTATTGTCGGCTGCGGCCGAAAAGCTTGCCCAAGGGCAAATTCTGGCGATTAAGGGCCTTGGCGGCTTCCATTTAGTCTGTGATGCAAGAAACACTCAGGCAGTCAGTCAATTAAGAGAACGTAAACAACGCAAGGCTAAGCCGCTGGCGGTGATGATGCCGAGCATTGAAATGGCAAAACGCTATGTAACGGGCACACAGGCAGAGTGGCAAACCTTAAGCTCGCAGGAGCGCCCAATAGTACTAATGCAAGCACAGCATAAGCACGATCTAAGCCCTGAGATTGCGCCTAACATCCCCAAACTTGGCATCTTTTTGCCCTACACTCCCCTGCATCATTTACTACTCGGGCTATTTAATGCTCCCTTAGTTGCGACCAGTGCGAATCTGTCGGGCGAGCCGATTATCACCCATTGCGATGAGCTTATCAGTCAACTCGGCCATGTGGTGGATGCCATCGTCGATCACAATCGGCCCATCCTCAATGGCTGTGATGACAGTGTGGTGCAACTTATCCAACCACCAAATGGCTGTACGTCACAAGTGCAAGTGCTGCGTTTAGCGCGGGGATATGCGCCCTTAAGTTTTCCGTTAACCACACCACTCACTCATTCCATACTTGCCGTGGGCGCCCAACAAAAAAATGCCATTGCTTTAGGTTTTGGCTCGAATGTGTTTTTAAGCCCACATATCGGCGATCTCTTCAGTGTCAGCGCCGAGCAGTACTTCGAGCGCACTCTGGCGACCTTCGCCCGCCTGTATCATTTCAGCCCCGAGCTGATTGTCCACGATAAACACCCAGACTATGCGCCATCGCGCTGGGCAGAGGCGCAGCAACAGCAACGCCTTGATACGCTGCGTGGAGACTCTCGTTCAATCCAAACCTTCAGTGTGCAGCATCACCACGCCCATGTATTAAGCGTAATGGCCATCAATCAATATCAGGATGCAGTGTTAGGTTTTAGTTTCGATGGCACTGGGCTTGGGAACGATGGCAGCCTCTGGGGCGGCGAAGTCTTACTCACCACCCTTAACGGCGCCGAGCGGCTTGCCCATTTCGAGGCCATTCCCCTGCTCGGTGGAGAACAGGCAATTAAGCAGCCTGTGCGATTGCTGCTCGCTTTGCTATTTGAACAAATGAGTTTAGCGGCGGTACAAGCCTTAGATTTGCCCATCCTAAAAAGCCTGACGCCACTAACCTTAAGCAATCTGCATCGGATCTGGCAAAACGGTCATGGGATTAACAGCTCCTCGGTGGGACGCTTATTCGATGCCCTCGCCTGCGCCTTAGGCTTTATCGACACCACCCAATTTGAAGGCCAAGCGGGCATGTTAATTGAAGCAGCGGCAAGACGGGCCGATACGCAGCAACTGCCCACGCTGATGCTCGACTTGCCCTTGGACACGACGAATCAATCCAGTGACAGCTCGGCACGCGAACCGCATATCTGGCGCAGCAGCCAACTCTTTAAACAGATAATCACGCTGATTACCGAAGCGCCGCTCACTAGCCTTCGGCAAGAGCAGATCGCCCGCGCCTTTTTGCATAGTTTGGGAGATGCCATTTGTGGTTATGCCGCGCGCTATCCAGCCCTGCCCATGGTGCTGTGCGGCGGCGTGTTTCAAAATCAATATTTGCTCGAATATTGCCTCAATAAACTGCACCAACAAGGCAATACCGTGCTGCCCAACAAACATATTCCCGTCAACGATGGGGGGATTGCCCTCGGGCAGCTTTGGTATGGTATTCATCAAGACGTGAGCAATAACCAGTCATGCTTTAAGACTCAAGCTGACGCATAAAGGCTTTCATTGCGGGTGTTATGCTGTGCTTACGGGTCATTAAGACCGTTTGCCCTGAACTGACACCGTCCAAAAGCTGATACGGGATCCCAAAGAGTTGCGCCACCGATTCGGCAATACCGCGGCTAACGATAGCACAGCCTAAACCATGCTTTACCGCGCCGATTAGGTGGAATAATGAGTCGGTTTCCAGCACCAGATTAAAATCGATCCCCGCCTGCGCCATCGCATTATCTATGTATTTTCTAAACTGCATATTTTGACTCAGCAGCACTAAGGGACGCGTGCCAATGTCATATAAAGACAAGCACTTGCTTGCACTGTCATCAACCGAATCACAGGACAACAGCGCCATTTGATTGGCCCGCTGCGGATAAAACACGAAGCTGCGCCGATTAGCCTCGGTGAGTTGTTCGTCAAACCCAAGTCCGATATCGGTTTTATGCAAACTAAGATTTTCAATCAATTGCCCATTGGTCATTACAGATAACTTGATGCTGATATTGGGATAGGCCTGATTAAACAGCTTGATGAGCGGCATGATGTCGATACTCGATTGCGGCACTATGCCAATCCTTAATGAACCCGTGAGCTGGCCGCGAAACAGACTCAACTCCTGCTTTAACGCTGCCTGTTCCTGCAACATTCTCTCGGCGTATTGCAGCATGATCTGTCCCGCATCCGTGAGCGCCACAAACTGGCTCCCCCGCACCACAAGCTCTGTGCCTACGCTTTTTTCAAGGGCGCTTATCCCCGCAGAGAGTGTCGGTTGCGTCACATGGCAGGCGTTCGCCGCTTTGGCAAAATGCTGTAATTGTGCGAGTTGTTGGAAATAATGCAGGTGGCGAATATTCATAGTGTTTTCGACATAGTTAGATACAGTGCTTTAGACAAATCTGAAAAATCAAACCCTATTGGTATCCATAGTTTAATAGAAATCTTCTATCAATCCATAAAATAGTTTGATTGGCCTAGCGCGTAAACCCTCCCTAGAATGTGATCAATATCTAATTTCAGGTTGAAATGCGTGCTAACTCACCCACTCGATTCGGCGAATGATCCAAGGCTCTGCCCTGGATCTCAATACAGCCCAAACGCGGCTCAACAGCCTAACACCCTTTATTCGCATCTGGTTGAAGAGGTCGCTGCCGCCATCAACCTCAATGGCATCAGCTATGCGGTGATGATGATAACGCCCGATCACTTTGAGGATTTTGTGATTGGCTTCTTATTCGCAGAAGGCATTATCAGCCAAGACCAAGATGTGCATGAGATTGATATCACTCCAGTCCAAGACGGGGTAATGCTCGATGTCACCTTAGCCAATCGTTGTTTCATCGCCCTTAAACAACGCAAAAGACGGCTCGTTGGCGCAACTGGCTGTGGGATCTGCGGTGTGGAAGCCCTAGGTCATGCCCTACCAGATTTACCACCATTACCCGCCTGCGCTCCCTTAGTGCTTGAGCAAGTCGACAGCCTCAAACAGCAAATACATACACATCAACTTAAGGCGCAGCGCAGTGGCGCTATCCATGCGGCTTTTGCCTTAGATGAGGCTGGCAATATCCTTGAGTGTCGTGAAGATATCGGTCGGCACAATGCGTTAGATAAGCTCATTGGCGCGCTGCTGCGGCAAAAACGCAGCACCAAGGCGCTGCTGATGACCAGTCGCTGCAGCAGCGAGTTGATCCAAAAGGCGGTGCGTTATGGAGCCAACCATCTGATTAGTCTCGCGTCACCGAGCCAGCTCGCGGTGAAACTGGCGCTGAAATACCAGCTTAATCTTGTCCATATTCCTAAGTTTGATCCGCCAATCCACTACTCCATATTTGATGAAAGCCTTGCATCCCAATGCAATCGCGGAGAATTTTATGCCTGTTCATATTGAAAAACCGACCAAAGCCGGCGGCTTCCCCTCACTGCAATCGACCTTAAAGCATGTGCTGCGGAGCCAAAAGACCCAGCAAAATATCAAAAATCTGCTCAGGGTAAACCAAACCGATGGCTTTGACTGCCCGGGTTGTGCCTGGGGCGATAACAAGGCTGGTGCTTTTCAGTTTTGTGAAAATGGCGCCAAAGCCGTGGCGTGGGAGTCGACGGGCAAGATTGTTGACCGCAACTTTTTCGCCGAGTATTCGGTGCGCCAGTTAGCTAAGCAGACCGACTATTGGCTCGAATATCAGGGCCGCTTGGCCGAGCCTATGCGTTATAACGCCGCGACCGATCACTATGAACCCATCAGCTGGGATGATGCCTTTCAGCTGATTGCTGATACGCTCAACGGCCTTAGCGATCCCAATCAAGTGGAGTTTTACACCTCGGGCCGCGCCAGTAACGAGGCCTCCTATCTCTATCAATTGTTTGGCCGACTGTATGGCACCAATAACTTCCCCGATTGCTCGAATATGTGCCACGAGGCCAGCGGTGTGGCACTCAACCAAGCCATTGGTGTCGGCAAAGGCACAGTCGTCTTAAGTGATTTCGATGCGGCCGAAGCGATTTTTGTCTTTGGGCAAAATCCCGGCACCAACCATCCACGGATGATGAATGCCCTACGTAAAGCCGCCAGACAGGGTTGTAAAATTGTCACCTTCAATAACTTAAAAGAAGTGGCGCTGGAGCGATTCGCCAGCCCACAAAGTCCAACTGAGTTATTAACTCCCGCTGCGACCACCATTAGTCATCAATACCTCACGCCGCTACTGGGCGGCGATATGGCGGCTATTCGCGGCATGGCAAAGCATATCCTTGAGTCGAACGCAAAGTGTATCGACCGTGAGTTTATCGCCACCCACACTGCGTTTTTCGCAGACTATGAGCAGAGTATCCGTCATACCGACTGGCAACAGATTGAAGCCCAATCGGGCTTATCCAAGGTCGATATTATTCAAGCCGCCACAGTCTTTAGCCAAAGCAAGACGGTGATCAGTTGCTGGGCCATGGGCATCACTCAGCATAAACATTCGGTCGATACCATCCGTGAAATCATCAACCTGCATCTGCTCTGCGGCCAAATTGGCAAAGCAGGCGCCGGGCTTTGCCCTGTGCGCGGTCACAGCAATGTGCAGGGTAACCGCACTATGGGGATTAACGAAAAACCCAAAGCCGAGTTTATTGACCGTTTAGAACAGTATTTGGGCTGCCAATTACCCCGCGCCGCGGGTCATAACGTGGTTGAAGCCTTAAAAGCCTTAGAGTGTGAGCAAAGCAAAGTGCTTATCTGCCTCGGCGGAAACCTGGCCGCCGCGGCGCCCGACAGCGCTTTTACCTATAACGCCATGGGAAAAACGCAGTTGAATGTGCAAATCAGCACTAAGCTCAACCGTAGTCACTTACAGGTCAGCAAAGATGCGTTGATCTTACCTTGCCTTGGCCGCACCGAACTCGATAAGCAAAAACACGGCATTCAAAAAATCACCGTCGAAGATACCTTTAGTATGGTGCACGCCTCAACTGGGATGAACGATGCGGTATCGCCACTCTGCCTGTCGGAAATCGATATTGTGGCGCGCATGGCACATGCCACCTTGGCTGTGAAACCACCCTCAATGAATGCAACCAGTGCCAAGTCAATTGACTGGTTAGCCCTAAGGGATGATTACAACCTGATCCGCGATTTGATTGAGCAAACCATTGCTGGTTTCGACGACTACAATCAAAAAATTAACGTCCCAGCGGGATTCCATTTAACCAATAATGCCGCGCAGCTCGACTGGCATACCCAAAGCCACAAGGCTGAATTTAACGCTTGTGCTTTACCCGAGTCCATCATCGCCGATTGTTCGAGTCAGGCCCTGACCAGTACACTGCCAGTGTTACTGCTGCAGAGTCTGCGCTCACACGATCAATACAACACCACCATCTACGGCATGGATGACAGATACCGCGGCATTAAGGGCAAGCGCAATGTGCTGTTTATGAACAGTGATGATGCCAAAGCGCAGGGGTTTAGCGATGGCCAGTTAGTCGATATCCAATCGCTCACTAACGATGGCAAATTACGCAAAGTATATGACTTTATGGTGATTTATTACGAGATCCCCAAGGGCAATATCGCCGCCTATTACCCAGAGACCAATCCCTTAGTCGCCATCGACAGTGTGGGCGTAGGCTCCTACACCCCGACCTCAAAATCGGTTCCCGTTATCTTAACCCCCGCGAGCAGCAACAAAATCAACATCCTTCAACGCTAAGCCACGTAAGCGCATTATCCCCACTGACCAAAGAAATTTTCTTTGGTCTTTGTTTATCCAAATAAACCTGACGAACATCAAAGAATCCACAGCCGATTTGTATCACACTTAACATTAGCGTAATCAAATTAACCCTATTTAATAGCATCAGCATATTGTCAGGCTAATACCGCCCAAAGAGGCATTTTGCCTAGGACAAGGAGAAATATAAGATGTGTAAAGACTGCGGCTGCTCCTTACCCCGCCATTCCCATGATCACGGCCACCTGCATCACCATCAGGAATTGCACACCAATCCTCAGCTTAACGATAAAAAAACCTTGTCGGTGATCCATAAAATTCTCGATAAAAATGATGTAGAAGCTGCCCACAACCGTGCCCATTTCGAGGCTCACCATATTACCGCCTTCAATCTAATGAGTAGCCCAGGTAGCGGCAAAACGACCTTGCTTGAGCACTTAAAAGAGTACACAAAACTTAATTACGCCGTTATTGAAGGCGATTTAGAGACCTCCCGTGATGCTGACCGCCTAATCGCAAAGGGCATTACAGCACATCAAATTCAAACTGGCAGTGCATGCCACCTAGACGCCTTTATGGTGCATGGTGCTTTGCATCACTTGCCGCTGGAAGGGTTAGATATTTGCTTTGTGGAAAACGTGGGCAACCTCGTCTGCCCCGCCAGCTATGATGTGGGCACCCATAAAAATATCGTGCTGCTCTCCGTTCCCGAAGGCGATGATAAGATTGAAAAATATCCAGTAATGTTCCGCCGTGCTGACCTGGTTCTGATCACAAAATGCGACCTATTACCCTACTTCGATTTCAGTGTCGACGAGGCCAAAGCCCAGCTTAAAAAACTCAATCCCGACACTCAAATACTCGAAGTCTCCATTAAAGATGGCGATTCCATGCATGCCGTTGCCGCTTGGCTAAATGAAAATCTGCGCCGAAACACTGTGGGAGAGCCACAATAATGTGCTTATCAATCCCCTCACAAGTGGTAGCAGTTGATAACGAGCGCCAATCTGTAACCGTCGATACCTTAGGCGTAAAACGCGATGTCAGCAGCCATCTTATGACTGAACCCTTGGCTATTGGTGATTATGTGCTCATTCATATCGGTTTTGTGATGAATAAAATTGATCGCAATGATGCTCTGCAAAGCCTTGAATTATATCAAGAGATAGTCGCAAAACTTGAAAATGAAACCACGCATTAAGCAACAGCCGCAGTTATAAACGATCGCAAACTACAGACGATACACTGCGACAAGGATTGAACATGCTTGAATTAAAACAACTCTATCAAGGCTTTCGCGATCCCCAAACCATTGCCTCGCTTGCAAAGGATATTGCCCAGGTCGCTCACTCACTCGATCAACAAATCAACATTATGGAAGTGTGTGGCGGCCATACCCACACCATAATGAAATACGGCTTACTGGATTTGCTGCCGGATAACATTGAGTTTATCCACGGCCCCGGTTGCCCTGTATGCATTATGCCTAAAGAGCGGATCGATCAAGCCGCAGTGCTTGCCCAGCAGGAAGATGTGATATTAGTGACGCTAGGCGATATGATCCGCGTCCCCGGCTCCCAAGGTTCACTTGCCAGTTTCAGAGCCAAGGGCTGTGATATTCGGCCTATCTATGACCCTTTAGACACGCTCAAAATTGCCCGTGATAATCCAAATAAAACCGTGGTGTTTTTCGCCATTGGATTTGAAACTTCCACCCCAATGACGGCAATATTGTTGCAACTGGCAGAGCAGGAAAAGCTGGCGAATTTGTTTTTTCATATCAACCATGTATTAGTCCCACCCGCAATTGATGCCGTGATGCACGATCCTAATGCGAGGGTCAATGCCTTTATTGGCCCAGCACACGTCAGCGTGATCAGTGGCGCCAAAATCTATCGCCCGGCCGTAGAGCAATACGGCACACCGGTAGTGGTCTCAGGTTTTGAGCCCGTGGATGTCATGGAGTCTATCCTGCGCATCGTGCGTCAAAAGGCCGCAGGCAAGGCAGAACTCGATATCCAATACAGCCGCGCTGTATCTGAGCAAGGTAATCTTGCCGCACAGGCAAAAGTTGAACAGTTTTTCCAGATCAGACCGCAATTTCGTTGGCGCGGGCTTGGACCAATCCCCAACTCTGCGCTGCAATTAAGGGATGAATACGCACACAGGGACGCAGAGCTGCGCTTTAAAGACAGATTGCCCGTCAAAGAAATTGATGATCATAAGGCTTGCCAGTGCGGCGATATTCTACGTGGACTCGCCAAACCGAAGGACTGCAAAGTCTTTGGCCGCGGCTGCAATCCCGAAACCCCTCTCGGTAGCTGCATGGTCAGCTCCGAAGGCGCTTGTAATGCTTATTACCGCTATCAAGGCATCGATAGCAAGGAGCAACATCATGGCTGATGTATCAACCAAAGAGAAAGCGATTCAACTCAGCCACGGTGGTGGCGGTAAAGAGATGAATAAACTCATCCGCGATCTGTTTTTTGCCGAATTCGATAACCCGATTTTGCGTAGCGAAGAAGACGCCGCAAAACTTGAATTACAGGGTGCGACAGCCTTTACGACGGACTCTTTCACTGTATCTCCGTTGTTTTTTGCCGGTGGTGATATCGGTAAGCTGGCGATTGCTGGGACTGTTAACGATCTCGCAATGATGGGCGCTGAGCCTCAATATTTAAGCTGTAGCGTGATCATCGAAGAAGGTTTTTCGCTCAAAGACTTAACCACAATTGTACGCAGTATGGCCAAAGAGCTGAAACAAAGTGGGGCTAGAATTGTTTGTGGCGATACCAAAGTAGTACCTAAGGGCTGCGCCGATGGCTTGTTTATCAATACTTCAGGCGTTGGGCGTATTTTACGTCCGAATATCTCGGCTGCCAATGTCGCGCCCGGCGATGCGATTATTGTCTCCCGTGATGTGGGCTGCCATGGCGCGGCTATTTTGATGGCGCGTGAGGGTCTTACCCTCGAGTCCACGCTACAAAGCGATTGTGCCACGCTCTGGCCAGTCGTAGAGCAATTGATCGCAGCTAATATTCCACTCCATGCTATGCGCGATGCTACCCGCGGCGGGCTCTCTGCCGTATTAAATGAATGGGCCGTTGCCGCCAATGTCGGCATCACAGTCAATGAGGCGAGCATCCCGGTTTGTGATGAGGTCAAAGGCTTGTGTGAACTCTATGGCTTTGAGCCAATGGATTTAGCCAATGAAGGCACCTTTATCTTGGCTGTTCCCAACGATATCGCCCTTGGTGCGTTGGAAATTATGCAACGATTTGGTCACTGCGAAAGCGCGGCCATCATCGGTACCGTCAGCGACGAACTACCCGGAAAAGTGATCTTAAGAACGCCATGGAATACCAAACGTTACTTAGACTTGCCTCAAGGTGAACTGCTACCAAGGATTTGTTAATGCACGAGTATTCTATAGTAAGCGCCTTAATTGAACAGTGCGAACAACATGCACGGGCAAATCAAGCAACTAAAATTACTCGGGTAGCAATCAAACTCGGCGTAATGAGCGGTGTCGAACCCACCCTACTTCAAACGGCGTTTGAGACCTTTAAACTCGATGGGATCTGCCGCGAAGCCGAGCTTTGCATGACACTACAGCCACTAGTGATCAAATGTGCAGATTGCCAACAAGAGTCGGTGCTCGATGAACGTTCAATCGTGTGCCCCGCCTGTAACAGTTATCATACGCGGGTATTAGAGGGTGAAGATATGCTGCTGATGCAGCTAGAAATGGAGCAAGCAGAGGATATTTAATCGATTATAAGCACGGCTTCAGTGATAAAAATGGCTTTAAGTCTACACACTAAAAGCCATTTTTATTCGGGTTTACCATAAGCGATAAACGCTTACTGATAAATTGAGGCTTGCCCTTCAGGGCGAGTCTTTAGCAATCTTAGGAACCACATATACTGCTCTGGATAAGCGAGTATCACTTTCTCAACCGCTTTATTCAGTGCTAACGCCTCGTTTTCCTTACCGACCATGTCTTCGGCGGCAATGGCGGGCATCACAGTTAAATCAAACTGGCGTGAAGCTTGGTTATAACCAATTTTCACCGGCAGCACTTGGGCATTTCCCGCCTGAGCTAATCGGCCAACCACGGGTAATGTCGCTTTGACTGTGCCTAAAAACGGGGTAAACACACTCTGATCTGGGCCTAAATCCTCATCGGGCAGGTAGAAAAAGCTATTGTTCTGCTTAAGCTCTGCTAATAAGGCGCGAATTCCGGCCTCTCGCATATAAACGTGGCCACCACAACTGCTACGTACTCGATTATTAAACCAGTTAAATAACGCGTTTTTATGGGCCTTTGCCATAGTGACCATAGGCAAGTCGAGGTTTAACCTCAGCCCAGCATAATCAATAGGCCACACATGGGGCATGATAAATATCACCGGCTGCCCTACTGCTTGCGCCGCTTGTACATGCTCAAAGCCCATCAAATTCACACGGCGGCGTAAATGCGCCTTAGATCGTACCAACAGCTCACCTTGCGATAACAGCACTAATACGAAGTTCTGCACGTTGTCATCAATTAAGGATTCTATTTCTGCGGCGGATTTTTCAGGGAAACACGCCTTTAAGTTCGCCCTGGCAATACTTATCGGCTTTTTCGCAATAGGCGCCACCAGTTTGGCCAAGGTTCTAGCAATAGGATCACGCAGCCACGCGGGCATGATCCCAAAAATCACTAATAGACCGATCGCCAACCAAGTAACCCAATATTTAGGGTGCAATAACGCCAGTTGAAAACGTCGGTCAAAATGTTTGGGCTGTCTTGACAAAGAAATCACCTCAGACAGTGGAAAAGTCATTCACCATAAAAAGAAAATAGTAAAGCCACTCACGAAGGAGTGGCTTTACTGTCGAACATCTAAAATTACTTGCCCGCGTTAGAAGCTTCTACGCGAGTTTTCAGTTTCTGGCCGGGACGGAAGGTCACGACACGGCGAGCGGAAATCGGGATATCCTCGCCTGTTTTTGGGTTCCTTCCCGGTCTTTGATTCTTATCCCTAAGGTCAAAGTTGCCAAAGCCAGATAACTTGACCTGCTCACCACTTTCAAGTGCGCCTCGAATTTCTTCAAAGAACGACTCAACCATCTCTTTGGCTACACGCTTGTTTATACCGAGTGTTTCAAAAAGATGTTCTGCCATTTCGGCTTTGGTAAGTGCCATACTTTAATCCCTCAACGATGCGTTGAACTCGGTCTTCAGGGCAGAAACAACTGAATCTACAGTTTCAGCGATCTCTTTTTCCTCAAGTGTACGAGTAGTGTCTTGTAATGTAAGTGCTATCGCCAAGCTCTTCTTGCCGGGCTCAACACCTTTACCTAAGTATACATCGAACAAGTTTATGCCAACCAACTGATTTTCGCCAACTTTTCTTATCAATTTCATTACATCGCCTGCAGATACACTTTCATCTACGACTACTGCGATGTCACGACGATTAGCCGGGAACTTAGATACAGCTTGGGCTAGCGGTAAACTGGTATGCAATAAAGCATCCAATTCCAACTCAAAAACGATGGTTTTACCATTGAGTCCAAAAGGCTTCTCCAAACTAGGATGGATAGCACCTATATGACCGATCACTCGATCATTTCTCAATATTTCAGCACATTGCCCTGGATGAAGAGCAGAATGCGTCGCTACTCTAAAGCTAAATTCTGATGCGGAAACTGTCAAGCCGATAATTGCTTCTAAATCACCTTTAAGGTCGAAAAAATCAACGGTTTTCGATTCCATTGACCAATGTTCGTCATTTTGAAGCCCTGTAATGACGCAACCGAGCATTGCTTGCTGTCTTACACCGGATTCTGCATGAATATCAGGAACAAAGCGCAGGCCAGTTTCAAAAAGTCTCACGCGACCCTGTTGACGACTTTGGTTGTAGCCAACCGCAGTCAATAATCCAGTGAACATCGACAACCGCATGGCCGACATTTCGCTAGAAATCGGGTTCGGTAACACCATGGCTTGCTCACCTGGGTGAACCAGATTTTGCAGCTTAGGATCAACGAAACTGTAAGTCACAGCTTCTTGGAAACCACGGGCCACTAACAGCGAACGAACGCGCTTGAGGCTTAAGTCGGTTTCTTTATGATCAGACATCCGCAGTGACGCCACGGGCGCAACGTTTGGAATGTTGTTGTAACCGTAGATACGGGCCACTTCTTCGATTAAGTCTTCTTCAATCGCCATATCGAAGCGGTAAGTGGCGGTGGTGACCTGCCAGCTCCCCTCACCTGCAACGACGCCGAAACCTAAACGTTCGAGGATTTCAACCACGTCGCTATCGGGAACATGGTGACCCAGAATTTTATCTAACTTGCTGCGACGCAATAGAATTTGCGCAGGCTTTGGTAAGTCAGCGTCAGATTTGGCTTCAACCACAGGACCCGCTTCACCGCCGCAAATATCCAGCACTAAGCGAGTCGCACGGTCCATAACTTTGTGCTGCATCTCAGGGTCAACACCACGTTCGAAACGGTGTGATGAATCGGTATGCAGACCTAAACGGCGTGACTTACCCATAATCGCTAACGGCGCGAAGAACGCACATTCAAGCAGTATGTCTTGCGTGGTGTCGCTCACACCCGAATATTCACCGCCAAACACACCAGCAAGGGCTAATGGACGCGCATCGTCGGCAATCACTAGAGTGTCGTTTGGAATAGTCACTTCGCTGCCATCGAGCAGGGTGATTTTCTCTTCACCATTACCTAAACGCACTTGGATATCGCCAGTCAGTTTGGCAAGGTCGAAGGCGTGCATCGGTTGACCGAATTCAACCAACACAAAGTTAGTGATATCCACGATAGGATCGATTGAGCGGATACCACTGCGACGCAGTTTTTCCTGCATCCATAATGGCGTAGCCGCTTTCACGTTCACATTCTTCACCACACGACCTAAGTAGCGTGGGCAAGCTGCGGTTTCTTTGACATTAATAGCCACTTTGGTATCAGTGCTTGGCGTCACGGCTTGCCATTGTGGCTCAGTTACCGCTTGACGGTTTAACACGCCGACTTCACGGGCCAAACCTACCATACCTAAACAATCGGCACGGTTAGCGGTTAAATCCACTTCAATCACAGCATCATCAAGCTGGAGATACTCACGTAAATCCGTGCCTAATGGCGCATCTAATGGCAGTTCGATAATGCCATCGCTGTCGATGTCGATGCCCAGCTCGCTGTATGAACACAGCATGCCTTCTGAAGGCATACCACGCAGCTTAGCCTTCTTAATTTTAAAATCGCCTGGCAGTACGGCACCGACCATTGCTACGGCCACTTTTAAGCCTTGACGGCAGTTAGGTGCGCCGCAGACGATATCGATAAGCTCGCCACTGCCGACACTGACTTTAGTCACGCGCAGTTTGTCTGCATCTGGGTGCTGGCCACATTCGACCACTTCACCAACCACAACGCCGTTGAACTCGGCAGCCACGGCATCAACGCCATCGACTTCGAGGCCAGCCATAGTGATCTGGTGGGATAATGCTTCACGGCTAACGGCAGGATTGACCCACTCACGAAGCCAAGATTCGCTAAATTTCATGCTATACAGCTCCGTTATTTAAATTGCTTCAGGAAACGCAGGTCGTTTTCGAAAAACGCTCGTAGATCGTTTACGCCGTAACGCAGCATAGTTAAACGCTCAACGCCCATACCAAAAGCAAAACCAGAGTATTTTTCTGGATCGATGCCAACGCTACGCAGCACATTTGGGTGCACCATACCGCAGCCTAACACTTCTAACCATTTGCCGTTTTTACCCATTACGTCCACTTCGGCTGAAGGCTCAGTGAATGGGAAGTAAGAAGGACGGAAACGCACCTGCAAATCTTCCTCAAAGAAGTTACGCAGGAAATCATGCAACACGCCTTTTAATTCGGCGAAGTTAACGTTTTCATCTACCAGCAAACCTTCCACTTGGTGGAACATTGGTGTGTGAGTTTGGTCGTAATCGTTACGATACACACGACCCGGTGAAATAATCCGCAGTGGCGGCTTTTCCGTTTCCATAGTACGAATTTGCACGCCCGAGGTTTGGGTACGCAACATCAGCTTAGGATTAAAATAAAACGTATCGTGGTCGGCACGCGCTGGGTGGTGCTCAGAGATATTCAAGGCGTCGAAGTTATGGAAATCATCTTCGATTTCAGGGCCTTGTTTTACCGAAAACCCTAATTCCCCAAAAAAGGTTTCGATACGTTCAATGGTGCGCGTCACTGGGTGTAAACCACCGATTTCGATAGTGCGACCAGGTAGCGTCACATCAATCTTTTCGGCAATTAATTTGGCTTCTAGCTCTGCACTTCTCAGGACGTCGATGCGCTCAGTTAATTTCTGTTGAATGGCCTGTTTCGCATCATTGACCGCCTGACCAAAAGCGGGTTTTTCTTCAGGACTTAAGCTGCCCATCATTTTCATCATGTCGGTGATCTTACCTTTCTTACCTAGGTAATCGACACGGATATCATCCAGTGCTTTTAGATCACTGGCCTGGTCAATAATGACTAAGGCTTGTTCTACGATCTCAGTTAACTGCTGCATTTTCTCTTCCACTGCATAGTCGCGCTTGATAAACAAGTGCTATGGGCGCCAAACTTTCAGGCTATTTCGGTGCTCAGGTTATCGGGCGTTAATGCCAGACGCTTTGCTAGCTATAACGAAATAAAAGGAGAGAAATTTTACGCGAGCGAGCGGCATATTACTAGGGCTTATTCGGGGTTTTTATCATGCAAATTCATGTGTTATCCCAACAAACCTTCCAAGTTGATCGCCTTGGAAAGACATTTGTCGATTTTTACAGCAGTCACGTGATCACGCACTAACCACTGGCGACACATGTAACTAAACTGTAAACTTATGTTTGTACCTTGCCAAAATTGCTGCAAAACAAACAAAAATGCCGCAATTGGACAACAATAATACAAGCAACAGCTTACTAAGCAGAAAAACATAAAGTCTATGGCAAATCGACCGATATCCATTTGGTCACAGCCCAATTTATCGAGGCGCTAATGAAAGAAGTTAAATTTCGCTGGATAGATCAATACCTTATCCACATGACCTTAAAAACCAAATTTGCAATTCTCGCCCTAGTTCCGATGTTTATGATTGTGGGATTAGCGGTATTTTTAAATACTCAGTTTAGGGATACCCTGCTTGAAAGCCATTTGCATGGGCTCCAAGACACTTCCCAGAAAATCAATCAACTCGCCGCGCAGATTTCTAGCAAGCTACCCGAGCAAGAACGCCAAAATTTACCTAATCAGCTGAGCCAAGGCTTACAGAATGTTCAGATTGTTACAGTTTCTGAGGCTGATAGCCGCGCACAAACCCTTGCGCGCAGCGGTGGTGGTATTGATACCAGCAGTTCACCTAATCGGGCTGTTAGCTCGGTTAATGATCAAAATATGCTGACCATCATTCCCGTCGACGATCGTCAACTGAACGCCCTTTTAGCCGATGACAATATCTTAGTCTACAGCCTAATGGCGGTGCTGTTATTCGTGCTCTTCCTGTTTAGCTACTACATCTCCACCTTTGTGGGCGGTGCGCTCTACACCACAGTGATGGCACTTAAACGCGCAGCCTCGGGGGATCTGACTGGGCGATTGAACTTCTTCGAAGTGAAAGATGAGTTCAGCATCTTAGCGATTAGTATCGACACCTTGGTCGAGCGTCAACATACCCTAGTGAAGCAAATTGCTGAATCCACTAGCAAAATCCGCGAAGTGGTTTCATCATTTAGAAGCACGGCGCAGCAAGGACAAGCCCTTGCTGTCAATCAACGTCAGCACCTCGATTCCTTAGCCACGGCGATGGAAGAAATGACCGCTGCGGTTAAAGAAGTGGCGCGCAACGCCGAGCAATCCTCCGCCGAAACCCAAGAGGCGAATCAACAGGTTAATGCGGGTTCTAAGGATATTGAAACCACAGTAAGCGCAATTGATGTGCTGTCGGATGAAATTTCTGCTGCATCGAATGCCGTCAATACCCTCAACGACAACGCCAGTAAGATTGATGAGGTGGTTTCGACCATTAATGCTATCTCGCAACAAACTAACCTACTCGCGTTAAACGCCGCGATTGAAGCGGCGCGTGCCGGCGAACAGGGTCGCGGTTTTGCGGTAGTGGCCGATGAGGTACGAACCCTTGCTGGCCGCACGCAAGCTGCAACGGTAGAAATTAAATCCATGATTGAGTCGCTGCAACAAGGCACACGTAACCTCACTCAAGTGATGTCTCGCACCGTGAGTCAAGCAAGTGAAGGCAAACAGCATGTACTGCAAACGGGTAAAGATCTCGATTCGATTGCCCACCATAGCAGCCGCGTGTTCGAAATGAGTGTGTTGATTGCCACGTCTGCGGAAGAACAATCAGCCGTAGCTAACGAAATCGCGACCAATCTGATGGAAATTCGCAATCAATCCCACGATGTCGAGCAATCGGCGAACCAATCGGTATCGGGTTGTGATGAGTTGCAAGCCACCGCAGGCCAACTCGATCAGTTAATGGTTGGACTTAAGGTCTAATACTGAAAATTGAGTGTCGAGTAATAGTCGAGTAATAGATGAAGGGATAACGCTTATCCCTTCATCTATATGCTCCTATAGGCCTCCCCTAGATTTATGACCTTCCCTCAGCATTACCGCTTATTGTCTTATTCAGTGCACCAGCTAACCTGTTAACACTTTAAACTGCCAAGTTTTAACTGAGCTTCTATTAAGCTTCATCTAACGAGGTTCATTTCAAACCGTCGTAACTTAGACGCACGCTAAGCATGAATATTAAGCGTTAACACCAACAAACGCATTTATCAAACCTTCTTGCAAAGCATGATTGACTGCATACAACCACTCATCGGGATTTAAGTTCACCTCAAAGCAAACACTTATTTTTACGGTAACAGAACAGTATCCCTTTGTTGTAAATATAAAATTTACACTGGCTTTACACTTAACTGTGGCATAGCGACTTGTTGACGCATTTAAGAATAATTATCATTCGCCAAAATTTTACAAGGAAGAATGATATGCCTGCACAACCCGATTTTACCCCTCGTCTGACGCGATTTTCCCGTAAAGTCCTCCCTTTAGCTATCAGCCTCGGCCTCAGTGCTATATCGGCAACGGCACTCGCCGACGATAGCGCCACAGGCGAGATGGAACGTATGGTGATCACTGCGACGCAAACCAAACACTCTGAGCTATCGGCGCCAGCATCAGTATCAGTGATTAATCGCACTGAGCTTGAAGCCTTAGTGATTGATGATCTCGCCAGTGCAGTGCGTTATTTACAGGGAGTGAATATCAGTGAAGGTACGCCCTATGGCCGCAATGAAATCAGCCTTAGGGGTCTGGATTCTGACTACACCTTAATCTTGATCAATGGCCGCCGCGTCAATTCCCGCGAGGCGCTGACCTCCAACTATGGCAATGACTTCGACCTGTCATCTATCCCCATGTCTGCTATCGAGCGCATTGAGTTAGTTCGCGGCCCCATGTCATCCCTCTATGGCTCCGAAGCCTTAGGTGGCGTAGTCAACGTTATCCTGCGCCAACCGACCGAAACTTGGCAAACCAGTGTTGGCGTGCAATACGACACGCCAACCAGTGGTAAAGGCGGTGATAGCACTAAATACAACTTCTACACTAGCGGCGCACTCGTTAAGGATAAACTGCTGGCGAACTTGATTGTCGATAGCAATAAACGCGATGCCTGGCGTTCAGACTTAAAGCCGACGATCGATGCCCTAGAAGACAGGGATGAGATCAGCGCCTTAGCCAATCTGCAATGGTTAATCGATAAGCAGCAGGATCTGCAATTTGATATTAGTTACGCCAATGACGAGCGTGAGTCCGACTGGAATAACTACGGCACGATTCTGACCAACAACCAACAGGCGGAGCGCATTAGCTCAGGTTTGACCCATAACGGCCGTTGGGACTGGGGTGATACTCGCCTGCGTTACTATTATGAAAATGTCGAAGTAACCGATGATTCGGCGCTGATCGCGCAAATTGGCCATATAACTCAAACCAACCACAATCTCGACGGCCAAACCACAGTGTTACTCGGCGAACATATGCTTACGGGCGGCGCCGAATACCGTTGGACCAAACTGGAGAACAGCCGCAATATTTTAGGCGATGGCACCTTAGACGACAGTCAGTCGGCACTGTATCTGCAGGATGAGTTCAGTTTAGGCGAACTGAGTCTCACCCTCGGTGGCCGTGTCGATCACCACGATGTATATGGCACCGAATTTAGTCCTCGCCTCTATCTGGTTTATCCGCTCAGCTCCGAATGGGTGATCAAAGGCGGCGGTGGTAAAGCCTTTAAAGCACCGAATATGTCGCAGTCCCAAGCCGATTATATTATCCCAGCCTGTCGTGGTGCCTGCTCTGTGGCGGGCAATCCGGATTTGCAACCCGAAACCTCGGTGAACTACGAGCTATCGACCCAATACCAAACCACAGATTTTGGCGGCTCCGTCACCTATTTCCATAATGATGTAGAAAACAAAATCATCACCGAGACCTGGGACAGAACCCCGGGCGCAGTACTCACCTATCAAAACGTTAACGAAGCTAAGATCACAGGTTGGGAATTACAGGCATGGTACGACTTAACCGACAGTTTAAGTATCAGTGGTAACTACAGTAAAACCGATGCCAAGGATAAACAAAATGGCTCGCCTTTTACTTTAACGCCTGAAGATAGCTACAACCTGAAACTGCAATGGCAGGCGTTAGAGGGATTATCCACCTTTATCGCTTATCACTACACGGGTGAACAATATCTGAGAACCAATGTTAAATCAGATGGTTATGGTTCACTTGATTTAGGTATGAATTATCAAATCAACCCTATGTTTAGGGTAAAATTAGGGGTGACTAACTTGACGGATGCCGAGCGCGATCAAATTGCCACCGATTTGGATTACATTCAAAAGAGCCGCAGCGTGTATGCAGGGGTAACGGCAAGCTTTTAATCCTTAAATCATGGCCTGCCGCGGCAGGCCATGCTTCCCCTCGAATATCGGCAAAGTAAGTTGAATCTCACCTTAGATTAATTTTTTACAGGCTCTTTGTGTTTCAACGTGGCTCTTGATCTCATCAAACGTATCGAGGTCAGTATTGAGTCTAGGGCCAAGATAAATCACCACTTCTCTTGCTCCCGCGCCCATGGCAAGTTCACGCAGTACCCTATCCTCAATATCGGTAAGGCCGCCTTCAGTCTTTTCTAACTGGTGTACAATCACCCTAGGCGCCGCTCGAAATCCAGATGTATGAAGTTGCGAAATGCCATATTGGAGCAGCTTTTCGGCGAGTTCAAAGCTTGCAACAAACATCCTAGGATGGGAAAAAGGATTAACTAGCCGAACGCCCTCGCCCTGCAAACCCATCGCCTCGCGACCAATGGCCTTGATCCGCGTCTGAGCCGGCTCATCGACGAGGGCAAGCACAGGCTCATATTCAATACAGGTCTTATCACCAAAAGACTTTATCGTAATCTTAGCTTCAGTTAACTCAATCAATACATCTTTAGAGACTAAGCCTTTTAACCAATTAAACACGTCCATACTCCAGAAAAGAAACACATAGTTAGAGCGTTGAAGCTCCAACTTATTATTGTATTAAGGGATTTTCCTTAAAAATTGCAGGGCTTGGTCTAAATCTCGAGTGCGGGACATCGGTGGCAGGGAGTTTAAAAACGCCTGTCCGTAGGCGCGATTCACAATCCGATTATCACACAGAATGAGTACGCCGCAGTCCTTTTCGTCACGGATCAAACGTCCAACCCCTTGTTTAAGCGCAATAATCGCCTGCGGTAACGACACTTGAGTAAAAGGATCGCCCCCCTGACGGCTGATATTGTCGGCGCGAGCACGGTAAAGCGGCTCATCGGGCGAGACAAAGGGCAACTTATCGATAATCACGCAGCTTAATAACTTGCCGCGGACGTCCACCCCTTCCCAAAAACTGCTCGTCCCCAGTAATACCGCATTCCCCAATTGGCGAAACTTGGTCAGTAGGCTTTGCTTGCCCGCCTGCCCTTGTACCAAGAGTGGATATTGAGTCCGTGTTCGCAATGCCAGCGCGGTTTGCTCGAGCATTTTATGGCTGGTAAACAGAATAAAGGTTCGCCCCTGCGCCGCCTCAATCGCTTTGACACACACATCGACTAACTGCTTAAGCGCTTGCTGCTGATTCGCCACATTCCCCAGTTGCCTCGGCACACAAAATAGCGCCTGACGCGGATAATCGAAGGGACTGTCTAAAATATGCGCCTTAGCATCGCTTATCCCAAGCTCCTGTGCAAAATGCCCTAGGCTGCGGTTCACTTGCAAGGTCGCCGAGGTAAAAATCCAGCTAGTATTGGCGACAAATAGCTGCTGGCACTCGCGGGCAATATTGATGGGTGACATTCGTAGCATGACAAAGCGGCTACCAAACTCAACGCTGTACGCCGCCTGCGGGTTATCACAATTAAAAAATTGATTGAGTTTATGATTAAGCTCAGTCAGCTTTACCGCAATATCATCCAATAATTCACTGCGCCCCACGTGCACAACTAACAGCTTTTGCAGTGCGGTCAATTCAGCCAATAAATCCCAAGAGGCTAAGGCGATGGATTTATTACCAAGCTGCAGCCGCCAATCCGACTCGCCACTCGAAAATAATGCATTATGCCAATCACTTAACTTGGCCAAACAGCGCTGACAGAATTGAGCAATCTGCCCCGTATCGCTGAGCTCAGTTTGATAAATCTGCAATAACTTTTGTAGATAGTCATCGATAGTACGACTCGAGGATTGCTGTCCAAAGTAACTGACACAGATATCTGGCAGTAAATGCGCCTCATCGAAGATCACGACATCGGGATCGGGTAATAGCTCGGCAAAGCCCGTATCCTTTAACACGCTGTCGGCAAAGAATAAGTGATGATTCACCACAATGATTTTGGCGTCCATGGCGCGGCTGCGGGCCTTGCGGGTAAAACAGGCATCATAAAATTCGCAGCGCTGCCCAAGACAGGTTTCTTTCGTGCTGACCACTAAGGGAAGCGCGGGAGAGTTTTCGGCAACTGAGGTTAAACCACCGATATCACCATCCTTACTCATGCCCGCCCATTGGTTAATTTTCA
Organism: Shewanella sp. 10B; assembly: GCF_023475885.1. Lineage (NCBI taxonomy): Bacteria > Pseudomonadati > Pseudomonadota > Gammaproteobacteria > Alteromonadales > Shewanellaceae > Shewanella > Shewanella sp. 10B. Next base: position 1,408,956 of record NZ_JAMDJO010000001.1, read on the forward strand.
GTAAATCATCCAATAATCGCGCCTCAATATGGCTGGCCTCCTGCATCTGCCTATCGAGCCGATGCTGACATAAATAGTTATTGCGGCCTTTCAATAGCGCAAGCTTGGGTGCTATCCCAAGCATAGAGGTCAACGCGGGTAAATCCTTTAGAAACAATTGCTCCTGCAGGTTTTTACTGCCCGTGCTCACAATCACTTGCTTGCCACTTAAGATGGCAGGAATTAAATACGCGAAGGTTTTACCGACCCCAGTGCCCGCTTCAATCAGTGCATTGCCCTTACTGGCAATCGCTTCACTGATGATTTGCGCCATTTCAACCTGACTCTGACGCACACTAAATCCTTGAATATGCTTGGCGAGCACCCCATCGCTGGCAAAAGCGCGCAGTACTTCACTTGCCAATCGGCTCATCGGACGTTGAGCGTCGCTCGACTGCTGAGTGGATTGCTGAAGTTTGGCTTGCCGCATAGCTGGGCGTCGGGAGTGAGTCAAGGGCGAGCAAGGTCCTTTAATAGAGTTAAAAATACGGTTCAGAGATGGCTAAATCTGGGTAAATGAGTCAGCAAGCGTTAAAGAGCCTGATGCCGTCGCCGCAGTGTAATTAAGCCCGCCTAATAATACCAATAGTTTCAGTCCTGCGCCGAATTCAACACGAAGATAGTTATATGCGAGAATATTGCGAAGTTTGGCGGTCAGTCGACAATACGCTTTAAAAGATTGGCGCTCATCAGCCACGGATGAACGTTTATAACGCAACAGGATGATTCGATGAAATACCTTTCAGGCTTTTTACTATTGTTGGCTTTTAACCCCGCCTCATGGGCAGGTTGTGATGAAGTGACCTCGCAATGCCTCGTTATTGATGGGCAGGAAGAGCGTTCTGAATCCTGCGAGATCGCGATTTGCGCCAATATTAGCGAATACATAGTTGATGTCTCGCTAGAAAATGGCGGTACCATTTTTATGAGGCAGGATAATCAATCGCAGCTTATTCGTGTTAATGGCAAGCAAGGAATCTTTATTAGGCCATCCCCCGAGAAAATCGATCAAACCTGTTATGCTATGGCAGATAAAAGCCTAACTTACTGCTTGCCAGATGCAGTGCTGTAATGAATATTGACAACCGTACACTTTAGACGGCAAAACAGACTGCAGACCACTCTCTATGAGTGGTAAGCGTGGAGCATAGAGGTTAACCATGCAAACGACATTATCTTTGTCACAATATGTGAAAAAGCGAAATGGTGTTCCGCTCGGTGCCAATCACTCGATGAGGAATATGCTATCCCGCGCCCTTGGCGCTAAGTCATTCCCCATTTTTTGGCATTATTGGAATCCGATTTGGGGTTATTATTTATCACGTAATATTATGCGTCCTCTCAGTCAGTTTCTGCCCATGTGGCTTGCCGTCTTGCTCACCTTTTTAGTCAGTGGTGCGCTGCATGATCTCGCCGTTGCTTTGGTTAAATGGCAAGCCATGTTCTTTTTTACACCTTGGTTTGGCATCATGGGAGTTATCGTAATTGCCTCAAATAAATATGGTCTTTCCTACGGTGCATTGCCTTGGATTATGCGGGCCTTGATTAATTTACTGTTTATTTTCTCATCGTTTGCGTTAACCGAATTAATGCTGAGTCTGTTGAGGCCTTAAGCCTAATTCTGTCGGTTTAATTCACTCGCCTTAATTAACTCGCCATAATGATGTAAATGATGCTTGCACAAAAGGATATGTCATGCGCTTAACATTAACCTTGGAAACACTATTATCCCAACTCGGTTCTTTTTCGTGGCACTTGGATATGTACAAAGCCCTAGATCAACCATTAAGTCCCTCAATGTCGGTATTAATCATTGACGATGAACTTGAAGAGGAGCGCGACCAACAGGATGAGCCTCTCTATCCGCAAATCCAAGGTTATCAATACTTTTTAAGCATTGCGGACTTACAAAGTATCAAGGCTAATTTAGTGCAACAGCTGCCTAATGCCAGCTTGCATGACGTAATTCATGCCGTCAGTTATTACCATCAAAACGATGCTTATATGAATTTAGAAAGCTAAGCGCTTTAATTAAGTTTTTATAAGATAAATGAAACCCAATTATTAAAAGATAATAAAGAATCAGCTATGGATAAAAAAGCAAAAAGGATTTTATTCTCCACCTATTGGAAGAATGGTTGGATTGACGTAAAAAATAGAAGTCTCTCCGAGTCCGACTTTAACTATGCCAAATCGAAAGGATTAATGTTTGATCCTTTAACTATCTCCCACGATGAATGCATCCTTGCCATCACATCGCTAGTTAAAGGCATATCGCAAGCACAAGTAACAAAAGGATTTTTAAGTAGTCTAACCTCTAGGCGATTGGATTGGCGCTCATCCCTTGCATCCTATGCGATCGCCCAAAAAATCCCATCACATCAATATACGCCTGTCATTTCAGGCACTTCCTATACGGATGGCGAACCAACTGCACACTCCTATACCTGTGGCATTTGCCGAGACAGTCAATATGGCATCCGAGGAAGCGAATCCTATAACGAGATGGATATTAACGTATTCAATTTCGAGCGTATAAAATGGGGCGGCGTGCGCCATGGGGATATTTTGTATACCTATTTTGATTTAAGCCAATTTATTAATGCCGATATTCCAGAGCCGACGTCAGATGATATTGCCTGTTTTAGAGCAATATTAACGATTATCGAAACGTCAGACTCGAGCGATTATCCCAGCGCACTAGAGAAAAGATTAGCGAGTGTAATTAAATCGAGTAAAGCTGAGCGACAAATATTAATCGAGATATTAGCCAGTCTGGGAGTCTTAAAACCTCGTTGTTTCGATAGACAACGCAAAGGCAAAAATGACTGGGTATTTGCCGAATATTGGCGTGGTGAAGACAAATATTGCCAACAGACAGTTGACCACCTGTTTGGAGAATATTTAACACGCTAAAAGGGATGTCACGCGCTAATCCCTCATTAGCGCTGTGACTGACACTTAGCCACTATCGCCAGTCTAGATTGAACGCTGTTAGACAAGATTTACCATACTTACCGCCAGCCGAATTTGTCTAAACGCAGCGTCGGCTTTGTGCCATCCTCTAGGAAACCTCAAGTATTCGCTCCTCCTTGTGATAAGCAGATTATCGTCCTGCGACCACCAAGATGAAACATTTTCACAAAACGCATAAATATTCTTATTTAGTCAAAATTAGCTGTTGCAAACGGCACAGAAAGCGGTTAGCTTAAAAAAACGTTCGATGGATAAGTATCCATCAACACCGAATTCAACAGAATACAGAGTATAGAGAGTCATATGAGCCCATTACTGAACGCTATCCACCATCATCACCATATGCGGTAGCCTTCGGACGCTCACTGCCGGAGGACTGTATCCTTCTGGCGGACTGATTCAAAGATGATCACTAACCCCTGGAAGGAATTCCGGGGTTTTTTGCTTTTAGGCTTTTTAACTTACAACTTAACCCATGTTTAGTATGTAATTTCAATATGTTAGCTAGATAAATACCGGCAAGACATAGAAACCAGTTAAACCATGCGACAAAAGAATATCATTTTGAATTTGTTAACTTTGAGCGAGACAAGACTATGACTGAATCAAACCGTTTACGCATCGCCATCCAAAAATCTGGCCGTTTATCCACCGACTCACAGCAATTACTCAAGAGCTGCGGCGTTAAGTTTTCCATTAATGAACAACGTCTTATCGCACACGCAGACAACATGCCCATCGATTTACTCAGAGTGCGTGACGATGATATTCCAGGACTGGTAATGGATGGCGTGGTCGATTTAGGCATTATTGGTGAGAACGTGCTTGAAGAAGAGCAGATTGAGCGTCAAACCTTAAATAAACCCGCCGAGTTTGTAAAGTTACGCCAATTGGATTTTGGGGCCTGCCGCCTATCATTAGCCGTGCCAAGCGAATTTAGCTATGCCGATGCCTCATCCTTAGAAGGCTTGAGAATTGCCACCTCCTACCCCAATCTACTCCGCCGTTTTATGCAACAAAAAGGCATAAGTTATCGCGACTGTATGTTAAAAGGCTCGGTTGAAGTCGCGCCCCGTGCAGGGCTTGCCGATGGCATTTGTGACTTAGTCTCCACCGGTGCCACCCTTGAGGCCAACGGTTTATACGAGACAGAAGTCATCTACCGTTCTATGGCCTGTGTTATTCAATCGACTCAAACCCAAACGCCGAGCAAACAAGCGCTAATCGACAGAATTTTATCCCGCGTAAACGGCGTGATCCGCGCCCGTGAAAGTAAATATATTTTGCTGCACGCGCCCACAGAAACCTTAGATCAAATTGTCGCCCTGCTGCCCGGCGCCGAAAACCCAACGGTGCTGCCATTAAACGACGATACTAATCGAGTGGCCATCCACGCCGTCAGTACTGAAGATTTATTCTGGGACACCATGGAAGAACTCACCGCGCTCGGCGCCAGCTCTATCCTCGTAATGCCAATTGAAAAAATGATGGGGTGATCTATGGATATTTTGACTTGGGCAGCGTTATCCGCCGATGAACAGAAAGCTGCGCTCCAACGCTCACCTTTAATCGGCGACAGCGGCTTAGAACAAAGTGTTCGGGCGATTGTCGATGCCGTGGCTAGCCGTGGCGATGCGGCGCTGAAAGAGTTTAATCAAAAGTTTGATGGCTTTAATAGCGCCAATATCGACAGTCTGCGCTTAAGTGAAAGCGAGATTAGCGCCGCCAGCGCACGAGTCTCGGCAGAACTTAAAGCCGCTATTGCCCAAGCGATGGCCAACATTGATGTGTTTCACAGCGCGCAGCAATTTCGCCCCATAGAGATTGAAACCCAAGCGGGTGTTCGCTGCGAGCTTCGTAGCGAACCGATTGAAAAAGTCGGTTTATATATTCCCGGCGGCAGCGCGCCCCTCATTTCGACCGTGATGATGTTGGCCCTGCCCGCAAAAATTGCCGGCTGTGAAAAACGCGTATTGGTGAGTCCGCCGCCGATTAACGATGCGATTGTGTATGCGGCAAACGCCTGTGGGATCACCGAAATTTATCAAGTGGGCGGTGCGCAAGCCATTGCCGCACTCGCTTTTGGTACTGAAACGATTCCTAGCGTCGATAAGATTTTTGGCCCGGGTAATCGTTATGTCACCGAGGCCAAACGCTTAGTCTCTCAAGATGGTCGCTGCACTGTGTCTATCGATATGCCTGCGGGACCCTCCGAGGTGTTGGTGATAGCAGATAGCGATGCCAATGCGCAGTTTATTGCCGCGGATTTACTCTCGCAAGCGGAGCATGGCCCTGATTCGCAGGTCATTTTAGTCACGGACTCGGAGCCATTAGCACAAGCTGTCAATCAAGCGCTCGCGTCACAACTGGCCGCCCTGCCGCGCCAAGAGATTGCTGCGACGGCCCTTAAAGGCAGCCGCACCATTTTAGTCAAAGATATGCAGGAAGCGGCGCTCGTTTCAAATCGCTATGGGCCCGAACACTTAATTATTCAAACCCGCTTCCCACGGGACGTACTAAAACATATTCGCGCCGCAGGCTCAGTGTTTTTAGGCGCCTATACTCCTGAATCGGTTGGGGATTACGCCAGTGGGACTAACCATGTATTGCCGACTTACGGTTACAGCCGCGCGGTATCGAGCCTTTCCTTAGCAGACTTTAGCCGCCGCTTTACGGTGCAAGAGCTCAGCGCTAAGGGCCTGCTCGGACTCGGGCAAGCGGTGATGACCCTTGCCAGCAATGAGTTACTCGATGCCCATAAAAATGCGGTCGCGATACGCTTAGCCAGTCTTAAGGACTGATGGAAATAAGTAACGCAATCAACAGTACGCTTAATTAACGCCATAGCAAGACTTAGGATGAATAGGATGAGCCAAGTGCCAACTAGCCAAGCACCAACGAGCCCAGCACCAACGAGCAATGTGCCTGTGACAAACATTCCGAGCGCCAATTGCGCCAGCAATACTCTCGATAACAATACTCTCGATACCACAAGCATCGAGCCGACAACCCTTGCCGCACGTCTTGCTCGGCCAGAACTGCTCGAGTTAACGCCCTACCAAAGTGCTCGCAGGCTAGGTGGTCGAGGGGACATTTGGATCAACGCTAACGAATCGCCCTTCAATAATGTGTCGGTTGCCGAACTCGATTTATCTAAGTTAAATCGTTACCCCGAGTGCCAACCGCCCGCGTTGATCAATGCCTACAGCCAATATAGTGGTGTAGCAGAGAGCAAGATTGTCGCCAGTCGCGGCGCCGATGAGGCCATCGAACTGCTGATCCGGGCCTTTTGTATCCCAGGCATCGACGCTATTGCGACCTTTGGGCCCACTTACGGCATGTACGCCATTAGCGCGCAAACCTTTAATGTGGGTGTTAAGGCATTAAGCTTAACGGCTGAATACAGTCTCCCTGCCGACTTTGCGACGGCCGCACGCGGCGCTAAGTTAGTTTTTATCTGCAATCCTAATAATCCAACCGGCACTGTGATTGACAAGGCGCGTATAGAGCAAGCCATCCAAGCTCTGCCCGACGCCATTGTTGTCGTCGATGAGGCTTATATTGAGTTTTGCCCAGAATATAGCGTCGCCGATTTACTCGAGTCTTACCCAAACCTTGTGGTGCTGCGTACCCTTTCAAAGGCCTTTGCCTTAGCGGGCGCACGCTGCGGCTTTTTGCTCGCCAATGAAGAAATTATCGAAATCATCATGCGGGTCATTGCGCCCTATCCCGTGCCACTGCCGGTGAGTGAAGTGGCCGTGCAAGCGCTATCACCTGCTGGGATTGCGCGGATGAAAATCCAAGTTAAAGAGCTCAATGCGCAGGGCCAGCGACTCGCGGCGGCGCTGAATTTGTACTGCGAGCAATGGGGCGGCGCAGTGCTAACACCTAATGGCAACTATGTGCTCGCCGAATTTGACGACGTAGCCAAAGTGGCGAAGCTGCTTATCGACAATGGCATTGTCGCGCGGGCCTATAAGGATCCAAGACTCGCTAAAGCCATTCGTTTTAGCTTCAGCTCTCAGGCTGACACCGACCGCTTAGTGTCGCTATTTGAATCGCAAAAGCTGTGAGCATTTAGCGCAAGTCTTGTCGCAGCATTGGCCTAATAAACTGATTTTATAAAGATAACAAACTGAATTGAAAGGTAGCAGCATGAACCCAGTATTTACTCCTAATGTCGCCCAGAAAATACTCTTTATCGACCGTGATGGCACCTTGATTGAAGAGCCCATTACCGATAAACAGGTCGATAGCCTCGCCAAACTGGTATTCGAGCCCCAAGTGATCCCCGCCTTACTGCGCCTGCAAAAAGCCGGTTTTCGTTTGGTGATGGTCAGCAATCAAGATGGACTCGGTACCCCTTCCTTCCCGCAGGAAGATTTCGATGCGCCGCACAATATGATGATGCAAATCCTGTCTAGCCAAGGGGTTAAGTTTGAAGATGTACTCATCTGCCCGCACTTTAACGATGAAAATTGCAGCTGCCGCAAACCAAAACTAGGGCTAGTGAAAGACTTTTTGACCCAAGGCACCATCGATTTCACTCAGTCCGCCGTGATTGGTGACAGACACACAGATGTGGAACTGGGCAATGCCATGGGGATTAAAAGCTTTCAATATCAGCGTGGCAGTCTTAGCTGGGACGCGATTGCCGATGCCTTACTCAACAAGGGCCGCACCGCGACTGTGGTACGCACCACCAAGGAAACCGATATTCGCGTGACTGTCGATCTCGACAATGCCAGCAAAGGCGCCATCAACACTGGCATTGGTTTCTTCGACCATATGCTGGATCAAATCGCTACCCACGGAAACTTCAAAATGGAGGTGAATGTCGATGGTGATCTCGAGATAGACGATCACCACAGCGTTGAAGATACGGCATTGGCGATTGGGGATGCACTGCGCCAAGCCCTTGGCGATAAACGCGGTATTGCCCGTTTTGGTTTTAGTTTGCCGATGGATGAGGCCAAGGGCGAATGCTTACTCGATCTCTCCGGCAGGCCTTTTATTAAATTCGCCGCCCAATTTGAACGGGAAAAAGTCGGTGAAATGGCCACCGAAATGGTGCCACACTTTTTCCGCTCCTTTGCCGATGGCCTACGCTGCACCCTGCACGTCGCAGCCGAGGGAGACAACGATCACCACAAGGTCGAAGCGCTATTTAAAGTGCTTGGCCGCGCGCTGCGTCAGGCAGTCAAAGTTGAAGGTGATGTCTTACCATCGAGTAAAGGCGTGCTCTGACACCGCACTCAACCTGAGTTAGGTGTGTAATGACCTAATGCAGATTGATTAACGAATAATACAAAGTCTGATGATTTTAACGAGGGGCAGTTTCAGGAATGTGGCGATAAACCACTTCCCCGCTGACCCATCAATAGGAAAACCCAATGTCAGCAAACATAGATGAATTTGATGTTGTCATCATAGACACAGGTTGCGCCAACTTAAGTTCGGTCCGGTTCGCCTTTGAGCGCCTAGGCGCTAAGGTGTTAGTCACCGATGACAAGGCCAGCATTAAAGCCGCTAAACGTGTAGTTCTGCCAGGTGTCGGTAGCGCTGGCGCCGCGATGGCTTCATTATCTGAAAAAGCCTTAGTCGAATTAATTCAAGGGTTAACTCAACCCGTGCTGGGTGTCTGCTTAGGGATGCAAATGCTCACCCTGCTCTCTAAAGAACGCGGCGGCCAAGCGCTGGATTGCCAATGCTTAGGCATTATTCCAACTGAGATCGACGAGCTAGACCGTCAAATACTGAAGGCCGAAGGTTTACCTCTGCCGCACATGGGTTGGAACCAACTGACTTTTAGCAATCCGTCTCAGGTTCACCCGCTATTTGACGGTGTTCCAGCAGGCAGTTATGTGTATTTTGTGCACAGCTACCGCGCACCATTAAGCGACTACACCTTGGCACAATGCCGTTATGGTGAGGACTTTAGCGCCGCCATCGGTAAAGACAACTTTATGGGCGTGCAATTTCACCCCGAGAAGAGCGCCGCCGTGGGCGCACAAATCCTAGGTAACTTTTTAAAAATGCAGTAAATGCAATCGCTTATTAGCTTTTGACTGAGCTAAGTGTGGGGAGGCTAAGTTTGGCTAAGCCAGCTTGTTCAGCCACAATATTCAGCAATAAAGCGCGGCAGCAAATGCGCCAAAGAATTAAGGACAACAGATGATCATTCCAGCAATTGATTTAATTGATGGCAAGGTAGTTAGGCTCTACCAAGGGGATTATGGGCAGCAGACTACCTTCGATTTAAGCCCACTGGCCCAGTTGCAATCTTACCAAGACCAAGGGGCAAACTGGCTGCATATCGTGGATTTAACTGGCGCGAAAGACCCTACAAAACGCCAAACGGCTTTGATTGCTAAGCTGACAGCGGGGCTGAGCGCCAATATTCAAGTGGGCGGCGGGATCCGCACTGAAGAGCAAGTCGCCGAGTTATTATCCCTTGGGGTTAAACGCGTGGTGATAGGCTCGCTCGCCGTCAAAGAGCCCGAGTTAGTCAAAGGCTGGTTTAACAAGTTTGGCAGCGAGGCTATTTGCCTCGCACTGGATGTCAATATCAATCAGAGCGGCGAGAAAATCGTTGCGGTTTCTGGCTGGCAAAGCGGTGGCGGTAAGAGTCTAGAATCTATCGTCGAAGACTTTAGCCAAGTTGGGCTTAAACATGCGCTGGTGACTGACATCAGCCGCGATGGCACCCTCACAGGCGCCAATACCGAGCTTTACCGCGAGCTATCCAGCCGCTATCCCCATATCGCGTGGCAAGCCTCGGGCGGCATTGCCACCCTTGAAGATGTTGCCGCCGTCAGAGACAGTGGCGCCGCGGGCATCATTATCGGTAAAGCTTTACTTATCAATCAGTTTAATGTGGCGGAGGCAATCCAATGCTGGCCAAACGAATAGTCCCCTGTTTAGATGTGAAAGATGGCTGCGTGGTCAAGGGCGTACAGTTTCGCAACCATGAAATTGTTGGCGACATAGTGCCACTCGCGGCGCGTTACGCCGCAGAGGGCGCCGACGAACTGGTGTTTTACGATATCACCGCCAGTGCCCATGACCGAGTAGTCGATAAGTCTTGGGTGAGCCGAGTGGCAGAGCAAATCGATATCCCCTTCTGCGTTGCTGGCGGCATTAAAACCATCGGCCAAGCCCGCGAGTTACTGGCCTTTGGCGCGGATAAGATTTCGGTCAACTCACCCGCTCTTAGCGATCCGAGTTTAATCTCACGCCTGCAGGATGAATTTGGCCGTCAATGCATAGTGATTGGCATAGACTCTTTTTATGATGCGGCAAGCGACAGTTATAAGGTAAAGCAATTTACCGGCGATGAAGCCGCCACCAAAGAAACCGCTTGGTACACTCAGGATTGGGTCGAAGAAGTACAAAAACGTGGCTGCGGCGAAATCGTGCTCAACGTGATGAACCAAGATGGCGTGCGCGGTGGCTATGATATCAAACAGTTAAGCCTCGTACGCCAGCTGTGCGATGTGCCCTTAATCGCCTCGGGCGGCGCTGGCACTATGGCGCATTTTCGCGATGTGTTTATCGAGGCGAAGGTGGATGCAGCGCTGGCGGCCAGCGTATTCCATAAAGCCATTATCAATATCGGCGAGTTAAAACAGTATTTAGCGACCGAAGGCATCGCCATTCGTCAGTAACTCAACATCAGTAGCGATTGATAGAAATAATAAGGTATGCAGATATGACAACTGGAACCACTTCAAGCTGTTGCCAAGGCCCTGCAAGTGCAGAACTGGTTAATAGCCTCGACTGGGAAAAACAACAGGGGCTTATCCCTGCGGTTATCCAAAACCACCTATCGGGCAAAGTGTTAATGCTCGGATTTATGGATAAAGCCGCGCTGCAGCACACGCTGGCGACCGGTGATGTGACGTTTTTTAGCCGCTCTAAGCAACGTTTATGGACCAAGGGCGAAACCTCAGGCCATACCCTAAAATTGGTCGCCATCGATAAAGACTGTGATAACGACAGCCTGTTGGTGCAGGTGTTGCCCAATGGCCCAACCTGCCATAAAGGCACCGAAAGCTGCTGGCTCGATGGCAATGCGCACCCGTTTTTAAACAATCTAGCCGAGCTTATCGCCTCGCGTAAGGGGCAAAACCCTGAGTCGAGCTACACCGCCTCTTTATTTGCCCGAGGCACCAAACGCATCGCCCAAAAAGTCGGTGAAGAAGGATTAGAAACCGCCTTGGCCGCAGCAACCCACGATAAAGAGGAGCTGATTAACGAGGCATCGGATCTGGTGTATCACTTGCTAGTCTTGCTTGAGGATCAATCACTAAGCTTAAGTGATATTAACGCCAACTTGCTTGCCCGCCATCAAAAAGCGCAGCAAAAATAGCTCGCTTTCAAACCTCGAAGCACCACTCTGCCGCATTCCTTTTGGTCTGCGGCAGAGTATTCTTGATTTTGCATTCAGTTACGGCCTATTCACTTGCCGTAACCAACAAAAGTTCAGCCTCCATAATCCACCTTGCTACTCTTAACCTCTGCTAAAAACAGCACGACGTCACACAAATTGTACACTTGGCCCCTGACAAAAAATCAGCAAAATACTGTTGTAATGGTTGACAAGTACACCTTAACTACCTATCGTAGCCAGCGTCCTCGAACCCGCACCGAGGCATTAACGCAACTTATTAACATTTAAGACAAATTTAAAAACAGGCGAATTGTCTTCGTTATGTGATGTGATCAAGCAATTCGATGTGTTCAAGTCACTCGATGTTATTAAGTGCCGAATTAACCCCAAGCAAAGGCGAGTTTTATGCGTATTACCACAGCTTATTATCCCTATCTGTAGCCGCAATGGCATAGATAGGCACACTCGCCTGACCTTCCATTGTGGCCATATCCCCAACGATCCGCAGATTGCGCCACGATCACAATACAGGTACACCCACGTACCCTATAGTTCCCAGTATCACGCGCCACTCTGCACTGCTCCTCAATAAAGCACTCATCTGAGACAGTTGAGCCATTAATAAAGACGTTTGAGCGTAAAGTTATGACACAAAATAAATTTTTCGGCAGTTTGCTACTGATTGCAGGCACTACCATTGGCGCGGGCATGCTCGCACTCCCTATCGCCTCGGCAGGACTCGGTTTTGGTGTATCGAGCATCATTATGTTGCTCCTCTGGGCGCTGATGGCCTACACCGCCCTGCTTATGGTTGAAATCCATCAATTTGCCCCGAGCGATGCGAGCCTGAACCAATTAGCGCGCACGCTTTTGGGCGCTAAGGGCCAAGTGATTGCAAGTGTTGCCCTGATGTTTTTACTCTACGCCCTGTGCGCCGCCTATATCGCGGGTGGCGGTGAGCAAGTCAATCAAAAGCTCAATGCATGGTTAGGATTAAATCTGCCACCACAGGCGGGCGCCATCTTCTTTACCCTGTTAGTCGGCACCATTGTCGGCTTAGGCACCCATTGTGTCGACTTGATCAATCGCGTGCTCTTTAGTTTAAAAATCATTGCGTTAATCCTAATGCTGGCCTTATTACTGCCACAGGTCGAAGGCACCCATTTACTCGAATTGCCACTAGAGCAAGGGCTTATCGTGTCGGCCATTCCAGTAATTTTTACCTCCTTTGGTTTTCATGGCTCGATTCCGTCCGTGGTGCGCTACTTAGGCGTTGAGGTAAAAAGCCTGCGTAAAATCATGCTGCTCGGCTCGGCGTTACCGCTACTGATTTACCTGCTGTGGCAACTGGGCAGCCAAGGCGTGCTCAGCCAAAGCCAACTGATGACGAATCAGAGCCTTTCGTGCTTTATCAATCAGTTAGCCAGTGTACTGCACAGCCAATACTTAAGTTCTGCCATCAGTGTGTTTGCCGATCTGGCGCTGGCCACCTCTTTTTTAGGGGTCAGCCTCGGTCTGTTTGACTTTATGGCGGCGAACTTAAGGCAGCAGGATAATGCCGCGGGTCGTAGTGTTACCGCCGCCATAACCTTCGTGCCTCCTCTGGGGTTTGCCCTCTTTTACCCGCAGGGATTTATTACCGCCCTCGGTTATGCGGCAATCGCCCTCGTGATCCTCGCGATTTTTTTACCCGTAACCATGGTGTGGGTACAAAGACAAACGCGCGATAAGGCAAACCTGCCTCAGGGTTACCGCGTCGCGGGGGGCAAACTCGGTTTACTGTTAGCTATGCTCTGTGGAGTGGCCGTGATTGGCGCTCAGCTCTTGGGATAAGCGGTACGGATAAACAATCGCGATAAACCTATTTAAGCTTAAGCCGTATAAGTGCCTGTAAAATCAAGGTGAATAATGACAGGCACTCAGTCTTGCTTCGCGCAAGATTGCCAAGTTCTTTATTAGTCAGCCAGCGGCTTGAGTGTTAAACTGCGGCTAATCCCGCTTGCCGCTGAGCATCGGCAGCCCCAAATCGCCTCACGCTCCCACGGGAAACAATCGCAAGGCGCTGATGATAAGGATGACATTCGACCCCCATGGTTAACACGCCGACATCGCCAGAACAGGAGACTGCCGAGCACGCGCATCAGGCGATGCCTCAAGAAGCGACGGCGGCCGCAGCGCCAGATTCGGCGCACCGCCGCGGTTCTACACTCAAAAAGCGCTTAAAACAAAGCCTGATTGCCACCACTGCGGCGGGCCTGTTAGCTGGCGCGGCGCTAACCATTTGGATAGTCAACAGTCAAACCGAAGCCCTGATCCTTCGCGTCGCGAATTATGCCTTAAGCGGCATGGACGGTGAGCTTAGCGATATTCGTTTAGGCCCCATGGGTTTAGAACATTGGCACATTCGCTCTGCGAGCCTGCGTGTACATGACTCGCATTTAGTGATCAATAATCTGGATATTCAGCTTGAACTCACCTGGCCCAAAAGCCTTGAAGAACTGAAGCAACTTGTCCAAGTTGAGAGTTTAACTCAAAAAATCAAGCGCATTAGCACGGGCGAGATAGACGTTGAACTCGGCGCATCGCTGCTGGAGCGAAGCCCCACCATCGCCGATGAACAAACGCCAGCGTTGGCGTTAAATATCAAATCCTTACCTTTAATTGATATAGGTAAAACCACACTCAGATTAGCGCCGCAGGCAGAGCTTCCGGCCTATCAGCTGGTGATGGATAAACTCAGCCTGAATCATCAAGCTGAATTAACCACAGCCTTTAGCAGCCCTGAGGGTGAACCGTTAGCCCAGCTTGCAGCGACGCTTGGCAACGAACAATGGCGCTTGAAGAGCGAACTGAATATCGCGCCGCTACTGGAAAACCTGCATCAAATTGGCCTGCGCCAAACCCAAGGGAGCATCCTCAGCCAATTAACCCTGTGGGATCAACAGTGGCAACAACTTGGGATAGGACTAAGTGGGCAACTCAGTTCTGAGAGCACGATGACACTCGCTAGTGGCGAAATCACAAGCCGCCACCGCATTCAGCAGCCCAGCATCAACTTAAGCCATTTGGCTGACTTAACGCTCACGCCCCAGCCAGCTTTAGGGTTTGAGCTTAGTGGATCACTTGCCTCACTTAATCTCACCCTCGAGCCCTTTCATCTTGCGCTCACGCCCAATCAGGCACAGCACGCGCAGCTCTTAGCCGCACTTAATCAGTCACTGCAATTGAGCGATGAAAACTCTCAAGCGCTCCTTAGCCTGCTGTCGGGGCTTAAAAGCACCGAGGCGCCCGTGGGCCTTGCCTTTTCGATGACTGCGCCACTGCACTATGCACTGGCATCTCAAGCGAGCAGCCATGAACCGATAGCGCTGCCCGCATTCGAGCTAACCACCCTAGGCAGTAAGCTTGAGACGCGTATTCACTTACAAGATATCCAGTTAACACCCATGCCAGATGCTTGGAAGGTCGCGAGCCGCTGGCAATTGGCGCTTAAGCAAACGACGCCGCTGTCGCTGCGGGAGCTCTGGCATGCAGCGCCGCAGGATCTCAGTTGGGGCGCGGGAATGATGCAAACGGCGGGACATATCAGCGTGGCTCAGTCACCTCAAGGGCTGAATTGGCAAGTGAGCACAGCACCAGTGACGAGTGTCTCGAGTGTCTCGAGTGTCTCAAGCGATACCTTACAATTTGCACTTGAAGATCTGCAGCTACAGCAAACTGCGCAAGCCGCCGAGCATCAAACTAAACAAACGCAGTTAAGCCTTGGCAGTATTCAGCTCAACGCTAAGGCCCCGATTGCCGCGAGTGCAACCCCATTAGCGACTCAAGATACAACTGGCGCACAATCGACCGAGTTTGCCTTCAAGCTGCCGCCGCTATCACTCGCCCTGTCGCAGCTGCGCGTGAGCCAAGCGGTAGAGAATCTTGCGGACAACAGCGCTGCCGCAGTGCAGAGCAGCCGCAACGATATTAGCCTCAAGACGTTCTCCTTTGAGACATCAAAGGCGATGACGCTCGATTACTCCTCGCTGCAATCCATTGAAATTGCTATTCAATCTAGTCAGTTGAGTAACCAAATTAACTGGCAAGCGCAGCAACTCTTGATTGAAAAGCAGCTCAGTGCCAAAGGCCGCACACGTAAACAGACTGTGCTTAAACTGGATAATTTGGCACTCGCGCAGACATTAAACTGGCAAAACCAACGTCTTCACGGCCATGAACAGTGGCAAGTCGGCACGGTTGAGCTACAAAGCGACCATCAATTACAGTTCACCGCGCCTCACAAGCCACTGCTGTTAACGGGCCAGTGGGTTGTCGATACCAGCATGACAGAAGCACTATCTCTGCTTAATCAAACTCAGCCCTTGCCCGCTGAGTTAAATGTGACAGGCCATAACCAATTACAAGCACAATTTAAGCTGACACATGAGCCAGAGCAGACCCAATTTGCCATGCAAATTACCCAGTCGATGACAGAGCTGGAAGGTTTTTATCAAGACACGACCTTTGAAGGCGGGAAATTACAGGCCCAATGCGAGTTCACTTGGGGGCAATCCTATAAGGCGCCGCAAGCACCAGGCTATTTCAGCAGTTTAAGCCGACTGAACTGCCCGCAGACCATGATGACCTTTAACTTGTTCGATCCCGGCTTCCCTTTGACCGACATCGAAGTGGAGGCCGATATTGTCCTCGCCAAGGATGCCGAAAAGCTTCCCGACAATTGGCTGCAACAACTCACGGGCTTGAGTGATACCGACGTGTCGATGACTGCCAAGGGCAAAGTATTGAGCGGCCAGTTCTTACTGCCTGATTTTAATTTAAAATTACAGGACAAATCCCACGCCTATCTATTATTGCAGGGCATGAGCCTTGAAGAAGTGCTGCGCATTCAGCCGCAAATTGGTATCTATGCCGATGGTATTTTCGATGGTGTATTACCCGTGGATTTGGTCGATGGCAAAGTCTCGATCAGCGGTGGCCAGTTGGCGGCCCGTGCGCCCGGTGGCCTTATTGCGATTTCAGGCAATCCGGCGGTCGATCAAATGCGCCAATCGCAACCTTATCTCGACTTTGTATTTTCGGCACTAGAACATTTAGAATACAGCCAGTTATCCAGTAGTTTCGATATGGATCAAACCGGCGATGCCAACCTCCTAGTGGAAGTCAAAGGCCGCAGCCGAGGGATTGAACGCCCCATCCACTTGAATTACTCTCATGAAGAGAACATGCTGCAATTATTCAGGAGTCTTCAGATTGGTAACGATCTGCAGGATAGAATCGAAAAATCCGTGAAGTAACAAGGAAACCTCAGTGAAGATCATTCAATTACAGCAAGTGAGTTTAGGTGCATTGCTGCTACTGGCGGCATTGCAAGGCTGTGCGCCAACGGTAAAGATTGAGCCGCCTGACAAACCGATTGTGATTAATCTCAATGTGAAAATTGAACACGAGATAAAAATCAAAGTGGATAAGGAGCTAGATCAGCTTCTATCAGATGATAAGTTGTTCTAATCACTAAGAATTTAGGAATATACAATGAAATCAATGCCACTCAAAACCCTGCTACAAAAGCCAACATTACTCCTGTTGCTCGGCCTGAGTTTATTCAGCTTAAATGCCTTTGCCATGTCACTACAGGAAGCCAAATCCCAAGGTTACTTAGGTGAGCAACTCAATGGCTATTTGGGCCTAGTGCAAAATAATAGCGAGGCCAAAGCCGTGATGGACGATGTGAACAACAAACGCCGCGCCCATTACGAAACCATCGCGAAAAAGAACAATATCTCCGCCGCCGATGTGGCCAAACTTGCCGGTGAAAAAGCCATCGCCGCCACAGATAAAGGCAACTATGTGCAAAACGCCCAAGGAAAATGGGTTAAAAAGTAGAGAGTTAGCACTAGTAAGCGACTAAGCACTGACAAAAACGCCTGCAATTGCAGGCGTTTTTGTCTCTATCATTGATCACGGAATGAAAAACGTACCTGTTTTATGCTGAGGCTGTACGCCCATATCGCATCGATTACAGCACTTTAAGGAATAAGCATTTTTAGCTATCAGAACAGCCAGCGAGGACAGTCTTTGATGCCTGAAATAAGGTTTGCTCAATCCAATCCCGAAAATATGAAATACGTGAGTAATGTTCAATCACGCCATACTTGCCCTCTTCCCAATTGGTTGACTCGGCATTTTGCCATGAGCTAACACCGATAAGACAAACTGAATCGGCCGAGATGAGATACGCGGGGCCGCCCGAATCACCTGGGCCACTAATCCCCTCCAATGGTAAGGCATTTGCGTCACGGTCAAAGATAAATTGCAGCCATTGCTCCTGCACCCCGACCACGGCATTGTGTGCCGCACGTAATTGTTTGTCGGCCCCCGCAACGCCCACCAACCCATTACCATAATCGCCACGTCCGACGAAGGTGGCGATTTTGCCCGTTTCGGTTGAGGCATGATTCAACTTAGCGAGTGTTGCATCCTCAATGGGAGAAGCCAATTGAACCAAGGCAATATCGTAGGGAAAATGCCTTTCTTTCCAAAGTGGATGTTTTATCACGTCTTTAATCGGGTAAAAATCCGTTTTAAATTGCACCTTATTGCCGACCGTTAGCTCATTGGCCACGTGTGCCGCCGTCACAATCCATTGCATATCGATAAGGCTGCCAGTACCAAGCACGATTTCATCGCCTTTATAAAGTCCTAAAAAGCTGACCGTCGAATTATCGCTTTGCGCCGCCGCTTGATATTTCGCGTCATCCACATCATGCCTGATAATCATGGCATTGGCGGTACTGGTTATCCCCAGTAAAAGTACGAACATCCATTTCATATTGAACTCCTATCCTTGCGTATATTTATTCACCAATATTGCGTGATGAGAATATCGAGAATGAATCATCATTAATGTCGAGAACTTAACAGCTTTTTCTCATTTGAGATATAACCGCGGCATCAAGATTATTCAGGCGTGATTGATCAACATGACATGTTGAATGACATCGCAATTTATCCGTAGAAAACAAAAGCGCAGCGAGCTTGTGTTCACCGCGCTTTTTAATATTTACCCCTAGGCTTTAACTCTAAAGTTTAATCCTGAAAGGGGTTAACGATTGGCAGCCTTATTTAAAATACAAGCTATGGAATTTAAGGTGCTCTTCAATAAAGCTCGCAATAAAGTAATAGCTATGGTCGTACCCCGCCTGCATACGCAAATCTAACGGGTAGCCTTTTGCTTTGGCGATATCACTAAGCGTTTGTGGCATCAGTTGCGCCTCTAAAAAGCTGTCGGCATCACCTTGGTCGACTAACACCGGCACTTCGTTAATCGCCAGTTTTAGCAACTCACTGGCATCGTATTGGCGCCAGTGCTCACGATTTTCCCCTAAATACTCGGTAAAGGCTTTAATCCCCCAAGGCGCATTGCTTGGATTACTGATAGGACTAAAGGCCGAGATTGAACTGTATCTGTGGGGATTGGTTAACCCTATCACTAACGCGCCGTGCCCGCCCATGGAGTGGCCAGAGATGGCGCGCTGCCCGGTTACGGGGAAATTCGCTTCAATCAGCGCTGGCAGCTCATGCACTATATAGTCGTACATTTTATAGTGGCGATTCCAAGGCGCTCTGGTCGCGTTTAAATAAAACCCTGCGCCGAGGCCCAAGTCATAGGCTTTATCCGGCGCATCGGCGACATCATCGCCACGAGGACTCGTATCGGGGGCGACGATAGCCATTCCCAACTGAGCCGCAATACGCTGCGCGCCCGCCTTCTGCATAAAGTTTTCGTCGGTACAGGTGAGACCCGATAGCCAATACAACACAGGCACAGGTTTGTTGGCCGCCTCGGGTGGCAGGTAAATCGCAAAGCGCATCTCGCAATTCAGCGCCTGAGATTGATGGCGATACTGTTTGTGCCAACCACCAAAACTCTTGTTACAACTGATATTTTCTATGGTCATTTCAATCCCTTTCCTGTTCACTTTCAGCGTTTAGCTTGCCGTTCAAGACTCTATCACAAGCTTAAAACGCATAAGCAGCAGACAAGCCGTTAGCGGTTATCTGCTGCTGTGATGGCAAACTGAGCGCTTATTTATCGAAATGGATCACGCTGCGAATGCTCTTGCCTTCATGCATCAAGTCGAAGGCTTCGTTGACTTGCTCAAGTCCCATAGTGTGGGTGATAAAGTCATCGAGCTTAAACTCACCTGCTAGGTATTGTTCAACGATTTTAGGTAATTGCGAGCGTCCTTTCACGCCACCGAAGGCAGAACCGCGCCATACACGGCCCGTCACCAGTTGGAATGGACGGGTGGAGATTTCCTGCCCTGCGCCCGCAACACCAATGATCACTGATTCGCCCCAGCCCTTGTGGCAACACTCGAGCGCGCTGCGCATCACATTGACATTACCGATACATTCGAAGGAGTAATCCACGCCGCCATCGGTCATCTCAACAATCACCTCTTGAATAGGTTTGTCGAAATGTTTCGGATTAATACAATCGGTTGCACCTAATTTACGGGCAAGTTCGAATTTAGATTCGTTAATATCGATGGCAATAATTCGGCTGGCTTTAGCCATGGTCGCACCAATAATGGCCGAAAGACCGATACCACCTAGGCCGAAAATCGCTACGGTCGCGCCTTCTTCCACCTTAGCGGTGTTCATTACGGCGCCCATACCTGTCGTCACTCCACAACCTAGCAGACAGATCTCTTCTAATGGCGCAGTTTTATTAACCTTAGCCAATGAAATTTCAGGTAATACAGTGTATTCAGAGAAGGTAGAACAGCCCATGTAATGGAAAATGGGCTGGCCATCTTTATAAAAACGCGTGGTGCCATCTGGCATTAAACCTTTGCCTTGAGTCGCACGGATCTTCTGGCACAGGTTTGTTTTACCCGATAAACAGAATTTACATTCGCCACACTCAGGCGTGTAGAGAGGGATCACATGATCGCCCACCTGCACGCTGGTCACGCCTTCGCCCACTTGCTCAACAATACCACCACCCTCATGGCCGAGGATCGCTGGGAACACGCCTTCTGGATCGTCACCACTTAAGGTAAACGCATCGGTATGGCACACCCCAGTCGCCACGATGCGAACTAATACTTCGCCGGCTTTAGGTAACATCACATCGACTTCTTCAATCTTGAGCGGCTGTCCCGGCCCCCAGGCCACGGCGGCCTTTGACTTGATAAACTGTGGTTTTTCGTTCGACATGCTTGTCTTTCCTTCTTTTAATCAATGGGCTTATCAATTTACGGCTTACCCTAGCCCTACTCGCTTGTAAGCATAGATTGAGGTGGACGGATAAGCTTAAAAATAGTGTGCGGTAATGCAGTCACTAGATTGTATTTATTTCCTGAGGATTGATAATCTAGCATTTTGGCAATTCATTTTTACTGAGAAGCAATAATGTACCTTTGGGATGGCATATCAGAATTTGTAGCAGTGGCCGAAGCCGAGAACTTTACCTTGGCTGCACAGCGCCTCAATGTGTCCACCGCCCACGTGAGTCGGCAAATCGGCGCGCTGGAAAATCGCCTCGGCACTAAGCTGTTTTATCGTACAACTCGCAAGGTATCGCTCACCGAAGAAGGCACGATTTATTATCGCCATTGCCGCCAGTTACAGACAGGCCTCGAGGAGGCCGAGCGGGCGATTACCGATCTAAAAGGTTCGCCCCAAGGATTGGTGAAACTCACCGCGCCCGTGGCCTACGGCGAAAAATTTATCATGCCATTACTCAATGATTTTATGGTGCAATATCCCAGCGTGGAATTTAATGTCGACTTGACCAACAGAACCTTAGATTTGATTGAGGGCGGTTACGATTTGGCCATTCGCCTTGGTAAACTCGCCGACTCCAGTCTGATGGCTAAACCCTTGAGTAGCCGTACCCATTATGTGGCCGCCTCGCCCAGTTACGTTGAAAAATACGGTGAGCCCCATACGCTTTCGGAGTTAAATCAACATAATTGCCTGATCGGGAATCACAATTACTGGCGCTTTATTGAAAATGGCCGCGAGCGCAATATTAAGGTACGTGGCAACCTTATCTGCAACAGCGGTTACGCCCTGCGAGATGCGGCATTAAAGGGTATAGGAATAGTGCAACTCCCTGATTATTATATTGAAGAAGATATACATGCAGGTAGACTCATCTCCTTCCTCGACGCGCACCGCGAAGCTAAAGAAGGCATTTGGGCGCTCTATCCGCAAAATCGTCACCTGAGCGCAAAAGTGCGGGTATTCGTGGATTATCTGGCGGAAAAACTGGCGACAGTGAATGAATAGCGACTAACCCATTGCAGCGACCCCGAGTCACAAATCACCCAATTGGGGTACTAATAAAGCCGCCCGAGTTTGATGGGTTACAAGCTATTTAGCGCCAGTTTTCCCTCAGGGTGTAATACAGCATCCCTAACGCAAGGGCTTGATTCCCAAACCATTCATTTAGTGGGATCCGGATATGACGCATGGCGGCGAAGAGATCGAACTCTCGCATTTGACCATCGATCGCCTGCCCCATAATCTCGGCCATAATATGGGAAGTCGCCACGCCATGGCCCGAATATCCCTGACAATAGAAGATATTCGGCGCAATCTTGCCCAGCTGGGGAATACGGTTAATCACTATCCCCGCCATGCCAGCCCAGGCAAATTCAATGTCAACGCCCTTTAACTGGGGGAAAGTGCGTTCAATCGCCGGACGCAGCTCGGCGGCAACGTTTTTAGGATCGCGGCCGCTGTAATTGGTGCCGCCCCCAAACATCAAACGGTTATCGGCGGTTAAGCGGTAATAATCCAGTACAAAGCGGCAATCATACACAGCTAAATCCTGCGGATTGAGTTGCTTAGCTAAATCTGCTGGCAATTGGGCTGTCGCGCAATTACCAAGGGAGGCGGGAAATAACATGCCCCGCAGCTGAGGCCGGCCCAATTTGTGATAGGCATTACCGGCGATAAGCACACTGTTTGCCTTCACCCTGCCCTTTGGCGTGACCACAGTAGCGAGCTCTCCTTGCAGAATATCCAGCACCTGCGAATGTTCATAAATTTTAGCGCCCAATGAAGCCGCCGCTCGCGCCTCTCCAAGACATAAATTCACCGAATGCAGATGCATATTCCGCCGATTGACTAGCCCCCCGTGGTACAAGGGCGAAGCTAAGTAGGCGGGCATCTCCTGCGCTGGCACTAAGGTCATCAATTCCCCCATGCCACGGCGATTAGCTTCATCAAACATTTGCTGTAACTCGACCATATGTGCGGGGCGATACGCAGTTTGGATATGGCCAAATTTTAAATCACAATCAATGCCATACTTCGCCACTCTGTTTTTGATAATATCGTGCCCACGCCAACGAAGGTTCCACACATAATCTTCGGCCTCCTGACCAAGCTGACGCCGCAATTGTTTTGTCATGGCGGCATCGCCGGACAAACTCCCCGTCACTTGGCCGCCATTTCGCCCTGTCGCGCCCCAAGCAATCTTATTGGCCTCAAGTAGCGCCACTTGGTAACCCTTTTCAGACAATTCCACCGCCGTTGCCACACCGGTAAATCCACCGCCGATAATGGCCACATCGACCCGAATTTCGCCTTCAAGTTCAGGATAATCAGACTCTTGCTTGATGGTGGCATTGTAATAAGACGCGCAGCGTTTAGCAGACATAGGAATCCTTTGAACAGATTTAAGCTGTTTTTGTTTTATATTTTTTACATTTGTTCAGAATTTTTGAGTATATCTAAGCTAATATCGTGGTCAACAGAAGATTGTAGAGCCGAATAAAACTCAACCCGTGCGGCCATCCCAAATCGTGCTTATCAATAGAATTTACCGCCGCATTGGCTTAAGCTACAAGCCATTACGACCGCGATGGCAGGCTAACACCGCGTTTTTGTAAGACAAACACTTTGCCTGCCCCCGCAAGGACAAATTTAGGACATACCATGTTTCAGGATCCTCAAACACCGTCTAGCTTACTGCCTTTTTCTCAAGCCTGTGAAAATAACAAAGCGCCAATACTCGCCGTGTTACAAACCGCCTTTGCCAGCGCCAAACAGGTGCTGGAAATTGGCAGCGGCACGGGACAACATGCAGTTTATTTTGCTGAAAATCTGCCTCAGCTTTTTTGGCAAACCAGCGATCAAACCGATTACCTTGAGGGCATTAGCGCAAGATGCCACCAACAAGGGCATCAAAAAGGTATCAACAACCTCGGCTTGCCCTTCGCACTCGATGTCACCCAACCTTGGCCCATTAATGACACCCGTATCGATGCCGTGTTTAGCGCCAATACCCTGCATATTATGAGTCAAACCATGGTTGAAGCCTTCTTTGCTGGCTTGGGCCAATATTTGCCACAACTCAATACCCTCTGTATTTACGGCCCTTTTAACTACCAAGGCCAGTTTACCAGCGACAGTAATCGTCAATTCGATCAGTATTTAAAACAAAGAGATAGTGAGAGTGGTATTCGGGACATAGAATGGATTATTCAGCTCGCCCAAGCGCAAGCCTTCACACTGATTGCAGATACCGCCATGCCCGCCAATAATCGGCTGCTGCATTTTTCAAAACACGCCACTGACTGATACTAAGTAAAACACTAACTTAATCATGTGGTTAACCTGTACTGACTGACTAGCAAGCCAATTTAACACTCAGTCCCATTTGCGAATAGAACAATGCTCGCTATAATTACTGTATTTATATACAGTAATTATATTGCTATGCGTGTTTACCCTATTATTCCTTGGCCCGCTCACGCGGGAATTAGCGGCTTTGAAAGCCCAGCAGCTGAATATACTCAGCTTGGATTGTGTCTTGATGATTTACTCGTATTGCACCCCAGTGCAACACGGCTTTGCATCGCTCAAGGCGACTCGATGAAAGGTGTCGGCATATTCGATGGCGATCTGCTGATCATCGATCGCCATATAAAACCTCACACAGGGTGTGTGATTTATGGCCAACTCAATGGCGAGTTCATCTGCAAAATCTATGATGAAAAACAGAGAATGCTGCTCTCTTCCCATGAAAACTGCCAAGCCATAGTGATACACGATTACGATGATTTTTGCGTTGAAGGGGTCGTGATCCGAACCTTGAGGCAACATTTCTATCTCAATGATTTTATTAACATTGCTTCAGACTATTCTGAGCTTAGGACAAACCTGGATGATCTATTGGTGTTACACCCTTGCGCAACCTGGTTTGGTGTCGCCAAAGGGGACTCCATGCAAGATGAAGGGATATATGATGGAGATATATTAATTATTGACCGACAAGTTAACGCATTACAGGGAGCCGTTATCGTTGCCCAGCTCAATGGCGAGTTTATCTGCAAAATTTTTGATAAAAAACGCAGGATGTTACTGTCTGCTAATCCGCAATACCATGCCGTGCCGATACGAGATTGCGACACCTTTAGCGTAGAAGGAATTGTTATTCGCTCGATTAGAATGCATTTTAAATCTTCATTACAGGGCTTATGGTCATGTACGCCTTAGTCGATGCCAACTCGTTTTATTGCTCCGCTGAGCAAGTGTTCCGCCCCGATTGGCGCGGCAAACCGATTATCGTACTAAGCAATAACGATGGCTGTATCGTGGCAGCCAACCGTCAGGCGAGAGAACTCGGCATCCCCAAATTTACGCCGTATTTTCATGTCAAAGAACAATGCGCCAAACTGGGGGTAATAGTGTGTTCTAGCAACTACGAGCTCTATGCCGATTTGTCGGCAAAAATGATGGAAATCATCGGCCGCTTCGCTCCCGACCAACATATTTACTCCATTGATGAATCATTTTTATCCTTCAAGCACTGCCACACCAGCATCCCCTGTTTAAAAACACACGGCCTTCGCATCCGCCAAACCGTTTGGAAAGAAGCTCGCATACCCGTTTGCGTTGGCATAGGTGCAACACTCACACTGGCTAAAATCGCTAATCATGCCGCTAAAAAATTACCCGGCTATCATGGTGTTTGTCTGATAGATAATGAACCTCAACGAATTGAAATTCTTAAACAACTCTTAGTCAGTGATGTATGGGGAATTGGGCGCCGCCTCAGCAAAAAATTGGTGAGTATGGGCATTCACACCGCTTACGATCTGGCACAAATGCCAACAGGCCTTGCTCGCAAGCAATTCAGCATAGAGATAGAGCGAACCGTCCGAGAACTTAATGGCACTGCCTGTAAACAATGGGACCACACACGGGCAGATAAACAACAGATATTTTCCACTCGCTCCGTGGGTGAGCGCATCATGGATTTTGAGGCGTTACTACAAGCATTGAGCAAACACGTTGGGATTGCAGCGGCAAAAGCCAGAGCGCAGGGTTCATGTTGCAAATCGATGCTGATTTTTGCCAATAACTCCCCTTACGATGAACAACCCGTTGGTTTTAAATCCCTTATCCATTTCCCCACTGCAACCAATTGCACCATTGAGATGACGCAAGCAGCGTCTTTAGCAGCACCAAGATTATTTCGACCAGGAGTTAAGTACTACAAGATAGGAATAGGCCTGATAAATCTCGAACAAAATAGGTATCAACAACTCGATTTGTTCAATTTATCTAAAACTAAACCCACACTAATGAACGCATTTGATGGAATAAATGCCCGTTATGGGCGAGATACCTTATTTTTAGCCGCACAAGGCATAGAACAGAAATGGGCAATGCGCCGCGCATTACTCACACCACAATACACCACGCTGTGGGGTGGCATACCTAGAGTAAAATGCTAGCCTTTCATTGCAAGAATTGGAGTGACTTAAATTTTGCCCAAAACAGCAGAATTAATCAGTAAAAACCTATGCTATTACATAAATATGAAAGGGAGTTGGCAATAAAAAAGCCCTCAAACGAGTGCCTTTTTATTGATTAAACTTAATTAAAATCAATTGATAACGTCTTGAAAAGCATTACGGCTGTTCAGACTTAGTTTCAAACAAACTCAATTAGTTCAACGCTAATACATAGTCGATGGCACTAGTGATTGCCGCGACTTGGGCTAAATTGCACTCTGCGGGCGTGGCCGATGGGCTGTCGGGATACACTTCGGTGGTGGTGTTATAAATACAACCCGTCACACTGCTGCATAAACCTAGCGCTTTTAATGGGTAGTTGATCACTCCGTGTTGCACCACAGTCGAGCCGATAATCTCGCCCTTGTCATCGGCGGGTGCGATGTGAGTCACTTTGCTCACCCCGTCGATAATCGCCTTTTGGAAGGCATCCTGCGGATTTTCGGTATCGCCTACGGCATAAAAACCATCTGGAATGGTGCCGGGGATAAAGTCTTTGCCATCACGCGCGGCCAAGGCTGGGCGAAATTCATCCTCATCCGAGTCAGTGGTTTCATGTAAATCCACATGCACATCAAAACCTTGTGGAACGCTTGCTACCAGTGCCATCAGTGCTGCCGACTCTTCAGCGGGACTATTGGCATAAAACGAGCGGTTTGGATCGATAGCTTTTGGGTTCCAGCGATTAATGGTCTCATATCCCCAAGGGCTTACACATACTGCCACCACTAGGTTTACCCGCTTCGCATAATGAGCCGCGTTGTTAGCCAAAAAGGCCAAGGCGCCATGCACGCCGCTGGTTTCATAGCCGTGTACGCCACCTGTAACTAAGACGGTTTTCTTATTCGGATCGAAGCTTGCAGACTTGACCGCAAACAAGGGATAACGCGCAGAATCAATTGATAAGGCGCCATATTGCACCACGCTCAGCCCTAATTCGGCCAGTTGTGACTCCATCGCTTTTAGTGGCGTGACAACATCCTCTTGGTAAGAACGCTTAATTAGCGTGCTAGCAAACCATGCCGCCTTTTCGGCATCGCCCCATTTTTCACCGACTGTCCCGATTGGGTAAAAACTCACATTCGCCATTGGTTCTCTTCTTCTGATTTTATGTTTTGGTCTTAAGGTTAAAGATCGTTATAGATCAAAGCATGAGTTGCATTGGAATATCGCGGATCCCACCGCGCTCACGAATATCACTTTGCGCAATAAAGCCAAAGCGCTGATAGACTGGCAGCGCATTCACCGCAGAATTGACGGTAAAAGTGCCGAGATTCCCCTTCGCTAGACACTCAGCTTTAGCAAGCTCCCACAATTGACGCGACAGGCCTTGTCCCTTGGCAATATCCGCCACAAACAGATGATAAAGATGACTGTTATCCTTCATCCCCACCACACCGACGAGTTCGCCAGCCTCATTCTCTGCAACATGATATTGGTAACCTAAGGCAAAATATTGAGCCACCGACTCAACCGACATGGCTTTGACTAAGGTTTCAGCGCCCACATCTGTACACGTGGGAGCGATATAAACGTGTGTAAGCTGCGTGATTAATGCGCTTATCGCCTCAATATCTGTTGTAGTCGCCGCTCTGATCAGCATATTCATTCCTTGATAACTCCAGTGTGTAACTGGCTATGATTAACAATCCTAGTATTAAAAAGCCAGAACAGGGTTCTGGCTTTGGCTACAAGTTAACGGGACTTAATACCCAGTGGATTTAAGTCCATCATCCTCGATTACTTTTTCGTCCAGCTATCCATCCAACGGAACACGTTCGCGTACCATTGTTCTAGGTTTTCTGGCTTTAAGATCCAGTGGTTTTCATCAGGGAAAATTAATAGCTCTGATGGAATACCCTTACGCTGCATATAGCTGAATGAGGCTAAACCTTGGCCATAAGGCACGCGGAAGTCCTTCTCGCCATGGATAACCAGCATTGGCGTCTTCCAGTTTTCCACATAGTTTACTGGGTTAAACTTCTCATATAAGGCTTTGTTATCTGAGTAAGTGCCGCCAAACTCATGCTCTGGGAACCACACTTCTTCGGTCACATAGTACATGGAGCGCATGTCGAACAGACCCGCGTGGTTAACGAGGCACTTAAAGCCATCGTTCCAGTTACCTTGGATCCAGTTCATCATGTAGCCGCCGTAAGAGCCACCCAAGGCACAGGCATTTTGTGGATCGAGCCATTTTTGTTGTTGGCTCACCGCTGCCAGACCTTTTTGTAAGTCTTCTAATGGCTTACCGCCCCAATCTTGGCTGATAGAATCGGTAAAGGCTTGGCCGTAACCAGTTGAACCGTGGAAGTCCACCATCACAACGCCATAACCCGCGCCTGCCCATAACTGGGCGTTCCAACGACCACTGAAAGCGTTACCAAATGACCCCTGTGGACCACCGTGGACTAGGTATGCAATCGGATACTTTTTGCCTTCTTGGTAGTTAGCAGGTTTGATCCAGTAACCGTAAACATCTTCGTTATTCCAACCCTTAAAGCTAAATTGTTGGAATTCACCGAATTTGATTTCGGCCAGTTTGTCTTTGTTGACTTCAGTCAGACGTTTCAGGCCTTGGCCATCGGTGTTGATGCGGTACAGATCGCCCGGCTCAACTAAGGTTTTGCTGTCGAAGATCACTTGATCGTCGGCGATCGCAATCAGGCTATTGCTGCCGTCGCTATAAACAGACTGCACATCACCAAACTGAGTATTCACTTTGAAAATAGACACTTGGCCAATGTCCTGCGCCGTCACATATAAAGTACGGTTGTCCGGTGCAAACATCAGCGAGCTTGGGCTTCTGTCCCACAGCGGTGCCACTTCCTTCGACTGTCCAGTGCTAGTATCACGCAGCATAATGCGGTAACGATCGGCCTCAAAGCCCGGTTTAGTCATCGCAAGATACGCCATGTAGCGACCATCACTTGAGAATGTTGGCTGGGCGTCCCAAGCAATGTTATCGGCGGTTAAGTTAGTGGCTTTGCCACCGTTTACACTCACCTGCCACAGATCGTAGTTTGTGGTCCAACCTTGATCTTTACTTGGCGCTTTGGCGCTGTACACCACATATTTACCGTCAGGAGTGAAAGTCACTTCTTCCATGCCTGAGAATGGCTTAGGTGGGGTTTCGGTATCTAAACCTTGGGTGATGTCCACCACTTTGGTCAGCTTCTCGCCGTTAAGGGCACCCACGAATAAATGGTTACGGGCATGGTCTTCCCAGGTATCCCAGTGACGCACCATCAACTGCTTGTATTCACGGCCCGTCGATTTACGCTCTTCTTCGGCCTTAAATTTGTCTTTTGAGCAAGCTAAGTCTTTACACTCTGGGAAGACGCGCATGCTAAGCACGATTTGCTTGCCATCGTTAGAGAGTTTGTAATTATCGATATCCAATGGCAGGTCTGAAACTTGCTGCGCTTCGCCGCCCGTTAATGACAGTTGGAACAGTTGGCTTGAACCACTGCGGCTGGCAAGGAAATAAATTGATTTGTCATCGTTTGCGAAGCTGACATCGTGCTCAGTACCCGCAGCCGAGGTGATCTGCAGCGGTTTAGCGTCCGCTTGCGTCAGATCGAGAATATATAAATCCGAGCTCGCCTCTCCCTTGTCATTAACGGTTTTCAGGCCGTAGACCAATTTTGTGCCGTCGTGGGACACCGTGGCCGAATGCAATTTGTTGAGTTTAACCAGCTGTTGCACAGTAAAAGGCTTAGGATCGGCCGCGTGGGCTGAACAGGCCAAACCTGCCGCGCCAAGCGCCAATAGGAGAGGAGCTATTTTCATTGTTATATCCATCTTTTGTTAAACACATTCGGTAGTTGTACCGAATGAACGGTCAAAACGATCATCAATCGTCTTTGTGAAGATAAGTTTGCCACACTAACGAAACAAAAACGCTCAAGCAAGCCAAAAGGCGTACTTGAGCGTATTTTTTTGTGACAAATTGTCAGTCAGCATCGAATGGCGTCATTGAGTGCCACTCGCCGCCCTTTCTCGCTCAAATCCCGCTTAAAAAAGCGACATTTTTGCAAGAAGGACATTCGCTTAGGCCATTTGCTTAGGCTTTGGCGTTAGCGATATTTACTTTCCAAATCGCAGGGCCGGTTTCATGGGCGTTTACGCCGTTTGAGTCAACCGCCACAGTCACTGGCATATCTTCAACGTCAAACTCGTAAATCGCTTCCATACCTAAGTCGGCAAAAGCTACTACGCGTGATTTCTTAATGGCTTTCGACACTAAGTAAGCCGCGCCGCCAACGGCCATCAGGTACACAGCTTTGTGCTTCTTGATAGACTCAACAGTTGCTGGACCACGCTCAGCCTTACCGATCATGCCCATCAGGCCAGTTTTATCCAGCATCAGGTCAGTGAACTTGTCCATACGGGTCGCGGTGGTTGGGCCAGCGGGACCTACAACTTCGTTACCGACTGGGTCAACTGGGCCAACGTAGTAGATAAACTTGCCAGTAAAGTCCACGCCTTCTGGTAAACCTTCGCCGCTTTCAATCAGGCTTTGGATACGCTTATGGGCAGCATCACGGCCGGTCAGCATTTTACCGCTTAACAGAATGGTTTCACCGCTCTTCCACTGCTCGATATCCGCTTGTGTGACTGTATCTAAGTTAACACGGCGCACATCGCTACCCACTTCGCGGGTGATTTCTGGCCAGTCGCTCAGTGACGGCGGCGCTAAATCCGCAGGACCTGTGCCATCTAAATGGAAGTGAACGTGGCGAGTTGCCGCGCAGTTCGGGATCATGACTACAGGTTTTGATGCTGCGTGGGTTGGCGCAGATTTGATTTTCACGTCTAACACTGTGGTTAAACCGCCAAGGCCCTGCGCACCAATACCTAAGTTGTTAGCACGCTCAAAAATGTCTAAACGCAGTTTTTCTTCGCTAGTTTCTGCGCCGCGCGCCATTAACTCATGGATATCTACGCTTTCCATCAGCGCTTCTTTCGCCAGCACGGCCGCTTTTTCAGCGGTGCCGCCAATACCGATACCGAGCATACCTGGAGGACACCAGCCAGCGCCCATCGTTGGCAGCGTTTTTTCAACCCAAGCAGCGATATCGTCAGATGGGTTTAACATTACCATCTTGGCTTTGTTTTCACTGCCGCCGCCCTTGGCAGCAATAGCCACTTCCACATGGTTGCCTGGCACCATATCGATATGCACCACGGATGGGGTGTTGTCTTTGGTGTTTTTACGGCTACCTGCAGGATCAGCCACAATCGATGCCCGCAGTGGGTTATCTGGGTTGGTATAAGCACGACGCACACCTTCATCGACCATTTGCTGCACGGTCATATCGGTTTTGTCCCACTTAACCCCCATACCAATCTTAACGAAGGTGGTCACAATACCCGTGTCTTGACACAGTGGGCGTTTACCTTCGGCAGACATACGCGAGTTAATCAAAATTTGCGCAATCGCATCCTTTGCAGCCGCACTTTGTTCACGTTCATAAGCTTCGCTCATGGCATCAACAAAATCTTTTGGGTGGTAATAGGAGATGTATTGCAGGGCATCGGCCACACTTTCAATAAAGTCGGCTTGTTTAATCACTACATTTTCAGACGTTTCATGGTGAGATGACATAGTAGGTGCGCTCCAGCAGCCTTTAGGGCCTTACTTGTTTTTTGTGTAATTCTTTCTGGGCCAATATGATACTCTTTCCCATCTTTTTGGGCTACATCACATTTTTAGATAGGGTTAATTGATGGCAAATAGGGCGGCATTACCGCTGGCAGTACGCCAACTTGACTGGACTTTCAGCACAGCAGCAATCTTCGAACACTTTGCGGCAGAACCTTGGGCCATATTGCTCGACTCGGCCAATGCGCCCCATCAGGACGCTAAATTCGATATGATTTGCGCAGGTCCCATCGCCACCCTCATCACCCAAGGCCAGCTGACTGACATTCGAGTTCATCTGCCTGAATTAGCCAAACCGACTCACCTCAGCCCCCAGGATGACCCTTTTACGCTGGTCAAACAGCTGCTGCGCTATTGGTATCCACACTCTTTTGCCTGCAATTTGCCTTTTAGTGGCGGCGCCATGGGCAACTTTAGTTATGACTTAGGTCGCCGAATTGAACAGCTCCCCAGCACTGCGGCGCAGGATATTCACCTCGGTGAGATGAATATTGGCTTTTACGACTGGGCATTGATTTTCGATTATCAGCAGCAAAGCTGGTTTATGGTGCACTATTTAGGGGATGCCGCGCTCAACGCTCAATTGAAAATTATTGAAGCAAAAATAGCCGATACCATCAAACAGGCCGAATTCTGCCTCACCAGCCCTTGGTCGGCGCAGCTCACCAAAGCCCAGTACACCTCAAAATTTAATCAAGTACAGGCGTATCTGCATAGCGGCGATTGCTATCAAATTAATTTAACCCAGCGCTTTGAAGCTGAGTATCAAGGCGATGAATGGCGCGCCTACTGCAAACTACGAAGTGCCAATCAGGCGCCCTTCTCCGCCTTTATGCGGCTTGATGCCAACGCGATTTTATCGATTTCGCCCGAGCGTTTTATTCAGCTACGCGGTGACGACATTCAAACCAAACCGATTAAAGGCACTCTGCCGCGCCATACCGACCCAGCGCTAGATAAGCAAGCGGCGCAAGCCCTTGCCCATTCACCCAAGGATCGCGCCGAAAACGTGATGATTGTGGATTTGCTGCGTAATGACATAGGTAAAGTTGCCGCACCCGGCACAGTGCAAGTGCCACATTTGTTTACTGTCGAAAGCTTTCCTGCGGTGCACCATTTAGTCAGTACCGTTACTGCCAAACTCGACCCACAATACCACGCCTGTGACTTGTTGCGGGCAGCCTTTCCCGGCGGTTCGATTACCGGGGCGCCTAAAATCCGCGCAATGGAAATTATTGAAGAGCTGGAACCCTCACGCCGCAGTCTGTATTGTGGATCCATGGGGTATATCAGCCAAGATGGGCAAATGGATACCAGTATCACCATCCGCACTATCGTGGCTGAGCAAGGTAAACTCTATTGCTGGGCGGGCGGCGGCATAGTCGCCGACTCGAATGTCGATGCCGAGTACCAAGAAAGCTTCGATAAGATAAGCCGCATCTTACCCTTACTCGATAGCCCGCAATAAACGTCAGGAAACGAATAGGAAGCCTATGGATCAAGCGGAATTTAGACTCAGATTTAATCTGCATCCTTTAGCCACGCAGGATCCGGCGGCTATCCCTCACCTTGGGTTGCGTAAAGCCGCGGTACTCATTCCCTTGCAGGAAATCCAAGGCGAGCTCAATCTGATTTTAACCCAAAGACCTATGCACCTTAGGGCGCACCCTGGGCAAATTAGCTTTCCTGGCGGCAAGATTGAACCCAGTGACAGCAGCGCCATTACGGCCGCACTTAGGGAAGCGGAAGAAGAAATTGGCCTTTGCCGGGAAAATGTCGAGGTGATTGGTACCTTCCCCGCACACAATACTTTTACTGGTTTTGAAATCACTCCAGTCGTAGGCATGATTAAGCAGGATTTTGCCTTAAGGCTCGATCCCGGCGAAGTCGCCGACTGTTTTACCGTGCCTTTAAGCTTTTTTATCGAGCCGCAAAATCGCCACCGCAAACAGTTTTTACGCCAAGGGCGTTATTACAGCGTGCATTTTATTCCGTACCAGCAACGTTTTATCTGGGGCGCGACAGCAGCGATTATCGATCACCTCTGCCGCCATTTGAGTCTGCCCGAGGAGATGCTGTAAACCTGCATTCCCCTTTTGGATAATTCAAATCACAAAATGCACGTATAGGCCCGCCGCCAGCGAGGTGAGCAGCAGCAAGGGAATATTAAACCAATAACCGAGTTTGCTGTGGTGAGCGACATAGTAATTAAACGCCAGACTTATCAGGCTTATCGCACCGCAGCCCCAGATGATATATTGCAGTAATTCGGTTTCGCTTGGATCCCAATAATGTCTGAAGGTTTCACCGCGACTCAAGTAGGATCCGACCTCTCGTTCGGGACGAGCCTCGCCAAACACCATCAGCGCGTACACCGCCAAGGTCCAGCCCAGAATGGATAATGTGGCGAGGATCATCTGAAATATTTTGACTTTCCGCATACCGCCTCCCAAGTTTTAAGGCACCCTATCACTCAATATTAGTAATATTAACCTCAGGATACCTTTTTCAGCTTGAGAAAAGCCACCAGCAAGGTAATATAAACCTCCAAAAATTTTCATATAAAACGTTTCGTTGGAGAACTAAGCAACAATGAGCATTGCATCGGTCGCTTCTGTATTTAAAGGTGAGCACGCAGTTGGTTCGACAGTCACAGTCCGTGGCTGGGTCAGAACCCGTCGTGACTCTAAAGCTGGCATCTCTTTTTTGGCTGTCTATGACGGCTCCTGCTTTAATCCTATTCAAGGTGTTGTGCCAAATAGCTTAGAAAATTACGACAACGAAGTGTTAAAGCTGACAGCTGGCTGCTCTGTGATCGTAACCGGTGAGATTGTGGAATCTCCTGGCGCTGGCCAAGCCTATGAGCTGCAAGTTACTCACGTTGAAGTCACTGGCTGGGTTGAAGATCCAGACACTTACCCAATGGCGGCTAAGCGTCACTCTATCGAGCATTTACGCGAATTGGCTCACTTACGTCCACGTACCAACATCATTGGTGCCGTTGCCCGCGTACGTAACTGTTTGTCTCAAGCTATTCACCGTTTCTACCACGAAAACGGTTTCGTGTGGGTGTCTACACCGCTGATCACCGCATCAGACTGTGAAGGCGCGGGTGAAATGTTCCGAGTATCCACACTGGATATGGAAAACCTGCCACGCACCGACGATGGCAAAGTGGACTATGACAAAGACTTCTTCGGTAAAGAGGCGTTCTTAACCGTATCAGGTCAGCTGAACGGCGAAACCTACGCATGCGCCCTGTCAAAAATCTACACCTTTGGCCCGACGTTCCGCGCTGAAAACTCAAACACCAGCCGCCACTTAGCGGAATTCTGGATGGTTGAGCCAGAAGTCGCCTTCGCCACCTTAAGCGATATCGCCAGTCTGGCCGAAGGCATGCTGAAATACGCCTTCAACGCCGTATTAGCCGAGCGTATGGACGATCTAGAGTTCTTCGCCCAGCACGTGGATAAAACCGTGATTGAGCGTCTGCAATCTTTCGTATCGAGCGATTTCGCCCAAGTGGATTACACCGATGCGGTTGAGATCCTGCAAAAATGCGGTCGTGAGTTCGAATTCCCAGTGTCTTGGGGTATCGACTTATCCTCTGAGCACGAGCGTTACCTCGCGGAAGAGCACTTCAAAGCCCCAGTGGTTGTGAAGAACTATCCAAAAGATATCAAAGCCTTCTACATGCGCCTTAACGAAGACGGTAAAACCGTTGCCGCGATGGACGTGTTAGCCCCAGGTATTGGTGAAATCATCGGTGGTTCACAACGTGAAGAGCGTTTAGACGTGCTGGATATGCGTTTAGAAGAAATGGATCTGAACAAAGAAGATTACTGGTGGTACCGCGATCTGCGTCGTTACGGCACAGTGCCACACTCAGGTTTCGGTCTGGGCTTCGAGCGTTTAGTGTCTTACGTAACGGGCGTATCTAACATCCGTGACGTGATCCCATTCCCACGCGCGCCACGCACCGCAAACTTCTAATTTGTCCGTTAACAGACAAATCCTTTAAAACGCGCCTCGGCGCGTTTTTTATTACCCCGTAAAAATGCGTTAAAATTCATCACTCGGTCAAACTCCTTCGCCTGAGTCCTTGCACTTTAGGGGGCAAGAAATCTAAGATGGCTGCGGCTAACTTATGTGCTTAGCGCAGATAACCGCCCTGTTGCAGGAAGTGACGACGTTGTCGTTAGTAAGCGAGTTGCAAAAGGCAACTCAACAGCATTTTGCTCAATCGAGGAATCATAATGTCAAAAATCAATTTACTTTTGCTGTGCGGCGGTGGAAGTGCGGAACACGATATTTCCCTACTGTCGGCTAATTATTTTGAAACCTCATTAGCAAAATCCGAGCAGTTTAATGTACTGCGCGTGGTACTGGACAAGTTCGGCCAATACCAAACCGCCACAGGCGATGACTGTGAGCTGACCAATAACCGCGAAATTCGCTTCCGTGATGAAACTAAGTCGCCTTGGCCTGTGGATTATGTCATTCCTTGTATTCACGGCTATCCGGGCGAGACAGGCGATATTCAGTCTTACTTTAATCTTATCCAACTGCCCTACTTTGGTTGCGAATCCGAAGCCAGCAGCAACTGCTTTAACAAGATCACCGCTAAGATGTGGTTTAGCGCCTTAGGCATTCCTAACACACCTTATATCTTCTTAAATCAATACGATGATGAAGCGATTGCCCAAACCCAAGCGGCGCTCGAAAACTGGGGTTCGATTTTCGTTAAAGCCGCATCCCAAGGCTCATCGGTCGGTTGCTATAAAGTCGATGACAGCAGCAAAGTGGCTGACGTGTTAAAAGATGCCTTTGGCTACGCGCCCTATGTGATTGTTGAGAAGACCATTAAGGCCCGTGAGCTGGAAGTCGCGGTATACGAATACCAAGGCGAAGTGGTTGCGACGCTGCCGGGCGAAATCATCTGTGATAGCAATACCTTCTACACCTTCGATGAGAAATACGCCAAGAGCAGTAAGGCACGCACCGATGTGGTCGCGCAAAATGTGCCAACAGACATCAGTGAGCAGATCCGCGCCTATGCGATTAAAGCCTTTAAGGGCATGAAGCTGCGCCATCTGTCACGCATCGACTTTTTCTTAACCCAAGATAATGAAATTCTGCTCAACGAAATCAATACCTTCCCGGGTTCGACGCCGATTTCGATGTTCCCTAAGATGTTGCAAAACCATGGGCATGATTTTACCGAATACTTAAGTTTAGTGATTAACGGCCAGTTAGCGGCTAAGTGATAAGCTAAGTAAACTGAAAAGCGCGCCTATATGGCGCGCTTCTTTTTTGAGGTTTGTTTGAACTCATCATGAATGGTGATGGGCCGCAGCCTGCTCGGCAAGTAACTCAAAAAATGCCGCCTTGGGCATGGGCTTATAAAAGATATAGCCTTGAATTTCTTGAATATGGTTTTCCATCATCACCTTAAGCTGCGCCTGGGTTTCGACCCCTTCTGCCGTCACACTCAAATTCAGCGCATGACTTAAGCGCACAATCGCCTCTATCAATGCGAGATGGCGCTCCCCTTCATCTAACCTATCGATAAAACTCTTATCGATTTTGATTTGATCGATAGGAAAATTCGCCAAATAGGATAAGGAAGAATAACCGGTACCAAAGTCATCGAGGGAGATTTTAATGCCTCGGCCGCGTAACTCGTTCAGCACTTGGATTAAATGCACATGCTGTTTCATCAACAGCGATTCGGTGATTTCTAAGGTGATAAGCTCGTAGGGAAACTCAATTAACCCCAGCTCTTCGATAATATCGGCAAATGAGTCGCAAAACGCATCCTGCAACTCATGGGACCAAAACTCAAAGGTCGACACGTTCACCGCTAAATTGATTGGCCAGCCTAGAGCTTGCATGTCGATGATGGTTTGCATCACGGCTTTGCGTACATAGCGACCAATGTTAACGATTAAACCGCTGTTCTCTGCGATGGGAATAAACTCATCGGGGGAAATAAACTGCCCCTCGTGCTGCCAACGCAGTAGCACTTCGGCGCGCTGAACAAGCCCTGTTGTCGCATACACAATCGGCTGAAAATACAGCTCGAAGGCTTCTTGTTCTAAGGCTTGTTTCAGCAGTGTATGCAAATTCGCAATGCGCTCGGCATTTTGCTGCATTTGCTCGGTGAAAAAATGGTAACGGTTACGGCCATCCGCCTTGGAGATATACATGGCCTGATCGGCGCAGTTTAACAGCTGCTCCAGATCCAACGCATCCTCGGGAAAGCGCGCGATCCCAATACTCACAGAGCTATATACGCCCTTGTCATGGGACAATTCATAACGTTGATACACACGTTTATTAATCTTATCAGCAAGCTGTGACAATTCTCTTTGTGTCACAATCCCAGGGAGCAGCAGCGCAAACTCATCGCCCCCTAAGCGGGCAAATACCGCTTGCTCGTTCAAGCAGGTCTTAATCTGCTCCACGACCTGCACCAGCAGCGCATCCCCTTTATCGTGGCCGTAGGTATCGTTCACTTGTTTAAAGTTATCTAAATCCATCAGCATAAAGCTAAAACCTGGGGTTAAGCTGTCGGCGGAGATCAACTCTTGGATTTGTCTAAACAAAGCATTACGGTTTGCCAAGCCAGTGAGGGGATCATTGTTGGCTTGATACTTAATTAACTGCGCTGCCTTTTTACGCTCACTGATATCGGAAAATAACCAAGCAAAACTATTCTCGTTACTATGGGGCTCGCGAAACACGGTCACGGTTAAATCGAGGTAAAAGGTTTCACCGTTATTACGCAGACCAATCAACTCGCCCTGCCACATTTTACCTTCAGACAGATGTTGAAACAGGGAATCGATTTCGTGGGGCTCAGAGGGAGAGAAAAAGTGTTCGGGGCAAAAATCATGAATATCAGTGGTTTCAGGATAAACAATCTGGGTAAACGCATCGTTTGCATAGAGCACGGAATGGCTGGCATTCGTGATGACTAACGACAGAGGTAAACGATCAAATATTTTCACCGCAAGGCGCTGAAACTCGAGTGACCGACTGCGCTCTACCGCTAAACTCGCCAGCCTCGCCGCCTCGGCTATCAAGGTTAAATCCGCGGCAGTCGGCGATTTAACCTCCTCATAATACATGGCAAAACTACCTAGGACCTTGCCTTGAGTATCTTTGATTGGTTCAGACCAACAAGCCCTTAGCCCGTGGGCTAATGCAAACTCTTTATACAGTGCCCAATAGGGATGATGTTCAATGTCATCGACAATCACCCGTTGACCAGTAAACGCCGCGGTACCGCAGGAGCCAACCCCAGGACCAATTTCGACCCCATGGATGGCGTGGTTATAACTGTCGGGTAAATGCGGCGCGGCGCCCGTGAGCAGCTTTTTGCCGTCTTCGCTGAGTAGCAATACGGAGGCATGCGTGCCTAAACGCTGATCTTCAATTTTTAAGACTAAAGCATGGAGGATTTCTGCTAATGGTGCCCCATTGAGCAGCATAGACAAGATGCCGTTATAGCATTCTAAGCTAACGCTTTGATTAAATTGAGCATTAATCTCGCCGATACTGCCCGTAACCGCAATTCCTTCGTCCATACATCCCTTAGTCAATTAGCGCTTAAGTTAACGACCTTACTAAGATGAACAATCTTTGTAAATCAGGGGTGAATTTTAGGTATTTAGTCGCACTAAAGCAACTTTTCAATGATGGATGAAAACGTGCTTTAGTGGCGAGATAAGACGCGGGTTTATTCTTGAATTCGCTCAAGTTTTGCTAAATAAAACCCATCGAAACCCGTTTCGGCTGGACTGATGGTTTCATCTCCGAGTAAACGGAAATTGGGGTTTTCCGCTAAGAAAGCATCCACTTGACCACGGTTTTCACAGGGGAAAATTGAGCAGGTCGCGTATACCACAATGCCACCAACCTTCACCATGCGGCTATAGCTGCTTAAGATATGTTTTTGCAGCTCCATCAGTACTGGCAAACGCTCGGCGGTATCACGCCATTTGGCATCGGGATTGCGCTTTAAAACCCCAAGGCCAGAGCAAGGTACATCGAGCAGCACACGATCGGCACTAAGTTTTAAGCGTTTGATGGTTTTTGAGCCGACAATTAATCGGGTTTCGATATTGTGGGCACCATTACGGCGGGCGCGTTCCTTGAGGTTGTCGAGTTTCCATTGCTCCACATCCATCGCCAATAAACGGCCTTTGCCCTGCATCTGAGCGGCGATATGTAGGGTCTTGCCCCCCGCTCCCGCGCAGGCATCAATCACTCGCATTCCCGGTTTGGCATCGAGCGCGGCGGCCACACGTTGTGAGCCCGCATCTTGCTGCTCAAATAGACCGTCTTTAAAGCAGTTCGTGCGAAACAGCGCAGAATCAGAGGTCACTTCAAGGGCTGAATCAACGCCCTCCACCGCTTGGGTGGTGACAAACTCGGCCGCCAGTTTTTGCGCTAGCTCATCACGACTCACTTTAAGACCATTGACCCGCAGGAAACGTTTAGGCGGAGTGCTTAAGGCGGCGCGCTCTTTTTCCCAAGATGCACCAAGTTGGGCTTGACCCATAGCATCTAGCCATTCAGGGCAACCGTCCCAAAGTACGGGGTGGCGCTGCGCCTGCTCGATACGCTCGGCTAAACGCTCGGCATCTACAGGCAAGGAATACTGCATTTTAGGCAGTTCTAGCTTGTGGAATAAATGCCAGACATTAAGCAGTTTAGAGCCTAAGCGCTCCATTTCTTCTGGCTTAATTTCGGCTAAGAAACAATATAGATTTAACCGACGCAGAATATCGCCCGTCACAGTGGCAATACGCGCCTGTTCGGCGGGTACTAACTTTAACCCCGAAAAATGCTGAGAATAGGCCCGGTCTAAGGGTTTTCCTTCGCTCAGTACCATAGCTAAGATACTGATCACTAATTCATTCGAGCTGGCAGAAAGCGGAGAATTCAACATTTACAGGTCACCGTGAGTAATAAAACCGGGGGATCA
Source organism: Shewanella sp. 10B (assembly GCF_023475885.1). Lineage (NCBI taxonomy): Bacteria > Pseudomonadati > Pseudomonadota > Gammaproteobacteria > Alteromonadales > Shewanellaceae > Shewanella > Shewanella sp. 10B. The sequence continues at coordinate 1,449,854 of NZ_JAMDJO010000001.1, forward strand.
TAGGAGGTCAGGCACTAATACGCAAGTAAACAGATGCCCAGTTGCCTTTTAGAGGCAAAAAAGTCCAATAAAAAAGCGATCCATGGGGATCGCTTTTATCGAAATGGCCAATGCCGTTACATCTTAGAGCCTTTCGCTCCATAGAACAGGATAAAACCGTAGCACACCACTGGCAGAATAAAGGCCAATTGAATGCCTAAGTTATCGGCTAATACGCCTTGTAACAATGGCACAATCGCACCACCCACAATGGCTAAACAGAGAATACCGCTACCCTGCGACGTGTGCGGACCGAGGTCACGCAGCGCTAAGCTGAAAATAGTGGGGAACATAATGGAGTTAAATAATCCCACGCCCAAAATCGCCCACATCGCCAACGTGCCGCTGCTGGTGATCGCCACCAGCACCAACAATGCCGCCATCAAGGCATTGAAAGCCAGCACTGTGCCAGCAGGAATTTTTTGCATTACCGCCGAGCCGATAAAGCGCCCGACCATAGCGCCGCCCCAGTAATAGGCGATGTAATGGGCCGCTTGCTCTTCTGGCATGCCGACGATGTGTGCTTCGCCAAGGAAGTTAACTAAGAAGCTACCAATCGAGACTTCTGCGCCCACATAAACAAAAATCCCCACCGCACCTAACACCAAATGGGTGCTTTGCAGCGCGCTAGTCTTGCCTAAATGGGTTTGTACTTCGCCCGCAGCGGCTTCGCTGTGTTCACGGATCACTGGCAAATCGAGCTTAGCGAAAATCACCGCCAGTACTGCAAGCGCAGTCGCTAACAGCAAATATGGCAGCTTAACCACTTCCGCCTCGGCATTGGCTTGCGCTAATTCAGAGGATGCCGTGGCTGCAACGGACAAAATCAAAATCGAGCCAAAAAATGGCGCAACTGTGGTCCCTAGCGCGTTAAAGGCTTGTGTCAAGTTCAAGCGGCTCGATGCGGTCTCGCTGCTGCCAAGCGCGTTAACATAGGGGTTAGCCGCCACTTGTAAAATAGTGATCCCGGAGGCCAAGACAAACAGTGCGCCGAGGAATAATCCGTAGGTGGCAAAGGAGGCTGCGGGATAGAACAAACCACAGCCGATACTCGCAATCACTAACCCTGTGACTATGCCTTTTTGATAACCGAGTCGTTTTACCAGCTGTCCCGCCGGGATCGACACCAGAAAATAAGCCCCAAAGAAGCAAAACTGGATCAACATCGCTTGGGTGTAATTGAGTGAAAACACCGCCTTAAGATGGGGGATCAGAATATCGTTCAGACAAGTAATAAAGCCCCACATAAAAAACAGTGAGGTCAATGAGACTAACGCGAAACGATAATTACCGTTTCCCGCCTCGCTCACGCTGCTCGTGTGGCTGCTGGTGTTTATAGATGACGCCATAGTTGTGCTCTCTAATCATGTTTTTATTATCTAAAGGGAATGTCCCTTAGGCGTTTTCGTACTACGACAGGCAGCCACAATCAACTTGTGCTGCCGATCCGAAGTGGTGCTATGCCGAGTCGAAACTAATTCAACAACGCATAAAAGCAGGCGTAGGCCGAAAATGTCAATGTGTCGGCGACCCTTTGCGCAGTTTTCAACCCGTGACCGGTAATTTCTTGCTGTAGGTTGAGCTCCTTCAGTGACCATTCAATTTCCTGATCTAACAGATTGAAGCACACCAGTAACTTTTGCTCACCGAGCGTGCGCACAAATACCAATAAGGGTTCTGGCGCTTCGAGGAACTCAATCTCCCCTTCGATTAAAATAGGATAGCCTTTGCGCCACGCGAGGAACTGACGATAGCCCTGCAACATTGAAGCGGGATCGGCTTCCTGCACATCGACCGCCAATGCCCTGTGTGCATTCGCCACAGGCAACCAAGGTGTCACCTGGCTAAAGCCGCTAAAATCGGCGTGCTGTTCCCACGGCATCGGAGTACGGCAACCATCACGGCCCTTAAACATTGGCCAGAAGGTTTTACCGAAGGGATCCTGCAATTCATGGTATTCAATTGGCGCCTCGGTTAAGCCAAGCTCTTCTCCTTGGTAACTACAGACACTGCCGCGAAGTGAGCTGAGCATGGCATTAAGCATTTTCACCATGTCGTGGGTTTGCTTGCCCCGTCCCCAACGGCTGGCGACGCGCTGCACATCGTGGTTACCAATCGCCCAACAAGGCCAACCATCACCAATACTCGCTTCGAGTGCCTCGACGGTTTGGCGAATATAAGCGGCGCTATAGTCATCGGTCAGCAGCTCGAAACTGTAGGCCATATGTAAGCGGTCTTCACCCTTGGTATAGGCAGCCATCACGGCGAGAGAATCCTCAGCGGAGACTTCGCCTAAAGTCACGGCGCCCGGATAGCGATTGATCAGCTGGCGCAATTCTTCAATAAATAGAATTGTTTGCGGACGATCATTATTGTAGTAATGGTACTGATAGGCATAGGGATTATCTTCACTGAATCCGCGACCTTGGCGTTTATCCTTAGGTTTGGCCGGATTATCCCGAAGCTGCTCATCGTGATAACAGAAGGTAATGGCATCTAAGCGGAAACCATCGACGCCCTTCTTCAACCAAAACTCCACATTATCTAACACGGCTTGACGCACTTCAGGATTATGGAAGTTAATATCGGGCTGACTGCGTAAAAAGTTGTGCAGATAATATTGTTGTCTGCGCGGTTCCCACTCCCAGGCGCAACCACCGAAAATCGCTAACCAGTTGTTTGGCGCCGTTCCATCTTCTTTAGGATCGGCCCACACATACCAATCGGCCTTTGGATTGGTGCGGCTCTCGCGGCTCTCACAAAACCAAGCATGCTGATCTGAGGTATGGCTTAGCACTTGGTCGATAATGACTTTAATGCCGCGTTGATGGGCTTTTTCAATCAGCTCATCGAAATCCTGCATTGAACCAAATAAGGGATCGACCTCACGATAGTCACTGATATCGTAACCAAAATCGTCCATGGGCGATTTAAAGAACGGCGAAATCCAAATGGCATCCACATTCAGGCTGGCAATATAGTCCAACTTGGTGATAATACCGCGCAGATCGCCAACGCCATCACCATTAGTATCCAAAAGGCTACGTGGATAGATTTGATAGATCACGGCTCCACGCCACCAAGTTAACTCACTCATATTGCCCCTTTATCCTTATTCTTCAGCGCGCTAACCAAAAACTCTCACATGAGCAGTTACAATCATGTTACTGCGGAGTAAAGGCGCTACGGCTTGTATTAGTGGCAACGAGCATACGTGAACAGGGAAATAAGGTTCAATACGCCTGCATACGTATGCAAAACAGACCATCATTAGAATTGTCTGATAAAGATAAAACTAACCCTTTACTAACATAAGGTTGCGTTGAAATAGCCGGAGATAAAATCGGAGTTTTTTTGGCCGAAATGCCGGTTTTGGCAGGCCAATGACCTATTGAATACGTATGCACAATATTGTGACGCCAAGATTCTCGGGAGTAGTATCTTCACCGTTGCATAACAATTTGGTCATAAACGCAGCACTTATGCAGTCAATTAAGCGCCGAAATACCAAAAAAGGCCGCAAAAACAATGCGGTAATAACGATAAAACGCTCTACATAAGCGGTAAAAAGCGACTTCAAGGGGAAGATAGAAATGATGCGATTTAAACCCAGCTTGCTGACCTTAGCACTCGTTGCTGCAGGCGCCAGTATGCACTCCTACGCAGCAGATGATGTAAAAGAAAAAGACCTAAAAGCCAAAGATGCCGAAATTGAAGTAATCCAAGTTAAAGGCTTCAGAACCAGTGTGATCAAATCGCTTAATGAAAAACGTTTTGGCGATACCGTATCTGAATCTATCTCTGCCGACGATCTCGGTGCCCTGCCCGACCAATCTATCGCCGATGCGTTAACCCGTTTACCAGGCGTCACCGCTGTGCGTACTGGCGGCCAAGCTAGTGGTTTGAACATCCGTGGTCTGGATGGCGATTTCGTGTTTGCAACCCTCAATGGCCACGAACAGGTGACCACTGGTGGTAAACGCGCCATTGAGTTTGACCAATATCCATCCGAATTAATTAGTCAGGCAGCGGTTTACAAAACACCTAAAGCCTCACTGATCGAAGGCGGCGTGGCTGGTACGGTTGAATTAAAAACCGCCGATCCGCTGAAGAATGACAAAGATCAATCATTCAATATCAATGCCCGTGGCAGTTTTAACGATCGCGCCGATGAAATCTCCGATGCAGAGCAATACGGCAATCGTTTAAGTCTCGCTTATCAAGGTAAATTCCTCGAAGACACCTTAGGGGTGGCAGTGGGCTATGCTCACCTTTATCAACCTTATGTTGCAAGCCAATTCATTGGGTTACGTTTTAATGATGATAAAAAAGACGTTAACGGTGACGGTGTAACCGAAGCGATTAGTGAAGGTTTTGAACTGCAACAAAAAGGCGGCGACGATACCCGTGATGGCTATATGGCTGCTATCCATTGGCAACCGAGTGACAGCCTGAGTGTGAAGGGCGATCTGTTCCACTCTAAATTTACCTCTGAAAACTTTGCCCGTGGTTTCCGCGTTAAGTCATTGAAAAATGGTACTATCAGTGATGCCGTTGTCGAAAACGGTTCTATGACGGGTGGTACAGTCTCTACTGATGGCACGGATAACTTTGCGGTTTTCGTGATCAACGATAACGACTCAAAATACTCAGAACTGACTTCAGGCTCTTTGAACCTTGAATGGAATAACGGTGGCGCACTGACAGTGGCGGCCGATGTCAGCTATTCCAAAGCCGATGGTGAATTCGTTAACGGCGGTACTCGTGCCGTGTTATACGATGATCTGGGCAATGAAGTTCGCTCAGCTGAATCTGTTACTTATCAACTGAATGGCTTAAGTCCTGCGGATGTCAGCTTTGCTAACGACTACACCAATACCTCGACCCTAGGTCTGAAAGAAGTGGGTATGTGGCCGTATAATCAGCAAAACGATCTGATTGCCTACAAACTCGATTTTAACTATGTCTTAGACACCAGCTTTGTCTCTTCTGTTGATTTTGGTGTGCGTTATGCTGAACGTGAATTCAACGCACAGCGTTCACAGGCAGGTTACGGTTTCGAGTTTGGTAAAAACCCTGATAATCAACCAGTCCTAGCTCTGAACGGCGATATGGCCAAAGTGGTTGATTTTGGTGGTGAATTAGCAGGTTACCCAAGTTTCCTCGCCATTGACTTTAACAAAGCCATTGAACTGGTAAACGCACAACTGGCGGCAACTGGCCAATCACCTTTCACGCCAACGGCGAACTGGTCAAATAACTGGACCATGATCCAAAGCGGCGCGGTCAATGAAGATGTATTAGCCGGTTACGTGCAGGCAAACTTAGACTTCGATATCGGCGATGTTAAAGTCACAGGTAACTTAGGTGTACGTGTAGTACACACAGATCAAAGCAGTACGGGTCTGCAACAAGTTGGTTATGGTTTAGGTGAAGCCATTACCGATGAACAAGGCGTCGTAAGCACGGATTATATCCGTAACAAGGTCGGCAAAACCTATACCGACTACTTACCGTCGCTGAACTTAACCTTCCACCTGACTGAAAACGATCAACTGCGTTTTGCTGCGGCCTCTGTGATGTCACGCCCACCAATCGACAAGTTAAAGTCAGGTATGGGTTCTTGGTATGACGATTCTGCTACGCCAGGATACAAAAAGTACAATGCGTGGGGTAACACCAGTCCATTATTAGATCCTTTCTATGCGGATCAATATGACTTGTCCTACGAGCACTACTTTGAAGAGTCTGAAGGTGCGGTCGTTGTGGCCTTGTTCTATAAAGATATTAAATCTTTCATCAACAACTTCACAATTCAACCATTTGATTTTGAAGCGAATGGCTTTATCGTGCCCGATACCATTATCGACAATGGAGTTGAGTTCCCAGTTGTTAAAGATGAAGGCCAATATCAAACAGCCATCAACAACGATAAAGGCGGTTATATCCGTGGTATCGAGTTAGGCTATACCCAAGTGTTTGATTTCCTGCCGTCACCTTTAGATGGTTTAGGTTTCACTGGTAGCTATTCCTATTCAGACAGTGAAGTGGAATTCACTACAGACTTAAGCGGTTCTAACCTGACCATTCCATTACCAGGTCTGTCAGAAAACGTGCTGAACACTACCCTGTTCTACACCTTGGATGGTTTCGATACCCGTGTGAGCATGAGATACCGTAGTAGTTATGTGTCAGAGCAAGTTGCGGTTGAATCTCAACTGGCGTTCTTTGATGCAGAAACGATTGTGGATTATCAGGCTTCTTATGCGCTGGACAACGGCCTTAAGTTCCTGTTCCAAATCAATAACCTCACCGATGAGCCTAATAAAACTTACTTTGGTGAAGAGCATCAAACCGGGACAATTCAATACTTCGGTAGACAATATTTCCTGGGTTTAACCTACTCTCTGTAAGCTGTCATCGTAAAAGCCTGCTTCACTGTGAAGCAGGCTTTTCTTTTTACCCATAATAATAGTGAGATGATACGCCGCTCTTTATTTCTAAAGTCACACTTAACACCTCACCCGATAAAGGCCCATAGTATGATACGTCACAGTCTACTCTTCGCCCTTGCGTTAACCGCCTCTTCTCCCTTATGTGCTCTAGCACAGGCCAGTCATAGCCCAGTCAGCAGTACAGCATCTTTTCATCTCGAGCCGCTCTCTTGGTGGGCGGGCATGCATAATCCTAAGCTGCAATTAATGCTCCACAGTGATGCCCTGCCTGCGGATGCAACACAGCTTAAGGTTGAGATTGCTGGCAAAGATCTGGTGTTTGAAGGGATTGAGCAGACGGAAAATCCCCATTATTTGTTTATCAATTTAGACTTGCGCCAAGCCAAGCCGCAGACCTTTGATATCCGCATTCTCGATGGCGACAAGCAGCTCTTGCAACTGCCCTACACTTTAGCGGCACGGGCAGAAGACAGCCGCGAACGCCAAGGTTTTAGTAATAAAGATGTGATTTACCTTATCACTCCAGACAGATTCGCCAATGGCAACCCAAGCAATGACAACCAAACCGATATGCTCGAACATGCGGCGCCTGATAATTCCGATGGTCGCCATGGCGGCGATATCGAAGGTATACGCCAGCACTTAGACTACTTAGCTAAACTGGGTGTCACTCAGCTGTGGATCAACCCACTGCTTGAAAATAACCAAGCCCAATACTCCTACCATGGTTATGCCATAACCAATCTCTATCGGGTCGACCCGCGTTTTGGCAGCAATCAGGATTACCAAAAGTTAGTCACAGAGGCCAAACAGCATGGTCTTGGGGTGATTAAAGACGTCGTGCTTAACCATATTGGCTCAAACCATTGGTGGTTAAAGGATTTACCGAGCAGTGACTGGCTCAATGTCCCGCAGCAGCCTAATGCAACAAACGCCAAAACGGCTCAAGCTGCCAGTTTTACCAGCCTCAGTTCTACCAACCTGGGCTTTACCAGCCATAGACGCACCACAGTGCAAGATCCCTACGCCGACATGCAGGATAAAAGTGATTTTGTCGATGGTTGGTTTGTCGATTCGATGCCCGATCTTAATCAGCGCAACCCAAAGCTTGCGACTTATCTTATTCAAAACAGCATTTGGTGGGTGGAATATGCGGGGCTTTCGGGCATTCGCGAAGACACTTACTCCTACGCCGATAAAACCTTTTTAGCCCAATGGACTAAGGCCTTAATGGCCGAATACCCGCATTTTAATATTGTCGGCGAAGAGTGGACCGCCAATCCCATAACTGTCTCCTATTGGCAAAAAGGCAAAATCAATGCCGATGGCTATAGCTCGGATTTACCGAGCCTGATGGACTTTCCACTCTATGAAAAGCTGCTTGAAAGCCTGAACGAGCCAGAAGGCAGGGATACAGGTTTTATCAAGCTTTACGAGATGTTAGCGAATGATGTGGTGTATGCTAACCCAAGCCAGTTAGTCCTCTTTGAAGGCAACCACGACACCAATCGGATTTATAGTCTGCTGAAAGAAAACCTGCCGCTATACCAAATGGCCCTCACCTATGTGTTAACGGCCAAACGCATTCCACAGCTGTTTTACGGTACCGAAGTGCTAATGACCAGCCCGACCGAAGGCCGCCACGACGGTGTAGTGCGTAGCGATTTTCCGGGAGGGTTTGCCAATAGCAAGGTAAGCGGTTTTAGCGGTAAAGGGCTAAACGCAAAACAGCAGCAAGCGCTTGCGTTTGTGCGTACTCTACTCAATTACCGTAAACATTCAGCCGCGCTGCAAACGGGTGATTTACTGCACTTTGTGCCGCAAAACGGCATTTATGTGCAATTTCGATGCGTTGCCAAACAGGCTGCAGCGGGCAATGCCTGCTACCAAGCCGATGCGGATAAAGTGATGGTGATTTACAACAAGAATGACCAAGCACAAACCCTGGATTTAAGCCGCTTTAGCAAGGTATTGGCAGGCAATAGCTCTGCTATTTCTGTCTTCTCGGAGGATAAGTTCGAACTGAATCAATCACTTGCTCTGCCCCATGCTGGCGTTATGCTGCTTGAGCTTAATCACCAATAACCCATACTCAATCAAACAGCTAAGCATACTTAGCTAACAGCGCGGCCAAACTACAGTTTGGCCGCCAAGTCAGTAAAGGAAACTAGGTTGAATTTTCTATTATCTAACAACAGCAAACGTCGAGCTTATCGCTGGCATCAGGGATTAACCCTACTGGCACTCAGCAGCATTAGCACCTTTAACGCCATGGCCGCTCAAGCAACGGCGTTACAGGCAGTGGCTGCTAAAACTGTGCCTGCCAATCCAAATGTGGCCGAAGGCGAAATCCTGCCAGCCCATCACAATGCCGAGCAAGCAAACAAGTACAAACCTGTGGTTTATCAAATTTTTACTCGACTCTATGGCAATAAAAACACTATCAATAAACCTTGGGGCACGATTAGCGAAAACGGTGTGGGTAAATTTAATGATATTGATGATACTGCGCTCAAAAGTATCAAAGACTTAGGCGTTACCCATGTGTGGTATACGGGTGTGCCCCACCACGCTCTAATTGGCAATTACAGTGCGATTGGCGTAAGTCACGATGATCCCGATGTGGTTAAGGGACGCGCCGGTTCGCCCTATGCGGTTAAAGATTATTACAACGTAAACCCAGATTTAGCGGTCGATCCCGCAAAGCGTTTACAGGAGTTTCAGGCACTTATCGAGCGCACCCACAAGCAAGGCTTAAAGGTGATTATCGATATAGTGCCTAACCATGTGGCGCGTAATTACCATTCCATCACTAAGCTCGAGGGTGTGCGCGATTTTGGTGAAGATGATAATCAAGCCCTTGAATATGCAAAGCATAATAACTTTTACTATGTGACTGATAAAAACCAATCCTCAGGCTTTCAAGTGCCCGATTTGCCTGATAGCCTCAAACCGTTAGGCGGCGAGTCGCATCCCCTAAGTGATGGTCAATTTAAGGAGATCCCCGCCAAATGGACGGGCAATGGCTCACGCCTTGCCAAGCCAGATATGAACGACTGGTATGAAACCGTTAAAATCAATTACGGTGTCCGCCCCGATGGCAGCCATGATTTCCCCGCACTGCCTCCAGACTATGCCACTCTCGGCGCCGAGCAGCACTACGCATTTTGGCAGCAACGAACGAGTGAATTACCTAACTCTTGGATCAAGTTCAATCAAATTGCCCAGTATTGGTTAGCGATGGGAGTCGATGGATTTCGTTACGATATGGCCGAAATGGTGCCCGTCGAGTTTTGGAGCTATTTAAATAGTCATATAAAACATAGCCATCCAGAAGCTTTTATCTTAGCTGAGGTCTACAACCCCGCGCTGTATCGCGACTATATTCAGCTCGGCAAAATGGACTACCTCTACGACAAGGTCGATCTTTACGACACCCTCAAAGCCATTATGGCAGGACAAAAAAGTACCGCGCAGATCGCCGCTGATCAGGCTAAAGTGCAAGATATCGACTCGCATATGCTGCATTTTTTAGAAAACCACGACGAGCAGCGCATCGCTAATGCCGCCTTTTTAGGTAGCTTAAGTGGTCATGCCTCAACGGATGCGGTTGATCCCCGCTACGCCCTGCCCGCGATGGTGATGTCGGCAACCTTAAGTACCTCACCCACCTTGATTTATTTCGGTCAAGAAGTGGGAGAAGCGGCGATGCAAAACCTAGGCTTTGGCCATGCTTCACGCACCAGTATTTTTGATTATGCGGGTGTTCCCGCCCATCAGCGCTGGATGAATCAAGGTAAATTTGATGGCGGCCAATCAACCACGGCAGAAGTCGCGCTGCGCGCCTATTACCAAAAATTATTGAACCTCAGCACGGGGAAAAATGCGCCCGCACTCTTAGGGCAATATTACTCGCTAGATGCTGCTAACCGCAGCGCGGTATCGGCTGCAAAGGCTAGCAATAAGACAAACAATGGCAGCGCAACGGGTTATGATGACGCAACCTTTGCCTTTGTCCGCTTTGAGGCTAATACCGCCGATAAACAAGGTCAAAAGCTGATTATTGTCAGTAACTTTAGTCAAACCCAAGCCAAGTCATTTTCCCTTAAACTGCCCAAATCTTTGATTGCGCAATGGCAGTTAACCGATGGAACCTATCCGCTTAAGGATTTGCTGGAAGACCATGCGGCGCAGTTAATTGTCGAACAAGGTGAAGGACAAGTTCAGCTGCAGCTTGCCCCTCTGTCCTCTGCGATATTTGAACTCGCCCATTAGCTAGCGAAGTAAGATAAAAATCTTAGGTTAGCACCAGAGTCACACACCGTTGTGACTCTGGCTTTTTTAAAACACACTAGCCTAAACATCAGTTAAACAGTAAAGAGGCGAGCCATGTTACTCGGCATCCACCATGCAGCGATTATTTGCAGTGACTATCAAAAATCTAAACACTTTTATGTGACAATTCTTGGCCTTAGCGTACTTGCAGAGCATTATCGTGAGGCGCGCCAGTCCTACAAACTCGATTTACAACTACCGGATATGAGTCAAATCGAGTTGTTTTCCTTCGACAATCCTCCCAAGCGCCCTAGCTATCCCGAAGCCTGCGGTCTTAGGCACCTTGCCTTTCGCGTCGCATCGATTGAAACGGCTATCGAGCATCTTACAGCCCATCATATCGCCGTCGAACCTGTCCGCATTGACGAATACACTGGCAAAAAGTTCAGCTTCTTTAGCGATCCCGACGGCTTACCCTTAGAGTTATATGAGCTATAACCTGAATCCTCAATGTATTAATAATGTAAATAAAACAACGCACTAAAATAGCGTACTCACGCAACGAATAAGATGAATAAAGCTTAATTACGCCAAGGGATATTTAGCAGTAGACTCAATGAAGCGGCGCAGCACTAGCTCATCGTTTGACCAACATGGCGCAGTAACTGGTCGGCGCTTACTAAACGCTAATCACAGAGGAGCTCAAGGTGTTTGATAATCCAGCAATATTGTTATGGAGTTTAGTCTTCGGCCTCTTTGGTCTAGGCTTTTTCACCTACGGCAAGCGCCAAGCCGCCCCCATCCCACTGGCCGTCGGCCTCACCCTGATGATTTATCCTTATTTTGTCACCAATCTCACGCTACTTATCGCCATCGGCATCGCCCTTATCGCACTCCCCTATTTTGTAAGAATATGATTTGGGGTAGTTGAAACACTCTAAACCAGAAATAGGTGTTAAAGATGGGAAAAGATAAAATAGTTTAGTTAAGGGCAAACATGTGGTCCCTACAAGGCTTTGTTTCCTAAATCGGTAGCCACTGTTCAAAACGACATTGCCTATCAACTACTCCCTCAAGCATGCCAAAACCTCGCATTAAAACGACTAACTGGAAACAATACAACCAAGCCTTGATAAACCGCAGTTCGCTTACCTTCTGGAACAATGAGAGCGCTATTGTCTAGTGGAAAGTGAAGAAGCATGGTACAGATGGTAAACACCGGGTTTCGTGCAAACTGCATATCGCCGTTGATACCCACTCGCAGTGAGTTTTCAGACGCTTTATTTATTATTCAAATAAGAAATGTAAACAGCGCCATGGCCATCACCGCCGTTCAATCTTAAAAACGGCTATGTACAAAATAAAGCACAGCTGGGTGGCGGCGGTTTAAGTATGTGAAATGACTACGCTCAAGTTGTAGAAACTTACGCCATGCACAAGGCGCTGAATAAACTTACGGGACTAGACATGCCTTCTATATATTATTTGATATTCAAACCATTAAGAAGAATTTTGTGCAGTTATTCGATTTTAAAAACAAGGCCACACCGACCTTCAGTAATAATTTTCGTCTCCCAAATAGTAAAATAACGAATACTGTTGTTAACCGACAAAGTATTAAGGAATGACCCTCGGTTAGAACTGATTTGTTGTCACGAAATGGTCACGGTCACGAAGAGTGGAATAGGATTGTAAAGGAAATAAAATCCAAAAGCCCATGCTGTTTAATCGCATGGGCTTCATGAATGTTGGCGGAGCGGACGGGACTCGAACCCGCGACCCCCGGCGTGACAGGCCGGTATTCTAACCAACTGAACTACCGCTCCAAAATTTTATTATAGCGCTACTAGAGCATTATAATTTTAACTTTCAACAACTTGACTGGCGGAGCGGACGGGACTCGAACCCGCGACCCCCGGCGTGACAGGCCGGTATTCTAACCAACTGAACTACCGCTCCACTCAAGTTGCGGTGAATAATACGGTTGAGCGTTCGAAGCGTCAACCGTTTTTTTCACTCAATTGTATCGTTTAGTTAAAATTTCGCCAAACTTAACAAAACCCCATGATAAATGGACAAAATATCTGCAAGCTGACGTCGAAATAGCCAAACAGTTCTGTGCTTTTATCGGCGATTATCCGGCTCATCCGGCATGGTCAAATCAATCTCATCGAGGGATGGCGCCTCTGGCTTATTTTGCCCAGCCTCATCTAACATCCGTTGCTCTGCGGCGGCCAGTGCCTGTGCGAGACTTTGACGCTTACGCCAGAAAATCAGCCCCGCGACCCCAAGCAGTACTAGCACGGCATTGATGGTAATGATCCAAAACAGCGCATCCTGTTTTGCTACGGCCTCTTCTTCGGCGGCCTTTTGCGCAGCAACGGCGGCTAGCTCCTCTTCACTCGGTGGCGGTTCGGGTGGCTGCACTAAGTTAAAGAAGAGTTCTGGCAAATCGAGCAGGATTTCACGGCCTGTGACCGTGGTTGTCGCCACAGTACCTTTAATACGGTAACTGCCAAACTCGGTCACTGGTGGTATAGGCAGTTCAGTATCGCTCTCCTTAAGCCCATGAACGACAAGGGGAAGCTGTAAACCTGCTGGCCCAACAAGCTCGAATGAAAAATGGGTTTCAGCCAATTGCAGCACACTGCTATCGGCGTGCAACATGATTTTCCATCGCCCCGTTAACGGATCATCAGGGGTGCTCACCTCGGCATTCACGGGGCGTGGCGATAAGGTAAAGGGAAAAGAAACCTGTCGTTCAAACACGTTATTACGGGCTTGGACCACAAAGTCGTACTCGCCCCAGGGCTGTTTTAGATTGATATCACTGGTAAACATGCCATCGTCGGGTCTTTCATCGAACTTTTCGCCATTATCTTTGTAAGAGCCGACGATAATGTCACCGGCGGCAAAGTTTTCATCCCCTGCACGATGCTTACTGACAAAATGCGCGGTCCATTCGACAAGATAATCGAGCCCCGGCATGCGCACCCGCTCCGCATCCCCCATCAATTGAGCAACCACTTTGGTTTCTTCACCTTGGAATAGCGGCTGTGGCAGTTGCTGCACTTCAATTTCAAGTTTAGAGACTCGCTTAAGTTGCGATCCCGGCACCACCTTACCCACCAGCTGCCAAGGGCCAGGCTGAGGCGATTCGATATAAATAATGTCGCCAGTAATACCATCGATCCATTTCACCGTTTCAGGGTGACGGTTGGCGTACCACTTGCTGCCGTCGGGCAATACGATCACCACAGGCGCCGAACCGTACTCCCGCTGGATCAACAGCGTCATGCTGCTGACCATATGATCTACCCGGAAGCGATTTTTAAGCTCAGAGGCGGTATCGATGGGCACCACTTTTCGAGTCGCTGGTTTGGATGGCTTAGCTTGCGCGGCCTCACTCGGCTTGGCATCAACTGGCTTTTCGGCGCTCGCTTGCCCGTCAGCAGGTTTATCAGCAATCGCATTAGGCACTTTGACTTTCGCATCATTGGGCTGCGCTTCTTGGGCCTTTGGCGCCATATTGGCAGGCTGCTCAGTAGTTTTAGCCGCAGTAGGCTCAGCATCGGCGGCAAGCAAAGAAGCGCTCAAGCAGAGGCCGCCGAGCACTAATGTGGTATTTCGTAGGGATTTTCGCAGCGACATCGTCATAGGCAATAAATTATCCTCTCCAGAGGCATTTTCCTGATTTTGCGACTAAATCAAGACGCTTTTCATGCATAACGAGTTCATCGGCCGATGCGCTGATCACTTTAAGATTAAGTGATGCGGGATCAAAGCGTTGGATGCCCCCCGCCTCTTGACCAACTTCATCATTAGAGAGATTGAACTTAGTCTGCCCGCCTGTCATGGCCAAATACACATCGGCTAAGATCTCGGCGTCGAGTAATGCCCCGTGGTATAGGCGGCGGGAGTTATCGATACCGTAGCGCTTACATAGGGCGTCTAAGTTGTTCTTTTGCCCAGGGTGTAAAAATTTTGCGATATCGAGGGAGTCTAAGATCTCACAAATTTCACTGGTCTTTGGCCCTAATGGCCGCAGCAGCGAAAACTCATGGTCCATAAAGCTCACGTCGAAGTTTGCGTTATGGGCCACAATTTCGGCACCACTGATAAAATCGATAAATTCTTGCGCTATCTGATGGAACCTAGGCTCATTGGCGACGCGTTCATCGGTAATGCCGTGAACCGCAATCGCTTCTGGGTCAATCGCTTGGCCGGGATTGATATATTGATGGAAATAACGGCCCGTTAAACGGCGGTTGATCACCTCAACGCACCCTATCTCAATAATTCTGTGGCCTAAATACACTGCACCACTGCCTTGGTTCATACCCGTGGTTTCAGTATCCAAAATAACCTGACGGCTTGCGTTTGAGATAATATTCATACTTTTATGCGCTTCTTATGACATTTTTTGGTTATACTCGGCCGGTATTTACGCTGCGGATAACCATTTGATGACTGAACTAAAACTGATCCACATCTTCACCGATGGCTCTTGCTTAGGCAACCCTGGCCCCGGTGGCTATGGCATTGTAATGAATTATAAGGGCCATACAAAGGAGATGTCCGATGGTTTTGTCTTGACGACCAATAATCGCATGGAATTATTAGCCCCCATCGTCGCCCTCGAGGCGTTAAAAGAGCCTTGCAAAGTCATTTTAACCAGCGATAGCCAATATATGCGCCAAGGGATCACCACCTGGATCCATGGTTGGAAGAAAAAAGGCTGGATGACCTCGAATCGTACGCCAGTGAAAAATGTTGACCTCTGGAAACGGTTAGACAAAGCCGCCCAGCTGCATCAAATTGATTGGCGTTGGGTGAAAGGCCACGCCGGACACGCTGAAAACGAGCGCTGCGATCAACTCGCCCGCGCCGCCGCTGAAGCCAGCCCTACCCAAGTCGATGAAGGCTATCAGCCTGAGTCCTAATACCTGCCCTCACTTCGGCGCTCATTTCGGCGCTTAACGTTGCGCCGATCACTCCCGAGATAAATGGAAGAAATTACCGCAAAACTGCACAAAGGCTAGACCTAATGACGTGGCTTGGCGGCTCTTGTGGGTAATGCGATAAAACTGTCGCTCTAGCACTAGACCTTCGATGGTTACCAGTGCCAGCTCTTTTCGGCTGATGTCTTTATCCAGTGCCAACTCCGAGAGCACGCCCAGTCCAGCACCTTGTTTTACTGCAAGCTTAATGGCATCGGGCGTAGTAAAGCAGAATTTCGCCTCGGGCTGCATGCCTAACTCATTGGCTGCATTGACAAAATATTCACGCGTGCCCGAGCCTTCCTCCCTTAGCACCCAAGATTGGCCTTTGACCGCCGCGGGTTTAACCGTCTGCCCAGCGAGGGGATGCGCCGGATGGCAAAAGACGAGTAGCCTGTCCTTATGCCAAGGCTCAATATTCAAGCGATTATCGGTGCAATGTCCTTCGATAAACCCCATTTCGGCGCGAAATTGCGCGACCGATTGGATCACTTCTTGGGTATTGGTAATGGCCACATCCACATGGGTTTGCGTATGTTGCTGACAAAAGGCCACCGCCGCTTTTGCTAACAAATAGTTACCAATAGTGGAACTGGCGCTCACGCTTAAATGCCCGACTAAATCGCCGTCTTGGCGCGTGAACGCCTGCTCGATTTGCTCAACTCTATGCAACAAGTCCGTCGCCAGTGGCAACAACAAATTCCCTTGGGAGTTGAGCTGTAATCGATTGCCAATCCGCTCAAATAAACGGGCGTTGAGCTGTTTTTCTAATTCGGCCAAGGCCATGGAGGTCGCAGGCGGCGACAGATTAACTTGCTCCGCCGCTTTCGCCACTTGTCCACTGCGTGCAACGGCTTCAAATACCGCAAGTTGCCTTAAGGTTATTCGCATAACAGACTCATTAATGAATGAAATTATTTGGTATGTTCGGATAAATGCCCGGTTCGACCCGCGCTCGGGGCTGTGGTCCAATTCGGCTGTAACACTTTGCGTTTGTCGCGGATGGGCGTTAAGGGCGACTCTAATTTACGCGCCACAATCAAATATAAGCTGCCCGCACTGGGTAGCCATGAGGCCAAAGTTTGCTGCATAAAACGGCCATCATTAAACTCACCAATTAACGGGTGATAGACTAAACGCTCATCGCTGACGACTTGATAGCCTAATAACCCTAACCAATCTCGCACTCGAGACGGCATAAAAAAACGCCCACACCAGGGCAGATTATCCTGATACTTTGGCCATAACTTACCGAGAAACACAGGGCTTAGGGGATTAAAGCCCACGATAAATAAGTAGCCGCCGGCGATCAGCACCCTGTCGGTTTCCCGCAGGATACGGTAAGGATCGGCTTCAAATTCAAGCAACAGACTCATCAGCACCGCATCGATCACCCCATTCTGTAGGGGTAAGTGGCAAAAATCGCCAATTAACGATGCACTGGGTTCCGAGCATAAAGAGAAATGATGGGCAACGGGGGATGCCATGCTCGAGAGATCGGCGCTTAAGGGACCGAGTTTGAGTAAGTGGTAGCCAAACACCCTTGGCCACCAATCGGCAAGCTTATCGGCAACGGCTTGTTGGAGTGCAGGACCATTGGGCAAATCGTCCCATTGCTCGGGTTTGCGCATAGAACTGTTATACGACACAAGTCTCCTCCCTTCCCGTTACCCATATGCTTAATGCTGAATACAAATCACCCATCTTGTCCATTACCGCCTTAGCGTTTGTCCCTAGCGTTGCCATAAGCAATTGCCATGGGCAATCGCAATAGTCGCCAAGTGAGCCCCTCTTATGGATAATAACCTTATCTTCAAAACGAAATACAGCGATCGGCGGTGCTATGCTCACTATAACAGCGATTAATGCCTTTAATGACAATTATATCTGGATGTTGCGACAAGACTCCCAGCAAGCCGTGTATGTGGTTGACCCGGGCGATGCCAATGTCGTGCTCGACTATTTACGCACACAGCGACTCTCACTAGCGGGTATTTTGATCACCCATCACCACAGGGATCACACGGGTGGGATCGCCGCCCTCGCGGCCCATGTAAAGCAGACCACAGGCCATGATTTAGCGGTTTATGGCCCACAAAGCGAAGATATTCAAGGCATCAATCAGCCAATTGAGCCAACGCTGAATGATACACTCACCCTGCCTTTTATTGACGCGCCAGTGCGTATCCTGTCCGTACCCGGGCATACCGCTGGGCATATTGCCTATCTCGTTGATGACGCATTATTTTGCGGTGATACCCTCTTTAGCGCAGGTTGCGGCCGCTTATTTGAGGGCACACCAAGCCAAATGTGGCAATCCTTAAGTCAGCTCGCAGCGCTGCCCGATGAAACCCTAGTCTACTGCGCCCATGAATACACTTTATCAAATCTGAAGTTTGCCCAAACGGTCGATACTGATAATGAGGCGCTTAACGCCTATGTGGAGGAAGCAAGCACCCTTCGTGCCCAAGGCAAAGCCACCATTCCCTCCACGGTCGGATTGGAGCGAGCCATTAATCCCTTCCTACGCCCTTTGTCGCCCACCATAGTCAACAGCATAAAAAATCAGTTTTGTGATCAAGATCTGACTAAAGCAGATGAACTGACCTGTTTTACCCTACTCAGGCAGTGGAAAGATATTTTTTAGTAAAAAACGATCTATTTATGGCTGAAATTTATACAGTTTTTTCCACTTTTGATGATGTAAATCAAAAGTGACCCTACAAGATGTACGATAATTTAGGGACAAGATCAAAAAGATCCCATAGAATGGCTCGTTTTTGCGTGAATACTTTGCGCTCTGTGTTGCCGCTATTTAGATAATAATCAATTCGTTAGCTTATTTAGGCTAGATGAGATTGTGCAGTGGCAATGCACTAACAGAGGACTATCGTTTTCCATGAGAGTATCACTTTATGTTGTAGCAGGGGGATTTGCCCTGCTCACAGGTTGTCAGACTTTAGACAACCATCAGGTGACCAAACCTGAAGCTGAAACCGTCACAACCGAAAATACCGTCCCACAGTATTATCTCGCAACCGAACCTGAGTCGGCGCAAATTACTGATGTGTGGGAGCGAATTCGTCAAGGAATGCAACTCCCCGTTCCTGACAAAAAATTAGTTAACTATTATCGCGATTGGTACATCAAGAATCCCAAACACCTCGAAGTGATTTCTGAGCGTGCAGCGCCTTACATGTATTTGATCGTCGAAGAGCTTGAAAAGCGCCATCTCCCCATTGAGATCGCGTTGCTACCGATTATCGAAAGCGCCTTCGATCCTAGCGCATCCTCAGCCAGTGCCGCCTCCGGGCTTTGGCAATTTACGACCCCAATGGCCAGCCATTTTGGGTTAGAGATGAACTGGTGGTACGACGGCCGTCGCGATGTGCCCGCCTCCACGGTGGCCGCGTTGGACATGCTCGAATACCTGTATGACAAAACCAATAATAATTGGCTTTATGCGATTGCAGCTTACAACTCGGGCGAGTCTCGCGTCCTCAATGCGATTAAACGCAATGAAGATAAAGGCCTTAAAACCGATTTTTGGTCACTGGATCTGCCAAAAGAGACTGAGCGTTATGTGCCACAATTGTTGGCCCTCGCCGAAGTGATTAAACATGCCGACGAATACGGCATTACGCTAGCGCCAATTGACAACAGCCCTTCTATTGAAGTGGTTGATATCGATAGCCAAATTGACTTGGCCATGGCGGCTGGGCTCGCCAATATGACGACCCATGAGCTATTAAAACTCAATCCAGGATACAACCGCTGGGCCACTGCACCGACGGGACCCCATACGCTGGTATTGCCGATTGATAAGTCAGAAGAGTTTAAAAAAGCACTGGCCGAAACCGAGAGTGAAGCCCGTGTAAGTTGGCTCAGATACACCATTAAATCCGGTGACAGTATCGGCGCCATTGCTAAGAAACACCATACCACAGTCAATGCGATCCGTGCGGCTAATGGTATGAAAAATAACAATATCGTTGCGGGTAGACACCTAATTATTCCGGTCTCTGCCGACGATAAACAGCTGTATGCCATGTCAACCAGCCAGAAGTTACCTAAAAAAGCGGCAACTTCAACCTCTGGCAATAAGTTGACTTACCAAGTGAAATCCGGCGATACCCTATGGCAAATCGCGCAGAATCATAAGGTATCGGTGAAACAGCTCACCGCTTGGAACCATTTAAACAAAGACAGTAAATTGAAGATGGGCCAAAAACTGACCATCGTTGCGCCGCCAAACCAAGCGGAAGCGGAGCAGATTCGCACCGTCAGCTACAAGGTGAAATCTGGCGACTCCTTAGCGCGTATTGCCAGCAAGTTTAAAGTGACGGTTGCCGAGCTGCTCGAGTGGAATAGCTTAACCTCATCGCAATACATTCAACCCGGCCAAGTGTTAAAGCTGGTAGTGGATGAAAGCAATTTAAATGCCTAATACAGAGTTTGAAAACGACTTAGATATTGAGTTAAGTGTAGGATCGGCAAGCATTAAACACTTAAGCCTGCTGTAATAAGGCAAACAAAAGGCAGTAACACTTGGTTACTGCCTTTTTTATTCGCAAGATCCGTCCGAAATCCCCCCAAGACTTACCCTTCGAGCCTGCTGTCTTTCAATCTGCAATGTTAAATACACAGCAGTTTGCAAGAATGGCGCTATGTTTAGCAGCCGCTACTCAAGGGTGAGCAAGTACACCACGGGCGCCATTGCTGGCAATTCGCTCTCCAGCGCCTTAGCGGCAAATTGCGCCTCAAGATGAGCCCCTTCATTTGGGATCCCTGCCAAGGCTTTTGCCGGGATCGCAAACCTGACCACCAGCTCCTCACCAGCGGCTAACTGAGTATCACGCAGGGCTTGAGTAAACATCATATCGTCAGACCAAGCCCAAAGACGCTTTCCTTGCACAGTGGTCAGTAGCAAATCGGCAGTCATGCCCGAGTGATAATGCAGTGCTACCGCCTGAGTCGAGGGATTACGAATCGTTAATGTCGCCTTAAGGGATTGTTTAAAATCCACAAAAGCATCGAGGGAAAGCGTACCAGTGAGTAAAGCCTGAGACTGATTGTTCGATACCAGTTCCACTTTTAAGCTAGATTTTGCTTCAACTCCCTGTAGTTTTGCCGCTAAATCGGCGGTTTGTACCACTTCAGGTTGTTTCGCCGCCTCGGTACGAATATCCGTTTTTGGCGCATTAGGCTGGGCTTGCGGGGCAAAGCAGCCAAACAGCTGCCCCGCCATCAATGCCATCCCAAGTGGGCGCGCAATGCGTGTTAATGCCAGCTTAGGTCGATGCTCGCGCCCTAACACTTGCTTAGCGATGTGTTTTCCCATGCCTAAAAACCACCGAGTTTTTTCAGTAGTGAGTCCTTTAATTTATCCTTGGCTTTATCCGTTTCTTCCTTCAACTGATTGTTCAGCAGCGCTTGGGTATCTAAGGCATACTCAGGTTTTTGGAAGGTGCCGGTGATCGCAAGTGGAATATCAATTCCAGCCAATGCATCTTTCTCGCTACCGCCCTGACCTTTGAGGGAGTTCACTAAGGTCGTGGTCAATCGGTAATCCAAGCCTTCGGTCAACAGGTTTGCACTGCCTTTACCCGCCACCCGCAATAGCGGTGATGACATGGCAAGATCAGGATTTGTCGCCACACCGTTCTCCAGGCTGAAGTTACCCGTCAGGCTCGAGAAGTCGGTTTTACGCTCTTCTTTGGTGTCGGCAGACATGTCACCTTTTAACTTGGCTTGAGCACTACGGATCATTTGTGGAATATTCACCCCGTAAAGGGCACCGTCGGTAATATCAAAACGGCCATTAGCAAGTAGGTTTTTCTTCAACTGCTCTGGAATTAAACTCTTACCTTTACCCTTAACGTTGAAATTAGCCGTACCTGCTAGGATTTCCAGCTCAGCGGCATCCTTAAGTAATGGACGAATTTGTACACCCGAGATTTGCTTATCAAATTGGTAACTGGCAACTTTTGAGCGGGCATCAACCTGCGCATTGAGCATCAATTTACCTTGGTAAAGATCCGCCGTCAGTTGCTTAAGATCAACCACACCATTCTTAATGCCTAAATCCATCAACCAGTTCTGCGTTGACAGGTTCGCCACCTTGATGGATTTCACAGCCAATGTCAGTTTGGCATCTAAGCCATTGAGCGCGGTAAGATCTGGCTCAACCGCCTGAGTCTGTGAAGGCGTGGCAGCGGCTTGTTTTTCCGCCGTATCCGATTTTGGCAATAAGGCATCGAGGTCAATGTCACCCACTTGCAAATCCGCGTTAATTTGCGGCACTTTACCGCCGTAATTCACCGCCAACTTGCCCGCTGCATTGATATCCATCGCCGTTAATTTACTGATGTCCGCCGACAACTGCTTTTTATCTAATGCGATTTGACTGTTTAGACTAACCTCTGCGGTCAGTTTTTTATTGGGGATCCCCTCGCCTTCAACTTGAGTCGCAATATCCAGCTTCTCAATCACCAGTTGATTAAAATCATGGCTTAACTTGATTTGCCCTTCGCCTTTGCTGCTCACTGTCATATCAGGCAGGGTCGCGGCAAATTCGTAGGCCATAGGCGCAAATTTATCGAGTGAAAATGCCCCCAGCGTAAATTGCTTCAAGGTTAAGGTTTGGGTTTGTCCCTTAGCTTCATCAATCAAATTGATTTCGGTATTGGTAATCGAAACGCCGCCCACATCAATGCTGGTTAATTGTGCTTTGGCGCTTGGCTCGGCAGGCGTTGCGGGTTTATCTGCGCTCTTGCCCGTTAAGCCATCGAGGCTCGAACTGCCATTTTTACGGGTGACCAAATTGATTTTGGCACCATCAAGGCTTAGCTGCGCGATTTCAATTTGCTTGCTAAACAGTGGCATAAGCTCGACTTCTGCCACAGCTTTATTCACTTCAAGCATAGCTTTGGGTGTAAATCCCTCGGGGTTGGAGAGTGAAATCCCCCCTAGATTAATCCCAACCGTCGGAAAAAATGTCCACGACAAATCATCGCCGATGACAAGCTCACGCCCTGTCTGCTTTTTAACGGCGTTGACAATTTCTGGTTTAAAATCATTAGGGTCGAAAAACACGGTGAGATATAAGGTGACTGCAACCACTAAGGTCACCAGAAGAGCTAAAAGCCACTTAATGAATTTCATAGAAACATCCTTATCAATAACATCTTGAATTTTTGAACACTTAACTTAGAAAGGCAAAGTTTAATGACGCCTCGCTCACGGCAATACCATTCTCATCGGCATAAAGCATCATGCCGGGTTTTACTGTCACAGCGCCAAACTCAATCGGCACATCGATTTGACCTTGGTTTAATTTTTCGGTCTTGATCGGCATAGCCCCTAGGGCATAGACGCCGAGATTAAAAGTAGAAAGCCTTGCCACATCACGGACATAGCCATTAATCACCACACCTTGCCAACCGTTATCGAGGGCACTTTGCGCAATTAAATCCCCAAGTAACGCCCGCCGGGGTGAACCGCCACCATCGACGACCAATACTTTTCCATGACCGGGCTGGGCCAGCACTTCTTTCACTTTGGAGTTATCTTCAAAACATTTGACCGTCACAACTTCACCCCAAAACAAACGCTTACCACCAAAACTGCGAAAATCGAGCGGTAACAGCGACAGTTTTGTAGGGTAGTGATCGAACAAATCAGGCAATAGATCAAGCATTTGGATCTCCGCGAAGTGAAAAGTTTAGACTAACCATTATTGTAGACCCCTACAAGCCCAATGCGAAACTCGACTTTTTAATGAGGTTTACACTTTAAATAGTTTATGAGCATTGGCATAAACATGATAATCTGCGATAGTTAACCTCCTATGACACCCGCTTGGGTACGTTAATTCATTATTTCGCTTCTCAACTTCTTGTAATAAAGTGAACACCAAATGACAACAGATCTTGATTTGCAAAGCGCTATTGCCGCGCTCGATGAATATGGATATGAGAAAAAAGCCTCAACGGATCTTGAGCAAGCCCGTAATAAACAACAAATGGGGAAATATATCAAATCCCTAGACTACAGTTTACGTCGATTATTGATATTGCAAGAAACTGTTAACGAATTAGTAGAAGAAAAGAAACATCAGCTTGCACAACAAGAAAACATTCAAACCTATAAAACCAAAATCATTAACCTCTCTCGCGAATTAAACCTTTCCTACGAAGAAGTTTTAGCCATCATGGCAGATGCTGACACTAAGAAATAACCCACTTCGATATTCAACGCATCTTACCCTTTCCGCTAATATCTCGGTTCAATACGGCATCTCAGGATTGTTGCTTGAGTGATTTTGGCGGTCTTAAGGACGCCATTTAAAATCATTCATGACCAATGTGAATCGATTTTAAGCGAATGGCGTTTAACGAATAGATATAAGGCGCTCTGTTAGCGCCTTATATCTGGATGATGGATTACTGCTCTAACATTAATTGGCGAATATATTTCACCGGCGCACTACCATAACTTAAGAACTTCTCATGGAATGCTTTAAGGTCAAAATCCTTGCCTTTAAGTTGCTTATATTCTTCGCGGAAATCGTAAATTTCACGGTAACCCGAGTAGTAACTCGTCAGCTGCACTTGGCTTAGGGTGGCACGGCGCCATTTGCCTTCCGCCTCAGCACGTTGCTGGAACGCTTCATCCATCATCAGACTAATGGCTTGCTCTTCAGTCATGCCTTTAACATGAATTCTGTAGTCTAAGATGGTGTTACAGATAACACGTAAATTCCACTTGTAATACATTAACCACATTTCAGGCTCGAAATTTCCATAACCTTCTTCAAGCATCATGCGTTCGGTATAAACGGCCCAACCTTCGACCATAGCGCCATTACCAAATAAGCTTTTCACTAAGCTTGGTGACTCATTGGAATAAACTAATTGGGTGTAGTGTCCAGGAATTGCCTCATGGATATTTAAAATCTGTAATATCCAGTGGTTATATTCGCGTAAATAGCTTTCAGCGGATTCATCACTCATACCATCGAGTGGTGTGACGTTATAATAGGTATTGCCTAATTTATCATAAGGACCAGGGGCACTAATCGACGCTCCCGCATAACCACGCATATACTCAGGGGTTTCACGTACGACTAATGGTTTTTTAGGATCTAAAGTCACTAAGTCTTTTTGATTTACAAATTCAATCAACTCAGGAATTTGTTTACGCACTTCGCTCACAAAGTCATCACGCTTAACGTGCTCTGTCGATAATTTATCAATCAATTGGCGAATCGCGATTTTATTGTCGGCAGGTTTTGGCGTAGTGAAATATTTTGGCCACAGCTTGTCGGTGATCTTCGCCATTTCACTTTGCACTCTTTCTTTATCCGCCATGGCTTTTTGATAAAGCTGTTTTGCTGTCATGCCAGCTTGGATATCAAAGGCAAACTTTTTCTCGTATAATTCTTCGCCAATTCTAAAGCTGCGGGCGCCGTCTTTTTTAAGCTGGCTGACCTGGGTATTTAACCAAGTAATATGTTCATTAATCGCTTTGGTTGCCGTATCGAAACGGGATTTAAACAGCGATTTTTCCGTATCCGACAGACCCGAAGCCGCTACTTGCTTCAATAAATCATCGGAGAATACCGAAAACGCGCCTTGGTTTTGCATCACAGCCAATTCGGTGTGTTCTAGGGTTGGCTGCTGAATATTGCTGCGCGCCGCGGCGTAATAAGCGGGGATATTTTCCATTCTGGCCAATACGGAACGTAATCTGTCATCCAGTGGCGCAAAGTTTTCATTGATGATTTGTGCAAAGCCACCCGCCACGTTATAGCTCGAGGGATCCCATTGCCATGATTTAAAGTCGGTGATTTCCCACGCCATGCTGTTTAGCAGATTATCAATCAGGTGATAATCGATGGTTTCGTTAGAGCTCAGTGACTTAAGCTCAAACTGTTTCAGTTTTGCCTGCTGGGCTTTCACAAAGTCGAGCGTCTTAACACGGCTAGCTTCATTGGGGATTTCTAAATAGCCATCATTAACGTGTTTGCCGCTGTAGAGTGCCCAAGTTGGCGCTAATTGCCACAGATCATCGATAAAGGTCTGGCTAAATTGTGCAAAGGCGCTGGTCTTCACATCAGCACTGACTGCGCTTGATTTGGCGGTATCGGCTGACGCTTGAGTTGATTGCGATTGGCAACCCGCAAGGCCTGTGAGCGATAACAAGATCGCAAGAGAGATGGCGGTTTTCTTCATTCTTTTTCGTCCTTTTTATATTTATGCGTTAATTCCAGTGCCTCGAGGCGACCGTAAGCGTCTAAAACTTAACTCATCAGACGCCAATAAAAGGACTTAAGTTAATCATATCAGCCGCCTAATTGCAGCTGTGTTACGAGTGAATACATGCCCAGTTACAAATTTGTATGCCCGTGTGCCGATAGCGCTCAACTATCAACCTGCGTGAGATAATCCCCTATTTCACTATCGCTACTGCTATAATAGCGACCTGCTTCGCTGTTCGCCTCAGGCCTACAGTTTGCCAATAAATCATTTAGTTGAGACTCTCAATGCCATTCTCCCAACTTGGATTACACAGCGCGCTTGTCAAAGCAGTGACTGAACTAGGTTACACGAACCCCACGCCGATACAGACAAAGGCCATTCCCAGCATTTTAGCGGGCCAGAATGTGCTTGCCGCGGCGCAAACGGGCACGGGTAAAACCGCCAGTTTTGTGCTGCCGCTGCTGCACAGATTCGCTGACGCGCCCAAGATCCGCCCTAAGCGAGTGCGGGCCATCATACTCACCCCCACACGTGAGTTAGCGCTTCAGGTCGAAGAAAATATCAACCAATACGCCAAGTATTTACCCTTAACGGCCATGGCAATGTACGGTGGTGTCGACGCCGCGCCGCAAAAGAAACGGCTGATTGAAGGCGTGGATTTATTGGTGGCCACACCTGGGCGTTTGCTCGACATGTATACCCAAAGGGCCATTCGTTTCGATGAAGTCTCAGTATTGGTGCTCGACGAAGCCGACCGCATGCTCGATATGGGCTTTATCGAAGATATTAATAGCATCATCGAAAAGCTGCCCGAGCAGCGACAAAACCTCTTATTTTCAGCCACCTTATCGAAACAGGTGAAAGCGCTGGCGAAATCCGCTATTCCGGACGCCATCGAGATTGAAATCAGCCGTAAGAGCGCGGCGTCAACTCATATTGACCAATGGTTGACCACGGTCGATAAAGATAAAAAGTCGGCGCTATTGAGTCATTTGATCCAAGAACATAACTGGTCACAGGCATTAATTTTTATCCAAACCAAACACGGCGCCGCTAAATTAGTTAGCCAGTTAGAAAAGCGTGGCATTATTGCTGAGGCTTTTCACAGTGGACGAAGCCAAGCGGTGCGCGAACAACTGCTTATCGATTTTAAAGCGGGTAAAGTCTCCTTCTTGGTCGCCACGGGTGTGGCCTCACGCGGTATTGATATCGATGCCTTAGCGCGGGTGATTAACTACGACTTACCCGATGAAGCCGACGACTATATCCACCGCATTGGCCGTACGGGACGTGCGGGTAACCAAGGGGAAGCGATTTCCTTTGTCTCTAAGGATGATTTCAGAAACCTATGCGCCATTGAGCGTCGCTTGGGTCATGTTATCGTGCGCAGGGAGATTGCTGGCTTTGAGCCGAAAAAAGTCGTGCCGATTTCCATACTCGATTTTGTGCCTAAATCAGCATCTTCAACAGAGCGTAAGCTCCATAAACTCGCCGATACAAGTGCTCAACCCCGCCCCTATTCAAGTGGCAAGCCAGGCACCTTTGAGGCAACACAAGCCAAGAAGCATCGCAGTGCCAAGGCGACTCCTGCGCCTAAAGCCCCAAAGGCAGGGAGTGATAGTCGCTCAGATACTCACTCAGGTGCTCGCTCAAATAGCCGCCCTGCGAATCCACTGCAAGGTAATCCATGGCAAAACAGCATCAAGCCACAGGGCGATAGCGAACCCCATGCAAATCCTTGGCACAAAAGCACTAAGTGAATTAGCAGCTTATTAACGAATTAACTCAAGAGAGCAGAAGCAA
The DNA here is from genome assembly GCF_023475885.1 of Shewanella sp. 10B. Lineage (NCBI taxonomy): Bacteria > Pseudomonadati > Pseudomonadota > Gammaproteobacteria > Alteromonadales > Shewanellaceae > Shewanella > Shewanella sp. 10B. Next base: position 1,477,688 of record NZ_JAMDJO010000001.1, read on the forward strand.
TTATGACGATTATTTTTACAACCAACCTCGGTGATATCAGTATCGAACTCGATATGGAGCATGCGCCCGTTACCGCCAAAAACTTTATCCGCTACTGCCAGGAAGGTTTTTATGAGCACACGATTTTCCATCGAGTGATCAAAGGCTTTATGATCCAAGGCGGTGGTTTTACCGCCAAAATGAAGGAAAAGCCCACCCACGAGCCGATTGTTAACGAAGCCAATAAAGGCCTATCGAATGTGTTTGCCACAATTGCCATGGCCCGCACCGATGCACCGCACTCGGCGACCGCGCAGTTTTTTATCAATACGGCCAACAATGAGTTCCTCGACCACACGGCAACCACGAACAACGGTTGGGGTTATGCGGTATTTGGTAAAGTCACCGCGGGACTCGAGATCGTGCTACAAATTGAAGGCGTAAAAACTACCCGTGTTGCAGGCCATGAGGACGTGCCTCGTGAGCCGATTATTATCGAAAAAGTGACTATTGTTGAAAAATAGTGATTATCGTTGAAAAATAGTCATTCTGGTTGAATAAGTTACTTTATCTAATCGATGAATACAGTGGCGTTACTTAGCTGTGGTACAGCAATAACACATCCATTCCTTGATAGATAAGACTTTGGTTTTAAACCCTAAATAGAAAAAGGAGCAATCAACCCAATGATTAATTGCTCCTTTTTGTTTGTTAACGTCTGATTGTTTATTAACGTCTGTTAATAGAGACAAACGCTGCGGGAATGGCGTTAATCCAGATCTTTCAACGGCCACAGCACGATATGATCTTCAATATCTTTCACCCTGCGCTCATCCACCACCTTGCCTTGAATCGACATACCCGCAAGGTGCATGGCCTCTTTAGAGCCCGTGAGTAATGGATGCCAGCTTGGCAAGTCTCGACCAGCGGCTAAACGACGATAGGCGCAGCTATCGGGTAACCACGTCAGTTCATGGACGTTTTGCGGAGTGATCACAGTACATTGGGGAACATGGCTGAAACGGTCACTATAATGCTTACAGCTGGCACTTTGATGATCGAGCAGTAGGCAAGCCGCATTGGTGTAATACAGCTCTTCGGTTTCATCATCGATCAACTTGTTTAAACAACACTTACCACAACCATCGCAGAGGGACTCCCACTCCTGCGACGTCAACTCGGTTAACGCTTTATTCTGCCAAAATGCCATGTTTACGCTTATCTTCATATAAAAAACCCGCTTAATGCGGGCCATTTTACACCAATTTACTGGGGAGTCTTAATTCTCTCCGATAAATGCACCACAGAGATACCAAAATAATCGCCCTCGCCTAAATAATTCACCGCTTGCCAGTGCATTAAGGCGCGGTAATTGCCATAGACCAGATACTTTCGGCCCTTAACACCGTCGGGCATGATAAGCGAAGCGTGAATATCCTCACGATTCGGTAAATCCGTATTATCGAACCGCCTGACACCGAGCTGTTGCCACTTGGCTAGGGTCTGTGATTGATTGAGTCCGATAAACTCGGTCTTAATATCCGCCGGTGCTTGAACCTGACGTCCCCAAGTATCTTCACCATTCCAGCCCTGCTGCTTAAGCAGGTTCGCGGCAGAGGCAAACGCATCGGCCACATTGTGCCAAATGTCTTTTTTACCATCACCGTCGCCATCTTGGCCGAAGGTTAAATATTCACTCGGTAGCAATTGGGTTTGCCCCATAAAGCCTTTGTCATTGCTTTTAAGATCATCAAACTTAAGGTGCTCTTTATCCATGATGGAAAGCGCAGCCATAAACTCCCGCTGGTAACGCGCCGTATCTTCGCCAGTAAAGGCTAACGACGCCATGACAGACAGCACTGGATAATCCCCGGACGCATCCCCAAAGTTAGAGACTAAGCCCCAGAGCGCCACTAAAAACCGCGGCTGCACCTGATACTTGTCGGCAATATTGCTCAATAGCACCTCATGCTCGTTAAAGAGCACGCGCGCCGTATCCACCTTCCATTCTGGCACTACCTCAGGCAGATAGGTTTCAAGGGTTTGGGATTGGCTTGGCGCTGCGGCCACATTGGCTTTTTTAAAGCGTTTTATCTGCGGGAAAGCGTTGTTGATCGTCGCTTGGCTAATGCCTTGGGCACTTGCCTCTTGCTTAAGCTTTAGGAGGTAATCGTTGAAGGAAGCGTCTTGCCCTAGCGCGCTATGGCTTACCAAGGGCAAGAAAATCAATGTACATGCTGCAACGCGTTGAAGGAGGGTCTTTGGCATATACCTTTGTCCGCAGTTTATGGGCTAGTCTTTAATCCCAAGACTTTCTCTGTGTTCGGCCAATAAATTAACCTGCGGTGGCGGAATTTGTAAATAAAAACCCTTTTCCTCGAGTGCTGCTCTGACCTTTTGAATATCGGCGATACCGAGGGATTCACGCTTAGCGATGGGGAACACCATCACTAACTGAGGCACACCAAACATCTCCAACAACGCTTGGGGAACATCATCAAAACAGTCCCTTTTGTTCACAAATAAGTAAGTGTCAGCCTTTCGACTACTTTTATAAACCGCACATAGCATAAGAGTATAAATATCCAATAGTTCAAACTTGCCAGTCAATGGGGCACACTATAACATGGTCGCCTAGTAATTTAATTGTAAAATCAGCGAACCGACTGATGATTTCTGGAGAATAGTGCCGGGATGTCAAAACCTAGCTTAGAGTTAAAAGGCGCTTCTTTTACTCTTTCAGTGCTTCATATCAATAGCAGCGACTTAAATGCTGTCATGGCTGAATTAGATAGCAAATTGGCACAAGCCCCTCAATTTTTTCTGGGTGCCCCTTTAGTCGTCAATCTCAGCGCCATCCAAGATAACGATTTCAATTTACATGGCTTAAAAGAGTTATTACTTTCCCGCCAACTCGTTATCGTGGGGATCACCGGAGCAACGACCGCCCTCAGCAATCAAGCTAAGACTCTGGGACTTGCCATCGTCAAAGCGGGTAAACAAAGCGTGACGCCCCCGCCTGCCCCGCGTCAAACTAAGGTTTTGAAGCAAAATATCCGCTCAGGCCAGCAGGTCTATGCAAAAAATGGTGATTTAATCATATTTGGTGCCGTAGGTAATGGCGCTGAAGTCATTGCCGATGGTAGCATTCATATTTATGGCGCATTACGAGGAAAAGCCATGGCGGGCGCGGCCGGCGACAGCAGCGCGGTAATCATCGCCCATTCCCTCGAGGCCGAATTAGTTTCAATAGCAGGGCAATATTGGCTCGCTGAAAATCTACAACAACATAGCTCAGATAAAAGCGGCTGCATTCGTTTAAATGGCGAGTCGCTTATCGTTGAATCATTGCCCCTCTAAATGGCATAAAAAAGGATAGAGAGAAACATGGCACAAATTATTGTTGTCACTTCAGGTAAAGGTGGTGTTGGTAAGACCACATCCAGTGCGGCGATTGCAACTGGACTTGCAATACAAGGGCATAAAACTGTTGTTATCGATTTCGATATAGGCTTACGTAACTTAGATTTGATCATGGGCTGCGAGCGCCGCGTCGTCTATGACTTTGTCAATGTGATCAACGGCGAAGCCAATTTAAATCAGGCACTGATTAAAGACAAACGCTGTGAAAAACTGTTTGTACTGCCTGCATCGCAAACCCGCGATAAAGATGCACTGACCAAAGAAGGCGTGGGTCGTGTGCTCGATGATTTAGCCAAAGAATTTGATTTTATTATTTGTGACTCTCCTGCTGGGATTGAGCAAGGCGCGATGATGGCACTGTACTTTGCTGATATCGCCATTGTGACCACCAACCCTGAAGTGAGCTCGGTTCGCGACTCTGACCGTATTCTGGGTATGCTGCAGAGTAAATCACGCCGCGCCGAACTGAATTTAGAGCCGATAAAAGAGTACTTACTGCTGACTCGTTATTCGCCGAGTCGCGTAAAATCGGGCGAAATGTTAAGTGTTGACGATGTAAAAGAAATCCTTGCCATTGAATTACTTGGTGTTATCCCTGAATCACAATCTGTACTCAAGGCCTCTAACTCGGGTGTGCCTGTGATTATCGATCAAGAGAGTGATGCAGGTGCGGCTTACAGTGATACGGTCGCGCGTTTACTGGGTGAAGATGTGCCAGTACGCTTCATTACGGAAGAGAAAAAAGGTTTCTTACAACGGATATTTGGTAGCTAATTATGTCTTTACTCGACTATTTCAAAAGCAAGAAAAAGCCTAGCACTGCGGTAATGGCAAAAGAGCGACTGCAAATTATTGTGGCCCATCAACGTGGACAACGGGATACTCCCGATTATTTTCCACAGATGAAACAAGAAATTATCGCCGTTATCCGCAAATATGTGCATATTTCTGATGATCAAGTTTCTGTGCAGTTAGATCAGAACGACGATAACCTGTCGGTACTCGAACTTAACGTCACATTGCCTGACAGATAAGTCGAGCGTTAGCGTCATCCTCATCATGGGGATGACGCTTTCTGCTGCGCTTTTGTAGAGTCTTAGGCGAAATAAGCTAAGCCTTGATATACGCGATAAAGGTCTTAACAACACGCCAAGACCTCTATGTTACTGCAGATGATGTATTAATCAGCTCTCAAATTAGACCTCAAGCTTTGCCAACGACTCGGCGGCGATTTGTCCACGCCAGCCACTTAAGACCGTCGGTAACTCACCCTGCTGTTTATCCCAACGCCATTGTAAATACTCATGAATATGACGTTTCGAGCCCAGCATCTCCATTGGGATGGCATGCTGCTCGCACAGTTCAGTTAAGCAGGTTTTAATGTTTTTAAAGGCCGATTTATAACCTGGTTTTAGCGCTAAGACATCCACTAATTCTGGTGGATTGTTTAAATCCGCGGTCTGCATCACCCGTAAAATATCTTTACCGTGAATGCGTTTCTCTTGCTCGGTCAAATCGTTCAGTTTGAGCAAATCGCCCATGCTCTTAGGCTGCTTTTTCGCTAGCGCGATCAGGCCGTGATCTTTAATTACAAAACCCAAGGCTAAATCCCGCGCTAAGGCTTTTTCTAAGCGCCACTTAGCCAACACTTTAAGGTAGGCCAACTGATGCTCAGTAAGCTGAAAGGCATTCTTCACTCTCAGGTACGCAGTATCCATATCCGGCGTCGCTAAGCGCCCTTCTGTCATCCGCTCACCTTCTTCATACAACCAGCCTAAGCGATCTTGTGCCTTAAGCTTGTCGGCGAGTTGCGGATAGAGTTGATACAGATACAACACATCGTTGGCGGCGTAGCTTAGCTGCGCCTCAGTCAAGGGACGACGCATCCAGTCGGTGCGCGACTCACCTTTATCAATCACTTCACCTAAGCAGGTTTCCACTAACTTGGCATAACCTAGGCCATGGCCCATGCCACATAAAGAGGCTGCGATTTGGCTATCGAACAAAGGCGTAGGTTGACGCTGACCATAGTGGGCGAAGACTTCTAAGTCCTCACTGCACGAATGCACCAGTTTGATGATGTTGGGATTATCCAGCAAAGACCAGAATGCACTGAGATCTGGCAGCGCAACTGGGTCAATTAAGGCTAAGGTTTTGCCATCATAGGCTTGAATGAGGCCAAGCTTAGCGTAATAGGTACGTGTGCGCACAAACTCGGTATCTAACACGAGCAGCGGACTCTGTTGATATTGAGCGACGAGGGCATTGAGGCTCGCTTCGTCGCTCACATACTGAAACACTGACAAATTCTTCTCCAGTTCCTGTGGGTTAAGCACCGTCCATAAAAACAAAAGCCGGCTCATTGCCGGCTTCAATCTTACGCGCGCTTCACTTCGTCTCGAAGTTCTCGTCGCAAGATCTTACCCACGTTGGTTTTAGGTAACTCGTCCCTAAATTCTACCAGCTTCGGTACTTTATATCCCGTTAAATGCGCACGGCAATGCTTAATGATGTCGTCAGCGGTTAAAGATTTATCTTTTGCCACCACAAACACCTTCACTAATTCGCCACTGGCGTCATTTGGCACGCCAACCGCAGCCACTTCAATCACTTTAGGGTGTAACGCGACCACCTCTTCGACTTCATTGGGGAAGACGTTGAAGCCCGACACTAAAATCATGTCTTTCTTACGGTCGACGATATAGAAGAAGCCTTGTTCATCCATATAACCGATATCGCCGGTGGCAAGCCAACCATCTTTATCGATCACTTTGGCCGTTTCCTCTGGGCGCTGCCAGTAGCCTTTCATTATCTGTGGACCTTTACCAAACAGTTCACCCGTCTCGCCTTGCGGCAACACATTACCTGCATCATCACGCACTTGAATTAAGGTCGATGGCGCAGGGAAACCGATAGAACCATTGTAACCGTCTAAGTTATAGGGGCAGCAAGTGAGTAGCGGCGAGGCTTCGGTTAAACCGTAACCTTCAAGTAAACGGGTTTTCGTGATGCTTTGCCATTTATCGGCCACGGCTTTTTGCACCGCCATCCCGCCACCAATGGATAATTTTAGGCGAGAAAAATCCAGTTCCGCAAAATCGCTGCTGTTCACTAACGCATTGAACAGGGTGTTGACGCCTGTCAGCGCGGTAAAAGGATATTTTTTCAGTTCGGCCACAAACCCAGGAATATCCCGAGGATTAGTGATTAACAGGTTTTGACTGCCCTTATGTAAGAACAGTAAGCAGTTCACTGTTAAAGCAAAAATATGGTAAAGCGGCAAGGCTGTTACCACAAATTCGTTGCCATCGCGCAGTGCCGGTGAATAAGCACCATTGGCCTGTAATACGTTGGCGACCACGTTTCTGTGGGTCAACATGGCGCCCTTTGACACCCCAGTCGTTCCACCTGTGTATTGCAAAAAGGCTAAGTCATCGCCCGTGATAACGGGTTTGACATACTGCATTCTGCGCCCTCTTGAGAGGGTTTCGCGCATTGAAAGTGCATGGGGTAAATCGTATTTAGGCACCAGTTTTTTGATGTACTTGACCACAAAGTTAACTAAGGTGCGTTTTGGCGCGCTCAGCAGATCCCCAAGCCCGGTGATAATCACGCTTTTAACAGGCGTCTGGTCGACAACTTCTTCCAAGGTACGGGCAAAGTTTGATACGACAACAATGGCCTTAGCGCCAGAGTCAACTAATTGGTGCTTTAATTCGCGGGGAGTGTAAAGCGGATTAACGTTCACCACCACCATGCCCGCACGTAAAATACCAAACAGCGCAATGGGATATTGCAGCAGGTTCGGCATCATCAGGGCGACACGGTCACCCTTTTGTAGCTTTAATTCATTTTGCAGATAAGCGGCAAACGCACGGCTGCGTTCTTCAAGTTTACGGTAAGTTAGCGTGGCACCCATGTTGATAAATGCCGGTTGATCTGCATATTTGGCCACCGCCGTCTCGAACATATCGACGAGCGATGAATACTGATCCGCATTAATCTCAGCAGGTACATCTTTTGGCAAATGATTAATCCAAGGCTGATCCACTACTTTCTCCTAAATCCCCACAACTGCGGACACGGTATCCCTACTACCGTCAATACTCGACAAATACCGAGTTAAAATACCGACTTACATTTTATTGTTATTGATTGACCCGCATAAATCATACGGGCGTTTTAATTTTGATCATCATCACATAAAAAAAACAAAAAACCTAGCGTCTTTTTTACGTAAGCAAAAGCGATTATTCGACAAACTGCTGGATCAAGTGCGCAACCCCTTTGGCGTTATCCATGTGCACATGGTGGTCGCCCTCGAGCATATGTTCCGACAAGTGTGTGAACCATTTCCTCGCCTTAGGCAATGCCGCTTGCAACTGGCTAAAGCCCTGTTTACCGCAGATTAATAAGGTCGAGACCGAAATATGCTGCATCAATGCATCGACCTGCTCAAAGGTCAGCCGCATGGGCGAATCGAGCCGTAATCTTGGATCACTGCGCCACGCAACACCATCGGTGGTAGGTTGCATATTGCGCTCGAGTAACAAGCGGCACCAAGGCTCCGCCAGCCCCGTTAAGTGCACTCTGGCTTTTACTGCGGTGTCCATGTTGTCGTAGACTTTTAGCTGTTTATGCTTTTGCGCTAAAAACTTCTCGTGCTGATAAAAACTCTTTCGCAGCCGCGTTTTCGCTTGAGTCGCCGACTCAAACAATGGGCTTAACGCCTCAATCAAAATCAGTTTGTTGACCTTTTCTGGAAAGGTTGAGGTATACGCCGAGGCAATAATGCCCCCTAACGAATGCCCTATGATGGCCAACGGCTTTTGCGGCAACATCGCCAGTAACGCATCGAGATCGTATAAATAGTCAATCCAATGCAATGGATAATGTCCCGGCCGATGCGCTGAAAAGCCATGACCGGGCCAATCTATGGCAAGTATTTGATAATGAGGCAAATACTCAGCGAGAGGCTCAAAACTGTTCGCATTGTCTAACCAGCCATGCAACGCGAGCAATAACGGCTTATCTTTCGCTCCCCACAATCGACCACTCAGCTTGATATGGGGTAACACAAACTCGACTTGATTTTTGGGGGCGAAAGATTGCCACATATTGCCTCTAATGTCAGGTGATTAGCGCGATTTTTTGATAAATTTGAGCGTCATGCGATCGCTCTCACCAATTGCTTGGTATTTTTCCTTATCGGTGTCGCCTAAGGCAAACGAAGGTGGCAGCGTCCAGACGCCCTTGGCGTAGTCCTTAGTGTCTTTCGGATTGGCGTTGATTTCTGAGCTTTCGGCTAAGGTAAAACCCACTTTTTTGGCCAGCGCGATCATCTCGTCTTGGTCCATGTAGCCCGTGCTCATATTCATGCCTTTATTGGCTCTATGTTCGACCACGCCAAACACGCCGCCATCTTTCAGCACTTTATAGGAGGCGGCAAACACGTTTTCGAGCTGGTCGCTTGAGGCCCAGTTATGTAAGTTACGGAAGGTTAATACCAAGTCCGCACTGCCATCGGCACCTAAATTCATCTTGGCCGGAGGGTCGAGAACCACCATTTTTGCATTACCAAATAAAGCTTTATTGGCCGTCATCCAAGTATCGAATTTCACGCCCGCATTGGCGCGATAGCGATTACCTGGAGTGTCCATGCTGGGGGTAGTTTCGAAACTGGCGGCAATATACTGCCCCTTAGGCGCAAGGTAAGGAGCAAGGATTTCAGTGTACCAGCCATTGCCTGGCCAGAGTTCAATGACGGTTTGTGTCGGGGTGATACCAAAAAATGTGAGGGTTTCTGCGGGATGACGATAAATATCGCGGCTGGCGTTTTTCGCTTGGCGAAATTCGCTCTTAATGGCCTTATCCAAGCCTTCATCGGCATAGGCCATACCTGAACATAAACCAGCAATCAGCATACTGGCGACGAGTGTGACTTTTTTCATAATAATTCTCCTTGGATACCGAAGACTTAAGCTAGCAGTCTATATAAAAAAATCCAAGAATTAGCCGCACAAGTTGACTATTTAGGCTGTAAATATTTGTGAAGTCATAGCGGCATGATGCCGCCATAGATTAGCGAGAGAGGGCTGAGTCCACCCGGCGCCACGCCATAAACAAGGCGCAGATACTGCAAAATAGCCAAATGGCGACCCAAATCCATGCCGGGATCCATGAACGCTCGGCCAACAGTACCGCATCGCCCTGCCCTTCGAGCCCGAGCAACACCGTCGGGCTTGCCAGCGCATTGAGCATGATCATCAGGCCAATAATGCGTAAAAATTGCGTGAGGAGGTTATTTTTGCTGAGTTTTAGCGGCAGTAATAACACTATCGTCAGCACTGCTAAAATGGCTAAAGTCAGTAAATCTCGCCCCCACAGCAGGCCACTTAACACCACTAAACCGCCTAAAAACGCAAAGCTTAGGCGAATGCCCTTAGGCCAAGTTGCCAACAGATAAATAAGGTATCCCCAACAGGCTGCGCCAAAATAGCCCGCAAATCCAATCACCAGTGGCGAGCCACCTTGGCTAAAGCAAAAACCCGCGCCATTGGGAAAGAGTTGTATATGACTCACTATGCCGCCACTGAGTATTGTCGCTATCCCATGGGACAACTCGTGGAAATAGCTCTCTAACCACTTAAAAGGCACGCTTAGATATGGAATGCGCGTCAATATGAGTGCCAGCATCAGTTCGATGATAAACAAACCGCGGCTAGGAAGACCGCCAGTTAGACGAGGAGTAAAACGGGATTGAGAAGACACGGGCGTACTATCAGGCATAAATATCCACACCGACCATCTGCTGAATTTCTTCACGTTTGGCGGCATGTTGCGTTTGAAGGTATTGGGCGATAGCCCCTTGATGACCTCGAGTGCTTTGTTCGTATTCGAGCTGGGCACCGAGTCTGGATTGTAGGTTTTGTGATGATCCTTCCGCGGTATCATCAAAGGCTAAGGCAGAAACCGCATCGAGCTCAATCACAGGGCGCGGCGCTTCCGTGGGCGACATTCCCTGTATGACTGCGGGGCGATTACTCGCAACCGCTTGTGTCAAACTCGTTTGAAGCGAATTTACCTGCATCGAAATGCCCAGTTTATATCCTATTAGCCTTGGTTAACCTTGTTAGGCGGTTGTGACAAATGCCTAACTAAGAATTGATGTCTGCATCGAGAATCCATGCAGACAGTTTAGATTCTAACGTATCATAGGCGAGAATGAACAGTTTATTCACGTCCCGGTAACTTTTTCCATGTCACAGTATCACGTAGGTACACAGGTTCGAGTTCATCGACACTGGTGGTTAATCCCGCTTTGATACCCGCTTCGGCCAACGCTAACATGGCACGGGCATCGGGATACTTCACCGCCGCTAAGGAGGTAATGCCGCTGCCTAACGCTAATAACTCGGGATAAGCATCAAACCCAGTGCCACAGCCGACAATGGCTTTATTAAGATCGAATGCCAGTTCAACCTGCTCTGGCGCACTCACTACCTCTTTACCGACTAAGGTGGCAATGCCATCGACGGCAACGAATTGACCCCAGTACACTTCTCCCATGCGCGCATCGATACAACAGATCACTTGCTCGGCAGCGTGCTCAGCAATCGCCATTTGTGCCATGGCCGCTAAGGTGGAAATGCCGATAACGGGTAAGTCTAACCCTAGGGCTAAACCTTGAGTCATGCTAGTGCAAATACGGATCCCCGTAAAACTGCCTGGCCCACGGCCGTAGGCAATGGCATCCAGTTTATCTAAGCCGACATTGGCTTGTTTTAATACGGCTTCCACCATAGGCAATAAACGCTGACTATGCTCCCGTGGTGCATCGGCTAACTCAGCAAAAACCTGTCCTTGGTAATACAGGGCAGCCGAACAAGCTTCGGTACAAGTGTCGAGGGCGAGAATACAAACAGAGTCTTGGGGTGTTGTCATATAAAAACCGCGCTGTGGGTATAGTTGGACAGACGAAAAGTGACTTATTAGGTCCTGCACTATACCAAGTGTAAATTGGCGCAAATGATAACATCAAATAATCGAAAGCAAAGGCTTAAAAGCGGCGGCTAATAGATCGATTAGCTTAGCGCTGGGTTTGTGATCGCCATCACTAACTCAAAAACCTCTTCGGCCTTTGGCCAAATATTGGGAAACTTTTCCTCCATTTTGGGTCTGAGCAAACAGTGTTGAAGCTTTTGTCTCACCTCACTTAGCACCTCTATGCAACTGCAAAACACTTGCTAAGCAGGTCCTAAGCATCGTTTTTACTCTCTCCCACTTACGCGAAGCTTCGCGTGATGCTTTCACACCGTTAATAAGGAAATTCAATGAGCAGTACACAAGAAAATACCCTTAAACCCCTTCGCCGTTTAAGACGCCTGCGCCGCACCGAAGCCATGCGTGACCTAGTGCGTGAAACCCAGATTTCCCTAAGCGACTTGGTTCACCCACTCTTCATCGAAGAACACATCAGCCAAGCAGTGCCCATTTCAACCTTGCCGGGGATCAGCCGTCTGCCCGAGAGTGCGCTTGCCGATGAAATTCAAAGCCTTTACGCCCTAGGGATCCGTTATGTGATGCCCTTTGGTATTTCCCACACCAAAGATGCACAGGGCAGCGACACTTGGGATGACAATGGCTTGCTCGCACGAATGATCCGCACCATCAAAACCGCCGCGCCAGAGATGATGGTGATCCCCGATATTTGTTTTTGTGAATATACCGACCACGGACACTGCGGCGTATTGCACCATGACGAAGTCTGTAATGATGAAACCGTGGCTAACTTAGTCAAACAATCCATTAGCGCCGCCAAAGCCGGAGCCGATATGCTGGCGCCATCGGCCATGATGGACGGCCAAATTAAAGCCATTCGCCAAGGGCTGGATGAAGCAGGCTTTGAGCACATTGCCATTTTGGCCCACGCTGCCAAGTTCGCCTCGTCCTTCTATGGGCCTTTTAGGGCCGCGGTGGATTGTGAACTTAGCGGAAACCGTAAAGGCTATCAGCTCGATTACGCCAATGGTCGCCAAGCCTTGCTCGAAGCACTGCTCGATCAAGAGGAAGGCGCGGATATTTTGATGGTGAAACCCGGCACGCCTTATTTGGATGTGCTAAGTCGCCTAAGACAGGAAACCCACCTTCCCTTAGCGGCTTATCAAGTCGGTGGCGAATATGCCGGCATTAAGTTTGCCGCACTGGCTGGCGCCCTCGATGAGCGCGCAGTCGTCACCGAAACCTTTATCGGGTTAAAGCGGGCCGGCGCCGATTTAATTGTCAGTTATTACGCGAAACAATATGCCGAGTGGTTAGCACAATCCCGCTAATGCGCTAAGTCTTCAGCCTATCAGGAAAGCAATTAACGAAAACGCCACCCTATCGGTGGCGTTTTTTATCCGTCATTTTGCTCGCACATTAAGCTTATGCTTGTAGCTCGGCAAAAAGGGCTCTGATCTTCTCAACCTTTGGCCTTACCACAATTTGGCAATAGGGCTGCTCGCCATGCAGGGCGAAATAATCATTGTGGTAATCCTCAGCGGGATAAAATGACTCAAAGGCCACCACTTGGGTCACTATCGGCGCATCAAATACCTTTGCCTCGGTTAATTTGGCAATCATGGCGTTAGTCTCTTCAATCTGCGCCGCATCATGGGCAAAGACGACCGAGCGATACTGCGGCCCTTTATCATTGCCTTGTCGATTAAGCGTGGTGGGATCGTGACTCTCAAATAACACCTGCAGCAGCGTTGTAAAGCTGATTTGCGCGGGGTCAAATTCGATGTGCACCACTTCAGCATGCCCGGTTAATCCCGAACACACCGACTTATAATCGGCATCGCTCGCCTCGCCACCCGAGTAACCTGAACTGACATTCAGCACGCCCTTAAGGCTCTTAAAAATCGCTTCAACACACCAAAAACAGCCCGCACCAAAGGTCGCAAAGGCCGTTTTATGCGTCGATGTTGTCACCTCATCGGCCGCTTGAAACAGCATGGAGACAGAGTTAACGCAGTGACGAATATTTTTCGGCGTTAAAAATTCCCCTTCAAACACATGGCCTAAATGACCGCCACACTGGCTACAGACGATTTCGGTACGGCGACCATCGGCGTCGACATGACGACTCACTGCGCCCGGAATTTCATCATCGAAGGCTGGCCAACCACAGTGGGCATTAAACTTATCTTCTGAGCGATACAAAGGCGCATGGCATTTTTTGCACAAATACACGCCTTTGGCGTCATGTTTATAATACTCACCGCTAAAGGGACGTTCAGTGCCCTTTTCTTCTATGACATAGCGTTCAAAATCAGTCAGTTTGTTCATAAAAGTCTCCTTTAGCTCCTAAGGTTTTCGCCTGCATAAGACCGTATATTCCTTAGGTTTATTGCGCCTCGGCCTGAATTGCTTTTTGGCATAGTAGCCGCTTTAGTCGATAAAATCCTGTTGATTGAGCCATTGCTTAAATAACTGGAGGAAAATTCAGCAGTAATCTCAGTCCGTCGTCTTGAGTGTTTGCACCAAACAGAGTGCAAAGCTACACTTGCTGCGGGTCAATTCTCTACCCAAATCCTTTCTATTTGGGCCGCTTTGCACTAGGGCTTAGCGCACCATACCGATAATGAGATAAGTGGCAACGACTCCTTACCTTTATCCTTAGAAAGTGTTTGGTTAACAACCATATATAACAAGTAGAAACAATATGAAATTAGAAACCATTGATTATCGCGCAGCCGATAGCGCCAAACGCTTCGTCGAATCCCTACGTGAAACGGGCTTTGGTGTGCTCTCTAACCACCCTATCGATAAAGAGCTGGTCGAAAGTATTTACGCTGAGTGGCAAGCCTTTTTCAATTCTGACGCTAAGAACGAATTTATGTTCAATCGTGAAACCCACGATGGCTTCTTCCCCGCGTCGATTTCTGAAACCGCAAAAGGCCACACGGTTAAAGACATCAAAGAGTATTACCACGTATACCCTTGGGGTCGTATTCCAGATTCTTTGCGTACCAATATTCTGGCTTACTATGAAAAAGCCAATGCGCTGGCCTCTGAACTGTTAGAGTGGATTGAAACCTACTCACCAGACGAGGTTAAAGCCAAGTTTTCAATTCCGCTGCCAGCAATGATTGCCGACAGCCACAAAACCCTACTGCGCATTCTGCATTACCCGCCGATGACGGGCGATGAAGAAATGGGTGCTATCCGCGCTGCGGCCCACGAAGATATTAACCTCATCACTGTACTACCCGCGGCCAACGAGCCAGGGCTGCAAGTCAAAGCCAAAGACGGCTCTTGGTTAGATGTGCCAAGTGATTTTGGCAATATTATCATCAACATTGGTGATATGTTGCAGGAGGCCTCTGGCGGTTACTTCCCATCGACCTCACACCGCGTGATTAACCCAGAAGGCACGGATAAGACTAAGTCGCGTATTTCTCTGCCCTTATTCTTACACCCTAATCCTTCGGTTGTGCTGTCTGAGCGTTACACCGCCGACAGCTACTTAATGGAAAGATTGCGCGAGCTGGGCGTCCTGTAATGTCAACTACGCGTCAGCGAAATGAGTGATAAGCTCAAATTCGCATCAAGATTAAGCAATTAAGCGCCTTCGGGCGCTTTTTTTATGACATTCGTCGCCTTCAAGGTAGAATAGTCGTCTTTAGGTCATTAAGAACAAGGCGCTATCATGGCAATTCAATGGTATCCGGGGCACATGCACAAGGCACGCAAAGAGATCGAAGAGGCTATGCCTCAGGTCGATCTGGTGATTGAGGTGCTGGACGCCCGTATTCCCTACAGTAGTGAAAACCCCATGGTGTCAAAGCTTCGCGGCGACAAACCTTGTATCAAGCTACTGAATAAATCCGACTTAGCCGATCCTGATATCACTGCCCAATGGATTGAATACCTTGAGCGTGAACAAGGGGTAAAAGCGACTGCGATTACCACGCTACAACCGGGTATGTTGAAAATGCTACCGGATCTTTGTCGTAAGTTAGTACCGAGTCGCGATAAGACCGAAAAGGACATTCGCACTATGATCATGGGGATCCCTAACGTGGGTAAATCCACCATTATCAATACCTTAGCCGGTCGTGTTATCGCCAAAACCGGTAACGAACCCGCTGTCACCAAAAGCCAGCAGCGTATTAACCTACGCAACGGCATTGTGCTCTCGGACACGCCAGGAATTTTATGGCCTAAAGTCGATAACGAAGCCAGTAGCTATCGCCTCGCCGTCACAGGTGCCATTAAAGATACCGCCATGGAATACGAAGATGTGGCACTGTTTGCCGCTGGTTATTTCTTAAAGGCGTACCCGAAGGAAATTTGCGAGCGTTATAACATCAGCGAATTACCTAAGGATGATATGGCGTTACTCGAAGAAATCGGCCGTAAACGTGGCGCACTGCGTCCCGGTGGTCGCATCGATCTGCATAAAGCCTCGGAAGTCGTGTTACACGATTACCGCTCAGGTCGAATTGGCCTGTTATCCCTCGAAACCCCAGCGATGGCTGAAATCGAGAAAGCCGAAGTGGAACGCATTCTGGCTGAAAAGGCTGCCGAGAAAGCCGCTAAGTTAGAAGCAGAAAAACTAAAACGCTCAGGGAAACGACATAACGTTTAAGCGCTGTATTTAGTACTGTGCACAAGCCTAACCGAGCAAGAGGCGTTAAAGCGACTAATTTAAGTGATTAATTAAATTGATTATTTAGATTGAAAAATCGCTTAACAGAATGCATCAATCGCCCTCAGTTTGACCCATCAGCCAGCGCCACCTTAGCGCTGGCTTTTTATTTGCCCCAAGTATTCATGGTAAGCGAAGCAATCCTCAATCTACAGCAAAATTTACTGCGAAGCTGGCAGTCATCTATGAGCAATAATGCATGCCTTAGCCCATTTATGCTTAGGTGCTTTCTATCAGTACAAACCAGAAGCACTATTGGGCTCGAACACTGGGGCTTGGCCTGCGGCTATCATGTTATAGCTCAACATAAAGGGCACTCCACCCTCCGAGGCCATTATATTATCCATCCAGCCAATCGGATTATTGAACAAGGAGTTATCGTGATTTAATACCCCAATGGCGCCGTTGGCTTCATCAAAGTCCCAAACGACTGAGCCCCAGTGCCAATTGAGCCCTTTTACATATTGCCAGCCAAGCAAGGCCCCGAGTGCGTAGAGCACATCATCATCCATCATTCGTTGATTTGCCCGATAGTCACGCGTCAGTTCCGTAATAGCTGCCACAATCTCTTGCGGCGATGTGTGCTCCGACAAGCTGAGTAATGCAAGCCCTTTTTGAGCTAACTGTTCGAGTTCTTTCTGAATGTCCTCAGATATCGCATTAATTTCGGCCATAATACCTCCCTTAAAATGAGCCAAATATCCAAAGCAAGATACGGATAAATCCGATTGGCGCCAATACCACATTGGGATGAAAACACTAAAGCAGATCACCCATTGTAGATAAATCCATCAGCATGAAATGGGACATTTCCAATTTACGATGACGGGCTGATTTCTACCCAATCGATAAGTTTTAGTATCCCAAACGCAACCAAGTACCGCTGATCACAGTGCCTGAGATGCAAGAAAATGAACATAAACGTTCATCCTTGATCTGTAGTGCCAGATTCACTTTATGCATGATTTTTCGTAGGATATGCAACCCATGGCTAATCCCTGAAGCTCTCCCTCCCCTTTCTAAGTTGACGCCATTATTCAATGGTAAATTTTGCCACTGAGATCTCAATACATTCCTCATGGTTGGCAGCGGAGAATCGATGAAAAAATCCCCAATTTCGAACAAAGATAGTATGTATAAATATTTATTTTTCACATTGACATGCAATCAGTATTGCATGCGTAATCAGGATGGAAATAAGTTTGAAAGAGTGGGGTATATTTTGCTGGTATGGTGAGAATGGAAGTAGCAGTATCCATTGTTTATAAGTTAACATCGTCAAGCATGATGTTGTCCGTCTTAATTTTTTCTGGCAAATTGGTTATTACGCTTCAACATCCCGTTCGATTAGCTACAGAGACAACTTAGATACCACGCACTATGTTTGACGCTTTCCAGCAATACAACAGTATGACTTTACTCAGCAAGAGATAGAGCAATTAACGCACTCAGCAAAACTAATTGAGTTACCGACACGGCATATGTTGCTCCATCAGGGTGAAGTTGCAAAAGAGATTTTCTTTCTATTAGAGGGAATATGTCGCGCCGCTTATCTGACTGATAAGGGGAAAGAGTTTAGCAAACAGTTTTATTGGGAAAATGACTGGATCATTGGTTTTGAAAGCTTAGTCAACCAACAACCTTCACCATACCAGCTAGAATCTCTTACCCAGAGCTCTATTCTGTCTCTGCCTATCGAAACATTGATAACTTGGCGTGAGCAAAAGCACAGTATTTATCTTAAGCTGCTTGAAACGCAACTAATGTATAAGGAAAACAAAGAACGCTTTATGTTGCTCTATACTCCTGAAGAGCGCTATGAATGTTCTGCCAACATTATCCCAACTTGCGAAAACGTCTCAACGATTATCAAATTGCCGCTTATCTTGGCATGACCTCAATCAGTCTAAGTCATATCAAAAAGCGTAATCAAAGTTAACTATTGTTAATGCCTTAATAATCCTGCCTTGCTACATTGCAGACTTCATCAATAGCAAAGCAGGAAAAGAATGATTACTTGGCAACTCAAATCGTTTTCTCAACTAACTACAATACAACTATATCAACTACTTAAACTCAGAGTTGAGGTGTTTGTTGTTGAGCAAAACTGCCCTTATCCAGAATTGGATAACAAAGATCACCAGCAAGATGTTTACCACTTATTAAGCTATCAAGGTGACAAACTAATAGCCTGCGCACGCCTATTGCCAAAGGGGATTAGTTACCCATCTGCCAGTATCGGTCGTGTGACTATTTCAAAAAATCATCGCGGAGGTGGCTTTGGTCATCAACTGTTACAAGAGGCTTTAAGTGCATGTGAGCTGTTGTGGCCTGACGAGTCAATCGAGATTGGCGCACAAGAGTACCTGTCAGAATTCTATCAGCATCATGGATTTATACCGACTTCTGCTATCTATTTGGAAGATGACATCCCACATATCGATATGAAGTTGGAAAAGTAACCATACCTTTCTCTGTAACCAATGTTGCGATACTACTTCTCATAATAGGTAACTTTGCTACTTCACTGTCTGATGTTGCTGTAAAGTTACTTAATGGCGAAATCTCAACCTTTCAGTACATTTTCATACGCCAATTATTTTCCGCTTTGGTTATTTGTCCTTTATGGTTGAAGCAGTCTAAGCAGCAGCGAAAGTTGTATAGCCCTAAACTCCATCTATATTAGAGCACATTTGATTGTTATAGGCAGCGGTTGCATGGTTGTAGCGATAACTCACTTAACTCTAGCGACAGCTAACGCGGTTTTTTACGCAGCGCCGCTGGTTATGCTACCGCTATCCATCTTACTTCTCAGCGAAAAACCGACGATTCAACGCAGTGCATCAACTCTCTTAGGATTTATTGGCGTTATTGTAGTGTTGAGACCATCAGAATTTCAATGGGCAGCAATTTTCGCACTCGCTACCACGCTAACCCTAGCACTATTCAATATCACTGCAAGAAAATTACCAGAGCAGCAAACGGTTGTAAGCACACTCTTTTGGACATCGTTACTTTCACTACCTGTATCAGCTAGCCTAGCTTTTTTCTACTGGACACCTATTTCGACCATACACCTGTTGTTGATTTTAGCCAGTGCAGCTTTGGTTCTTACTTACAATGGGTTGGTTGTAACTGCTTATCAACGTGCACCAGCTAGCTCTATTGCTGTTGCAGAGAACTCAGGGCTAGTATTTGTCACTTTATTTGGTGTGATATGGTTCGATGAAGTGCCAGACATCTTGACCGTATTAGGGATATTCATGATTATACTGCCTTTATTGCCTTGGAAATCATTGCTTAAATTGAGGCTATGCTCAAATCAATCGTCTGAGAGACAGAAAAGTATTATCGAGTAATGTCAAATTGACCACTTTTAGTTAGTTTAAAACAGACTTGTCACCTCTCTGAAAAATCTGTTGGTTTCGATAATCTATTTGGGATAAGGAATGTTAGCTGAAGATTAGAATCTGTTTTTCTCTGCTAAATTAGAAATATCCAGTTCTAGGTTAGAACTTTCAACTGAAATGCATAACAATACAAGCTATGATTTCTGATTAGTAGTCCCGTTTTTGAAAGTAAATGGGAGTTTTCTGTCACGGCCTTTCTGCTAGTAACCATGAACAAAAGTACGGTGATTTCAGTGGCACTGATTTGCCACTGAGTAATTACGTTAACACCGAATGGTGCAAAAAGCTTTTACCCGGATGAACAGTTCAATAGTCGTTAAGATTGCCATCAATAAAGCAGTGCTCTTAACGGTATAAATATCATCCTAACTAACCTTCCCTATCAACTAAATAGGCTCAAACCAATCAACTCAACTATTCTCTGCAGATAGTTAAACGGCGAAGCGCAAATATACCCAGTAGCGAAAGGATTAATAGGGATAAACTGCCACCACCGCTATAACCTTGTTTATGTTCAATGGTTGCAATATGTTCTTCTTTCACGCGGGTTTTAAAGCGGGCTAATTCGGCGTCTAAATTAGTGATCATATCGTTTACCGCTAGCTCAAAGCCTTCGGTGGATTTTTCACGTAACACATTGGTGACGCTCACCGCGGTTGACGTGTCGGTAAGTTGATTAATACCGGGCGCTCTGAACAACATCTTTTGGCTGCGCATATCAAATACGGCGGTATCGACAAAGGTTTGGATCGCGTTTTCATTACCGGGCACCATATACATGCCGACTATAGTCCAATACAGCAGTGAAGTCTTATTCTCGCTGCTTTGTAACAGTTGATCGTAAGACACCAGCGCCATCACATCGACATCGTGTAAACGGGCGACCTGCTGCAAGGTACTAAAACCTTTGCCATTTTTAAGGTAAGTACTGGGGATTAATTCGATACGATCAATAAAGTCATATTTAACAAAAGATTGTTTCACTTTATCCAGCAAGGCGATTTGCGAGCTGCTATCGAGGACTTCGGATTGCCAATGGCTGGAAGGTAAAAAGGCGATGCCGACCGTGATGGGAAGACGCAGTACAGGAATACTGGGTTGCTGCGCCTCGCGTTGTTTATCGTCGGGATAAAGATATTCAACCAGACTGCTGGAAACCACGTTTTTTTCGGTGGTGTTACCGTTAAAAAAAGCACTGCAACCACCAAGCAAAATGTTAATCGATGCCAGCGCGCCCACAAGTGCTATGAATTTTGTCTTCATCTGTTTCCCTACCGTATCCTTACAGCGCACAGGCCATGCAACCCGTGCATATTGCCGCTACCTTAACGAGTCACTGCTGTAAAAACAAGCCGTTAACTTCACATATCGCGCTTTTGTTTGGCTTTTTAGAGGCTTAGAAACAACAAAGCCGCATCGGAATGCGGCTTTGGCTTAGATGATTAAGATAATTAGTGGCGCAAATTCATCTACTTAGGCGTATTTACGCACTTTTTTCAACGCGATTTGCTGCTTGAGTGTAGAAAGATGTTCGATAAATACTTTACCGTGTAAATGGTCGATTTCGTGTTGTAAAACAATGGCTAAAAAGTCATCGGTTTCAATTTCAATTGCTTTACCCTGTCTGTCTAATGCGGTGACTTTGACCTTTTCGAAACGGTTCACCTTGGCGCGATAGCCGGGGATAGAAAGACAGCCTTCTTCACCCACATATTCACCTGACTTTTCAACAATCTCAGGATTAATTAGCACTAAGGGTTGGTCACGGTTTTCGGATAAATCGATCACAATCACTGCGTCTGTGCTGCCCACTTGGGTCGAGGCCAGACCGATACCGTCGTCGGTGTGGTACATGGTTTCGATTAAATCATCGATAAATCCCTGAATCGCTTCAATGTCTTTTACGGGTTGTGCTTTGCGCTTTAGACGCTCATCGGGAATTGTCAGAATATCGAGTACAGCCATGCCTGTTTCATCTCTTAGTGAGTCAAAAAATTTGGCGCTATTATGAACTATTCCTGTGTTTTCTCAATATTCAAAACTAAATAGTTTAATAAAAATCATTACAATCGATTTTTTAGATTTAAATTACAGCAGTATCAACCGTTCGCGGTTTCACTTAGGCGGTAATTAACGTTACACTGGCTCACCTCTTTCATGGTTTTATTTGGCATCATCATGCGGTTTGCAAAAGATAAATCTCCACTTTATCTCTACTTAGAGCAAGATAAGGCCATCACGCCAGACGAAACGAACAGCACACAAGAGACACAAAACAAGCTCTCGCCGATGGCGAAGATTTGGCATATTGTCGCGATGATCCCGCCAGGCAAAGTCAGCAGTTACGGCAAGGTGGCCGATTTTGCTGGTTTACCCGGGCGTGCCCGCTATGTGTCGAAGGCGCTCAAATCGGCCCCCGAACATTTGTCACTTCCTTGGCATAGAGTACTCAACAGCCAAGGGAAAATATCCTTCGAAAAGCATTCTGTCCCCTTTCAGGAACAGATGGAATTATTGCGTATTGAAGGCGTTACAGTGAACTGTGGCAAAGTAGACTTGTCTGAGTTTGAGTGGCAACCGGATATGGCAACCTTAGTGATGTCAATCCCCTTCTAGTTTAATATATTGATCTATAAACTGTTTACACCCGATATAGCCTCAGCTATAAACAATGAAGCTTGGCAGTTTAGCCAATAGGATAAACAGTGTTAGCCGCAATCTGTTTGCGATATAAAGGAGCATTACTTGCGCACAATTCCAACGTTATTCGTGAGTCTCGCGCTCACCCACAGCGTATTTGCGATGGCGGCGCCAACGCCTTTAACGCCTCAAACTGCTGAATATCAAGTTAATTATGGTGATATTGAGTTGGGTAAGGCCAAGTATCAACTGCCCGCGATCGAGGATGGCGTTTATAAATATCGCTTCGACAGCGACCTTAGCCTGTTATTACTCACCGATGTGCGTCATGTGCTGAGTGAATTTGGCCAAGAGGGTAATCAATTATTACCAATGCGCTATTTGCATGAGCGCAAAGGTGTTGGCCCAAACTTTGTCGAGCAAACCGCCTTTGCCAAGGCTCAGGGGATGATCCACACCCGTTATAAGGATGAAAAAGGCAAATTCCCCTTTGAAGGCGATATTTTCGACCCTTTAATGGTGCAGCTGCAGTTTCGACTCGATATTAGCGCTGGTAAAGAAGTGCTTGATTATAAGATGATTAAATCCAACGAGCTCGATGAGTATAAGTTCCATGTGATTGGTAAGGAACGGATGACAATTGAGAGCGGCAGCTACGATACGGTCAAAATTGAGGTCGTGCGGGACAATCATAAACGCCAAACCTTCTTTTGGATGGCGCCGGATTTAGCCTACCTCCCCGTTCGTCTAACGCACTTTGAAAAAGGCAGCAAGCAGCTGGATATCAAACTGCTGAATTATCATTTCGATGATGTGCCAGTGGCAGTCGCGCCCGCTGCCGTTGAAACAGAAGTTCCGACGGAGCACAAAGTGCCTAAGCTTTTAGGCACCGGCGCTAATTAAGCCTGATACACATTTATCGCTGATTTCAGATAGATTGAATGCTGTTTCTAAGACGCACTAACAACACAGCACAACACACAAAATGCCAAACGTGAGTGACTCCGTTTGGCCTTTTTGTCTCTAATTAATTCCATCAAATAGAGCGAAAGTGACAGCGCCCCGATTACAAATCGATAAGCAGCTCACCGAGTCGGAACAACTTCCAATTGCCGGGCTGCATCACCTGCCAGTCTTCGTTTTCGGTCAGCGGCCGAGTGGCAATCACAGTCACGACATCGTGCGGTGTGGTTTCTTTATCAAAATCAATCACCACATCGGTATCAATTAATTTTGCCTTACCAAACGGCGCCCTACGGGTGATGTAGCAAAGATTATTACTGCAATAGCTCATCAAATACTCGCCATCGCTGAGGATCATATTAAACACCCCAAGGGCGCGGATTTGTTCGGCAAGCGTCGCTACAAAGCGAAACACCGCTTGCATGTCCTCTGGGCGACGGTCGCCAAACTTGGCCGCAATTTGCTCCAGTATCCAGCAGAAAGCCAGTTCGCTGTCGGTATCACCAACACTCTGATAACGGGACACCAGAAACTTCGCCTGATAGTCGCTTAACTGGCCATTGTGGGCATAAGTCCAATAACGGCCCCACAACTCACGGGTAAATGGGTGGGTATTTTCAAGGGAAACACAGCCGCGATTAGCTTGGCGAATATGGCTTATCACCACCTCGCTTTTAATCGGATAAGATTTGATCAACTTTGCAATGTGCGACTCACTACTCGGGCAGGCATCTTTAAAAGTACGGCTGCCACGGCCCTCATAGAAAGTGATCCCCCAACCGTCGACATGGGGCCCAGTGACGCCACCACGCTGTGCTAACCCTGTAAAACTAAACACAATATCGGTCGGCACATTGGCGCTCATCGCCAGTAACTCACACATATTTCTCGCCTTTCTTAATCCAAATATCCACGGTTTTGCATTGTAACTAGTTGATGACATTTGTGGAATGATCAAAGGTGACAAAAAATTTAAACAATTGTTTGAAAAATACTTGTATTAAAACTGCCTTAGGTTTAACTTTTATGCGACACAGGTCAGACCACAAACTATAATTGTGATCGCAATCAACAAAACTCGTTATGACCTGTGATTGGCACTCGGTCATACTTAAGGAGAAATACAGTGACTACCCTACTTTGGATCATCGCCATGATCTTAGTGCTAGGAGCCCTAGCTTACCTTCGGGTATCTTTGCTCACTGCCACTATTGCAGCCGCTGTTGTGATGACAGCCGGATGGACACTCGATGTTGTCGGCCCTATCTCTTGGATTATCTTCCTGGTGATCGCGCTTCCCCTCAATATCAGTGCATTTAGACAAAATGTTATCAGTCGCCCACTGATGAAGATGTACCGTGGCATCATGCCCGAAATGTCTTCTACCGAAAAAGAAGCGATTGAAGCCGGTACCACTTGGTGGGAAGCCGATCTGTTTGCGGGTAACCCAAACTGGAAAAAACTCCACAACTACCCTGTCGCTCGTTTAAGTGCCGATGAGCAAGCCTTCTTAGACGGCCCCGTTGAAGAAGTGTGCCGCATGGTGAATCAGCACCAAGTATCACACCAACTGGCTGATTTGCCTGCTGAAGTATGGCAATACCTAAAAGATCACGGCTTCTTCGCCATGATCATCAAGAAAAAATACGGCGGTTTAGAATATTCAGCCTACGCCCAATCACGCGTGCTGCAAAAGCTTGCAGGTTTAAGCAGCGAGCTGGCATCCACTGTAGGTGTACCTAACTCCTTAGGCCCTGGCGAACTGTTACAACACTATGGTACGCCTGAGCAGCAAAACCATTACCTGCCACGGTTAGCCAAAGGTTTAGAAGTCCCTTGTTTCGCGTTAACTAGCCCAGAGGCTGGTAGCGACGCGGGTTCTATCCCTGACTTTGGTATCGTGTGTAAAGGTCAATGGGAAGGCGAAGAAGTCTTAGGTATGCGCTTAACCTGGAACAAGCGTTATATTACCCTTGCCCCAGTTGCCACTGTATTAGGTCTGGCGTTTAAACTGCGTGACCCTGATCACCTGTTAGGCGATAAAGAAGAGCTGGGCATTACCTGCGCGCTGATCCCAACTGACGTTGAAGGCGTTGAGACTGGTCGTCGTCACTTCCCGCTGAACTGTATGTTCCAAAACGGTCCTACTCGCGGTAAAGACGTATTCGTCCCATTAAGCTTTATCATCGGTGGTCCGAAAATGGCTGGCCAAGGCTGGCGCATGCTGGTTGAGTGTTTATCTGTTGGCCGTGGTATCACGCTGCCATCAAACTCTGCTGGTGGCGTGAAAACCGCAGCGCTTGCAACAGGTGCGTATGCGCGTATTCGTCGTCAATTCAAACTGCCGATTGGTAAGTTAGAAGGGATTGAAGAGCCAATGGCACGCATCGGTGGTAACGCTTACTTGATGGATGCGGTAACGTCATTAACCACCACAGGTATCGACCTAGGTGAAAAACCTTCGGTTATCTCGGCAATCGTGAAATATCACCTGACCGATCGTATGCAAAAATGCGTTATCGACGCCATGGATATACACGGTGGTAAAGGTGTGTGCTTAGGCCCTAACAACTACTTAGGCCGTGGCTATCAAGCAGCTCCAATTGCGATTACCGTTGAAGGCGCAAACATCCTGACACGTTCGATGATCATCTATGGTCAAGGTGCTATCCGTTGTCATCCTTATGTATTGGCTGAAATGGAGTCAGCGTTTGATACTGAGTCTGGCCAAGGTTTAGCCAACTTCGATGCGGCGATTTTCGGTCACATTGGTTTTGCGACCAGTAACTTTGTCCGTAGCTTCTGGTTAGGTCTGACATCAAGCCGTTTCTCTAACGCGCCATATTCAGATAAAACCAAGCGTTATTATCAACATATGAACCGTTTCAGTGCCAACTTAGCCCTGCTATCTGACTTAGCAATGGCAACCTTAGGCGGTAACTTAAAACGTAAAGAGCGTATTTCTGCCCGCTTAGGCGATCTGTTAAGCCAGTTATACCTCGCTTCTGCAACCTTAAAACGTTACCAAGATGAAGGTCGTCAAACCGACGATCTACCACTGGTGCAATGGGCGGTTGAAGATGCGCTGTACAAGTTGCAGGCTTCATTAGACGATTTACTGGATAACTTCCCTATGGGTCTAGGCGGCGTATTACGTGCCATCATGTTCCCATTCGGCCGTCCACTGAAACGTCCAAGCGATATGTTAGACCATAAAGTGGCTAAGATCATGCAAACGCCTTGTGAAAGCCGTGATCGTTTAGGTAAAGGTCAGTTCTGGACTAACTCTGAGCACAATGCTGTGGGTATCCAAGAGCAAACGCTGAAGGATATTTTGGCCGCCGAACCTTTATTCGACAAAGTCTGTAAGGCCAGCGGCAAGCGTTTACCTTTTATGTGGTTAGATAAAGTCGCCGCTGAAGGTAAAGCCTTAGGTGTATTGAGCGACAGCGAAGTACAACTGTTGGAACGTGCCGAAATCGGCCGTATGAAGTCTATCAATGTGGATGACTTTGACCCAGCTGAGCTGCGCCCCGAAGTCGTCGCGACGACGTCACAGGAACGCGCCGCTTAATAGCGAAGCTGTACTAGCTAAGCCCATCTAATTAGACAAAAGGCACTACCTATGTAGTGCCTTTTTTATTTTCGCCTCACTTAACAGACTTATCTCTTCGCGAATACCAAGCTCATCCTGAGTTAACCTTGGCCTTGTCCATTATCCCTTAGCTAGCGTTTCATCCGAGGTATTGATGTTATCTTGTACGTCAGCCTCAGGTTGTGATGGCTCTTCGGCCTTAGTTTTCGCTTGCTGCTCAAGTCGTTGGCGCTCAGCTTCTGCTTCTGCCTCTTCCTCGGCCTTGGCTTTCGCAAGGGCCGCTTCTTCCGCCGCCTTGGCCTGAGCAGCTATCGCCTCTTGCTCGGCAATCGCCTGTTGGATTTTCGCTTCTTCAAGCGCCTCAACGGGCAATAGGCTGATTAACTCTATGCCATTGGGGAATTGGGTGTCATTACCTGACACAATCACGACTTTACCCTCTTTGGTCAGATACACTAACGGCAATGCGGTTTCGCCATAACGTTTGCGGAAATGCTCGAAGGTGAAGTTTTCAGTTAAGTTAGTGACTTTAAGCTGCGCCCCTTTCGCCATTTGACTGGCAATTTTGGCGTAGGACACCGCATCACCAAACAGACATAATCGCTGTTTGTAAGTCTCTGATAATTGATGGCGCGCGCTGCCCTGCTCGGCATTGTTCAGGCCAAAGACCTTTTTAGAGCCTAAAACATCTTGAAAATAAAAGGTCACCAGTGGGTTTAACTGCTTATAAGGCGACATGATCAGCACTCGGCCAATCCCGGTTAAATCCATATAGGTTTCAGCATGTTCAGAAGCGGGATTACCAAAATAGACCGGAATATTGTCCATCCGCGCGAGGCGAATGTTATCCCAGTTGCTGTCGGCCAGCAGCACTTTGATATCTTTGCTTTTTAAGATTTTTGCCAGCTCGCGGGAGAATTTGGAGGCGCCGAAAATTAATAATCCTTGCGCCGAACCCGACGTCACCCCAAGGTATTTGGCCCAGCGGCCCGCGGTTAAACTTTGGATAACGACAGTGCCGATAATGATTAAAAACACTAAGGGCACAATGGCATCGGCGCCCTGCACATTAGTTGCCTCTAACTTAATCGCGAATAAGGAAGACACCGCCGCCGCCACAATCCCCCGCGGCGCAATCCAACATAGGAACCATTTATCAGCCTTTGAGAGTGACGTCCCAATGCCTGACACCCAAATACTGAGCGGCCGCGCAACAAGCATAGTCACGGCGAGCACGCCTACACCGCCCCAACCTAAATCCATCATGGCATTCGAGTCGAGTCTGGCGGCTAACAGGATAAATAAGGCCGAGATCAAGAGAACCGTCAGAGTCTCTTTAAATTCGAGGATTTCAGCAATATCCACACCGCGCATATTCGCCAGCCAAATCCCCATCACTGTTACAGTGAGTAATCCAGACTCTTCCTGCAGTAGGTTGGAGCCGACAAAAATCCCCAGCATAAGGGTTAATACTGCGGTATTTCGTAAATAATGCGGCAATAAATTACGGCGGATCACTTGGCCAATTAAGTAACCTGACGCCGCACCTAAGCCTAAGCCAAGCGTGAGCATGGAGCCTAGTGCATAGAGCATATGGCTAGTGGGATCGCCAGATACCGTAATGTATTCAAACACTAATACAGCAAGTAGCGCACCAATTGGATCAATCACAATCCCTTCCCAGCGTAAAATACTCGCCAGTTGCGACTTAGGCCGTACGCTGCGCAGCATAGGGACTATCACGGTCGGGCCAGTAACCACCACGAGGGCGCCAAATAACAGTGCGACCTCCCAGCTAAAATTGAGCAGGTAAAAAGTCGCAACACTGATACAGCCCCAGGTGATCACCATGCCGATGCTCACTAAGTGAGTCACCATACGGCCATGATCTTTAATCTCTTTAAAATTGAGGGTCAATGCCCCCTCAAACAGGATCACGGCAACACCGAGTGAAATGATAGGAAACAGTAAATCCCCAAAGATTTCATCGGGATTGAGCACCCCAAATGCAGGGCCTAACATCAAACCACAGAGTAATAAGGGCAAAATTGCAGGTAACCTAAGCTTCCAACCAACCCATTGACAAAATAACGACAGCACCCCGATAAGTGCTAACATCCCAGTGATTTTTTCAACCATATAACTTCCTTTAGTTGGCATGGAGTGGTCAGAATTACCCCAACCTAACACGCTTTTTTCATACAGAAAAATGAACTATTGGTGATAACAATAGCAGCAAAAAAAGCAGTCCTGTAACTCGAATAGGCCGATTGACAGCGAATATTCAGCTTTCAGTAGAAATAAAGGGGTAACAAGAAACAATACCTTAGGCATTAGGTAAGGTATTAAGCAGAAATACAGAGGCAAATACTCTGAAAAGATAGATAGGAAAAAGCCCCATCTTTCGATGAGGCTTATTCTATTTGGCGGAGCGGACGGGACTCGAACCCGCGACCCCCGGCGTGACAGGCCGTGCAGATATGGATTTTAGTGCGTTACCTATTTTGTCTAAATTGTTGTCAATTGATTCAATTGGCATTATTTGCATGACCATCGGACTGAACATTAACGACAATTAACGACAATGTGGTGGTCACGGTCACGAAAACCGGTCTTTTCACCGATCAACATTTGATCAATTTTTATAACTAAAAATAGTGTTCACTTCAATATTTAAAGTAAATATGTACTCACTCGAAATTACACTCTGTAGCCAAAATGTTTTAAAGCAGCAAAAAAGGATGAGTTTTCCATATCCTGCAGTGAGGAGTGTATTCATGACTTTGTCTCTGAAATCGATAGAAACATTGAAATAAAGCTGTAGGAACAGAACACCTCTATATAACCCATCACCCGCACTAACACCCTGCTGATAAATTGCTCAACTGGAAGCAACAAGCAGTCAACTAAAATTTGATACTTTTAACCCCCAATACTGTTTGTTTAGTGCAGAGATTGTGTCTCGTTTTGGGGCAATAACGCTTTATTCCAATCGCACTTAATCGTGATTCTTCCCATTTGTTTTTCTGGTCAACTGTTCTAATAAAGCGTCCATACTCTGTTCGAGTAGATCGAGGACTAATTCGAATCCTTGCGTGCCGCCGTAATAGGGATCGGGCACTTCATCTGTGTCGCAATCACCATAGGACAACATCAACTTTAATTTGTATTGATATTCGGGTGGACAACGGCGGCGCAAATCCGCGAGATTGCTATTATCTGCCGCTAAAATAAGATCGAAATGCTCAAAATCGGCATCAATCACTTGTCTCGCTCGCATGCCGTCGAAATTCAAACCGCGTTTTTTGCCTGCCGCCATTGAGCGACTGTCGGGGTTGTCCCCTTGGTGATAACCAATAGTGCCCGCCGAATCGACTTCGATATTAAGACGGCGCTCGCGAATTTTAGCGCGGCAAACGGCCTCGGCAGTGGGCGAACGACAAATATTACCCATACAGACCATTAAAATGCGACGTACATGCTGCTCTTTTGCTAACGCTTTATCTTCTAACAACTTAACATCCTCTCGTGTTGCTACTTAGGTGTTGATGCCATCTGACCAAAGGCGGGGGAAATACATTTTTTGACTTCAAAATGGTAACCATACTGCTCATGAGCAGACTCAGTAATTTCCAATATTTCATAGTCATTTAGCTCAATCACCACTGAATCGGCCAATTTATCACAACGACTGCGACCGTCGGCTTCAAATTTATAGGCAAATAAGGCAATTAAATCGCGGATCCCTTTGTAATAGCTATGGCCAAAGGCCTTAAGTGTTTCGGTGGTGTCGGTTTGATTAGGCTGCTGCGTGAGTTCAGTTCCCGCTTGTTCAATACTATCCTCGGCTTTGAGAATGGTTTCGCCTTCATTAACCACTCTTTTATCTATTGAATCATGTTTTAACGCTTGGGTTTTCTTGGCTAAATCACCAACCCAGTTTTCACCATCGGTAATCGCAACCAAGTTTAATAACAACACCACAGACAGAATCATACGCACCAGCGCGGTTGTCACCACAAATCGTTTTTTGCTGCCCAGTGGATTTGCCTCAAGTCCTAAAATCCGCAATCCGATATGGAAAAACAAATAACAAGGGATCACCAATTGCAGCAGGAGTAAGGCAAGGATGGAGATACACACAAACCAAATCGGCAGATACAGCAGAATGGCAAAGTTATGGGTGTAGGACAAATGCGAGGCCGATACACCGGTGATTTCGTTCACCACACTGCCGCTCGCAGCTAAGGCAAAGTTAGCAATAACCGCATAAAACAGCAGGAAAATGGCTTTGCCCGCCAGCGTATGCCAAGCCATGGCAAATTTGGGCCAAAACTCAATAATCAAGGCAATAGCGGTGATGATGGCGGCAATCCAAATTTCGGGTTGGAATACCATTAACGCCAGTAACGCGAACAGGTAACAACGCTGGGCGACATTTAAGCTCTGCCAAAATTGCTTAAGCGTCACGAATGGATGTTTAAGCCATTGAGGCGCAGTCAAGACTTGCCGCACACGCTGCTT
Organism: Shewanella sp. 10B; assembly: GCF_023475885.1. Classification (NCBI taxonomy): domain Bacteria; kingdom Pseudomonadati; phylum Pseudomonadota; class Gammaproteobacteria; order Alteromonadales; family Shewanellaceae; genus Shewanella; species Shewanella sp. 10B. The sequence goes on from NZ_JAMDJO010000001.1 coordinate 1,508,919, forward strand.
CCAAAGGGTTAATCCATGCAGACTGTCGACCAAATCTCACTCCTTGATATGATTGCCCATTAATAATCAATACGATACTCGGCAAAACTGTTGTTAAGCATTCGATCTTTATCAAAATTCAACAATTTCGCAACCTATTCTTTGTCCTCTTGCGGCATGTCACTTCTTACCCGCAAGAAGCTCGCAAAGCGCGGTAAGCCATTGACGGTTAATCCAAGATATTTGTAAGTGATAAGTGTGCCAATCGCGGGCGGATGCTGACGCTCGGCCAAGCTAAAACCCGTGCCAATACTAAAGACACGGCCATCTGCTGTTTGTACTCTCAATGCGCCCAGTTGCCCAGCAAACTGTCCTTTACCCGCTATATGCCCAATCACTTTGGCCTCGGCATCTAAATAGGGCTTTAACTTCATCACGTTGGGATTACGACCCGGTGTATATAACGCCGTGCGTCGATGCAGGATTAAGCCTTCACCGCCCTGAGCCACTAAGGTGTCCAATTTCTGGTACAGCGCCTCGATACTTTCTACGCTCACTTGCTCAATCACTTGCAGGTAAACCGATTTACCTGCAAGCAAGGTTTGCATCTGCTGATACCGCACTGCAAAACTCCCTTGCGCCTTGGGTAAATCAAACACCATAAAACGCACATTCTGCCACTCGCTCTCATTCGCTGACGCTTGGCGAATCAGCCCCGATATCGCCTCAAACCGCCCTCGCCCGAGCCATAATTCACCGTCCATCGGGGTGGTCGGAAAATCCGCAGTAAACCAACTAGGCGCTAAGATGGGATTGCCCTGACGAGTCACTAAGCGTTTACCATCCCAATAACCGCGCACACCATCGAGTTTTTCGCTGACGAGAAAATCTTTGATGTGGACACTCTTCTCCTTTGAGAACTCAGTCGCTAATTGAATATTCGGCGCTTGGGGATTGGCGTCACTCACGGCCATGAATAAGCCGCAAATGACGCAGTAAAGACTGAAGAAAACAGCGAAACGCAGCACAAATGCAAATGTTAAAAAAGGTAAGCGAGTTGTAAGAGTCATTCCTTTGCCTCTTCATTAAAGCGGTATTGAGCTTCAAGCTTAGTCTTAAGATTTATTCGCCGCGAATACGACCACAGTCCGGTAACACCCTAGCAGGACTGCGAATTTGTCGGTTTAGCTATTTATACGCTTAAGTTATCGGGCTATACTGCGGCCTCTTTTTTAAGCTCGTTCAAATGTTAACACGCAAGTCGTAGGCGGTTTGGACGGGTAAATGCTTCGCGAACAATCGCCCAAGTCGATGGAATTATTATGAAACCAGCAAACAACCACGGTATTAAACGCATCTTTAGAGCGACGGGATTTTCGATGAAGGGCTTAAAAGCCGCTTGGATCCACGAAGCCGCTTTTAGACAGGAATTGATGCTAGCCGTGGTAATGCTACCCATCGCCCTGTTGGTCGATATCAGCACCATGGAACGACTGATGTTGATCTTAACCTTGTTTATCGTGTTGATTGTTGAGTTATTGAACTCGGCGATTGAAGCCGTGGTTGACCGTGTTGGCAGTGAAATCCATCACCTCAGTGGTCAAGCAAAGGATATCGCCTCTGCCGCGGTATTTATGAGTCTAGCGCTCTGCGGTATCACCTGGTTGGTAGTGCTGCTACCGCTATTTATTTAATACGCTATTGATTAAATGCCTTGATTTAGCCGTCTTTAACGAGCGCATTTATCTAGCAAAGCGAAGTGTTACTTCTTAACTGATTGTTCTGCTCTAAAAAACGCCTTTGAGATATCTCCCAAAGGCGTTTTTTTATATGTAGGAATTACAGATTAGCGTATATCAGCTGATTTATCGGCTAAAAAGCCAATCGCCTGTTTGATTTGCTCTAAGCGGTCATTCTCGGCCCAATAGGCAACATACACACTGCGCGAAATGGCGCTCGCTCCCGCAACTAAATGCAGCTCGCCGCGGTTCAGCAGTGGCTGAACCAAATGCTCGGGTAAAAACGCGCAGCCACCGTTATTCAAGATAAAATCCAAGGCGATACGAGCCGAACTAGTGTGTAAGGTCGGCACGGGTAAAGCAGCATATTCCTGGGCATGCAGGATATTAAAGGCCGTGCCCCAATCCACTTTGACATATTGGCCTGCCTGCACCGCATTCACCGCCACATCCATGGTTTTGGACACCAGCAATAAATTAATTTGGCCTAATTGCACCAGTTCGAATTGGTCCAGTTTGGGTGGGTCGAAGGAAATCGCCAAATCGAGGGTGCGGTCCATCAATTGCCGTGTCATCACAGTTAATGGCAGCACTTCGGTCCGCAGGGCAACACCGGGTAATCCCACATGCAAATGCTGTAAATGCCCTTGCAAATAGGCATCCCAAATATTGGGGCCCGCGCCAATGGCGAGTTGAGTAGATTGTAACTGACTAAGGGAAACATCCTGCTTGGCGCGCTCCCAAGCGGTTAATACCGCTTCAGCATGTCCAAGCATACGTTCGCCCGCCGGAGTGGGCTGAATATTGTTGCGTTGGCGCTCAAATAAGGCGACACCAAGAATGCTTTCAAGCTGTTTTACCCGAAAGCTTACCGCGCTGCGGGTAAGGTAAAGATTTTCCGCGGCCTTACCAAAATGACGGGTACGGGAGACTTCCAAAAAGGTCTTAAGTAAATCGGTATCCATAAAAATTCTTGACCAACATTGGCAAATTTTTTTGATTTATAAATCAATAATACTAGCCAATACTCCAGTTGCAAATCTTTGTATATCAAAAACTAGAAGGTAACAGCCATGTCTGAACAGTCTTTTTCAAACGCTAACAAGGGTTCTGAGACGGTGAACGGCTCAGCTGCCAGCTTTGTATCCCATAAACGTTTTTATGACGATGCCAATTTCCCGAAAGGTTTTAAGCGCAGTGGCGACTTCACCAGTAAAGAAGCCGAACTGCTTGAAATACATGGCCATGCCATGAAAAATCTCGACGAAGGCAAGACACTCCCCGTCACCGCCGATGAAGCGCAATTTGTCGAAGTCATCAAAGGAAACATCGCTCCCAGTAGCTTGTTAGAGCAGATCTGGTTAAAGTACCGCAAACTCGCCCTAGGTAAACCCTTTTATGCCGTGGTTGGCACAGTACATTTGCCCCCCACTAAGCCTGAGGCCGAGCCCGAAGCGGCATTCGATGTGGATGTCGAAATTGACGATGATGTTCAGGATGAAGCTGAACCCGAGGATAAAGAATGAAAATGAAGGTTTGCGATTAAATGCGTGGGTGGATTTTATATAAAGAAACCGCGACTCAGCTAAAACCTGAATTGTATGAAATTGAACGTCTATTGGCGGCTGCCAAGGCCGACAATATTGAGTTAGAAGTGTATGCTCCGGATGAGTTCGATCTCACCGTGACGAGAGAAGACAACAAGAGTATTTTGTTAAACGGTCAACCCGTTGAATTACCAGATTTTATCATCCCGAGAATGGGCTCCGGCACCACTTACTTTGCGTTGGCGATCATTCGCCATTTAGAGCGTTTAGGGGTGTACTGCTTAAATCCATCTAAAGCCATTGAAATCGTTAAAGATAAGCTCTTTTCCCAGCAATTACTGGCCGAGAAGAACTTGCCCACGCCCAAAACTATGCTGGTGAAGTTTCCCGTCGATATCGAACTGGTTGAACGCCATTTAGGTTTTCCCGTAGTGATTAAAACCCTCTCGGGTTCACAGGGTAGCGGCGTGTTTTTGTCCCATAAGGCCCGTGAGTTTGATGACTTAATGCAATTAATCGAGGCGACCAATAAAAACGCCAACATCATTCTGCAGGAGTTTATCGCTAACAGTCACGGCCGCGATCTAAGGGTATTTACCATTGGTGGACGCGTGGCCGGCTGCTATGAGCGCCGTGGTCAAGAAGACAGCTTTAAAGCCAATGTTAGCGCGGGAGGTTCGGCGCGCCCCTTCGAGATCACACCTGAAATCGAATGGTTGGCGACACAAACCGCCAATATTCTGGATTTAGATGTGGCGGGTATCGATTTGTTATTCGATAACGGCCACTACAAAATCTGTGAAGCCAACTCATCCCCCGGTTTCGAAGGCTTGGAATCCTGCTTAAACGTGGATATTGCGGCGCAAATTCTGCACTTTATCCGCATCCGTTTAGGCATGTTTAACAAGGACGATAAAGCTAGCGAGCCACAGCCAGCTCAGGCGCTGGGATCCGAGGTCAGCACTGCGGCAAACGTCAGTACGTCTGAGCCCAAATCTGCGACTAACTAGTACAGCATATCCATCCTTAAGCTCTTATCTGCGGCTTAGTCTCTACTGGGCCGCTTTTTTTGGCTGGACTATACATTTTCTTCACAAATCACCAAGATGCAAATTACCGTGATCCCTGCCACAAGCTCGCCATACCAAGCCAAATAGCCGTACTACTTTTGTTTTAAATCACGAAACAACGCAATTTTTAAAACATTTTATTCACATTTTGAAATTTGCTGTTACACTCCAAATGTCCATAGCTTATGGCACTAAAGTCTGATGTTATCGCTGGATATAATAAGAAGAATACTGGAGTAACGTTGATTTCCACTCGTCTAACACCCCTAGTGATCGCCCTACTCGGCAGCAGCCCTGTGCTGGCGGGCGAATTGAGCCTTGAGCTAGGGGGATTTTATTCACAGTCTGATACCAATATGGAGGTGACAAACCCGAACACGGGCAATAACTTCACCTTAGACTATGAATCCGATCTACAACTGGCCGAGAATGAGTTTTTACCCTTTATTGAAGTCAATTATCACTTTAACGAGCGGCATAATATTTACCTCGACTGGAAACAACTGCACCGCGACGCCGAAACGCAAGCCTTATCCAAACCTTTTCAAATTGAAATCAACGACACCATTTACGATATCAAAGCCGGTGGCCGACTCAACTCCACCTTAAATATTGATATTCTGCGCATGGGTTATGGTTACGATGCTATCCAGGGTAGCGATTACGATGTGGGCTTCTCCCTCGGTTTGCACACTATGTTTATCAAAACGGGGTTTGAAGGCGTTATCGGTGTCTGTCATGCCTCTGAGCTACTGAACAATGTCTGCGGTAGCCAAGCCATTCCCCGCATCGTCGATGAAAATGTCACCGCACCTTTGCCGGATTTTGGCGTTTATGCCAACTATGAATTTATCCCTGGCTGGAAGCTGACGACTCACGCCCAGTATTTCTACATTAAACTCAATGATGTAAAAGGTGAGCTGGTAGATGTCAAACTCGGCATCGATGCCAATATCACCGACAACTGGCGCATGAGCGTGGCCTATAACTACTACAAGGTCGATGTGGATATCGCCCAAAAATCACCGAATAAAGATACCCAAATCGCCGACTACAACATTTACTACAGTTTTATCGGCCCGATGCTTTCGGTCAGTTATACCTTCTAACAGATTGATTCGCATAAAAAAGGACGCCTAGGCGTCCTTTTTTGCTTTTGTTTAATTTGATTACTTTTTACGACCGTCTTGCTCACGCTTGGTCTTAAAGTCTGATGCCTCTAACCAATGTGGCCAATCGGTGCCATTGGCTAAGGTGGTTAGCATGCTGGCCATCAGCTCTAAATCCTGCTTCACCCCTTCGAGGGTCCAGTTAGGATCATAATCATCGGCGCCCTTGTGGTATTTGTGGGCAATATAGTCAGGATCCGTATCCCCAAGGCTCATAAATAACAAGCCGGGCACGCCTTGTTGGGCCAGCGCGAAGTGATCAGATCTAAACATCAAACCATTTTGTGGTCTTGGATCGCCCTTCACCACCCGTCCCTGCGCCTTAGCGGCCTTATCCAAATAGGTTTCTAACTCAGACACGCCCTCACCATAGCGCAGAATATAATCCACACTTTGGTTCATATTCATGCCGTCGATATTCAAAAAGGCGACGATATTTTTAGTCGGCACACTCGGATGCTGAGCAAAGTGCTGGGCACCAATCAAGCCAGTTTCTTCCGCGGTAAAGGCACTAAACAGAATTGAACGCTCAAGCGGCGCGGTTTGCGCTTGTTTGGCAAAGTAACGCGCCAGCGCCAACACGCCCGCCACACCACTGGCGTTATCCACGGCGCCATTGATGATCTCTGGCTTGCCATCTTCAATCACTGTACCTAGATGATCCCAATGGGCGTGCATCATCACCACTTCTTCGGGGCGGCTCTTGCCCGGCAACAGTGCCGCCACATTGTGGGATTCGGCGCGTTCAATCGTATTGTTTAAACTGACATTGGCCTTTAGCTTTAAGGGAATGGCCTTAAAGTTTGGCTTGGCGGCTTGTTGCTTTAAGGTATCGAAGTCCATGCCTGCCTTAGCAAAAATCTTATTGGCGACATCATGTTGCACCCAGCCCATCACGCCCACCTGTCCTTGGTTATTATTGGCATCGACCAAGGTGAATTTAGTGCCTGTATTGGAGTTTTGCACTACTCCCCAGCCATAGGCGGCAGGTGCCGTCTCATGGACAATAAATACGGCTTCGGCGCCTTGACGCGCGGCCTCTTCGTATTTGTAAGTCCAGCGACCATAGTAGGTCATGGCATTGCCTTTAAAGACCTTGGGGTCTTGAGTTGCAAAACCTGGATCATTGACTAACACAATCACAGTTTTGCCTTTTACATCGAGGCCTTGATAGTCGTTCCAACCATATTCAGGCGCATTAATGCCATAACCGACAAACACCACATCGCTATTATTTAGGTTAACTTTATCGCTAATTCTCTGGGTTCTGGCGGTAAATTCACTGCCATTGGCAAACTTAAGTCCACCGATATCGAGTTGCATGTTTTGATCGGCGGTGATTTTTGCTAGCGGTACCGCCTGCAAGTAGCTGTCGCCAAACCCCGGCTTAAGCCCCATCTCTTTAAAGGCTTTCTCAAGGTAATCGATGGTCAGTTGCTCGCCTTCAGATAAGGGCGCGCGACCGCCGAAGGCATCACTGGCTAAGGTTTTGACGTCGGTGCGATACTGGCCGAGATCCAGGCTGTCACTGAGGGAAGATTCGGCCATAGCAGGCAGTGACAGTAAGGAACCTAGGGCACCGGCAAGGATGAAATTTTTCAAGACTTTCTCCCAAGTTATTATCATTATTTAATTTTAGCGATAAACTCTATCATATCCCCCAACGCTTTTGGCAGGTAATTCAGCCTGCATTTGGGCATTAGTTGTAACGGGATTTAACGAGCAAAACTGTTTACCCATATGTGGTATACCAAGTTTATCGAGTTATTTTTATTGGGATGTATCCATGTCACGAGATTTATTACAAACCGCAGCCTTGAATCTTAAAAAAGCGGTGCCTTTAATGCTCAAGCATCAAATTCCCACCACGCCAATCAATTATGCCCTGTGGTATACCTACGTGGGCGAACAAAACCCAGCGTTAAACGCCCAGCTCGATACGGTTATCGCCCACTACAACACTTGCCCGCCAGTCAGCAGCGAGTTGTTGTTCCGCCAGTATGTCGCCGATCCGATTGAGTTGGATGTGCGCGATATGCGACTTAACCTTGAGGCCATGTCCACCGAGCTGTCGCAATCGATTCGGGATACAAATCTCGATGCGACAGAGTTCCAAACCTGTATTAACGACAATTTTGCCAAACTCAATGGCATCGAAGAAGGTGCGCTCAGTGTTGAGCAAGTGCTCGATTTAGTGCGTAATTTGGTGAAGGAATCCGAAAATATTCGCTCGAGCACTGAGTATTTCACTACTCAGCTACAAAAAGCGCAGACAGAGATTGATGCGTTAAAACAAAAGCTTGAAAAAACAGAAAAAGATGTACTTTACGATGCACTCACTGGCTGTTTAAATCGCCGCGCATTCGATGCCGATATCGCCGGCATGCTGGCGCAGGCCCCCGAGGGCACCTGTCTTATTTTGGTCGATATCGATCACTTTAAGGCCTTTAATGACAACTATGGCCACCAGCTGGGCGACCAAGTATTAAAAGCTGTTGCGAAGCGCCTACAAGAAGCCTGCCGAGATGGCAGTAAACTGTACCGTTTTGGCGGTGAAGAGTTTGCTATTTTGGTGCCCAAGAGCCAACTACGTATAACAAGGCAACTGGCCGAGGCCATGCGCCGTGGGCTTGAAAAACTCAGTCTTAAGGATAGGCGTAGAGACCAACGCATTGAAAATATTACCGCCTCCTTCGGCGTCGCCCAGTGGCAGGAAAAACAAGTGGCGATCCAACTGATTGAAAGAGCGGATATGTTACTTTACGAAGCCAAACGCTTAGGTCGAAATCGGGTGATGCCGATGAGCAACTAGCCCGAATAAAAAGGCAGAACTCAGGTTCTGCCTTTTTGTTTATCACGCCTTAATAAATCCTTGCTCGCTAGGCAACCTTTTGAACCCTCGCCTGAGTAACTATCGTTTCAGCGGACTGCACCCCAGCAGGCTCAGGCTCGACCGGGATAGCCTGCACCACAAAACGCAGTTCGGCGCCCCCTTGCAACGCATCGAAGGGATAGCAAGTGATTAGGGTTAAGCGATTATCCCCACTTGGCGCCATCCACTCAGTTTGCGATTCATGCACCACCTCCGTCGCCACCACTTGGTAAACAATCTCCTTGCCCGTCGCGGTTTGCAGCGCCAGACGGCGTCCAACACTGATGCCATTTAACATCGCAAAATGCGTATCCCTATGCCCTGCAATCACAGTGTTGCCTTGCGTGCCAGCGGGCGAACTCGACAGCACTAAGGCTGGCCCGAAGGCCAAATTACGGCCAGAAGCACCCGCGAGCACATATAAGCTGTCGTTGGATGCCGGACCATCGAAGTGATTCGGTCTTTTAGCCTGCTCGATGGAGAGCTTAGCCACGGGATAGGTATCGGCCCAGGACCAAGGTTTATGGGACTGACCATCGATTAAGGTTTTAGCCCAGGCTTGTTCAATCAAATATTGGGCAAAGTGTGCTTTCGCTTGCATATAGAATCCTTTTCCAAACAACGTGATGCCGAGTAATACCAATCCCACCAGCAACCCTATTTGTAACTGTTGAGTCATGCGCATGCTCATGGACATGACTCAAGTATTCAGCGCTAATGCCAGCGCGCGTTGCTGCCGCCGCTGGCGACGAATCGACAGCGCCAACATCAAGGCAAGCAACAACACTGCGCCACCTAAGAGCATGTCGAAACGGCTCGAGGTCGATGTTTGTGGCAGGACGCCCATAGGCTGCCAACCCAAAGGTAAATGCTGGCGCACCACCGCATCGCGGCTTATGGCATTGCTGGTGATGGGGGTTAAATCCACCGCAACCAAGCTGGTATAGGGGCTGACTAAGTGATAGTTCATCGACAGCGCCGTGACCTGTTGTTTGACCTTGTCATCGTTAGCGCCGTTTTTACTCAGCTCTAAGGCCGCAATCTGTTTGCGCGCCCAGAGTAAATCGAGACCGGCCGCTGGCTGCGCTACATCAGTTGCAGAATGGCTTGCGTCATTGGCTTGTAAAGATAACGACTGTTGCCAGTTTTTATGGCCCTGACGACCGGAGATCACGAGTTCCTGAGGCTCACGAGGGTGGCGCTTTAGGCTAATCAATACCGGCTCACCGCGGTAAAGATCGGGAATAGGTGCTGGCCAGTAGTCAGGCACAGAGCCATCGTCAAAGCGCACCTGCAAATCGGTGAGTACCGGATACTGGATTTTGCCCAGCAATTGACTGATCTTTTGTTCCACCTCATCCACATCACCAATGTAAGTAAAAGTGCCACGCCCAAGTTCAGCCGCACGCTGCATAAAATGCGAGTTCGGCGCCGAGCCAATGCCTACGGTGAAAAGACGGTTGTCGCCGATTTGATTGCGGATTAACTCAAATAGCGCCGCCTCATTGCCGACGGAACCATCAGTCATAAAGATCACTTGTCTTAACGACTTCTGCTCACTCGAAGCCGTGTTAAACGCCTGTCTTGGCAGTGCGGCATTTAAAGCCTGCGCCATTTCGGTGCCGCCATCGGCCTGTAAACGATTCACAAACTGACGAGCCATGGCCAGATTAGTCGCGGTCGCGGGCAGTGGTGTTGACGATAATAAAGACACATCGTAGTTAAATTCGATAAGGTTAAAACTGTCCTGTGGCCTTAAACCGCGCAGCGCGTAACGCAGGGCATTTTTTGCCTGAATGATGGAATCCCCCGCCATCGACCCCGAAGTATCAATCACTAAAATAAGTTCACGGGGCAAGTTAAGTTGTTCACTCGCCTCGACTTTGGGCGGCAGGACCATCACTAAGCTGTAGCTATCTGTATTGCTACTATTGCCAGCTGAACCTGTATCCGCACTTGCATTGTCGTCCTGCGTCGCATGGGTTTTGCCCGCTTGGTTGAATACCCAAGCCACGGGACTCGTGCCCTGCTTAAGACGCCATTGCAGCACAAAGTCACGGTTGGCGGGCACACGATTGGCCAAGGCCGCCGTCAGTTGGCCCTGTTTTTCCGCTATCGTAATGGGATGATATGGACTCACGACGGCTGATTTGTCCACACCTTCACCGAGCTTGACCTTAATATCGGCCTTGAGCACAGGGTCTGCCTCACTATTGGCGTCGCGGATCGGGGCAATAATCCGGTCGGCATCGAAGACTTGGCTGCTGGTCACGCGCTCGCTATTGTTCCCACCGAGTGTTAGGCCTGGAATATAGCGCGGTGCCACCACCAGCGGAAAACGTAGGCTAAAGAGACCATCTTCATAATGAACAGTTTCTTGGTAGCTGATTTCGACCACCAACTGCTCATCGGGAGCCAGATTGGCGACTTCGGTCGTGAACATATTGGGCCGTTCTTGGCTGACTAGACTGGCGCGTCTACCTTCGGCTTTAGCCTGCTCAAAAATCTGTTTTGCTTGCTGTTTTGGGTGAATTTGACCTTCGATGATCCGCTCACCGATATGTAAACGCAGTGAGTCCACCGCCGCCTCATTGGGTAAAGGGAACAGATAGCGGCCATTGAGGACAAATCCCGTTTGATTACTGAAAACCTGCTTTACGCTCACCCTATTGGTTAGCCCCGAGACCTGCATCGACACTTGCGTGTCCACAGGTAAGGACGGCATTAAACGACCGCTGGCGGTTTGATACACCAACATCCCTTGGGTGATATCGTCGAAACTGAAGGAGGGCAATGTGCTCGCCGTGTGTTCATCGAAGGTCGCGGCAATATTTTGCGGCGCCGATAAGGTGCCCACACTGTTCGGTGAGGCTAACACCGCAAATGGTAGCCCCCAACAAATGGAGGCGCCGATCACTAGCATCGCCAGTGTTTGACAAACTTCTTTTACCCTTTTCCCTGTGATCATCACAAAGGCTCCTGATCTTGGTTGAATACGATTGATATTGTTGAACTATTCGGTCACACGGCTCGCCATCAGCCCTTGGTTAGGCTGCATGGTCAGAGTGACTCGGCGATCGAACACATCGGATTCACTATCTTGCTGATCATTGAGTGGCATTCTGGCGCCGAAGGCTTGGGTGGTGATCCGCTCGGGGGCTACGCCTTGCTTAATTAAGTATCCCCGCACTTCTAACAAACGTTGCTCCGAGAGCGCTTGGTTGTAGGCCAGATCACCGCGACGGTCGGCATAACCTTTCAGCTCGAGATTGGACTCGCTCGAGCGCTTCATCACCTTGGCGACATTGTCTAATTGGGGCAAAAAATGGCTTTCAAGCTCCGACGACCCCGTACGGAACTGCACATTCATGCCCAGCGCCAACTCACTTAACAGTTGTTGTTGCTCGGCGAGCAGTTCATCGAGTTGCTTTTGGGTTAAGGCGTATTCGGCGGCGCGTTGCTCGCTGGCCTGTTGTTTAGCCGATAAGCTCGCCAACTGCTGGCGCTGCAGCGCAATATGCTGTTGCTGGATTTTAACCGTGTCAGTATCTGATACCGATTGGCCGATTAAGGTACCGGTAAATCCGCCGATAATGGCGCCAACAGGGCCACCCACTAGGGCACCAAGTAACGCTCCGCCGCCAAGACCTATCAGCGCTTCACCATCATCCTCATCTTGCTCAAGCATCTCAGTCTGTGGCTCTGAGAGCACAGGTTGATTTTGCAAGGAAACCCTTGCCGATACGCTAGCGATGGGCGCGGCGAATACACTCAGTACCAAGATATTAATCAGCGTCTTTTTCATCATCTCATTCCTTTTGATTTGTGCAGCGCTTACCCGCCTAAGTCATTAGCGCGGCGGGTAAAACGGAATGAGCTTATTAAACACAAGCGCCATGGCATAAGCGGGGATGGAAAATGGCAATGCGACTATCAATTGTGGCAACAAAATGGCAATTGCATTTGGGAGCTTTTCTCAGAAATAAATTCCTGTATAGTCACGAAAACTTATCCCCAGACACTTAGTCCCAGCAGTCAATAGGAAGATGGCTAATGAAACGTATCGCCATTGTGGAAGATGAAGCGGCCATTCGCGAAAATTACAAGGATGTGTTGCAGCAACACGGTTACAGTGTGCAAACCTATGCCGACAGGCCATCGGCCATGTTGGCGTTTAATACCCGTCTGCCGGATTTAGCCATTATCGATATCGGCCTTGGCAATGAGATTGATGGCGGTTTTATGCTGTGTCAGTCCCTGCGCGCCATGTCGAACACTCTGCCGATCATCTTCTTAACCGCTCGGGATAGCGACTTTGATACTGTGTGCGGCCTGCGTTTAGGCGCCGATGATTACCTGAGCAAAGAAGTGAGTTTCCCCCATTTGACCGCTCGCTTAGCCGCACTGTTTCGCCGCTCTGAGTTAGCCACCAGTCAAACACCGCAGGAAAATTTACTGGAGCGCGGACCGCTCACCATCGATGCCAATCGGATGCAGGTTTCTTGGAATCAGATCCCAATTGAGTTAACCGTAACCGAATTTTGGATGGTGCACGCCCTAGCCAAGCACCCGGGGCACGTCCGTAGTCGCCATGAGCTGATGCAGGAGGCAAAGATTTTTGTCGATGACAGCACTATCACCTCCCATGTGAAGCGCATCCGTAAGAAGTTTATGGCTGCCGCGCCCGAATTTGATTGTATCGATACCGTTTATGGCATGGGCTATCGCTGGGACAGCCTAGCCTAAACCATGTAGCAGATTAGCCAGCATTCTATGACACGTTTTCCCTTCGGTCTTCGCACTAAAGTTATTGGCCTCAGCCTGTTTTTACTCTGCCTACCTTGGCTGGGGTACCAATATGTGTGGGAGATGGAAAAATACCTGCGCCACGGTCAGGAACGCACCTTAGAGGGCACTACCCAAGCCTTAGCGACCGCCTTGCACGAGCGGCCGAAACTGTTCGACGGTCAGGCCAGCTTTTTAAAGCAGGTTGAAAAGAGTCGCGATCTCTATGCTTACCCCCTAGCAGGCGCGATCCTGCTCGATGGTAAACTCAATGAATGGCAGGAATATCAGCACAGATTTATCCAGTACGGCGAGGCGAATCTTATCATGCGTGCCGATCCCAGCACGCCGCTCACCTTGAGTTTTACCCATATGGTGGGTCAGTACGATGGTTATCTGTATGCCTTTTTTCAGGTGGTCGATCCCAATGTGGTGTTTCGTGGCAAAAATGCCTTAAGCGTCGATAGAAACGATCACCTGTCGATTGCGACCCTTGCCCCCGACAATAAATTTAAACGCTATATCGTTGCTACGACTCAGCCCGGCTGGATCAGTGCCTTCGAGCTGCCCGCCAATCCTAAACAAACCGTGCCTGTGACGCCCGAAGTCCGTATTCAAGGACAATGGGCCACCACGGATGTGGGCTACAATATCGAGCTGCGTATCCCCTTAGACATGGTGGGCAGTAAACTGGGATTTGCGATTTCCGATGTCAACGACAGCAAATACCGCGATATCACTGCCGTTGTCGGCACCTCCGCCTTAGATACCGTCGATAAACTGGGCACAGTATTAGTGCCATCACCCGAAATTGAGAATATTATCAAAGGGATGAGCCACTACAGCTCACGGATTTGGGTGGTCGATAAACACGGGCGTGTGCTCGCGAAGTCCGGCGATATCCGTGATAGCAACAGTGTCTGGACACGCACCCTCGATGATGAAAACAGCAACTCTATGTGGCAACGTTTTCAGCGTGACTACCTGCATCCGCTCTACTATAAAATTCTTACTAAACCACCGAAGGATTTTATCGATTCCCTGCAGGACTCGACCGAACTCGACGGCAGCCATATTCAAAAGGCGCTCGCAGGACAACAAAGCTCGACCTGGCGACTGACTCCGGACAATAAGGCTGTGGTGCTGGCGGCCGCCAGCCCCATTTGGATTGATAACAATGTGATGGGCGCCGTGGTGGCCGAAGAAACCACCCACGGTATTCGCACCCTGCGTAACCGCGCGCTGGAAAAACTGTTTAACGTGATCCTGACCATTATGAGCATGGGCACCTTAGCGCTGTTTTTCTTCGCCTCGAGTATTTCGAATCGTATCCGCAAACTGCGTGATGAAGCCGAAAATGCTATCGACAGCCAAGGTCGTGTGCGTAACCATTTAAAACCCTCCAAAGCACGGGACGAGATTGGCGACTTATCCCGCAGTTTTGCCAGCATTGTCGGCCGTTTAGGCCAATACACCCATTATCTAGAGAATATGTCGTCGCGCCTGTCCCATGAGTTACGCACGCCGGTGGCAGTGGTGCGCTCCTCGTTAGAGCACTTAAATCTGCAAACATTAGATAAAGACACGCAAAAGTACGTCGACCGCGCCCAAGAAGGCGTGAGCCGATTAAGCATGATTTTGAACAATATGAGTGAAGCGACGCGCCTTGAGCAGAGCCTTACTCAGGCCGATGTGGCTAAGTTTCCGCTTTCCCAAGTGGTGAGCGGCTGTATGCAAGGCTATCAAATGACCTACCCTGAGCAGCAGTTTAGCGTCAAAGTGCCCGAGCAACCTTTAATGATGCAGGGCGTGCCCGAATACATCGCCCAATTGATGGACAAACTTATCGCCAACGCCATCGAGTTTTGTCATCAAGGCAGTGCGATCGAAGTGACCCTCACCCAAGTTGGCAAACAAGCCACTTTGCTTATCAGCAACTTAGGACCACAATTGCCAGTGGATATGTCGGAGCAAATCTTCGACTCCATGGTTTCGGTGCGGATCAATCAAGCCCAAGACAAACCTCACCTCGGGTTAGGTTTGTATATTGCGAGGCTTGTGACCGAGTTCCACCAGGGTAAAATTTTGGCCCGCAACCGCAGCGAAAACGATGGGGTCGATATACTGGTCACCCTACCGCTGAGCTAACCCACGCTCTGCAACTTGAGGCAAACTCATCTGTTTGCCTCCTGCCATTTTCACGGGCAGATGCTAAGATGACGGCCATCACAATGGATAACAACATAAAAACTGACTCGCCAAGGTAAGCCCTATGACAGATAAACATCAGCTAGCCACCCAAATCGTCAGCGTCGGTCGAGATAAAAAATGGACCAAGGGCGTGATTAATCCGCCCGTATTTCGCGCATCCACTATCGTCTTCGACACCATGGAAGACATGCGTCACGCCGCCAAAAACAAAACCAATGGCGAAATGTTTTATGGTCGCCGCGGCACCCCAACCCATTTTGCGTTTCAGGCGGCGATCAGTGAGCTCGAAGGTGGCGCAGGTACGGCGCTTTATCCCTCGGGTGCGGCGGCAATTAGCGCGGCTTTGTTATCGTTTTTACAGGCGGGCGATCACCTCTTGATCGTCGACAGTGTTTACGAGCCAACCCGCGATCTTTGCAGTCATATTCTGGCGGGCTTTAATATTGAGACCACCTATTACGATCCGCTGATTGGTGAAGGTATTCGCGCGCTTATCCGCCCCAATACTAAGGTGCTGTTTTTAGAGTCTCCCGGCTCCATCACCATGGAAGTGCAGGACGTCCCGACCCTCTGCCGTATCGCCCATGAACATGGATTAGTGACCATTCTCGACAACACTTGGGCCTCGCCAATCAATAGCAAGCCCTTCGAGATGGGTGTCGATGTGTCGATTCAAGCCGCGACTAAATATATCGTCGGTCACTCTGATGTGATGATAGGCACCGCGACCGCCAACGAAAAGCACTGGCCGCAGCTGCGTGAGCGCAGTTATTTATTGGGGCAAACCACCTCCCCCGACGATGTGTATCTCGCTACGCGCGGATTACGCACCCTAGGCGTGCGCATGGCACAGCATGAGAAAAATGCCCTTAAAGTGGCTAACTGGTTGAAAACGCGCCCCGAGGTTGACCATTTACGTCATCCCGCCTTTGATACCTGCCCGGGACATGAGTTCTTTAAACGCGACTTTAGCGCCGCAAATGGTCTGTTCTCCTTCGTGTTAAAGCAAGGGGATCAAGAAGCGATCACCGCCCTCGTTGAAAATATGCAGCATTTTAAAATGGGCTTTTCTTGGGGCGGTTATGAGAGTCTGATCCTAGGAATTTTCGGGATTGAAAAAATCCGCAGTGCTACCCAATGGGATGCAAGCAAGCCGTTGATCCGTGTACATATTGGCCTAGAAGATCCCGATGATTTAATTGCCGATCTCAGCGCAGGCTTCGATCGCTTTAATGCCGTACTCGCCGCCAAGGCCAAATAAAGCTTAAACAAATTATATGTAAAACAACGAAGGCGGGAGCTTACCCGCCTTCATTTTGCCCCACCATCGTATAACTTCGGCTTCAATTCACCTTTACTATTTGGGCTGCGCTGCGCTTATTGCGGGGTCAATCCACGCCTGAGAACCGTATAAAGGCACGGTCGATAAGGCATGTTTGTGGCTACCATTGGTCTCTTTAGTCGAATAGGACAAATACAGCAGGGTTTGATTGGGCGCATCGTAAATTCGGCGCACTTTTAAGCTCTTAAATAAGATACTTAAGGATTCGGTAAAGACCACTTCGCCGTGTTTGCTCTTATCGATGTTGGCGATATCGGCGGCGGAAATCGGCCCGGTTTGACGACAACTAATGCCCATATCCGAAGGATCGGCAAAATCGAGGTTCGCTTCGATACGGCTAATATGGCAAGTGACCCCTGGGATTTTTGGATCCTGCTTGGCATCGATAATCACATCCTTTGTGGTAAATAATCCAAGGCTTACTTTACCAACGTCATCGCCGCAGCCCGTGAGCAGCGTCCCCGCCAGCGTCACGGCAAGCAAAGACATCAAAGCCTTATTGACTCTTTTCATCTGTTTATCCTTATTCATCATCCTTCCCTATTGCGCAAAACACTTTTGTGCCCAGCGCGTTAATCCCGCCGTCACCGAACCGAAGTGGTCACCGACGACCACTGGGGTTTCGGGATAAAGGCTAGTGATTTTAGCGTAAATCGCTGGGCTGCGCGCGGTGCCGCCCGTCACATAAATCACATCGGGTTTGCACTCTAGACTATCGGCATCCACGGACAGCTCCTCTGGCGCTAAACCATTGCCCGCAAGACTCTTTGCCGCCTGAGTCAGCGCTTGGTGCATCAGCGCCTCTACCTTGGTGAGCGAAGGCTCGATCGCCGTTTCAAAGCCCGTGCGGCTCACTTCGGCTCGAAGTGATGCTTCAATAAAGTCCAGCGCACTCTGCGTCGTTTGCGCCTCAGACAGGGCAATTTTGGCGCGTTCGGCGAGTCGTACAATTTGGTAGCTTAACTGTTGTTGCTGCACTTTGAGCAATCTTTTTAACAGCTGCGGCTGCTCGGCCTCTTTAATGAGTTCATCAATCAGTTTGCGAGTGCTTAGGGTGGCAAACTCGCGCTGCGCGCTAATATCGTTGACAGCGACCGCATTCCAAAAGGGATTGCTCGGCATTGGCTTACCGTTGCTCATTAGCGAACCTAAACCAAAGTGCGGCATAAAGGCATTCATCGCCAGCGCAATATCCAGATCATTCCCGCCAATCCGCTGGCCGCTGTGGCCAAGGCAATCGGCACTGCGGTCGAAACTCGCCTGATGCTTTGGTCCCATTTTGACCACGGAGCAGTCGGTCGTACCGCCACCCACGTCGACCACCAGCACGGTTTGGTCTGCACTGAGACTCGCCTCATAGTCCATCCCCGCAGCCAGTGGTTCGAATAGGAATGCCACATCGATAAACCCTGCTCGTTTCGCGGCTAAGGTTAAAATGGCCTCGGCTTGGCGGTTGCTCTCTTCACCACCAATGCCTTGAAAGTTCACTGGGCGACCAATCACCGCATGGGTAATGCTGGTCTGTCCCTCTGATGCGACGCCCTTTTCAGTGAGTACGGCTTCTGCACGTACTTTAATATGCTGCATCATTAAGGTGACTATGTCTTCAAACAGGGCGACTTGCTCGGGTCTCAGGCCCGTAGCCCCTAAAAAGGATTTTGGCGAACGGACATAAAAACCTTCTTCCGGCATTTCAAGATAAGCGGCCACGGCCTGCTCACCCACGAACACCGCTTGGGTTTCGGCATCAAGATCTAATTCATGGCGCACCATACGGGCGCGGCTCAATTGCGCGGCGCGCTTCTTGGCATAATCCGCTTTCAATGCCTGCGGCAAGCCGCGGTAAACGGCTTCGGCGATAAGCTCCCTATCCATTGCATACACAGTGGAAGGTAAATAGGCTGAATCACTCGATAAGGGTAACAGTGAAACGTCATCTCCCTGCATGATCCCAACGGCACAGTTGGCACTGCCATAATCAAATCCGACAAACATCCGCTTACCCCTACAGTCAAACCACAATCAAAAAGCCGAGCAAGGTAACACAGTTTGCCCCAATCCCAAAGGAAGCCCAGCACAGTTCCCTTGCTTTACCTTGTAAATTTGCGGCTAAATGTAAGTTCATTTTAAAGTCACATTTCTGTCACACTTGTCATCAATCTGACATATTCAGCTCGTATCTTTGAGCGCATATCACTTTCGCCTGAAGGGGAAATAGTCTGTAAATCCCTTCATTTTTCAGTAGCAAATCTGATTGCACTCCGATGGATGAATGCTATTGTATATTGCGCCATGACGCTTGCTTAAAGGAGCTGTGCAGTGTCCCCGAATACCGATAAACTGTCGATCGATAAAGAAATCTCTTGGTTGTCATTCAACGAGCGGGTGCTGCAGGAGGCCTGTGATCCCAATGTGCCTATCGTGGAGCGGGTGCGCTTTTTAGGCATATTCTCCAATAATATGGATGAGTTCTTTCGGGTGCGGGTTGCCGCGGTCAGACGCTCAATTCTGCTCTCTGCGCTGCAGGAAGGTCGCAGCAATAGCCGCCATCTAATGGCCAAAATTCAGACCAAAGTGATGGCATTGCAGGAACGTTTCGACAGCATTTACGTCGAGCTGATGCGTGAGTTAGTCCGCCGCAATATTTTGTTAATCAACGAAAAACAATTAAGCGAGTTCCACAGTAACTGGCTTAAAAAACATTTTCGCGATCATTTTAAACGCCATATCGCGCCGCTTATCGTTAACAACAATCGCGATTTAGTAAAGCATATCAACGACGACGCCACTTATCTGTGTGTGTGTTTGTTCACTAAATCCCGCAGACAATATGCCCTCGTGGAAGTGCCCACCAAAAATGTGCCACGTTTCATTGAGTTACCCGCCGAAAAATCGAAGGCGAAAAAATACTTAATCCTGCTGGATAATATTATTCGCCACTGTGTGGACGATCTCTTTGGTCCCTTCTTCGAGTACGATGCGATTGAAGTCTATTCGATGAAGCTGACCCGCGACGCCGAGTTCGATATTACCGACGAACTTGAACAGACCCAGCTCGAAAAAATGACCAAGGGTTTGAAAAAACGCCTGACCGCCGAACCCGTGCGCTTGGTGTACGACAAAGAAATGCCCGAGCATATGCTTGAAATGCTGAAGGAAAATTTAAACATCAGCTCGACTGAGTGTTTGATCCCGGGCGGGCGCTACCACAGCTTCAAAGACTTTATCGGCTTCCCTAACCCTAGCCGTGATTACCTCGAAAATGAGAAATTGCCTGCGCTCAATAGCTCGGGCTTTGGCCGCAGCGCCAACAGTTTCGATGCGATCAAGATGGGCGATATTATGGTCAACTACCCGTACCATAAGTTTTCCCACTTTACCGAAATGGTGCGTCAGGCCGCCTACGATCCTGCGGTGCGTTTTATTCGCATCAACCTTTACCGTGTTGCGAAAAAATCCCATGTGATGCAATCGCTTATCGATGCGGTGAAAAATGGTAAACAAGTCACCGCCGTGATTGAGCTGCGGGCACGCTTTGACGAGCAATCTAATATTGAGTGGACACGGGTGCTCGCCGAGGCGGGTGTCAAAGTCCACCATGGGATCACCAGCTTAAAAGTACACTCAAAGTTGTGTTTGATTGGCCGCGAAGAGCAAGGCGAGATGAAACTCTATTGCCACGTAGGCTCAGGCAACTTTAACGAAGGCACGGCGCGGGTCTATACCGACTTATCGCTGTTTACCGCCAATCAGGAAATCGCCCGCGAAGTGGAGCAAGTGTTTGACCTGATTGAACATCCTTACCGCCGCGATAACTTCCAGCATTTGATTGTGTCGCCCTATGATGCGAGACAAAAACTGACCCATTTGATTGATAACGAAATCGTCAATGCCCAGAGCCATATTAAGGCAGCGATTACCTTAAAATTGAATAACCTGCTCGATGAGCCCTTAGTCCAAAAACTTTACGAGGCCTCGGCTGCGGGGGTCAAAATCAAACTGTTGATCCGCGGTATGTGCTCGCTGATTCCACAAATTCCGGGGATCAGCGACAACATCGAGATTTACAGTATTGTCGACCGATTTTTAGAACATTCACGGGTGATGCTGTTCCATGCCGGTGGTGAGAATAAATTATTTATCAGCTCCGCCGATTGGATGAGCCGCAACATAGATAACCGCGTCGAAGTGAGTGTGCCTATTTATGATCTGCGTCTAAAACAAATGGTGATGGATATTTTATCGTTACAGTTCAATGACAACACTAAGGCGCGCATCATCAATAAGGAACAGAGCAATCCTTATCGTAACCGCGGTAATAAACGTAAAGTGCGTTCTCAAATTGCCATTTATCAATATCTGATTAATTATGAGAAGCGGTTGCAGCAAGAATTTAGCGCCCAGCGCGAAGCCGCAAAGCTTGAAGCAGAGCACGCGGCGGAACTTGCCCACAATCCCGAATTACAGGCCAAAGCCAGCTAACGCTGGCTTTATCATCGTCTCGATTGCCTAAGGATAATCCGATTGGTTGCCACACATTCACAACCGCGACACTTTGTCGCTATCGACATGGGCTCAAACAGTTTTCATCTGGTTATCGCCCGTGAGCAAGACGGCAGCTTGCAAATATTGCACAAAGAAAAACAACAAGTTCAGTTAGCGACGGGCCTCAATGCGCAGAACATCCTCAGCGTGGATGCTATCGAGCGCGGCCTCAATTGCCTGCGGGACTTTAATCAGCGTTTTTCCAACCTTGACCAAGCCCAGGTGCGTTTAGTCGCTACCCACACCCTAAGGGTGGCCAAAAACCGTGAGCAGTTTATTGAAGCGGCGCTCAGCATCATGCCCTATCCGGTGGAGGTGATTTCTGGCCACGAGGAAGCGCGCCTCATCTATAACGGCATTGCCCAAAGCCAAGTGCTTGGTAAACGCAATATCGTGATCGACATTGGTGGCGGCTCGACCGAAGTGGTCCTCGGGCAAAAAAATACCCCCACCCATTTATCGAGCCTGCGCTGTGGCTGCGTGAGTTTTAACGAGCGCTTTTTTATCGATGGGCAAATCACGCCAGCCTCATTTCGCGGAGCCCAAAGCGCCGCCGATAAACAATTTGCCTCGCTCTCAAAAGAATATTTCAGCGGCGATTGGGACTTAGTGCTTGGCAGCTCAGGCACAGTCAAAGCCATTTGCGAAGCGATTCAGGAAGATCATGGCGATGAAATCGTCACCCTCGCCCGCCTCAAACAATTAAAGCTGAAACTGATTAAGTGCGGACACATCAGCCAAGTGCACTTTGCTAATGTCGATGATAAACGCACACCGCTCGTACCCGCTGGCCTTGCCATTTTAATCAGCTTTTTTAGGCGCTTACCCATTGAGCAATTGGAATTTAGTCCTGGCGCCCTGCGCGAAGGCGTACTCTATGAATTAGCGAAAATCGGTCAGTATCAAGATATTCGCCACCGTACGGTCGACAGTATTGCCCAGCTTTACCATGTGGATATGCCCCACGCGGCCAAAGTGCGGGACACCGCCATGGCGCTGTTTGAACAAGTCGCCGATGAATGGGGATTAAGACCCCATGCACGTTTGCTGTCCTACGCCGCCACCTTGCATGAGATAGGGCTGCACATTAACTCAAAGGCATTGCATAAACACGGCGCTTATATCATTAGCAACAGCGACTTACCCGGTTTTAGCGAGGCGCTGCAACAGGATTTAGCCAGACTGATTGCCAACCATCGTAAGAAACCCAATGAATTGCTACTGGCCGAATTAGAGCCTAGCCACAAACTCACCCTCATTCGTCTCGCCTGTCTGCTGCGCTTGGCGGTGTTAGTGCATTTAGGCCGAATAGCCAAAGCCCTAGTGCTTGAGAAAATCCAAGTGGTTCCAGATGGGCTCATGCTAGTGCTACCCAGCCATAAACGTAAAATCAGTTTGTTTATGAAAGATTTGCAGCGTGAACAAAAACAGATGGCGGCTTTAGGGATGCAGCTGCGTTTAGTCTCTAGCCTTGGGCTGAATCAGGATAAAAATCTCGAGGTAAAAGACGACACGCTGAACGCCGTCGCCAGCTAATCTCTTCGTCCTTTCTCATCTCTCCGCCCCTTCATCCCTTAGTGCCGTTAACGCACTAAGGGATGCAAAACTCTCCAATTACTTATCCCCTTTCCCGTGGGGCGCTTCGAGCTTATCAAGCTCACAACCACAGCGATTACAGTAGGTTGCATCTAAATCATGACCCATTTTATGGCATTGATTACAAGTACGCAGATCCCTATGCCGTCCCGCTTCTTGGGAAATTTCCGCGGTTAAAATGCCCGTAGGGATCGCAATAATGGAGTAACCCAGCAACATGGTAAATGCGGCAATCGCTTGGCCTAGTTCGGTTTTCGGCGTGATATCTCCGTATCCTACCGTCGTGATGGTCACAATAGTCCAATATACTGACTTAGGAATAGAGCTAAAGCCATTCTCAGGCCCCTCAACGACATACATCACGGCACTTAATACCATGATGATTAAACTCACCGAAAAGAAAAATAGGAACACTTTACGGCTAGATTGCATCATCGCCTTAAGCAGCAAATTACCCTCGCTTAAGTAGCGCAGTAATTTAAGCACCCTAAAAATCCGAAAAAGTCGCAGCACACGAATCACTAAGGTAAAATTTGCTCCAGGAATAAAGAGCGCGAGATAACTGGGCAGTACCGACAATAAATCCACTAACCCATAAAAACTGCGGGCATACAGTACTGGATGGGTCGCGCAATAAAGCCTCAAACCGTATTCAACGGTAAAAATTAGCGTAAACACCCACTCTAACACCCGAATAATGTGCCCATAATCCCGATGAAACGCTTCAACTGTGTCAAGAAACACCAACGCAACACTGAGCACAATACAGACCATTAAGCCGATATCGAAGTAGCGCCCTGCGGGCGTATCAGTGCCAAAAATAATGATGCGTAGCTGGCGTTTTAATGGACTTTCGGTGTCTGGTTTTTCAGGCGACAGATCTGACATAGGGGAAAACTTCCTTGCGATAAAAAGCGTTATCTTTTCCAAATCCCCAAAGTCTGCCATGCAATTGCCACTAGCTCAAAATTATCTACTCACATAGACATAAAATTGCGGTATGATGCGCGAAAAACCTATATCTGCGTCATTTTTAGAGGAAGACATGCGCGTACCCCTACTCACTAAAACAATTACTGTGGCCATGACTCTCGCCGCACTGATTTCACCCCAAGTGCTCGCCTCATCGGGTATAGGTAAAGTCGATTTAGTGGTGATCACTAAGTCTGAGTCCAATATGGCGCTGTTAAGGGACGGCAAAATCCTCAAGCAATATCGTATTGCCATGGGTGACTTGCCAACGGGTCACAAGTTGACTGAAGGCGACCAACGTACGCCGCAGGGCCGTTATATTCTGGACTACAAAAAATCCGATAGCGCCTATTACAAATCGATCCATATTTCTTATCCCAATGAAGAAGATAAGTTAAGAGCCAAGGCGCTGGGGATCCGCCCGGGCGGCATGATCATGATCCACGGCCAGAACCCTCGTTCACCTCTCTCGCCCGAGCAGGCGCAGCAATACAACTGGACCGACGGTTGTATCGCCATTACCAACGCCGAGATGGATGAAGTGTGGAAAGCCGTCGATGAAGGCACGCCCATCGAGATTTGGCCCTAAGCGCTAAGCTTGATTAGCCTATGCGACTCAACGCCCAGTCAAATGGGCGTTTTTATTTGTATTCCCCGCTTTAAGGATGTTTTATGTCAACAATCACGACAGAGGCTACGGTATTCGGCTACGCCACCTTAGAACAGACATGGCCAGAGTTTGAGGCGAAGATCCTCACGTTTCTTGGCAAATTAGGCTTAGCGGACAAGGCGCTGCATTGCGATCATGTTGCCCTGAGAGTGAACAGCATCGCAGCTGCCGATGCACTCAAGCAGGCCTTTAGCGCACGCGGGCGGATCATCTCGGATAATCAAATTAATGGCCGTACGATCCTTATCATCGAACTGGATAAGCCCCTAAAATTAGGCAGCTTTAGCATTGACTGCGTCGAACTGCCCTATCCAGGCGATACCCTCTATCCACAAGAAGGCTGGGAGCATATCGAACTGGTACTGCCATCGACGGCACAGGACTGCGACGGCCTAAGCCAAGAGCTGGCTCAGTTGAGCCCATCACTTGTGCACTTACTCCAAGGACAAGCGGCATCCTTAACCGCAGCGCCGATAAAAGTGAAATTCAGCTCGCCCAAGGGTGATAAAGAACGTTTAGCCAACCCCACCATTGCCTTTAAACAAGCCGATGTCTGTATCAAAATCCATCCGCACAGCATTAAAGCAGTTATCGCCAGCGAACAGGACTAAAGGAAACCGCAATCCATTTATGCCCTTCTCGCAGGGAGTGTGAGCCCCATACCAATTACTGACAATCGCCTGTACAAAACAGGCAGTTTGAGAAAAAGTCAGCAACAATAAAGGTGGAAATAGTTTAGTTTGTGACTATTAACGCTTTGATTCACCATTAGGTTTTATCGAGTTTTGTGTTATCGACCACGGGAATGCCAGCGGGCTTCCCGTGATATCCATAAGGATGCAGCGCATGAAACCCCACAAGCATGAAGCACAGCTACTCAAACTCGCTTTGGAGATTGGTATCGGCTACGCCAAAAAACGTGGTTTTGACGACTTTGATAAAGGTGTGTCGCCCAAGGATAAGGTGGAATGTATTTATCGGCTTTTAGTGACCGATAATTTGATCCAACCCTTAGCCAAAGATAAGGAAGATGGCCCGAATATGAAGCATAAGCTGGTACTGTGGATCATCCGCCATCTGCCGACGGATCACCCGTTATTGCAATAAGCGCTCAAACATAAAAACAGGGCGCCAATAATTGGGCGCCCTGTGTGAAAATAAGAGATAGTCGCGGGAGTTACTTCGCGACTTTTTGCGCTTTTTCCGCCGCCAGCACAGTCGCCATAGATGGCACTATGGTTGTCGGATCGAGGCGCATTTGAAACCAGTTCACACGCCAATCTAAATGCGGGCCATTCGCTCGCCCTGTCGCGCCGACTTCTGCTACGGCTTGGCCCTGCTTAACGGTTTCGCCCGCATTGACATAGAGTTTGCTTAAGTGCAAAAAGCTTGAACTCACGCCATAGCCATGGTCGATGATCATAGTGCCGCCCGAATAAAACATATCGGGAACCGACAAACTAATCACGCCATCGGCTGGCGCCACTACCACAGTACCGGTTTTCGCAGCGACATCCACACCAAAATGTGGGTTGCCAGGCACATCGTTGTAAATACGCTGACTGCCATAGACGCCCGAGATCCTGCCTGTTAATGGCCAAATAAACGACTGTAGAAATGCCGTTTGCTCGCTAAAAGTGCCACGGGCCGCTTTCACCTGCGCCGTATCTTTGGCCGCTCGCTCCTGTGCCACAGGATCGGGTTTCATGATCTTATTGCTGATGCCCTTAACGCTTTGAATATTGTATTCGCGCTTAGTAACACTGAGCGGTTTGACTTCGGTTAAGCCATCGGGATAGACCAAGCGTAGTTCTTGACTCAGCTGCGCATCCCTATCAAAACCGAAGGCAAAATGGCCATCTGGCGTCACTTTTAATGCCTCACCGTTAAGACTTATCTGCGTGCCCGCCGGCGCTTTACCACGAATTAACGCGCCCTGCTCAAATTGCCCTTCAAAACTCACCTGCGCCTGAGTCGATAAGCTAAACAGGGTTAAGAGCGACACGACTGCCGCCTTACAACTGAGTGATGGTGTGTTCGGCAAGGTTTTAAACAACTTAGGCAGGGCATTGGGTACGGCGTTTAGCATCTTCTCAAAAATCCTTATTCAAACAATAACGCCCTAAAGATTAGGGCGTTATAAAAAAATCGACTGGCTTAATTACCTTTGCTCACTATGGCACCTTTACCCACACCTTCGTAGGCAATCACAGTAAATTGGCTCGATGGCACTTTTGCCACTAGAGTGGTCGCCATATAGTCGGCCAGCAATTCGACCGTGGTATCGTGCGGGATCAAATCACAACATTCCTTGGGCATGGCCAGTTGGAAATCCCCCTGCGGCGCTTGATAGTGGAAGCCATAGTGGCTGTCATCACTGATCCGCGTTTGTGGCGATAGGTTAAGGGTCTTCACTGACACTAAATCCTCCTCGCTACCGAGGTAGATATCGTGCCAACGCTTGGCCCAATATTCATCCCATTTCGGTGCCGGAATGCCGTTTTCAAATACTTGAACCGGGCTGCGATGACCATGGGCAATCCGCTGGCAATTGCCATCGTGTTTACGTAAACCATGGCTGTAATGATAGTAAGGCGAATTGAGGATCTCATGCCTTAAAGTGAGGCTAATACCTTCAACATTATCGGGCAGAGTTTCCCGCAGTGCTTTTTGTAAAAAGGCGTTAACGCTTGGAATATCAATCTGCTCAGATGGAACGAGTGCAAAAGCTTGGGAAGGACAAGCTAAGTGGATCTCACCGAGCGCGCTATCGAAATCCATCCATACCCGATCGCCCTGTTGCTGCCAACGTACACCACTGTAGGCGGTCGGCACCAATAAACGATGATCGGCCACCGCATCAATTGTCTGCTTGATGGTCCGTTTCACTTTAGCGAAATCGAGCACCATATTTTGCTCGTCTAAACCGCCTTCTAATACCACATCGACAATCCAGCTTTCCCCTACCATGCCACGCTTGGGGCAAAGATAGGAAAAATCGATCACGGTTAAATCTTTTACAAACAGTTGCATTGACTCTCCTCGGCAGAAAAACAGTCCGCCTTAATAGGGATTGCGCCACTTAGCGATGGCCGAGCACGCTCACTTGGCCATAACCAAGCTTACCCAAACAGTAAATAAGGATTCTAATCAATTCTGCCTCGCCCCGCGACAAATGAATCCGCTGTTAGGCGCTTTTTATCTGGATGACACAACAAATGCACAAGCGTCGCACATGAGTTAGCCAATTCGCAGGCTCATTCGATGACTGAGTGAGCAAAACGCAAAATGCACTTATGTCACTCGCCCCGCCCAACAACGCGGAAAAATCTCGATAAAGGCGTCAAGGATGCCATCACTGAGCTAATAGCGATGAATAGACAAGCGTAAATACAAGCTGGTTAATAGATACTCGCGATTAGCAGATAAATTGCTAAACGAAACACCATTCACCCTACCGAGATAATCAAACAAAAACAGCGAATTAGCTCACAAAAACCTAATCCACAACTGCGATAGACCCAATCGAAACAAGGCGTTATCCCTAAGGCGATTAAGCCGTTAGTATCGCCCCATAAACCATACATAAAACAAGGTTAATAAGGGAGAGACCAGATGATAAAACTCACCGCTATCGCGATCAGTATTATGGCCATGTTAGGCGGACACTACGCCGTTGCTGCCGAACCGATTGAAGTGATTACGCCAGCTAAAATCACTGAGCCAGAAAAAGTCGAACTGGGTAAGATGCTGTTTTTCGAGCCTAGACTGTCGAAATCAGGCTTTATCTCCTGTAATTCTTGCCACAATCTTTCTACCGGTGGCGTGGATGCCTTGCCCACATCGATTGGCCACCATTGGCAAGAAGGTCCGATTAACTCCCCAACAGTGCTGAACGCCGACTTTATGCTGGCGCAATTCTGGGATGGCCGTGCCAGCGACTTAAAAGAACAAGCCGCAGGCCCAATTGCCAATCCGAAGGAAATGGGCTTTACCCATGAACTCGCCACCGAAACCATTGCCTCAATGCCCGCATACCGCGCCCGCTTCGCTAAGGTTTATGGCGATGAAAAAGTCGATATCGATCGTTTAACCGATGCCATTGCCGCCTTCGAAAAAACCTTAGTCACGCCAAACAGCCCCTTCGATCAATATCTATTAGGTAAACAGGATGCGATTAGCAGCGAAGCCAAAGCGGGTTACCAACTGTTTAAGGACAAAGGCTGCGTCAGTTGCCACAACGGCCCTGCGGTCGGTGGCACTATGTTTATGAAGATGGGCTTAATCAAACCGTTCCACACCAATAATCCTGCCGAAGGGCGTAAAGGCGTGACGGGCAAAGAAGCCGATAAATATGTGTTTAAAGTACCGACGCTACGCAATATCGAGCTCACCTATCCCTACTTCCACGATGGCAGTGTTTGGACGCTCGAAGAAGCGGTCAATACTATGGCGGATATTCAGTTAGGACAAAAGCTTACCGACAAAGAAACCAAGGAAATGGTGTCGTTTTTAAATTCACTCTCAGGTGAACAGCCGCAGATCACTCTGCCAATCCTGCCGCCATCGAATAAAGCGACGCCGCGCCCTGTGCCATTTGCGGCAGCGACCAAATAGGTCGAGCTAAACGGCACTTCAAATAAGTCGCTTTCGCGCAAAACACAAAGGCCGAGGATTCATCCTCGGCCTTTGTGTTTAATGCTGGATGCTTAAAAAGCGGACGCCTAAAGCTTAAGCGATATTATTCAAGGCGGCTTATTCGCCCTTAAGGCGTCTGTCTAGCTGATCTTTTAAGTTAGCGGGCACGCCTTTAATCAAGAGCGTGTCGGAAATCGGATCGTAAATCACTCGCTGACCTAAATGGCCACCATCGAAGCTAATGGTGACGCCGCCACCGGTACCCGAAAACTTCTTCAATTGTCTTAAGGTCGATTTATCGGCGGGAAATTCTTCATCCAGCTCATAACTGCCGCCACGGGCAAAATCATAGAAAGACTCCATACCTTGGTCGGCGAGCTCATCGGCTAAATCTTTGATCTCAATGTCAGCGCCTTCGTCAAAACGCTCGGAACAATACTCAAACACTTTGTTACGGCATTGCTGACGCTCTTCTTTGGTCAGATCGCTGCTGGCAACAAAATCTTCCACCGCGTTCATTAGGGTCTTATTTTGCGCCTTAGTATTTACGCCTTCGACACAGCCCATAAAGTCGAGGAAAAAGTCCGCCACCTTACGGCCTGCTCGACCACGGATAAAGGAGATGTATTTGCGGGAGTCCTTATCGGCCTGCCATTCGGTAAGATCGATACGCGCCGCTAATTGAATATTGCTTAAATCTAAGTGGTTGTTTTGCGACAGTTCCATATCATCGAGAACCGTCATCGATGATTTGGCACTCAGCAGCGCCACAAACAGAAAGTCACTCGCCATGCTGGTATAGCAGGACATTAACAGGAATCCGCCTTGGCTAAAATCATATTTTGCCAACTCTTCCTGCAACAACTTACTGGCTTGGCCGGTAAATTCGACGAAGCCTAAATCCCCTGCACGGTATTCCTGCAACGCATTGGAAAAGGCGGGATTGGCTTCACCGTCATCACCATGGATACCAAAATAACCAAATCCTTTGCCGGATTTGCTGGTATAAGTCTGATGCAATTCTTCCAGCATCATCTCGACAGCCTGACTGTTCAGCAGAGGTTGAGGACGTAAACGGCAGCGTAATTGCCCCTGACTGTCCTGGGAAATCTCGTGAATAATTGCTTGTTCGATGTTAATACTCATAAACCCTGATAGTGATGCTGGAATAAATCCGCTATTATATGCCGCTAATCCATTCCAAAGTGAAACATTTTTTGATTATGGCAATCCAATCGAAATACTCAAACGCACAAGTTGAATCATTAATCGCCGAGATTTTAGCGGTACTCGAAAAGCACAAAGCCCCTACTGACTTAAGCCTGATGGCGCTGGGCAACTGTGTCACTCACCTGCTCGAGCGCAAAGTGCCAAGCGAATCTCGCCAAGCGGTAGCTGAACAATTTGCGAAAGCACTCGCACAATCGGTGAAATCCAATTAAGTTAGTCGAGTAACAATCGTTAAAACAACATAAGATACAACGTCTTTTAGGAATAAGCGGATCACTATGGTCGAGCGAAAAAAGCAAATGAGCCGCGATCGCGTGTCACGACTCATCAACTGGGGACATTGGTTCGCCTTCTTTAATGGCCTGTTGGCTATGATTGTCGGCACACGCTATCTGAGCAGTGTGGGTTATCCCGAAACTTGGTTTGGCTGGGGCTACCTCGCCGTCAGTACCATTGGCCAGTTCAGTTTTCTTGCTTTTATCGCCTACTTGATCTGCCTATTCCCGCTGACCTTAATCTTGCCTTATTCCAAGATTTTAAGGGGCTTAGCGGCAGTTATCGCCACCTTAAGCCTGTGTATCTTATTGTACGACACCATAGTGTATGCCGATTATGGTATGCACTTGAGCCCCTTCGCCTTCGACTTAGCCTGGGCCGATTTAAATGCCCTGCTCCACGGAACCTCTTATATTGTCACGCCGATTGCCATTTTGGTGATTGAGCTAACGGCGGCCAACTTCTTGTGGAAACGGATTGAGAAAATCCAAAAGCTAAATCTTGGCAATAAGGTTATTACCCTGATTGGGGTGTGTTTTGTCAGCAGCCATTTGATCCACATTTGGGCCGACGCGGCCGATATCACCGAAATTACCCGTTTCGATGATACTTATCCACTGTCGTACCCTGCCACGGCGCGCTCCTTTATGGAAAGCCATGGGATTGATGGCTCTTCACAATCGGATGATGAAGCCAATCATGCGACCAGCACGCTCAGCTACCCCACACAGCCACTACAATGCCAGGCCGACAGCAAACCCAATGTGTTAATGCTGACCATCGACAGCTTACGTGCCGACATGGTGGACGCTAAGACCATGCCGTTTTTGCATCAATACACTGAGCAGAATCAGAGCTTTACTCAGCATTACAGTGGCGGCAATCAATTTAGAACCGGCATGTTCTCCCTGCTCTATGGCTTGCAAGGCAGCTATGGCGATGCGCGTATCTTCAATAGCACTAGCCCCATTATGACCCAAAGCTTTAGACAGGCGGGTTACCAACTTGGCTTATTTATTCCCGAAACCAATCTGAATTTGCGCTCGGCGCAGGCCATGTTTAATGACTTTACCCCCGTCATTGCCAAAGAAACCAATGGCAGTGCCGATGCGGATTTACGCAGCGTAGGCCATTTTAAGCAGTGGCAAAGCGAGCAACAGAGCCCATGGTTCGCCCTCGTTAACCTGAAGGCGCCAGAGAATTTTGATACCCCAGTCGGCTTCCTTGGCATCGAAACCGTTAAGGCCGATGCGAATTTGAAACCGGCACAAAAGGTGCTATTTAACCAATATCGCCAATCGTTGAATTTTATTGATAAACAAATCCAAGCGATAGTGAGTGAGTTGCCCAGCGACACCTTAGTGGTGATCACTGGCGTTAACGGCAAGATATTCACCAGCAACAGCGATGAAGCCCAGCGCAATTTGTCTCCCGAGAGTGTCAGAGTGCCTATGGTTATTCATTGGCCGAATGTCGGCGCCAGTAAGGTTAAATACCGCACCAGTCACTATGGCGTAGTGCCAACCTTGATGACCCATATCTTAGGTTGCACCAATAACACCACTGACTACAGCGCGGGCCGTAGCCTACTGCAACCGAGCCAAGAGACCTGGATTTACATCGGTGACAGTCGCATATTTGCCATTTACCAACAGTCGGAAATCACCGTCATCGACCGCCATGGTAAATACCGCATTTACGATGAAAACTTTGAGCACAGACTGCATAAGAAGATGAGTGCGCCCGAGCTTATCCAAGTGATGCGAGAAGGCCGTCGCCTCTATAATCATTAAGTAGAGAGTTACTAGGCGAGCCAATCGTTACAGGTCGTTATTGCTCCCAGTAAAGCTTGGATTAAAACGAGAAAAAAATAAACAATAAACAAAAAGCCCCACTTCATCGTGGGGCTTTTTATTTGGCTAAGAACTAGCTCAATCTATGGATGATTCCGCCTTCACGGTGGAATAACGCTCTAACCAATGGGCGTAGGATGAAGGTAACACCCAAGATGGACGCGAAACCTTTAAGGTTTGTGCCGCTTGATACGGCCAGTGAGGGTTAGCCAAGAACGCTTTACCTATCATGACTAAATCCATTTGCTGATCTTGAATCGCTTGCTCTGCGTGGTGAGGATTATCCATGCCCCATGACGTTGCCACCGGGAAACCCACTTCACGACGCACTCGCTCGGCAATAGGCGCCAAAAAAGCCGGGCGCCATGGAATATTGGCCGTAGGTGTTGAAAAACAAATACTGACGTTAAGCATATCGAGACCAGCGCGCTTAAATTGCTTCACCAAGGCGATGGACTCACTCAGGGTTTGCTCGTCTTTATCATCAAATTCAATCACCCCAAAGCGCGCCGTTAACGGTAAATGTTCAGGCCAAACCGCCCTCACCGCCTCAACCGTCTCGATAAGAAAACGGCCTCGCCCTTGTGCATCACCACCGTATTCATCGGTACGTTGGTTGGCATAGGTCGAGAAGAAGCTTTGCGCTAAATAACCGTGGGCAAAGTGCAACTCTAACCATTCAAACCCTGCCTCGAGCGCCCGCTTGGCCGCTGCAACGAAATCGGCTTTCACACGTTGAATATCGTCAATCGTCATGGCTGTTGGTACTTTGCCAAGGTTAGCACCAAATGCCACGGCCGATGGCGAAAGCGTTTGCCATCCTTCGTCACCTTCAATATGGTCATCCCCTTCCCAAGGAATGTTGGCACTGGCTTTACGACCAGCATGGGCGATTTGGATCCCCGCCACCGCGCCAGCACCTTTAATCGCCGAGGCGATGTTGGCCAAACCTGCCGCTTGTTCCTCGTTCCACAATCCTAAGCAGCGCGGGGTGATCCGTCCCTCAGGCGATACGGCCGTCGCCTCAACCACCACTAAACCTGCGCCGCCGCGAGCGAGACTAGTGTAATGTACTTGATGCCAATCGTTACTCAGCCCGTCGTGAGCCTGATACTGACACATAGGTGCCACGGCAATGCGGTTTTTAAGCGTGATATCTTTTAATCTGAAAGGAGAAAATAGCTGGGTCATCTGACAGTCCTAACCATGGGTTAACTAGATGAGGACAGACTAAAACGAACGTGCCATAATTAAAAGTATCACCATATTATAGGTTCTATAAGATTTCGTTATGATAAATCCACAATGGCTCAATACCTTTGCAGTGTTAGTGGAAAAGGGAAACTTTACCCGCACGGCCGAAGCCATAGGTATCACCCAAGCCGCGGTCAGCCAGCATATCAGTCGCTTAGAGGAAGAGTACGGCACCCTATTTTTGCGCCGTAGCCGCCAACTCGAAATCACTCCCATTGGTGAGCATTTGTTGAGTTACGTCAACGATATAGACTGCGCCAAGAAGCGATTACAGCAAAAACTCATTCAAGACGATGCCCATATTGGCGAGATTAGCCTTATCACCCCTGGCAGTATTGGCTTAACCCTCTACCCCTTGCTTTTACAGCTACAAACGGCGTTTTCGCAGCTAAAAATTCATCATCGTTTTGCCCCCGATAATGAAATCCTCTCCGCCATTCTCGCTAATCAACATGAGCTGGGGATGGTGACGTTTAAGCCGTCGGATCCCAGTATTTGCAGCAGCCATTTTACCGAAGAGCCCCTCGAGTTGGTTGTGCCTGCGGGGCAGAAAATTACCAGTTGGCAAGATTTGCAGCGCCTCGGATTTATCTCCCACCCCGATGGCGAAGCCATGGCCACCCGTTTATTGAGCCGCAAATATCCAGGGAGTCCTGGCATCCAAGAGATCCCCTGTAAAGGTTTTATCAATCAGATAAGCTTAATCTTGGAACCCGTCGCCAAGGGACTCGGCTTTACCGTGATCCCACGTTATGCCCGTAAGGCCTTTGAACGGCAAGAGGAAATCTATGTGGTTGAGTGTGGCAGCCAAGTCGTGGACACCATTTGGTTGATCCACAGAGCCGAGTGGCCTTTGTCCCGCCGAGCACAAACGGCCATCGATTACTTAAAAAGTCAGATTTAACTTAAACCGACAGGTTGAAATGTCACGGCGAAAGGCGTTAAAGAGGCAAAGTGAATGCCTAGTAATAGAAATCTAGCCATTTTAGAACAACATAATTAATTGAATATCGGACAGATTTATATTTATAGGTTATATTAGCATCTATAAATAGTACCCCATGTTGTTAGTACTCCCTTTAATTGCACGGCTGCGAACCATGACAAAAATTGCCCCACAACACGCCGAAACGGGTTCCGATACCAACCATAGTCAAGCCATTGATACTATTTTAAATAGTCTCGATGCGCTGGTTTATGTCTCTGATTTAGATACCTATGATTTACTCTATCTCAATGACTACGGTGTATCGGTTTGGGGTGAGGCAAAAGGTAAAAAGTGCTATCAAGTGCTGCAATCGGCACAACACTCGCCTTGTCAATTTTGTACTAACCCTAAACTATTGGATGAAAAGGGAAATCCTGCTGGCGTTCATGTGTGGGAGTTTCAAAACACCCAAAATGGCCGTTGGTACCAATGTCGCGATCAAGCCATTCATTGGACCGATGGCCGATTAGTTAGAATCGAAATCGCCACCGATATCACCGAACGCAAACAAATGGAGCAAGCGCTGATAGAGGCAAAATCCACGGCCGAGCGCCTTGCCGACACTGACGAACTGACCCAACTCTATAATCGCCGGGCTTTTTTCAATCTCGGTCGCCAAATTGCGCAACAAACAGCACAACCACTGGCCTTTATCATGTTCGATATTGATCACTTTAAGCGGATTAACGACCGCTGGGGCCATGCGATGGGTGATGCGGCGCTTATCCATATCGCAAGATTGACGCAAACCAAACTGAGAACAAATGATATTCTTGCTCGTTTAGGCGGCGAAGAGTTTGGGCTGATTTTACCCAACACTCACCATGAGCAAGCATGGCAAGTGGCGGAGTCAATTCGACACGGGTTTGATACGCAGCCACTACAGCTTAACGGCCACAGCATCCACTGCACAGCAAGCTTTGGCATATCATCCTTGGTCTTGCCTCAAATCAATCATCCCGATGAGGCACAAACCCTCTTGGAAACCCTATTCAATAATGCCGATCAGGCCATGATGCAAGCCAAGCGAGCAGGTAGAAATCAAGTCTGTGATGCGGTCTAACAATACAAATAAAGTTAGTCCATTTATGATTGGTGTAAGACTTGTGATGAGATAGCAACAATGCCAATCCGAACTGACTGTATAACTATTCGTGCAGCTAAATACCTATTGCCCCTAAGTGAGTTAGATAAAGATAATTCATACATACCAAGACAGCTACTTAGCATTAGATTATCTAATATGCGGAGTTAAGTTAAAAATATTCTTTAATTGGCTCCCATAAGGATACACATTACTACCTCAAGGTGCTTGAGCATGGCAAAGTCCTACCATGCTAGCGCCTCTAATCAAGTTTGTGGTTATTTAGCTCTTGGCCTTCCATTTGACTAGAGACCTTCCTTCATTGAATTTAGATCCTAAATATATCTCATATTCCAAAATGAACTACATATAAAAATTTTAATAACCAAATTTGTAGTTATAGTCAGAGTACGAGTCACATTGGCTTCACCCTGTCGTCATTTGGCTCCCTTAATAAACTCACATCTTGGAGGATGGAATATGGCAACTTTATTAATTGTGCCAGGGTTTGGTGGCAGCGGCCCCTTGCATTGGCAAAGTTGGATTGCACAGAAATATGAATCAACGATATGGGTCAATGACTTACCACTATTGGAGCCTAAAATTCATATCTGGGCTAATGCAATTTGCTGCACAATCGATCAAATCGAAGGTGAAATTCTCATCCTTGCCCATAGCTTTGGTTGCTTAGCCTCAAGCTTGGCAATTGCTCGCCACCCGCAGCGGGTAGCTGCAGCTATTTTAGTCGCGCCAGCATCACCAGCACGATTTTCTGAGAATGGACACATTCTGCCTGAACACGATGGCACTCAAACAATCAAACACTTGTTGCCAACACAGCCATTAGGTGTCACAGGGCTTGTCATTGCTAGTGAAAACGATCCTTGGATGCCCTTCAATCAAGCTGCAAAACTGGCAAAAAAATTTGGATTTCCAACAATCAACTTAGGCTTGAGTGGCCACATTAATGTCGATTCAGGACATGGGCAGTGGCCCCTCATTGATGTACTTATTGGTAATCTTATCTACCAAATAGAAAGCGCAGCTCAGATCCAACCTAACGAGCTCGCAAACTCAAACACACAAAAGGCATGCTTATCACATAAAGGAATATAAAATCGCTAAATATAACTTTTTAGTTATCAATATTTGATTATAATTCCAATTACGTTGTCAAAAACTACTTACATAAGGACTGATATGGCAACCAAAGAAGATCTACAAACCGTGATCCCCTCGCTCATCAATAGTTTAGAAAAACTACTGGGTAGAATTGAGTTTGGGACAGTGGAATTAACCTTTCACCATGGGAAATTAGTGCAATTAGAAAAGAAAGAAAAAATTCGTTTAGACCAAGTTACGCCGTCGAAATAAAAACGAAATTTACCACCCAATCAACACAGTTAGACCACATCGCTGACCGGTCAACCGGAAGCCTTATTAAGTAATATGAGGATTTCGGTATGAATATTTTATCTCACCTACAAAAAGCAACACTTACCGTAGTTTTGGCCTCGGCTAGTTTTCTCGCACTCGCTGAAGATACGCTATTGAATGTTTCCTATGATCCAACCCGTGAATTTTATCGGGAATATAACCAAATCTTCAGCCAATATTGGCAAAAACAAGGCCATAAAGCCCCAACCATACGTCAATCTCACGGTGGTTCAGGCTCGCAAGCTCGCTCAGTTATTGATGGATTAGAAGCAGATATTGTCACACTTGCACTGGCCTATGATGTTGATGCATTAAGGCAAAAAGCGGATTTAATTCCAGAAAATTGGCAAAGTCGTCTGCCACACAATAGCTCGCCCTATACCTCGACCATTGTGCTATTGGTTCGCAAGGGGAATCCCAAAAATATCCATGACTGGAATGACTTAGTTCGTGAAGGTGTCGAAGTCATTACCCCAAATCCTAAGACTTCAGGCGGGGCGCGCTGGAATTATCTAGCCGCTTGGGGTTATGCACTGAAGCAATACGGCTCAGAAGAAAAAGCGTTAGAGTTTGTCACTCAGATTTATAAAAATGTACCAGTGCTGGACTCTGGCGCCCGTGGCGCAACCAATACCTTTGTACAGCGTAACATTGGCGATGTGTTCATCGCTTGGGAAAATGAAGCCATATTATCAGTTGAGCAGTTAGGAAAAGGTGAATTTGAAATTATTGTTCCAAGTGTCAGCATTCTTGCTGAACCACCAGTAACAGTGGTAGATAAAAATGTCGATCGCAAAGGGACACGTAAGTTAGCAGAAGCTTACTTAGCACATCTCTATACTGATGAAGCACAACACTTAGCCGCAAAACACTTTTATCGCCCGACAAATCCAGACATTGCGTTGCAATACAAAGACAAGTTTCCACAACTGACGCTCTTTACCATTGATGAGGTTTTTGGTGGCTGGAACAAAGCACAAAAAACGCATTTTAATGATGGTGGTCAATTCGATTCTATTTTAACCAAGATTAGCAAGTAATCTTTTACGCTGTTTCACTCATACGAAACCGCCCAGAGTTTCACTTATCTCGCTACGGAATAATGATATGAGCAAGGTTGTCATAAAATCTGTGCTACCTGGATTTGGTATTACCTTAGGCTTCTCAGTTTTATATTTAAGTTTGCTGTTTCTTATTCCTGTAGCCGGATTAGTTCTGTTTACGCTGCAAATGAGTTGGGCTGACTTTTGGGTCGCAATTAGTCATCCTCAGGTTGTAGCCTCATACAAGCTGTCATTTACGGCGTCTTTTATTGGCGCCAGCATTAATGCCATTTTTGGGACTCTTGTCGCTTGGGTGTTAGTACGTTATCAATTTTTGGGTAAAAAAGTGGTCGATGCTTTAGTCGATCTGCCTTTTGCCTTACCGACGGCTGTCGCAGGTATCGCGCTCGTAACGCTTTATTCGACTACCGGGTGGGTAGGTCAATATTTACATTTATGGGGCATTAAAGTCGCCTACAGTCAAATTGGCGTTGTGATTGCCTTAACTTACATTGGATTGCCCTTTGTCGTACGAACAGTACAACCGGTTTTAGCAGACTTTTCAAAGGAACTTGAAGAAGCCTCTGCATCCCTCGGTGCTAATCGATTAACCACCATAAGAAGAGTGATCCTACCTGCGGTATTACCTGCATTATTAACGGGTTATGCCTTAGCCTTTGCACGTGCTGTGGGCGAATATGGTTCCGTCATTTTTATCTCGGGCAATTTGCCCTATCGCACTGAAATTACTCCGCTACTGATAGTGTCCAAAGCTGAGCAATATGACTATAACGGCGCAGCGGCTATCGGGGTGGTCATGCTCGTAGCAGCTTTCCTCTTATTGTTATTAATTAATAGCCTACAGTGGTGGGCGAGTAAAAGAGGTTAGGTCTATGGGCCAAATATCGACTGTAAATTATCACGCTACCACTGAGGCACCTTGGATTAAGTGGAGTTTAATCGGGATCGCATTAAGCTTTCTCGCACTGTTTCTGGTTTTGCCATTAGCGGTTGTGCTCTACGGCGCCTTCGAAGCAGGTCTCCAGGTCTGGTGGCAAGCCGTGACCGATCCCGATGCGCTCGCTTCCATTCGCCTCACCTTGTTAGTGTTAATTATTGTTGTACCGACCAATGCTATTTTTGGTGTCGCCATTGCTTGGGCTATTGCTAAATTTGAGTTTAGAGGCAAAACCATACTGATCTCGATAATCGATATGCCCTTCGCCATTTCACCCGTCGTGGTCGGGCTGATTTTTGTGATCCTCTTCGGTGCCCAAGGTTGGTTTGGGCCTTGGCTTGCTGCCCATGATTTAAAAGTGATTTTTGCCGTTCCGGGCATAGTCATTGTCATCATGTTCGGCACTTTACCCTTTATTGCCCGTGAACTCATTCCACTGATGCAGCAACAGGGCAAAGATGAAGAAGAGGCCTCACTCACCTTAGGCGCCAGTGGTTTAAAGACCTTTTGGTTCGTCACACTGCCGAACATTAAGTGGGGCTTACTCTACGGCGTGATCCTGTGTAATGCACGCGCTATGGGGGAGTTTGGTGCGGTAGCTGTGGTCTCTGGGCGCATTCGCGGTGAGACCAATACTATGCCGCTACACATAGAAGTGCTTTATAACGAATACATGTTTACGGCCGCGTTTGCCGTGTCATCCCTGCTCACAGGTTTAGCACTGGTCACTATCGTGCTGAAAAGCCTTGTGGAGTGGAAAGATGAGCGCAAACATCAAATTAACTAAACGCAACGTCCTTGGGAACAGAGCATTATGAGTATACACATTCAACAAGTTAATAAGCGTTTTAGTGATTTTGTTGCTGTTGACTCGGTCAATTTAGAGATCAAAACCGGAGAGCTGACGGCCCTTTTAGGTCCATCCGGCTCAGGCAAAACAACTTTACTCAGG
The DNA here is from genome assembly GCF_023475885.1 of Shewanella sp. 10B. Lineage (NCBI taxonomy): Bacteria > Pseudomonadati > Pseudomonadota > Gammaproteobacteria > Alteromonadales > Shewanellaceae > Shewanella > Shewanella sp. 10B. Next base: position 1,549,129 of record NZ_JAMDJO010000001.1, read on the forward strand.
ATTATTGCCGGACTCGAACAGGCCGACAGTGGCATAGTCAGATTTAATGGCGAAGACATCACCACACAGCATGTGAGTGAACGCGGTGTCGGTTTTGTATTCCAACATTACGCCCTATTTAAACATATGACTGTATTCGAAAATGTCGCCTATGGACTCACAGTCAGAGCACGAAAGACACGTCCGACTAAGGCAGACATTGCAGATAAGGTGCATTCATTACTCAAACTCGTTCAATTAGATTGGACCGCTAATCGTTATCCATCACAACTTTCAGGCGGTCAAAGACAACGTATCGCTCTCGCCCGCGCGCTTGCGGTCGAACCTAAGGTTCTACTGTTAGACGAACCCTTTGGCGCGCTCGATGCAAAAGTTCGGGCCGAATTACGCCGCTGGCTCAGACGCTTACACGATGAAATTAATGTCACTACTGTTTTTGTGACCCATGATCAGGAAGAGGCACTCGAAGTCGCAGACAAAATCGTGGTGATGAATCAAGGTCGTATTGAGCAGCAAGGTACGCCTGAAGAAGTCTATGACAATCCCAGTAATCCTTTCGTGTATGAGTTTCTTGGTAATGTGAACCTCTTTCATGCCCGGGTAAAACAAGGGCATAGCACTATAGGCAATATCAACATTTCCTCACCAGAGCACACAATTAGCGAAGAGCAACAAGGCTTGGCCTATGTACGCCCACACGAAATCGAGGTACTGACACAACCAACTGAAAACGCCCTTAAAGTCAGTTTAGACTTAGTGACCATAGTTGGCCCTGCAGTGAGATTAGAAGTTCTAACTGAGCTAGATAACCAATTGATCCATGTTGAATTATCTAAAGTGCAATTTAAACAGCTTGGCATAAACAAAGGTGATAGCGCTTGGATCCAGCCACGCTATACCAAAGTCTTTTTAGGCGAAGGCATTTAACGATTAATACTTGGATGCGATTGAAAAGTTGGGCACTAAATTAGGTGCAGCACCACCAGTTAGTGACCTAGGTACAATTGAGCGCTTCTGCTGTTTATTGGTGAGTACTTCTACTGCTTTAAACTGCTCAGTCTGCTGCTAGTTTTGACCAAATAGATCATTCTTATAAAGTAGAGAGATGGATTCTTTATAGGTTTTGATACTAACTTTAAATTATTTTCTAAAAATATTAATCCGAAATCAATTAATTAGAGTAAAAAGACTAACAAGGTTTGTCCCAAAACTGCCTAGCATTTCTTTAAACCTACAGGGTATACCGATGCTAAACAGGTGAGCCTTGGTGATTAGCGAGGCGAGCGTTCGCTATTTGACATACCATTGATTGCCATAAGCCATACCAACGAAAACTCCCTAAGTTATTAATAACTCGGTTGTATTCCCCATATACAAAACGTAAATACACCACTTCAATGCAAATCACAGACACAAAAAAGCCCGCAACTGATTAAGATTGCAGGCTTTATTGTTTATGAATTTGGTCGGTATGAGAGGATTCGAACCTCCGACCCCTGACACCCCATGACAGTGCGCTACCGGGCTGCGCTACATACCGAAAATGTCGTGCTTAAATAAATTATCTTAGATAAGCTTAAGCACTTGTTACTTAAGATGCTATTGAGTGGGGTTCACCTTAAGTGAGCCAGACTTTAGCAATTGCCTCGCCTCTGTGCAAGTGCTTAGTGAGATGAGTTTGATCAACTGCTTAGTTTCTGGTCTGTGTGGCGAATTTTTGCCAGAAACCATATAGCCTATAGCAGGTAAAACCATGATGAATGCCAGACTGTGAGCTAAGACCAAACTTAAGCCACCTGTTCAATATCAAATTAAGAAACTTCTGCTAAGCTAGATATAATTTATAGTTTCAGTGCAATCGATTGCTTTTTAAGCATAATTTTGACTAAAGGGACTTATCTTTGCGTGTATCAGCTCTGAATATTGCCCATCTAAAGTTAGCCACCTTTCTCGGCCTACTGGGTTTAGTGCTCAACATCTACCCTATTCCACTTTTTGCCAACGTCCAGCTTATTTTAGGCAACGTGGCGGTGGTGATTGTGGCCATCTTACTCGGGCCTTGGTATGCCCTGTTTACAGCCCTATTTACGGCAACGGGTTTGATGTTGGCTTGGTCCAGTGCCCACGTGTATCTGGTGTTTTTGCTTGAGGCGCTGTGGTTAGGGTTTGCGCGGCGCAGAGACTTCCCCATACTCTACGCCAGCATTTGTTATTGGCTGTTATTAGGCTTGCCATTAATGGGCTTATACCTGTGGCTCATCACGGGGATGCCGACTTACCACATTCCCTTTACCACGGTAAAACAAGCTTTTAATGGCATTTTCTACACTACCTTAGGTGAGCTTTGTGTGGTGGCACTCCCCAGTTTGTGGCACTTAAAAGATAAGCTGGTAAACCATACTCGCCGAACCATGAGTGCGCAGCTTAGCTATCTGTTTATTTTGATTACCACCATCAGCTTACTGACCTCATCCCTCGTGTTTAATCATTATTTTATGGATAAACAACAGGTGTTGATTAATCAAAACCTCAATGACACAGGGATCTCCCTTGGCCACGCCACCGAAACTTATATCAGCACTAACACCCGTACTATTGCCAGCATAGGTAAATTTATCAGCGTATCGGGTTTGCCATTCGAACAATGGCAACTCGTCCTCGATAGTGTTCAAGGGTTAACCCCCAGTTTTACGACTATGTTTATCGCCAATGAAGATGGCGACATAGTGGCGGGCAGCCCGCTTGAGAAACTTAACCAAGTTAAGCTGTTACCACAAAAAGTGAATGTGCTGGATAGGGATTACTTTATCCAAGCTTTTATTCACCATAACACCTTTGTCTCACCGGTATTTATTGGCCGTGGGCTCGGCAAGGACATCATCATCGCCATCAGTGCCCCCATATTTAAAGAAGAGTCTAAAACTGCGATTGGCATTGTTGAGGGCAGTCTCGATTTAAGTTACTTCTCCAATATTGATAAGCAAAATCAACACCATGAGACGCAATCCATTATCTTATTGGATGAGAAGAAAAATATTGTTTACGCCTCGGAAAGACTCGGTCTACAACCCTTAACCCCTTTCAACTATGTCACGGGCAGCACTGAGTATCGCACGCGATTACAGCTGATGAATATCAATCAGGAGGATACCGAAACGCCTGAATATATTTACGCCCACCATAAACTCAAAAATGGTTGGTATTTGTATGTGGTTGAGCCGTTTATCCCTCTGCTTACCTTAGCCCAAGAGCAATATACTAAGACCATAGTGCTACTGTTACTCAGTATGGTCGGCGCCATTATTATCGCCAAAGCAATCAGCCGTTTAACGACTACTCCCCTCGCCTTACTGGCGCAACATTTTAGCCAAAAGAAAGACGGCAGTATCAATGAGGAAAAGTTTGAACACGAGCTACTCGATAACAGTACGCCAAAGGAAATCTATAGCCTGTACGAGAGCTTAGAAGCCAATCAGCAAGCGCTGCTTAGCCATCAACTCGAGTTAGAAGATAAAGTGGCACAGCGCACTATGGATTTGGAAATCGCTAACCGCAAACTCAAAGATATGGCAGAGCGGGATTCCCTCACCAATTTGTACAATCGACGTTATACCGAGAAGCAATTCCTGAAAATTCAAGACTTGTGTGAACGGGGCCAAGATGCCATTGCCGTAGTATTACTCGACCTTGACTTCTTTAAAAAAGTGAATGACACCTACGGCCATCTGGCGGGTGATGAGTGCCTACGGGTCATGGCAGAAGTGTTAACGAGTCACTTTAAGCGTGATGTCGATTTGCTCTGCCGTTACGGTGGTGAAGAGTTTGTCTTGATATTACCTATGTGTAATACCTTGAAAGTTGAGCAACATCTTAATGCCTTCCGCGAAAAACTCGCCAGCGTGGTCATTACGAACCCAGCCGATCATGTCACTTTTAGTGTCACCGTCAGCATAGGCGCCATCATTGCCGATGCCGCTTACAGCTCAACGCTTGAAGTTTGGTTAAAACAGGCGGATGAGAACCTGTATAAGGCTAAGGAACAAGGGCGCAACTGCGTGGTTTGCACCCTAGTCACAGTTTAATCGGGCATATGCGCGGCGCGATATTGGTCAATTCGCGTCAGCATATAGGGGAAAAACGGATTCCATTTTTGGCGTAACATTTCCGCGGCAGGCACGCTATACACTCCACGCTCGCCACGGGATGAGGCAGCGCCAATTTGGATCCGGTGTAATTTCTCATTGGTTTTAATGCCGTATAATCCATCATCTTCATTAAAGGGTAAGGCCACATGGGACAGAGAATACACCCCCGCAGGCCAATGCAAAGATAAGCTTTGCAGCGCTGGCACACTATTATCTTGAGGCATAATGCCAAACTCTCGCGCTTGAACCTGAGTCGTCTCGCTATCCTGATTTTCAATCAAGGTGCCACGGTAATGGATAGTATCGGAGGATGCTGGTAATAACGCGAGCAGCGGATCATTTGCCATCAATTTACTGTTGATCACGGTACGGTTCATATCAAACAACACTAACTCATGGCCTTTCTCGGGTAGCACTTGGTAAAGCAGGTTCACTACCGCGGCACTTGAAACCGTCGCATCGGCGACAGATTGAAAGGTTAATATGTCAGGAATATGTTCACGTTGTGCAGGCGTTAGCCCACTCAATAGACTTTGATTACGCAGCGCTAATTGATAAACCACATCGCCTGCGTTTACCGCAAAAGAGGTGTATTTAAAGGGATCGTATTCCATCTGAATACTGTTCCACTGCAATTTATCTAAATCGAGTAAACGGCCAATCCAACTCTGCCAACGGGCCGCCGCTGCAATCGGTGCAAGCCCAATGGCGGGCGACATAAAAATCATCCCCGCATAATCGGGATCTTTTTCCTGATTAATAAGCTCTAACTCGTGGTTAAGCGCTACTGCGGCGCCCGTTGAAAAGCCAATCACAAACAGCGGTTTACCTTTAAGCTCTTGTTTCATATGTGCCGTTGCTAAATTCACCGCGGCGGCTAAGTCCTGCCAGTAGAGGCTCGTCAAACCACTCGGAATGGTGCCATGGCCAGGGAGTCTTAAGCCAAGTACATGGGCTTTACCCTTAAAATGTGCCGCCACATTGGACATGGCATAGGGCGAATCGGACATACCATGGAGCAACAGTACACCAAAGGGCGCATCGGCCTTAGGCCACTCGAAGGTGCGATTCCAGTTATGGGGCCAACGGGCGGGATCCGACAGACTGTTTTTAACGTAGCGATTCACGGGTGAAGCATCCGTCGCCGACACTTTTTTAAGGACTTTATTCTCCACTTCGGCAAATAACTTATCTTCTAAGGCGATGTAATCACTGAATTTGTCTAATTTGGTGTTGTAGCGAAACTCGTTTTTAAGTTCAGTGGTGTGCCAGAGGGAGAGATCGGGTCTGGCATTGAGAAAATGTATGCCTGTCACCAACAGGGCGACGGCAATCCCCAAACAGGCATAAAATGCCGCGAAAAATAAATGCTTGGTTGAGCCTATGATGATGGCTTTCATTCTCGTCCCTTGGATCCCATAAAATGCGCAATCAGATTATAAGGTTAGATAAAAAAAAACCTCAACTTTCATATTTAAGATTTGATCTCGCGACAATTTAGTTTCAGCCGTATTCCTAAGTTAGGGTAAGATCCGCCCCACTTTGACTCCCATATTCGACTCTTATGCACATTGGCCCAGCCACAGCGACCTATGCGTTTTATCTCCCCAATCCCCCACTCATGCCTGAAGATTGGCATTGGGAGCAAGATAACGCGATAGCAGAACTCATTGCCTTAAATGGCAATCACTGGCGTAAGATCTTCACAATTATGGCAAAAATTTGCGCTCCCAGTGAGGATTGGCGCGATTATCGCGACAACTTATTACTCAAACAGCAGCAAATGCTGCTGATAGGTGCCAATGCCCTCTCGCCACATGCCAATATCCATATTGTCTGTGGGCAAGCTGCCGCCACGGCATTGGGGATTGCAGCCGAGAGCCATATCGCTACTGACGCGTTGCAAACAACCAAACAGCAATTAATGCAAGACTCACAGGCTAAACTGCAAGACGTCACGGCAGTGCTCCAGTCGCAGTCTCGACACTTAAGCTGTGTACTGCTCACGCCTTATTTAGACTATCGCCAATACTCAAACGCTTTGATTGCCCTGACGCGTAACCATCTCCAAGCGAAACAAAGCTAAAGAATAGGACTCAGCTTGATCCAAATAGGCTCAATTCAATTTGGCGAGATAGCATTAATTTCGCACATAAAAAAAAGCACCCCATTAGGGTGCTTTTCGTTAATGTTCAAACGATAACCGTCTTAATTAATCGTAAATAGTGGGGATAGGTTGACGCTTATGCTGCGTGGCCTTGTAGATATTGATAAGTTTTTCTTCAACATCCTTGCCGACTTCTTTCCCTTCAAGGAAATCATCGATTTGCTCGTAGGTCAGTCCAAGCGCGACTTCATCTTCCAGTAGCGGTTGATTGTCTTCCAAATCCGCGGTTGGCGCTTTATAGACTAATGACTCTGGCGCGCCCAAATATGCCGCCACCTGGCGCACTTGGCGTTTGTTGAGGCCAAATAAAGGCGCAAGATCGCAGGCGCCATCGCCCCATTTGGTATAAAAACCAGTGATATTCTCAGCGCTATGATCGGTTCCCACCACAAGCCCGCCCACTAAACCGGCTAACTCATACTGGGCAATCATGCGCATGCGCGCTTTCACGTTACCTTTAATAAAATCGACTTTAGCCGCGTCCGGTGAATGCAATCCCGCTTCGACAAAGGCAGTTAAAGTCGCCTGATGCACGCCATCAACTCCTTGGTGCACATTAATAGTGACTAATTTGGTCGGCTGAATAAACTGGCAAGCTTGCTGAGCTTCATGCTCATCTTTTTGAATTTGATAGGGTAAGCGCACCGCAATAAATTGATAACCGCTGTCAGGATGCTCGCTATTGAGGCTATCAACGGCCAACTGGCATAAACGCCCCGCTGTGGAAGAATCCACACCTCCGCTGATCCCAAGGACCAAGGCTTTGCTGCGGGCAGCTTGCAGTTTAGATTTAATAAACGCCACACGGCGCTGCACTTCGAACTCAGGATCGATGGTCTTGAGTACCTTCATTTCTGTTAAGATCTGCGCTTTCACCGAAAATTCCACCTTAATATTCGCTGTTATTGGGAGCAGTGATTGGGCTAACGTTATCATTTATTCGGGTCTGCCTGTAGCAAAAATTAACATCCACAGGGTTAATTGTTGAGAAAACGTCATTGGCTCAAGTTTTCGTCTATCCCCAAAAACAACAAGGGCAATAACGGTTTGCCGCCATTGCCCTTATTTACTCAAGCCAGTACTGACTTATCTTTCCCAGTAAGATTCTTCTAAGCTGTCTTCACGCTCAGGTAAACCGCGGGAGAGACGCGGACTATGCTGCGCCAACACCTCGTAAGCCACGCGGTTTGCGTACTTACAAATTTGCGAGAATGACGAATAACACAGACCATCACGCTTGTGCTTGCTTGAGCCTGGCACATTGGTCTTGTGGAAGGTATTGGCCGCCAAGTCATGCAACAACGCCGACAACGCGCCATCACCAGCACCATTAGTGTTGCCGATTTTCTCTGGGCCGCCCATGTAAGGCGAAATATGGGCAAACACTTTAATCGGGTTTTCGCAGTCACGCTTCAGCTTCGGACGCGAGAACTCATAACGGTTAAATTCGGGGATAGCACCGGGCAGCAGTGTATGGCTGGTTTCACGCTTTTCGGCATCATCGGTATAACCTGCAGTATAAAGCCCGATGGGGCCTGCGGTGGTTAACACCATATCACACCACTCGAGGGCTTTTTCACTGGCAAGCAGCGGATCGCGAAATCCGGTTAAGGCCTCACCTTCATCTTCGTTCATCGCCAAAATGGTCACATGCTCTTGGATAAAGTTTTGCCACCAAACGGGATCTTCTTCGATTAAGAAGCGTGTGCCTAAGGTCAATACCACGGGGACTTCGGCCGCTTTAGCGTATTCAATTGCGCACATGGCCGCATCGGTGATCCTGTCGCCGCCGCTGGCGCGCATTAAATAGGCTGTTAATACCAAGGCAGAGCTGCCCTGCACTACGTCTTTATCAATATATTCAGGAGTTAACTTATCCATCGCCCCTTTGCTGATCGCAAAGGTACGCTCACCACAATCCGAAATCAGGGTAAAACAACGGCCAATAGGACCATCGACGGGTTGCAGGAAGTTAAGGTCAACCTTTGAGGAGGTGTTACAAAGATAACGGTAAGCATAACTGCCGACTTCGATATTTTGGCTCATCACTCCAAATAATACTGAGCGGTCATCGGCCAAAATAGAATAATTGTGCACTGTGTTACCAATAGTGCCGCCCGCAAACTCATCGCTGATTAAATCGTTTTGTTTCAGCTCGGTATACAGGGCGTGCGCTTGCTCATCATTGATAAGCGTCGAATTACCCTTGGGTAAACCATAACGCCCGAGCAACTCATCCTCTACCTTGGCTTCGATATCCACTAAGGTTTGATCGATACCGCTGATATAGGTCGCAAAAGGTTGAGGTTGCTGGGTTAATTGCTCAAGCAGTGGGTCACGGGTTTTGACCGGAAAATAATGTTTCGATTTGCGCTGACCGGGAAACTTCATAGTGGCTCTCTTTTCCTGGCATCCATGCTAATGGGCATTACAACGAGCGTTGGCTCATCGTGTCCTAAAAATAATGAGTCTAGGCTAGAGAGATAAAAAATCCACTCCCGAGCCACAAAGGGCGCAGATTCTACCATAAAATCAGCATGAAACTAGGCCGTGTTTCGGTTTCAACAGGAGAAATTTACCGTCACTCTGCGCGTATCCATGGTTGAGCTTGTTCTTGCACCAGTTGCCTGAGCAGCTCGATATGGAGCTCATCATCATTTAAACAGGGAATAAAGTGATAGGCCTCGCCGCCCGCATGCAGGAAAGTCTCTTTACCGCCAATCGAAATCTCTTCTAAGGTTTCAAGGCAATCGGTGGCAAAGGCTGGGCAAATCACATCGACACTTTTTACGCCTTGACGGGGTAAATCGGCCAGCAGCTCATCGGCATAGGGGGTTAACCACTCTTCTTTACCGAAGCGGGATTGGAAACACACCTGCCATTGTCCTTCGGTTAACTCCAGCGCCTGCGCCAGTAACTTGGCCGTCGCGCGGCACTGCTCAGGATAGGGATCGCCTTCAGTGGCATACCGCAGCGGAATACCGTGGAAGGATAGAATTAACTTGTCGGCCTGCCCATGGGTTTTCCAATGGCGTTTCACCGAATGCGCTAAGGCCGCGATATAGGCTTCATGGTCAAAATACTGTTTGCTAAAACGCAGCTCAGGAATGTCACGCACTTGGGTAAAATACTGCGCCACCGCATCGAACACACTGGCGACGGTTGAGCAGGAATACTGCGGATACAGCGGCAGCACCACGATACGTTCGGCGCCTTGGGCCTTGAGTTTGGCAAAGCCGCTCTCAATCGAAGGATTGCCATAGCTCATGCCCAGTTCCACCGGAATGGTTTGATTAAAGGTCGCGCTCAGATCCGTGGCTAATTTTTGTGCCTGCTGCTCGCTTATCACCATTAGCGGCGAGCCCTGCTCCGTCCACACGCTCTGATAAAGTTTGGCCACCTTGGCGGGTCGGGTGTTAAGGATTATCCCCTGCAAAATCGGCTGCCACAGCCAAGGGGACAAATCGACGACCCGAGGATCACTTAAAAACTGTTTGAGGAATCGCTTAACCGCTTTGGGAGTGGGTTCATCGGGCGTGCCGAGATTGACCAATAACACGCCAAACGCAGGAGAGGGAGAAGTCAATGTGTTACCTTTTATCAGCCAAATACCTCGGCAGGCTAACATTCGATCGCCAATAAAAAAAGCCTGCAATCGCAGGCTTTTTCCTAATATGAGAACTTGTTCTCGAATTTAGCGAATGATGCTTATTTCAGCACGCTGGCTAACTGTTCACTCACTGCCGCTACCGACTGAGTACCATCGAATTTGTGGTATTGAGTGTTACCCGCCGCAGCCACTTTGCCATAGTATTCAACCAATGGCTTAGTTTGCTCGTGGTAAATGCCTAAACGTTTGCGCACTGTGGCTTCTTCGTCATCTGGACGAATTGCTAAGTCTTCGCCAGTCACATCGTCCTTGCCTTCCACTTTAGGTGGATTGAATACCACGTGGTAAACACGGCCAGAACCTGGGTGAACGCGACGACCGCTCATGCGCTTAACGATTTCTTCGTCTGGCACATCGATTTCGATCACGTGATCAATGCTGATACCGTTTGCCGCCATCGCATCCGCTTGTGGGATAGTGCGTGGGAAACCGTCCAACAGGAAACCTTTAACACAGTCGTCCTGTGCGATACGCTCTTTAACCAGTCCAATGATCAGATCATCAGAAACCAGTTGGCCTGCATCCATCACTTTCTTCGCTTCTAAACCCAGCGGAGTACCGGCTTTAACGGCAGCACGTAACATGTCGCCAGTAGAAATTTGTGGGATACCATACTGTTCCATAATGAACTGGGCCTGGGTACCTTTACCGGCACCTGGGGCGCCCAATAGGATAATGCGCATCTCAAGAGTCCTCTTTTTCGCATTGATATTCTTCTTAGGGCGGCGATCTTCGCACATCTGGCCGCCATTGAGAAGGCTTTTAGCTTCGACTTTAGCCTCAGAAACCGTAAATAAATCGCAGTTTTGCGGCCAATTTAATCTTTAATAAAGCAAGGTATAGAGCTTACGGCGGTACTGATTCGCCAGACTATTGCCTTGCCCAAGTGCCGTTAAAATTTCCATAAAGACTTGTTTTACCTTGCCATTTTCAGCAGTTAAATCCTTAGATAACACACTGTATAAATGCGCGAGCGCTTCTTCGTCTCGGTGGGCCGAATGCAGGGCCTTACAAAGTTCGAGTAATAACACTAAATCCTGCGGATTATGCTCGAACTTCTGCTGCAAATCACGAATTTCTGGCGTGTCCGCCGCATCCAAGGCAAGGGTTAATTTTGCCTTTAAGCTTTGGTAATAACCGTCTTGGTCGGCAAGACCAATCTGTTCGAGTAAAGTTTGCGCTTGGGCGAGTTCACCCTGCATCAAATACACATCGGCGAGCACCAAACTCACCTCAGCCGCCTGATGTGAGGCGCTATAGGCGTCTTTCAGTAACACAGCCGCAGTAGTTAAATCCTCCGCCGATACTTGGGTTAAGGCTAACAGGGCTTTGGCTTGCTCAAGCTGCAATTGCCATAAGGGTGGCAAGTGTTTCTCCAGCATAGCGCTCACCTGCGCCGCCTCCTGCATGCCCGCAAAGCCATCGATTGGCTGGCCCTTATCCAGTACTAAGGTAGTCGGCAGTGCTTGAATGCGGAAATAGTTCGCGATTTCCAGCTCAGTTTCGCAGTTCACTTTCGCCAGCACAAAACGGCCAGCATGCTGCGCGGCAAGTTGCTCGAGTGTTTGCACCATGGCAACACTCTGCGGCTGTGGCTGGGCCCAAAACACCATCACCACCAGTTGCTGCATCGAAGCATCAACCACTTGCTGAATATTGTCTTTCGTTAGATCGAGGATATTGTCCATGGTTTTCCTTACTCCCAAACTGGCACTTCTACTAGGAAATGCCCGAGGGTAATGCGACTCTTGGTGCCTAAAAGTGAATCGGGGCACTTGTGTCTCGACTCAAGTGCCCCGAATGTGTTACTTCAGACTTGCCAATAACATTTGGTTCATCAGCTTAATAAAGGCCGATGGGTCCGCTAGGCTGCCCTTCTCCGACAATTGCGCCTGTTGCAATAACAGATTCGACCAATCGGCAAAGGCGGCTTCATCTTGAAGATCGTTTAAGCGCGACACTAATGGATGCGCAGGGTTTACTTCAAACGTCGGCTTGACCTCTGGCACTGGCTGACCAGCAGCCTGCATCAGTTTGATCATTTGCGTTGACATTTCACCTTCACCCGTCACCACACAGGCTGGGGTATCGGTTAAGCGCGAGGTGACTTTCACATCGGCCACGCTTGCACCTAATGCCGCTTTGATGCGCTCAATCAGTGGTGCAGACTCTTCGGCGAGTTTCTCCTGCGCTTCCTTCTCAGCCACATCTTCCAGCTCACCTAATTCCAGCTCGCCACGGGTGACTGAGTGCAATTGTTTTTCTTTGTACTCAGTTAAGTGGTTGATTAACCACTCATCGATACGTTCTGACATCAACAACACTTCGATGCCTTTCTTACGCAGCAGTTCTAAGTGTGGGCTGTTGGCCGCGGCTTCGTGGCTGTCGGCAACGATATAGTAAATCTTGGTTTGGCCTTCCTTCATGCGGCTAATGTAATCATCGAGTGACACAGTCGGTGCCGCGCTGCCCGTATGGGTAGACGCAAAACGCAACAAGCCTGCAATACGTTCACGGTTTGCAAAGTCTTCCGCTGGACCTTCCTTCAACACTTGGCCAAATTCGGCCCAGAATTGTTGGTATTTTTCCGCATCGTCTTTTGCCAGTTTTTCCAACATGCCCAGCACGCGCTTAGTAATACCAGTGCGCATCGCTTTGGTGATGTGGTTGTCCTGTAAAATCTCGCGTGACACGTTCAGCGGCAGATCGTTTGAGTCAATCAACCCCAGCACAAAGCGCAGGTAAGATGGCATAAACTGCTCGGCGTCATCCATAATAAACACGCGCTGAACAAAGAGTTTCAGGCCATGCTTACGGTCGCGGTTCCACAAATCCCATGGCGCTTTTGAAGGAATATACAACAGGTTAGTGTATTCCTGTTTACCTTCAACGCGGTTATGGCTCCACAGCAGTGCGTCTGTGTAGTCGTGGGAAATGTGCTTATAAAATTCTTGGTACTCTTCGTCACTGATCTCAGACTTATTGCGCATCCACAGCGCAGTCGCCTTGTTCATGACCTTCCAGTAACCTTCGGCTGCGGGAATTTTCTCACCATCTGGGCCATCGCGCTCAGGGGTGCCTTCCTGCCACATTTCAACCGGTACAGAAATATGGTCTGAGTACTTAGTGATGATGGAGCGCAGGCGCCACTCATCGGCAAACTCTTTCTCTTCATCACGCAGGTGCAGGGTAATCTCGGTACCACGGCTCGCCTTAGTAATGGTATCGACGGTGAAACTGCCCTCACCTTCCGACTCCCACAATACGGCTTCATTGGCCTTATGACCTGCCGCACGGGTGCGTACAGTGACTTTTTTCGCTACGATAAAGGCAGAATAGAAGCCCACACCGAATTGGCCGATTAATTGCGAATCTTTTGAGGCTTCGCCTGAGAGGTTTTTAAAGAATTCAGCGGTGCCCGATTTGGCGATCGTGCCTAAATGCTCAATCACGCCATCGCGAGTCATACCTACGCCGTTGTCTTCGATGGTCACAGTGCCTTTTTCTTTGTCTGCGCTGATGCGTACACGTAGCTCACCGTCACCTTCGTATAGCGCGTCGTTGGTCAACGCAAGGTAACGCAGCTTATCGGCCGCATCCGCAGCATTGGAGACCAGTTCACGCAAGAAAATTTCTTTGTTGGAATACAAAGAATGGATCATCAAATGCAACAGCTGTTTGACTTCAGTTTGAAAACCATGAGTTTCTTGTTGTGACATGAAATTTTCCTTATTTGTTACGCAATTTGGTTAAAGCAAACGCTTAGTGATTAATAAAATGGGGCTGTAAATCCACTTTTCAAGGGGGGAGATAAAATCACAGATCAAATGGCGAAAAATAAGGCAATCTGGGGCAAAAACACGGCCTATGGCCCAGATATTTGGGGAGTCAGCCGTAAATGAGGAATGCTAACGCGATAAATAAGAACACTAAGACCATCTGCTCAATACTCTTTATTCAAATAATCCTGCGCCCATAAAATAAAAACCCGCAAGCACTGGGCTGGCGGGTTTTCTCTTGAGGCGATCACTCGCTACAGCGGGATACGCCCATTGAAGGACAGCGCTAAGGTGGTGCTGTCGACATATTCCAGCTCGCCACCTACGGGAACGCCGTGGGCGATACGGCTGATCACCACCTTATGGCGCCGTGCCATATCGGCAATAAAGTGGGCGGTGGCCTCACCTTCTACCGTGGGATTGGTCGCAAGGATCAGCTCGGCAACATCGCCCGAGGCTAAGTGACGCTCTAATAGCGCCAAGCCTAACTCCTCAGGTCCCACCCCATCGAGTGGTGATAAATGGCCCAGCAATACAAAGTAGCGACCGGTAAAATGTCCACCCGCTTCAATGGCTAACACATCGGCCGGCGTTTCGACCACACAAATCGTCGACGAGGAACCGCGTTTATAGCTAGCACAAATCGGACAGAGGCTTTCTTCAGTGTAGGTTCGGCAAGACTGACAATGACCGATATCGCTCATGGCACTCGACAGTGCAGAGGCTAATTTAAGCCCAGCTTTTCTATCGCGCTCAAGCAATTGAAACGCCATACGTTGAGCCGATTTCGGCCCAACCCCTGGCAAACAGCGCAGGGACTGAATTAACTCGTCAAGCAGGGGACTAAATTTCATTGTCTATCTCAATTAAAATGGCATTTTCATGCCTGGTGGTAATTGCATACCGCCAGTCACTTCGGCCATTTTGGCTTTCTGGTTTTCTTCGATACGACGCGCGGCATCGTTACAGGCTGCGGCAATCAAATCTTCCAGCATCTCTTTATCGTCTTCCATCAAGCTTGGATCGATTTCGACTTTACGTACTGTGTGTGAGCCTGTCATGGTCACTTTAACCAAGCCAGCACCTGATTCACCGACCATTTCCATGCGGGCAATTTCTTCCTGCATTTTTGCCATTCTTTCTTGCATCATCTGGGCTTGTTTCATCAGATTGCCCATACCGCCTTTTCCAAACATAGTCATTTCTCTTCTATTAGGGTTAGTCGCAAGCTTTTAAGCTGGCTAATCTTACTGAAATAAATGGGATTGGCAATCAATGCCGATATCCCATCGCTAAACTTATGATCTTGATAGCGAGTTTTTAACAAACTCTGCCACTCCACGCAGCATATGCACAGAGGAAATATTACTCGGGCTCAGGCAGTGCAGGAATGAGCCCACTACGCTGAGCTAACAATTCTGGTGGATAGAGTAAAGTATCCTGGTCCAGCTCGGCGCCAAAACGGTTAATCAGCCATTGCACATTATCGTCCATCATCAGCGATTGACGTGCCTGCTGCAGTAACTCTTGGTGAAAACGTTTGCGCATCTCTAAGGGCGTTTCCCGAGCGGGATCAGTTCCTATGACCACCTCAACCTGCCTCGGGTTCCCCATTGCGGCGGTCAGTGCCTGCTCGAGCTGCTCAATCGCCACGGGCGCCGCCAAGTGTTTCTGGTCGGGTTTTAGCAGCAACGGCAAAGGGTTAGCCTGCAGCTGACAAATCGAGTTTACCGCCAACTGACGCACACGGCCGCCAATCTCTAGGCTCGCCATGAGCTTGTACCAGTGCAAGTCTAAGGGATGACCGGTAATCGATTGCGCCAGCGCTAATGCGGTGGATGACGTTGGTTGTACTGTCTCGCTTGACTGTGACTGCACCGCATCTTGTGGCTGAGTCGGTTGCTGTATTTGTTGCTGCGCTAGTTGTGATGTAAGTGCCTGAGGCGGCTGCGGCGCCGTATTCATCTCAGGGCTTTGCGCAGCTGGCTCGCTCTCTGGTACAGCCTCTTGTGCAGCTTCTTGTCCAATATGTTGTCCAGCCGCTTGCCCAACCTGTGTCGCCTCGCTATCCGTTGGCGATATTTGAGCAGTGACGGTCGCAGCGCCTAAATCATCAACACTTGTTTGCAGTACAACAGCGTTTTCAAGCTGTAGGTTAGAACTTGCAGCCGATGCGTTGGCATCATCCATCCCCGCGACGGGCGCCTCTTCCCATGGCGGGCGATCGTTTGGATCAAGCGGCTGAGTTGGCGTGACATTTGATTGTGACTCAAGATGAAGCTCGGCCTCGAAATCATCGTCAAAGGGTAGCTCAAAGTCGTTATCGGACACGTTACTAACCACTTGCTGCTCGATAGATGCATCGACTGAAGGCGTGTTTTGTGATGTCGCGTGAGAGACTGGCGCGCTATGCGCACTCTGGCTCGGAGTTTTAAGCTTAACTTCCGTTGCCGACTTTTTTCCATCACCTTCCTTGGTGCTGAGCGCATCAAGATCGGATAACAAGGAGTCACGCGCCGCTAATACCGCCGATAAAATATCGTCATCCTCGAGGGACACTGTAGTTGACGCTGGAGGTGTTGAAGCTAGGCTTTCGACAAAAGACTGCGATTTGGGGTCCGCGGCGGACTCATGCACAACATCCCTATGACCGATAGACTGAGCACTGTCGCGATTAAACGAACTCTCTTCCAAGCCAGAGAATCCGCCCTGCTCCTCAGCCATAAATCGTGAATAATCATCCTGATAGGCATCGAGCGGCGCGGCGGCATAATCGTATTGCTCGTAATTTTCAGCGGAGTATTCGTCTGGCGCTAGCGCATCAGCATTCTCGTTAACACTCGCTTGAGTTTTTTCCTCGATATCATCAAGAGATAAGGCTACGGGTTCTGTTAATGTCGCAGGAGAAGGCTTCTGGTCAACGCTAGCAGTATCCACTGTTGCTGCCAGATTATGCTCGGCATCAATGTTCGATGCAGGCGTAGAAACTGAGCTCGACTCAGCGCTTGAGTCAGCTTTTGCTTCTGGAGTTGAGACGGCCTCAGTACTCGATGCTGCACTTGCACCAAAGCCTTGGCTTTGGGCTTGGCTTAAGATCACTTGCTGCTCGGCAATTAATGCGGCATTCAGTTCAGCCTCATCATCAATCGCATCATCGACAGCTAACATATCCTCAGCAGATAAGGCTTGTTGCGAAGCTGTAGCGTTCTCACTCTTAGCCATAGGCTCAGACATTGTAGCCTGTGGCAGAGTCTGTGAGTCACGCTCAGCGGTTAGCGGAGTTTTTTTTTCAGCCACAGCTTGATTTACAGCTGGTTCCGCCGCGGGCATATTTGGTGTGGGCGTCGCAGACATTGGCTGCTGAGCTGGCAAACTCACCTTAGCAGCATCTTCAACCTGCCAACGCTTCACGGGCTTTTCGGGAACAAATGCCACCGCTCGGAGCAGTGCCATTTCGAGGCCCGATTTAGGATCCGGTGCATGGGGTAAGTCTTTACGGCCAGTCAGTAAAATCTGGTAATACAACTGCACTTGTTCCGGCGCTAACTGCTCGGCAAAGGCTTGAATTTGCGCGCTATAAAGGGATTGCTGCGCCGCGGCAGGTGCAAATTGAGTCAGGGTAATTTGATGCAATAATTCCAGTAAACTGCGCAGCACTTCTTGGGCGTCCGCGCCATAGGCGAGCACCTGTGCGCAGCTTTGCATCAATACGCCAATATCGGCATCGGTTAAAGCTTTGAGTAAGCCCAGCACATGCTGCTCATCAATTCTGCCCAGCATAGATTGCACTTGATTGAGCATCACAGTGCCGCCACCGAAGGCAATAGCCTGATCGGTCAAACTTAAGGCATCACGCATACTGCCATTAGCCGCTTTGGCGAGCAGGGTTAAGGCTTCGTGCTCAAAGGGCAATTGCTCTTGGGTTAAAATATGCTGTAGCTGAGTGCCAATTTCCTGCTGGGTTAAGCTCTTTAAGTTAAATTGCAGGCAGCGAGATAACACAGTCACTGGCAGCTTTTGCGGATCGGTCGTCGCCAGCAAAAACTTCACATGCTCGGGTGGTTCTTCGAGGGTTTTTAGCAGCGCATTAAAACTGCTACGGGAGAGCATGTGTACTTCGTCAATCAGGTAGACCTTAAAACGGCCACGGGTCGGACGATATTGCACATTGTCTAAGAGTTCGCGGGTGTCATCGACTTTAGTGCGCGAGGCGGCATCGACTTCGATCAAGTCAACAAAGCGGCCCTGGGCAATTTCGACACAGCTGCCACACACGCCACAGGGAGAAGCCGTTACGCCCTTTTCACAGTTGAGGCCTTTGGCGAAAAGACGCGCCAAACTGGTCTTGCCCACACCGCGAGTACCCGTAAAAAGATAAGCATGGTGTAAACGTTGTTGCGTTAACGCATTCGTGAGCGCGTGCAACACGTGGCTTTGGCCGACCATCTGTTCGAATGTGGCAGGGCGCCATTTTCTGGCTAACACCTGATATGACATGGAACTCCCCAATGTGCATGACAAGAATGTTGGTACAAAAAAGGGGATCGCGCCCCGAGATAGTTGCAAGATAACATGTCAATTAACGACATGCCATTAAACTATCCCTAGGCGCCTTTGGCTGAAGAATTATTCGCCTTCAAACTCACAAAGTTTAACCAACTCAAGACCTAAGGCAGTTAAACGGGCTTCGCCACCGAGATCAGGTAATGAAATCACAAAGGCCGCATCTTGCACTTCACCACCCAGTTGGCGGATAAGTTTGACTGTGGCTTCGATAGTGCCACCAGTTGCCAGCAAATCGTCAACCACTAATACTTTGTCATTCGCGGTGATCGCATCGGTATGGATTTCAAGGCTATCGTGGCCATATTCCAGCTCATAGCTTTGGCTAATGGTCGCGCGTGGCAACTTACCGGGCTTACGTACCGGCACAAAACCAATGCCTAATTCCAGTGCTAAAGGCGCACCAAATAAGAAACCACGGGCTTCGGTGCCCACAATCTTGGTAAAGCCTTTATTGCGGTAATGCTCAACTAATAAATCGATAGTCGCTTTATAGGCCGCAGCATTTTCCAGCAGACTGGTCACATCGCGAAATAGAATCCCTTCCTTAGGATAATTAGGAATCGTTTTAATGCTTTGCTTTATCAAGGATAAGGTTTCTGTATTCATAGCCATTTAATTTAACTTAATCGTTTCGCCACGCGTAACTGCTGGCGGTAAAAACAAAACGTCCACAGCGAGTGTGGACGAGCTTTAATAATTCGCACAAAGCTTATGCCGCTTTGGTTTGAGTTGCAATAAGCAGCGTATTCAAGTGACGAATTGGTTACCAATTTGTGCCTTAGATCAAATGTGCTTCCATAGGGTGTGTTGACGTTTCAGGGTTATTTTTGCAGCTATTTGGCTGGCGTTTATGCAAGGCAAAGTCCGTGCTGTGTAGTTATTCTACATAAACGGACAATAACGCAGCAGAAACGTCAACCAAACGCTGCCCGAAGGGTTCGTCTGGCAAGCATTTGCTCTTACTTTCTGTCATAAGAGCCGCTCGTCATTTGAGTAGAATTACTACACGTCATTCCTCGTTTCGCGAGCACAAGCTTGCCAGAGAGAACAAAATTTAATCTCGAAACATCAACACGCCCTACACTAGGATTCGATTTCAGGAATAGTTTTAAGATACCAGAGTAATCCGCATGCCATGGTGAGCAGCAGTAACTTCACCCAGATAATCGGGACCACCAGAATGCTAACACTAAAACTGAGTCCCGTGAGCAACATCGCTCGGCGTTTAAGGCCAGGCCTCATCGCCCTATGTTGTTGCCATTGGGTCAGCGCATCGGCAAACCAAGGGTGTGTCATCAGCCACTGGTGCAACCGCTCGCTTGAGCGGGCAAAACAAAAAGCCGACAACAGGATAAACGGCACAGTCGGTAGTAGAGGCAATACAATACCCAGCAGTCCAAGGCCTAACGCCAGGCAACCTATCAATAAAAACAAACCGCGTTTCAATATCATAGTTTGTAAATGACCATATAGTTTGTGGATAAGTAAAGTATGTAGCTGCCTCAAACCTAAAAAACAAAAGCCACTCTAAGAGTGGCCAGTAGTATACTCAATTTGAGATTAAAACCTGCTTAAATTAAGCCTAATTGCTTTAACCAAGTCAGGCTTGCTGGAAGCGTCGGCAACAGTAAGACTAAAATAAAACCAATAAAATACATAAAGTTAAATGGGTCTTTAAATGGCTGACTGCTCATTACAGCTCCTCAAATGTGTGCAAAGATAAGTGCGCAGGAATCGTACAGTGATTAAGATCACAAAACGGGCGCCATTGTAGCGGTTTGTCAAATCAACAAAAACCCTTTTTTTGTAAGGTTATTGCATTTATTTTGCTGATTTTAGCAACATACCGCTTAAATCCCGCGCACTATCCCTTTCACGGCGAGTTGTTCAAGTAACTGAATACAGCCTTGGGTTAAGATCTCCAATTGCATTTGCGGATAAATCCCTTGCAGCCAGTTCAATATCTCATCGAGGCGACTCTGGCCTTGCTCTGCCAAATATCCCAGCACTTGCGCACTTAACGGCGTTAATTGTAAAAAAAACACCTCACCCGCTTCATCCTGATAGAGGCAAAAAAACACTGGCTGTGGCAGCGCCTCTGTTGGACGAAAATCTTGGCGGATCTGCTGCACCGGATACTGGTATTGGGCCACACTGGCCGTTGTTGCTAAACATAGATGACGTTGCAGAATATCCTCTTTGGATAGCAAAACTTGCTCACTCGTTTGCTGCGCGGTTGCCACTCGTAGCTCGAGCCATTCATAGTGCGCCAGCTCCAACATAAAGGGCGGCTCACTTTCTCCTGGCGAATATTCAAACTGCAGAAACTGTAAAAACTCTCCGGCAATATCAATAAAAATTGGTGACTTACAATCGTGTTCACTGAAAAAAGCCTGCACTAATGCTTGCCACTGTGCATCGCTATAAAGACTTTTGAGCACGGGAAAGGCATTGGAGACAAAGCCCATCACATTATTAAAAAACAGCTCTCGGTAAACCTGCATCCGCTCGAGGGGCACACCGCTCGGCACAGGCTTTTGGGGATCGCGAATATAATCGATAAAGGATTGCTGTACTTGCTTAAAATCCATCAGGCAATCCTCTTATCCAAACGATTTTTCGCCCGCGCTTGATAGGCATGGATTTGGTTAATCTCATCCAATAACTGCACCGTTTCAGGCAGATTAAAGTCACGCTCGAGCAGCGTCGGCAAGACGCCATGCTGGGCATAGCACTTATCCAACAATGCCCAGACCGGATCGTTGATGTCGCTGCCATGGGTGTCGATCAGCAAGGTTTCTGACTGTTGGTAATGCCCTGCAATATGCAAATAGGCGATGCGCTCCGTTGGCATGGCCTTTAAATAAGCCTCGGCATCGTATTGATGATTTATCGAGTTCACATAGATATTATTCACATCTAACAGCAGTTTACAGTCGGCCTCTTCTAACACTGCGGTTAAAAACGCCTGTTCACTCATCTGTGCGCTCGGCGCGGCATAAAAGGAAATATTCTCGAGGATCAAAGGCCGCTCTAAAATATCCTCCACTTGTTTTACCCGCGTCGCCACATGCTTAACTGCGTCATCGGTAAAGGGGATGGGCATAAGATCGTATAAATGACCGCCACCCGAGCAATAACTTAAATGCTCCGAATAGACTTCAATTTGGTGCAAATCCATAAACGCCTTCACTTGGCGAACAAACGCCAAATCTAAGGGGGCAGGACTGCCGATAGAGAGTGACAAACCATGGCAGAAAAAAGTGTGTTGCTCAGTAAGCTGCCTAAATTGCTTGCCATATTTTCCACCGAGCGTCATCCAGTTTTCAGGGGCGACCTCTAAAAAATCGATAGCCGTTGGCAGCGCTTGGCAAAACTCACTGAGCATTTCACGCCGTAAGCCTAATCCAACCAATCCACTCTCTTGCATTGCTTTCACCTCTTAGCTAGGGCGTGTTGACGTGTCGAGATTACATTCTGTTTGTTCTGACAAGCTCGTACTCGAATACTGCTAAACAAAGGCCAGCAGAGGCTGGCCAAGTGTAGAATTGAAGCTCGATAGTATCGACTCGCGCTTATTTCATTTCTTTTTTGACGGCGTCGGCCTTAGCTTCGACTTTTTCAGAGGCTTTTTTCATATCACCACCGCATTTGCCTTCACCACACTTACCTTCATGAGCTTTATCGGCAGCAGCTTTCTTCATATCGCCGCCACATTTACCTTCACCGCATTTGCCTTCATGGGCTTTATCAGCGGCCGCTTTCTTCATCTCGCCACCACACTTGCCTTCACCACACTTACCTTCTTTGGCTTTTTCGGCTGCGGCTTTTTTCATATCGCCGCCGCACTTAGCTTCGCCACATTTACCTTCTGAACCGACGATTTGATAACCCGCTTCCATGGTTTCAAATCCGAATGGGTTGGTTTGCGCATTCACGGCGAACGCAGAACCGACCACCACTGTACCTAACGCCACTGCAACGGCTGTTTGCTTAACTGACTTCATATATCTCTTCCTTTTATTTGATGAATGGTGGCCAACAACAGTGTTGTAGCTGGCTTACTGCAAAAGACCCGCCCCATCTCGGTTTCATTTCAAAAAATATCACCAAATCACAGAAATAATCAAAATATGCTGATAGGAAGCAGAATTTAGTCGTAAAAATAACCCAAAACAGTCATCGCCCTTCCCTCGCAATGCTTTGTAACCACAGTCCAATAGGATAGAATGCACGCCCTTTGAAACTGGATATGGGTTAGTGGCAGTGCGCGTAATTTTGGCTCCGATGGAAGGCGTGGTTGACGACTTAATGCGAGATATTTTGTCCTCAATTAACCCCTACGATTTGCTCGTCACCGAATTTGTGCGCGTGGTTGACCAACTCTTACCCGAAAAAGTGTTCCTCAAACTATGCCCCGAACTGCTCAATGGCGGCTTTACCCCTTCGGGCACGCCGGTTCGCGTACAGCTTTTAGGGCAAGAGCCCAACTGCATGGCCGAAAACGCAATGCGCGCGATTGAGCTTGGCTCCCACGGCGTCGATGCTAACTTTGGTTGCCCCGCTAAGATGGTGAACCGCAGTAATGGCGGCGCGGTGTTGCTGCAATACCCTAATACGATTCACGATATTGTGCGCGCCATGCGCCAAGCCGTGCCCGCCGAGCATCCGGTGACGGCGAAAATTCGTTTAGGTTACGAAGACAAATCCCTGTTTATGGAGAATGCGCTAGCCGTTTATGAAGCGGGCGCGACTGAGCTGGCTATCCATGCCCGCAGTAAGGTCGATGGTTATAAACCTCCCGCCTACTGGGAATACATCACCGAAGTGCGCGAGCGTTTGCCCATTCCAGTCATTGCCAATGGTGAGATTTGGAACCGCGAGGATGCCGAGCGTTGTATGGCGGTGACGGGCTGCGACAGCATTATGATTGGCCGCGGCGCGATTTCGCTGCCCAATCTTGCCGATACCATTAAGACTGGCGCGGCGCCTTATAGCTGGGCCGACACCTTAGGTTTGATGCTAAGCTACACCCAACGTGAACTGAGCGGCCGTAAGAGTGATTATTATCCGGCGCGAATTAAGCAATGGTTTAGTTACTTAAATCGCCAATACCCTGAGGCGGACACCCTGTTTAGGGAGCTGCGCATCTATAAAACCACAGAGGAAATTGTGCGAGTGCTGGAAGAGGCGCAGCAGCGCCTTGGCGAATAACCACAGATGGCGCATAGGATAATCCCATGAGAAAGTGGTGAATTTTTATTTAAAACACCACTAAATCCCTGCAAATCGGACAGATACTTGATCTTTATCATAGTCGTTGATAGTGGAACTATTAGACTGAATGTCCAGAGTCAGATAAAACAGGCGATTTTACGTGAGCACCACCCATATCAGACAAGAATTGTCAGAGCTTGAAGCTAATCTAAGGAAGGAAATCGGCGCGCTCCCTCAGTTTATTGAAATACTTGGGGCGCATTATGCCAACCTCAGCTTAGGCGAGTTAATTGACCGCCTGGCACAGAGTCATCTCGCAGAACATCCGCTATTTTGTCGTTTAAACCGCCTCGATGCCGCCTTCTGTCAACTTGACTTAGGCTTGTACGGCCTATGCTCAGATTGCGAAACCGAAATCGAAGCCGAACGCTTGACCCAAGATCCCACAGAGCAACGTTGCAGTAGCTGCGCCGAGCATTATCAGCATGAGCATCGCCATGAGCTGCGCCTGAGTCATTGAGCAACATCGATATATTCCACAGGCAAAAAAACCTCCGCAAGCGGAGGTTTGGGTTATTCAGGAAGGGAGATAACTTAAAACTTCTGATTAATTCTCAGATAATAAGTACGACCTAACACATCATAAAGGCCGACGTTTACATCACGATAATCTGCATAGGTGTAATAGTTTGGCGCATCAGCATCAAACAAATTATTCACCCCAACGGTGATTGAACCGTTATAAGCGTGCTGATAGGCAAACTGGATATTGTGCTTGAAGTAGCTAGAATAATCGACGTAACGATCAGTCTCCTCCAAGGTATTGTAGTAATCAGCAGATTGACTACCTATATACACCACAGTCCATGCCGCTGAAAAGTCTTCATATTTCCAGCTAGTTGCAAAATTACCACGCCAATCAGGTGAATCTGTCGTGCCCGCGTAATCAATCATCTCAGCTTCTGCATTATCTTGCTTTTTAAAGTCAAGAACATGGGTCAGATCAATCTTGAAGTTAAAATCACCGATTGCGGTTTCTAAGTTGTAGGCGGTTACAAAATCGATACCCGAAGTTTCTACTGAGGCTAAATTACGTACACCCGCTTCAATATATTCAATCTTGCCATCTACACCACGGTGAACGTAGGGTGATGAGCCATTTTTGATTTCATCACGCAGGATGTCATCAACATCAACCGATTCAATTTTATTATCATAAGCTATTGAAAAATAAGACATCTCCATATTCCAATCATCAGTGACATTCCAGACTCCACCTAAAGTGAGTGAATTCCCCTCCTCGGCCTCAAGGTTAGGATTACCACCATACCAAGTTTTATGTTGATTATTGGTTGCACAATACACAGCATCCACATTTCCGGGTTGATTACACCACAACGAATCGACACTCTTTTCAAAGCTCAAGGATTGCGAAGAGAACATCTCACTCATATTAGGTGCGCGGAAGGAATCGCCATAACTTGCCCGTAATAATAGACTGTCGACTGGTCGCCAACTTAAGCCAAACTTTGGTACCACTGCATCGAAGGTAGAAGAGTTAACCACAGACCCTTGTGCACCAGTGAGCGAACCTTCCTGCTCGTAACGCTCATAGCGAACCGCAGCAGATAACTCGACATTGGCCGGTAATCCGACTTGGAATTCCAAATAAGCCGCGGTGCGGTCACGTTCAGCGTCAACGTCATCTCCCCCTGAACCACCCGAAATAATGCCTGATGCCGATTCAGGATCACTGGTCTGCTTGAACTTGATCATTTCATATTCAAGTCCACCCACCATAGCAACTGAAACATTACCATTATCAAGTAGTAGCGTTGAGGCTAATCCGTCGATTTGAGTACTTTCAAATTTACCTT
Organism: Shewanella sp. 10B; assembly: GCF_023475885.1. NCBI lineage: Bacteria > Pseudomonadati > Pseudomonadota > Gammaproteobacteria > Alteromonadales > Shewanellaceae > Shewanella > Shewanella sp. 10B. The sequence continues at coordinate 1,574,550 of NZ_JAMDJO010000001.1, forward strand.
GATACACACCAGTATGAGCTGCTTTACGATACAGCTCTGTCATTTGCTGGTTCCATTGCTCATAGCTCATGCCAGAAGTATTGAAAATGTCATACTGCTCAGAATCTATCCCTTGCTGGACAATCTCATCGTTAATCAAGTTGTAATTAAAAGAGTTAGTAGTTGAGCGGGAATGCTGAGCATTTAATTCCCAATCGATTCCATTGCCTAATTCCAGGGCGCCAATAAAACCGCCTAATATATCGACATTATTGGTTTCAGTTAAAGTATCGCGCTCACCAATTTGAGCTGAGCGCATATAAAGAGTCATACCCTCACCAAGTGGATTAAATTTATTATCGGCACTCATCACTGGATAATTGGTTGATACTGGCGTCCCGGCATATCGAGTTTCAGTTTCAGCCAAAGAGGCAGATGTTCGGCCACGAAATTGAATGCCATCGGAAATATCATAGGAAAAATTCGACAAAATTGAATTACGTGTTTGGTCACCAAATAATTTGGTCACATTGCCATGGTTATATAAACAGCGGCCAATATTATTACCATCGGTAGTATCTACAGTATTTTCAGTTTGCTCACAGATTTCTGAATTACTATACCAACCGGATGCCGAACTACCATTAGGCACTGAGCTAAAACCACTGTAGGCCGAATAACTCGGATCATCCATCGTCCAAATATCACGATCCATTACCGCTTTGGTATCATAATATTCATAGGTTAACGTGATATTCCCCTTATCTGTGTTATAACCCGTTGCAATCGATAAACGATTTGCATCACCACCATCAACACTCGGTTGTTCTGTGCTGTAATCGAGTTGCAGACCATCAAACTCTTTCTTCGTAATAATATTAATTACACCCGCAACTGCATCAGAACCATAGACAGCAGAAGCGCCATCACGCAGAATTTCGATACGCTCAACGATTGCCATTGGGATAGAAGATGTATCAGCTACAGAGCCAGAGCTGGAACTAGTACCCGGCATACGACGGCCATCAAGCAACACGAGTGTTGCCGAGGAGCCTAAACCACGAAGGTTAACGTTGCTTGTAGAACTCGCCCCTGAACCATATCCCGAAATACCACGCCACGAGCCAAAACTATTAATCGCCGAATTATTTAACACATCGGCTACAGTTTTCTCACCCGTCATAGCAATATCTGCGGCATTAATCACTGTCACAGGCGAAACAGTTTCCATATCGACCTGTTTAATACGTGAACCAGTAACTTCAATACGCTCAACTTTAGTATTTTCCTCCGCAGAAAAAGACATTCCAGAGAATAAAACGCTCGCTGAACTCATAGTAATAACACTAGCGCGCACGGCTTTAGCTGCTAACGTTAGATGATGCATATATCTCTCCTTGAGGTTTAATTTTTTAAACCCGACTTGTTGTTTTTTTGTTGAATCTCAAGCTTCCTTGACGTATCAATGTTGTTAAGAACAATGAATTTCATCAACCTAAAATAACAATCACAAAACAAATTGATACATGTATCATGAAGAAAAAGTAAAACAATCCACACTTAACCAGTTGCAAATCAGATTGTTATAAAAACGCTTTGATATGGCAAGGTTATTTTAATAGTGATACAAATAGAGTTAATTGATAATAAGTGGTTACAAAAAACAATTAAAAAAACAATCAACTTCATTCGATTCAAAATGTATCAATCTATAAATTTATTTTTAATAGTAATATGTCGACAACATGGTAATAGGCAAAACATAAGTAAAAAGCCCCATAGAAGGAGGGCTAACAAACTAATATTCCAATCCTAACTCAATTTTTCTCTCGGCTTTCTCTTTTGCGGCTTTATCCTGATACCTTATATATCTTCTGATAATATCCTCATTGGCTCCTACTGAGTCAACAAAATAGCCCCTTTGCCAAAAGTGATTCCCCCAAAGCCATTACCTTTTTAAATAAGGAAACTTTGCAAACAGCCTGATTGCTGTTCGGTCTTTAACAAAAACCATCAATTCCGATACGATTAGACTTGGTGGAGTCCTTACAACCAAGTCCACATGGTCCATTTGCACATTTAGTTCTACCACCGTACATCTCTTCATATTGCAATAAACATAAATACTTCAGTAAAGCTCCTTACCCAAGTTTCCTTCTAGAATCTTGTATCTGTACTTCGGTGTCCACACTAAGTGATACTGACAACGGTAAAATACGTGCGATGAAAACTCATATCTGCTCATGCTATTTACTCATTCATTTGCTGATAACAAACAAAGGCAGAATTTAGTATGGGCATTCTACGGGCAAAGCTCAGATGACTGATCATCACCAGAGGAGGTGGTTTTAGAATGCCAATAAATTAGTACTTATTTTAGCCACTGCTTTAGCTTGGTCAGCCGAGGTTAAGTTGCCATTGGCTAAAATAAGACAATATTTGGCTCCCGCGTATATTTTGCGTACACTGAGCCCAGTCGACTTTAAGGCATGAGAATTATGAGAATTTTGGTTGTTGAAGATGATCTTATTTTATCCCACCATCTAAAAGTACAGTTAAGCGATTTGGGCAATCAAGTCCAAGTCGCCCTCACCGCCAAGGAAGGATTCTTCCAAGCGACTAACTATCCCATCGATGTGGCCATCGTCGATTTAGGTTTACCCGATCAGGACGGCATTAGCCTTATCCAACAATTACGTGAAGAAGGCGTTAAGGCGCCTATCTTAATCCTCACGGCCCGAGTTAACTGGCAAGATAAAGTTGAAGGCCTCAACGCGGGTGCCGACGACTATTTAGTCAAACCCTTCCAAAAAGAAGAGTTAGTCGCAAGACTCGACGCCTTAGTCAGACGCAGCGCAGGCTTTGTTAAACCCGTTATTACCAGTGGCGAGTTAAAGCTCGATCTTGCCGCTAAACAGGTCACTCTCGCGAATGAAGTGATGGAAGTCACCGCTTTCGAATACCTCATCTTGGAATATCTGATGCGCCATTGCCATGAAGTCGTCGCTAAACAACGGCTACTGGACGTGATTTACGGCGACAAAGAAGGCGATCCGAACACCATTGAGGTTATGGTGAGCCGTCTACGTAAAAAACTCACCCGCGATGGTATCGACAACCCTATTGTGACCATCCGTGGCCAAGGTTATAAATTCAATCTGCCATGCAATTAAGACTCAAAATGAAGAAACGTCTGCTCACACGGATGTTTCTCACCTCATTATCAATCATCACCTTAGTCGGATTTGGCCTCGCATGGATGGTCAATATTCTGCATGCGCAAAATAGCTACAACGAAGAAACAGCGCAGCTGATCGCCGAGATCCCTCAAGTCGCCGCCGAGTTGAGGGAACATGACTTGATCCCCGACACCAGCGCCTGGTTAGAGGAAAATAACAAGCAAGAACGCTATGTAATGGCGAGCTGCGATGAAAAATTTAAGCAAGTGTGGACATCTTCCCTCGCCGTTGACCGAGGGCTATTTGATACCTGCGAACGTTTCAACGAAATCCGCAACGACTCACCGCCCTACTACCTGACCATGGCCGATGACAGAGGTTACTTTGTGTATTTACTCGCGGTCGAAATCGCGGGGGTACACTACAACCTGCTGGTGATGAAGGATGCAGCCAAACTCGAGCAGGAATACAGCAAATTCAGTAAACGCACCTACATCCGTTTAGCCATGGTGCTCGCCCTAGCGCTCATTCTGCTGGTCAGTGCGGCTTATTGGGGGATGCGTCCACTGGTACGAATGCAAAACGAGTTGCAATCGATTAACCAAGGTAAGACGAAGTCACTTTCAGAGGGTTACCCTGTCGAGCTTGAAGGGGTCACTCAAGCCCTTAACCAACTATTACAACAATCAAGCGCGCAACAGCAACGCTATCAAAATGCGATGAACGATCTGGCCCACAGCCTAAAAACCCGTCTTGCAGCGGTGCACGCCATTACCGATGACACGAGTCTCAGTAAACAATCTGCCAATGAAAAAATCATGGAGCAGATCAGCCAAATGGATCAACTGGTTAAATATCAACTTAAACGTGCCATGTTGGGTCGCCAAGGCTTGAAACAAGAACACACAGCTATCGCCCCGCTCGTCGATCAACTCGCGCAAATGTTATTTAAGATTTACCGCGAAAAACAGGTGCAATTTAAGGCTAACATCCCCACAAACCTGCAGTTTCCGGGCAATAAGGGCGACTTGATGGAGCTATGTGGCAACCTGATGGAAAATGCCTTCCGTTTGTGTATCAGCCAAGTTCAGGTCAGCGCCCGTTATACGGATCAAGGTGATTTTGAATTAATCGTCGAAGATGACGGACCAGGGGTTGAAGAGAAGCTGCGCCAAAAAATCATTCAACGGGGCGTGAGAGCCGACACCCAATCTCCAGGCCAAGGCATTGGCTTAGCCGTGTGTGATGAGATTGTCAGCAGTTATGGCGGCGAACTCAGCATTGAAGAAAGCCACTTAGAGGGCGCGCGCTTTCGCATTCACATCCCCGTCTAAATAAGTCCTAGGATTTTATGCATATACCGCGTATAACTGCTCGGCGCGGTTAAACATTACCCATGACGTGGCAATATATTTATCGTTACTGATCGGCATATTGCCGCGATGGGAATGGGTAAAACCTGCGGGCGCAATCACCATAGTACCTTTCTTTGGCGAAATCTTACGCTGCTGGTAATAAAACTCGGTTTCTCCGCCCTCTTCCACATCGTTTAAATAAAACATATACAGCACGACACGATGCAGCGCCTCATTGTGGTTTAGTTGGGGAAATTGCTCCGAATGCCAATGGGGATATCCGCCTTTATTTTGCTGATATTTCTGCACATTGATGCTACCACTGCGATATAAATATTTGACTAAGGCTTCGGCTCTTGGCTTGCCGAGGCGCTCAAAATTATTCGGCGTTAAGGTTACCGCTTGCCCTTGCTCGTCACTCACAGAAACCGCCACCGCGCCCATTAGGGCCATCGAATACTTAGTAAAATAATCCGTTGTGCCCTTTAGGGTATAAGATAACAGTTCATTCTTGATGGGTTGTAAATCGGCAAAATTATCTAAGGTGAGATCGCGGCTGATCTTCTTTTCGAGGTCGACACCATTACCCGTTTGACCATCGACCACACCGGCATGTTGTTCAAATGCAAGAATGAGACGATCACATAGGTCATCGGGTAACGCATTAGGGTATACTTCAATAAAGTCCATATATGCTCAGTGCTTCGGCTATTTTCTACCCTTACTATGCTGACACGTTAGTTAAGTAATTGTAAAGCTGCATCATTGATATAAAATAACCCCATTGGCTTCACGATAACAAGAATATGAAAAAAAGCTGTAAAGTCTCAGTCCATCAATTACAGGTCGGCAATTTTGTGCGTTTGCCCGTGGCCTGGAAAGATCACCCTTTTTTATTCAGTAGCTTTCACATCAAACAAGCTGCGCAGATTGAGCTCATTAAAAATCTGGGCATCGAATTCGTGATTGTCGATTTAGAGCGCAGTGAACCCCCCCCCTTAAATCCAGATGCCGTTAATCCAATAAAATTGCCGCCGACGGCCGAGATCAATGTGTTAAAAAACGACATGGATCAATACAAGGCCGAGCAAATCGAAGTGCAAAAAAAGCTGCGCCGCGATATCCATAAAACCGAGCAAAACTTTACCCGCTCAGTAGCTATGATGCGCAGTCTTATTGCTAAGCTTCGCAATCGACCACTCAATGCCGTGGATGATGCCAAGGATTTAGTCCATACCATTGTCGAGCAATTGTTAACCTCCGATAACCTAGTACTGCATTTAATGAGCGATGCCAAACAGGATGAGAGCATCTATTACCACTCATTAAACGTAGCCATTCTCTCTATGCTCATCGCCAAAGAGATGGAATGGGATCGCAGCGAAATCGAATTAGTAGGTTTAAGTGCGTTGTTTCACGATGTCGGCAAACTCAAAGTGCCGCCGCAAATTTTGAAAAAGACCACACAATGGTCGGCGCCAGAGCTGAATTTTATCAAGCAACATCCGCTGCTGGGGATTGAACTGCTTAAACTGGCCGATAACTTCCCAGAAGCCGCCTTGCCACCCATTACCAATCACCATGAGTTTCTCGATGGTACAGGTTATCCAAAAGGTTTAAAGGAAGCAGATCTGGATAAAACTTCCCAACTATTGGCCGTCGTGAACGAGTACGACTCGCTTTGTTATCCGAGTAATCAAGGTAAGGCGCGTATGCCCTATGCCGCCTTGGGCTATTTATATAAGCAGTACAAAACCAAATTAAATCAGGAATATATTGGCAAGATGATCAAAATGCTCGGCATTTATCCGCCAGGGAGTGTGGTGGAGTTGTCGAGCGGTCAATATGCTATGGTGATGTCGGTCAATCTGCAAAAACTACTTTGCCCGAAAATCCTTGTGTATGATGCACTGGTGCCCAAAGATCAGGCGCCGATTGTCGATCTTGAAGTCGAAGGGATAACGATAGTCCGCTGTCTGCCGCCCGCTGCACTGCCCGAAAAAGTACACGAGTACCTCAATCCTCGCGAGCGCGTGAGCTACTACTTTGGCGGCGATAGCCGTAAATAATCCATAAAGTGATTCATTTGCCCAATAAATAAGCCGGAGTGACTCCGGCTTTTTTGCCTCTTTCGAAATCATTGAATGTCCTATTACAGCCAATGCTTACGTTTAAAGAAGAAATACGTACCCGCTGCACTGGCGAGCATCATCATGATTGCCATCGGATAACCATATTGCCAACCTAACTCAGGCATACCATGGAAGTTCATCCCGTAGCTGCTGGCAATCAAGGTGGGCGGCAGAAACACCACAGCGGCAACCGAGAAGATTTTAATGATCTTATTCTGCTGTAAGCCACTGAAACCCATGGCGGCATCGAGCAAAAAGTTTAACTTATCGAAGATAAACTGACTGTGGGGCATTAACGACTCGATATCCGAGAGCATTTCCCGTAAGTCTTTCAAATGCTCATCGGACAATTGACCGCGGTAGTAGCGCTGCATATAACGCAGTGAGCGCTGGGTATCGAGCAAGCTCAATCGAATTTTACCGTTAGAGTCTTCCTGCAAGGTAATAAGTTTAAACACATCATCGAGTTCTTCGCTGTCGAACACCTGCTCACCGACGTTTTCAAGCACGGTATACACGTCCTCAATCAAGTCGGAGAGGTAATCTACTTTGAGGTTAAACAACTCGAGGAACAATTCCTGCGGGGTTGAGACTTCGAGTCGCCCTAAACGTAAATAGTTACGCAATAAACGGATAAGGCCAACATCCTCCTCACGTATGGTCAACAGGAAATTCGTCCGCAGGTTAAAGGAAACGTTCACCCCACGCACGTCTTGCCCTACACGCTGAGGGAATAACGAATTGATATGTAAGCCGTCGCTGTTTTGATAAAAACGCGCCGAGGCCTCAATCTCGTTGATATCCTCTTCGTCGGGCACTTCTTCAACGGAAAAACGACTTAACCATTCTCGCTCTGCATCATCAGGTTTATAGAGATCCAACCATATGGTCGACGCCGGAATACTGTCTTGTGTGTTAATCTCAGTGACCGTCAGTTGACGGTTTTCGTAGACATAGGCAGTAATCATGTGTCCTCCTGAAAAAAACTTAAGCTAAAAAGTCCACTTAAGTGCAGGCTAAAAAATTGTCGCTAGTTTAACGCATAACTTAGTAATGAAAAGGCGAGAGCGATAAATTCATAAAATAAATCTGTGTTAGTCTTCGAGAATTTCCAGCCGCTCTGCATTAGAAAAGCGAATATGTACGCCCTCAACCGTCACCATCTTTGCCTCAGAGATATCCCCTTTACGCGCCTTGTACACACCAGATAACACACCACTTGGAGATACTATCGTCACAGTCACGACTTTATGTTGATCGTACCAATACCACACACTGTAGCTTAAAAGGCTTAGCCCCAGCAGTAAAAATGCTGCTCGCATGCCGTAACGACGCCACAGACTCGGCATCGGCGGAAGATCCACCGAAGTGGCAGACGCCTGCTTAGGCCGCCGATTGGCCAACAGTAAAATCGCCATAATGATAACGGCTAAGGTGAGCAGCAGTTTTGTTAACAAGGGACACTCCAGAGGGCGGGACTTAGCTGATTATAATCGACATTGAAATGCGAAACTGTCATTAAGATCAAGCTTATGCAACACAATATCGCGACGGCATAACCGCTGACATCTATATCAAACTAACAGCAGAAGATGACAACTTATCACTTATCACTTATCACTTAACCTAGAAAATCGAGTCAATTGAAAGTCGAGTCAATACAAAACGATAACACGCTAAATGCCATCTACACAGCGGCAGATGAGGCGCCCTAGAATGCCTCAAACTGCGCGGCCATGCGTCGTATTTGATTTAGCGGCACCCCATGACGATTACGCTCGGCGCACAATTGTTGATGCACACGATCAGAAGGCTCCCCCACCAGTACGATACGCACTTGATAACCTAATGCTTTCGCTGCCGCCTCATAGGCCATATATTCCCAGCGGCAAAGATTAGTGTTGTCACAAATTACAATGGGCTGAGCGCTACTGAGCGCTTGAATAAACGCGGTTAAATTACGTTGATGGTATTCGGAGAGTTTTTTCGCATCGAATCGATACTTCTCTCCTTCGTAGAAAAAACTATCGGTCGAAAAAATACCGCCTTGGCGAACGCGAATCGCCTCTTCTAAATGCAGATTAGCAACAAACTGCTCGACCCAATGGGATTTACCGCTGCCCGGTAATCCCCGCATAATAATCGCCAGTTTTTGCGTCATACGCTCGCTGCTCATTGTTTTTAATCAGCCCAGTTAAATCAGATTAGATCAGACTCGGCTAAATCGGAGCCAATCACTTTGCCTGCGAGTATGGTATCGACTAATTTAGGCACCAAATCCCCCGCCTTACCGGTTAAATGATATTGGAACTGGCTATGCCTGTCGGGTGTGACTAAATTAACTTCCACCGTTTGCGCGCCATGATGATTGGCCGTATCGACAAACCCTGCTGCCGGATACACAGTACCCGAGGTGCCAATGGCGATAAACAAATCGCAGTTATCGAGCGCATCGTGAATTCTGTCCATCCCCAGCGGCATTTCGCCAAACCACACCACATGGGGGCGCAATCGTTGCGCCGGAATACAGCAAGTACAACAGTTATTGGGGCCGAAGGGTTCTCTCAATAAAAAAGTTTGGCGAGAGCGTGGACAGCGACCTTTAGATAATTCGCCATGCATATGCAATAAGCGCCGTGAGCCAGCCCTTTCATGTAAGTCATCGATGTTTTGAGTCACAATCAATAATTGCCCGGCAAATTCCGCCTCTAGCTTAGCTAACGCCAGATGCGCGGCATTGGGCATCACAGTGCCACTGTGCAATTGCTCCCAACGACTGTTATAAAATCGCTCAACTAGTTCGGTATCGCGGGCATAACCTTCGGGTGTTGCCACGTCTTCAATATGGTGCTCTTCCCACAAACCATCTTGATCGCGAAAGGTACGTAATCCCGATTCGGCAGAAATGCCCGCGCCAGTTAACACCACAATATGCTGGTACATACCGCTTCCTTTTATTGTAATTATTCTGTCCATTGTCCCGACATTTGCGCGTCGTGAACATTATTCCTTGGTATAACCTTACAAAAACTATGCTTGAATTGCCGCAATTTATTGCAATTTCGCGCTAAGTGACACAATTTATCTGCATATAGACCCATAAAGCTAGAACAAAGGTTTAAGTTTTTAATTTGACCCCCTATAATGGCATTCACTATCCACGGATGAACCTATTGGTTCTGCAATCAAGAGATTAGCAATGACAGATGGAAATCAAGCGCTCAAAAAAGCCGGTTTGAAAATCACCCTGCCACGAGTCAAGATCCTCGAACTGATGCAAGGACCTGAAAACCAACATATCAGTGCAGAAGACTTATACAAGAAACTGCTCGATTTAGGTGAAGAAATTGGTCTAGCAACAGTTTACCGTGTATTAAACCAGTTTGATGATGCCGGTATCGTATCTCGCCACCACTTCGAAAGTGGCAAGGCGGTATTCGAGTTATCGACTCAACACCACCACGATCACTTAGTGTGCCTCTCTTGCGGCAAAGTGATTGAGTTTTCAGACGAAGTGATTGAACGTCGTCAAGACGAGATCGCCAGCAAGTACAACATTAAACTGACCAACCACAGCTTATATTTGTACGGTCATTGCACTAACGATAAGTGCGAGCATAACGACGAGTAAGCAGATTTAGCTCAATCTGGATATCAACCAGACAGGCCTAATAAAAAACCAGCCATCTAGGCTGGTTTTTTTATTGAAACGCTCAGGCACTGTTAGAGCACCTTTGCGTAGACATTCACTTTATGCCCCATAAACTCGCTAGGTTCACGCCAATGCATGCCTATGCGTTTAGCAACGCCTTCAGAGCCAATGTTACCCTCTAGGATCAATGCAATGATTTGCGTAATGCCAAACTGCGGGAACACGCTAATTGCCGCTTGAGCAGCTTCGGTACCAATCCCCTTGCCCCAATACTCGGGGAAATAGCGATAGCCAATTTCGACTTCGTTATATTCAGGAATAAACTTTGGTCCGCAAAAGCCAATCACTTTATTATCGGCTTTATGCTCCACCGCCCAGCGACCAAATCCTCGCTGCTGATAATCCTGCGAAATCACGTTATGGAACAGTTCACGTGCCTGCTCACGCTCAGTAAAAGGCACGGTTGGAATGTATTTCAACATCGCAGGGTTACTGTTCATCAAATAGAGGGCATCGATATCCTGCTCGGTAAATGGTCTGAGTATTAAACGCTCTGTTTGTATAATCATTTTGGCTTCCTTCATATTGCCCTCTACACACGAATATCCAGCGCGATTAACGGTGGAAGTCACCGCTACGCTCTGGCTGATAAACGATTTCTTCGATACGCACTTTGACCATTGAGCCACCTGGGCCTGGCCATTCGATTTCATCCCCTTGGGATAAACCCAATAAGGCACTGCCCACGGGAGCGAGAATAGAAATGGTGCCCTCACCTGCCGCATCCTTTGGATAGACTAACCGTAAGCAGAAGGTATCCTGACTGGATGACACGCTAAACTTCACCTCAGAATTCATCGTCACCACATTACCGGGCATCTGCGCTGCGGGCACAATGTCGGCTCGGTCGAGTTCCGCCTCCAATGCCGCGCGCCCTGGGAAGGCGTTCGCCGGTAATGACTCCAACAGACGCTCGAGTCTTTCTAAATCGATTTCTGAAATAATGATCTTTGGTGTTTTCACAGTCTTTCCCTCGTGTAAATAGATGTCCCTTAGGGTTAAACATCTGTGCTGGCCTATCCTCCCCCAATGGGATAAACCGATATAAAAATACGCTCGCAGCTTAATGCCGCAATCGCGTGGTAATTAAGTACAAGATTTATTGCTGAACAGCCGTGGTGCCATAAGCGCAGGGCTTAGGGTTGTGGCTCTACTAATGCATTCACACGTCAATCAGGTGATGACGCTTGGTAGAGAGGCCCAATCTAACCCTTTGTAAATAAAAATGCTAGCCTGCGCAGTGTTAGCTTTGCCCACTCTCACACTTTAGTGCTCGGCACTCGCTAACAGACGCGCAATAAAAAAGGCGCCTTAGGCGCCTTTTCGTGTGTTAACGGTTAGATTACCAACCCGTTTTAGCACGCAGCGCTTTGCCGATATCCGCTAACGAGCGGACAGTTGTCACGCCCGCTGCTTCTAATGCAGCAAATTTGTCAGCAGCAGTACCTTTACCGCCAGCGATGATCGCACCCGCGTGACCCATACGCTTACCAGCAGGAGCAGTTACACCCGCGATGTAAGACACAACTGGTTTAGTCACGTTAGCTTTGATGTAAGCCGCCGCTTCTTCTTCAGCAGTACCACCGATTTCACCGATCATCACGATGGCTTCAGTCTGTGGATCGTTTTGGAACATTTCCAATACGTCGATGAAGTTAGTACCTGGGATTGGGTCACCACCAATACCTACGCAAGTAGATTGGCCGAAACCTTCGTCAGTAGTTTGCTTAACCGCTTCATAGGTCAGCGTACCTGAACGAGAAACGATACCCACTTTGCCTTTTAAGTGGATGTGGCCAGGCATAATACCAATCTTACATTCACCTGGAGTGATAACACCTGGGCAGTTAGGACCAATCATGCGAACGCCAGTTTCTTCTAGCTTCACTTTCACTTCCAGCATATCCAGTGTTGGGATACCTTCAGTGATACAAACGATCAGCTCGATACCACCGTCGATTGCTTCAAGGATTGCATCTTTACAGAAAGGAGCAGGAACGTAGATAACAGAAGCAGTCGCGCCAGTGGCTGCTACAGCGTCTTTCACAGTGTTGAACACTGGCAGACCTAAGTGCTCAGTACCGCCTTTACCTGGAGATACACCACCGACCATTTGCGTACCGTAATCGATAGCTTGTTGAGAGTGGAAAGTACCTTGACCACCGGTAAAGCCTTGGCAGATTACCTTGGTATCTTTGTTAATTAATACAGACATTATTTGCCCTCCGCAGCTTTAACTACTTGCTCAGCCGCATCAGTCAGACTGTTAGCTGCAATGATATCAAGACCTGATTTAGCTAATACTTCACGGCCTAATTCAGCGTTAGTACCTTCTAAACGCACTACAACTGGAACTTTAACGCCAACTTCTTTAACAGCGCCAATGATACCTTCTGCGATCATGTCACAACGTACGATACCACCGAAGATGTTAACCAGAACGGCTTTCACATTGCTGTCAGACAGAATGATCTTGAATGCTTCAGCAACACGTTCTTTAGTTGCGCCACCACCTACGTCGAGGAAGTTAGCTGGCTTGCCGCCATGCAGGTTAACGATGTCCATAGTACCCATCGCCAGACCAGCACCGTTCACCATACAACCTACGTTTCCGTCCAGCGCAACATAGTTCAGTTCGAACATTGCAGCGTGAGCTTCACGGGCGTCGTCTTGAGATGGATCGTGCATTGCTTTGATTTTTGGTTGACGGAACAGTGCGTTACCATCGATACCAATTTTACCGTCTAAGCAGTGCAGGTTACCTTCAGTGGTGATAACCAGTGGGTTGATTTCCAGCAGAGCGAAATCGTGATCAACGAACATAGTCGCCAGACCCATGAAGATCTTGGTGAATTGCTTCATTTGAGTTGGGTTTAAGCCCAGTTTGAAGCCAAGATCACGTGCTTGGTATGGTTGAGGACCAGTCAGTGGATCGATGATCGCTTTGTGAATGAGTTCTGGCGTTTCTTCGGCCACTTTCTCAATCTCAACACCACCTTCAGTTGACGCCATGAACACTACGCGACGGGTAGCACGGTCAACTACTGCACCTAAGTACAGTTCGTTAGCGATGTCGGTGCAGCTTTCTACTAAAATTTTAGCAACCGGCTGACCTTTCTCATCTGTTTGATAAGTCACCAGATTTTTGCCTAACCAGTGTTCGGCAAAGGCTCTGATTTCTTCTTTATCGCCAGTGACTTTAACGCCACCCGCTTTACCGCGGCCGCCTGCGTGTACTTGACACTTAACAACCCATAAATTTCCGCCAATACGGCCTGCCGCTTCTACAGCTTCTTGGGCTGTATCACATGCAAAACCTTCTGACACTGGTAAACCATATTCGGCAAATAGGGATTTTGCCTGATACTCATGCAAATTCATGATGATCTATCCGTATACTTCTAATCAAATCCAACTGGCCCCACGGGGCCAGTCACGAGGGTATGTCTGACGCTTGTCTTTAACTAATAGGCTAAACTTTATCGTTTAGCGCGTTAGATTATAGGTCAAGTAGCAGACGAGTTGGGTCTTCCAAGAAGTCTTTAATGGCGACTAAGAAGCCAACTGACTCACGGCCATCGACAATACGATGGTCATATGAGAGAGCTAGGTACATCATGGGCAGGATTTCAACCTGACCATTGACTGCCATTGGGCGGTCTTTAATGGCGTGCATGCCTAAAATCGCGCTTTGTGGCAGGTTTAAAATTGGGGTAGACATTAACGAGCCGAATACACCACCGTTAGTCACGGTGAAGTTACCGCCAGTCATATCAGCCACAGTCAGCTTGCCATCACGGCCTTTGATCGCCAGATCGCGGACTGCTTTTTCGATATCAGCTAGGCTCATGGTATCAGTGTCACGCAGTACTGGGGTGACCAGACCACGAGGAGTCGATACCGCGATGCTGACGTCGAAGTAGTTGTGGTAAACGATATCGTCACCGTCGATTGACGCGTTCACTTCTGGGAAGCGTTTCAGTGCTTCGGTTACCGCTTTCACGTAGAAAGACATGAAACCTAAACGGATACCGTGGCGCTTTTCAAAGATATCTTGGTATTGCTTACGGATATCCATGATTGGCTTCATGTTCACTTCGTTGAACGTCGTGAGCATTGCAGTAGAGTTTTTCGCTTCTAATAAACGGTTAGCGATAGTCTTACGTAAACGAGTCATTGGAACACGTTTCTCGCTACGACCCGCAGCGAGTGGTTGTACCGCAGGAGCCGCTGGAGCTGCAGCCGCTTTAGGCGCAGACTTGATAAAGGCTTCAACGTCTTCTTTAGTGATACGGCCACCAACACCAGTGCCCTTCACTTTGCTCGCATCAACATTGTGCTCAGCCAGTAAACGACGTACTGATGGGCTTAATGCATCGTTAGACTCTTCAGTCGCAGCAGCGGCAACAGGTGCAGCAGCTTCGGCTTCGGCTTTAGTCACTTCTTGACCAGAAACCGCACCCGCAATGAACTTAGCAATCACTTGCTCGCCCAGAACGGTATCGCCTTCTTGGAATAGGAATTCACCGATGTGACCATCTTCTGGTGCAACCACTTCCAGTACGACTTTGTCAGTTTCAATATCAACCAGATTTTGATCACGAGAAACTTGCTCACCCACTTTTACGTGCCAAGTGGCGATAGTTGCATCGGCAACAGATTCTGGCAGTACGGGTACCTTGATTTCGATACTCATGAAAAACGATCCTTTTTTATAAAATGTCTATTACTACAGTCTTAGCTATTACAGCTTTAGGGCACTGTTCACTAAAGATTCTTGTTGGTGAGCATGCAGCTCAGGGTAACCACAGGCTGGTGCAGCAGATGCTTCACGGCCAGCGTAGGTCAGTTTTGCACCCGCAGGGATAGCAGCCCAGAAGTGATGTTGGCTAGAGTACCAAGCACCCTGGTTTTGCGGCTCTTCCTGACACCATACAAAATCGGTCACATGTTGGTAGTCAGCTAAGGCTGCAACCATTTCTTCATGTGGGAACGGATATAACTGTTCGACACGGATTATTGCGATGTTGTTGATGTTTTCTTTACGGCGTTTTTCCAGTAGCTCGAAGTACACCTTACCGCTACAGAACACGACGCGATCGACCTTGCTCGCTTCTAACGTATCGATTTCACCGATCACGTTTTGGAAGGTGCCATTAGCCAATTCTTCCATGCTAGAAACCGCTAATGGGTGACGTAGCAATGACTTAGGTGACATCACCACCAGTGGACGGCGCATTGGGCGCACCACTTGGCGACGCAGCATATGGTAAACCTGTGCTGGCGTTGATGGCACACACACTTGCATGTTGTGGTTAGCACACAGCTGCAAGAAACGCTCTAAACGGGCGCTTGAGTGTTCTGGACCTTGACCTTCGTAACCGTGAGGTAACAGCATGGTCAGACCGCATAGACGGCCCCACTTCTGCTCACCAGACGACAGGAACTGGTCGATAACCACTTGAGCACAGTTTGCGAAGTCACCGAATTGGGCTTCCCAAATCGCCAGGCCACCAGGCTCTGCTGTAGTGTAGCCGTATTCGAAAGCCAGTACTGACGCTTCAGACAATACTGAGTCAGTGATGTCGATTGGACCTTGGTCTTCAGACAGGTTGCGCAGCGGCATATAGGTAGTTGCATCGTTTTGGTTGTGCAGAACCGCGTGACGGTGGAAGAAAGTACCACGGCCAGAGTCTTGACCTGTAATGCGAACGCGCTTGTTGTCTTCCAAAATCGTGGCGTAGGCTAAGGTTTCAGCAAAGCCCCAGTCGAGTAACTTCTCGCCTTTTGCCATAGCAACGCGATCGCCGTAAATCTTAGCAACGCGTGAATGCAGTGGGTGGCTCTCTGGCACGTAGCTGAGCTTGTCAGCCAGAGTTTGCAGACGCTCAAGTGGTAGAGATGCTTGATACGCTTCGTCCCACTCACGGCCAATGTAAGGAGTCCAATCCACTGTGTGCAGTGTCATTGGACGCCATTCTTTCACCACACAGTCACCTTGGTCTAAGGCGTCACGGTAGGTGTTGATCATGCTGGTCACTTCATCCGCACCGATGCTGTTTTCGGCGATCAGTTTGTCAGCGTAGATCTTACGTGGCGTTGGGTGTTTCTTGATCTTGGCATACATCAATGGCTGAGTTGCACTTGGCTCGTCAGCTTCGTTGTGGCCATGACGGCGGTAACACACTAAGTCAATCACCACGTCACGTTTAAACTCATTACGGTAATCAACAGCAAGCTGCGCAACGAAGGCAACGGCTTCTGGATCGTCAGAGTTCACGTGGAAAATCGGTGCCTGAACCATCTTAGCGATGTCAGTACAGTATTCAGTTGAACGCACATCAAAATGATTTGACGTGGTAAAACCAACTTGGTTGTTCACAACGATACGGATGCTGCCGCCCACTTTAAAGCCACGGGTTTGAGACATGTTGAATGTCTCTTGCACGATGCCTTGGCCGGCAATTGCAGAGTCACCGTGGATCGTGATTGGCATCACCTGTAAACCGTCTTTACAACCACGGCGGTCTTGACGAGCACGTACAGAACCCATGACCACAGGGTTAACAATTTCAAGGTGAGATGGGTTAAAGGCCAGTGCTAAGTGCACATTGCCACCCGGCGTTTCGAAATCTGAAGAAAAACCTTGGTGGTATTTTACGTCGCCTGAACCGTGGGTATCGGCATGCTTACCAGCGAACTCGTCAAACAGTTCGGCTGGACGCTTACCTAACACGTTCACCAGTACGTTTAAACGACCACGGTGAGCCATACCAACGACGATTTCTTTCGTGCCCGCTTCACCTGCGCGGTAAATGATTTCGCGCATCATAGGGACTAACGCATCGCCGCCTTCTAATGAGAAGCGTTTTGCACCAGGGAATTTAGCGCCTAAATATTTTTCAATGCCTTCAGCAGCATTTAGGCCTTCGAGAATGCGGGTCTTAACGCTTTTATCGTAGTTGGCTTTACCTAAGGATGGTTCGAGACGTTGTTGGATCCAACGCTTCTCATCGGTATCGGTAATGTGCATGTATTCAGCGCCAATCGAACCACAGTAAGTGGCTTTTAGCGCTTTGACTAAGTCAGCCAGCTTCATGGTTTCGCCGCCGTGGGCGAACGAGCCAGTGTTGAACTCACGTTCCATGTCTTCTTTGGTCAGACCGTGGAATGCGGGATCTAAATCGGCAACAGGTTCACGTTTCCACAATTCTAACGGGTCGAGGTTAGCCCCTTGGTGACCACGGAAACGGTGGGCGTTGATCAGCTGTAGCACTTTAACTTGCTTAGCATCCAACTCAGGATCGGTCACACGAGCTGCGCTCTTATGACGTCCGTCCATCGCTAAACTGCGAAAATAATCACGTACTTTGGAGTGAGCCGCTTCAGGCGCGTCTTTAGAAGCACCGTTCACCGGAGGGAGATTATCAAATACCGCACGCCAATCGTCAGAGACTGACTGTGGGTCTTCTTGATAGGCTTCATACATCTCTTCTACGTAGGTCGAATTTGCACCACTTAAGTGAGATGATTCGAGCCAGGCTTTCATGATGCCTTGGTGCATTGCTATTCCTTTCAAACTTTATACACGTGCTTAGCCATAGTTTTTATATGCAATCTCAAGCAATTACCTTCGATGCATAAATTTTGCCGCCCCTAGATATCCAGATTTCACGGCGCGTTGTCTTCCATTACATACACAAAAGAGCCACCTTCTATACCCAGAAAGTGACTCTTCGAGAGCTATATTATTATTGATTTAAGCTCGGGTTCTCGCATTACACAGCTCGCTTAAGCAGCATTGACTTAATGTGACCAATTGCTTTAGTCGGATTAAGTCCTTTTGGACAGACGTCAACGCAGTTCATGATGCCGTGGCAACGGAACACGCTGTAGGCGTCGTCCAGCTCAGAAAGACGTTCTTCTGTCGCTGTATCGCGGCTGTCGATCAAGAAACGGTAAGCGTGTAGCAGACCGCTAGGACCGATAAACTTATCAGGATTCCACCAGAACGATGGGCAAGCCGTAGAACAACATGCACACATGATACATTCGTACAGACCATCTAAATGCGCACGCTGTTCAGGTGACTGTAAATGTTCACGGGCTGGCATCTTCTCATCGTTGATGAGGAACGGCTTGATCTTCTCGTACTGCTTGTAGAACTGAGTTAAATCAACCACTAAGTCACGTACGACTGGCATACCTGGCAGTGGACGAATTTCCAACTTCTTACCTTTGAAGGTAGAGATTGGTGTAATACAAGCCAGACCGTTTTTACCGTTCATGTTCACACCGTCACTACCGCAAACACCTTCACGGCATGAGCGACGGAACGCTAACGTTGGGTCCTGTTCTTTCAACTTGATCAGTGCATCAAGCACCATCATGTCAGAGCCTTCAGCCACTTCGAGGCTGTAATCCTGCATGTAAGGTTTTGTATCTACATCAGGATTGTAACGATAAACTGCAAATTCCAATTTCATCTTTGCAACTCCTAGTAGGTACGTTTCTTCGGCGGGAATGCTTCACGTAACTTAGGCGCCATATTCACAGCACGACGGTCCATGGTTTCAGTCACAGGGTCAAACAGGGTGTGACATAACCAGTTATCATCATCACGCTCTAAATAGTCTTCACGTGAGTGAGCGCCACGGCTCTCTGTACGGAAGTTAGCGGCATAAGCGGTGGCAATTGCCGTCGCCATCAGGTTGTCTAACTCTAAACATTCAATACGTTGAGTGTTGAATTCACGAGAGTTATCAGACAACTTGGCATTTTCTAAACGCTTACGGATAGCTTTTAACTGCTCTAAACCTTCTGCCATTGCATCGCCACGGCGGAATACAGAGAAGTTTAATTGCATGCAAAGTTGTAAATCTTTACGGATTTGCGCTGGATCTTCGCCAGACTTGTTGCTTTCCCAGCGGTTTAAGCGTGCTAAAGTCGCTTGAATTTCCGCATCGGTCGCATCTTTTGGATCCGCAGTCTCATCGAGTGCTTTACCTAAGTGTTGACCCGCTGCGCGGCCAAAGACCACTAAGTCGAGCAGAGAGTTACCGCCTAAGCGGTTAGCACCGTGTACAGACACACAGGCAATCTCACCTACCGCGAATAAACCAACCACATCTTGCTCGCTGCCGTCGTCATTCTTACGAATAACTTGACCGCTCACCTTCGTTGGCAGACCACCCATCATATAGTGACAGGTTGGCAGTACTGGGATTGGACCATCGGCCGGATCGATATGCGCGAAGGTACGAGAAAGTTCACACACGCCTGGTAGACGGGCTTCTAAGGTCTCTTTACCTAAGTGATCGAGTTTCAGCAAGCAGTGTGGGCCTAATGGACCATCTAAACCACGGCCTTCACGGATTTCAGTCATCATAGAACGTGCTACCACGTCACGAGATGCTAAGTCCTTGGCGTTTGGTGCATAACGCTCCATGAAACGCTCGCCGTCTTTGTTCAGCAAGTAACCGCCTTCACCACGACAACCTTCAGTCACAAGTACACCCGCACCAGCGATACCGGTTGGGTGGAATTGCCACATTTCCATATCTTGCATTTGAACGCCAGCACGCATCGCCATACCAACACCGTCACCGGTATTGATGTGTGCGTTTGTGGTTGATGCGTAGATACGACCAGCACCGCCTGTAGCAAGTACAGTAGCTTTGGCTTTGAAGTAAACGATTTCACCGGTTTCGATTTCAATCGCAGTACAACCTACGATGGCACCGTCTTGGTTTTTCACTAAATCGAGGGCATACCACTCAGAAAACACTTGAGTTTTGTGTTTAACGTTCTGTTGGTATAAGCAGTGAAGCAGTGCGTGACCAGTACGGTCTGCCGCCGCAGCGGTACGCGCAGCTTGTTCACCACCGAAGTTTTTAGATTGACCACCGAAAGGACGTTGGTAAATCTTACCGTTATCGAAGCGAGAGAAAGGTAAACCCATGTGCTCGAGTTCAATAATGGCTTCAGGACCGGTTTGACACATGAATTCGATAGCGTCTTGGTCACCGATAAAGTCGGAACCTTTTACGGTATCGTACATGTGTTGTTCCCAATGGTCTTCATGGGCGTTACCTAACGCAACGGTGATACCACCCTGCGCAGATACAGTATGAGAACGGGTTGGGAATACTTTAGATAAAAGCGCACAGCTCTTACCTTCTTTAGAAATCTGTAATGCTGCGCGCATACCGGCACCGCCGGCACCAATCACTACAGCATCAAACTCACGTACTGGAATACTCACTTAGACACCCCACACAATAACAATGCCGGCCGCCAGATAACAAAAGACGGTGACGACGAAGGTGAACTGTAAAACACCGCGTAACGAAGTGCACTTGACGTAATCCGTCAATACTTGCCATACACCAATCCAGGCGTGAACAAGCAGTGCAACCAGCGCAAGCAGGGTAAACACTTTCATTGGCAGAGCGCTAAACAGGCCGTGCCAAACGTCATAGGTGAGAGGGGAACTACATGCAATAAAGCCAACCATGAAAATGGTGTAACAGGCGAGGATTACTGCACTAGCGCGTAGTAGAATAAAGTCATGAACACCACTGCGTCCAAAACTTGCTGCATTGGTTACCATACCCATAACCCCGCTAAAATTGAAAAGGCTACCGTCAGTACAAATACAGCTTTCGCTGAGGCGGTGCCCGAAGCCAACTCTTCCCAACGACCGGTATCCATTACTAAGTGGCGTAGGCCACCGAATAAGTGATAAGCCAGTGCAGTCAAAATGCCCCACATGATGAACTTCACGACGAAGTTATCAAATAGAGATTGTACGCCTGCGAAACTTTCAGCGGAGGCTAAAGATGAATTTAGCAACCAAATAAGAATGCCAACAGCGAACAGCATGATGACACCGGATACACGGTGAAGAATTGACACAATCGCTGTTGCAGGAAAGCGAATGGTCTGCAGATCTAAATGGACAGGTCTTTGCTTTTTCACGTTCTGCTCACTCAGCTCCATTGAGCATTTTTTTTGTTATGTGAACCGCTTTTGTACAAACTTTAAACCGAGGGGTAAATCAGGGCAAAAGTAAACACAAAAGCAAAGTTTAAACAAACAGATAACTATTTGAACACTCACTTATTTAACATGTAAACAAAGGGTGTTTTAACATCATCGTTTGCAGCCCTTATTAGGCGGAGGCAAGTATACTCGCGCGAAATGTCAAATACAAACATCACAGAATGCAAATTTTGTTTTTTTAAGGATATTTTCACCTAAGTGCCAGCTGTACCAAGGAAAGTAAAGAGATTTATACCATGGTCTAACAAATTTAAACGCTTATTTAAATTGAAATGTGATCTAGAATGGCTGTAAAGTAATGGCGGTTTGACATGCCGCACTCACAGATAAGAACGAAGTAAGGAGAACGGGGTATGGCTGATTTAAAAGCCAAATTAGAATTACCAGGGAACGACTCGATAGAATTGCCAGTAAAGCAAGGATCCGCTGGTTTTGACGTAATCGATATCAGTAAACTTGGCAGCAAGGGTTACTTCACTTTTGATCCAGGTTTTCTCGCGACAGCCTCCTGTGAATCTGCAATTACCTATATCGATGGCGATCAAGGTATATTGTTACACCGCGGCTATCCAATCGAGCAACTCGCCGTTGACTCAGATTACTTAGACCTGTGTTACCTGCTGCTTTACGGTGAACTGCCGACGAAAGAGCAATATGCTGAATTTGTACACACAGTAAAAACCCACACTATGGTTCATGAGCAACTCGCCTTCTTCTTTAGAGGTTTCCGTCGTGATGCTCATCCTATGGCGATGTTATGTGGTGTTACTGGTGCATTGTCTGCATTTTATCAAGACTCACTCGATGTCAACGATCCTCGCCACCGCGAAATCGCCGCTTATCGCCTAGTCTCCAAAATGCCAACGATTGCCGCTATGTGCTACAAGTACTCTTCTGGCCAACCATTCGTTTACCCACGCAATGACTTAAGCTACGCAGGCAACTTCTTAAGCATGATGTTTGCCGTGCCTTGTGAAGAGTACAAGGTAAACCCAATCGTTGAACGTGCTATGGACCGTATCTTCATTCTACATGCGGATCACGAACAAAACGCGTCAACGTCAACCGTACGTTTAGCCGGTTCTTCAGGCGCGAATCCATTCGCGTGTATCGCTGCGGGTATTGCTTCTCTATGGGGCCCTGCACACGGCGGCGCGAACGAAGCTTGTCTACAAATGTTAGAAGAAATCGGTTCAGTAGACCGTATTCCTGAATTCATCGCCCGTGCGAAAGACAAGAACGACCCATTCCGTCTAATGGGCTTCGGACACCGTGTTTACAAAAACTTTGACCCACGTGCCAAAGTGATGCGTGAAACCTGTCACGAAGTGTTAAAAGAGCTGAAAGTACAAGATCCATTATTAGATGTGGCCATGGAACTTGAGCGTATCGCACTGGAAGACGAGTACTTCATTTCGAAGAAACTCTATCCAAACGTCGACTTCTACTCTGGCATCATCATGAAAGCCATTGGTATTCCAACTAGCATGTTCACCGTACTGTTCGCATTAGCACGTACTGTGGGTTGGATTGCTCACTGGAAAGAAATGTTGGATCAACCAGGTCACAAGATCAGCCGTCCACGTCAGCTATATACTGGCGAGACTTCGCGTGATTTCGTAAGCCAAGATAAACGCTAATCGGCATTTATCGATTAAAAGCGCCCACTGGGCGCTTTTTTATTGGGATTTTCATACCCGCCCTTCGATCTTCTTATCACTCCCAGCCACACAATCCCGGATGACCTCGCTTTAGCTTATTTAGCATTTCTCATCACTTTTTAAACTTTTTAGCTACATTTAGTAAGTTTACCTAATCTACAATCTGACAAATTTACGTTAATCTACTGAAATTAATGTATTTTTAACTTTGGCATGTTTTCTGCTTTCAGATGGCATCACAAAAATGACAACAGGTAATACTCTTATGGAAAAGTCAACAATTGCTAAGTTCGCCCTACCCGTGCTGTTAGTGTCAATGTTAGCGGCATGCGGCGAAGAGGAAGTGGCTAAAAAAGAAGAACAATATGCCATTCCCGTCGAAACCACTACCGTGATGCAGGGTAATGTGTCTTCGTTTTATAGCACCACCGCCACCCTAGAAGCCCCGCAAGAAGCTAACGTCGTGAGCCGTATTGCCGGCCTTATCGAAGCGATTAATGTCGAAGAAGGCGACCGGGTGCAAAAAGGACAAATCCTCGCGGTTATCGATGCCAAACGTCAGCAATACGATCTCGACCGCTCCGAAGCCGAAGTGAAAATCATCGAGCAAGAGTTAAACCGCTTGAAGAAAATGACCAATAAAGAGTTTATCAGTGCCGACTCCATGGCAAAGCTCGAATACAACCTGCAAGCCGCCATTGCAAGACGGGATCTTGCTGAATTACAAGTCAAAGAAAGCCATGTGGTTTCGCCCATCGATGGTATTGTTGCTAAGCGTTATGTCAAAGCGGGTAACATGGCGCAGGAATTTGGTGACCTCTTCTACATTGTCAATCAAGACGAGCTGCACGGGATTGTCCATTTACCTGAGCAGCAATTAACCAGCCTACGTTTAGGCCAAGAAGCGCAAGTCTTTAGCAATCAACAGAGCAAAAATGCCATCCACGCGAAAGTATTGCGCATCAGCCCTGTGGTCGACCCACAGAGTGGCACCTTTAAAGTCACCTTGGCCGTGCCCAATCAAAATGCGCATTTAAAAGCCGGGATGTTCACACGGGTCGAATTGAAGTATGACACCCATGAGAATGTGATCACTGTGCCCTACAGTGCCCTGATCAACCAAGACAATAAGCAAGCCCTGTATGTGATTGACGGCAGCAATGCCAACCGCCGCGAAGTCGAAATCGGTTACCGCGAAGGTGACTCGGTGGAAGTCGTCTCCGGTATCAAACCCGGCGAGCAAGTCGTGACCCGTGGTCAGCAAAATTTGAAAGACCAATCCTTAGTTGAAGTCATTACCCCACTCGATTTGGCCTCAGCGAAGAACTGATAGGAGTCTTTCATGTCAATCATCAGCACCTCAGTTAAACGGCCAGTCACGGTATGGATGTTCATGCTGGCCATTATGTTATTCGGTATGGTGGGGTTTTCGCGCTTAGCGGTAAAACTCCTGCCCGATTTAAGCTACCCCACCTTGACCATTCGGACCATGTACGATGGGGCGGCGCCCGTTGAAGTAGAACAACTGGTCTCAAAACCCATTGAAGAAGCCGTCGGCGTGGTGAAAGGCTTACGTAAGATAAGCTCTATCTCCCGCTCTGGCATGTCCGATGTGGTGCTCGAGTTTGAATGGGGCACCACTATGGATATGGCGAGCCTCGATGTGCGTGAAAAACTCGACACTATCGCCCTGCCTCTGGATGTTAAAAAGCCATTATTGCTGCGCTTTAACCCCAACCTTGACCCTATCATGCGCTTAGCGCTGTCGGTGCCTAATGCGTCTGAGGCTGAACTCAAGCAGATGCGCACCTACGCCGAGGAAGAACTTAAGCGTCGTTTAGAAGCCCTCTCAGGTGTGGCCGCGGTGCGTTTATCCGGTGGTTTAGAGCAGGAAGTGCATATTCAGCTCAATCAGGAAAAGTTATCCCAGCTCAATTTGAATGCCGATGACATTAAGCGTCGTATCAACGAGGAAAACATCAACTTATCTGCGGGTAAAGTGATCCAAGGCGACCGCGAATATCTAGTGCGTACCCTTAACCAATTCAATTCATTGGAAGAATTGGGGCAAGTGATCGTCTATCGCGACGCACAGACCTTAGTACGTCTATTTGAAGTCGCCACCATTACCGATGCCTTTAAAGAGCGCAGCGACATCACCCGTATCGGCAGCCAAGAGTCGATTGAACTGGCTATCTATAAGGAAGGCGATGCCAACACGGTCGCAGTTGCTAAAAAGCTGCGCGATGAGCTAGTCAAAATCAACCAAGATCCTAAGCAAAATAAACTGGAAGTGATTTACGATCAGTCCGAGTTTATTGAGAGTGCCGTTAGCGAAGTGACCTCGTCCGCGTTGATGGGCAGTATTTTGTCCATGCTGGTGATTTACCTGTTCCTGCGCAATATTATCCCAACGCTGATTATCTCTATCTCGATCCCCTTCTCGGTGATTGCTACCTTTAACATGATGTACTTTGCCGATATCAGCTTGAACATCATGTCATTAGGCGGTATTGCGCTCGCCATTGGGCTCTTAGTCGACAACGCCATTGTGGTGCTGGAGAACATCGACCGCTGCCGCAGCGAAGGCATGAGCAAGTTAAATGCAGCAGTGACTGGAACCAAAGAAGTGGCGGGCGCGATTTTCGCCTCCACCCTAACCACACTCGCGGTGTTTGTCCCCTTGGTGTTTGTCGATGGTATTGCGGGCGCCCTATTCTCTGATCAAGCCCTCACAGTGACCTTTGCTCTGCTAGCATCACTCTTGGTGGCATTAACTTCGATTCCGATGCTAGCCTCCCGCGAAGGCTTTACAGCACTGCCAGAACTCATCAAGAAAACCCCGAAGGAGAAACCCACTACTAAGCTCGGTAAGTTAAAACACTACAGTGCGACGGTATTTTCCTTCCCGATTGTGTTGCTTTTTAGCTACTTACCGAGTGCATTGCTGACATTAGCGTTAGTCATTGGCCGCTTCTTCTCTTGGCTGCTCGGCTTAGTGATGCGCCCACTGAGCAGTGGTTTTAACTTTGTTTACCATGCTATCGAGTCGGTTTACCACAAACTGCTGGCGATGGCGCTGCGTAAACAAGTCGCCACCTTGTTGCTGACCATTGGGATCACAGGCGCCTGTATTAGCCTGCTCCCCCGCCTTGGCATGGAACTCATCCCACCGATGAATCAAGGGGAGTTTTATGTGGAGATCCTGCTGCCTCCTGGCACAGCGGTCGGTGAAACAGACAAGGTGCTGCAACAACTCGCGATGTCGATTAAAGACAGGCCTGAAGTCAAACATGCCTACAGCCAAGCGGGCAGCGGCGGCCTAATGACCTCTGATACCGCCCGTGGCGGCGAAAACTGGGGGCGTTTACAGGTCGTATTAAGCGATCACACGGCTTACCACCAAGTAACGCAAGTGCTGCGTGACACCGCACGCCGCATCCCTGAGCTGGAAGCCAAAATCGAGCAACCTGAACTCTTCAGCTTTAAAACCCCATTGGAGATTGAGCTCACAGGTTACGATTTACACTTGCTCAAACGCAGTGCAGATAATCTGGTTAAGGCACTTTCCGCCTCCGATCGCTTTGCCGATGTGAATACTAGCCTGCGTGATGGTCAGCCAGAACTTAGCATTCGCTTCGACCATGCTCGCTTAGCCGCCTTAGGCATGGATGCGCCCACGGTCGCCAATCGTATTGCCCAGCGCGTTGGCGGCACTGTCGCCAGTCAATACACAGTACGTGACCGCAAGATTGATATTTTAGTGCGTAGCGAACTGAATGAGCGGGATCAAATCAGTGATATCGATGCGCTAATCATCAACCCCAACAGCCCACAACCGATTGCCCTGAGCGCCGTGGCAGAAGTGTCATTGCAATTAGGCCCATCGGCAATTAACCGCATCAGCCAGCAACGCGTGGCCTTAGTGTCGGCCAACCTTGCCTATGGCGACTTAAGTGACGCTGTGGCCGAAGCGCAGCGAATTTTGTCGGCACAAGTGTTGCCAGCCTCGGTTCAAGCGCGCTTTGGTGGGCAAAATGAGGAAATGGAGCATTCATTCCAGTCACTGAAGATTGCATTAATCCTAGCAGTTTTCCTAGTGTACTTAGTGATGGCGAGTCAGTTCGAATCGCTTCTGCATCCACTACTGATCTTATTTGCTGTGCCGATGGCGCTGGCAGGTAGCGTGCTGGGACTCTATATCACCCAAACCCATTTGAGTGTGGTGGTGTTTATCGGTCTCATCATGCTCGCGGGGATTGTGGTCAACAACGCCATCGTACTCGTGGATAGAATTAATCAACTACGCGCCGAAGGCGTGGACAAGCTTGAAGCCATTAAGGTTGCGGCCAAATCCCGTCTGCGCCCGATTATGATGACCACCCTAACCACAACTTTAGGTTTACTGCCGATGGCCTTAGGTTTAGGCGATGGCTCAGAAGTCCGCGCACCGATGGCGATTACCGTGATCTTTGGTCTGAGCCTCTCGACCCTATTGACTCTGATTGTGATTCCAGTGCTCTATGCCTTGTTTGACCGTAAAGAGTTTACGCATACCGCCACAGAGCAAGACAACACGGCAGAAACCACGGAGGCTCGCCTATGAACCTCACCCGTTTAGCGATAAAACGCCCTGTCACCACCAGCATGTTTTTCTTTGCTATCTTGCTGTTTGGTTTGGCTTCTAGTCGCCTATTGCCGCTCGAAATGTTCCCCGGCATCGATATTCCACAAATCGTGGTGCAAGTGCCTTACAAAGGCTCAACCCCGGCGGAAGTCGAGCGCGACATCACTAAGGTGCTCGAAGAGTCCCTCGCCACTATGGGCGGTATTGATGAGCTGGAATCAGAATCCTCCCAAGAGGGTTCGGAAATCGAGATCAATATGAAATGGGGCGAGAACGTTGCCACTAAAAGCTTAGAAGCCCGGGAAAAAATCGATGCGGTGCGGCATTTATTGCCCAAGGATGTTGAACGGGTGTTTATCCGCCAATTCTCCACCGCCGATATGCCGGTATTGACCATACGGATTTCGAGCGACCGCGAGCTCTCTGGCGCATTCGACTTACTTGATAAACAGCTCAAACGTCCGCTGGAGCGGGTCGAGGGGGTGTCTAAGGTCAATCTCTATGGGGTTGAGCAAAAGCAGATTGAGGTCAGGATCAATGCCAACCGCCTCGCCGCCAGTGGCTATTCGGCAACCGAGTTACAGACACGTCTCGGCCGCGAAAACTTTGTGCTGAGCGCTGGCACTTTGCGGGAAAGTAATCTGGTTTATCAGGTGTCTCCTAAGGGTGAGTTTCGCAATCTAGAGGACATTAAAGCCCTAGTGCTATTGCCTGGGCTGACCTTAGGTGACGTTGCCGATGTGCAATTTGCGCTGCCTGAACGGGTCGAAGGACGTCATTTAGATAAGCATTACGCCGTGGGTCTGGATGTGTTTAAAGAATCTGGCGCCAACTTAGTAGAAGTATCTGACCGTGTGTTAAAGGTGATTGAGCTTGCCAAGCAAGATCAACAATTCCAAGGTATTCGTTTGTTTATCATGGAAGATCAAGCCTCTGGCGTAAAATCTTCCCTCTCGGATCTGCTGCTGTCGGGATTAATCGGCGCCTTACTGTCTTTTATCGTGCTGTATTTATTCCTGAGAAACTTCAAGATGACCTTGATTGTGGTGTCATCTGTGCCGATTTCGATTGGTATGACGCTAGCCGCTATGTATCTACTAGGTTACAGCTTAAACATTTTGTCGATGATGGGGCTGTTATTGGCGGTCGGTATGCTTATCGATAATGCGGTGGTGGTGACTGAGAGTGTGCTGCAGGAGAAACAAGGCAAAGATACTAAAAGTGTTCAAGACAATGAAAATGCGGTCATGACAGGGGTTGATAAGGTCAGTCTTGCCGTACTTGCGGGCACTATGACCACGGCTATCGTGTTTTTACCCAATATCTTCGGGGTTAAAGTCGAGCTCACCATCTTCCTTGAGCATGTAGCGATTGCGATTTGTATTTCGCTGGCGGCCTCACTGTTAGTGGCTAAAACATTAATTCCATTGATGTTGACTAAGTTTCACTTCGATATCACGCCGGAGAAAGCACCGGGTAAGTTGCAAAACTTCTACAATCGTAGCCTCAACTGGGTACTGCTGCGTCCTTGGCGTTCTGGGCTGATTTCGGTGGTGATTTTAGTATCCACCGCCCTGCCGTTATCGATGGTCAAACAGGATCAGGAGGATAGCCAAAGTAAGGAGCGCATTTACGTCAACTACCAAGTAGAAGGTCGGCATAACCTCAATGTGACCGAGGCAATGGTGAGCCAAATGGAAGAGTATCTTTATAATAATAAAGAGGAATTCCATATAGATTCAGTGTATAGCTATTATGCACCCGATGATGCTTCTTCGGTGATTTTGCTGAAAAAAGACTTGCCCATGCCACTGGATGAATTAAAGAAGAAAATCCGCAGCGGTTTTCCTAAATTCTCCATCGCGAAACCTCAATTTGGCTGGGGCAATGATAATTCGGGCGTACGCGTCACGCTCACAGGTCGCTCCACCTCAGAGCTTATCCATTTGAGTGAGCAAGTATTACCCTTACTCTCCAATATCAAAGGGTTAGTGGATGTGCGCTCCGAAGTGAACGGCGCGCAGCAGGAAGTCGTGATCCGCATTAATCGTCAGATGGCGGCACGACTGGATTTAAAACTCAACGAAGTGGCTTCTAGCATCTCAATGGCATTGCGAGGCTCACCGCTACGCTCATTTAGGCACGATCCCAATGGGGAACTGCGTATCGAAATGGCCTATGAGAAGGAATGGCAAAAATCCCTCGAGAAGCTAAAACAACTGCCGATCGTGCGTATCGACCAACGTCTGTATACCCTTGATAACCTTGCCAGTATTGAGATCCAACCTAGGTTCGATACCATCAAGCACTATAATCGCCAAACCTCGCTTTCTATCGGGGCGAACTTAGATAACCTCACCACAGAGGAAGCCCAAACTAAGATCAAACAGGTGATGGAAAATGTGCGCTTCCCGAATGGTTATAACTATTCGCTGCGCGGTGGATTTGAGCGTCAGGATGAAGATCAGAGCGTGATGGCTATCAATATGCTGCTTGCTATCGCCATGATTTACATCGTAATGGCGGCGCTGTTTGAATCCTTGTTATTACCGACGGCGATTATCACCTCGATTCTGTTCTCGATCACTGGCGTCTTTTGGGCATTGCTGCTCACGGGCACTCCAATGTCGGTCATGGCCATGATCGGGATCTTGATTCTAATGGGGATTGTGGTGAATAACGGCATCGTATTGGTCGACCAAATCAACCAGATGACACCAGAGCTCGATAAGTTGTCGGACACCATACGCGAAGTCTGTATTACCCGTCTGCGCCCGGTACTGATGACAGTGGGAACAACCGTACTAGGCCTAGTGCCACTGGCAATGGGCGATACCCAAATCGGCGGCGGTGGCCCACCCTACTCGCCAATGGCCATCGCGATTATCGGCGGTTTGTCGTTCTCAACGGTGACGAGTCTGTATTTGGTGCCATTATGTTACCAACTGCTCTACAGAATGCGTTATCGCGCCGCGGTGCGCCTTGGTGAATCAAACCGCATCGCCCAAAAACTCCTACCTTGGACGGTTTAACTAGTTAATGTTTGCGATATAAGTTCGCATTCCACTTGAAAGATAATAGGCTGACTTGCATCAAAACAAGCCAGCCTATTTTTTTAGCAGCACTTAGTCAATAGCGTTAACCAATGGGTAAATCAGTAGGCTAAACCAATGGACTAAATCAACAGGCTTAGTCAATTGAGTTAATCAATAGAGTGCGCCCTTGTATTCACAACACAAAAGCGAATTTGAAATAACTGCTCAAGGCCGGGATAAATCTCGTGGATCACTCGGCGCAGCTCAGGCAGCGTCATATTCTCCTGGGCTGCATGTTGCTCTGTCAGCGCCGAAAACAATACAGGCACAACCTCAATCACCTTAATATCACAAAACCAACGGTCAGCTTCGAAGGTCGATACTGGCAAAATTTGCCCCGCAAACACATGGGACTCGGCTTCATCCCTTAAGGTAATGGTCTTAGCCCCTGACAAAATATCCTGCTCGAAACGCTCAAAGAAAGTGATCTTAGTTAACAAGTGACCTCCGCCTATTGCTTTTTAAAGTGTTAAAAATTGATGGCTATCAATACGTTAAATGGGTAATTCACGCTCACTTTAGCGTTAATAAAGTGCATTACCCGTTAAAAACGCCATATTCTAGCACGGCCTAGACCTCGCTCTAGATACAGCTTCGACTGCGCCGTAACAGCAAAACATGGAGAGATTGGCAATATTCAGTTAGAATCCAGCTTTAATTGAGCCACTGGACTCAGCCTGCATAGGCAAAAACCGAATTAGAGATGTTATGAACAAGAAGCAAAAGATCGTTAAGAAAATGGCTAAGCGCGAAAAAGCCAAACAAAACAAAATCGAGAAGCCCAAGGTGGGTGCAAAGCCGCGTTATATTTCTAAAGCGGAGCGCGCGCGTCTTGAAGCAGAAACGCCAGAAGCCGTGGCTTTAGAAGTAGCGCAAGAGATCGCAGGTGTCGACGCTTCTAACGCGGAAGATAAGGCTGCGAGCTAAGCCTCTTTGTGCCGTGACTCTCGGGATGCTCGCACTCGCATAATACGCTCTCGCGTGAATGCAAACATGCCAAACATCAAGGCCACTTTTCAGTGGCCTTTATGTTTTATGATTTTTTATGACTCTTTATGATTACCAGGATGGTTATCTAAGGGGTTACGGCGTATTGGGTTTCGCTTTATCAAAATCCACCGCAGCCGTGGCCGCCTCACATTCCTGCTCTTCGGTCAATTGGCCCATTTGCACATGGGAGGATGAAAACGGACTCGTAGATGAGGGCAGATTTTGGCCAACACAATTGGCAATTTCTTCCTCGTCCCCCGCCAGTAGCTGCTGACACTTATTCTGCGCCTCTTCGGTATCGCTCACGACAGACTGCGCTGCGTTTGCACGACTTGCCAGAGCCACCTTATCGACTAAGCGGTAGGCCACCCACACGCCCATGATCCCAAACAGAATCGAACCCAATACTTGGCCGATTAACACACCGTATACCCCGCCCCACTGCGCGCCCAAATACACGAATGGCACAGTGCCTAACGTCGCTTTACCGACATTGAACAGGGTGGAATATTTAGCTTTGCCCAGATTATTAAACGAAGCATTGGCCACAAATAAAATGCCAGAGAAGGTAAAAAACACCGCGATATAGCTACAGAAAAACTCGATAAGCGCCGCGCTATCGCCTTTCATATCGAACAGGCTCACCACCTGCGATTTAAGCAAGAACAGCAATAGCGACATCACCACCACATACAAGGTACAAAATTGAATCGCTTTGGTTAAACTCTCACGCACCCGGTCGAATCGGCCCGCCCCAAAGTTTTGCCCAACAATCGGCCCAATGGCACCGGATAACGCAAAAATCATCCCAAAGGTGACTGGGATTAATCTACCAAGCACCGCCCAACCAGCAACATAGGCATCACCAAAATCGGCAATCGCGCGAGTCACAAAGGCGTTACCTATGGGCGTAGCGATATTCGTCAGCATGGCAGGCCCGGCAATGGCGAAAATCGGTTTGAGATCGGCAACAAAATAGCTGAAGTTAAACTTACCCAGCAGTTGATGTTTTACGACTACGCCGCGCCCGGCAATGATAAAGACCGCGATACGGGCAAGCACCGACGCCAGTGCCGCACCTTCAATTCCCATGGCGAACAGAAAAATAAAAATCGGATCCAGTACCGCATTAACGCCGCCGCCCGCTAAGGTCGACATCATCGACAGCTTGGCATCCCCAACGGCACGCAGCGCACCGCCAAGGGCCATCGCAAGGCAAATAAAGGGTAAAGAAGGCACCAAAATGTACAAATAACTCTCGGCCAGTTCGGCGGTATGGCCGCTCGCCCCCACCAAAGTCACTAATTCGGGAATAAAGCAGGTCACCACCACACTCACGAAAAGGCTGATTAAGGTGGTCACCGCCGCACTATTGAGCAATAGGCGTTTGGCCAGCTCCACATCCTTTGCACCAATCGAGCGGGAAACTAACGCGCCGAGCGCAATCGACAGGCCGATACCAATAGAAGTCGTAAAAAACGAAATACTGCCCGCATAGCCCACAGCAGCAGCCAGTTCATGTTCACCAAGCAAACTTAAGAAGAAAATATCGAGTAAATCGACCACAAATAAGGCAGAAATCCCCACGGCAGCGGTCGAACTCATCACGAGGATATGACGAAGAATCGAACCTTCAACGAATTTGGCTTGGGTCATGGGGTTGTTTTACCTTGATCTATTGGATGGACTGACATCAAATCCAGTCTGTGGCTCTCGCCACTTTAGCAGTCTCTTGAGTAAGTAAGCCTACCATGAGGCAGCGCACATAATAAATCATTTAAACGATTTGGTTTGTTACGAATAACTTACACACTCAGGCCTTTGCTCTCACAATTGCCTGTTCGATACGACTGACTCCAAGCCATGTAACCAGTCGTGCTTAAGCCTGTCGCTTATCCCACATCCGTGACTCTAGGTTATCGTGCCTAGCTTACTTGCTTAGGTCAGGTCGATGATAACCAGTGGATATCGACATCTCGTTTGGGGGAATTGCCAAACAGGCGCGAGTATTCGCGGGAAAATTGCGATGGACTCTCATAACCCACACGATAAGCGGCTGCAGCAGCATCTATACTCTCGCTTAACATCAATCGGCGAGCCTCCATCAAGCGTAACCGTTTTTGATATTGCAGCGGACTCATCGAGGTCAATTGGCGAAAATGATGGTGAAAGGTCGACTTACTCATTCGGGTCATATCGGCTAAATCATCAATGCTAAAATGTTGGGCAAAATTCATCTTAAGCCACTCGATAGAATGCGCGATGCGTAAACCATGGCTGCCCGCCGACACGATTTGTCTTAAGCGAGCGCCCTGCTCACTGATAAGCACTCGCCAAAAAATCTCTCTTTTAATCAGAGGCGCAAGCACAGGAATCGACTCAGGCTCATCGAGTAAGGCGACTAAACGGCTGAAAGCATTCAATAAGCTTGGGGTAGAATGGCCTAAAATCATGCCTTGTTCGGTAACTGTATCCTTTTGCCTCGCCAAGGTCGTTTGCAACATTAAGTCACTCATCACCGCCAAATCGAGTTTTAGCACGACACCGAGGTAAGGTTTTTCAGCACTGGCCTCTAACACTTGCATGGTGGCGGGTAACTCTAAAGAGGTGATTAAGAATCGACTCGGATCGTAGATCAATACCTGCTCCCCCAAGGTCATGCTCTTCTTCCCTTGCACCACGAGCGCAATACTTGGCTCGACAATACAGACCGAATTGGAGGTGGGTGCATTCTGCCGATAAAACTCGAGCCCCTCGACCTCAGATGATGCCCATTCGACGCCAAGGGTTCTTTTGGCCACATTGTCGGCAAGCTCTTGGGAAAAACCATTCATCATTTGCATCTCGCTCATCAGTTTCACCAATTTTTATCAGTAACAGTCGGCACTCGGTCATCTGAATTTATCTTACTCGCTACCTAACTCGTTAGCATACGAAATGCCTAACAATTGGAGAATTAGGCAAGCATTACCGACGAATGAACTACCCTGCGCGCCTGCAAGTGGCAAGAATAAGGGATCCGAATAAGTGATTTTTTAGCCATTGAATAAAGGAGAAAATCGATGAAACCCATGCATTTTGGATTAGGCTCCCTGCTATTGTTAACGCTTGGGGTGCAGGCAACAGAGCCAGTGCCTGTATCAGTGCCTGTATCAGAGATAATGCCTAAAACAGCGATTGCTGCAGAGCAAATCAGTATTGCCCGCAATGGCACTCAGCTCCCTGCGACGGGGCTCGAAGACTATTTTACCGGCCGAGTGCGCGTTGAGCCTTTGTTTCAGGCCAAGGGCGAAGGTCGCGCATCTGGCGCCTTAGTTACCTTTGAGCCAGGCAGTCGCACCCATTGGCATACCCATCCCGTGGGGCAAACCTTAATCGTCACCTCTGGAATGGGCTGGGTGCAGCAAGAAGGTCAAACACGCCTTGAAATCCAGCCAGGGGATGTGGTGCAAATCCCTGCGAATGTCAAACATTGGCATGGTGCGACGAGCAGCACATCCATGACGCATATCGCCATACAAGAAGCCAAGGCGGGTAAGGTGGTCACATGGTTAGAGAGTGTCTCCCCAGCACAATATGACAAGCCCTGAATCAAGCTTAGCGACTCTTCGCCAAAGCAAGCTAAACCAAAGCAAGTTAAACCAAAGCAAGCTACAAACGCCATGACGCAATCTAAGGAGACTTCGATGAACATTAGTATGACCGCAAACGGCAAAGCATATCGATTTACCCTCCTCGATAATCCAACGGCAAAGGATTTCTACGCCCGCTTACCCCTAAGACTCACGCTTAAGGACTATGCCAATACCGAAAAAATCGCCATGGTCGAGCCAAAGCTCACCAAAGCACAGGCGCCAAAAGGCACCAGCGCTAAACGTGGAGATATCACCTATTACGCCCCTTGGGGTAACTTAGCCTTGTTCTATAGGGACTACGGCTATGCCGATGGCTTAATTCCGCTCGGCACTCTTAGTAACCAGACGAGTAAAGAGATGAGTGATGAATTTGTCGAACTGCTTAGCGGCAAAGATCTCGAGGTGGTGTTCGATAAACAGCCCTAACCATATAAAGCAAAACATAAAGCAAAAAAAGCGACACTGAGTTCGCCTTTTTCTTTTAATTCCGAGCACTTTCGCCAGTGATTGAGTTACTCGCCGACACTGTCGCCATTTAAGTACACAGTATCAGTGACAGGTTCAAACCAATCGACCGCTTTCCCCTCAAGCGCCTCTTGAACGGCCACATGCTGCATGGAAGATGATGCCGTAGCGCCATGCCAATGACGCTTACCACAATTACACCAAATCAAATCCCCTGGGCGAATTGTAGTGCGCTCACCACCTTCACACTGGGTCCAGCCTTCACCTTGGGTGACCAATAGCATTTGCCCGAGTGGATGGCTATGCCAATGGGTTCGCGCGCCCGCTGAAAAATTCACTACGGCCATACCCACCCGCGCGGGTGGCGGCGCATTAAATAAGCTGCTGATCACCACCTCGCCGGTAAACCATTCACTCGTCCCCTTAATCGGTTGTTGTGTTCCTGCGGGGATCAGTGTCATAGATGCGGTTTCTAAGGTATTCATTAAAAACTCCTTTACTGACATTGTCTTAAACTGATTTAAAACTGAGGCGGCATGGGGAATGGTCCGCAAACCGCCCTTTTAACAAATGAGATAATCTTCTTAAGCCTAGAAGGAAGATGCCTGCATATCGATCACAAACCGGTAATGCACGTCGGATTTTTCCAGCCGTTCGAAGGCTTCATTAATCTGCTCCATTTTGATCATCTCGACCTCTGGCAAAATGTTCATCCGGCCGCAGAAATCGAGCATCTCTTGGGTCTCGGCAATGCCACCAATGAGTGAGGCGGCAATGCGGCGACGTCCCATCACCATAGGCACAGTATTCACTTCGGCAATCGGCCCCACTTGACCGACTAAGGTGAGCGTGCCATCCACATTCAATAACGGCAGGTATGGGGTAATGTCATGCTTTGTTGGCACTGTATCGATGATAAGCTCGAAGCGATTAGCGGCTTGCTGCATGCGCTCAAGATCTGAAGAGATCAAAAAGTCACCTGCACCGAGTTCGAGCGCATCGCTACGCTTACTTTCCGAGCGGCTCAGTACAGTAACATGGGCGCCCATCGCGGCCGCAAGTTTGATCGCCATATGGCCTAAACCGCCCATACCAATGACAGCGACTTGACTGCCAGGCCCGACGTTCCAGGTTCTTAAGGGCGAATAGGTAGTGATCCCCGCACAGAGTAAGGGCGCGACTTTAGCAAGGTCGAGCGATGCTGGAATGCTCAGCACAAACTCTTGGCGCACGACGATTGCTTGGCATAGCCGCCCTTGGTAAGCTCTTGGGTGTGCCTATCGACACTGTTGTAGGTTTGGGTAAAACCCTGCTCACAAAACTGCTCTTCACCGTGATGACAGTGAGTACATTCCTGACAACTGTCGACCATACAGCCCACAGCGACATGATCGCCTACTTTGTATTTGTTCACTTGGCTGCCCACTTGCACCACGCGGCCAACGATTTCATGGCCAGGCACAGTGGGATACACCGTCCAGCCCCAATCGTTTTTCACTGTGTGTAAATCGCTATGGCAGACGCCGCTATAGAGAATTTCGATAGCGACATCGTTGTCGCGTAATTCACGGCACTCATAGTGATAAGGTTCTAGCGGGCTTTGCGCCGACGCTGCGGCATATCCAATGGTTTGCATATTTCATCCCCTGTGGATTGAGGCAGAAACGTAAAATGACACGCCTCTGCGAGAAATCATCAAGGCCAGCAAAAGCGCTGACCCGTGAGCTAAATTACAAATACTGAGTGAAAAATTGCGTCAACTTATCAAAGGGGATCAGGTTCACTCTGTCATACAAGTCAACATGGCCAGCACCTTTTACCAGATAGAGTTCTTTAGGCTCTGCTGCGAGGCTGTAGGCTTCTTGGCTAAACTCCAGTGAGTGCGCTTCATCGCCAGCAACAAATAACAAGGGGCGCGGAGAAATCGAATCAATATCGTTAAATGGATAAAAATTCATAAACTTAGTGTTACTGCTCAGGGTCGGATGCGTCGTCAGCTCAGGTGATGATCCCGCTGGCGTAAACTCTCCCCTTGGGGTGCGATAGAAGTCATAAAACTCCTTGGCAATGGGGTGAGAGTTTTCATCGATTTCATGGGGCGTACCGCCAGTGTATTGGGTTTGACCACCGCTAAACTCCACATAACGCTGCGCAGCCGCCTCGGCGATCATTTGTTTGCGCTGCGCTAAGGTCAACGACTTGCCATACAGATGACGGCTAAATCCGCCCATGTCATACATGCTGACGGTGGCAATGGCTTTCATGCGTGGATCAATTTTCGCGGCGCTAATGGCAAAACCACCGCTACCACAGATCCCAAGCACGCCAATGCGCTCTCTGTCGGCAAACTCGCTGGTGCCCAGAAAGTCTACCGCGGCGCTAAAGACTTCGGCGTACATGTCCGGCAGCACGGCATTGCGGGGATTGCCCTCACTCTCACCCCAAAAGGATAAGTCGATAGCCAGGGTCACAAAACCCCGTTCGGCCAGTTGCTGGGCATAGAGCACTGCACTTTGTTCTTTTACCGCACCCATAGGGTGGCCTACGATAATGGCGGCGCGTTTTTCGCCTGCCTTCATATCCTTAGGCAAATAAAGATTGCCCGTGACATTCATCTTGTATTGATTTGGAAAAGTTACTTTTTGCATAGTCAGGGTTTCACTCCGATAAAATTGTTAGCACCATGGGATAAATCACCATGATGGCCCGATGTTGCCGCAAAGACCGACAAGCTGGTATTTATCAACAATGCCGTTATCAGCATTGCCGCCAAAGACTGCGCGCCGTTTGATGCCTTCATATTCAGCCCTTAATAGGGAACAGACATGTCGCTTAAGCGAGATGAGTTAATTGTCGCGGCAACTCATGCTGAAATTGTCGACAAAACGACCACGATATTGAAGCCATGAAACTCGTGGTTACTTGCCTAAAACTCCAAAAATGCGGAAATTGCGCAATGAGAGATGAGGAAATGGATGCCAGATAAGGCAGCAGAAATGTCGCGCTCGGCTGTATGTATCGGTTTAACGCGAATACCTGCAAGGGCAAATTAGGTGTACAAAAAGGCCAACGGGGAGTCGTTGGCCTAAGCGTTCATCAAATATTGAATCTGTGGCGAAGAGCTGCGCCAACGGGCCTAGCAAACTAGAGCGTCACGCGGCTCATCTGGGTCTGGTGATAACGCAAGCGACCGATAGCTAAGGCGATTAATGCAAGAAGAGTTAATGATCCAATCACCACTCCCTGCCACTCGGCTTTATGCCAAAACAGCATCAGGTAAGGCCCGCCCAGCGCGGCGCCTAAGTAATAGCAACACAGATACAGTGAGGTGGCTTTAGCGCGGTCGCGACTCGCGCGCATCGCCACAAAGGAGTTACAGCAGCTGTGGGTTAAGAAAAAGCCACAGGCCGTCATCAAAAAGCCTAGGCTAATCGTGACTGGCGTATCGAACAGGGTCAATAAACTGCCCAGCAACATCAAACACCAAGACCATTGATATAACTTGTGCTGACCAAATTTGGCCAACCACTTGGCGGTAAAATAAGAGGCCACGGTACCACTGGAATAACACAGGAAGATCAACGTCGCTTGGAAACGGCTCCACTCGTAGGGTGCGGCCATCAAATGCAGCTGAATAAAGCTAAATTGATTCACCATCATCATAAAAGTGATCCCACCGATGGCATAGGCTAAACGCATCTGCGGATCGGTTAGATGATGACTAAAGCCATAAATATCCTGTAATAAACGTGCCCGTTTTGACAGTGTTGGCGAGGTGTTTTGTCCGCCCGATACCGCCTGCGCATCGGCGCCTGAAGGCAATAAATAACTGGTTAAGGCAACGCCCGCAAGCGTGACTAAAAACAGCAGCCACATGGACTCTTGCCAAGATAAAAACTGCGACATCACCCCGCCCAGTAACCGGCCGACAATCCCGCCGATACTGTTGGCCATGATATAAATGCCCGCCGCTTTGAGCATAGTGCTTGGCGAGAGTTGCTCCTTAAAATAGGCCATGGCAATGGCGGGCACCGCCGCTAACAGCACGCCCTGTAAAAAGCGGACGTAGACCAGAGCATTAAAATCCCCTGCCCAAATCAACAGCAGATTCGACAGCGCCAGTAGCCAGAGACTCACGACAATCGGCGTGTGGCGGCCAATTCTGTCGGACACAACCGCATAAATTAACAGCGAAAACGCCAGCGAAAAGCTGGTGACCGAGAGGATAAGGGTTGCCTGTGAGCCCGATACCGCAAAATGCTCGGCGATCAGCGGTAACATGCCCTGCATCAAATACAGATTGATATACACCACCACGGAAGCCACACACAGGGCCCACATTAGTCGGGTATCACGTTGTTT
Source organism: Shewanella sp. 10B (assembly GCF_023475885.1). Classification (NCBI taxonomy): domain Bacteria; kingdom Pseudomonadati; phylum Pseudomonadota; class Gammaproteobacteria; order Alteromonadales; family Shewanellaceae; genus Shewanella; species Shewanella sp. 10B. Next base: position 1,614,806 of record NZ_JAMDJO010000001.1, read on the forward strand.
ACTGTCGATAATAGTGTCTAACACGGCTTGCACTTTTGGCCTCGATAACGCATCACTCTCAGGATAGACAAAGATTAGCACTGGGCATAACATAACAATAATAGATAATTTATATTGAAATTATTGATTTTTGTTATAGATAACAGTTGCGATACGTCTTGTTATCGGCCAAGCCATGCGAGATACGACAGTACAGGGTTGTAGCGCATGATTAACCCTTAGAGCACAGTGCTCTCGAACATAGATACAATCCAGCATAAAAGATGAATCATCATGGACATACGCCAACTTAAACATTTAGATGCACTGGCCAATACTGGCAGTTTTACCGCCGCGGCCAAGAAGCTCAATATGGCGCAACCTGCCCTAAGCCAAAGCATTAAACGGCTCGAGCAGTCGCTTGGGGTGACACTGATTAATCGCACCAGCAATAAGAATGACAAGCACCTCGCGCTCACCGCCGAAGGCTTAGTACTGCATCAACATGCCACTTTGATCCTAAAACAAATCAAACAGGCCGAAGCACAAATCCGCGCCATGGCGAACCTCACCTCAGGGGAAGTGCGGATCGCGGTGCCGGGCATGCTGGGCTCCTTCTATCTGCCCTCTCGACTTATGGCGTTTCGCCATCAATATCCCGAGTTAAAGCTGTCACTGTTCGAAGGCGGAACCCGTGACGCGCTGCGGATGTTACAGCAGGAAGAAGTGGATATCGCCATCATTACCGCACAAGATCTGCAGAGTGACTTCGATAGCCAATTGTTGATCCGTGAGCAGATGGTCATCGCCATGGGTGCCGAGCACCCGCTCGCCGATCACCCTGCGGTCAGCCTCAACGACTTCTTTGACCATGAATTAGTCATGTTTAAAACCGGCTATTTCCACCGTGAATGGATCCTCTCCCAGGCCAAAGAGCTGGGTAAAAAGCCCAATATCGCCTTTGAGACTAACCTGATTAACTTAATTAAACAGATTGTTTCCCAGGGATTTGGGATCACCAGCGTGCTCGAAATGGCCATCAGTCCAAAAGACGATATTCTCGCCAAGCCCTTTGACCCACCGGTGTTTTTAAATCTGCACATTGCGTGGAAAAAGCAGCGCCCCGTCAGCCAAGCCGACCGCGCCTTTGTGGAATTTTTAATGAAAAACCGCTAACACAAGCAATGAAAAGGGCCGATTGCTCGGCCCTTTTAATGCGTCACCTAACGCTTAAGGTGAAATCATTTTACTCATCGCAAATTAGCGCTGTTTACGGCGACCAAAGGCAAATGGCAGCAGTAATAAACTTAACCAGCCTAAAGCACCACCGTCATCCTTCTTCGGCGGAGTATCGGTAACCGATACCGACACTAAGCTCGAATCGCTGTTGCCGTGATTATCGGATACCGTCAGTTGGAATGACACCGTTTGTGCCGCACCATTCACACTTGGCGCCACTAAGTTTAATTTGGCCGCTGCTGGGTCAAAATTAAAGCTGGTGCCACCTAACTGCGTCCACTTGTAGGTCAGTGGATCGTTGTTCGCATCCGATGATTTGCTCGCATCGATAAACAGCGGCTTACCTTCTTGGACTGTGGTTGGCGCTTCAACCTTAGCAACTGGCGCCACTTCAGACACATCAAACAGGTAACTTTGAGTCAGGGTTTCTGACGAGGCATTGTTGACCTTGTTTGTCAGGCTTAACTGATTATCGACACTCGCCTTGCGTGGAACCAACTCAAAGCTGATGTCTTTCGCGTCAGCGCCCGATGGCATCTCGACCGTCCAAGTGATCTTATTACCATCTTGCTTACCGTCATGGCTGATGTTAGCCACTTCATGGCCTTCAGGCAGCATAGCTTCTAAGTTATACACACGTGTTTCTTGGGTTCTGTTGGCTTCGATGCGGGTTTTCATCACCTTAGCCACGCCCGGTGTCAACTGACCACTTAGCGCATTGCCCAGAGGCGATAGCACATCATCACCAACACGTTCAAAGATAACGGGTAACTTCACTGGGGCCACTTTGTCATCACCCGTGGTGAGGGTCAGCATGGCTAACCCATCGTCACCCACTTTGAGCGCGTCCTTCCACGCCAGCTTGACGTCGAAGTCTTTAGTATCGCCAGAAAGCGTCGCCGTTAGGTTATCCCCCGCGGTTTCGTTGTTGTAGAAGGTCAATTGTTTCAAACCAAACACGTCATCGGCCGTCGGGGATGAGGCGCTGTAGTTTTGCACAAACACATAGTAAGTGCCTTTAACAGGATTATTGAGTAAGACACTTTCCTCTGAACCGTCTTTTGCCGATGAAGCCACTCGCACAAGCTTACTACCATCGTTTTTATCGAGTAGCACGTACATATCGAGATCAGGCGATGTGGTGTAGCTAATCGATGCACGGAAATACAGTGCATTTTCATTCACGTCAAATTTAAACACTTTGACCCCATCGGCAAGATCATCAGTGTATGAGGCATTGTTCGAGTCTTGCTTCACGCTTGACTCAATGGTTTGGCTAAGCTTTAGGCCCGACACTTCGGCGCCAACGCTGGTAAAATCCACCGCCTTTAAGCCTTCAAGATTGATTTCATCCGCATTACGGGTCGCTTCAATATTCACCAAATTGGGCAGATTACGCTTACCAATCTTAGCGGCAATCGGCATAGTCGCCGTTGGGAAGCTGGCCGACTCAAGCACTAAGTTGCCAAAGCCCCAATCTGCGCCCACTTGCGTCACATCGGCAGTTACGGTAATGGTTTGGCTCGCGCCTTTTTTCAGGGTAAAGCTTTCAGGCGATACAGTTACTGCTAACTTATCGGTCACCGCTTGGCCCTTCGCCGTCCAGCTACCATCTTGAGTTGCGGTTACGGTACGGGTCCAAGTACAGGTATTCACGCAGCGAGAATCGGCCATGCTAGGCACGTTTAACTTACGTGGGTCACCGTTCACGACTGGGTTGGCAATTTCATAGTTCAGGGCACTTTCGTCCATCACTAAACCGGTTTTAGCCGCTAAATCGACACGAATACGGCCAGCGCCCACATCGAACGGATCGGCAACAGTTTTAGCATCGGCTTTTTTCATCGCCTGCGCGGTCGTTGCAGTTAGCATTAATGCGGAGCGGATATTGTCCGGCGTCCAATCCTTGTGCAGTGACTTTAACAGCGCGCCAGCACCTGCAACATGGGGGCTTGCCATTGACGTGCCCGACATCAAGGTAAAGTCGGCAGGATTTGTGCCCGATTTATCATGGCCAAATTGTTGATCAGCATAAGCTGCGTAAATATCTGAGCCAGGAGCGGCCACCGAAGGCACAATCACATCATTGGTCGCATTTGGACCAATCAGTGAACTGGCAGATAACACATCGGCCTCACGGCTAATCGCTTGCGGTGTTGGGGTTAAGGTTAGCTCCACTGCAGGATTGGCGGCCATGGCCTCGAGTAAGGCTACGCCATCGGTATTACCAATAAATACCGCAGGGACATTTAACTTCTCCAATGCCGACATGGTTAAACGCGCATTGCCTTCACCATCACGGTTGTACACAATCACCGCTTTAGCGCCCGCGGTTAATGCACCCGACACTTTAGTAGCGAAATCACATGAACCGCGTTTGATAACGGCAATTTTGTCTTTAAAGGCATCGGCAGGGAACACTTTACAGCCTTCCACATTGGTCGCATCAATCGCGCCTGCAAATACGGGTAGCCCTTTCACGACGTCGGTTTGCACAGGGCCAGAGCCTGGGGTGAATTCAAAGGTCTTACCGTTAAATTCCAGCTCGCGTACCACTTCACGATTGTGGGTCGAGTTAGCGACTGAGGTATACCAAGGCGCGTTTTTGGACGATGAATAAGGCACCTGCGCGATGTTTGCCCGAGTGTTGCCCGCAGCAACCGCAGCAAAAATGCCGGCATTGCGCGCCGCTAAGAAGCCCTGCTCCGTCGCACTGTTCCATGGATTGCCGCCGCCACTGATGGAGAAGTTAATCACGTCCACGCCATCTTTAATCGCATCATCAATCGCTTTTAAAATCGGCGCCGTTGCACAGCCACTGTATGTATCTTCTTGATCACCAGGTTCACAGACTTGATAGGCTATAATGTTTGCGTGGGGCGCCACGCCGGACATTTGCGCAAACGTTAAGCCAGTTTGGATCCCCGAACCTTCGAGCTTACCCACTTCCCCCTCAACATAAGGAACATTGAGTAATATGTTGCCTGCCGCGGTGCTGGCCACGTGCGAGCCATGGCCGCCGTAGTCTTCGCCGTTTTTAGCGGGCGGCGTCGCGCCGAAAACCTTTTCATCATCATAGATATCGGTGATTTCAGGGTAGCTGCGCACACCAATCAACTTGTCGTTACACATGCTGGCAAAATCGGTTTTACAGTCACCCACATAAATCCCTTGGCCTAAGGGGTTGGTGTGATCGTAACCATCTTCACCCACATCGGCGAAAGAAGCGTGATCAGAGTTAATCCCTGAGTCGATAATCGCCACAATCACGCCTTCACCCATGGCCTTAGTGCCCGTCGCACTACCGTCCCACACCTTTGGGGAGCCGATCAGTGCCTGACTCACATCGGTTTCGAGCTGTTCGATTTTCTCGCGTTCGATATAAACCACTTCAGGTAATTCGGCCAATTTGATGGCTTGCGCCTGAGTCATACGCACGGCAACACCGTTGATGGCGTATTGGTAAGTGGTCAGCGGCTCAAGACGGGTACCAATGGCCGCGCTGGCGCTCGTTAAAAAACGCTCTTGCTTGACCTTGAGGAAACTGACGTAATTTTTGACTTCAGGTGCGGCGGCGTTCAGTTTGACATTGCCTGTCTTACCGGTGCTTTTTGCCTGTGAGGACGACTGTACATGTTGTGGGCTGGTGGCCTTAAAGCCTGGAATATCCCCTTGATAATTCGCGACGGCGCTGTCACGTAATCTTACGATATAGGTATATTCTCCCTCGGCTAAATCTGGCTCAGGAATAAATTTTACATCTTGGTTGTTAACCGCGGTTAATTGACCACGGGTCGAATCATTTGATAATTCGGCTGGAATATCTAACTGTAACGTTTCACCGGTTGGCGATAATACGGTTTGCGCATTTGCCACAGCCGACAGCAATGCCATAGACACTGCTAGTGCAATTTTTGTTTTCATGTTCGCTTCCTTCGCTATATTAAAATTACTGCTGAAAGTTCCATTTTTAATATTTATTCAGTACAGAAACATCATAAAACAACTGTAACTGAGAGAACTTTACCGCAGCGTTTTAACACGTAATGATACATATTGAAACACCTTATTAACCGAATAATTACCCATAAAATCAATTAATAAGAATGGTATTCTCAATATATGTTCATGATTTAAAGGTTAACGGAATGAGAGATGGTTTATACTGCGGAAGGGAATGTTAGCAAGCGCTTAAAAACCAAATAAAATTTCATTATCACTCATTAATAAATCCTTTGCTTAATTGATGATAAACAGTACTACCAACCGATAAATCAAGACGAAAACGGATTACATTTAAATGAAATAATTTCAAGCAGACATAATTTCTCACAATTAAGACTGTGATGAGTTAGAGGATTGCATGGACAAATAACAGGCATATTATTTAACGAATGCCGTACTTATTTAGCGAACTTATTGTCCATACGAAATACACAGAACTAAATACAGAGTATGGCCATCCGATAAAAATCAGACCGCCCGATATAAGAAAGATAAAGGAGTAAAAAACAAGCAATAAAAAAGGGGATTGACTCCCCTTTCGAAAAAACACATTCACCATCCTGCCAATAGGCTTTAAAACATTCAGCCTAGGGCTCAGTGCGTACCGCTTTCATCAGTACTTCAGTGGTGTATTTATCATTATTAATCACAGGGAAGCGGTCATAGGTTTGAAAAATCACCTTGTCCTGATACTTGATCATGGCCACTACGCCGTAATTAATGCGTTTATCGATAGATTGCGCCGGTAATAAGAACTTAAACGGCACAGGCGCCCTAGCGATATTAAAGCTCTTTTGGGCAATGATGACGCCGGGCGTGTTCAAATCGATAATCGCAATGGTAATTTCACTGCCTTGGGGCAGAAGAATTTTTTCCAAATAGCCCGCAGCCCCATTCACCACCACCGGAGGATCGGGTTGAACCGTCACGCAGCCACTTAAGGCAAATGTCACCAGTAAGAATGAAAGAAACAACTTTATTTTCATCAACATATTAACTTCCTTTTACCATACGGATCAGCCCCTCTTGAGTCGTCGATGCGACAAGCTCACCCTGCTGATTAAAAAATTGGCCTCGTACGTAACCTCGTCCACCGCTGGCGGTTGGACTGTCGATACTGTAGAGCAACCATTCTCCCATATTAATCGGGCGATGGAACCACATCGCATGATCGATCGTTGCCATGCGGATCCCCGGCGTTAAAAACGACACCTCATGGGGCTGAGCCGCCGTGACTAAAAAGTTAAAGTCAGAGGCGTAGGCCAGCAAATATTCGTGAATATGGGCATCCGTTGGCATTGGCCCATTCGCCCTTAGCCACACATAGCGATAAGGTTCGGTTTCTTTGGGCGCGAAGGGATGCAAAGGATTGACTAACCGCATCTCAATCGGCGCGTCTTCCATAAATTTTTCGAGAATGCGCGCGGGCACTTTATCCCTTAAGGTCATCGCCAGCTCATTTTGATTTAATAAGCCTTCAGGGCCCGGCACCTCAGGCATTTTGGCCTGATGGTCAAAGCCCGCCTCGGGTTCTTGGAAGGAGCAGGTCATATGAAAAATCGGCCGTCCCTTTTGTATTGCGCTCACGCGTCTGGCACTGAAACTGCCGCCGTCACGCATATTCTCAACTTCATAGACTATGGGTAGCTTCTCATCCCCTGCGCGTAAAAAATAAGAGTGTAGCGAATGCACTTTACGCTCTGATGGCACGGTTTGCTTAGCGGCGCTCAGGGCCTGCCCCATCACTTGGCCACCAAATACATGCCCAAATCCTAAGTCTTGGCTTTGACCACGAAACAGCCCGATTTCAATTTGCTCGAGGGATAATAATGATAAGAGATCGTCTAATACCTGACTCATGGGATCCTACTGAAAATTAGCAACTAATGCCCAAGGGTAACTCAGTTAGACTAGGGCTGACCAGTAGAGAGTCGATAGCTTATTGCATCTTGTTGCATCAGCCGCCCAAAGCACTACTCAATCTTAATATGATGCTCAAGGGCACTCTGTTTTGACCAAGCCAGCACTTTATCTTCGCCGCAGGTATGCAGATTAATCGGAAAGGCATAATGCAACTCGGGCCAGTACTTGACCAGTTTATCGGGTGTGCACAGCCCCTCACTGAAATAGATGGACTGAAATTCGGCAAACATCCCATGACTCACGCTGCCCGCCCCCGCGAGTAAATGTTGGCCATTCGGTGCTGCATGGCTGACTAAAAATGCCATGGTCGCCGTGACCGTATCAAAGGAAAATAGCGGTTGAATCGCTGGCGCTAAGTGTTTATGGGTCATGGCCGTGAGTGCCTGCGGGCACAAGCTATTGATATGGATGTTATATTGCTCGCCCTCTAAAGCAAGGCTGTTCACCATACCGACGAGGGCCATCTTGGCGGCGCTAAACGGGACCTGATGTAAGTCACCAAACAACGCCGACACCCCTGTGGTCATCAAAATTCGGCCATAGCCATGGGCCTTCATCAGCGGCCAAATTGCTTGAGTCAGATAAAAGCTACCATGCACATCCACATCAAACTGTCGCTGCCAGTCGGCTTGTTGGATATGCTCGAAGGAGCACGCGCCGTAAACCCCGGCGTTATTGACCAAAATATCCACGCGTTGCCAATCTTGCTGTAGGCGATGCAGCATCGCCTTGACGTCATCCTGCTGGCTAACATCCACTTCAAAATACAGGCATTCTCCCCCGAGCTTCAAAATGGCCTCATGGGTTTGCTGCAGTTCTACGTTAGTTACCTGAGTGAAGTTAGAAGAGCTAGTTGCCCTCAATGCCTCACCTTGGGATGGACGTCCCTTAGGTTGGTCAACTAATACCAATTTGGCGCCACGCTCAGCCAACATAATAGCATAGGCTCTCCCTAGCCCGGAGCCTGCTCCCGTTACCAACGCCACTTGATTATCGAAACGCATCCTATCGTATCCTTATCATTGACATTAACGCTGAACGCCACACTTGACCATTCACCTCACAGCTCTGGTTATTGCAAAAATAGGGGTGAAGTTCATCGGCTTAACCGATGTTCGGCTGTGGATCACAGGGGATATAAAAACACAGGCATAGTGGATTTTCTTTGAACTTGGCGACAAATCTTTCCCCTGAAAGCGAAACATCTGTGCGCCAATTCAAACTCTATTACATGCGTGTATTAGATAGTACTCACTTTAACGTAATTTCTTGTTATGCTATGACGCTGTTCACTACCCAATTCTTTTCTTAGATAACGACTGGACATCATGAATCCTTGGATTTTAGCCATCAGGCCCCGCACCTTACCCGCGGCAATCGGTCCCCTATTAATCGGTAATATTCTGGCACTGCACCTTGAGCGTTTTAGCTGGTTAATTGCCGCCACCTCGATGTTGTGCGCCATCCTATTGCAGATCGCCGTCAACCTCGCCAATGACTACTTTGACTTTAAAAACGGCATCGATACCGCCGAACGTATTGGTCCGGTTCGCGTAACCCAGAGTGGCATGATCCCCCCCCATAAAGTACGCAATGCGATGATCCTCTGCTTAGTACTAGCATTAACCGTGGGCTCGTATTTGATTTGGCATGGCGGCTGGCCGATTGCTATTTTAGCGGCGGCGGCCATTTTAGGCGCCCTCGGCTACAGCGGCGGCCCTTATCCTCTGGCATCACACGGGCTAGGTGAAGTCGCCGCCTTTGTGTTTTTTGGCTTAGTCGCCGTAGTCGGCAGCTATTATCTGCAGGCGGGAGATACCAATATGAATGCCTGGCTACTTGGCTGTGCCATTGGCTTATTTAACGCCGCCATTATGTTGGTCAACAACACCCGCGATATTCGCACCGACACCCAAGCGGGCAAACATACGCTCGCGGTTAGGATTGGCGAGGCACAGGCCAAAGTCTTGTATCAAGCCTTAATTTACTTGCCCTTTGGTTTAGTGATCGCAGGATTCTTACTGGGCATTCTGCCGGGCTTACCGGTACTGCTGGCGGGTTTATCCCTGCTTATTGCCCGTAAACTGAGCAGCGATTTCTATGCCGTATCGGGTGAAGCACTCAATCCACTGCTAGGACGCACGGCAAAACTCACCATGATTTTCAGCACCCTATTCAGTGTGGGACTGGTGTTTACCGCATAAACGAGAATATCAACGTCTCGGGATTACCCAGAGTTGAGTGAAAAACCAGCCCACAGGGCAGCTGGTAAAATAGACCAGGCTTAAGATACAAAAAGGTTCGTCACTATGCGTTTAATACGCAACATGACGAACCTTTTGCTTTTAGGGGCAGATTAAGACCAGAGATAACCCGATATTGCCGTGTTAAATAACACGCCACTAAATTGATGTGTGGCTTTTGGCGTCTGCAAATGCGCCGCCCCAAAACAGACATGCAAAGGAATTAAGTGCTCTTCCCTTGGGTGGCTAAAACGTGCCTCCGGTGCCGATTGCCAATCGATTAATTGTGCCTTGGCGTGGCTATCGCCTGATGTCACTACGTCGGTTAACCAAGTATCAAACCCTTGGCTGCGAGGCAACACCTTAGGATCGCCGGAGAAAAACGCGCGCATATTGTGAAACGACATGCCAGAACCGACAATCAACACCCCTTGCGAGCGTAATGCAGCAAGGGCCTCGCCAATAACGATATGAGCACTCGGGTCCAGATGCAGCACTAAAGACATTTGCACCACAGGAATATTCGCCTCTGGATACATCAGCTTAAGTGGCACAAAGGTGCCGTGATCGAAGGCGCGCTGATTGTCGAGCCGTACCGCGATTCCACTCGCCTTGAGCAAACCGGCAATGGTTTCGGCAAGCTGTGGCTCACCGGGCGCAGGATAAGAAAGTGTATAGGCCTCAGGGGGAAAGCCATAATAGTCGAACAGCATGCCAGGATGGGGATGGCTCGACAGTGTCACCTGCGCCTCTTCCCAGTGGGCCGTTACCAACACAATGGCCTTGGGTGTCGGGATAGTCTCTGAAACCTTGGCTAAAAATGCCCTTAACTCCAGATGATTTGCATCATTGAGTAGCGGTAAAGGCCCGCCACCATGGGGAACAAATAACACTGGCATGAGAGCGGAATTCGCGTGCGTCATAATAAACTTCTCTTGATGAAACCGTTAGTTGTCACTCGTAAATCGAAACTTGCCAGCCTTGTGGCTAAGATTAGAAAGCCGCTTTCATGTCCACCAGCTGACGTTGAAAACGCACTAATCTATCAACGGTTTCATCGAGCTTGATGATTAAAAACAACAGCGCAGATAAAGACAGTGCGGGTAACGCGCTCAGGGTGGTTTCGTAATTAAAGTGGTAGTAAATGGCCCCCATCATCACCGACAGTAATGCGGTCGCCGACAGGACTCGATATTCACGCCAGCCAATGCCAATGGCGCCCAGCACTTCAATCACACCGATAAAGTAGCCAAAACCCGTGGGCAAATTCATTACGCTAAAGGGCACGTGGAAAAACGGCACGCTGAGTAACTTGCCCATGCCCGAGAATAAAAACACTATGCTCATCGCCAGCGTCACCACCACCGCCGCACGATTTAAGGTATTGGCACAGATAAAGAGTTTTTGAGGGTCAGTCTCGGCCGCGGTTTTATCTTCATTGCCTTTGGCTAAACATAATTGATTTATCGACATAACCACCTCATTTCTCATCTCTTTTAGCCCCTGTTCAGCGTGAACCCTCGCTAAACGGCACCCTAAACGCAAAGTAGTGGACTCGCATTGAGCCCACTACTGTCATAGGACGGAATTATGCGCCCACAAAAAATAAATAAATATGGAATAATATCTAACATCTCCTAAAATAATTCTTTATTTGTTTAAGAGTCTTGCCATGACCTTAGAACAACTGCTGATGTTCAATACCGTCGCCCTCGCCGGCTCGCTAAAAGCCGCCAGTGACAAACTTCATAAGACCCAACCGGCGATCAGTCAGAGCATTAAACAGCTGGAATCCCAGTTAGATTTAGTACTGTTCGACCGCCAAGGGTATCGCTTAACGCTCACTCAAGAGGGACGAAAGCTGTTGCAATACGCCCAGCGCGTGCTGAATGAAGCGCAGGAGATGCGACAAGTCGCTAAGCATTTAGCTAAAGGTAACGAGGCCAGTATCACCTTAGCCTTCGAAGCATCCTTTAATCTAACCCGCATCTTGCCGATACTGGAGCGCACACAAAATGAATTCCCTCACACTCAAATCATTCTTAAACAAGAATATTTAACCGGCGCGCTCGAAGCCTTAAATCAAGGCAAAGCCGATATTGCGATTTCAGCGGGCGGCATTGAGCCGATACGCTCAAGCCATTTTGAGCTGGCTTACTTATTTTCAGGCAGTCTGTTGGATGTGGCCTCGCCGCGCTTACTGAGTCGGCACCCCACTCTAAGCCATGTGCGCGAATTGGTGAACGAGTACCAAATTGTGATCCAAGATACTGGCACTGGCACCGCCAATATCGAATTTGGGGTGCAAGCTGGGCAACGCCGTTGGTATGTTAATGATTTTTATACGAAGAGAATGCTCATTCAGAGCGGCATGGGCTGGGGAAAATTGCCACATTATTTGGTGGAACAAGCCCTCGCGGATGGAAGCCTATTACCACTGGAACTGCGCGAAAGGCAGAACCTTATCCAACTCGATTACTATGTGATGCGCCCGCCCCACTCGCCATTAGGCCCAGTGGCACAGGCACTGTGGGAAAACTTAGTCCAATTAGCCGCAAAGCAAAGCGCCTAAGCAAGCAATCTGGGTATCACACGCTCAAGATGCATTGCCTGAATATAACACTCGTCAATCAGCCACTCAGTCGCTGAGTTAATGACTAAGCAGATTCAACCACTCTTGGGGACTGGCCAAAATAAATTGATACTCGCAGCCATCAATCAAGGTGATTTTTATCGCATCAGAGGTCACAGGTAAAATACCTCCGCCCTTACCCCAACAGGATTCAACCTTGGCGATATCCTTTCTTTGCAGCTGATATGGCCCAAGTCCTAAGGTTTTATTATAGGGGGAAAAACAAACCAGCTGCTCGGTGACAATTAGCTGGCCATCGGCTCGCGCCACACCATCTTGCGCCGTCGCGATAGTAGATCTGATTAGGTTTTCTTGCATAGTTTCACTCCATTGAATAGTGCTAACAGCTTTATTCCAACTTACCAAACACTGCGGCTATTTCAAGTTTAACGATATTCACTTGCACGATACGACTTACGACAGGCTGTTACGATAGCCCCTCAATTTAGTGATGCATTCAATAGTCATTATGCTGATTCAATAAGTGTCTATCGTTGGTTTATCCTGCAATCAGCAGCCACTGTGGACTAATTTGCCCGACATACCGCTTAATCATTCTTATCCCGCGAACAAATTCGCTCAGCGTTGATAATAAATAATGGACCAAAAATCAAACTGCTCGCCTTTGGCGGCGCACCAATCCGGAAACTGCTCAACCCCAACAAGAGTGGAATACTCCTCCCAGCAATTGATCATCGACTGGTAATAATCATACCTGTTTTGCAGCCTTGATTTACTCTCTATCGTCTGTAACCGCGCGATTAATGCTTGTGCTGACGCTAGCGAGTCTTTTGCCCGCGATATATCCCCCAGCAATACAGATTCAGATAAATGGTGGGTCTGAAAATCGACACTGTTTAAATGGGACAACGCGACTTGAGTGAGGCAAATTTCATCGGTAGGCTCGAGCGCCAACGCCCTTTCATAGGAGGAGATATCCTCGCCAATGAAGCCTAACCATTTGTGGGGGATGGGATTATTGGGCTCATCTAATGCCCATTGGGTTAGCACGCCTTTTAGCAGCATGATAAGGGGATAAGCGAGTAACTGGTGTGTTTCACGGTGCCAAAAGCCTAAGGAGGATAGCTCCTCTGCGATGTGCCTTTGCTCGGCTAAGGATAAGCTCTTACAGTGCGACACGAATTGGTTTACCGTCGCAATCGCTTGCTTCTTCAGTCCTTGCTCTTTTTGCAAGCAATATTGACCAAAAAGTTCATACCCCTTCCGGGCCGAATACTGGGCCCCTATCGTCTTTAATCCTTCAAAGTTGTCGCTATTCCAGTAGTTCATAGAGGTGTTTAAGTTAGTAGCTTGATTTAGGTGTTTAAGTTAGGCGTTTGAGTTAGGTGCTTGAGCTTCGTGGTCTTCACCAACAAGGTATCTTCGGTCAGTAAAAATATAACCCTTAAGCGCAGATTGTAATCACCAAGCCCGCCTAGAACCAGATGATTTATCATTAAGTAGTTAACTATCCACGGTTTTTATCTCAACTTGGCCACTTTTATCACTTCTAATAAGCAGACCACCAGAATAATAAAGGGCCTTGCGGCCCTTTATTCGATGTTAACCTAACAAGATGATTATTGGATTTCTTGCTTGGCGAGTGCGCGGTCAAGTTTGGCGCGTTCAACCTCTGGCGAGGCTTTAACCGCTTGGATTAAACCGAGCAGATCTGTGCCTTCATCGGCAGCAAGCAACAATAAGTTATTGCTATTTTGCCAATTTACTTTTAGACCATGGGCCTTAGCAAAATCGGCAGCCGACACACCAGGTTTTAACTTAACCACTAATTTACCCGTCATTTCGGCAAAGGCCTTACCCGATTGGGTAACCACTTTTTGCCCTTTAACCAACTGCTTAGCCTGCTTAACCCCTGACTCAGTTTTTACAAAGTAAGGCGTATCCAAACCTAAAAACTCAGCACGACTAACCTGAACGCCTTTAGACTCGGTTTGAGGTTCAGTAAATTCGACTTTGTCATGCGCCATCGCCTGCACCGACAGTGAAAGGGCCACAGCCACTAACGATAAATTTAACGCTTTCATTGATTACTCCTTAAGATGCAGACTTGGCAGCATGGCCATGGAAACGAATTGACCAACCTTTCAGCTTGCCATCGGCTTCGTTAGGGATAGAGATATAGCCTTGATCGTATTTAACAAATCGATAGCTACCGCTATTCACATCAATCAGCTTGATTGTCCATTCACCTTTTGATGATTCGCCATAGAAGGCATTCGATAACATAGGAGTTGCATCGTAGCCAGTGACCAGATCATCTGGGTCAGTTTTATCCATCACACCTTGGTAAACTAAACCGTTATAAGGTGTCATCAACACACTCTTAGTACCCGAAGGTGAAATCAGCTCGACCGCTAAATCCGGTAGACGTAGGTGGTCGGCAGTCAGCTCAATCTGAACTGCTTCAATCACTAAATCGTCTGCGACCACTTGGGTATCAGTCACACCATTGACGTCCGCATCAGGGATAGCCTTAGTGAGTTCAGGACTTGCTTGCCACTCAGTGACCACATAGTCACCTAAATCTTCGGCATAGGATTTAGCCAGTTTAACGGCTTCGGTAAGATCCACACGACCAAAACCATAGAGGTTATGGAAAGAGAACCCCGCCGCGTTTTGCAACCAGCCAGGGATAGCCGTATACACTGGAGCGGCTTCCCCCTCACCTATGGTCACCGTTTTAGGTGCAATATCCGCATCTACTTTGGTTGCAGTCTTGGCGAGGATATAGCGAACATCACGCCAAGAAAGATCTGGATTCGCACTCATGATCACCGCCACCGCGCCCGAGGTATTTGGCGCCGCAGACGAGGTGCCGTTCATGGTCGATGTGTAGTCACAGTTAGGGTTTAATGGGTTCAACCCACCGTGGAATGGCGTGCTCGGCCTATCTTCGGCAATCGCGGAACCATTCTCACATCCCATACGGTCGGTAGTCACAATCGCTGGATCGTCATCACCATATTCACCACCCGGTGCAGTGACGAAAATGTTCGAACCCACAGATGAGTAGCTTGAGAGCTCGCCCTTAGCGTTAATGGCACTGACTACTAAGTTATACACGTTAGCATTGTCAGAGGACATGTTAGAGTTATGGAAAGGTAAGCCGTGGTTAGCAGGCTTTTCCGCCGTTGCAGTGAAGTAATCCCCTGGCAACCAGAAGGTGCGGTAACGATAGTAGTTATAGCCGTTGCCCGCAGATTTAACGAAAATACTGCCTTTACCATCGAAACTTTGGGTTGCAATATCTTGATAAACCTCTGTTTCATCCTCATCAAAACCATGGGGGAATGGCACGCTGTAACCATAGCTTTGGTTAAAGACACGCGCGCTATCACTATAGGCACTGGCACCATGTGATTTAGCAAAGTTTTCAAATGTTTGAACGTTCTCGACTTTACCCGTTGGGTCTTGATCTAAAAAGTTAAAGCCAATCAACTTAGCCTTAGGCGCAACACCACGACCGCCGATGCCATTCCAGCCCTCGGCTGCAATAATTCCACCAACGGCAGTACCATGGCCCGATTCACCTGAGAAAGGCGTTGGGTCAACTGTACCGGTAATCAAATTATAAGAACCGCCATTGACCGTGTTGTTCATCAAATCTGGGTGCGCAATCTCTAAACCATCGTCTACCACAGCAACGGTAATACCTTGTCCCATGGCATTATCTGAAATCGCACCGCTCACATTCATATCTTCACCAGCCACACCGCGGTGAGCCGCAAAAGCATTCTGCCCGGTGTTTTTTAAATGCCATTGGTAGGTAAAGAGGGGATCGCCATGCTTAATATTGATTGTCAGATTGGCTTCAGCCTGTAATTGGCCGTCGGACACTTTGAACCGAACCACTTCAGTCCCTTCGCTGGCATCGGATGCATAGGTAAATTCGCCAGTGTTTTTATTCACTAGCGTAAAGGTGCCCAGTTTAAGATCGGCTGGGTCAACCAACGAATAGGTCAAACCACCTTCGGCATCGCTCGCTTCTAGTTTTCCAGTAAACAGCATCGACTGTGACACATCAACAGTCATATCCGCCGTGGTCGGGGCAGTATTCACTTTAGGCACAGGTGCCGGAGCCTTCTTATCATCGCTCCCACAGCCAGCCAATAAGGCCGCCGTGATGCTCAATGCAACAATGGACATACGCATAGTAGACATTCCTTCTTGTCATTACTTATTGCAACTTAATTTGGCGTGATAATTTTGATTAATCTTATTCCGCATTAAGTTCTGTTATTTTAGTTATTCCCTATGATTCCCGATAAAACACAAGCACCAAATAGGAAGCAAAGATTTAACACAGAAGAAATAATTGTGAAAACAAATATAAATAGAATGGTAGACCGATTAAATATTTGTGATTATTTTATCGACAACATCAAAAAGAAATCAAGATAAATTAAAGCGAGGCGCGTTGAAATAAAACCAATACAAAACAATGAATTACATAAAATCAAATCATTTTAAGTTTACAGAATGACAAACAGTTAAACACACATACTTTTTTACATTTTTAAATATTCAAATCCTTTTATGATGTTACATTTATAAAAAAACCATACTATAGAGACAGTAAACAATATAATTAAACACCATTAAATTAACATTTGAATAACATATAGTATTTATCAAAATAAAGCCAAACAATAAAAAAGCCCCTATTTAGGGGCATTTTTACAATTTATCTAGAGTTTAATTAATACCCTGTTTGGGGCACTCCAATCTAAATGATATTTTTCACCAGCAGGCTTATCTAAGCGCTCAAAGGTATGGGCACCAAAAAAGTCCCTTTGTCCTTGAAGCAAGTTTGCTGGCAGAGTCTCACTACGGTAACTGTCGTAATAGGCCAGTGCCGAACTAATACAAGGTACAGGGATCCCTTGCATCACAGCCGCTGCTACAGCAGTGCGCCACTCGGTTTGTTTTTCCGACAAGGTAGTTGCAAAGGTGTCTGCCATCAATAAACAGCTTAAGTCCGCATCCGCTTGATAAGCTTGAGTGATTGATTGCAAGAAGGTGGCACGAATAATACAACCCGCACGCCAAATCTTAGCGATTTCAGCAAAATCGAGCTGCCATTTTTGCTCCTGCGCCGTCATCGCCATCAGTTGGAAACCCTGGGCGTAGCAACACACTTTCGCGCAATAGAGCGCACTCTCTAAGGCATCGATTAAACTGGCTTTTTGAGCATCATCCATCACCACGGAGGCAGGACCTGCGAGCTTTTTACTGAGCTCAACTCGGAGGGATTTTTGGGTGCTCACCGCGCGAGCATAAACCGCTTCGGCAATGGTGGGAGCCGGGCAACCAATTTGCAAACTGCTGACCGCAGTCCAAAGCCCGGTGCCCTTTTGCCCAGCTTTATCGAGGATCATCTCAACTAACGGCTGACCGGTTAGTGGATCCGCCTGTTTGAGCACCTCGGCGCTGATCCCCATCAGATAGCTGTTTAAACTACCCTTATTCCAGCGTTCAAACACCTCACCCACTTGTGCTGCACTCATGCCTAAGCCATCGTGCATTAACTGATAGGCTTCGCAAATCAGTTGCATATCGGCGTATTCAATCCCGTTATGCACCATTTTCACATAATGCCCGGCGCCAGCAGGGCCAATATAGGTCGTGCAAGGCTCACCGTCGGTCACGGGATTACCCGGCTCAAAACGCTCAATCGGCAGCCCTGTTTGAGGATCAACCTTAGCGGCAATGGCCTTCCAAATCGGCGCCACATGCTGCCAAGCGCCAAGATCGCCACTTGGCATTAATGAAGGACCAAAACGGGCACCAACTTCCCCACCCGAAACCGCCGAACTGAAGAAGATAAATTTCCCTTGGTAACGCTTTTCGCGCTCAACGGTGTCCGTCCAAAGACTGTTGCCGGTATCGATAACGATATCGTCCGCTTCGATACCGGCAGAAATCAGGGCATGACATACCCCATCCACAGGCGCACCCGCAGGGACTGACAGCACGAGAATGCGGGGATGAGCGAGGCTTGCTAACATTTCTGAAAGATTAGCACAGCCTGTAATACGCAGATCCTGTCCTACACGTTCTTGTTTTTCTTGCTGTAAAACACCGTTGACTTTAACAGGATCGAGGTCGAAGGCACTGACGCGATATTGATTGTCGGCAATGTTTAGCGCGAGGTTTTTGCCCATCACGCCAAGGCCAATCACGCCAATGTCATTAAGATTGCTGTGGTTTTGCATTATATAATTCCCACGGGTCACAGAGGTTAGAAATAACCAATTTGGAGGTGTAATTATATCGGGCTTTGTAACTTAATTACCAGAGACAATAGACGATGCATACGATTGGCAATCTCGATTACAGCCTAAGATGTGTTGTTTTTTCAGGAGAATATTCCTAGATTTCATCAAACATCTTTACCAATCGTATACATCTGGGCAAGCTCTTCCCTAGGGAAGTAAATCGATTAATGAGCGAGTTTTAAGCCGAGTACGCCAAGCAAAATGAGGATTAAGCTGGCGATTTTCAGCAGGCTCACGCCCTCACCTAACAGAATAATGCCCGCAATCGCCGTGCCCATGGCACCTATGCCGACCCAAACGCCATACGCAGTGCCTATCGGTAGCTGCTTAACCGCCAGCCCCAACAGCAGCACACTCACTGTCATGGAGAATACAGTAAACACACTCGGCCAGAGACGACTAAATCCGTCGGTGTACTTAAGCCCGATCGCCCAACCAATTTCAAATAGCCCAGCAAGAATTAATAGAAACCAGCTCATAGAGAACTCCCATACGGGGTCGTCCCCAAATTGATATCGGCGTATTTAGGGTCGTCCCTAAGCCGTTGTGAAATGTTTAACGTCGCTAACAATTTGAATCTAGATATAAAGCTTAAGATCCAATTCCTTAATAGTGCTCCGTAAAGACTTAACTATTAAGTATGCGGGCTAGACTAGCAAATAGTGATGTATAAGAGCAAGCCTTGGGCTCCAGCCATTTCCGCAAAATAAAAGCGATAATCAGATGGGACTCTCTTATCAGACTATCGCTTTATCTTGGCTTTACGGCTCGTATTCAAGGACGCTCACGACTACCTAGTCACTTAGCCCACAAGAGCATCGGCATAACCCATGCGAGTTAAGGTCGTGCGGACTAAATCGAGGGTTTGTGGATCTTCAATCGTCGCTGGCGCCGTATATTGCTGATTGTCGGCAATTTTACGCATAGTGCCGCGCAGGATTTTACCCGAGCGGGTTTTCGGCAGCTTTTGAATCGCGCTCACCAACCTAAAGGACGCGACAGGACCAATTTCTTGGCGAACGAGGGCAATTAACTGCTTATGCAGTTCCTCGTCCGTAATGGTCACGCCCTTTTTCAGCACCACTAAGCCCAAGGGCACTTGGCCTTTGAGTTTATCATCGACACCAATCACGGCCGCTTCGGCCACATCGGGATGCTGGCACAGGACCTCTTCAAACCGCCCGGTGGAGAGTCGATGGCCAGCTACGTTAATAATGTCATCGATACGGCTCATGATATACAGATAACCATCTTCATCCATGTAACCCGCATCCCCCGTGAGGTAATAGCCTGGGTACATAGATAAGTAACTGTCTTGATAGCGTTTATTATTTTGCCAGAGCGTAGTGAGCGTACCCGGTGGCAGCGGCAATTTGATGACCACGTTTCCTGAGACATTCGCCGCCACTTTGGCGCCGAGCTCATCGACCACATCGACCTCATATCCTGGGACGGGTCGACCGGGCGATCCCGCTTTAACCGCAATAGGTGCTACGCCCATCAGGTTTGCCGCCACAGGCCAGCCCGTTTCAGTTTGCCACCAATGGTCAATAACCGGTTTTTTCAGTTTGGCTTCGGCCCAATGCAAGGTATCGGGATCGCAACGCTCCCCTGCCAAAAAGACATTCTTCAAGCAGCTTAAATCGACACCTTGGATAAATTCGCCGTCGGGATCTTCGCGCTTAATGGCACGGATCGCCGTGGGCGCGGTGAAAAAGCTTTTGACTCGATACTTAGCAATCGTGCGCCAAAAGGCGCCGGGATCCGGCGTACCTACGGGTTTTCCTTCGAATAACAAGGTCGTCGCCCCGACAAGCAGCGGACCATAGACAATATAGGAGTGCCCTACAACCCAGCCCACATCCGATGCAGCCCAAAACACATCCCCTTGGGCAATATCATAAATATTGGCCATGGACCAAGCCAATGCCACCGCATGGCCGCCATTGTCCCGCACCACGCCCTTGGGTTGACCCGTGGTCCCCGAGGTATAAAGCACATACAGGGGATCGATGGCTTTCACCGTCACACAATCGGCACTGTCGCTAGTACATAAGGCGGTTTGCCAATCTTTATCGCGCCCCGCTTGCATCTGCGCCTCATATTGGGGGCGATTTAAAATCAAGCAGTGCTCAACCTTGTGCACCGCTTCATTTAATGCTTTGTCCAGTAAGGGTTTATAGGGCACCACGCCCGAAGGCTCAATCCCGCAGGAGGCGGACATCACCAGCTTAGGTTTGGCATCATTGATCCGGGTCGCCAGCTCATTGGCCGCAAAGCCGCCGAAGACCACCGAATGGATGGCACCAATGCGCGCGCAGGCAAGCATGGCATAGGCGGTCTCGGGCACCATGGGCATGTAGATGACGACACGGTCCCCCTTAGTCACACCCACACTTTGTAAGTAACCCGCAAGCCTTGCCACTTGGGCCTGCAACTCACGGTAAGTAATGCTGTATTCAGTTTCCGTCACAGGGCTTACGTAATGGATGGCAATTTGCTCACCACGCCCCGCCAACACGTGCCTGTCCACCGCGTTGTAGCAAGTGTTTAACTCGCCATCGCTAAACCAGTGATAAAACGGTGCCTCGCTTTCATCTAATATTTGTTTGCTCGGCGTAACCCAGTCTAAGGCCTTGGCGGCTTGTTGCCAAAATGCCTGTTTATTCGCAATAGATGTCTGATGTAATTGTTGTCCAACATCTGTCATAAGGCCTCCCATCATGACACTCACCCGTGTCACCACAGATGAAACTCTCCCCTTCCTTCCCAAATTGATTATGACCTGCCCAGCGCTATTCCCCCATTAGACTAAGGGATATAACCGCTAAAACTGTTAAACATGTTGGATAATTGTACAGCACACTTGCTGTACGAAATGATTCAACATAGTCTTATGTCTTTAATGGATTTTTTCATGGAAAGAAATACTCATTATGATGCGCTTCAAACAACTCAAACCTGCCTTACTCCTGATCCTCAGTCTCGTTAGCGCGAGCGGCGTTGCGTCAACCCCGCAGCTAGAGACCTTACTCGAACCCTTATCTATTGGTGAACGAGCCAAGGTCGACAATACTCAGGTCATTAGTGCCAAGTTGCTGTCGCGGGTCTACCAAGTGCGTCAATATCAGCCGCTCTGGCAAGACAGAGAATACGCGGGCACTATGCTCGATGTGATTAAAAGTGCCGATGATGAAGGGTTGTCGAAGGAAGATTATCACTACTCCAAGCTAGTCGAACTTTACCAACAGCTCAGTGCCTCGAATTGGCAGGATGAATACCGCAGCAGTGTATTTGAAGTGCTTCTAAGCGATGGGATCATCACCTACGCCATTCACTTGCTAAACGGCAAAGTGAACCCCAGTATGCTCGGCAAAACCTGGAATTATGATGAAACCCATCTCGATTTCGATACCACGTTAAAGCAGCTCGAAGAACACATTAAAGCACACACTGTGGCTGATGCTATTGCAGGCTTAGCACCTAAGATTGCGCCCTATCACCAGCTTAAACAGTATCTTGCCCAGTACAAAGACTTAGCGGCACGCTATCCCTTTAGCCCCATTCCCTATACGGAAGTCATCAAGCCCGGCAGCACTTCCCCCTCGCTGCAAGGCATTGCCATTCGGCTAACAGAGTTAGGTTACTTAGCTGCAAGCGCGCCAGCGGACAATAGCGCCGCCGTGAACCAGCCCTTAACGTACGACAGCACGCTTGAAGCTGCGGTGCGTCAATTCCAAACCGACCATAGTCTCAAAGCCGATGGCGTGATTGGTGCGGGCACTATGGCGGCGCTGAATGTGCCCTACTCGCAACGGGTCGAACAGATCCGTATTAACCTCGAGCGAGCGCGCTGGTTATCGGCAAACTTGCCCGCCAATTATCTTATCGTCAACTTGGCAGGTTACGAGCTGTTACTCTTTAAAGACAACAACTTAAGCTGGCGAACCGACATTATCATCGGCAAAATTAACGCTAAAACACCGCTGTTTAAATCCAAGTTAAAATACGTGGTTGTTAACCCTACTTGGACTGTGCCCCGCAGCATCTCCACCGAAATCATCAATCACTTGCGTAAAGATCCCGATTATTTACAGAAGAAACACTTTAAAGTGGTCGAAGGCTCGGGCACGCCCGTGGATGCAAGCGGCATCGATTGGCACAGTATGACGCGCAAAAACTTCCCCTACTGGTTTGTGCAAGACCCGGGTGAAGATAACTCACTGGGATTAGTTAAGTTTATCTTCCCTAACCAATACTCGATTTATCTGCACGATACGCCAGCAAAAAGTCTGTTTGAACAAACGGATAGAGCCGTCAGTCATGGCTGTATTCGAGTCAAAGATCCGCTCGTGCTGGCGGATAAATTGCTGAGTGCCAATGCCAATTGGTCAAGTAGCACGCTCAGTAGCAAATTGGCTGAGGGAAAAACGGAAAACCTGTTCTTAGATGACCCCTTAGACATTTTGATCATGTATTGGACCGTCACCTTAAAAGACGGGAAAATCAAGTTTTACAATGACGTATATAAACGCGATCCGGTACTTATCGAGGCGTTAAACCGCCCAACTTATGAGGGTGTGTTAGCCGATGATGGCTTGCTCAACACCATGGAGTAAACGCCGATAATCGCGGCTTTTGATACAAGTTACTTGCTCACTCCACAGCGCAGCGTTGCCCAATTATAAGACGAGGGCAACGCGGTACTTCCCCGCATCAACAGAGCCTTTCGACTAAGTGTTTAGATCATTAATATCAATAGGTTGATTTGAAGTCATTCGAGCGAGTGGCAACAAGAATTGACAAAAAAATCAGACTAACCACGCCGCAATCTTTACCTTTACGTAAACTTCATATATCTTGCTAAAAAATGATTAACTAAGGTGCCTGAATGAGCGCAACTAACACGCCACAAACGACTTATTCGATCAGTGATCTCTCCAAAGAGTTTGATATCACGACCCGAAGCATTCGTTTTTACGAAGACCAAGGCTTACTTAAGCCAAAACGTCGCGGTCAAACCCGTATTTACAGTCTTAAAGACAGGGTTCGACTCAAACTAATTCTGCGCGGCAAGCGCCTTGGGTTCTCTCTCGCAGAAACCCGTCGCCTGTTCGAACTTTACGATGCCGACAAGAGCAGCACCACCCAGCTCAATACCATGCTTGCCCTAGTGGAAGAGAAAAAATCCGCACTGCAGCAGCAAATGGACGACATTAAGGTGGTACTGATGGAGCTGAATTCGGCCGAGCAGCAATGCCGCCTCGCCCTAGAAGAAAGCAAGGCCAAGGCCTAATTCCTTCGAGGCTTGCGAGCATAGCATTAATCAACACCTCAGTTGGTACGACCGCGTGACAGGGACATATCACGCACGGTAAGACGGTTTTAAAGACTCAAGCACCTAATAATCATAAAAATATAAATTAGAACCTAAGATAGGACACAAGCAATGAACTCACTCTACACCAGTCTCAATTTTGGCCTAGGCGAAGAAGTCGATATGCTGCGCGATGCGGTGCAAGATTTCGCTAAACACGAAATCGCCCCTATTGCCGCGAAAGTCGACCACGACAACGCCTTCCCTAACGAAATTTGGCCCGTGCTCGGTGGAATGGGACTCTTAGGTGTCACTGTGCCTGAGGAATACGGCGGTGCAAATATGGGCTATCTTGCCCACGTGGTCGCCATGGAAGAGATTTCCCGCGCCTCGGCCTCTATCGGATTAAGTTACGGCGCCCACTCTAACCTTTGCGTAAACCAAATTAACCGCAACGGTAATGCTGAGCAAAAAGCCAAGTATCTACCAAAGCTGGTCAGCGGTGAGCATATCGGCGCACTGGCGATGAGTGAACCCAATGCAGGCTCAGATGTGGTTTCAATGAAGCTGCACGCCCGTAAAGAAGGCGACCGTTATATCCTTAATGGCAACAAAATGTGGATCACTAATGGTCCCGATGCCAATACCTATGTGATTTATGCCAAAACTGACTTAACCAAAGGCGCACACGGTATCACGGCCTTTATCGTTGAGCGTGGTTTTAAAGGTTTCAGCCAAGCGCAAAAACTCGACAAACTGGGGATGCGCGGTTCAAACACCTGTGAACTGGTGTTTGAAGATGTCGAAGTGCCAGAGGAAAACATTCTCGGCGGCCTCAACAATGGCGTCAAAGTGCTGATGAGTGGCCTAGATTACGAACGCGTCGTGCTGTCAGGCGGCCCGCTTGGGATCATGAACGCCTGTATGGATATCGTCGTACCTTATATCCACGAGCGTGAGCAATTTGGTAAATCCATCGGTGAATTCCAATTAGTACAAGGCAAATTAGCCGATATGTACACCGGCATGAACGCCGCTAAGGCCTATGTGTATAGCGTGGCGAAATCCTGCGATCGCGGTGAAACCACCCGCAAAGACGCCGCGGGCGCCATTCTTTACAGCGCGGAGCTGGCAAC
The DNA here is from genome assembly GCF_023475885.1 of Shewanella sp. 10B. Classification (NCBI taxonomy): domain Bacteria; kingdom Pseudomonadati; phylum Pseudomonadota; class Gammaproteobacteria; order Alteromonadales; family Shewanellaceae; genus Shewanella; species Shewanella sp. 10B. The sequence goes on from NZ_JAMDJO010000001.1 coordinate 1,639,579, forward strand.
CAAAATGGCACTGGATGCCATTCAATTGCTCGGCGGTAACGGTTACGTCAACGAATATGCGACTGGCCGCTTACTGCGCGATGCCAAACTCTATGAGATTGGCGCCGGCACCTCAGAAATTCGCCGTATGCTGATTGGCCGTGAGCTCTTTAACGAATCGAAATAAGCAGCCTAGGGCGAACGGCGCATGACGAGCTTTAGCCTTTCATGCCCCTCGCCCACCGAGCCAACTGATACTGAGTTACCGCTTTATAAGGACAATCAAAGTGACGCAATTAAGCAGTCGTATCAACGCCCGTAGCGATGAATTTAAAGCCAAATCCGACGATATGGCCGCCCTAGTGGCCGATCTCAAAACCAAACTCGCCAAAATTGAACTCGGCGGTGGCCCCGTTGCCCTAGAGCGCCATTTGGCCCGCGGTAAACTCCTTCCTCGTCAACGGGTTGAGAAACTCCTCGACGCAGGTTCGCCCTTTTTAGAGCTATCGCAGTTCGCGGCCTTCGACGTTTACGATGAAGAAGTCCCCGCCGCAGGGATTATCGCCGGTATCGGCCGAGTGAGTGGCGTAGAGTGCATGATTATCGCCAACGATGCCACGGTCAAAGGCGGCACTTACTACCCTATCACGGTTAAAAAACACTTAAGGGCCCAGGAGATTGCCAGCCGCTGCCATCTGCCCTGTATCTATCTAGTCGACTCGGGCGGCGCTAACTTACCCCGTCAGGATGAAGTCTTCCCGGATCGCGATCATTTCGGCCGGATTTTCTACAACCAAGCACAAATGTCCGCCAAGGGCATTCCGCAAATTGCGGTGGTGATGGGTCTGTGTACCGCGGGCGGCGCCTATGTGCCTGCCATGGCCGATGAATCTATTATCGTTAAAGAACAAGGTACTATCTTCTTAGCTGGGCCGCCGTTAGTTAAAGCCGCGACCGGTGAAGAAGTCAGCGCCGAAGAACTCGGCGGCGCCGACGTACACACTAAAATTTCAGGTGTGGCGGACCACTTAGCCCAAAACGATGAGCATGCCTTAGAGCTTGCCCGCCGCGCTGTGCTGCGTCTGAATCATCAAAAAGAAATCAAATCACTCCTAAGCCCAGTCAAACCGCCAAAGTTCGACATTAGCGAACTCTACGGCATCGTCGGCACCGATCTGAAAAAGCCCTTCGATGTGAAAGAAGTCATCGCTCGCATCGTCGACGACTCGGATTTCGATGAGTTTAAGGCCAACTATGGCGCGACTTTAGTCTGTGGTTTTGCCCGTATTCACGGCTATCCCGTGGGGATTGTGGCCAACAATGGCATTTTATTCTCCGAATCGGCGCAAAAAGGCGCGCACTTTATCGAGCTGTGCTGCCAGCGCAAGATACCGCTGCTGTTCCTGCAAAACATCACCGGCTTTATGGTGGGTAAAAAGTACGAACACGAAGGTATCGCTAAGCACGGCGCCAAGATGGTGACCGCAGTGTCCTGCGCTAATGTGCCAAAATTTACCGTGATTATCGGTGGCAGCTACGGCGCGGGTAACTACGGCATGTGTGGCCGCGCCTTCGAGCCGACCATGATGTGGATGTGGCCCAATGCGCGCATCTCAGTGATGGGTGGCGAGCAAGCCGCTGGCGTATTAGCCACAGTACGCCGCGACGGTTTAGCCCGTAAGGGCGAAGAATGGTCTGCTGAGGCTGAAAAGGCCTTCAAGGCGCCGATTATTGCCCAGTACGATAAAGAGGGTCATCCCTACCACGCCAGCGCCCGCCTGTGGGATGACGGCATTATCGACCCAGCGCAAACCCGTGATGTGGTGGGCCTTGCCCTGTCAGCCGCATTAAATGCCCCTATCGAAGACACCCGCTTCGGCGTCTTCCGTATGTAACGCATCTTGCGATGCCTTACGTATCACTCATAGAGGGAATAATAATGACTGACACACAACACCAGAACACTAGCACTCAATCCTTAGCTAATTTGCAGCACGTCAGCTATGCGCTGAATAACGGCGTGGGCGAGTTAATCCTTAACCGCGCAGAAGTGCACAACGCCTTCGATGAGGTGATGATCAGCGAAATGATCGCCGTCCTAGGTTATTTTGCCGAGCACAAAGACTGCAAACTGTTGGTATTAAAAGCCAATGGCAAAAACTTCAGCGCAGGCGCCGACTTAAATTGGATGCGCAAACAAGCCAAGATGGATTTTGAGCAAAATCTGAATGACGCCAAGGCGCTGGCTAAGCTGATGCAGGATTTAGATACCTTTCCAAAACCCACTATCGCCTTAGTCCAAGGTGCAGCCTTTGGCGGCGCGCTTGGGTTAATCTGCGCCAGTGATATAGCCATCGCCACCGAGCGTGCCAGTTTCTGCTTAAGCGAAGTCAAACTAGGACTGATCCCTGCGGTGATTAGCCCCTACGTTGCCCGCGCCATGGGCAATCGCGCCTCACGCCGCTATATGCTCACAGCGGAGCGTTTTGATGCGCAAACGGCGCTCAAACTCAATGTTATCCATGAGATAAACGATGATTTAGCGGCCGCAGCACAACCAATTATCACCGCGCTGCTCGCCAACAGTCCGCAGGGAATGGCATGGGTAAAGACCCTACTCGCCCGCCTAGAAGATGGCGTGATAGACCAAGATACGATTGATTACACCAGCGAGCGCATCGCCCGCATTCGGGTATCTGATGAAGGCCAAGAAGGTTTAAACGCCTTTTTTGAGAAACGTCAGCCGAACTGGCACACGCCAACAGATACTCAAGGAGTTATTTGATGTTGACTAACAGCATGTTCACTAAGCTTTTAATTGCTAACCGTGGTGAAATTGCCTGCCGCATTATCAAAACCGCGCAGGCCATGGGCGTTCGCACCGTAGCCTTATATTCCGATGCCGATAAAAACGCGCGCCATGTTGCCATGGCCGACGAATCGTTTTACTTAGGTGGCAGCGCTCCGGCGGATTCTTACCTCAAGGGCGACTTGATTATTGAAATCGCCAAAAAAGCCCAAGCACAAGCCATTCATCCTGGCTATGGCTTCTTATCGGAAAACGCCGACTTTGCCCGCAAGTGTGAGGCGGCCGGAATCGTATTTGTTGGCCCTGGCAGTAATGCCATCGATGCCATGGGTAGCAAGAGCGCGGCCAAAGCCATTATGACGGCGGCCCAAGTGCCTTTAGTGCCAGGTTACCATGGCGACGATCAAACCGACGCGACACTCAAGGCCGAAGCCTTAAAAATCGGCTTCCCCATGCTGATTAAAGCCGCCTACGGTGGCGGTGGCAAAGGCATGCGTATCGTTGAGCATGAAGGCGAAATCATGGACGCCATCAACTCGGCGCGCCGTGAAGCGGCCTCCTCCTTCGGTAACGATAAGTTATTGATGGAGCGTTATTTACGCCAGCCTCGCCATGTCGAAGTGCAAGTGTTTGCCGATACCTTTGGCAATGCAATTTACCTATCGGATCGCGACTGCTCGATTCAGCGCCGCCATCAAAAAGTGGTCGAAGAAGCGCCAGCACCCGGTTTAAGCGATGAGCTTCGCGCCCAAATGGGTGAAGCCGCCGTAGCGGCCGCCAAGGCCATCGATTATGTCGGCGCGGGAACCGTTGAATTCCTGTTAGATACCGACAATAGCTTCTACTTTATGGAGATGAATACTCGTCTGCAGGTAGAGCATCCGGTGACCGAAATGGTGACGGGCCAAGACTTAGTCAAATGGCAGTTAATGGTCGCCAGTGGTCAGCCGTTACCGCTCAAACAGGACGAAGTGCGTATCCATGGACACGCCTTTGAAGTGCGTATTTACGCCGAAGATCCGCAAAATGAGTTTTTACCCGCCAGCGGTAAGCTCAACTTCCTGCGCGAGCCCGAGCAAAGCAAATACGTGCGTATCGATTCCGGCATCCGTGAAAACGATGTGATCAGTAACTTTTACGATCCCATGATAGCCAAGCTCATCGTGTGGGATGAGTCGCGTCCACGTGCGCTGCAACGCCTAGTGCATGCCCTCGAGTCCTACCAAATCAGCGGGCTTAAGCACAATATTGAATTTTTGGCGAATATTGCCGAGCATCCTGCCTTCGCTAAGGCGGTTTTTAGCACCGACTTTATCAACCGTTACGGCGATGCGCTGATTGGCAGTGCTTCGAGCGAAACCGATACAGCTATCGCTTTTGCCGCGCTGTATCAAGTACTTGCCCGTAAAGAAGCCGCCAAGGCACAGGCAATTAATAGCGCCGATCCTTACTCGCCTTGGGGCCAAGTCAGTGGCTTTAGACTCAACAGCGTTAGCCAGCATACTATTGCCCTGCTCGACGATGCCCACGAGTTACAACAATTGGTGTTATTAGACTTTGGCGATCACTACCAGTTATCCCAAGCCACAGCCGACGGCCAAGTGAGCAAGTCCCTGAGTGGTGAGCTTAAGCAGGATTTACTGTTAGCCGAAATCAACGGCCATAAGAGTAAAGTGCCCGTCAGCGCTCAGGGCGATGATTTTACGCTGTTTTTACCCTCAGGCAGTTATCACTTCAGGGCGGTTAAAACCCAAGTGGTTGAGGCCGAGTCCAGCAATGAAGATAAGCTCAAGGCCCCGATGAACGGCACAGTCGTCACCCACTTAGTGGAAGTCGGTGCAGAGGTGAAGGCGGGACAAGGGCTACTGGTGATGGAAGCGATGAAGATGGAATACACCATCGAAGCGCCCTTCGACGGTATTGTTACCGAGTTCTACTTCAAGGCGGGCGAGTTAGTGAGCGATGGCGCCGTGCTGCTCCATGTTGAGCCCAAAGCCCAGAGCGAGGAAGCCTAAATGTCTGCGCTGGATCTTACGAACTTAAGCTCGACCTCGGTAAGCGCCAGCTCGGATAGGGTTAGCTTATTCGAGATGGGGCCCCGTGACGGCTTGCAGAATGAAGCCGCCGTCCCAACACAGGCCAAAGTCGCCTTGATTGAATCCCTCGCCGATGCGGGCGTGAAGCGAATTGAAGCTGGCAGCTTTGTGTCACCCAAATGGGTGCCACAAATGGCCGATAGCGGTGACGTATTGCGCCAAATTCGCCGTCAAGCGGGCGTGGTTTACAGCGCCCTCACCCCCAATGTCAAAGGCTTAGAGCTGGCGCTGGATGCAAAAGCTTCCGAAGTCGCTATCTTTGGTGCGGCGTCACAAAGCTTTAGTCAACGCAATATCAACTGTTCGATTGAAGAGTCGATTGAACGCTTTATCCCGTTGATGGACATGGCAAAAGCCGCCAACATCCCAGTGCGTGGCTATGTGTCCTGCGTTTTAGGTTGCCCCTATGAAGGGGAGATCGCGGCGAGCGAAGTGGCAAGAGTGTCTGAAATCCTTTACAAAATGGGCTGTTACGAAATTTCGCTCGGCGACACTATCGGTGTAGGCACGCCGTTAAAAGCCCGTAAAATGCTGCAAGCCGTGATGGAGCGAGTCCCGGTAGAAAAGCTCGCCCTGCACTTCCACGACACCTATGGCCAAGCATTAGCCAATATTACCGCCTGCCTCGACTTAGGTGTGCGCAGCTTTGATGCCTCTGTGGCGGGCCTAGGTGGTTGTCCGTATGCAAAAGGCGCGTCGGGCAATCTGGCGAGTGAAGACTTGGTCTATATGCTCCACGGACTCGGTTTGAAGACGGGTATCGATTTAGAAAAACTGGCATTAGCGGGTTTTGGGATCAGCAAACAATTAAATCGTCTTAATGGCTCTAAAGTCGCCAATGCAATCTTGCAGGGCGCTAAAGCCTAGACTCAAGCGTCGAGGCGCTAAACATACCTAGCGCCTTGGGGACTGAATAACAGTAAAAGGACATCAAAATGGCAGGACTCAATAAAGTCGTCAGCAGCTATGAAGAAGCGTTAGCAGGTTTATCCGATGATATGACCATTATGGTTGGCGGTTTTGGCCTGTGCGGTATTCCTGAAGGCTTAATCAATCAAATGGTTAAGATGGGCGTTAAGGGCTTAACCGCCATTTCAAACAACGCTGGTGTGGATGATTTCGGTCTGGGCTTATTGTTAAAACACCGCCAGATTTCGACCATGATCGCCTCCTACGTAGGTGAGAACGCCACCTTCGAACAGCAAATGCTCTCGGGCGAACTGAATGTGATTTTAACGCCACAGGGCACGCTGGCGGAAAAAATCCGCGCGGGCGGTGCCGGTATTCCGGCATTTTTTACCGCCACAGGCTACGGTACCCCCGTGGCGGAAGGCAAAGAAACCCGTGAAATCAAAGGCCGTCACTATGTGTTAGAAGAATCACTGACCGCCGATTTTGCCCTCGTTCGCGCCTGGAAGGCCGATACTATGGGTAACTTAGTGTTCCGCAAAACCGCCGCTAACTTTAACCCTATGATGGCGACTGCGGGTAAAATCACGGTTGTGGAAGCCGAGTTTATTGTTGAGCCGGGCGAGCTCGATCCTGATCATATCCATACTCCCGGCATTTATGTTGATCGCGTCATCCAAGGCAAGTTCGAGAAACGTATCGAGCAGCGCACGGTAAAAGCGGCGAAATAAGAAAAGCGAACGATTAACAACGCAAGCTAAAGCGACAGAGTCTTAGCTCAAACTAGAGCCCATAGTAAAAGCCCATAAAATTGAGGCCCATAGCGACTCTAGGTAAAGGAAGGATAAAGATCATGGCATTATCAAGAGAACAACTGGCACAGCGCGTTGCCAAAGAATTACAAGACGGCTATTACGTCAACCTCGGTATTGGCATTCCCACGCTCGTGGCTAACTATATTCCCGAAGGTATGGAAGTGATGCTGCAATCGGAAAACGGCCTGCTCGGCATGGGTGAGTTTCCGACGGAAGAAACCATAGATCCGGATTTAATCAACGCAGGCAAACAAACCGTTACCGCGGTAAAAGGTGCCTCGTTTTTCTCCTCAGCCGAAAGCTTTGCCATGATCCGTGGCGGCCATGTGGACTTAACCGTACTCGGCGCCTTTGAGGTCGATGTTAATGGTTCCATCGCCTCATGGATGATCCCAGGCAAGCTTATCAAGGGCATGGGCGGCGCAATGGATTTAGTCGCGGGTGCGGAAAATATTATCGTGACTATGATGCACGCCGATAAGTACGGTAACTCTAAGCTGTTACCCGTGTGCGAATTGCCCCTCACAGGTTACGGCTGTATCAAACGTGTTGTTACCGATTTAGCCTTTATCGAAATTAAAGATGGCGCCTTCCATCTGTTAGAGCGCGCCCCCGGTGTCAGCGTTGAAGAAATTGTTAGCAAAACCGCTGGTAAGTTAATCGTGCCAGACCATGTACCAGAGATGGTGTTTTAAGCATTGTTTAACACGGTAAGTTAATAAACTCACACAATATACATCAGCTAAATGCTAGGCTTAGACCTCCATATAAGCCTAGCTATCTAGTGAATTACCCAACTAAATTATCCATTGCTAATCATTAGCAAAAACTAAGCAGCTATCACATTGTTAACACAGCTAAAGAAGGGAGAATGCTTAGTGAAATTTCCTATTAGATTCACTTATGACGAAAGCGTTGTACTTTCACTGGGCGCAATACTGTGGGTTGAAGCAATCATCGGCTTATATGGTATTGGCATCTATTTAATTGGTACCTCGCCAAATGCCCACGAAGGCATAATATTAGCGGCTGGCATGTGGTTTTATTCCCTATTTTTTCAGATCCCCTACGCGTTCTTTTTATATAAGTATTGGTACAACACTCGCCCCCTAATAAAACAGCTAACCGTCATATCCATCCCAATATTATGGTTTCTTTATTTTTATCCAACTTATCAAGGGCTAAATGTTGTTTAAGGTCCATCATTTTAAAACCTATTAACTGAAAGCAATCGATTTACTCGCCTACAGGTGCTGAATCATTGTTACCAAAAGATGTTTTAACTCTTTAGCACCCAAATTAGCGATCTTAAGCACAGTTACGGTAAACTCGCCGCAGCCCAAATAGTAAGGACGCTCAAGTTGTTAGCTAAATTCCTCAATAAGCGCAGCCGCAAATATATGCGTGATCATGCTGCAACGACAGGGTTCCAGCGGATTGAAGATGCGGCCGATGAAGTGTTAAGAAAGACATTAACCAGAATGCAAAGCCAAGATCTTAATGCCCATGCTATTTTTGCCAAGCGACTCCCATCGTTAAGTGCTGGTTAAGATGTTGATTAACCATGTATTCCAATAACCCCATTTTGATAACCCCAGACTTAAGGTTGAGCCTATTCAAGCCTTAAGTCATCCCAATGCAAACGAGAGGACAAAGGATGTACCAGATTGCGATTGTGATATTCGATGAATTTACCGATATCGATTTCTTTTTAATGCGCGATATTCTCGGCCGCACAGCAACCGATTGGACAGTCAAAGTGCTAGGCACCAAACCTAGCCACAAGTCGAGTTTGGGTATGACGGTAGAAACCCATGGTCATGTCTCCGAAGTCGCCGATGCTGACGTGGTATTATTCAGCAGTGGCTACAAAGGCGTACCTGCCGCACTTGCGGATCCAGAGTTTATGTCGGCCCTTAAATTAGATCCCTCGCGGCAATTACTTGGCAGTATCTGCGCAGGATCATTCTTCTTTGCCAAGTTAGGCTTACTCGACAATATCTCGGCAACGACTCACCCCGATGCCAAACCCGCATTGGTAGCCATGGGCGTCGATGTAGAAGACTCTGCTCTGGTGGTCAATGGCAATATTGCCACTGCAGGAGGTTGTCTGTCCTCACTCTATTTAACGGGTTGGGTTGCGGAGCGCTTGTTCGACAGTGCAAAGCGCCGCGAAATTCATCGGCAACTGCTCCCCGCAGGCCAAGCCGATGTGTTTGACGCTTTAATCGAGTCGTCTATTGCCTCAGCCATTCGCTAACATAGTGCCTCAAGATAAAAGGACTTCAATAATGACACTCAAAGTACTCCTTAATCAGTTAAAAACCGAACGCAAAATCACCAGCGCAGCCGAACTTGCGGCGCTATTGGCGCAAGATGAGGCGCTACTTCAGCAGATTAAACAGGCGGATGCACAGTATTGGGTCAACTTTAGCAAGCAGACGTTTGATGGTTGGTACTGCGTCGCTACACCATCGAATGCCAGCTACCATGTGTACTATCAAGAGCGTGGGCAACATTGTTGGGGAGAAGAGGTATTTAGCGATCAACATTTGGCAATTGCTGCGGTGATTTTTGAGTCAGGGCTGTTTCACGCTGAATAAAGGCATCAATGCCAAGGCTTTCTAGCTAAACCCGATTCAGACCCCATAACAAAGCCATCAATCTGCCGCTACTTAGCAATATTGATGGCTTTTCATCTAACTGACTTACTGTTAAGGTGATGTTTTTATAAGCAATTGACGTTCGACTTCAACACGTCAATGCAAGCGGAGCATTCACTATGGATTGGTTACTGATCGCCCTCGCAGGTTTACTCGGCGGCATGCTAAATGCGGTGGCAGGCGGCGGCAGCTTTATCACCTTATTTGCCCTTGTGTTTGTGGGCGTGCCGCCACTGATGGCCAACGCTACGGGCACAGCGGCCCTGCTCCCCGGTTACCTTGCCAGTGCCTGGCGTTTTCGAAAAGAGATTGAATATCCAGCAAATCTTAACCTAAAAACCCTGTGCCTGATTGCGATAGCTGGCGGATGCCTAGGCGCGGCGATACTGCTATGCACCAGCGAGCAAGTATTTGCTTATCTTGTCCCTTGGTTGATTTTGCTGGCCACACTCGCCTTTATCGCTGGACCTTGGTTACTGAAAAAACGTTTAGCGAATGCCAACCTCCCCCGAGTGAATACCGTCAAGCCACTGACGGCAATGATGATTCTCTTCATCGTCTGTATTTACGGCGGTTATTTTAACGGGGGATTAGGGATTATTTTACTCGCCACCTTTGGGTTACTCGGCCAGACCCAATTACATGGGATGAACGGGCTTAAAAATTTACTCTCCGCCCTACTCACCACCATTGCCGTGATGATTTACGCCCTAGGTAATCTGATTGACGGGCAATATCTGTTACTGCTTGCCATTATGGCGATTATTGGCGGCTATCTTGGCGCCGCGCTGGCTTATCTCATTCCCCAATCGCTGTTGCGAGGTTTTATAGTGCTGGTCGGTTTCGCCATGAGCGTGGGATTTTTTATGCGTTAATGACATCTCCACGCTAGAAAGAGCGCTTTTAAGACCATCAGTAAGCGAAATTAAGCAGTTAAGATCAAATGGATGGGAAGTAAGAAAAACTTTCTATCAACCCAATACTCCTAATATGACAAGGCTTGACATGTATATCCCTAAAAATATGGCACTTCACGATAAGCAGGCGATAGCCGACTTAATTAACCATTTTGGTTTTGGATTACTAATCTCCCCCACCTTAGAAGCGACCCACTTACCTCTACTTTACGAAGCAGCCGAAGATGGGCAAGAGTATCTCTATGGTCATATAGCAAAAGCCAAAGGGCATTGGCAGCAGCTAGATGGCCAGCAAGCACTAGTGGTGTTCTCTGGGCCGCATTCCTATATTTCACCCACTTGGTACGCTAATGGTCCTGCGGTACCGACTTGGAACTATGCAGCAGTTCACTGCACTGGCAGAGTCGAGCTCTTAGAGGCTAGCGCGACCGCCAAAGCCATAGACAAATTAATCGAAAAATATGAACCGAGCCTATCGGGAAATGCCGCAGTAATGCCTGCTGAGTATGTTGACAAACTCTCGCAGGCGATTGTTGGTTTTCGCGTGATTGTCGATTCGATTCAAGCGAAGGAAAAATTAGGACAACACAGAAAGCGAGAAGACCAAATGGGTGTCTATCACGCCTTGACCCAAAGCGTTTCAGCCGAAAGTCGCGCTTTAGCAGAATACATGCTTAACAGAAATCTTGGGACTGGGCAGAACAAGGAAGCATGATGGCCGCCATTTCGATTAGACAAGCAGAAATAGCCGACCTTAACGCCATGGCTAACTTACTGTTGCAGCTGGGTTATAGTGCCACCGAGGCGCAGTTACAGCAGTATCTCGATGATCCTAAAAGATCCGATGAAATCTATCTCGCCGAGTCTGAGGGAGCCGTGGTTGGGTTGATAAGTATAGGGCGTGTTGGCGTTTCAGGGTTATTTTGCAGCTATTTGGCTGACGTTTATGCAAGGCAAAGTCCGTGCTATGTAGTTATTCTACATAAACGGACGATAACGCAGCAGAAACGTCTGCCAAACGCTGCCCGTAGGGTTCGTCTGGCAAGCCCTTGCTCTTTGTCACTCGTCATTTGAGTAGAATAACTACACTTCATTCCTCGTTTCGCGAGCACGAGCTTGCCAGAACGAACAAAATTTAATCTCGAAACGTCAACACGCCCTAATATTTTTGATTATTTTCCCTCGCAGCAGCAAATCTGCCGCCTTAGTGGTGGCTGAAGCGAGTCGAGGTTTAGGCGTAGGGACGCAACTGATTGACTTTGCCAAAGGCAGAGCAAGTGAGCGGGGTTGTCGCCAGCTTGAGGTCACTACGTCTATGCGCCGCGAGCATACCCAAGCCTACTATGAGTCCATTGGCTTTGAGAAAACCTCCTTTCGCTATATCCAAGCTGCTGACGTTAACCCAAAGTGATTTCGCCCCAATAAAATAGGCGCTTAAGTGTACTTAAGCGCCTATTTTGGCTAACCGTTAGCGAGGGATTAATCCTGCGCCAACTCCTTATCTAATTGTTGGGCAATGGCTTCTGGCGAACCGCTGTTACGGGCAAAGAGGCCGTAGGCGGTTGGGATCACAAAGATAGTGAACAAGGTCGCCAGCATAATGCCCGAAAGCACCACTACACCAATCACGAAACGGGTTTCCGCCCCCGCACCTGCGGCTAATACCAGAGGTACGGCGCCCGCGGCAGTGGTAATCCCCGTCATCAGGATCGGGCGTAAACGCTGGCAAGAGGCTTGAATAATGGCGCGGTCAAAATCGACGCCCTTATCCCGTAACTGGTTGGCAAATTCGACGATAAGAATACCGTTTTTCGCCGCCAAACCGACCAGCATAATAATCCCAATTTGGCTGTAGATATTGAGACTCTGGCCCGTAAACCAAAGCCCTATCAAAGCGCCAACCGTGGCCAGCGGTACTGTCAGCATGATCACCATAGGGTGAATATAGCTTTCGAACTGCGCCGCTAATACTAGGAACACAATCCCCAGCGCCAGCAGGAACACAAAGTACATTGAGCTGCCAGATTCTTGATAATCAAGGGATTGTCCCTTGTAGCTGATCACCGCTTCCGCAGGCAAATAAGCACGCGCCACTTGATTCAGGTAATCCAGTGCTTCACCTAGGCTATAACCATCCGCCAAGCTGGCCTCAATGGTAATCGCCCGCATACGGTTGTAACGGTTAAGGGAGCTGGCATCGGCAAACTCTTCAACCGTGACTAAGTTTGATAGCGGGATCAGCTCCTTGGTCCGTTCGGAGCGAACATAGATATTTTGCAGATCGGCCGCAGTATTTTGGTTACTGCGCTCCCCTTCCACAATCACATCATACTCTTCGCCATCACGCATAAAGGTGGTGACTAAACGCGAACCCAGCATCGATTCCAAGGTGCGACCGATATTGGAAATCGATACCCCAAGGCTGGCCGCCCTGTCCCTGTCGATCACGACTCTAAGCTGCGGTTTGGTTTCTTTATAGTCGTGGTCAAGGCCAAGCAATTTAGGATTTTCCGCCGCCTTTTCCATCATAATGTCGCGCCAGCGGGCCAACTCTTCATAGCTTGGGCCACCAATCACAAACTGCACAGGTTTACCCACGCCACGGCCAAATGCTTGACGCATCACAGGGAAAGCTTGCACACCGGCTAAATCCGCGAGGCGCTTGTTAATATCGCCTATCACTTCTTTCATCGGGCGACGTTGTCCCCAATCTTCGAGCACGATAATCGCCATACCGTTAGAGAAGTCGGCGGCGCGGCCAAAGCCACGGGGCGCACGGATCAGCAAGCGTTTAATGTCGCCCGAGTCCACCAACGGCATTAACCGATTTTCCACTTCGTTCATGTAGGATTCGATATATTCGTAACTCGCACCCTGCGGCCCGTTCACCATCAAAAATAACGAACCCCGGTCCTCCTGCGGCGCAAATTCCTGCGGCACTTTTTGGGCGAGCAGCACACTGCTCCCGAGCGCAATCAAGACTAATACCGACATAAGCACAGGTCTTGCCATCGCCTTCTCAAGCGAGCTTTGATAGCCGCGAGAAATGCCCGTCATAATGCTATCGACCTTACGTACTAACCACGAATCCTGCGACGCAGGTTTAAGCAGCTTAGAACACATCATCGGGCTTAAGGTTAAGGCCACGATACTGGAGAAGATCACCGCCGCGCTCATGGCCACCGCAAACTCTTTAAAGAGCTTACCTAGGTCCCCTTCGAGGAAAGTGATCGGCATAAATACCGCCACAAGCACTAAGGTGGTGGCGATAACCGCAAAGGCCATTTCACGGGCGCCCAAAAATGCCGCCTTTAAGGGAGAATCCCCTTCTTCGATACGGCGGTGAATGTTTTCCAGCATCACAATCGCATCGTCGACCACCATACCGATAGCGAGGATCATCGCAAGCAACGTCAACAGGTTGATTGTGTATCCTAGCGCATAGAGCACGATAAACGTCCCGAGCAAAGACACGGGCACGGTAATCGCGGGGATTAACATGGCGCGCACGCTGCCAAGGAACAGATAAATCACGATGATCACCAGCACCATGGCGGTGAACAGGGTTTGGTACACCTCTTTAATCGAGGCTTCGATAAACACTGAGCTGTCGTAGCTACGTTTAATCGACATGCCAGCGGGTAAGGTTGGATTGATTTTATCGACTAAGGCGTTAACGGCGCGGGCCACTTCTAAGGTGTTGGCGGTCGACTGTTTCGACACCCCAAGACCAATCATGGCCTCCTTGTTGCCGCGGAACATGATGCGCTCTTCTTCCGAGCCTATTTCCACCTTAGCCACATCGCCAAGTTTGACTAAATAGCCGTCTTCACCTTGGGAAATCACCAAATTGGCAAAATCCTCGGCGGTGCGATAACTACGCTCTAAACGCACGGTAAAGTGACGCTCCTTGGACTCGAGCGAACCTGCGGGCAACTCAACGTTTTCAGCCCTTAACGCGGCTTCAACATCGGCCACAGTAAGGCTTCGGGATGCAAGGGCTTGTCTGTCGAGCCACACGCGCATGGCGTAAACTTTGCCACCACCGATACGGATCATCGACACCCCGTCCACCACGGACAGACGGTCGGATAAATAACGACGGGTGTAATCGGTCAGCTCTAATGTGGTCATTTGATCCGACACTAAGTTGAGCCACATAATTACTTCATCGCCACCGTTGGCCTTTTGTACCTCTGGGGGATCGGCTTCTTCGGGTAAGTTATCTAACAGGCCTGAAATTCTATCGCGCACATCGTTGGCCGCATCTTCAATGTTGCGGCTGATATCGAACTCTAAGGTCACCTGCGAGCGACCATCGCTGCTCGATGAACTCACATGGCGAATACCTTCGACGCCGCTGATCCTATCTTCAATCAGCTGGGTAATGCGGCTCTCGACCACAGCGGCACTGGCGCCGCGATAGTTGGTTTCAATTGAGACAATCGGCGGGTCGATGTTAGGGTATTCCCGCAGCGGTAACTTATCGAATGCCACTAAACCAAAGGCCACCAGCAATAAGCTAATAACCGAGGCAAATACCGGTCGTTTAACGGAAAGATCTGTCAGGATCATACACTTGGCTCCGCATTAGCATCGGAAAGATAGCTAAACTTCTCAGCCAATTCGGTTTTAACCACATCGCCTGGGTGCACTTTAAGTAGCCCGCGGATCACCACGTTTTCACCAATCTCTAAACCACCGAGGATTTCGACCCAACCGCGGGTACGAATACCAATGGTGACTTGCTTACGCTCAATCACATTGTCTTTATTAACGCTGTAAACAAAGTGCTCTTTTTGGATCGGGATAATCGCCGACTCAGGCAGCATCAAAGCTTCGCGGCTGCGCTTGATCAGTTTCACCTTCATCAACATGCCGGGCAGTAAACGTAAATCAGGATTTGGGATTTCGGCGCGTACAATCACAGCGCGAGTGGTTGGATTAACACGGCTATCGATAGAAATCACTTTGCCTTTAAAGATTTCATCGGGGAACGCCACGGCTTTGGCTTCGACTTGTTTACCGGGCTGCAGGTCTTGAATAAAACGCTCAGGCACCGAAAAGTCTAATTTAATCTTAGAGATATCATCGAGTGTGGTGATCTCAGTACCCGGAGTCACGAGGCTACCCACACTCACTTGGCGCAGGCCTAAACGACCATTAAAGGGCGCCACTATGCTGCGATCATTGAGGGATGATTGTGCCTGCTCTAACTCGGCGCGGGTGGTATCGATTAAGGTTTGCAGGCGGTCACGCTCTAACTCCGCCACAGTGCGGCTGGTCACCAGAGAGCTGATCCGCGCTAACTCGCGTTGATTATCACTCACCTTCACCTGCGCCACTTTTACTTTGGCTATCTGCTCGGCATTTTGCAATTGCACCAATAAGTCGCCCTTTTTGACGATATCGCCATCATCAAATTTGAGTGAGGTGACCACATCGGTGACTTTAGGCGTGATAGTGACAGACTCATAGGCCTTGTTGGTGCCTATGGCTTCAACTTCGTCACGCACGGGCGCCATAGCGGCAGTCGCGATGACCACATTAGGGGTGAGCTTAACGTTAGCTTTCTGCGGTGCTTGGGGTTGCATACTTTGGTATCCAAACCAGCCCGCAGCCAAAATAGCGATGATAATTATGATTTTTTTCATCTGGCTTCCAAATGATGATGACTCGCATTAGTGACGGCTAGTTTACCCACTCGCATCATTGCATCAATACGTTTTACTTTTTCTTACAAATTACGCCAACTGCATAAAATATGTAATAAATGGCAATTCGAGTCAGAAAGGATAAGCAGGATTAAGAATACAGTAGGATAATTGGCACTTTTAGCGAATTACTTCAATAAAAGTCAAAATTGAAAACACTTTATCTAAAACCATGCTTTAAATATTGATATACGCCAGAAATATTCTGAAACATCATTCTGTATAGTTAACGCACAGGGTGAGCATAGCGGCGCTCAAATGGCAGGCACAAAAAAGGGCGATTAAATCGCCCTTTTGTTGACTGTGGTAGGATTAACGCAGTTTGCGTTCTTCTTTCATCAGGTTCGACAGTGACTGATACACATTGGTCACGACGTCATTCGACAGTGGTTGATCTTCACCGTCGCGCAGCAGGATTTTGGTTTCCTCTGAGCTATCGCCGTCTTCAAGCAGTATGCGGTAACTGCCTTCCTTCAAGGCCAATTGCTTGTCGTTCCACAACGAACTCCAGAAACCAGAGTTGTCGGTAAACTTAATGAAGTAAAGCCCCTTGGCGCTGTCCATATCGGCAATTTCAAAGCCCATTTCTGGCAGCACGATACGTAGGCGATCCCACACTTGCTTGTATGGCGCTTTCGCGGACCAGTAAGCAGCACCTTCTTCAGGCGTCACTAAATCCACATTGATCCCTAAGGTCTGCTTCAAACGGTTCGCTTGAATCGCTTGCTCACGCTTCACACTCATATAAGCGATAGAGCTGTTCAGCATGTCGATGGTGTAACGCTGTTTATCTTCACTGCTTAACAGGACATCTTGCTCTTTACCGTCGTAAAACTCTTGGTGTTCAACCAAGTGGATAACGATGTTAGCGGTACGGCCGTGCGGACGCGTTTCTACGTCGAAGCGATAGCGTTGACGCAGCAGGTACTCTTTATCAGAGCCCCAGAGGCTCGATTCCAGCACTTCCGTGTTTTCAATCCAATCGGTTTCGATACTGCCTTTATCGAAATCGCGGTTGCGAATGTTGATGCCTTGCTTAGCAAAGAAACCATCTAAGTTAGTGAAGATTTCTTGCTTAAGATCGACGCTGTTATCAATCGATTCAACCACGATCTTAATGTTATCGCTGCCCTCTTCCACGTGCGTACCTTCTGCCATTGGCAGGACTTGCAGTGGAGGACGGATATCGAGGTTTTTACCAACCAGCGCGGAATTCGCCTTTGGCCCTAAGTTAGGCACTTCAAATTCTTTATTGTATGGCGGTGCTTTTAATCCCTCGGGGATCTTTAGCATTGGCGCTTGCTCGGCCTGCACATAGTCTTCACCGCCGTTTGCTTGGCGACGCTCTAATGGCGAGCTACAAGCTGCAACGGCAGCAACTAGGAACAGTGGGGTGACTTTCTTTAACATTAATTATTTAACCTCTATCTGGGCGCGAGTCATTGCATCTAACAACAGACCATGACATTGCTCAGAAAGTTCAGTCAAAGGTAAACGAATATGGCCACACTCAATCAGTCCCATACGGTGAGCGGCCCACTTCACAGGGATGGGGTTCGCTTCACAGAACAGTGTGCTATACAGACCACGCAGCGGCTCATCGATGCTCGCCGCTAATTCGGCATTGCCCGCAAGTGCTGCATCACACATGGCTTTAAATGCTTTTGGCACTATGTTGTTGGCAACCGAAATCACGCCATTACCGCCAAGGAGTAAAAACTCTCTCGCCGTTGCATCATCGCCGCTGTACAACATAAAGTCATTACCACAAAGCTCACGTAAACGCTTAACGCGAGATACATCGCCCGTGGCTTCTTTAACGCCAATAATATTGCTCACAGCGACCAATTCGGCCACGGTTTCGGGCTTCATGTCGACGGCGGTGCGTCCTGGTACGTTATAGAGAATTTGCGGAATATCCGTGCTCGCCGCCACAGCAGTGTAGTGCGCGACTAAGCCCTTTGGCGTGGGTTTGTTGTAGTAAGGTGTCACGCCTAACATGGCGGCAACCCCTACTTTAGATAAAGACTTGGTGAGTTCGATAGCTTCAGATGTCGCATTCGCGCCATTGCCACCAATCACAGGAATACGGCCTGCGGCAAACTTAACCGTTTGCGCGACCACAGTAACGTGCTCATTCATTGGCAGAGTCGCTGACTCGCCGGTAGTGCCCACGGCGACGATGGCGTCTGTGCCTTGGTCAATATGGAATTCGACTAACCTTTCAAGACTTGCAAAATCTACTGAGCCATCACTGTTCATTGGCGTGATTAAGGCTACGATGCTTCCGTTTATCATCTGACTTCCCCAAAATTTCAGGATTCGCTATGGTACTGATGCCAACCATTAATGACAAGCACTAACGGGGCTCTCAAATTGAATTAGTTATGGTAGCATTACATCCCGCACAAAAACTCGGCACTCAGTCTCGAGTTTTCGCTCTATGATATCGAAAAAGTGAGGACAATTCATGACCAATTTCCTGGTCGTAACCGCAATGGGCGTAGACCGTCCTGGACTCGTAAGTAAACTAGCTCGACTTGCCAGCGACTGTGACTGTGATATCGTCGACAGCCGTATGGCATTATTTGGTAACGAATTTACCTTAATCATGATGTTGTCAGGTTCGTGGGCATCCATAACGAAAATTGAAAGCCTGCTCCCGAGTCTCAGTGTTGAATTAGAACTGATGACAGTAATGAAGCGCACCTCTAAACATACGCCGCAAAACTACCTTTCACGCCTTGAAGTGCGCTTTACCGGTAAGGATCAGCGCGGCACCATGAAGCTTATCACCCAGTTCCTCGCCGACCGTTCCTTAGACTTAGCCGCAGTACGCTCTTTCTCTGAAGAACTCGACAACGGTGAGCAAACCCAGACGATTTCGTTGACCATCAATATTCCTGAAAAAGTTGAACTAGAAAAGCTCGAAAAGAGTATCTATCAACTCTCTGAAGAAATGGCACTGGATTGCACCATTAGACGCATGGAAGGCACCACCTCAAGAAGCGATAGAGGATAATTGATGAACACATTAACCGCTGGCGCGAAAGCGCCGCTATTTACCCTTCAAGATCAACAGGGTAATGCTGTTTCCCTACAAGAATGCTTAACGCGCGGCCCAGTTTTAGTCTACTTTTACCCTAAGGCTTCAACCCCTGGCTGCACAGTGCAAGCCTGTGGTCTACGTGACAGCAAAGCCGAACTCGACAGCCACAAAGTGACCGTGCTTGGTATTAGCCCTGATCCCGTGGCTAAATTAGCTAAGTTTGCAGAAAAACAGTCGCTTAACTTTACCCTGCTCAGCGATGAAGACCACAGCGTCGCCGATGCCTTTGGCGTGTGGGGCGAGAAGAAATTTATGGGCAAAATCTACGACGGTATCCATAGATTGAGCTTCCTCATCAACACCGACGGCACCATTGCCCATGTGTTCGATAAGTTTAAAACCAGCGATCATCACCAAGTTGTGCTGACGCAAATTGCTGGTTAATTGCGCACTTTAGTGCCGCATTAATGTCTCGCGGCTCAACACAGCGCACAAAAAATTAGCAGTTGAACGCAAAAAGGCCCTTTATCAGGGCCTTTTTTCATGAAAAATTTTCAGCTTGCGTCTAAAAACCGACCTAATTTGTGGAATAAATTCAAGCGGATACTGCTTAGTTGCCCAAGATTAGGCCAGATAAGGCCAAATAATTGCCGCGGCGATGCTCCACATGGTCAACCAAATGAAACGATCTAAGTATCGCCACGCCGCTGGGCGGCTAAATATCGGCGCCAATAATCGCGCACCAAAACTTAAGCTGAAGAACCAAATAAACGAAGCCAGTACCGCGCCCGCACCAAACCAAGGACGATGGGCATCTTCGAACTGAGTACTAATGCTCCCCAGCAGCACCACGGTATCTAAATAAAGGTGTGGATTAAGCAGGCTGATCCCAAGCGTGGTCAGCATAGCCTTACGCAAAGTGTCGGCATTTTGCGCATTGTCCATCTCCATCCCTTTAGCGACAAACGAGGCCTTAAGTGCATTGGCTCCGTACCAAATCAAAAAGGCGGCACCACCAAAACTGGCCACATGTTTGATGGTCGGAAAGGCTTCGATAATGTGCCCAAGCCCCGCCACACCCGCAGTGATCATTAAGGCATCGATGATTGAACAAAGCAGCGCAATCGGCAAAGGATAAGCTCGCTTAATCCCCTGCTTTAGCACAAAGGCATTTTGCGCCCCTACGGCAATAATCAAACTACCACCAATGCCCATACCTTGTATAAACGCCGTTTGCATAACTACCTCTCATGTCTGAAGAAGGCGCTAGCATAGACAAAACAACAAAATTAATATAACTAATGTTTTTTATACATCATAAGTAAAATTAATAATTTTAAGGACGGCAATCATGTTGGAATACGCCAATCTTAAAGCGCTTGCGGTCGTCGTCTCCGAAGGTGGCTTCGAGCGCGCCGCCAAAGTGTTGCATATCACCCAATCGGCGGTGTCACAGCGCGTCAGGCAATTAGAAGAACGAGTCGGCCAATCCTTACTAATCCGCTCAACACCCGTAGTGGCAACTCCCACGGGTAAACGTTTATTGCGCCACTATTCACAGGTGCAACTACTCGAGAGCGAGTTGAGAGCCGAGTTAGATGCCGATGACCCAAACCATCCCACGACGGTGAGGATTGCCGTCAATGCGGACAGTTTAGCGACATGATTTTTGCCCGCCTTGGCCGATATGTTCAGCCGCCATGCTTGGCTGCTGGAATTGATTGTCGATGATGAGTCCTACACCCATCACCTATTGAAAAACGGTGAGGCCGTCGGTTGTGTGACCACAACAGCCAACCCGATGGCCGGTTGTAGCAGTGAGTTTTTAGGAACCATGGAATATATGTGCGTCGCGACCCCAGCATTTGCGGCGCGTTATTTTCAATGGGTAGAAAATAGCGAAGATGTCGGCGCTCAAATTACCCAAGCGCAGCTCGCGAAAGCCCCGGCCGTGGTGTTTTCAACCAAAGATAAAATGCATGAAAAGTATCTCGCCCAGTATTTTCAAATGCTGCCAGGCCAATGGTGGCAACACAGCATTCCCTCATCGGAGAGTTTTTTAGAGGCGATTAACTTAAGTCTGGGTTATGGTTTAGTGGGACACTTACAGGCAAAACCTTTGATAAACAAAGGCATATTGATTGAGCTCACCCCAGAAAAACGTATTCGAGTGCCCCTATATTGGCAACATTGGAATATAAAAGCCAAGCAAACGACCTTGGTGTATCGCGCCCTTGCCGCCACCGCGCAGCATCTATTACAGCAATAATGGGTACAGCAAGAGTGAGTAAAACAATTGTTAGCACAAATAGTTAGCGGATAAAAAAACTGAGCACTCAGGCTCAGTTTGTTTTCTATGAGTTTTTACCTACTGCCAGCGGCTTAGGCTTCTGCCGAATCCGCCTTCACCTGCGTTATCGCCACGGGTTCAATCTCGGTTTTCGGCCAAGCGTTGATCACCGCTTTCACCAAGGAGGCCAATGGAATGGCAAAAAACACCCCCCACACGCCCCATAAACCACCAAACACCAACACGGCGGCGATAATGATAACGGGGTGTAAATCCACTGCATCGGAAAACAGGATAGGCACCAGCACGTTGCCATCTAATGCCTGAATAATGCCGTAACCTAACATCAAATAGCCAAACTCGGAGCTAAAGCCCCACTGGAAGAAGGCCACCAAGGTGATGGGCAAGGTCACTAAAGTTGCGCCCACATAGGGAATAAGAACCGACAAACCAGTCAACACCCCGAGTAAGGCCGAATATCTCAGCCCCATAAAGGCAAAGAAGATGTAACTCGCGACTCCGACAATTACAATCTCAATCACTTTACCGCGGATATAGTTGAAGATCTGCTGGTGCATCTCGAACCACACCTTGCGGGCCAGCTGTCGATTGGTAGGGAAAAAACGTTTGCTGCCACTGATCAGTTGGTCTTTATCCTTCAGAAAGAAGAACACTAATAAGGGCACTAAAATGGCGTACACCATCAGCACCAATAACGAGGCAGAATAACCAATCAACTGTTTGGCAATATCGAGTAGATGCTGGGTATCGAGCAGTTTTTTAAGCTCGGCGACCATTAAATTGAGCTGCTCAGAGCTGACAAACTGCGGATACTGGGTCGCTAATCCCTGCAAGGTTTGTAATCCCTTGTCGATCATACTCGGCAAATCTGTCATCAGGCTCACGCCTTGGCGCCACACGCTAGGGATAAGGCCAAAGGTCAGCAGCACCACTATCCCTAAAAACAGCACGAGTACTAAGGAAGCGCCCGTCGTGCGATTAATCCCCAATTTCAGCATTTGCGCCACGGGCCATTCAAGCAAAAAAGCCAGCACTAACGCCACGAGTAACGGCGCTAATAAGCCACCCGCAAAATACAACACTAGGGCAAGGCCGACGAGAATGGCGAGCAACGTCACCGCCTGAGGATCGCTAAAGCGCTCTTGATACCAACGAGAGAAAAAACTAAACATGAATTCGTTCCAATGAGGTGATTGGCTTTCCGAAAACGCAGGAAAGATGCTTATGCTTTGGTGGTTAACCTTATCGCATCCGTTTTACTGTGTATATGCTTGAAAATCAGTTAACTGCTACCTATGACCGACACGCAAAGGCGAAGTTGCAACCAGCGATGCTAACTGGCCATTTTTACTGCGGCATTGAATCATGCTTTGTGCAGACTTATCCCTGCGATAAATCAACTTTTGTGATTAATAACCCTAACTGACTGGCATCATCCTGCAATGTCACGACGCTATGCCCCTGTTTTTTAAAAAACGCGGGAACATCTCGGCGGGAACCAGGGTCTGAGAGTAGGATATGTAAGCTGTCGCCAGCAGACACGGACTTCAACGCAAGTTTGACCTTAACCAAGGGAACGGGGCAGCGAAATGGTGTTAAATCAATAAAAATCATAATGAACTTGCTATGAATGAACTTGGGCTATTATCCTAAGTTGCAACTCAAACTACAAGCTAAGGGCTCCCTCGCCTTAGTTGAGACAATTAAAAGAGATAAAGGATCCACTTGCGTAATTTGACGTTTTTGACCCGATGTAAACCCCTTGCGGCGAGTGTGCTTTCATTAATGTTACTCGGTGGAGCCGCAAAGAGTTTTGCCAACAACGACTTGCCCGACTTGGGCACCGCCGCCGTCAATACCTTCAGCCTAGAAAAAGAAATGGTCTATGGCGATGCTTACATGCGCGTTATTCGCTCATCGGCGCCCATGCTGAACGATCCGGTATTGAGCCAATATTTGACTGAACTGGGCAATAAATTGGTCGCCCACGCCACGGGAGTCAAAACGCCCTTTTATTTCTTCTTACTGCAAAACGATGAGATCAACGCCTTCGCCTTCTTCGGTGGCCACGTTGCAGTCCACACAGGGCTATTCCTTAACGCCGATAACGAAAGTGAGCTGGCCTCAGTGCTCGGCCACGAAATTACCCACGTGACTCAACGTCACTTGGCACGCTCCCTCGAAGCACAGCAAAAAAGTGGTCCTGCAACCGTTGCGGGCTTACTCGGGGCGATTTTATTAACCATCGCCGTGCCTCAGGCGGGGATGGCCGCGCTGGCAACCACTCAAGCCATGGCGACCCAATCAAAAATCAACTATACCCGTCTGCATGAAAAAGAAGCCGACCGGATCGGCATGCAGATTTTGGTCGATGCGGGCTTTGACCCCAATGCGGCCGCCGATTTCTTTGGTAAGCTTGCCAGTCGCTATCGTTTTACCACCACGCCGCCGCAAATGTTGCTGACTCACCCATTACCCGAGTCACGGATCTCCGAGGCGCGCGACCGCGCCCACCAATATCCACACCGCTATGTGCCGGATAATCTCAACTTCCAGCTCGCCAAAGCCCGCATTCAAGTCCGTTTTTCCAGTTACAGCGACGATGCGGTATTGAGCATGTTTGAAAAGCAGCTCAATAAGCAAACCTACGGTTTTAAAGAGGCCGCCCTCTACGGCAAAGCCTTAGCGCTATTTAGATTGAAGAAATTTGATGAGTCCGAAAAGATTATCGATGAGTTGTTAAAAATCGATGATAACAACTTGTTTTATATCGATACCAAGACGGATTTACTCAACGAGCGTAAGGATTTTGCTCAGGCGACTAAGTTACTCGAAGCCCAGCGTAAGATGAAACCCACATCGCAGGTGATTAACGCGAACTTAGCCAATATCTATATTGAGGCCGGTGAACCCGCTAAGGCTATCCCACTGCTGGAAGACATGATTTTCCTCGATAAGCAAAATCAACTTCCCTATCAACTGCTCAATCTTGCCTATAAAAAATTGGGCAATCAGGGCATGGAGTATTTCTCCAATGCGGAGTTAATGGCGCTAGGCGCTAACTATAAGGGGGCAATTGATCAGCTGAACTTTGCCTACCGCGCCTCGGAAGGTAATCCATTACAACTGGCGCGAATAGAAGCACGTATCCGCCAATTTAAACAAGCGGATAAAGAGATGGATGCCCTGAAGTAAAATAGCCATTTTATCTCTATCCCTTATAATCGCGCCCCGAACACCCTGACGGGGCGCTGTTTTTTCTGCTATCATCCGCGCCATTGTTTTAGCCGATTGAGCATAAGTACTATGACCCAAGCAACGATTTACCATAACCCACGTTGTTCAAAGAGCCGCGAAACCTTAGCCCTACTCGAGCAGCAAGGCTGTGATATCACAGTCGTGGAATACCTTAAGAATCCTCCAAGCGCCGCTGATATCCGTGGGATTTTAGCCACTCTCAAACTCAGCGCCCGTGAGTTAATGCGCACTAAGGAAGACGAGTATCAAGCACTGGGACTCGCCAATCCGGCATTAACCGAAGAGCAACTTATCGACGCCATGGTCAAGACGCCAAAATTGATTGAACGCCCAATCGTACTGGCCAATCAACAGGCAGTCATTGGTCGTCCACCGGAAAATGTACTGAACATTCTCTAATCTTCGGCCATTTCACCATCATTCGATGCGAAAAAAATAGGAACATCATGACCTCAAGCACTCTGCTGACACTGAGCCGTTTAGGCTACCTTGCCCTCGTTCTCCTGCTGGGCGGTTGGTTTATTGGTCAGGGCATCAATGGGGAATACACCTTATTATTCAGCCTACTCTGGCTAGTGCCTTTATTGTTGCCTGTACGAGGCATTTTAAAGGGCAATCCGTACACCTATGCTTGGGCCAGCTTTATTTTATGCTTATATATGCTGCACGCCCTCACCTTGCTGTATGTCACGACCGATGCATTGGCCTTTGCCATTATTGAAGTCCTGCTGATTGGTGCGCTGTTAGTCGCGTTCCCGTTTTATGCTCGTATCCGTGGACGTGAACTCGGTCTAGGCCTTAAGAAAAAGTCTGACAAGCAAGACTGATAGTCAGATCCAATCAATCTCATGGCTGGCGGCGAACAGCAAGTCACGATTAGCCAGTGCCGATGAGCAAGTTACGATCAGTAAGTTCCGATGAGTAAGCGCGGTTCGGTTTTAATACCGCTCCGCGCTCTTTGTTTAGAGAAGCCGTGATTCGAAACATCATGATTCGATAAAGCTGCCCCCGCTTTTATAAACTTCACTCACAGTCAAATACGCTGCTGTATTAATCCCTTTTCGGCACAACTCCGCCTCGCAAACTGACAACATTTAACCTACCTTTCATCACTTTTTGTAACCAAAAGAGCATGCTATAGTCGATTGATAAGCCAAGGAATGACGGCCAATCAAGCCAGTCATACTACAAAAACAATAACATAGCGTTAATCGGAGTGAGTCATGAAGGAAATATGGGTTCCAATGCGTCGATTAAGTATTATCGCGGCAGCCGTCGCACTCAGCGCCTGTGGTGGCGGTGGTGGGGATAATAATGATGGTGGTACAGTCACCCCACCAACCACTAACGTGCCACGCTGCGCCACAGTGACTCCACTGGTGACCACAGACTCAGGCGCCATCCGCTTTAAAACTGAGTCCCAATATGTGGTGGGACAATCCAGTGCCATCATCGCCAGCCTAGGGAATCGCGATTCACAGGATCTCACCTTCCGCTGGCAACAGTTAGAAGGCCCCAGCATTGAACTCGTGAGTCAAAATAGTCCTGTATTAGCCTTCGATATTCCCACTGCAGGTAGCTACCGTTTTAGCCTACATATCAGCGGCAGTAATATCGATGAAACGGGTGAAATAGCGATCAATGCCGACAGCAGCGCGGGGGCAATGCTGAACATTCGTCAAGATCATCAAGCCGTTGAGGGTAACGATGTCAGCCTACGAATCGCCCAGCAAGCGGGCCTTAGTGCATCTAGCATCAATTGGTGTATCGCCGAGGGCCCCAGTGTCAGTCTCGATATCAGCGATCCCTTTAGGCCGCTGTTTACCGCGCCCACTGTAGCTCAAGATAGCTTAACCCGCCTTAGGGCATCGGCCACGATTAACGGCAATACCGTGACAGACGAAGCCTATGTGCTCACTACGGCGGCGCCCACAATAAGCTCAACCTACTTCGATACGCCTGTGGCGCGCACCCACGCTTATAACCCCGCCTCTCCCTATGCCAGCGCCTTAACGAGCTGTGTGTACTCGAATCAGTTAAAAGAAGCTTGTACTATCAACCAATTGCCGCTTATTGGCCAAGTCTCAAATACACTCGATGTCGACACTATTCTCGATCGCGTATTAGTGTCCCACGATTGGATGGGAGACAATTTCGCCGCGTTTTTACGTCAAATGGACCCGAATAGCGATTTCGCCCGCCTGCTACAATCGGTCACTGCCGTGGTGATCAGCTATGATGTGCGCCCCTCGTTTTATTGGGTCGTCACAGGGGCGATTTATCTCGATCCTAATGATTTGTGGCTCACGCCAACCCAGCGCGACACTATTAATGAGGCGCCGGATTATCGCAGCGACTTTGGCAGTGAGCTCAATTTCCTCATGCCGTGGCGTTACGTTAAAAATAACCAATATGCTTCACAGGGATTCCCAATCACGACGCGCGCCACCCGCACGCTCAACCAGATTAATCCCGATCTTGCTTCACTCTTGTACCATGAACTCGCCCACGCCAATGACTTCTTCCCAAGAAGCATACACGCCACGCTCACAGGCCCCAGATTGTTGGACGACTATAGCCGCCGAAATGCCAATAAGAGTTTGATATCCGATCAAGTGAGTCGCAGCTATCCCCTCACCAGCAGCGAAATGACAAGCCTTGCGGCGGTGAGCTTCTTGGGCGCTAAAGCCACTGCACCCCAAAAAGCCTATCAACCTTCGGATGTGAGTACGTTTTTCTCCGGTGACATCGCCAATGACTTTTATAACTATTCCAGTACCCGTGAAGACGCGGCGATGCTGTTCGAAGAAGCCATGATGAGTTACCGCTACCAAATCCAGCGCGATGTGGCCGTCACCAACCTGCCCGCCGTACTCACGGCAGATACAGTGATTGTTGACTGGGGACAAAGGGGACGAATTGGTGATGATAGTCTGGCAAACCGCGCCGCCTTGGTGATCGATGGTATGTTGCCTGAGCTTGATGGTATCAGCTTACTCACGAGCCTGCCCGAGCCCATTGCTATGACGCAAGGCCAAAGCTGGCGCCAAGCCCTAGGGATTTCACCCAATTCCACAGTGAAAGGCCTACAGGGGGTCGCGGCAAGTAGCGAGACACTTACCGAGCCAGAGCTCCGTTTCAGTGGCGATCGCCACCGTCATCCACAGCAGTGATCTGGATTGCTAAATCGGCAGATACACTAGACTCAAGCCTTTTAGCAGACTGAAGTTAACGATAGATGTGAGATTAATAGAGATAAAAAAGCCCGTCGTGATACGACGGGCTTTTTATTAACATTAAATGCTTATTAACTCAGGCTTTTCGATTAACAGTAACTAACTGTATGTTAATGCGATTACAAGTGGAGCATTTCTTTGGCAAAAGGGATGGTCAGCTTGCGCTGATGCACTAAGGATGCCTTATCCAGTTTATCTAACACATCAAACAAGGTACGTAGATCCCTTGCCATACGATTAAGCAAGAAACGACCCACGTCTTCGGGCAACTGTAATCCGCGCATCGCCGCACGGCGTTGCAGGGCCGCTAACTTTTCATCATCGGCCATGGGTTGCAGCTGATAATTGAGCCCCCACTGCATTCTAGAGACTAAATCAGGCAACAAGAAGCCTGCATCCGCGGGCGCCGAGCGGCCGCTAACCACCAGCGCACAACGCTTGTTCTCAGCAACACGATTGTATAAATCGAATATGGCTTCTTCCCAAATCGGGTGACCCGCAATGTCATCCACATCGTCGATGCAGATCAAATCGAGCTGCTCCAAGCCCTCCAATAGCGCGGTCGAGATACTCGCATGAATGCCAAGGGGAAGGTAAAAACTGCGGCGGTCGAGTTCATTGGCATGGGCACAGGCGGCATGCATTAAGTGCGTTCGACCCGATTTCACTGGTCCCCACACATAGATAGCGGCTTCACCTTGGCCTTCGGCATTGGCGCGCAGCTTTTGAATAAGTTCGTCATTACCCGCTGCCGGATAATAACTGTTAAAGGTTTCATCATCCGGTAAGTAAACCGGTAACGACAGTTGTAGCGGTGAGTTTAATGGCACTCGTACGTCTCAATATCAATAAATTATCGACTCCCCCACATGACTGAGCACAGGTATGCCCAGTCACGACGAGGGAAGTTTAAGGTAACCGCCATTGGTAGACAGTTTTACCCGCAGGGCTGGCACCGGCAGAAAACTCCCCTGGCGCCACCACCGAAATTCGCGGCTCTAGACTCAGTAAACGCTCAAAGTCGGTCTGAGAACCAAACAAGTCCAAGGAAAACGTCGCGGTATTACCTTGGATGCGCGACAGCGTCGCATTCTTCACGGCGCTGAGTTGTTTTAAGTATTTTTCAACTTCAACCAGCTGTGCCATTTTATCAATGTTTACGAAGGTCACACTGGCACCGACCTGCTCGCCCGAATCGGCGATGGCGTACTTAGTAAAATAGTAATCGCCTAGCGCCGCCATCATAGCGGTGATCGCCTGTGCGCTATTTTCTGCCGTGCCATTAAAGCTAAACAGTGGCGGCGTTAACGAGTCGATCGTGGCCTTGGTGTACAAATTCAAGCGGTAACGCACTTGATTTCCCGCAGGGTCAATAGCGACGAGGGCTAAGAAGTCGGCTTGATAACGTCCCGAGACGCTAGACACTATATCGGCAAACATGCCTTTGACATCATTGGGATTGATGCCCATCAACTCATCGAGATCGAGGATAGGCAGCATGACAGGAATACCGCGTTCATCGGAAAAAGTCGTAAATGCCTGACGCTCGGCTAAGGTCGATGAGTCACTCAGTAAAATCGTGTCACCTTCACTTGGCATGGCAACCCAAAAGAGCGTCAGCGGACGTTGAATGCCCCAAACGGGTAATTGGGCCTGACGTAACAGGGTAATAATGCGGCGATGCTCAAAGTTGGCTTTTAACAACAGTTGGCCATTTTGCTCAAAGTAACCAAACTGGCTCAGTAGTGCATCGGGATTGGCCAGTTGCGATTGGATAACGCCGTTATCCAAAGAACGTGCTGTCCCAGTATTCTTAATGATCACTTTTTCCAGCGCGGCTTTAAGGGCTTTATTCCGCTCAGGCACGGCGCGGGAAGCCACGGGCACATCGGCTTCATCTAATTTACTCACTTCAACAGCTTGCAGGCTATTAACGGTAAACAGGCAGTATAAAAACGCGAGTAAGCTTGGCTTTAATAGGAATTTCAGC
Source organism: Shewanella sp. 10B (assembly GCF_023475885.1). Classification (NCBI taxonomy): domain Bacteria; kingdom Pseudomonadati; phylum Pseudomonadota; class Gammaproteobacteria; order Alteromonadales; family Shewanellaceae; genus Shewanella; species Shewanella sp. 10B. The sequence continues at coordinate 1,669,325 of NZ_JAMDJO010000001.1, forward strand.
ATCTTTGAGTAGTTGAAGTAACGTCAGATAGTGCAAATTGTACCATAGTTAGCGCCTTTAGCGAGTCTTGGGGAGATTTCGACCACGGATTAAGTGCTGTCACTCGCTTTAGCAATAAAACAGTGATCCTTACCCACAATCGGGGCATTTTATAAGGAACATATAGCAACAAACTGTTATCATCTCGCGGTTTACCCTAAATTTACGAGAACAATAAATGAAACGACTCGCTATACCACTTCAGGGCGCGCAAATGCTGTTTGTTGCATTTGGCGCCCTAGTGCTAATGCCACTACTCACAGGGCTTGATACCAGTGTCGCCCTGTTTACTGCGGGTATTGGTACCCTGCTGTTTCAGTTAATCACGAAACGCCAAGTGCCAATCTTCCTAGCCTCCTCCTTTGCGTTTATTGCCCCCATTCTCTACGGGGTGCAAACCTGGGGGATCCCATCAACCATGGGCGGCATCATTGCCGCGGGTTTTGTGTATATCCTCCTCGGCGCGTTAGTGAAAGTGCGCGGCACCGACTTTATCCATCGACTGCTTCCACCTGTGGTGGTTGGCCCAGTGATTATTATCATTGGTCTAGGTTTAGCGCCTGTGGCGGTGAATATGGCGCTGGGTAAAAGTGGAGACGGCAGCTTAACACTCGTTCCCACAAATACCGCTTTGATTATTTCCCTCGCCTCACTCTGTACCACCATAGCGGTGGCTATTTTTGCCAAAGGCTTACTTAAGGTTATGCCTATTCTGGCGGGGATTGTGGTGGGTTATGGTCTAAGCCTTGCCTTTGGGATCGTGGATTTTGCGGTGGTTACAGCGGCAAGCTGGATTGCTATTCCGAAATTTGTTGCGCCCGAATTTAACTGGCATGCCATCGCCTTTATGATCCCTGTCGCGATTGCGCCTGCGGTTGAACATATTGGTGATATCCTCGCGATTTCCAATGTCACGGGTAAAGACTTTATGAAAAAACCCGGCCTGCATCGCACCTTGACCGGCGACGGCGTTGCGACAATTGCTGCAGCGGCCTTCGGTGGCCCCCCAAATACCACCTATTCGGAAGTGACTGGCGCGGTGACCTTAACCCGTAACTTCGACCCTAAGATCATGACTTGGACGGCGATCACCGCCATTACCTTGGCTTTTGTGGGTAAGTTAGGCGCCCTAATGCAAACGATTCCAGTCCCTGTGATGGGTGGCATTATGTGTTTGCTATTCGGTTCTATCGCCGCAGTGGGCTTAAATACCCTCATCCGTAATCACGTGGATTTATCCGAGCCACGTAACTTAAGTATTGTCGGCGTGACACTGGTTTTCGGTATTGGTGGTATGGCCTTTGGCATTGGCTCCTTCAGCCTCACGGGCATCAGCCTCTGTGGTATTGTGGCCATCACCATGAATCTGCTGTTACCTGCAAGCAAACACCATGAGCGTGATGCTGCATCACACTAAACGCGGTGAATAAGCGCTACAGATCATCACTCATCGCCGAATCCTTGTGTTAGGATTCGGCAACAAAAAAGCCGCTAAGTTATTCACTTAGCGGCTTTTTTATTATTCTTTCATCACATTTAAGCGTGATTACTCTGCGGTTTTGTATTTATCCGCAGTCGCTTTGATTAACGGCTGTAATTCGCCTTTTTGGTACATATCAACCACGATATCACAACCACCAATCAACTCACCTTCAATCCACAATTGTGGGAAAGTTGGCCAGTTTGCATACTTAGGTAATTCAGCACGGATATCTGGGTGCTGGAGAATATCCACAAATGCAAACTGCTCGCCGCAGTTGATCATGATTTGTGCTACCTGAGATGAAAAACCACAGCTTGGTAATTTAGGAGAACCCTTCATGTATACGATGATTGGGTTTTCAGCGATTTGCTGTTTAATTTTCTCTACTGTTTCCATTTTAATTCCTAAGTACGATGACATTGACTCAATGCCGCTATTGTACGACAGCTAGGCACAGAACAAAATCCCACAGTTTGTAAGGTTATGCCCTACAATTAGTTTTTCGATGACGCCTATCTAATCAATTAGCCAAACAATGATTCACATCACAAATATTATCGGTACAATAGAGCGCAGTGAGCACGTTTAAAAAACGATAACCTAAGACCATGGAGAGATACTAATGGCTTTCGAATTACCCGCATTACCATATGCAAAGAACGCACTAGAACCACACATTTCTCAAGAAACCATTGAATACCACTACGGCAAGCATCACAACACCTACGTTGTTAAGCTAAACGGTTTGATCGAAGGAACCGATTTCGCAGGTAAATCTTTAGAAGAAATCATCAAGACTTCTACTGGTGGCGTATTTAACAACGCAGCTCAAGTTTGGAACCACACTTTCTACTGGAACTGCTTAGCGCCTAACGCTGGCGGTGAGCCAACAGGTCCTGTGGCTGATGCCATCAATGCTGCATTCGGTTCATTCGACGCATTCAAAGCACAATTTACCGATTCTGCGGTAAACAACTTTGGTAGCGCTTGGACTTGGTTAGTGAAAAAAGCCGATGGCACTGTAGCTATCGTTAACACTAGCAATGCTGCAACGCCTCTGACTGACAGTACTGTGACACCAATCCTGACTGTTGACGTGTGGGAACACGCTTACTACATCGATTACCGCAACGTACGTCCTGACTACTTAGCCCACTTCTGGCAATTAGTTAACTGGGACTTCGTGAACCAAAACTTCGCTGGTTAATCGCTGCTAAGTCATTCCTAAAAAGAGCCCAAGTGGCTCTTTTTTTATGGCCTCACAAATCATCCACCTTTCTCTTTTCGCCTAACCCCGCCCAATCGCTACAAGTGCAACAATTGCAATTGCAATCATTTGTTATTGTTTTTATTTGATATTTTTTTGACACAGCTGGCAAGTTTGTGTCTAAGATTAGTGTAGGAAGCTGAAAAATCAGTTATCCATCCATGACATCACTGGCGTTTCAGGGGGTTTATATGGGCATTTTCGAGCATTACCAAAAGCGCTACGAACAAAAACTCGATGAAGAATACACTTTGCAAGAATACCTCGATATCTGCAAAGAAGATCGCAGTGCTTATATGTCAGCGTCCGAGCGATTATTGCTTGCCATCGGCGAAGCCGAAATTATTGATACCGCGAAAAATCCAACCCTAAGCCGTATCTTTTCGAATCGTCTCATCTCACGCTATCCCGCCTTTAAAGACTTTTACGGTATGGAAGATGCGATTGAACAAATCGTCGCCTACCTAAAACACTCGGCCCAAGGCTTAGAGGAATCGAAGCAAATTTTGTACTTACTCGGCCCAGTGGGTGGCGGTAAGTCATCATTGGCGGAAAAACTCAAAGCCTTGATGCAAAAAGTGCCAATTTACATTCTAAGTGCCAATGGCGTGAGAAGCCCGGTGAATGACCACCCCTTCTGTCTCTTCGATGTCGAAGAGGACGGCCAGCTGCTGCGGGATGAGTTTAATATTCCCACCCGTTATCTAAAAACCATTATGTCGCCTTGGGCGGTGAAACGTCTGCACGAGTTTGGCGGCGATATTTCAAAATTCCGCGTGGTCAAGGTCTATCCCTCTATCCTCGATCAATTGGCGATTGCCAAAACCGAGCCTGGGGATGAAAACAACCAGGATATTTCCTCCTTGGTCGGTAAGGTTGATATTCGTCAGCTAGAGCATTTCTCGCAGGACGATGCCGATGCCTACGCCTATTCGGGTGCGCTCTGCCGTGCAAACCAAGGGATGATGGAGTTCGTGGAAATGTTCAAGGCGCCGATTAAGGTGCTACACCCACTGCTCACCGCCACCCAAGAAGGTAACTATAACGGCACCGAAGGCTTATCCGCCCTGCCCTATAGCGGTATCATTTTGGCGCACTCTAACGAGTCAGAATGGTCAACCTTCAAAAACAATAAGAACAACGAAGCGTTTCTCGACAGGGTTTATATCGTCAAAGTGCCCTATTGCCTGCGGGTATCGGAAGAATTGCAGATTTACAAAAAACTACTGCAAAACTCCGAGCTATCCCAAGCCCCCTGTGCACCTGGTACCTTAGAAACCTTAGCGCAATTTAGTGTGCTCTCGAGGATCAAAACACCTGAAAACTCCTCCATCTACTCTAAGATGCGGGTCTATGATGGTGAAAGCCTTAAAGATACCGATCCTAAGGCCAAATCCTACCAAGAATACCGCGACTACGCCGGTGTTGATGAAGGCATGAACGGTCTTTCTACCCGTTTCGCCTTCAAGATCCTGTCGCGGGTATTTAACTTTGACCACTCAGAGATTGCCGCTAACCCTGTACATTTGTTTTATGTACTCGAACGCCAAATCGAGCAGGAACAATTCCCCGGCGATACCGCCGAACGTTATCTGGAGTTCTTAAAAGGCTATTTGATCCCTAAATACGTCGAATTTATCGGTAAGGAAATCCAAACCGCATACTTAGAGTCCTACTCTGAATACGGTCAAAATATCTTCGACCGTTATGTCACCTACGCCGATTTCTGGATCCAAGATCAGGAATACCGTGACCCCGAAACTGGTCAATTGTTTGACCGCTCAGCACTGAATGCCGAACTGGAGAAAATCGAAAAACCCGCGGGGATCAGTAACCCTAAAGATTTCCGTAATGAGATTGTTAACTTTGTCCTGCGCGCCCGCGCAAGCCATGAGGGCAACAACCCACTCTGGACCAGCTACGAAAAACTACGCACTGTGATTGAGAAGAAAATGTTCTCAAATACAGAGGACTTATTGCCTGTAATTTCCTTTAACGCCAAAACCTCGACTGACGATCAACGTAAACACGATGATTTTGTTAATCGAATGATGGAGAAAGGCTATACCAAAAAACAAGTCAGACTGCTGTCTGAGTGGTATTTACGGGTTCGTAAATCCTCTTAACTTGCGCTCACTAAAAACGAGGCTTTGGTGTTGCCAAAGCCTTCGCTGGGGTTTGGGAGGTGCGTATGGCGAACTTTATCGATAGACGGTTGAATGCGAAAGGAAAAAGCACAGTCAACCGCCAACGCTTTATCAACCGATATAAGCAACAAATCAAAAAAGCCGTCAGCGATGCCGTCACGCGTCGCAGTGTAACGGATGTAGATAAAGGCGAAAAAATCAGTATTCCCACACGGGATATCAGTGAACCTATGTTCCATCAAGGCAAAGGAGGCGTAAGAGACAGAGTCCACCCAGGCAATGATCAATTCACCCGCGGCGATAAAATCGATAGACCCCAAGGCGGAGCTGGCGGCGGAGCGGGTAAAGGTGACGCCTCGGATTCGGGCGAAGGTAATGACGACTTTGTGTTTGAAATCTCAAAGGATGAATACCTAGAGCTGTTATTTGAGGACTTAGAACTACCCAATCTGCAAAAGAATCGTTTAAACAAGCTCGTCGAGTATCAAATCTACCGTGCGGGTTTCACCAATGATGGTGTACCAGCCAATATCAATATTGTGCGTTCACTGCGTTCCTCCTTGGCGCGCCGCATCGCCATGTCGGCAAGTAAAAAGAAGTTGCTCAAAGAGTTAGAGCAAGAGCTGGCGGAGCTTGAAAATATTCCGGGCACTAAAGCCGAACTGATTTTGGATTTAAAAGCCCAAATTGAGGCGCTCAAGCAGAAGATTGCTAAAGTCCCCTTTATCGATACCTTTGACTTACGTTTCAATAACTTTGCAAGGCGCGAGGTGCCCTCAAGCCAAGCGGTCATGTTCTGCTTAATGGACGTGTCAGGTTCGATGGATCAAGCGACAAAGGATATGGCTAAACGTTTCTATATCTTGCTGTACTTGTTTCTCACCCGAACCTACAAAAACCTCGAGGTGGTCTATATCCGCCACCATACCCAAGCGAAGGAAGTGGACGAGCATGAGTTTTTCTACTCCCAAGAAACTGGCGGCACGATTGTCTCAAGCGCATTGAAATTAATGCACGAAATTCAGCAGGCTCGCTACCCTGCCGATGAGTGGAATATCTATGCCGCACAAGCCTCTGACGGTGATAACTGGGCCGATGACTCTCCCACCTGTCGACAATTATTGGAGCAAAAAATCCTGCCGCTAGTGCGCTATTTTAGCTATATCGAAATCACTAATCGTGCGCACCAAACCCTGTGGCGCGAATACGAATCCCTACAACAACACTACGACAACATAGCGGTGCAACATATTCGTCAAGCCGAAGATATCTACCCTGTATTTAGAGAATTATTTAAAAAACAGGCGGTTTAAGGGGGCTCTATGGGGATAAAAGAATCAAAAACGCGTACAGCCTTGAGTGACGGTCCCGACTGGAGCTTTGAGCTGTTACAAAGTTATCTAAAAGAGATTGAGCGGGTGGCGGCCATTTATAAGCTAAGCGCCTATCCCAATCAAATCGAAATCATCACCGCCGAGCAGATGATGGATGCCTATGCCGGCATTGGCATGCCCATTGGCTATACCCATTGGTCGTTCGGCAAACGTTTTATTGAAACCGAACAAGGCTACAAGCGTGGGCAAATGGGGCTAGCCTACGAAATAGTGATTAACTCTAACCCTTGTATCGCGTATTTAATGGAAGAAAACACCATCACCATGCAGGCATTAGTGATGGCTCATGCCTGTTTTGGCCACAATAGTTTCTTTAAAAATAACTACTTATTTAAGACCTGGACGGATGCGAGTTCAATTATCGACTACTTGGTGTTTGCCAAAAACTACATCAGTGATTGCGAGCAAAAATACGGTGTCGAGCAGGTTGAAAGCATCATCGACTCCTGCCACGCTCTGATGAATTACGGTGTCGACCGCTATAAACGCCCATCGGAAATCTCCTTTAGGGAAGAACAGGCAAGGCAAAAAGACCGCGAGGCTTACCTGCAAAGTCAAGTGAACGACCTATGGCGCACCATTCCCACCCATCAACAGCAGCAACCTTCGACCACTAAGCGCCGCTTTCCCGCCGAGCCGCAGGAAAATATTCTGTATTTTATTGAAAAAAATGCACCGCTGCTGGAGTCATGGCAACGGGAGATTATCCGTATCGTGCGTAAGATGGCGCAGTATTTTTATCCGCAAAAACAAACACAAGTGATGAATGAAGGCTGGGCAACCTTCTGGCATTACACCATTTTGAATCATCTATACGATGATGGCGTGGTCACCGACCGCTTTATGATGGAGTTTTTGCAGAGCCATACTGGCGTTGTCGCCCAGCCCGAATATAACAGCCGTTACTACAGCGGTATCAACCCTTATGCCCTTGGGTTTGCGATGTTTACCGATATTCGGCGCATGTGTGAGTCTCCCACAGAGGAAGACAAAGCCTGGTTCCCTGATATTGCAGGCAGTAATTGGCTCGATACCTTACATTTTGCGATGCAAAACTTTAAGGATGAAAGCTTTATCAGCCAATACCTGTCACCGAGGGTGATCCGTCAGTTCAAACTGTTTGGCATCCACGATGATGAGAAACGCAATTATCTGTCCGTGTCGGCCATTCACGATGAGCAGGGTTATCAAGACATTCGCAATTTACTCTCGCAGCAGTACAATTTGTCGAATATTGAGCCTAATATTCAAGTACATAACGTTGAGATAAATGGCGACCGCTCCTTAACCTTAAGGTATGTCCCCAGTAATGATATCCCGCTCGCCAGCACCTATAAGGAAGTGTTAAAGCATCTGCATCGCCTCTGGGGCTTTACCGTCAGCTTGGAGCAATTAAATGCCGATACCAGCGTGACCTTGTTAGCCTCCTGTCCAGAACAACCTAAGGCCGACTAAATATCAGTTTAATTAAAAAGCCAAAAGTAAAAGCAAAAAGCCGTTCCTCAATGAAACGGCTTTTTATTTAACCAATCTAAAACAGGCCACTGACCACTTTTACACTTCAGAATCGAAACTTAAGCGTTACCGTCCTGCTGGGCAATCGAAGTTGGCATATCGTCACGCAATTGCAACCACATTTTGCCGCTGTTAATACCGTAGGTACGCATTAATGCGGGCACATCGATATAGTTTTTAGCTTTGGCTAATAGTTCGAGCTCTTTATAGAAGTTCAGCGCTAACTGACGCGCCTCAGGACTACTGAAATAATAACGACCCACCCGGCTATACAAACCTTTAAAGCCGTTTAAAATCAACACGTACAGTGGATTACCAGAAGAGAAGGCCAAGGTGTGGTGCAACAGGTAATCATACTCGGCGAAGGATTCGGCCGTATCTTCTAATTGGTGGATTTGCCCTAGGACTTCCACCGCGGTATCTGGGCTGTTGCGCAGTGCGCCACGGAAGTAAATCGCACTGACATTGGTGCGAGCCGACAGCAATTGGTCCACCAGCACAGGGAAGCCTTCAGGATTGAGATCCGCTATGGTCTCAAGAATGTTAAGGCCCGAGGTTTCCCAAAAATTGTTCACCCGTGTTGGTTTACCATGTTGAATTTTCAACCAACCATCACGGGCTAAGCGTTGCAGCACTTCACGCAAGGTGGTGCGTGTTACGCCAATTAATTCAGAAAGCTCACGTTCAGCCGGTAAAATGGACCCTGGGGGAAACTTATTTTCCCAAATCGATCTTACAATATACTTCTCTGCAAAACTTGCAGGTCCTTTGGCATTGATAATCATCAGCCCACTTTTCCAGTTGTTGTGCTTTATAATGGTCACTGATCATACCAGAGCGGTAAAAAATGGAAACCATTGACTGAGACTCACCTTAAAATCACCGTACAATTGTCACAGAAATGTTCAAAAAAACGACATGAATCAACAGCAATCGTGCCAATTTTGCCGATTAGCTCCGCTTTTTGAAATCTGGGTTTCAGTATATCGTTACATTAGCATTCTCTTTAGGCTAGACTGATTTTCTAAAACAAATGCCAGAAACAATAACCTGTGCAATTTTAAAAGATAATTAGAAGAGAGGATGCCATGCCGATGACAATGAGTCAGGCGTTTATTGGGAACTTCTTAGGGAATTCTCCTAAGTGGTACAAGATCGCAATACTGTCGTTTTTAATAATCAATCCAATACTCTTTTTCTATGTCAGCCCCTTTGTGGCTGGTTGGGTATTAGTGCTTGAATTTATTTTTACCTTGGCAATGGCGCTAAAATGCTACCCATTACAACCCGGTGGTCTATTAGCGATTGAAGCTGTCGCCATCGGCATGACCTCAGCCAGCCAAGTGCTGCACGAAATTGAAGCGAACCTTGAAGTGCTATTACTGCTGGTATTTATGGTGGCCGGCATTTACTTCATGAAGCAGCTACTGCTGTTTGTGTTCACTAAGATGATCACTAAAGTACGTTCGAAAATCTTAGTGTCTTTGTTGTTCTGTTTGGCTTCCGCCTTCTTATCCGCCTTCTTAGATGCGTTAACTGTTATCGCCGTGATTATCACCGTGGCGGTTGGTTTTTACTCCATCTATCACAAAGTCGCCTCAGGTAAAGATTTCTCGGCCGATCATGACCATACCTCCGAAGGCAAAAATGACGATGGTGAAAATCAGCTCAACGAAGACGAGCTGGAATCCTTCCGTGGTTTCCTACGTAACCTATTGATGCACGCCGGTGTCGGTACTGCATTGGGTGGCGTGTGTACTATGGTGGGTGAGCCGCAAAACTTAATTATTGCAGCTCAAGCAAACTGGCAATTTGGCGAATTTGCGATCCGTATGTCACCTGTGACAGTGCCTGTATTGTTCGCAGGTATCCTCACCTGCTTTATCGTCGAGAAATTCCGTTGGTTTGGTTATGGTGCCCAGCTTCCGGATGCGGTGCATAAAATCCTGTGTGATTACGCCGCCTATGAAGACGCACGTCGTACCAACAAAGACAAGATGAAGCTGGTTATCCAAGCCTTTGTGGGTGTGTGGTTGATTGCGGGTCTCGCGCTGCACTTAGCGTCTGTGGGCTTGATTGGTCTGTCTGTGATCATCTTAACCACGGCCTTTAACGGTATAACCGATGAGCATGCGCTAGGTAAAGCCTTCGAAGAAGCACTGCCCTTTACGGCCTTGTTAGCGGTATTCTTTGCGGTTGTGGCAGTAATTATCGACCAACAACTGTTTGGCCCTGTGATCCAATGGGCACTAAACCATGAAGGTAATACCCAATTAGTGATCTTCTATATCGCTAACGGTTTACTCTCTATGGTCAGTGATAACGTGTTTGTGGGCACGGTTTACATTAACGAAGTCAAAGCCGCCCTGATTAACGGTCAAATTACCCGCGATCAATTCGATCTGTTAGCGGTTGCCATTAACACTGGTACTAACTTGCCTTCGGTGGCAACACCAAACGGTCAAGCCGCATTCCTGTTCTTATTGACCTCGGCCCTTGCACCGCTGATCCGTTTATCCTACGGCAGAATGGTGTGGATGGCATTGCCCTACACTATCGTGCTATCGATTGTGGGCGTGATGGCTATTCAATCGGGCTTCTTAGAGCAGATGACCCAGTACTTCTATGACTCCCATGCAATATTGCACCACAGTGTTAAAGAAGCGTTAGCGCCTGCTGCAGCTCACTAACATAAATATCGGAGTTGACTGAACTTTATGAGTTCAGTAAAGTCAAAAAAACGCCCTACCTTCGAGGGCGTTTTTTGTTGATACGGAGTTCACTTTTGACAGCATTCACTCGCTTTGCCCATTCCCGCGCATCTTGGTTCATTCTCACAGGCTCTGCGATTGCCCTCGAAGCGGCCGCCTTGTATTTCCAATATGTGATGAAGTTAGATCCCTGCGTGATGTGTATCTACCAGCGGCTCGCCGTATTCGGCATTTTGGCATCTGGACTGATTGGTATGACTGCGCCCAAGTTCCTTATCGTTCGCATTCTAGGCGCCATTGGTTGGGCCGTCAGTGCAACCTGGGGGCTAAAACTGGCTTTAGCCTTAGTCGATATGCAGAATAACCCTTCGCCCTTCTCGACTTGCTCATTTTTACCCGAATTTCCAGCTTGGATGCCGCTCCACGAATGGTTCCCATCCGTGATGTTACCAACGGGCATGTGTACCGATGTGCCGTGGCAGTTTATGGGCGTCACCATGGCCGAATGGATGGTGGTAGCCTTTAGTGGTTATCTGGTCGCACTGTTACTGTTTATTGTGCCCATCCTAAGCGGTTCGAATAAACCTTCGCTCTACAAATAATCTTCATAAGTAATCTTCCTAAGGCAGACATAAGGTCTGCCTTATTTTTAACGACCTCTGTCAATATTTATCACCGAAAGCACTGTGCGAACTTTGATTTAAGCCAATGGCAAATAGGCCAAAAAACGCTAAACTGGCTCCATGATAACGGCATTTGGAATGCGTAGAACATGGATAAACGGCCTCTCATTGAGCCTCAAGCACCGTTAACCCAATGGCAAAAGAGCCTGCCGTTTAAACTCAGCCTGATCCAACTGCTGATCGCCAGCATACTGATCTTTAGCACGGCGTGGGTCATTCTCAACATTCAGACCCAACAGATCAGTGAGCAACAAACTCTGCTCAATCAAAACCATGGCCAAATCATCATAGCCAAATTGCAGGAAATGACCTCCCAAGTGGAGAATCAGGTCAATGCCATCAGCCAAATCGCCATGCTATACCGTTATGAGCCCGAGCAGCTCAGTAAGAGCATTCCGGTATTACTCTCGATTGAAAATCAAAAGGCGATTATTTCAGGTGGTGGGATTTGGCCCGAGCCAGGGGCATTTGACCGGCAAAAGTTTCGCGATAGCTTATTCTGGTCACACAATATTCACGGCGAATTAGTCGCCATCAACAGCTATAACGACGACAGCTTTCCAAGCTACCACACCGAAGAATGGTATCGGCCAACCCGCTATTTTCCCGTGGGAAAAATATTTTGGTCTAAATCCTATGTCGACCCGACTACCCATGAACCGATGGTGACTGCATCGGGCGCAATGTGGATGGAACATCAGTTTATTGGGGCGGCCACGACGGATATTAGCCTTGAAAAACTTAGTCAGCTCCTACGCAATACCATGCTCAATGTAAGTGGCTATGTGATAGCCCTCGACCATCAAAACCAAATCTTGGCCTCGCCAAATAGTGACAATTGGCCGCAATCTTCGCAAAATCCACCCCATACGCTACAAACCTTCGACGAGTTAGCAAAAACAGAGACGGCCTTTAGCCCAATCGCCTCGGCACTACATTTAGCCAACCGCAGTTTTATCGAACAAGCCGTGGCTGAGCGCGTATTTACCCAAGAGCAAATGGATAACCTCACCCGCCTAAGCGGGGACAGTGAACGGGAGATGCTCTCTGCCATAGTCAATGACAATGCTAAGAGCCAGTTCTCGAGCCCAAGGCGGATAGCCTCTGTTTCATTGACTATGGACCCCATCCTCAAAGGGCCTTCGCTGGTGTCTGTATTTTTAATGCCCCACACCTACTGGAAAATTCTCGTCGTCACACCCATAGCCCCCTTACAGGACACGGCCAAAAAACTTATCGAAAAAGTCGGGCTCTCCCTAGTGTTAATTCAGATGCTCGGCCTTATCCTGCTGTTTTTGCTGCAACATCGACTGATTATCGCCCCCATTATGGAGATGGTGCAGGCACTCAAACGCAATGATTCGGCCTCTATCGAATTAAAAGCCAAGGAGCGACATGATGAGGTCGGCCTGCTCGCAAAAAGCTTTTTATCCCGCACCCAACAGCTTGAAGTCGCCATGGCCAGTTTAGACGCCAGTAATCTCGCGCTCGAGCAGCAATTGTTAACCCAACAGCATTTTCAGCAGGAGTTGAGTCAGCGCAAAGAGCAATTAAGATCCCTGCTCGACTTCTCCTCCACCATCATTTATATCAAAGACTTAAATGGCAGATACACCTTAGTGAACAACAAATACTGCGAAGTTTTAGGGATTGAGCGGCGCAAAATCATCGGAGCCACGGACTTTGATCTGTTCCCAAACTCACTCGCACAGCAGTATCAACAGAACGACCAAAGGGTCACCCATAGCCACGAGGCCCTGCATTTCGAAGAAGTCATTCCCTCTCTTCGAGGCGAACTTATCTATCAAATGAGTAAATTCGACATTCGCGACGATGAGGATAATTCCTTGGGCGTCGGCGCCATTGGCTTTAATGTGGATTTGAGAAAACGCCAAGAAAAAGAACAAGAAAAGCTGCTGCAAGCGCAATTAAGCCTGCTTAAAGAGCAGCAGCACAAGACCCAACTCTCGCAGCAAGAAAACAGTCAGCTCAGGGAACAACTCGCGGCGATTCAAGATGAGATCAATCAGCAAATCCAACTCAACTTGAGCAAACAGCAAAGTCAGAAACTGATGCAGAACTTCCTAGCCGATGTCATGAGCCAAATGATGCTCGAGCAGGACAAACTCCTCGCTCAGATCTGCCAAGTGCGCAGTAAAGAGGATGACAGCCATCAAACCCAAGTGGTGCAGCTGATGAGCCAGCAGGCGGCGAGACTCAGGCACATATCGCAGCTGTTTACCGATCAGCATAGTGAGATACGCCCGCTGCATTTAGCCCAGTTTATCAATCAATTACTGAGCTTATTGCAGCCACAATTGTTGAAAACTCAGGTTAAGGTCAAGCTAGAGTGCGACGAGCAATTGGTGATAGATGGTAATGCCTGGCAATATTTGCAATTTTTCTATCGGCTTTTCAACAACACCTTGCACCATGCCTTTAAAGAGCATAATCAAGACAGAACCTTAGTGTTAACACTCGAGAAAAAAGACGGTGAGTTGTACATGCAGCTTAAGGACAATGGTGTTGGGATACCAATTGCACACCTTGAGCAGCTAAGACAGGAAATGCAACAAAACCAATGTATTGGCACACTGACTTGCATTAATCTTTGGATAAAAGAAGAATTACATGGCGAGCTGGCGGTAGAGAGTGAGCTCAATCGTGGCACTCTGATTGAGTGCCACTGGCCATTATCTGCGATATAGCCACGGCTATAGGCAAACCGATTGAGAGAAACTAATCGCTCGACTTATCGAGGGTCACATCCACCAGATAATGGCCCTGTAGCCAGTTACGTCCAATCAAGAGTTTATTGGACATCTGACTGCGGTCCTTAAGATTCACTTTGACGGGATACTCCAATCCCGGCTCACCTAAGGTCAATTCGACCATATAACGTACTTCACTCCCCTGCGCGTTACGGATAAGCGAGGTATCGACAATCCGTGCCCTTAACCGCTTTTCCTCACCACGCTCATTTTCGGTGGTGAAATTGAGCCACTTACCGATGTTGTTATCCATATTGGTAGGATCTTCATCGTCAATCTTGAGATCAATCGCATGCAGGGAATTTTCAACCGCGCCGGTATCGATGCGTGTTTTAAAGGTCAATTCCGCCTCTTTCACATTGATAAAAGCCGTCGGGCCAATCAGACGTTTCTCGGCCACATCGACAACATAACGTCCCGCTAACCAATTACGGCCGATCAGTAATTTGTAATCCATATGGCTTCGGTCACGTAGGTTAACGGCAACCAGACGATGCTGGCCCTCAAAACCAATATCTAACTCCACCAGATAGCGCACTTCACTGCCTTGGGCGTTATTCACTGTGGTGGTCTTTAGGATTTTCGCCGCTAAGCGCCGCTGCTCGCCCGCCTCATTTTCGGTGGTAAAGTGTAGTGTTTTACCTATGTTGTCCTGCATCTTGTCGGATGCACCGCCTTCAACTTGCAGATCGATGGCATGCAAGGAGGTGTTCGCCGCGCCCGTATCAATTCTTGCCTGAAAATCCAGTTGTGCGGCGATGAGGCGCATCTTCTCCGACTGACCAATTATCGCCTTAGCGTCAGAAGATACCACGCTCTTAGCTGTCGTTTGCGCCTCTTCGCTGACTTTGTCGCAACCTACAAGACTCAAGCTTACGAAAATGGCGCCTAGCAATAATGTGGTGCCGCGACCGACACTTTGATGTTGTAACATCCTCACTCCTTATCTGAACGATGACGGGTCAGCCACATTGAGTCCCCATCACCTTGGTCGATGTTGGGGCTAGTGATAGCACAAAAGCACAGGAAAAGAGCCGAAAAACACTAAGCTGGGGGCAAATACAGCATTTAAGCCAATGAATAAATAAGGAATAGTCACAAGTTAACACACTATGGTTACAGCCGTTACACCTCTGCCACTTTCGCTTCGTCTAACCAAGCCTTCGCTAGCGCGCGCTCATGTTCGCTAAAAACCTTCACCGGACAGGGCAACATAAAAGCCAGTGTATTGACCATTGCACCAAGGCTTTGCATGTCCGCAATCATCACCACCCGCGAGAAATCACTAAAATGAAACACACTGAGTAAAGCATCATCCCAGAGTGCACCTACGGTTATGCCAATAAAGTCTGGGCTGAACTCGTACCATAAGCGAAGGCTTGCATGATCCTGCAACTTAGCCTCAATTGCGGGCAGCAGTAAGGCTTCGATATCTTCATGGGTGACTTTGCCCGACACCACTATGGTCAGCATATCTTCGGCATAGCTTGGACGTATGGTTAGCATCATGCATCTCCCTTTACAGCGCACTAGAAAATACGGCTATAGAGTAAAGATATACCCTGTAAATGAAGATGCTTGAAAAGTGGGAATTATTTTACTCAAACTTGGGGGAACCTGATGCGATAGCGGGTGTTATACGAAGTGAAATGGTATGATTTGCAAAGGTTACGCACGAGCATAACACTATGCACGTTAGGTGAAGCTCCATTAACTTCGCGCCTTTAAGACCTGAGCGAAGCATCGACTGGCGACACTCAAAAATTCACTAAGCCTATGCAATAAGCTCGATATCAAGTAATGATGGGGATAACTAACGAATAGATAGGACTAACCCAAGTAACAAGGTTAATCCTAAGGTTAAGCTTAGGCGAAGGTATTACACATGGACTTGGATTTTCGCGATTTCTTGATCGAATAGATTCTTGATAAGGCCTGAAAACTCAGTGATAAAAAGCGTCTGCTCTGGCGTGGCTCTATGATTTGCCACTGAGGCTAAGATTTCCTCAAGATCGTACACAATCGCATCGACCTCACGGATAATGGTGTTGCGTTCGGCAAAAGAGAGGGAAGGATTTTGGCCACAAACCATAATAATCTGTGCGGATAATTGCTCTTCGAACAACTCCATCACAGTATCATCGGACACATTTTGGGTATCAGGCGTTTCGAACAAGCCAAGATGCTCAGTCAAATACTGGATCAAATGCATGTAACCGTCTTTATCTGTGACCATTTTTTACCCTTCACACACCAAAATCTATCGCCAAAGGCGACACTGAAAAAACAAAACCCACCTATAAAGTGGTCGATATAAAGATTTACACGTCAGCCACTCACTAACCATATCTCGAACTGGAGAGCTGACGTATTGATCTAAGCCAATCTTATCGCTGTTACTTTGTTAAGGTTAGTACAAACGACACAGGAACGGCTTGGCTAATACTAGATAAACCCGCGATATCACGCAATTTATCCACACCCGAGACCAAATCGAATTCGTTAGCATTGACTATTATCGGCTGAAAACTGCTAACCATCAGTTTATTATCAGATACTTTGGTTAAAATTACCGAAAAAGTTTTCGTTTGTTGCTTGCCATGGAGGGAAATTTTCCCATCGATGTCAGTAACCTTAGACTCACCCACGGCAAGATCTTTCAGCATCTTGGTATCCACCTGCGAGCTTAATTTCAAATCGGGATACAAGGACACTTCAAACAACAGGTTTTGCATACGCTCATCGCGCACTTCGATACCTGTCGCCACGCTCATCAGTGGAATGGTTAATTCAAATTGACCATTATCTTTAAGTACACCATTGAGTTGCTTAAAGTGGTGAACTTCAGCGATATCACCCTTTTTTACCGATACAAAACTGACCCGAGAATCCTGCTCTATCACTTGCCACTGGGCCGCACAACTAAAACTAACCAGCGTCGATAATGCCGCGATTCCTATCCATTTTTTCATTGTATCTATCCTCAATCAGTGAGTTTAAAGGCAAGACAGTTACCCGATAACACGCGCGTAACCGCCAAATCACTCAGACAATCTGTGACAAAGATCACCTAAGTCTCGCTAAAGATACTCTTTTTCTTAATTAGCGACCAGTTAACTATCGTTAAACTCGCACCAGCCACTTATCTAAACTATTGGCAAAAGTCTGTTTATCCGCCGCCGATAACGCATCTGGGCCACCGGTGTGCACGCCCGATGAACGTAAATCTTCCATAAAATCGCGCATCGTCAGTTTTTGGCGAATATTGTCAGTGGTGTAGAGTTTGCCGCGGGGATTGAGCGCTAGCGCACCCTTTTCAATCACTTGCGCCGCTAACGGGATATCGGCGGTGATCACTAAATGCGTGGGCTCAACATGGTCGACAATGTATTGATCTGCCACATCAAAGCCTGAGCCGACACGCACTTGACTGATATAGGGTGATGGCGGCACCCGCAATATTTGGTTCGCCACCAACACTAATGGCAGTGATTTACGCTCAGCCGCGCGAAATAAAATCTCTTTAATCGGGTTTGGGCAGGCATCGGCATCGACCCAAATCTTATACTGTCCCACGCTTACGCTCCTAAAGACCATTAAGGTGCTAAACGGTCAATGACCCATGCATTCGCTTGGCGAGTGTAGAGGAAGCGATCGTGCAGTCTGTGCTCCCCGCCCTGCCAAAACTCGATACTCGAGGGTTTAACCAAGTAGCCGCCCCAAAAACTTGGTAATGGCACATCGCCCTTGGCAAATTTGGCTTTCATCTCAAAGAACTTACCTTCGAGTACTTGTCGCGCGCTCAGTTTACTCGACTGCTGTGACACCCAAGCGGCAATCTGGCTATCCTTGGGACGGGTCATAAAGTATTTCAGTACTTCGGCGGTAGAGAGTGGCTGCGCCTCACCGAGAATCGATACTTGGCGTTCAATCGGATGCCAAGGGAAATGCAAACTCACTTTATTGTTGATTGCGATCTGCTGCGCCTTACGACTGCCTAGATTAGTGAAGAACACAAATCCCGTGTCATCGAAGCGCTTTAATAGCACGATCCGCTGGTAGGGCTGACCATGCTCATCGACTGTGGCAACACACATCGCAGTGGGATCGCTGAGCTGCGCATCGCGAGCTTGCGTCATCCATAACTCGAATAGCTGCATGGGATTTTGAGGTAAATCGGCGCGTCTTAAGCCGCCTTTGGTGTATTCGCGGCGAATATCACTGAGATCTGTCATAGGGTTTCCTTTTACAAGCGCACAATGATTGCCATCGGTGCAATCCGCTGATAAAGCAAGTTTACCATGCCTTACTCGCAATTCGCTGCTCTGTTATTAAGCCATCAATAAAAAAGCCAAGGCAGTAAACCTTAGCTTTTTAATTGATAATCCAGCGCTTAAGCAAGGTACTGAGATAGTACTGAGAGTACTGAGATAGTACTAAGATGAACTAAAGCAACGCAGGCAAAACTCACCAAGGTATGCCACTACATAAACTCGGGCTGTAACACTTGGGTTTTAAGCTGTTGGTAATGACTAAAGGTGATCTCCCCTCCAGATGCTGTGGTGACCACGGCTTGGCCAAGACACAGATGCTCTGGGAATCCCGCGGTAAGGATAGGTTGATTAAAACTAATCAAATCCCAACTGATTGGAGAGAATAAATCCACTAGCCGCGCCACGACGGGCTGGGGGTAAGTCGCTAAATCGAGATTAGACTCGAAGCTCACATAGGAATGCTCCCCTTGCCCTAGAGATGGCGTGATATGCAAGGTAACATAGTCTGTCCCACGTATCGCATTCAGCGAAAACCCAGCAGGCTGAAAACAGTGCATATCGAACTGAAAATCGCCGAAAAGTTGCTGAAATCCAAGCCGCTGATAAATCCCCAGCTCAGTTTGTGTCGGCAGCTTGAGATAATCGGCAAGTTCGCCACGGATGTGGTACATCATCAATTCAAGGCAAGTCTCGGTTGAGGATACAGTTTGCTTGTCAGTGCTAAACAGACCGTCAGAGCAAAACAGATTGTCAGTACAAAACAGATAGTGGTGATGTGAGTCTAAATGGCCCACACGAAAGGCTTTGCCAGGGATCAGGGGCCGCAATTTCGCGATATCATCCGCAAAACTGGTGCTTTGTCGCTGGGCTTGGTATTCATTCTTGCGCTGATAACAGAGCTCGGCGATGTGCTCCACACCTAAGGCGTTGATAAAATGGCAGGCCGCATCTACTAAGGTGCTATTACCGCAGGTGAGCAGCAGAATTTTATCATCCCAGACGAACAGACTGGATTCACTCAGCAGATAGGCATCGCAGGCAGGATTACTGATTGTGGACAGGATTTCCGCATTGGCGCAGGCCACTAAGGTTGACCAAAAGCCGTATTCTAGTTGGCGTAGTGACACCATCTTGGGAGTGAGTCTGATCTCAAGCTTTTTTTCCGCGCCTTCAAAAAACATCAAGCCGTTCGCCTCATCTTATCCCTGTGTTTGGGCATCTATTGGTATTGCAGTCATTCATGCTTCACTGGCAACGCTGAATTAAGTGAACGCACGCATTTTAAGACTGGTACCCCATCAATTTCGCGCGGTTATTTTTACACGACTGACGCCGCAATAAAACCACCGAGCTTGCTTTTACAAGATTCCAGCCTTACAAAGCACTCACGCTTATAACTCGCTAGCAAAAACAATAGGCTATAAAAAACAAAAGTCAGCCTAAGTGTCCCTAGGCTGACTTTTTTAACACACTCAATATTAAGAAAAATCTTCTAAATAAGTGTAACCTTTTAGGCCCACTTGCAGTTCTTCTAAAATCTGGGCGCGTTCTTCTTCGGCAATGTGCTGATTCACTAACTCTTCGTAAGTACGCATAAAGTCAACGGCATCTAAGTTAACATAACGCAGTACGTCAGCAACCGTATCACCGGCAAGAACCGACTCAATGTTGGTCATACCGTTCTCTTCGATGCTGACCACCGCAGAGTTAGTATCACCAAACAGGTTGTGCATATCACCTAAGATCTCTTGATAGGCGCCGACCATAAAGAAGCCCATCAGATAAGGACTTTCAGCGCTCCAAGCCGGTACTGGCAGTGTGGTTTCAATCCCTTGACCGTCTACGTATTGGTCAACAATACCGTCAGAGTCACAGGTGATGTCCAGCATCACGGCGCGGCGCTCTGGCGCCTTGTCTAAACCTGACAGAGGCAGCACAGGGAACACCTGATCGATACCCCAAGCATCCGGTAACGATTGGAATAATGAGAAGTTAACGAAGAACTTATCGGCTAACTTTTCGTTCAACTCATCGATAATCGGTCTGTGGTAACGGTTTTTGGTGCTTAACAAACCTTGCACTTCGTGGCATACACGCAGGTTAGCCTGCTCAGCCCAGGCACGTTCTGCCAAGCTTAATTGGCCCAAGGCAAACAGCGATTGTGCTTCTTGCAGGTCACTTTGGCTATCGTGGTAAATCTCAATCAAAGCACGTTGATCGGCGCGGCCGCTGATCTCGGTCCAAGATTGCCACATGTTATGCAGCAGCTGTGGCGACTCTTCCGCAGGCGGCTGAATTTCTTCGACTTGATAAGCTTCAGTACCAATCACATCGGTGATCAACACAGCATGGTGCGCCGTTAAGTGACGGCCAGATTCTGAAATAATACGTGGCATAGGTTGCTCGTATTCATTACAGATATCGGTAAGCACGTTGACGATGTTGTTCGCGTATTCGCTTAAGCCATAGTTCATTGAGTTGTTACTTTGGCTACGGGTGCCGTCGTAATCCACCGCTAAACCACCGCCGACGTCGAAGCAGTTAATGCTGGCGCCTAACTCACGTAATTCACAGTAGAAACGCGCCGCTTCGCTCACACCTTGACGAATATCGCGGATGTTGGCGATTTGCGAGCCTAAGTGGAAGTGCAGTAACTGCAGAGAATCTAACATATCCTCTTGTTTTAACTGATCAACCACGGTAAGAATTTGCGCTGCTGATAAACCGAATTTCGATTTTTCACCGCCACTGGCTTGCCACTTGCCTTTACCTTGGAATGCAAGGCGAGCACGTAGACCTAAGCGAGGTTTCACACCTAGACGCTTAGACTCGGCCAGCACCATCTTCAACTCAGACAGTTTTTCTAAAACGATGTAGACCTTATGGCCTAACTTTTCACCAATTAAGGCTAAACGAATGTATTCGTTATCTTTGTAACCATTACAAACGATCACTGAACTGGCTTTTTGCGCCATGGCCAACACGGCCATTAATTCTGGCTTACTGCCAGCTTCTAGGCCTAATTGTGGAACTTCTTTTGATGCTTGGCTCGCAAGGATCTCTTCTACCACAGTTTTTTGTTGGTTTACTTTAATGGGGTAAACCAGCAAATAGTCCGCCTGATACTCATATTTTTGTATCGCTTGGTCGAATGCTTGGCACAAACTGTTCACTCTGTGGTGCAGAATTTGCGGGAAACGAACTAATACAGGTAAAGCGACCCCTGCTTTAACCATGTCTTTTGCTAGCTCATTTAAGCCAATCTTGTGATCAGGATTCTTAGGATCCGGCGACACTGTCACCTCACCTTGGTCGCTGATCCCATAAAACCCTTGGCTCCAGTGGGTAACGTTGTACCCAGCACGAGCAGCATCAATAGACCAATCATTCATTTTTATTTAGCCCGTCTATAAAAAAATGGGTTAAACGGCCACTGCATTCTTGCACGACCGCCCGTTCGACAAACCCAGGTAAAACAAATATTTACCTGACATACAATTAGGATGAACTCACCCTATTTAATGCAGCAAAATCAACCCAGCTTAGGTGACATTGATGCGTTTTTCCTTAACGCAGCCGGGGTAGACCCCAGATTCTGATTACTTTGGCGATAGTAGGAGACGGCATTCATATCACCCTTTATCGCCAAAGTTTCTCACCAATGGCATTAACCTTAGCGCGCTTTGAGGTTAAAAAACACCCAAAACCCTAACGTTAGGCGTCGCATCACAGCTCAAGACCCAAAATTCACTAACAAGGGGTTTTAAGCATGTCTACAACAACAGGTAACACTAAAGGAACAACATTACATATTAAGCGGCTAGGCAAGACCGAGCGCACCTAATAACAGGCAAGATTATTGTAACAGGGGACTGTTGGCTTCTTCGCGGCCAGAATTGATACGGATTAACGTGAGATGTTTAAGGCTGGTATCGTCATAGGGCACAACGATTGAGCGCTGACATTGTGATGCTTTTAGGCAAAGAGCAAAAAATGGATGCTTGTGCATTAGCTAAACAATTCCTCTTAACCCCATGTAACCATTATAAATTGTACGTTACACGGTTAATGACCTGTGAACCATAAAACCATTACAACTCACGTAATATTTGTCATGTCTGTAACGAGCGAAGTCGTTAAACGGCGCAATTAAACCGCGCAATGTCACAGATTGCAAGCAAGAATCTCATTTAATATTTTTCATTAAAATATAACAAACACCTCATTAACAGAGATGACTGCCTAGCGTAGGGTTAATTTCCATAAATTAATAACTTAGAGAATAATCCTACTTTTAATACGTTCAATATTTTTTAATAGGCTTGCAGAATAAATGGCTAACAATCGCAGCGGCGACATGATTTTTAACGGCTATTAAGCCATTAATCCTAAAGTGGAAACCTAAAAGCCGAACTGGAAGCTGCCGTTTACGGATAAAGCGGTTATAATCACCGCCGAATGACATCTATAGATAGAGAGCTACATGGTACAGATAGGAAAAACCTGCAAACTTGAGGTGGTAAAACAAGTCAGCTTCGGTGTGTATTTAAATGCCCACGAATTTGGCCAAGTGTTACTGCCCAACAAAGCCACCCCAAAAGATTGCCAAGTCGGTGACTGGCTAGAGGTATTTTTATATCTGGACTCTGAAGATATCGTCATTGCCACAACGCGCAAACCGCTTGCGCAAGTCGGTGAGTTTGCCTATCTAAAAGCCGTGGCAACGGGTCCCTACGGGGCATTTTTAGACTGGGGATTAGATAAAGATCTGCTGCTGCCCTTTGGCGAGCAGCATAAACCCATCGAAGAAGGCCGCTCCTACCTCGTTTATGTGCACGTTAACCGCGCGGATGAACGTATTGTCGCCTCATCTAAAATTGATAAGTTCCTCGATAAAACCCCAGCTCACTACGAAGTGGGTCAACAGGTTGACTTATATATCGGTGGCACCACAGATTTAGGCTACAAAGCCATTATTAACCATGCCCATTGGGGCGTGATTTACCAAAATGAAGTGTTCCAAAAGCTGCGTTTTGGCCAAAGGGTTAAAGGTTTTATCAAACAAGTGCGCCGCGATGGCAAAATCGATCTGGTCTTGCAGCAAGGCAGTAAGCAAGAGCTCGATAAGCACGCGCACATTATCTTAGTAAAACTCAAGCAAGCGGGTGGCTTCTTACCGCTGACCGATAAAACCGATGCCGAAGTGATTTACGAGCAACTCGGCATGAGTAAAAAAGCCTTCAAGAAGAGCATCGGCGGCCTGTTTAAAGCGGGCAAATTAAGTATCGACGATGATGGCTTACGCCTGACTGAAGCAGACTGATCAGGCAGAATAGTCAACCGAATACGGGACTTAGCACTCTCTTGCCCCCATGTTCGTGGTTTATTTGTACAAATAGTTTGCCTTAAACCTCAGTTTACCGACAAGCGCTAGGATATTAAGCATGGCTCTGTTATAACAAAGCCATGCTTTTTTCTTTGGAGCTTATATGGAACTCACGTTACACGAAGCCAGAGTTATCGGTTGCCTACTTGAAAAAGAAGTCACCACCCCAGAGCAATACCCGCTTTCACTCAATGCCCTAACCCTCGCCTGTAATCAAAAAACCAGCCGCGATCCCGTATTGGACTTAAGTGAGGCGCAGGTTCAAGATGCCCTCGATTCGTTGAATAAAAAGCGCTTAATCAGCGAGCAATCCGGCTTTGGTAGCCGAGTAGTCAAATATAAGCACAGATTCTGCAACACCGAATTTAGCGAGTTACAACTTTCCAGCGCGGCGGTAGCCATTGTCTGTTTGCTGCTGCTTCGCGGCCCACAAACGCCGGGCGAATTGCGTACCCGCAGCAACAGGCTGCATGACTTTAAAGATGTGCTCGAAGTGGAAGCCTGCATTAAGCAACTGATGGAGCGAGATAACCCCGTGCTAGCTCAACTGCCACGGGAGCCGGGTAAGCGTGAATGCCGTTACACTGAGTTATTCTCCCAAGGTGCTGAGCAAATTAGCGCCGCGTCATTCACCAGTGCCACCAATACAGATGCACACCCGTTAAACGAGCAGGATAGACAACAACTGGAAGCAAGAGTCACGCAGCTTGAAGAGCAAGTGGCTGAACTTAAAGATAAGTTAGACTCGCTTATCGCTTCTTTATCCTAACCGCGCTGCGGACGACTTTCGCGAATGGTCGCTCTTAATGATGACTAACGTGAAAGTTTGTCCGCTCACTCACTGACGAGACAGCGAATGACACCGAACGCTCCCAGTACATTCAACAACATGCTTTTGATCGCTGGCTTTGAATGTCGAAAATTTCTATTTAACCTTCGCGGGATTATCGCCCTGATCGCCTTTGCATTAGTGTGGGGCATACTATTGCTCTACCCCATCCAAGGCGCTTCGACCCTATTGATGCAGCCCAATATCAAAGATTTGATCGACGGTCTCTTAGGCAACCAAGCACTCAATGTACTGTTTGACTGGCCCGTGGCGGAAATGGCTATCTTCTGGTGCTTTGCGCTGTATCTGTTTCCCATGTTCAGTATTTTGATTGCCGCCGATCAGTTTTCCTCAGACAAAACCCGCGGCACATTGCGCTTCTATACCCTAAGAACCAGCAAAGACAGCCTACTCTTCGGCCGCTTCTTGGGGCAAATATTGATCCAAGGCCTCCTGATCTTATTGACCATCCTCGCCACCATTGCGCTGGCACTCACTCGCGATATCGGGTTGTTATTACCTGCATTCACGTCGGGGGCCTTGGTTGGCGTCAACTTGCTTATCGTGATTTTACCCTTTACCGCGGTCATGACCCTATTGTCCCTCTATGCTAACACGGCAAGACAGGCCATGGTGCTCGCCACCATCTTGTGGACGGTCGTCTCAATTGCACTATTGATCTTGGGTAATCAATCCAGCCTATTTGAAGGTTTACAATGGATCTTACCGGGCGCTCAACTGTCGAACATGGTCAACACCAATGGGCTCAATAGCTTTGCCTACGCACCTATTCCCCTATTACAAACCGCATTCGCCCTCTTCCTTGGCCGCGTTTATATCCAAAGGAGTCAACTATGATCCTCATTCAATGCCAAGGGCTGTCCAAACACTATGGCAGTAAAAAAGCGCTCAATAACGTTAACTTAACCCTCGAAGCGGGAGCGCCCATCGCCTTGGTAGGCCCTAACGGTGCAGGTAAAACCACACTGTTTAGCCTGCTCTGCGGTTACCTCACCCCTAGCGCTGGCACAGTGCGTATTCTGGGAGAAGTGCCCAATAGTCCAGCATTATTAGGCCAAATTGCCGCCCTACCACAGGATGCAACGCTCGATCCCAATTTAACCATTATCAGCCAGTTAAGCTTCTTTGCGCGTCTTCAAGGGATGGATAGCAAGCAGGCAAATCAAGAAGCCCTGCGAGTACTGAATTTAGTTGACTTAGCCGAGGTGGCGCAGCAAAAGCCACCGAGTCTAAGCCATGGGATGAGTAAACGTGTGGCGATTGCTCAAGCCTTAATCGGCTCGCCTAAGCTGGTATTACTAGATGAACCCACCGCAGGACTCGATCCCGCCAATGCCAAGAAAATCCGTGAGCTCGTCAGAACGCTTTCGCCCAGTATCACCTTTGTGATCAGCTCACATAACTTGGACGAGCTCGAAAAGCTCTGTGACCAAGTGTTGTATCTAGATAAAGGTGAGTTGGGCCAATCGATTTCGATGCGCTCATCCAATAGCGGTAGTGATTATCTCACCCTCACGATGGAAAGCTGCGACAGTGAAGCGCTGATCCAAGCCGTCAGTCAAATAGCCGGTGTAGTGAATATCACCTCAAAACAAACTCATGTATTTGTGATCCAATTGGATGATACGGCAAATCGCCATTATGAGTTTGAAACCGCCCTACTCGCGCTATTTAAGCAGCAGCATTGGCAATATAAGATGCTGCTGAAAGGACGCACGTTGGAAGAAACGTTATTTTCTTAAGCCCGCGATAATCCTACGTTTAACCCTAACTCTTACAGCGCCCGCAAGGGCGCTTAGTAGACACTGTGTTGTTCATACACAGCGAAAGCAAGCCATTTGCTTACACCCTATCAAAGATGGAATAGTCGTAACTATCAGTGTTAAAACGCTTTATTGTTTCACGTCCACCTTAGCGCTAAACGCCACAGGGCAACTTAAGGCACTAACGCTGTTTATATGAAGAGTATTTCCGCTTCACAAGAAAAGCTTGCCACCACTAACCAATAAAGCAGCAGTTAAGCCGCTTTGGTAAAGCTAGGCTTTCAATCTGATCCCGAGCTTGTTATAACTCCCCCTTCCTGCTCTTTCGCTGAATTCAGAGGTTTCAATGAACAAAGCACAACTTATCCAACGTATCGCCACTTCGCTTGAACAGTCCCAGGCCAGCACTAAACCTGTTGTCGAACAAATCCTGCAACAGATCCATATCGCCTTAAGCGAAGGTGAGAAAGTCTTCCTGCCGCAATTCGGCACCTTTGAATTACGTTATCATTTACCTAAATCGGGTCGGAACCCACAAACTGGCGAGACGATGGAGATTGCAGGCTTTAATCAGCCAAGCTTTAAGGCGTCGACAGCGCTAAAACAAGCGATAAATGAATAGTATTGTGGATGTGTAAAATTGCCTCGTGAAAACCACGGGGCTTTTTTATGGGTCAAGGTTAACGATATTACTTTGGCAAGGAGGAAGATGCTCCTGCTGAGTTTGACACTATCAAGTTCAGAGCGCAGAAATAAGAAGATTACAAGGTCAGACTAGAGCCTGTAATAAAAGTGGCTGACAGAGCACCAGAGGCTATAGATGAGAAGATAAAAAGTCGCTGTAAAACAAAACGAAAATATCAATGCTGTGAATGCAAAAAAGCCTCGACTGATGTCGAGGCTTATTTACTATTCACTAAGAATAATGGTACCCGAGGCCAGACTTGAACTGGCACGCTGTTACCAGCGAGGGATTTTAAATCCCTTGTGTCTACCGATTCCACCACTCGGGCAAACTCTGAATATCGTAAGCACAGCTATTGATATTGTTAACTCTTTGCTTCGTTATTTTACTTATATTTCAAAAATATAAGCAACGAAGTTTAACGCTTCAGCTCGCTTTAAGCTGTCACCATTATAATAATGGTACCCGAGGCCAGACTTGAACTGGCACGCTGTTACCAGCGAGGGATTTTAAATCCCTTGTGTCTACCGATTCCACCACTCGGGCAAACTCTTTATATTAACGACGGGAATCGTGTCATTAATATCTTAATTATGGAGGCGCGACCCGGAGTCGAACCGAGATCGACGGATTTGCAATCCGCAGCATAGCCATTCTGCCATCGCGCCATCTTTCCAATCATTAAGATTGGAGCGACATATCGGGTTCGAACCGATGACCTATACCTTGGCAAGGTATCGCTCTACCAACTGAGCTAATGTCGCATTTCGATTTCACACTTACTCAAAAAACAAGGCATCGTATCCACCTTACCAACTGAGCTTATGTTGCATCTCGTAGAGTTAAGATTTTGTTTTCACTTCGTCTCTCGTCTACAGGGAGGCATTCTACCTATTTACCATGCAGTGTCAACCGCTGTTTTATCGATAACTTACTGCTTGCGCACTAAATAATCTCTTTGATCTTTTATTGTGCTATTCGGCCGTTAAATCTTTCCAGGCGGCTAAAATGTAGCTCATCATTGACCAGAAGGTTAACACGGCAGCGATATATAACAGCACAAATGCCGCGGTGATCATGAGTGGGTTGTATTGCCAGATCAGGCCAATAATCGCCACCATCTGCGCCGCCGTTTTATATTTACCGATCCAAGAAACCGCAACTGTCCCGCGCTTACCTAATTCAGCCATCCATTCACGCAGGGCTGAAATCACAATTTCGCGACCAATCATAAACAGTGCCGGCAAGGTTAACCAAATATCGGCATATTGATCCACCAGCAACACCAGCGCGGTGATCACCATTAGTTTATCGGCAACGGGATCGAGAAAAGCCCCAAAACGCGTGAGTTGCTTGAGTTTACGGGCGGCATAGCCATCCAAGGCATCGGTAATGGCGGCAAGCCAAAACACAAATGCAGCCACGAAGGGAGTCCAACTGTACGGCAGATAAAAGAGCACCACGAAGATGGGCAGTAAAAAAAGCCTAAAAAGGGTTAATGCTATAGGTAAGTTAAACGGCATGATCAAACCAGTTAGTCAAAAGCAGCGCCAATCTTGCCTTAAATTTATCACCCTCGCAATGCATCATGAATGGTTTGTGCCATTTCTATGCTAATACCGGGTACTTTCGCTAACTCGGCCACACTCGCGCCCTTCACTTCCTGTAAACCACCAAGATGTTGCAATAACGCCTTGCGCCGTTTAGGACCAATCCCAGGAATCGACTCGAGCGTCGAAGTGTTACGGGTTTTCTGGCGACGATTACGATGGCCAGTAATCGCAAAGCGGTGGGACTCATCGCGAATATGTTGAATAAGGTGCAGCGCTGGCGAGTCATCTTCAAGGGAAAAGCTCGTTTCAGTGTCGCCAAAGATTAAGGTTTCTAGCCCGGGTTTACGGCTCTCCCCCTTTGCCACCCCAATCAATTGCGGCGCTTTATCTAAATTGACGAATTTCTCATCCACTATTTGCTGCGCGATACGCAGCTGGCCCAAGCCACCGTCGATAAATAAGATGTCAGGAATTTTGCCGCTGGCATCGATTTTATCAAATCGGCGACTAATGGCTTGTTTCATCGCGGCATAATCATCGCCGGGCGTAATGCCTTCGATATTGTAACGGCGGTATTCGGCTTTATGTGGCCCCTCGCGGTTAAACACCACGCAGGAGGCTACCGTGCTCTCCCCCATGGTATGGCTGATATCGAAACACTCCATCCGCTGTATTGGCGCATTAAGCTCGAGGATTTCCTCCAGCAAGACAAAACGCTGTTCAACGGTGTTTTTATGGGACAAACGCGTCATCACCGCATTGGTGGCATTGGTCAGCGCAAGGCGCAAAAAGCTTGCCCTGTCGGCGCGCACATTGGTTTTAATGCTGAACTTTTTGTTTAACGCCTCAGAGACGGCCGCCTCTAACTCATGCAATTCTTCAAAGTGGTGGCTTATCACCACTTCCTTAGGAATTGTGCGTTGAATATCGGCATTTAAGTAAAACTGTAATAGGAAGGAACGTAAGACTTCTTCTATATCCGTTTGCGCGGGCACCGTTGGATAATAGCTGCGGCTACCAAAAATTTTACCTTCGCGGATAAATAATAGATGAAAACACGCGATGCCCGAAGCGTAGTGCACGCCGATAACATCCATATCCCCGGTATTGCCCGAGACTTCTTGCTGCTCGGCCACGCGGCGTAGCGCCATAATTTGATCGCGAAAGCGCGCGGCTTGCTCATAGGCTTGCTGCTCGGCGGCCTCTTCCATCCTAGCCACGAGCTCACTGATAACTTGCTTGTCTTTTCCCTTTAAGAACAGACTCGCCAGTTTAACCTGCTCGTCATACTCCGCATTACTGACCTTACCGACACAAGGTGCACTGCAACGGGATAACTGGTACTGCAGGCAAGGACGAGTGCGGGATTTATAATAGAGATCATCACACTGGCGGATAGGAAACAGCTTTTGCATCAAGTGCAAACTTTCACGCACCGCGCCGCCATTTGGATAAGGCCCAAAGTAATAGCCCTTCTCCCGCTGCGGCCCGCGATGGTATGCGAGGCGTGGATGCTCGTGTTGGCTCAAGAAAATATAAGGGTATGACTTATCGTCCCGCAGTAACACATTGTATTTGGGCATATACTGCTTGATATAGTCATTCTCAAGCAGCAGCGCATCGGTCTCGCTGTGGGTCAGCGTCACATCGATATGATGGATATGGGACACCAGCGCTTGGGTTTTCACATTTCCAAGGTTTTTACGGAAATAGGAGGATAAGCGCTTTTTAAGATCTTTGGCTTTACCCACATAGATGACGTCACCTTTGACGTCATACATGCGATAAACCCCAGCAGAGGATGAGACCGAGCGTAAAAAACTCTGGGCGTTAAAACCTGTCGACATCGTTATACACCCACTCTTTGACTCACTGTCTTCAACACAACTTGATAAATCGTCTTCACACTCACAGCTAACACTTAATTAATGCTAGAACCATTGACACAAGCGGCCACTAGAAATGGCCAGCGTCCAGCATTTTATAACGGATCGCTAAACGAGTCAGCTCCACATCACCACTGATCCCAAGCTTCGCAAACAAGCGATAACGGTAGCTGTTAACGGTTTTGGGGCTTAAGTTGAGCTGCTCAGAAATATCGTTGACCTTTTCACCATTGGTGATCATCAACATAATTTGCAGCTCACGCTCGGACAAGGCTTTAAACGGATTCTCATCGGCGGGATTGAATTGGCTCAATGCCATTTGTTGGGCAATTTCTGGAGATAAATAACGCTGACCACGGGAAACCTGACGTATCGCTTGCAGTACTTCGGGAGGTGTCGCCCCTTTGGTTAAATAACCGGACGCGCCCGCCTGCATCACTTTGCTGGGAAAAGGATCTTCAGTATGCACAGTTAACACAATAATCTTGGCATGGGGCTGATAACGTAAAATTTTACGCGTGGCTTCAAGCCCCCCCATCCCAGGCATATTCATGTCCATTAAGATGACATCGGCTTCATTTTGTCTCGCCCACTGTACCGCGGTTTCGCCATCAGGTGCTTCTCCCACGACTTTGATCCCACGTTCATCTTCTAAGATGCGGCGGATCCCAGTTCTTACAAGCTCATGGTCGTCAACTAAATATATCGATATCAACTTTTATCCACCTTTAACCAATGTCGACTAACACAGTGTAGTCAAATCAGAATACCGCAACCGGAATATAGGTTATCAGGGTAATTTAGCCCAACAATGGCATTTCGCAAAGCATAAAATGAATATTGTTAACTAGATGATATTTAAAGGAACAACGGACTCATTAACCCAGTTTAAATTCTGCACTTAAGGCGCGGCTGGTTTCGGTATTCACGGCAAATAACCAAGAGTGTGCTCAACGCCGCAAGTTTTAAACATAATAGAATGGAAGGTTAAAATGCAAAAGACCGCGAATTGTTTAGCGGTCTTTGGATTGCATTAGATAGAGAAGCAGCGCTTAGGATAAGGAACCTAGGGTTCAACTTCCGAAATGCCAAAAACAAAAAAGCCATCATTGCTGATGGCTTTTCCGTAGAATATGGCGGAGGAGCAGGGATTTGAACCCTGGGTGGGCTATAAACCCACGCCGGTTTTCAAGACCGGTGCATTAAACCACTCTGCCACCCCTCCGAACGAGCGAGATAATAGCTATCTCCCCTCTGGTTGTAAACCTAAATTTATTATTAATTGAATTGATTGGCGACTTGACACTCAGTCGTCGATAAAACCATCGAATGACGCCTAATTTTCAATCAAAAGCCGTGTTATCCCTAAATTAAGGTGGCGCTTATGGTCACTCAAGCCAAACACGCTGCGCTCAATACACTCGCCCCCATTAACTTCTTTAACTCGACAGCACCTTAAAGTAGCCACTTTATATAGTCGAAATAAAGACTCGATAAAAAGTCACTCAAATCAAAGCGCGCTAAAGGCATGTGAAGATAAATTTGCAATGCAGGTACCTGCACTCATAAATGGCTTAGAAGTTAGATATAAACCCTCAAGGCAAATATAAGTTCACTTAAGACAATGCGGGGACTGAAGCGAATGCGGCCCCATATGAGCCAAGGAAGTACGATTGCACCTATGCGAATTTTTTCAGCCAAGCATAACTGAGCGTGTAGAGCTGACTCTGCTCAGATGCAATATTAAATACAGAACAGGAAGCTTGTGTGGAATTGAATGTAAAAAGGCCGCTAATGACTTAGCGGCCTTTCTAACAAATATGGCGGAAACCCTGCGCTTAGAACGAAGAACCCTAGGGCCAAATTTCATAAACAAAATAGCCATTACCACTGATGGATTTACGTGGAATATTGCGTAGGAACTGCACTTAGCATGAGGAAGCCGGGTTCAAATTGCACAAACAAAAAAGCCATCATTGCTGATGGCTTTTCCGTAAAATATGGCGGAGGAGCAGGGATTTGAACCCTGGGTGGGCTATAAACCCACGCCGGTTTTCAAGACCGGTGCATTAAACCACTCTGCCACCCCTCCGAATGGCGCAAATAATATAAGCATCATCGGTGCTTGTAAACAGCAATTTTTCAATATTGTGTCAAATGCTCATCTTATGCTCACCAAGATGTTTTTTCAGGCAAATTGCCAACAAATTTTCAGCAATATCTGAGTAAACCAACGCAAAAACACCTATACAGTAAGAGACTTGCCGTCTTGGTATGGTAAAATCGCGGTAACTTTTTATGGTAAATGCTTATATGAATTCACTCTTAATACCATCATCCTCACTCGCGCCTGAATTTAACCTTCCTACCCTGCCGCAATCGGCCACAGGGTTAAAAGCCCTGCTTTTAGGGCAAGAACGTGTATTGGATGCCTTTAAGTTACATAACGCCATTGCCGATCAACAGCTCTACCTCGCCGATTTTCCGGGCATCGACCGACAATTAATCATGCAAGCCCTAATGGAAACTGTCGAGCCCTTATCCAGTGCTTATTTAGTGGCGGCTCGGCCTGTAGAAAAAGCCATTCAGTTCCAATGGCAGTATGAAGCGCCGCTCGATAATCAAGGCGCCATTGCCGAGAAAAATGTCAGTTACCGTTACCTGAGTGGCAATATCCGCCGTGCCGATCTTCTCGGTCGCATGGTGCAATCGGCAAATGGCAGCAAATATCAACCCGGTGCACTCGCCCAGTGCCACTATGTGTTTATCTGCGCCGAATCGCTGTGGAAACGCGAAGGCCTATGGGATCTGGTCATGCAAATTCTGACGCAAAAATCGTATCAGATAAGCAGTCACCTCAGCCCTATTCCGCTAAATTGTAAAATCATTCTTATTGGTGCAGGCTTAATCTATAGCCAAGTCCGCTCAGAAGACTGGCAATTTCAGCGCCACTTTAGTTTGCTGGCAGAGCTGGCGAGTGAACTCGATCTGACGCGCTTTAAAGAAGTGCAATATGCCAGTTGGTTACAAGCCGTGGCTCAGAGCGTTGAAGTTGGTTTAGAGCAATCAAGCCTTGCGCCGCTGTTTAGGCACAGCGCGAGGTTGACCGAACATCAACGCCGTTTAAGCCTCTCAATGCTCGATTTTGCCCAATTAATGGCTCAGGCTAAGGTTTATCGCGGCAAAGCCTCTATCAATGCCGCCAGTATTGAACACGCGCTCGAGCAAGCCAACTACCGTCATAACAGCTCTGAGGAATTTTCGGGGCAAAGTTTTGATGACAATTTCATAAATCTGCCAACTGAAGGCGCTATGGTAGGACAGATTAATGGCCTGACTGTGATCGATGCGATTGACCATAGTTACGGCGAACCCGCGCGGATCACCGCAACCGTGCATTATGGTGATGGCGAAGTGGCTGACATTGAAAGAAAGTCCGAGCTGGGTGGCAATATCCACGCCAAAGGCATGATGATCCTTTCTGCCTGTTTGTATCGTATCTTTGGTCGCGATGCACCGTTGCACCTTAATGCCAACATCGTATTCGAGCAGTCCTATCAAGAGATCGATGGCGATAGCGCCTCGCTCGCCGAATATTGCTGTTTGATGTCGGCGATTGCCGAGCAACCGATTATCCAGTCACTCGCGATTACCGGCGCCTTGGATCAATTCGGTAATGTGCAAGCCATTGGCGGCATTAATGAGAAAATTGAAGGCTTCTTTAATCTGTGTGAGCGTCGCGGCTTAACTGGCGAACAGGGCGTGATTATGCCGAAGTCGAACGTTCTGCAGCTTAACCTTGCCCCAAAAG
Source organism: Shewanella sp. 10B (assembly GCF_023475885.1). Classification (NCBI taxonomy): domain Bacteria; kingdom Pseudomonadati; phylum Pseudomonadota; class Gammaproteobacteria; order Alteromonadales; family Shewanellaceae; genus Shewanella; species Shewanella sp. 10B. Next base: position 1,703,543 of record NZ_JAMDJO010000001.1, read on the forward strand.
TGATAACAGCTGTAGGCAAAGGACAATTCCATATCTATGCGATTGAGCATATGGACGAAGCGGTGGAGCTGCTGATGCAGATGCCCGCGGGGGTGGCCAATGAAGATAATGACTTCCCAGAAGACTCCTTATACGGCCTAGTGCAAGAACGGCTAGATAAGTTGGCAGGAAATGGCGAAGAGGAGATTAGCTTAATGACGAGGTTACTCGCAAAACTGGGATTATTTCGCCATTAATTAGCTGATCGGAGTTGTTTAGCTTACACGTGTTCGCTAATCTTGGCGGCTCTTATTGCTGGAGTAGTAAAACAATGAATAAAGCAAACAGTTTCAATAAAGAAGAACTCATCGCCTGTGGCCATGGGAATTTATTTGGTCCAAACTCGCCTCGTTTACCCGTCGATAATATGTTGATGATCGACCGGATCATTACTATTAACGATAACGGCGGTGAATTTGGCAAAGGTGAAATTGTTGCTGAACTCGATATTAATCCAGACCTATGGTTCTTTGGCTGTCACTTTATTAGCGACCCAGTGATGCCAGGCTGTTTAGGCTTAGACGCCATGTGGCAATTAGTGGGTTTTTACCTCGGTTGGGAAGGCGCCGAGGGTAAAGGCCGCGCGCTGGGCGTAGGTGAAGTGAAATTTACCGGACAAGTATTACCCGGCGCGAAAAAAGTGACTTACAAGCTAAATATCAAGCGTACTATTCATCGCAAGTTAGTCATGGGTATTGCCGATGCCATCCTTGAAGTGGATGGTCGTCAAATCTATAGCGCGACCGATTTAAAAGTTGGCGTATTTAGCGACACTTCGACCTTCTAATCGCTGCTGTACCCTACACGACTCGATACAAAAATGCCCTCATCTGAGGGCAATTATGCTGCATTACTCTGTCTGTTCTGGGCTATTTAATCCACGAGAAACACTCGTTATTTATTAAATAGCCCATTAACTCGGCCATCCACACCTTCACGCCAACCACCTAACCACTGTGACCGCGAATCAAGATTTGCATAAGGACAAAGCTCTTTAGAGCGGCCCCCAATACCAGCCTGGAATCCTTTGGAAAAAGCTCTGTCTAAACGATCTCGTTTTTGTCTTTTCATGCAAGCGTCCTCTGTTCTACGTGAAATAGAAGCAACAGCTTCATCCATAGAGATAGTGCTTTTCAGCCTCGAGATCAATCAAAAAATCGTCCATTTTATCGACTATTTATTAAACTATTGAGATCATGATTAAAAAAATCGAGGCATTTTGCCTCGATTTTTTGAGTCTGAATTCAAGCTGAAAAATTAGCGAGTGCGGCGACGTAACCAGACTAAAGGTAACGCAAGTAACCAAGCAAGAGAAGCGGCACCTTTACGTTCGTAATTGCCTGTGTCAGTGCTTTCATCCACTGTACAAGCTTCACCATTAGTGGTCGGTTTTAATACAACCATACGCGGAATATAAGCTGTGACTGGGTCACCATTACCACTGAGTTCAAATAGCGGCAAACCATTCTCACCCACAATAACATTACCATCCGAGTCAAACTGATAGGAAGGTTTACGAATAAAGGCAGTACCTACGATAGTGCCATCTTCATTAATGCTTGCGGCTTCAACAACCAGAATATCGCTGTTGTAGCTTAGCACCTTACCAGTGCCATCCTGCACTTCGACCTGATGGCGAGTCCAATTACCATCAGAGCCTTTTTCAAAACCCTTGGATTCACAGGTCAGCAAGTTATTGAGGTTACTGAACTCCCCAGTAGATTTCTCATACAGGAAGCCCGCCTTAGGACGTGGTTTTTCCTTATCATAGGTGGTTTCAATATAACCAACAACTTGACCTTTATTATTGATATCTTTGGGTTTGCTAGATAGGTCCGTGGTAGTTGATGCAAAGTCATTTGGCGTAACATAAGCCACTTCAGGTGTATTGGTATCAAAGTAGAAGAACTTATCACGTAAATATCCTTGGATATAACTACGATAGCTACCAACAAGAATACCGCTGTCATTCACATCGTAGGCGATGGAGCTTGAAATAGAATCACCCATCGGGATCCAATGGTATTGATAGTTACCCTCAGCATCTTTGCTCCAATAGGCTGCGTCCTGACGTAATCTATCGGTATTACCGTTACGGTAAACGTGCGAGCGTCCGGCGACCACACCGTCATTGTTAACACCCAACGCTTGGGCGGTAAAGGTCAGTGTATTGTCACTGGCAGGGGTTAACCCTAAAGGTAAAGCGGTACCCGTTGCTACGCCATTGTCCAGTTGCCATACATAAGCACGGGTTTGGTACTGAATATTGCGCGTACCTTGAGTATTAGGGTATTGCTCGCGTTGAATACACACATCTAACGGTAACGTATTATCTGTGCCTAAACAGTAGGCTACGCGATCTCCACCGTATTTGCTTATATCGGTACTGGCATAACCAACAACCAAATTATTGTTGTTAACCGCCGTCGCCGCCGACCAACCGCCTAACTCAACCGTTTTATCATCCTTCACGTACTGAGTGTAAGGTGGCAGTAACGGGATTTCACTATCGCCTACTTTGGCTACACCGCGATACTCATAATCACGGTAATACCAGTAATCGGTCGTATCATCTGTAGTTGCGGTGTTTTCCGTTTTCTTTTCAGGTGCGGTCATACTGCCGACTTTCACGCCAGCATCATTGATGCCGTAGTAAAAGGTATCAACAGAGTTAACTACCGAAGTATCACTGGGTGGCGTAGTACCATTGACACTGTCAAAGGTCGGTAACCATGCACCAGCGGCAGCATTTTGCGCAGCAACAAAAGCAAAGTTATTGGCAACAATAGCTTCTGTAATGGAGTAAGTAATGGTTTCCTCAGGGGCAATACCATCTTCAACGTCGATAACCCCACCTTCCACATCAGAAGTACTGAGTTTTTTCTTACCTTTAGCGATACCGACTAACTCATCGTTGGCATTCACGCCCAAGGCATAACCGTTTCGTGTGCCTTCGAGCGTACCTTGCAGATCATAATTATCAAGATTAACAATTTCATATACGGGTGCGGCATGGGCACTGTGTAATACGCCAAGGACACCTAAGGCAACCAAGGAGAGGGCTTTATCCAACTTTGACTTCATTAATTCTATTCCCATTTTTATTATTGGTTTACTTCAGTGACTCAAGCTCTTCCCATCGCTCGAAGCAAACTTCCAATTGCTTTTCTTTATCCGCCAACAGGTTCAATACCGAATTGATTTTATCCTGTGTTTGACTATAAAAATCTGGGCTTGCCACTGTGGTTTGCAATTCGAGGATTTCTGCCTCTAATGTTTCCATCAACTCAGGCATGGCCTCTAATTCACGCTGTAACTTATAGGACAGTTTTTTCGCGGCTTTGGCGGGCTCGGCCACTTTCACCTCAGCGGTTTTTACTGTCGCAGGAGCTTCGACCGTGTTTGGCTGACTAGGTTCCTCTGAATAAAACTTTGCCCCTTGGTCAATTGCGTCTTGATAACCACCAACATACTCGCTCCAATGCCCATTACCCGCATACCACCAGCTGCTGGTGACAGTGTTATCGATAAAGGCCCTATCATGGCTCACAAGCAACAGTGTGCCTTGATATTCAGTCAGCAGCGACTCTAGCAATTCTAGGGTCTCAATATCAAGATCGTTTGTCGGTTCGTCGAGGATAATCAGGTTAGCAGGACGAATTAGTAACTTAGCCAGCAGTAATCGATTTTTCTCACCACCCGATAATGCCTTTACTGGCGTACGGGCGCGCATCGGCGAAAATAGGAAATCCTGCAGATAACTTAAGATATGACGGTCTTGACCATTAATGGTGATAGTCTTTTTCCCCTCACCCACGTTGTCTTCAACGGTTTGCTCAGGATCCAACGCCTCACGGTATTGGTCAAAATAGGCAATCTCTAACTTAGTGCCGACTTTCACCTCACCCGATTGAGGTTGTAACTTCTCAATCAACAGCTTAATAAGGGTTGATTTGCCACAACCGTTCGGGCCGATAAGCGCAATACGATCGCCTCGAAGTACTGTGGTATTAAAGTTTTTAACCAGATTTTTATCGGGCAGATTGTAGTTTAAGTCCTTTACATCGAAGACTAACTTACCCGAACGCTCGGTATCGGCCACCGCCATCTTGGCACTGCCCTGACGATTCAAGCGCTCGCTACGTTCTTGACGCAGCGCCTTGAGTGCACGCACGCGGCCTTCGTTACGGGTACGACGGGCCTTAACCCCTTGGCGGATCCAGACTTCTTCTTCGGCTAAGCGCTTATCGAATAAGGCGTTTTTCTCGGCTTCAACCCTTAACCATTCCTGCTTACCATCGAGGTAAGCTTGGTAATTGCCAGGCCATGAAGTCACCACGCCGCGGTCTAAATCGACGATGCGGGTGGCCATGCGGGCAATAAAGCCCCTGTCGTGGCTGATAAACACGATAGCGCCTTGGAAATCCAGCAGGAATTTCTCCAGCCATTCAATGGTATCGATATCTAAATGGTTAGTCGGTTCATCGAGCAGCAATAAATCCGGCTCACTGACGAGGGCGCGGGCAAGCGCCACTTTACGCTGCCAACCACCGGATAATTCACTTAAGGATTTATCGGGATCGAGGCCTAATAACTCACAATTTTGTTTGATGCGCGAGTCAAGCTGCCAGCCATTGTGATGATCTAAAGTCTCCTGCAGCTTTTGCATTTGATTAAGCATGCGCTCCATCAGCTCAGGTTCGGCATAAGCTACATCGTGGGACAGTTGATGGTATTGCTCTAACGCTTCACCGACTTCCTTTAAACCCGCAGCAATATAAGAGTAAACCGAGCCCTGCTCCGCCTTTGGTGGATCTTGCTGCAAACGGCTGACTGTCACGCTGCCATCGATGTTGAATTCCCCTTCATCGACCAGCACGTCGCCGGATAAAATCTTCAATAGACTCGACTTACCCGCACCGTTGCGGCCAACAATACACACTCGCTCGCCGCGCTCAATGGTAAAATCGGCATTTTGCAGCAGCGGAGTATAACCATAGGCTAACGAGCCATTATTGATACGAACCAGACTCAAACTAAGCTCCTAAAAATTCTTGTAATTGGGTAGCGTCAAAGGGCCAAAAGAGGCAACGCTCATCCGCGGCCTTCACCACGGGAATACACACGCCATAACGTTCAGCTAAGGCTTCATCATCGCAAATATCGATGGCCGTAAAAGGCACCTCGGCGGCATTAAGCAATGCCGCAGCCTGTTCACATAGGTGACAGCCTTCGGTGTGGTATAGAATGTAACCCGCTTGCAGTAAATTATGCATGGGTGATTAACCAAGTATTATGGATATGGGGATTGCGCTTGTAATCCATAGGCAAGGTCAGATCATCGATGTTTTCCACCTTGATTTTCATCTTGGCCAAGGTTTCGGTGTCCATCTTAAACTTGCGTTTGTTGTTGGAGAACACTATTTCCCCATTTGGAGTTAACAGCTTGATGAGCATGCCCAGTAAATTCACATGGTCACGTTGTACATCGAAGGAATCTTCCATGCGCTTGGAGTTAGAGAAGGTCGGCGGATCGATAAAAATCAAGTCGTACTGCACGGATTTATCGAGCGCACTATCGCGGATCCATTGCAAACAATCGGCCTGCACAAACTCATACTGCTTACCATGAAGGTCATTAAGCGCAAAGTTTTCCTTCGCCCACGCCAGATAAGTGTTTGACATATCGACCGTCGTGACCGACTTAGCACCGCCTAATGCGGCATGCACAGAGGCAGAACCCGTGTAAGAGAACAGGTTCAATACCCGGCATCCTTTCGATTTTTGTCCCACTAAGCGGCGGGTTAATCTGTGATCGAGGAACAAGCCTGTATCCAAATAGCCCGTCAGGTTCAGCTTAAACTTAGCGCCATATTCGGTGGTGATAAGCTCAAGCTTACGCTCATCAAGCTTTTGATACTGATTGGTACCCTTTTGACGTTCACGGGTCTTCATAGTGATCTTGTGCGGGTCGACACCAATCGCAGCAGGCAGCGCCAAGAGCACATCGCTTAAACGACGTTTTGTCACGGCCTCAGGAATGCTGGCCGGCGCCATATATTCCTGCACCACGATATGATCTAAGTAACGGTCGACCGCTACGTTATATTCGGGAATATCGGCATCATATAAACGGTAGCTGTCGATACCTTCTTTTTTCGCCCACTTTTCTAATTGCTTGGCGTTTTTCTTAATACGGTTAGCAAATGCTGGCGCGATATCGGCAATGTCCACCCCTTCCGGCAATACGGGCGTATCACGGCGAGTGCTTTGCGCGTGCAAGGTATACAGGTTAAAGGCACACTCTAGCGCGCCGTTAAACATCTTCATCTGCTTATCGGCTTTGAGTTTCAGTGCCGAAATCAGCTCGATATCGCTACAGAGCATAGCCACTTTCCAGCCGCCAAACTCTTTCTTAAACTTGTCGCCTAATTGGTAATACAGCTGCAATAGCTCAGAGACACTGCCTAAACGCTCACCGTAGGGAGGGTTAGTAATCATGTAACCTTCACCAGCGGGCGGCTCGACATTCAGCGCATTAGCAACCTTAAAGTCAATCAAATCAAGTACACCGGCGTTTTGCGCATTGCGTTTTGCCAGTGCCACTAAACGCGAATCGATATCCGAGCCGTAGAACTTCACGTCACAACGCTTTACGCCTAAAGAAGCGCGCGCCTTGGCCTCTTCTAAAATTTCATGCCATGTGGCTTTATCATGACGGCGCCAATGCTCAAAACCAAAACGGCTGCGCTGCAACCCGGGAGCAATATCGGCAGCCATTAATGCAGCCTCAATCAGTACAGTACCACTGCCGCAGAAAGGATCGAGTAAAGTGGTTGGCGCGGCTTTCCAACCACTGCGTACCAACATGTTGGCGGCGAGGTTTTCTTTTAACGGGGCTTCGCCGGTCGTAGAGCGATAACCGCGTTGATGCAAAGAAGGTCCCGAGAAGTTCATCGCAATGGTGATCACCCCATTACGGAAATGGGCGTCGATTTTAATGTCGGCATCGATACGGGCGACATTTGGACGGGCGTCACCGTCATCACGGAAACGGTCAACAATCGCATCTTTAATCTTTAACGCACCAAACTGGGTGTTGTTGATAAAACCGCCAGTGCCGTGAAAATCGATACTAAAGGTGTTGCGATTTGAGAAATGAGCAGACCAATCAATACAATAAGCTGCGTTATATAATTGCTCCGCCGACTCACAGGGGCCCTTATAGATCACCAGTACGATACGGCTGGCCAAACGCGTCCACAGGGTAATACGGTAGGCTAAGGCAAGCGGCGCGGTAAAATAGACACCGGCAACACTCTCTTTAATCTCAGTCGCACCAAATTCTGTCAGTTCTTGGGCTAAGCTATATTCAAAGCCCTTAGGGGCGGCAGCAAAAAAATTAAGCATGGGATAATCAATACGCAGTCAAAATCAAAGCGACATTATACCTGTGAAGCGACATAAAAGATAAACAGTTATTAGCCGAAACTCGATTTAGTCAGGCAGTTACCACTCTCTTTACGACAGATAAGCGGGCCATATTGCCCAGATTGTCCGAAATTCCCCCATTACGATTCATAATTAAGCACTCGTTCATTTTTTTGAAATTCCTCCTTGCAATGCCACAGCACTGCCGTTATAGTTCGCCCCGCTTTAGAGACGGACGCGGGATGGAGCAGCTTGGTAGCTCGTCGGGCTCATAACCCGAAGGTCGTTGGTTCAAATCCAGCTCCCGCAACCAATTTAAAGCCAAGGTGATGATATTCAAAAGGATATCTAATCTTGTAAATCCTCAATATCGGACGCGGGATGGAGCAGCTTGGTAGCTCGTCGGGCTCATAACCCGAAGGTCGTTGGTTCAAATCCAGCTCCCGCAACCAATTGATGGATAACAAATAAAAGTAATAATCGGACGCGGGATGGAGCAGCTTGGTAGCTCGTCGGGCTCATAACCCGAAGGTCGTTGGTTCAAATCCAGCTCCCGCAACCAATTATCAACTTAATATCATTAGGCCAGCATTAAGCTGGTTTTTTTGTGCCTAAAATTCACATCTTGTGTCTCTGATTCGTTTCAGCCAATGGTAACGACTCGCTCGTCGGGCTCTACTATCTATAAGCAACAGACGAAGTGGCTGGTTTAAATCCAGCACAAGTTGCTAGCCGTCAACTCACTCAGTTTACTTATCTTTTCCCCTGCCCCTGTTCGGCTTTATATATCTCATTTCCAAAAGCGCCGGCGATTTTCATCAAGCCTAATAAATGCCACGATTTCAGTCATAAATGCCAACAGAGTCGTTTGCCGCCCAATACGCATTTCTGCTATGATCCATCGCTGACTAATCATAATTCCACAAATTGACAGATAATCAGCACTTAGCTTTTATCTTGCGATACCAACCCATCGCCTGCAGGTACAAATATGATTAACCACTTTAGTGTGCTCGGTATCAAACCTAGCGCCAAAGAAGACGACATTAAAAAAGCCTATCGCCGGCTCTCAAACAAATACCATCCCGATAAGTTGTTAGGTGCCTCTGATGAAGAAAAAGAGCAAGCATCGCAGCAACTTGAGCGCGTTAAAAAAGCTTATGAAGTGCTATCAGATCCCAAGCTTAGAAATGCGTTTATCCGAGACTTCAACAATGTGATCGTGACCGATCCCAATGGCGCGATGCGCGAATTGTGGGATCAATTTTACCCTTAAGCGGGTTATTTCCAGTGCAACACTGGGAGTGCCAAATTAATGAGCTTAATTTGCCAAGCCCCTTAATTTGGACCTTTTATTGCAACACGGTTTATTTTGAGAAGCTGTTTGTTTGATAGCTTTTTATTTCGAGACATGCCCATGGCCAAAAAACTGAATATCTCACGCATTAATGAGCTTAAGACCAATGCCTACGACAATATCGAGTCCTATGATGACCCTGATACGCCCAAGGCACTGGAACAATTTACCAGTCAAATCAAAAAAGTATTACAGGCCGATCCTAAAATGCTCGAGTCGGTGCCCGAGTACCTGCCTGTAGCACTCTATGGCCGAGTCAAATTTCCAAGTGATGCCAAGCTCAAGTGGGCTCACTGGATAAACACCGCAACGCAGCCCGAGTGGGATGAGTTCAAGGTCACTATCGGCTTTAACAATGCCGATGTCCCATTAGTGCAGGCGGTGCGCGCCTATTCAGAAGATTTATTGATTGAAAGCTGCGCCGTACTCTATTTACTGGAAAACCAAGGCAAAAGTGCACCTGCGCCTAAACGCAGCGCTGACGATGATTTTGAAGACGAAGACAGTGATTACGCCGATTATTCCGATGACGATGATGACGGCGAAGAGGAAGATGGCTACTACGATCACTACGATGATGAGGACCGCTAATGAACACTAGTCTCATTGAAATAACCGTTGCCGAGATTAAAGAGCTCGCCGATGTCGAGCCAAAACAGGCCAGTAAACGTTTCGAACTCATCGCCACCACAATGAACGATGAGCAATTAGTTGAAGTCATTGAAAAAATGGATATTGTGACCCTGACGCAAATCAACAGTCACCACGATATCTCCTGCCCGTCAATTATGTCGGAGCTGATGACCCCAGAGCAAATTCGCGACATCGTCTGTCAGCAACCTTTGTATTGGGAAGAAAAAATCAAGAACAATGCCGAAGAGCTCATTCAGCATACCTTTGATTTTTTGACCTATTTAATTCGCATCCAAGACAGCGAAGAAAAACAAACCGCTATTTTAGAATGTATTGCCGAAGATCCCGCCGGCCTCTTCTATCTGTCTATCCCCTTTATCGAGATGATGTTGGGTGAGCGCCACGACGATGAAGACCACTTCAACGATTATTACGACGATGAAGAAGATACCGACACCGTCGGTTATGACAGTCGTGTCGACAGTGAAGAAGCCCATAGCTTAAGCCTAGATGACCCACGTAGTCTGATGGCGTTAATCCATGAGCTGGCACCCGATGTAGAAAAAGCCATTAAAAACCTGCTGCGTAACGAAAGCTCTGGCTGGGAAATAATCATTAACAAGTTCGTCAATGAACTGGTTATCCAAGCGAAAGAGAAAAACCAAGTCACGGACGAATACGCAGAAGTGGATGATATGTTTAGCTTTTTAGATTAAGGATCCTTAGATGCAACTGGTACTGCGTGATTTAGACCAAGGCCCATACCTGAGCAAGGTGTTGGCCAAAGGCCAAGCAGACGACACCCTTAGCGGTGAGCAGCTCGCACAAATCAAATCTAAAGCCATTTTGATGAGCCTCAAATTGGCGGATAAGTTCTACAACAAGTACAAGATGCACTTACTGGAACAGGCGGCGCACGATGTGATTGGCGTCGTCAGTCTCGGATTAATGGAACTGTCTGATCAGGACCAACAGCAAGCGGTGCGTTTATTGCTCACCGCCGATGGCGTGGTCAAATGCTTCCAAAAGGGTTGGAGCATGCTCAGCGTCGTCAGCAAACATAAGCTGGTGAATGGTAAGTCGCTCTATGGTGATGTGGATAAATTCCTGCTGGAACAAGTCTCTACACCGCCAGATGCCGAAGAGTGGCTGGGCTATGAGGCCTACCAAGATGCATTGGCCGAGCACCAACGTCAGCAATCGATTGCGGCGCTAATGGCGCAGTTTTATGCCCAAACCAGCTATGATCCTTTAGATTTCTTAAATCTGGAGAGCGTATTGGCCGAAGCCGTGTTGTATCGGATGTTGTTTGATAATGCCAAAGTCAGACAAGATCTGAAAAAGCGCATTGCCAAAATCAGCTTGCAGGACGAATGGTTTAGCCTCGAGTATATCGAGCAGCAAACCCAAAAAGCCTTGGCGGAACTCCCAGCGGAACTGGCCGAGACCATCGGTAAAGATTTGGGTAAAAACTTTGCGCCAGCATTGCTGCGTACATTGAATTTCGCGAAAAGCTACCGCGAATTGCTGCTTAGCGACGCCTCCCCTGAGCGTTTAGAAAGATTCGAGCATAAAGAAGGACTCGTCGGTCTACTCGGCTGGCCACTTTATATCGTGCTTTAATCCTTAGCGGGGCGCTAATCAATTAGCGCCCCGCTTTTTATCTACCATCTGAAGTTGCTTACGCTTCCTTTATCGTCTCGCCACCAGCTGCAATACAAAATACCGGCATAGCCGCATCGGGGCGAAGATAGCCCCAAATCCTGATCCCTTGCGCTTCTTTGCTGTAGGGGAGCCGATACTTGTGCAGTTGCGCCTCGATATAATCAGTGAAATCCGTGGTTTTTTCCGGCAGTAATCTGCCGCGGTGTTCTCTTTTGAGCGGATCAATCTCAAGCCATTCAATCCTCTCGCAAATTGCGAGTAACTCGTCCCACCACACTGGCGTAAAACCAGGGTTTGGCCCTTCATCTTCCAGCAGTTTATAACGCACATGGGGCACAAAATCCGGTTTTTCATGGAGCGCCTGCTCAAGCTGACGCCATTTAGTCAGATTCATCACCGAGGTTAATTGGTGCTGATTGAGGTACGCCAAGGTGTCTGCATTCATTGCGATGAGTGTGCTCCCTGTGAGTAAAAATCCATAAGTAGCGTCATCTTAGCTTAAGCGAGGATGTACTTACAGCGACTTAGCTTGAATTTCAAGCACGCGATTGTGAATTAAAGTAAGCGAATAAACGTAAAAAAGCCTGCAATGCAGGCTTTTGATATTTAAAGAAAGAGGCTAAGGCTTAACGGAAGGTCAGTGACGTGGTATCCGTTAATTTATCATTGTCTTTCACGGTTAACTCGACCGTATGCAGCCCGCGGCGTGCTTGGCGAAACACAACAGGACCACTTGCACGGCTACCGTTATCAAACTTCCATTTATGCTGTTTGATCACACCGTCAGTGTCATAGCTGGTCGAAATAAACATATCGACTAACCATAAATTGATGTGCTGAATTTGTGCAACGGGTGGCTTTTTCACATTCTCAACCACCACAGACACCATATGTGAGCTGCTATGGCTTAAACCGTCATTATCGGTCACGGTTAACGTCACTAGATAATCACCAGTTTGCGCATAGGTGTGGGATACCGACTCGCCCATGGCTTGGCTATTATCGCCAAAGTCCCACTGAGTAGAGACAATTTGGCCGTCGCTATCAATGGAAGTTGAAGTCAATTGCACACTCGCACCATTCACAAGCTGAGTAAAGCTGGCTTCAGGAGCCACGTTTTCCGCTTCAAGCAGGAGTGAAATCACCACAGGATCATGATCCGATGAGCGATAAGCATCACTGGCATAAAGGTCTTGCAGCTGCGCAGCCGTCTTAAACTCTTCGTTGTAATCTAACACGCGTGGCTCGTCGGTATTGATATGCCACTCGGTCACATCTAGGACTTTATCCACTAACGCGGCATTGGCCAGTGCATGGTCTAACTGCCCAGATTCACCCGAGAATACATAGGAATAAGGATTGGCTTTTTCGAGTTTTGCAAACAACTCGCTAAAGCCAGCGTTAGCCAATGCGCTTAGCGGATCTTCCTTAGCGTAGGAGTTTAAGTCGCCAATCAGCAGTACGCCTTGCTCTGGATACTGCGCGGCAATCCACTGCCCCGCCGCCGTTGCTGCGCGGGTACGGGTAATATTGCAGTTACCTTGACCATCGTTCATATCTGGATCGCCTGCACACTCACTGCCCTTAGATTTCAAGTGATTAACCGCAACGACTACACTCTCCTCACTGCCGTTTAGCACGAAGGCTTGAGTCAACATAGGGCGGTTTTTGCTGTCGTCGAACAGTGGCTGCGCGGCGTCATTCAAGGGAGAGTTAGCACTCGATAAAATACGCGCATCACCCTGAGGGCTCACTTTGTCGCTGCGATAGATGAGACCGACGGTAATCGCATCCGTACCGATCGCACTTAAGTTGTTGCCATTGACCTTTGGAATAACATAGGCATAGCGATTTTCACCCACGGCGGCATTGAGGCCCGCCACGAGATCGGCAATCGCCGAGTTAGCGCCAAAGCCATCGTTCTCGATTTCCATCAGACCAAACACATCGGCACTGATCCCTACCATGGCGCTGACAATCTTCGCTTTTTGACGCTCAAACTCACTCAGGGTATTGGCACCGCGCGCAGTAGGGAAACCGCTGCCCTGTCCATCGCCATTAAAGTAGTTCAGTACGTTAAAGCTAGCGACTTTCAGGTTGCCGCCTTCGGCAAGCACTGGCGATTGTGGACGAGGGTTTTCTGCCACAAAATTAACTGGCTCAGTCGGCATAATGCGATAAAGATTAAAGCCATAGTGCATAACGCCCGTCAGACTCGTTGCTTTATCGCCCACACGCACAGTGTTTGAAGCGCTTAAACCTGGCGCCGGGAAAATCACAGGATCAGGGTTCTGCGCCGTTAAGCCATCGTCGAGTAAAATACTGTCTTTGAGATTGGCAGCAGTGACGGCTAAGGCATCTGTGCCTGGCGCGGCCACTTGCGTCCCAATAAAGTGACGGCTGCTACCGAGTGAAATTTCACCATAGCGGCCCAAGTTGTAGACTTCGTTCACCACCAGGTCTTGGCTAAAGCGGACGCGCATGCCTTCAAAGGGTTCAAAGTCATCGCTCGAATTCACAGGTAAGGTCACCACGGCGGCTGTCGGCAGGGTCTGCCCTGCGGCACACAGCTTATGATCGGCAACGGTAGTCAGTTCCGTTAAGCCTTGATATTCAGTGACTTTAGCCTTTAAGCGTATACGGTCGCCAACCACGTAACCCGTAGGCGCATTACCGGTATAAACAAACACCCCTTCCGAGGTTTGTGGATCGTTATCGGCTTCGTTGTCGGCCATTTGCACGAAGATGCCCTTGAGGCCAGCTTCTTGATTACTCACCACAATGGCTTCTACCACTAAGGTTTGTCCGTTTAACGGACTGACATTGGTCGAACCTTGCAGGGCATGGATAGGCGTTGAGGCTTCACCACAGGCTAATGAACTCGGTGGCGGCTCAACAGGATCGGTTGGTGTGCCCGCGCTGAACTTACCCAGATCCGAGATATCGTCTTTGGCAAAACCTAACCATGTATTAAAGGTGACTGCATCATCAATAATGGGATCGGCGATTAGTTGATCAGGATTGCGGCGCAGGGTATTGTCCTGCGTCGATAAATCACCACTGCCCCACTCACTGCCGGGATCGACGCCCACTTGACCTAAGCTATCAATCACTTGATCTTGATAGGTCAGCACAATGGCATCATCACCATTGAAAAAACTCGCGCTGCTTTGTTGATTTGTCACCGCCAGAATATCGGCCGATGCATCATTATCAGCAACCACATGAGTCGCCCCTGCGGCTAAGGTGCCGGTCAGGGCGATAGTCGTGCCCACCGTTGTGCTGCCATTAAAATAGAAGCGTAATTGATACTGGCTTAAATCGATGCTGCTGGCGGTTGGGTTGTATAACTCAATGGCTTTGTTGTTGCTGCTGCCTTCAACATATTCAGTAATAATCAGATTATCGGCTGCATGAGCAAATCCACACGCGCCACTGATGGCTAATGCCAACAGCGTTTTGTTATTAAACATAATGACCCCTAATAAGTATATTTTTTATATTGGTATTGAAGTTAAAGACTTACGATTTCACGAAGCGCTTAGCCTCGAAAACTGACGATACTATAGGGAATCAAGGTTACAAATTAGTTGCACGCAAGTTGCAACTTAAGATGGATATTTAGGCGGCGATTTAGCGGATTGGACTAGGAAAAATAGCGAAGATGGCGGGCATGGCTCACCATCTTGTTAAAGATCATCAGAGTAGCCCGTTATAGCGGCTGCAACTGCGCATCGAGTAGGCTGACTAACAACAATTCTCCCTTATCGCTAACTCTAAACTCGCCATACTTTGCTTGGCTGAAGTGGTCGGCTTGGCCCTCTTCAAAGAAAAAACTATTTGAGGCGAGTTTTACTCTATGATTGCGCAGACGAAAATCTACCGTGAGTTGCTCAGCCGTTTTGGGTTGATCACGGTAAATACCGACAAAGTGCGCCACCTTTTGCGAGTCGAGCGTCAACAGCAGTTGTCCCTGCGTCATCCCCTCGGGCAACGCGGCGCGCACCTCCTGTGCAATAGCATACTCCAAGGCCATGTAATCCCCCTGCATAATCGAGCGAGGATCCACTGGCGCTAAGGCAAAACGTACCACTTGGCCATCCTGTAATAACTGCTCAAACTGAGCGATTCGCCAGTTGATGCTTATCAGCAGTGCCGCAGCGGTAAACACCACTAAGACTATGGCGCGCTTATGAAAACGGCTTAATGCTAAGGTCGCTTGATTCATCATGCTTGCTCCTTTGCTGCGACCAGCACTTGTTTGATGGGAAAATAGCGCCACATCAGCAATCTCGCGATAATAAGCACTCCGCCTAATCCCATCAAATACAGAGATTTAAGCATCAAGGTCGTCTCTAGGGAATAATAATAGCCCGCCGCAAACACCAGCCCAGAGGCAATCCCCATCCCCTTAAGCCACACCTCGTGCCCGTAGTGCCCTAACAATATCAGTAGCACAGCCGTTGATAAGCCCTGCATTGGCAAAGACAGTGCACTAATAAGCACTAACCCTAAAAGCGCGAACAATATGGCAGGATGGGTGAATGGGATCTGCCATTGCTTACACAGACTCAGGAGCAAAAAGCTGCAGATGGCAAACACGACCAGTAAATGAATCGCGGTTATCCCCGACTGCCACCCCACGGCATACAACTGCGAAAACTCCCTATCCAGACTAAACACATGCATAAGTTGAATGGTGAGCAGATTTGCACTCGTGGCAAAAATCCACATTCTCGCCCTTTGATAGTGGTGCCCAGTGCGGTGAAGATTGAGTAGCACAATACTCGATAGCAATAGCCACAGCGTCGGCGTTAACGATAAGAGATGCCACTCGGCCAACAGGCCGGTGACACAGACACTACAGCCAAATGCAAATACCCACTGGGCCACAGTGTGCTTGATAATCCCCCAAAGCAGTAAAAACAATGCAGCCATGCTCAGATACCAAGCCAGATTGAAGGCTCCGCCGAGTAAATCAAACAGCCCCCAAGCCAAGGCAAGCGAGCCGCTTAAGCAGGAGGCAAAGGCAAACTGCTGCAAAAAGTGCTGTTGGCGCCCGCCCCAATATAAGGCAAGCCCTAAGCCTAAATAGCTGCCACCGATAAAGAGTGCCGCGCCCCCTTCGAATCGCCCCCACAAACTATCGAAAAGTGACACCATAAAACCTAATAAAAACCAAGCTGCTATCCAGGCTGCACCGGCTTGCATCAAGGCGATATACCAAGGCATGTCTTGGGATTCAGGCAACTCAGGGGAATTCACTGCGCCCTTGGTATACAAACTCTCCCACAGAGATTGCGCCGACTCATTCTGGAGCTCATTCGGGTGCTTATTCATGGCTTAGCCCCTCATTCTCGCTGGGTGTCTGCGTAGGCGAGATTCCCGCTTTAGCTTGCCGATGCAGTCGTCTTAACACCGCACTTAAGCCAGTGCTCGCTAAAATGATGTAAAGCCCAATCAACAAAAAGCCGCCAATGGGATCGCTATCGCGAAACAACAGTTCGGTGAATAGTGCCGCGCCAACGGTAATCAAGCTAAAGCCACCCAACGCCAAGGGATAAACCTGCAATCGTTTGTGCCTGAACCACCAGAATCCAAACAATAGATGGCCAACGTAGCCAACCCACACACCGACAAGCAGCGGCTTAGTGTCGCTCGGCTCAAAAATCATCCAACAGACCAGTAAGGTAAAACAGCCCATGGCCGTCAGTGAACTCGCATACTCTACAAATGGCGCATGCCAACGTCTGCTACTACTGCTGAGAAATACAAAGCCGTAGTAGATAGTCAGATTAAGTACCACAAAGAGACATAACCACAACTGTTCATCTAGCCAGAGTGAAGTCGTATCGACATACAGCCCAAGGCTTAAATTGACTAGCCCCACCAGCAGTAACCATAGACCGTCAAAGCCTGCCACCCACGCGAAGGGCAGAATCGCAAGCGCCCAAATGGCGAACAATTGCCAAGGATCGGCGCCGGTTTGATAAGTTTGCCCGACCAGGGCTAACAATCCTCCCACCAACAGGCTCACCACCAGCAGCGCAGCATTGGCAAGAGTTGCTCCAAATAAAGAATGAGAAGGATCAACGAGCCGCTTCGCCGCACTGCGATAATACAGCCAGACAAAGCTGACAAGGCTAATTAATAGCGCCGCTTCAATCAGCGCAAACTTGCTCATTCGCTCGAGGGACTGCCAGTTATAGGCAAAAAAGAAAATCACTCCGCAGGCAAAGCTTAACGCCCCCGACCATTGTAAAAGCTGTGCTAATAAGCTGCGCCAACTGGCGGCGTTGGGTGGTACGGATAACTGTCGATACAGTTCATTTGCCTCGGTTGGCGTGATATGTCCCTGTTCCAGCCATTCATAGACGTGCGAGGTAAGATAGCGCAATCTGAAATCTCCCTATTATTACCTGACGTGACAGCGCAACTTCACCAGATGCTATCACTAAGTGCTACAACTAGGTGCGCAACAAACCAGCCAAGTAAATTGCCAAAGATAGTCCCTATTGTATTGATCAATAGAGCAAATAGATAAGTGAATCTTCAGCCTTATCCATAAATCAACCAAAGGGATAAAAGCACGTCTTTTGAAGGGTAAAATGGTTAATCGAACTAAAGTGCTTGTAACTGCAGTGGACTCAGCACAGCAAGCAAGGCTATCAATAGAAACACTAAGGATTGCAAACGTAGACGTAGGCTGGCTTGGGGTGGGGATAATAAGGCCACGTAAAAAAGCCAAATCGCATACATACCGTAATTAAGCCCCAAAAACAGCAATAAGCTGTAGCCATACATTTCAGGAAGGAGTTTGAGGGCGCACACCAAAAACACGGCGGTAGTGGATAAATAGAATACCGATTGGCAATAGAATAGCGCGCTAAACCACTGTTTATCTGGCTCAGACAAAGGCGCATTCATCAGCTTCGGCAGCCGCTTTTGTTTCCCCTCCACTAAGTGGTAAACGCACACACCTGCGCTCAGGATTGTTGCTATCGCCAAACTGATCATTGGTTATCTCTCGCCCTTATTCGCGGCCATCAGGCCCTTGCTTATCTAGGGAGTAAGACCCGCCAAAGCTCAACTCTATTGCAGGTGCTTAACGCTAATTCAAAAAATCATTCTTTAGATAATAAAACAAAGGAGCCTTAGGCTCCTTTGTTTATCACACGCAATACTTACATGGTGGCCATGGTCCAGTAATCGAGGCGCTTTTGCGGATCGGCTAACAGGTTTTTACATTCTTCTTTATATTTGCCCATCAGCGCCCCTAAGTTACTTGAGCCGCCTAAGCTCTGGATCTGGCGCGCTTTAGCGTCGGCCACCGCTTGGGTGACTTCGGCTTCTGACTGATACTTCTTCGCCAGATTCTCAGCCTCGACCTTAGAGGTTTTTAAACGCTCACCCACAGCCTGCATTTGCGGAGCATTCATGGCGCCAATGGCCTCTGAACTGATTTGATAATAAGCAGCACATTCAATGGCTTCTTTACTAAAGGCCTTTTCTGCCTCATCGGCAACTACGCTATGGCTCACAGTTAACATTAAGCCGGCAACGGCAAACGCTTTAAACATCTTGTTGTCCTTTTTATTAGCAATTAAGCATAAACTACTTAAGCAATGAGTGGATCTCAAGCTCGTAAGTTAAAAATTTCTGATCCCGCACAAAGCCTAAGGCCTCATACAATCCCTGCGCGCGGACATTCTCCTTTTGGGTCTCGAGCACTAAGGCGCGAGCGCCCTGGGCTTTGGCATACTCAGTCGCCTGTTGCACCAACCCCCGACCGATACCGACGCAACGCGCATGCTGGGTGACAAACACATCGTTTAGGATAAAAATCGGCGCCAAACGCAGCGATGAATAACTGGGATACAACTGCACAAAACCCAATCCCATACCCTCGGGAGAGCGCGCGATAAACACCACGGACGAGGCATCCTGCAAACGCGCACGAATAAACTGCTCCGCCGCAAAAACATCATCCTTACAGCCGTAAAACTGCCGATACTCATTAAATAACAGGGCAACCTCATGACTATGGGATACGTCAGCGCGAGAAATAATGTTTGCCATCGGCCTTTCCTACCTCAAATCTACGTGCGTGTTGCGACTCCAAATAGCGAATGAATGCCGCCATTTGAAGCCTCAATTCGCCTTACTCTACCGGTCGTTGCTGTAAGCGAAATGCTAAGTTGTGTTTCACTGTGGCCCATTCGGAATCGATAATCGAATACACCACGGTATCGCGGATCGTGCCATCCTTGAGGATCTTATTGTTGCGCAGCACGCCATCTTGCTTAGCGCCGAGGCGGGCAATGGCTTGGCGAGATGCTTGATTATGCCAATGGGTACGAAACTCGACGGCAATGGCATCGAGGGTTTCGAAGGCAAAGGTCAGTAGTAATAACTTGGATTCGGTATTGATCCCCGTGCGCTGGGCGCGCTTGGCGTACCAAGTGTAACCAATCTCCAAATGGCGATGCTCGCTCTCCCAGTGGCAGATACGGGTGCAGCCGACAATCTCACCGGAGAGACGGTCGCGCACCGCAAACGGGAAACTCTCGCCGCGCGCTTTCTCATCTAAGGCTTTACTCACATAGGCTTTCATCTCACTTGGCTCTGGCACGCTGGTAAACCATAAACGCCACAACTCGCCATCCGCCACCGCTAAACTCAAGGCGGCAACATGGGATAAAGAGAGGGGTTCCAGCACGACATGTTCGCCCGTTAAACAACCTAAAAGATCGCGTTCGCCCACAGTATCGCCTCCATTAGCTGACTAAAAAGTGTGTCCTTGCGCACATTTTTTACTAGCCTAACATTAATCTAAAATAAAAAAACCTCTATTTTCAATGTGATTTGATAATTTCATTCTAGGTGCAGGCGCTAAGATTTCCTTAAGCTTCGCCGTCGAAAATGACATGTTGATGAATTGGATTAGGCAGATGTTGTAGTCGTTCTGATGCAGCTAAATAACGCAGGGCTCTAAAAAGTTCAAATAGTCATGACTCCCCTTTTAGCCTAGCGTTAGTGCAAACTAGCAAAGCGCACGACTTAGACATCGATTTGGCGGTAGTGGATAAAACACCCCCATTAAGATCAAAAAAGCGCAGTGTTTACTTAGAAACACTGCGCTTTTACGTCGCAATTAGCCTTTGGCTATCTCAAGTCAAAACTGCCTAAGATTAAAACCCATGCACGCTATTACTCACCCTAAACCAGCCGGCAATACTGTTGCGCTGGGCTAAGGTTTTACTGACCTCATGGGGGAAACGTTCGCTTAAGAAAATCACAAAATGCCCCATTTTAGGCGCGATGCGTTCAATCTCATTATCGGCTTCATCGTAAATAATCAGCTCGCCGCAATCTACTGGCGTCCAATCGGGATTTAAGAAAAATACTGTGGTTAAGATACGGTTTTGACTGCCTTTTAGCGCGTCCACATGCTTCTTATAAAAAGCGCCGGGTTGATACACAGCATAATGGCTTTCGTAGTCGAATAATCCCATAAATAATCGACGATTTAGGCCATCCTTTAACTGCGTCATCAAGTCTAAATAGAGGCTATCTGGCTCGCTCTGCTCCTCCAGCCACTGGATCCTATCGCGGCGAATATCGGGGTTGAGTTGCTGCTCTGCACCACGTCCAATCGAAGCCGCTTTGAGCTCATGTATTTCTGTTGCTTGGATTTTTTCCAATAATACTTGGCTAATGGGGTGAGGAATTAACTCAGGTAAAAAAATATAGCCTTTGTCTACCAAGGCGTCAGCGATCACATCCAGCACTGCTTCACTTAATTGCGAAACCATTAATGCTACATCCAATAATAAGAGGCTACGCTTTAGCTGTACTCAAGGGCTCAAAGGAGGGAAAACTGAGCCTGATTTTCGAGGGGCGTCGATACGGGATAAAGAAGCTATCCCACAGTCAAATTTGGCGGGATTTTAGAGTAAAGATTATCGAAAAACAATAGCGTAAAAAAAGGCTTGATAGGTTGCCCTACCAAGCCTTTGGCCCTTTTTACAATGAATCGTTTAATCGACTAAACCACGGCGGTTTAATAAGGCGTCGGTCGTGGGTTTTTGACCGGTAAAGTGGATGTAATCCTGCATCAGATCTTCGCTGTTACCTTTAGACAATACCGCATCACGGAACTTATCGCCGTTTTCGGCTTTTAAACCACCATGTTGACCCATATAAGCAAAGGCATCGGCGGCAAACACTTCCGTCCACAGGTAAGCGTAATAACCGGCAGAATAGCCACCCGAGAAGGCATGGCTAAAATAGCTCGACTTATAACGCGGTGGAATTGGCGCGAAATCGAGGCCGTGTTTGGCTAACACTTGATGCTCAAACTGTTCCACGTCCTTGATTTGGGTGTCGGCACCAATCGAGTGCCATTCCATATCCAGTAATGCAGCCGCTAAATACTCAACAGTATCAAAACCTTGACCAAATTTATTCGAGGCTAAGATTTTATCGAGTAGGGCTTTAGGAATAGGCTCACCGGTTTGATAGTGCTTGGCATAATTGGCAATGACTGCGGGGTCAATGTTCCAATCTTCGTTAACTTGAGACGGAAACTCCACAAAGTCACGTGCCGTAGAGGTACCCGCCACACTCGGGTATTTCACCTTAGAGAATAAACCATGCACCGCATGACCAAATTCATGGAACATAGTGGTCACTTCATCGAAGGTCATCAAGGTTGGACCGTTAGCAGGTTTCGGGATATTCAGTGCGTTATACACCACAGGCTTAGTGCCTAGTAGGCCGCTTTGAGTGACAAACTCATCCATCCATGCGCCGCCGCCCTTACCTTCACGGGCATAAGGGTCAAGATAGAACAGACCAATAGAGCTGTTGTCTTTATCGAAAACCTCAAAGGCGAGGACATCGCTATTCCATACCGGTAAATCGGTGCGTGGTTTAACGCTGATGCCGTAGAGTTTGTGCATCGCGAAGAACAAGCCATCCTTCAGCACAGAGTTAAATTCAAAGTAGGGTTTGATGCTGCTTTCATCGAGGGCGTACTTTTGCTGACGCACTTTCTCGGCGTAATAAGCCCAATCCCAAGGTTGTAATTCAAAATTACCGCCGGCCTTTTTGATTTCAGCTTGGATATCCGCCGCATCGGCCTTAGCGTGAGCCAACGCCTTAGGTGCCAAGTCATCTAAAATTTCATACACGGCAGTTGGCGTTTTAGCCATTTGGTCGGCCACGGCATAGGCTGCCCAAGTATCAAAGCCGAGTAAATTGGCTTTCTTAGCGCGCAGCTGCGCCATCTTCACGATTAAAGGGCCATTGCTGGCAACGGCGCGGTGAGCTGAGGTTTCCCAGACTTTTTGGCGCAGTTCGCGGTTATTTAAACTGGCTAAGATAGGCTGACGCGTCGTATTCACTAAGGTGATCAGGTAACCCGTTTTACCCGCCGCCTGTGCTGCGGCCGCTAAGGTGGCGATTTCGCTGTCAGATAAACCGTCCAGTTGTGCTTTATCGGTCACAACAATCACATCGTCTTTAAATGACTTTAAGCTGTTTTGGGAAAACTCAGTCGCAAGGGTCGCTAACTCAGCGTTAAAGTCGCGCATTTTCGCTTTATCGGCATCGGATAATTTGGCTCCTGCACGTACAAACTGCTCGTAATAAAACTCGACTAGGCGCTTATCTTCGGCATTTAACCCAGCACGTTGTTGATACACGGTTTCGACACGGGCAAATAAACTTGGATCTAAGTAAATATTATCGCGGTGAGCCGACAACTTAGGCGCTAAATCCGCCTCGTTTTTTTGAAAATCATCGTCGGAGATTAACCCCGCCAGATTGAAGAAGGTGCGTGACACTCGAGTTAACAACTCACCCGAGGTTTCCATGGCTAAAATCGTATTCTCGAAGGTCGGCGCCTGTTTATTGGCGATAATCGCTGCGATTTCAGCCTCATGTTCTTTTATCCCCTGCGCAAACGCGGGGGCATAATCCGAACTCTTTATCAGATTAAACTGCGGAGCTTGATCCTGCAGTGGACTCTTACTCAATAACACATTGGTCGCATTCGCTTGAGTCGATGCAGCGGCTTGTGTCGCAACCGCATTGGCGGCCTCAGTATTTGCTGCCGGTTTTTCTGAGCAAGCGCCCAATAACAATGCCGCGGCCACGGCAGTAGTAATAACAGACTTACGCATAGGAACTCCCTAGAGTGTTACTGCCCTGTCTTTATATTTTTTAAGTGAAAGGTGCGAGTAACGGATTTTGGCTTCTCTTCCAACTGACGCATGCTTTGGGCGTCCGTTTTCGACGCACAACCTTAGCAAGTTAAGCGAGCTTCGGCCAAGTTTTCAAAGCCTAGGATCGAGGGGAATTTGTATCTCTTTATGTGTGACGGCCGTCAAACGACGGCAACAAGGGGCTTTTGTCTGCGATTGAGCGACGAGCGGTCATAGGTAAGGCGTACAAACAATCAAGTTTTTAACTGGTAGAATTTATTTTATAAATAAAAGCTTAGGCAAAAACACCTCATAAAAATCGGCAACATTATCTCAAAGATTCATCGAATATAAGCGCAGGCGAAATTCAATCAGCTAACAAATATTAATTATTCTTAATAAACTGCTGGCAACATCGAATTAACCAGCCGATGAATAAAAATACCGCAGCCATGGTGCACAAATTAATCAATCAAGCGCCTAGTCACAATTTGAAACAGCTTTTATCCAATTAATGTCACATTCAGATCATCAAATCTCTTTATAATCCCCGTCCGTTAACTCAATGACGCGATTACCGAACGGTTCTTTCGTCATGAATTAACAGGATGATGGGCATGTTCTCAAAAGAACATGTATTAGGGTCAAATAAATATAAATAGAGAAAACGATGTTAAATAAAAAACTACTCGCAGTGATGATCACTGCCGCCTTAGGCGTAAGCGCCTGTGGCTCGGATGATGAGCAAATCGTTCAAGCGGATTTACGTGTATTAGAAACCACGGATCTGCACACAAATATCATGGATTTCAACTACTACAGCGGTAAAGAAGATCCGACAATCGGTCTAGCTCG
The DNA here is from genome assembly GCF_023475885.1 of Shewanella sp. 10B. Taxonomy (NCBI): domain Bacteria; kingdom Pseudomonadati; phylum Pseudomonadota; class Gammaproteobacteria; order Alteromonadales; family Shewanellaceae; genus Shewanella; species Shewanella sp. 10B. The sequence continues at coordinate 1,727,732 of NZ_JAMDJO010000001.1, forward strand.
TACCGCTAGCCTTATCCATGCCGCCCGTAAAGAGGCCAAAAACAGTGTACTCGTAGATAACGGCGACCTGCTTCAAGGTAGTCCTATGGGTGACTATATGGCTAAAGTCGGCCTACAAATGGGCGATGTTCACCCCGCCTATAAAGCAATGAACCTATTAGATTACGAAGTAGGAAATATCGGTAACCACGAATTTAACTATGGTTTAGATTTTTTAAATAAATCACTTCATGGTGCAGAATTCCCTTATATTAATGCCAACGTCTATTGTGCCGACGATAATGGCTGCTGGAATGATGTGAAAAAAGGTGAGCATTTATTCACCCCTTATATCATTAAAGAAAAACAAATCGTCGATAGCGAAGGAAATAACCAAACCATTAAGATTGGTTATATTGGTTTTGTGCCACCACAAATCTTATTGTGGGATAAACAAAATCTCACGGGCAAAGTAACGGTTGAAGATATTGTTGCGACCGCCAAGAAATATGTGCCTGAAATGAAAGCGAAAGGCGCGGATTTGATTATCGCAATCCCCCACTCTGGTATTGGTTCGACCGAAAATCCTGGCGATCCTATGGCAGAGAACGCAACCTATGCCTTGACCTATGTTGACGGTATTAATGCCATCCTCTTTGGTCACAGCCACTCTATTTTCCCCGATGCCAAATACGCCGACTTACCTAATACAGACGTGACTAAGGGTCTGTTAAATGGTGTGCCAGCCGTCATGCCTGGACGCTGGGGTGATAACTTAGGTGTGGTCGACTTTAAACTCGAGCGTAAAGACGGTAAGTGGTCTGTACTCAGTGCCACCACTAAGGCACGTCCTATCTATGATGGCGCGACCAAAACACCGTTAGTCGAAGCCGATGCAGCTATCCATGATGCTGTCGCCGCCGAGCACCAGGGTACACTCGCCTTCGTGGACGAGCCGATTGGGGTTGCTGCCGCCGATATGTACAGCTTCTTGACCTTAGTGCAGGACGATCCAACCGTACAAATCGTTTCTGACGCGCAAATTGCTAACGTCAAAGCCAAACTCCCTGAGGCGTTAAAAGATCTGCCCGTCTTATCGGCCTCTGCGCCATTCAAAGCCGGTGGTCGCCACGGAACGACCAGCGATGCAGACCAATATGTACAAGTCGATAAAGGCGCATTGACCTTTAAAAACGCCGCCGACCTTTACCTCTACCCCAACACTATGGTGGCGGTTAAAGCAACGGGGGCTGAACTGAAAGATTGGCTGGAGTGTTCGGCTAACCAATTCAATCAAATCGATCCAACCAAAACCACGCCGCAGGAGTTAATCAACTGGGATGGTCACCCAACCTACAACTTCGACGTGCTCGATGGCTTGACCTACCAAATTGATGTGACTCAACCGAGCAAGTTCGACCGCGACTGCGCCGTCGTCAATGCCAATGCTAACCGTATTGTCGATTTAAGCTACACAGATGCCAACGGTAAAGTCTTCACTGGCGAAGAGTTTGCGGCCAAAGAATTTATCGTGGCCTCAAATAACTACCGCGCCTTTGGTGGCAAGTTCGCCGGTACCGGCAGTGATCATGTGGTACTCGAACTGCCAGATACTAACCGTGAAGCCTTAGCGGCCTATATCACGGCACAATCTCAGTACAACGAAACCACAGGCAAGTATGAAGGCATGGTCAACCCAAGTGCTGACTACAACTGGGATTTCAAAACCATCAGCACCAATGTTGCGTTAGATATTCGCTTCCAAACCCAAGATAGCGACAAAGCCGCTGCCTTTATCGAAGCGAATAAACAGCGCGAAATGACCAAGATTAGTAAAGATGAACTCGGTTTCGCCGTGTACCGCATCAATCTAAGCCAAGATAAAGCGAAGTAATTTGCGTTATTGCGCTTAGGTTAAGCCAAAGTCAGGCTTAACTCAGTCTCGTACTTAGGCAAGAAAAGGCTCCCTGTGAGCCTTTTCTTTATTCTACATCGCAGCCAAATATCAATGAATGTATCGCGCTTTATGCATCCTTTGTGTGTTCTTTGTGACCATCAACTTAGCTCTCCACTTTGTGTTAACGGCCATCTCACTTATCATTAGTGCGTGATATCAACCAAGAGAAAGCCTATGAAATCCTCTGCTATCCTGTGCGCATCCGCCATACTGCTTGCCAGCCTGCAACCCGTTTGTGCCGAAGTTATCCTGCAGCTGCCAAGTGATGTCGAGCTGTTAACCGTGAATGGACAAAAGCCATTAAGCACCTCACCAGTCACGCTGAGCGATGGATTGAACCAAATCGCGTTTCGCTACAATGCCCAGTATCGCAAACAGGCTAATTCGGTACGCTATCAATCGGACGTACTGATCATCCGCTTTAATGAAACTGACCAAGCATTACAACTCAAACTGCCTAATATCGACTCGGCAAAAGCTGCAAAGCAGTTCGATGAGTCACCGTCACTCACGCTTTTAGATCAGCACAATCAAGCGGTTAGTTTTGATCAAGACAGATTAGTGAAAAACGGGCTTCAGATAGGCCGAAACTTCGAGCAGGAAATCTTTCAATACAATCAAGGCCAACATCCCGCATCGATAACGCTTGCCGCAGTGCAAAACCAGCCTCAAGTATCAGCAACAACGACTGCACCAACTCTGCAAGCCGCCACTTCTGCGCCATCAACAGCCGTAACCGCCAGTGCTGCTGCAGTAACACAAGGCACAGCACCTGACTCGCCGACCCAAGCTGAAATCAGCCATATGCTGGATTATTGGTATCACCTCGCCGATGACACCACCAAAGCAAAATTCAAGGCCAAAATTAACGAGCAATAAGCGTATTCGTTAGTTTTGGCAGTAACAAGCGAGCAAGACACCTATCCAATACAGAATAGAGCAGCCTAGGTTGCTCTTTTTATTGGCCTGATATTATTTGCCTAAATTGCTAGGGATAAACCAAGCTAAACAGTGAGTGAAGTGGGAATATATAAAGGGAGTAAGAGGTAAAAATTGCAAACGCCATAAACAAAAAAGCCAGCTTATTCAGCTAGCTTTCTGCTCTCTTCACGAGACTGTTTATCTTCACTTTTAAAAGTGAAATCAAATTAGGCGCTTGGCGATGACCTACTCTCACATGGGGAGACCCCACACTACCATCGGCGTGATTGCGTTTCACTTCTGAGTTCGGGATGGGATCAGGTGGGACCACAATGCTATTGTCACCAAGCAAATTTGTTATTCACTACCTGTCTTATTGTCGCAGGCAGTAAATGA